>NC_015945.1:2472500-3842422 GCF_000224085.1 Allomuricauda ruestringensis DSM 13258
CGAATCTTTGTTCGATACCTGCTGTGGTAAAGTTTTGTTTATCTAAAATGGTATTAGCATCAATCGGAGCGGGTATCCATGTATATTGGTATGGTTGGGTATCAGTCTCTCTTATTATAAAGTAGTAATTTTCCATTTCATATGCCGGACAAGTAGAACAATCCATTTTATAGAATTGGAATTTATTTGGATCATCCCAAACCAAATTACCTTGATATTTGGTACTTGCAGCCCTTACTGCATGTCTGTCATCCGTAGTAAAACCACTGGCTTCATAATATTGATAGCTGTGCTCCAATAACGGTTTATAGTCTAGGTTGATGATAGGAAGTATATTGATGTCAATATCAGAAATGGAATAAAATCTTGCGAAATCATTACCGGGACTAGGACTGTTCAAGGCGAAGGTTAACATCGTTTTTTCCTCCGGTTCCAAATCTAAAGCAGTTCTAAATACAATTTGTTGCTCATCTTGTGAAACTACGGCCTCATCCAATAGAGAGCCATCCAATTTAGAAAGAAAAATTATTACTTCAAGATTGCTGTCAAAATAGTTGGCTGGAACATTTACTTCTAACAGACGTCTTAAAATGGTTATTGGGATTTCTACCTCCGTAGTATTTAGTAAAACATCTTTGGCAACAATTCTAAATGTACCTGTACCCGTTGGAAACTGTAAGGAATTAAAGACATAAGATTCATTTTCGGGATTTTCAACTGCTAAAAGTGCCTGTTCATCAATTTCTATGGAAAGCGAAAACAATTCGGAATATTCATCGGCAAGATTTGGTGCTATGGTAATTGTACCATCAATTATCTGGTCGTCGGATAAATTCTCAATGGATATTTCAGGACCTGTGTTGTCGGAAATAAAAGGAACTTCAAAAAGAGCAATATTATCTGCAAGGTCTCTTGCAACAATCTTCAGTGTGTTTGCTCCATCTGTAAGTTCTGATGTTTGTAGGTTGAAACTAAAACTATTTGTGTCAAGTTCTTGATACAATTGGTTGTTGATATAGATTTCAACAGATTCCAAACCTTGGTTTTCTTCGATTTCAAAAGTTACCTCGTTAAAATCGCCTCCAATTATTTGATTTTCTGAAATAGAAAGATTTGAAATAACAGGAATCTCATTATCAATGTTGATTATTTGCTCTTTGGATGCACTATTTCCGGAAGAATCGGTTACTACAACCTTTAGAACGTAATCCTGAAATTTTGCTGTTGAAGCCACTTTGGAAGCAAAACCAGATACATCAATAGTTATTTGATAAGGTGCAGTTGTATCCTCACCAACTTTTTCTCCATTAATAAAAGCCTCCACTTTTGCGATGCCACTTTTATCTTCTGCATCAATATTTATCTGGATTTGACTACTCACCACTACGGTTTGAGAGTTTGAGGAATCTGATATGCCGGCTATTGTGAAATCTACGGTGGGTGCTACGGTATCGGGGTCTGGAGCCGGGTCCGAAGAATCTGAGGAACAGGAAAGGAACGTTATTATTGTAATACCTAACAATATGATTCGATTGAAATTTTCCAGATTTTTCATTTACCTCTTTATATAATATTGTGATGGTTATTTAAGTGTATTTTGGTTTGTTGTCCTAGTCGAACAAAAAGTGGTTGGGATAAAAGTAGTTATCGCTCCAAAAGCTTGGGTTATCAAATATGGCTTCCCTTTCGGGAGAAACCATATACCATTTTTCGTTGTCTTGTATTACTTTTTGTAAATAGTCATTATAGGAAATAAGGCTTTCATATTTGATAACTTCCAGCTGTCGCTGGTCACTATTTTCTGAACTTTCAAAAGTTTGACTATTGTATTTGTCAATAAACATCCATTCTTGTAGGGCTTCGGGTATTACAGGTAACCGTACCGTTGAATTGTTCTGGCTATCAAATAAAATATGCCATCTATAGGTTGAGTTGAGTCCATCCAATACGGTTGATTGGCCTCCATTTTTTGGAGAAAAGGAATCTGATATACCAATCCTGCCAACAAAATCCTGATTTTCCGTATTTTTATTTACGGTAAAAGTTTCATCTTGAAAAGTATGGCTCAATGTCCAATCGTTTCCATTGTAGTTTTGATATGGTTGTCCAGTGTGATCTATTTTGTAATTGAGGTAAATCAGTTCAGTGATATAGTTAGTAAAATTATTGTCCAACCAATAATTGAATTCCGTTTCAATATTTGAATTAAATGTATACGGGTATATTGTGTGAAAGATATTGTTCAAATAATCAATACCATCTTCGTAAACAAATATTTTAAGATTGGGATCTTTAGAATTTGAAGTGTCCAAATTGAGGTATTCAAAGCTTTCCAATGACATACCTTCAGTAGAAAACAGTTCGGGAATTAGTTTAAACCCCTCTTGGAACATGCTTTTGTCTAAAAATGCATATTGTGCTGTGTTTTGATTGGTATTGACCAAATTGAAATAGATTTTATCTGTGGCGAATCCGTTGCCATGTTCATTGTACCGTGCGATTGAAATAGTGTTGTTTTGACCTGTATAATTGCAGCTGCAATTGTTTCCACTGATACCATAATCAAACCCTTGAGCACCTATGGCTATGGTTTCGGCGGTATTCTCATCCCAAAAACCTTCAATGAGGAATTTCTCCGGACTTTCACGTTCAAAAAAGTTAGAGGAAAAAATCGGATAATTTTTAATGTTGATTTCTTTTAAAACGGAAATTTTGATGTTTTGAATGGTAGCCAATTGATTGGTTTCCCCATTGTAAGCATCAAACTTCTGGGCAAAGGTCAACATATACTCTTCGTCCTCGCCAATATCTTCGATTGTACTTATGGAAACTGTTTTTTGACCTGATTCCAATTTTGCAATACCTAAAAATTCGCCAGACATGCGCGAGGCAAATATGTAAAAATCTACTAACTCTGGATTTTCGACTTGTGCCGGAAAATTAATGGTTATCAGTTGGGTCTTTGATTCAATAGTGATTGTTTGTTCTTTGGAGGAAGTATTTTCTGAGGTATCCGTGGCATTTACACGCAGAGTATAATTTTGGGATTTGGCAGTCAAAGATTTAGCTGTATACCCTGATAAATCAACTATTATTTTAAATGGTGCGCTAGTGTCCTCACCAACTTTTTCATTATCGATAAAGACTTCCACTTTTGTAATACCGTTCGCGTCTTGTGCGTTGATGTTAATTTCCATCTGGTCGCTTACAACGATGGGTGCGGAACCACTGGAGGTTCCCGAAATGGTAAAATTCAGTGTTGGTGCTACGGTATCGGGATCTGGAGCCGGGTCTTCGGAATCAGAAGAGCAGGAAAACAAAACAAAAAAAGATAACAGGGCAGTTAGGGTCGGTCTTGGTATTTTCATTAACTAAATCTAAAGCTTTTTAAAATAAAATTGAAAATGTCACTTTAAAACGTAAGAAAATTCGTTAAAAAACTTGTTGATTATTTTGTTTTTGACAAAACGAATAGCTCTTTGACCTGAATGAAATTTTCAAGGATTCTCACTAAACCAAATAAGCAATCCCGATTCCCAAGATAATCACCACTAATTTTCGCAAGTTAAAGGCATGGCCTTGTGCGCTTTCAAACAAAATAATGGTGGAGATATGAAAAAAGACTCCAATGGCCAAGGCAGTAAGTAGATGCCCGTAATTCGCCACTATCTGGGATGTGGAGATATAACTTCCTAAGGGTGTCATCAAGGAAAAAGCACCGATGAACAATAGGGTTGTTGTCAGCTTCATTTTTGAATTGATCAAAAAGATGCTCAAGATTATGGCTATCGGAATTTTGTGGATGATGATGCCGTACAAAATGGAATCGTTTCCATGAATGGGAACACCTTCGACCAGAGCATGGATGGAAAGACTCAAAAATAACAAGGAGGGAAATTTGTTTTCTTTTAGTTGGACGTGCATGTGCCCGTGTTCAGCTCCTTTGGAGAAAAACTCCAAAAAGACTTGCAGCAGAATACCCCCCAAAATAAATAGGGCTATGGTTTTTGGTTCATGTCCATGATAGACCTCCGGTAATAATTCAAAAAATGTTAGCGATAACAAAAATGCGCCACTAAAAGCCAACAAGAGTTTAATGTTGTGGTTATTTTTTGGTTTTGTGAACCAAACAAATCCAAATCCGGCCCAAACAGCCAAAATGGGTATGAGATAAATTATAGCGGAAGGAAAATCCATAGGTAGAATTAAAGGAGCAAAAATAGCCTATTTTTGCGTAAAGTTTTTAAGATAGTATGGCAGGAAATTTTAAGATGATGGCCAAAACCCTTTACGGATTCGAGCCTATTTTGGCGAAGGAGCTCCGTAATTTGGGAGCAGGCCACGTGGAAGAGGGAGTCCGTAATGTAACTTTTGAGGGAGACACTGGTTTTATGTACAAGGCAAATCTTTGCCTTAGAACGGCGTTAAAGGTGTTTAAACCCATAAAAACGTTTCGGGTTTTTAATGAAAAAGACCTTTACAGGCATATTTATGATCTGGATTGGCCCGAAATTTTTGATGTAGGGAAAACTTTTGCCATTGACAGTATTGCCAATACAGAAGTTTTTGATAACTCCATGTTCGTGTCCCTAAAGACCAAGGATGCCATCGTGGACAAGTTTAGGGCAGTGGTTCGAGAGCGTCCCAATGTGAAGACCCAAGATCCTGATATAAAAATCAACATACACATATATAAAAATACCTGTACAGTCTCATTGGATAGTTCTGGGAACTCCCTTCACCAAAGGGGATACCGTATCTTGACCAATATTGCACCCATCAACGAAGTATTGGCAGCAGGTCTGTTGCTTAAAAGTGGGTGGGATGGGCAATCGGATTTCTTTGACCCCATGTGCGGTAGCGGAACTTTTCTGATTGAAGCGGCTATGATAGCGTGTAATATTCCTGCCAACATCAACAGGGAGTCTTATGCATTTATGCATTGGAACGACTATGATGCCGAGCTTCACAGCAAAATTGTAGATGCCAGTTTAAAGAAGGTTCGGGAATTCCATCATAAGATCATAGGTTACGATAAGGCACCTTCGGCAGTAAGAAAGGCTCAAGAGAATGTGGACCATGCCAATCTATCTGACTACATCACGGTGGAGCGTAAGGACTTTTTTAGGGTAGATAAGCCTGTTGAAGGCAAACTGCACATGTTGTTTAATCCCCCTTATGGGGAACGCTTGCCCATAGATATGGAAATCTTTTATGGTAAAATGGGAAATACCTTTAAAAAGATTTATCCAGGCACGGATATCTGGTTGATTACTTCCAACTTGGAGGCGCTAAAGCACGTAGGCCTTAAAACTTCCAAAAAAATAAAGACATTCAATGGTAAATTGGAAGCGAGATTGGTAAAGTATGAAATTTACGAAGGAAGCAAAAAGGCAAAACATCAGTAAGAAGAAAACTAATTCGTGATTGTGTAACAACACTGTATAATTTTAAGAAATGATTATTTTAGATACTTGTTTATAGCACAAACTGACTCAATCCAATACAAATGCAACAGCTACAAGACGTGCTACAGAATACACTTCCTAACCTGTCTCCGCGTGTGCGAGTTGCGTTTGCTGGAGGTTGTGCACGGCGCGTATTTGACATTCTATTGGTTACTAATCTAATTCCTCCAGACCTACCAGGACAAGCTCTTGTAATTTTGACCAAATACGTAGTAGATGGTGAGTTTTCCGCTGACGAATTCAATCATGTTAAGGATAATCTTGGCCAACTTATTGACGAGGCTCAGGAGCAATACGATGATGAAGTCTACTACGCTATGCGGACAATTTATGAAGCATTTTTATGTGTTGAACAACCACTTATGGAGGTTGTGGAAGGTGTTCCATTGGAACTAATTGCCACGGCTTCCTATGCTTTGCCTGAAGATGCTAAAACCGCAGAAAATGAAGAGATTGAATGGATTCTAACTGCTCTTGAGTTTGCTGAGATGCAGAGCGATGACTTAATCCGTGCAGATATGTTCGATAATCTTGGTGCGTTGCCACCTAGGTGGTTATTGCAGTGGGAAATCAGATGACGGTAATTCATTTAGCAACTTGCTTTATTGAATAAGAAAAAAATAGTAGCACAAGTATAGGCCAGTGCAAACCATCGCCCAAGTACGAATGCATGGTTCATTACATCCAACCTTGATGCATTGAAGCATGTTGGTTTAAAACCATCCAAAAAGGTAAAGACCTTTAACGGTAAATTAAAGGCTCGGTTAGTGAAATATGATATTTACGAGGGGAGCAAAAAGGCAAAACATCAGGGTAACAATTAGTTGTGTGTACAACAAAAAAATCAGTTTGTCTTAAAATGTATTTGGGATAAACTAAAAAGAATTGTTTAGATTTGGTGATGTGTTTAAAACACAACTAACAAACTCAACCAAATTTTATAAAAGGAGCCTTTGAGGTTCCTTTTATTTTTCGGACCAAATGGCTAGTTCGTTGCCGGATGGGTCTGTAAAATGAAATCTTCTCCCTCCTGGGAATTCAAAAATTTCTTTGGTAACCGTACCACCTGCAGATTTCACTTTCTCTCTTATTTCAACGAGATTATCGTAGTACAAAACAATAAGGGCTCCATTGCCTACAGGTTCTTTGGTCAACTCAAAACCACCAGTAACCCCACTTTCGGAAAATGCGGTATAGTTTGGGCCGTAATCCGTAAAGGTCCATCCAAAGGTTTGAGCATAAAATGCTTTGGTCTTTTCAATGTCAGTTGATTTAAACTCGATGTAATCAATGGGAATGGTTTTCATACTATTGTTCGTTTTCTTCTTTCTTCTTTTTTGTTTTCTTGTAAAGCGGGATAAAGTAAGAGATGGAATAGTTGTAGTTCACTCCAAAATTGCTTCCCTCTGTCACTTTATTGAATCCGGGAATCCAAAGGTTGGGAAACGCTTCATCTTCTGTATTGGTGATCAAAAATCCCAATCGGGCACTCATACCCACAAAAATATTGGCAAACAGCTCCACTTTTGCCCCTACTACAAATTCCAACCAAGAGGCAGATAATCCGCTAAATTCACGATTGGGGTTTTCGCCGGGCAAAAACTCTTTGTTAAAGAACTGGTTTGTTTCGTAAAGGCTATAATCGTTCAAGGTGTGGTTAAAACTTGCCACCGCATAACGACCTCCAATGGTAATGGCATTGTTCATTCCATACCAATTTTCGTAGGTATTTATATCTACACCTGCTTTAATATAACTTCCCGAGGTTTCGTAATCGTATAAAAGGGTGTTGTTCAAACTTTCGTCCTGTCTCTTGGTTTCGTTCCCCAATTCGGCAGCCAAATACAGCTTATGGGTAAGTCGGTAGTCACCCACCAATTCCAGGCCGGTGTAATCTTCATCCATAAAGGAAAGTACCAATTTGCTAATGTCTGCACCCACGCGAAGCCCGTATTGATCTTTATATTCTATCGTATCCTTTTGTTGAAGGTCGATAGGTTCGCTTTGTGCTTGCACCAAAATTGGGAGCAGGCCAATAAAAATGCTAATGAAATATTTTGACATGGATGTTATCGGTGTTTTCTACGTTAGGTTGAACAACCTTAATATCTTGAATCCAATTCTCGGCACTTTCCGGTACGGTAACGGTGATGTTGTTATAATTGACCACAAACCCACAGGCCCTTGAGATGAAAGCTTCGCCAAGGTCGTAAGAAATGGTTAAGGTGTCAATATTCCCAATTTCCTGTTCCGTTTCATCATCATCTCGTGAACCAGAAATAATCTGGTACATAGTACTTGTTGCACTGCTCCTTAAGGGAACCATCAATGAATCTGGCGAATTTGCTCTGTCGCTAAAAGAACCATTGGTCAAAATACTATCAATATCTATATTTCGGATTCGGATGGAGGATACCCTTTTGACTTCTGTAGTATCTTCAATGTCAAAAAAACCGATGACCATAAGGGGCGTGTCTCCCTCAACGCAGATATCGTCCTTTTCACAGGAAGAAACATAATATAGCATTGATGCAATAAGTAGGATGGGGATTATTTTCTTCATTCCGGTTACCTATGGATTTTAATTTAAAAACTACACCCGTTTTTCCAAAAGTACAACATTTTCAACGTGGTGTGTCTGTGGAAACATATCTACTGGTTGAACCTTGGTGACTTCGTATTTTTCTTTCATAAGAGCCAAATCCCTTGCCTGGGTTGCGCTGTTGCAGCTTACGTAAACAATTTTGGGCGGTGCCACTTGTAAAAGCTGCCCGACCACTTGTTTGTGCATGCCGTCTCGTGGAGGATCGGTTATGATCACGTCGGGCTGACCGTGTTCTGAAATAAAGCTATCGTTGAACACATTTTTCATATCGCCAACAAAAAATTCAGCGTTAGAAATGTTGTTGTGAAGCGCATTGGACTTGGCATCTTCAATAGCTTCGGGAACGGACTCCACGCCGACCACTTTTTTGGCATTTTTGGAGATAAACTGCGCTATGGTTCCCGTTCCGGTATACAAATCGTACACCAATTCGTTGCCCGTAAGATTTGCAAAATTCCTTGCTACTTTATAAAGCGCATACGCTTGTTCCGAATTGGTCTGATAAAATGATTTTGCATTGATCTTGAACTGAAGCCCTTCCATCTCCTCAAAAATATGGTCCCGGCCTGCAAAACAGATTACCTCTTGATCATAAATGGTGTCGTTTCCTTTGGAATTGATGACGTAGAGCAAGGCTGTTATTTCAGGGAATTTCTCCTTAATATGATTCAGCAATAATTCGCGGTGTTCCCTATTATCTTCAAAAAATTGGATAAGCACCATAATTTCCCCTGTGGATGATGTTCGGATCATCAGCGTTCTTAAAAGTCCTTCCTGTCTTCTGGGGTTGAAAAAGGTGAGGCCATTTTTATTGGCAAAATTTTTCACCTCTAACCGTATGGCATTGGAAGGGTCTTGCTGTAAATGGCACTTTTTTATATCCAAAATCTTGTCCCACATACCAGGAATATGGAATCCCAAAGCATTCCTATCTTCAATTTCAATGTCGGAGTTGATTTCCTCCTGGGTCAACCAGCGGCTATCAGAAAAAGAGAACTCCATCTTGTTCCTATAAAAGTATTGCGCTTTGGAACCTAGAATGGGGGTTATTTCCGGAAGATCGAGATTACCAATACGCTTAAGGTTGTTCTCGACTTCTTTTTGCTTAAAATAGAGCTGATGCTCATAACCCATGTGCTGCCATTTGCAACCACCACATACACCAAAATGCTCACAAACGGGTTCGGTTCTTTTATTGGAAAGGGTGTGGAAATTGGTGGCAACCCCCTCAAAATATGCTTTTCGTTTTTTGGTGGTCATTACATCCACTACATCTCCGGGAACGGCATTGGTAAGGAAAATTACACGTCCGTCCGGGGCCTTGCCCACAGATTTTCCCTTTGCACCGGCATCGACTACCTCTACGTTTTCAAACGTTTTTCTCCTTTTGTTTTTACGCATGCCGCAAAAGTAAGTTCTTTTTGGTATTTCACAGAACGCAGCTTCTTAAATTGCAGCTAAACTTTCGGTTGTTCAAGTGGGAATCACTTTCAGAAAATTATATTTTCATCAATTAATTTGTAATTTGCGGGCACTCCAAGGGATGATTTCTCTCCCACGCTGCTTTTTCGAGACTTCGAAAGAATAAAGGTACAGTAGGAATGGTTATTTTATCAATTTTAATCATTTAATGAAATGGCTGTTTTAGAGCATTTAACATCGCAGCAAGCGATAGATTTGGAAAACAAGTACGGAGCACACAATTACCACCCACTTCCTGTGGTCTTGAGCAAGGGTGAAGGGGTTTATGTGTGGGATGTGGAAGGAAAAAAGTATTATGATTTTCTCTCGGCATATTCTGCCGTAAACCAAGGACATTGTCACCCCAAAATTGTTGGGGCCATGGTGGAGCAAGCAAAAACATTGACCTTGACTTCGCGGGCTTTTTATAATGATATGTTGGGGAAGTACGAAAAATACGCAACCGAAACCTTTGGTTTTGATAAGTTGTTGCCCATGAACACAGGGGCAGAGGCCGTTGAGACTGCTTTGAAGGTTTGTAGAAGGTGGGCATACCAGAAAAAAGGCATCCCAGAAAACCAAGCCAAGGTGATTGTTTGCGAAAACAATTTTCATGGCAGAACAACCACTATTATTTCTTTCTCCAATGATGAAGTGGCGAGAAAAAATTACGGGCCGTACACTGAAGGATTTGTGAAAATTGAGTACGATAACCTCACGGCTTTGGAAAATGCTTTGAAAAGTAATCCACATGTTGCCGGATTTTTGGTAGAACCCATTCAAGGTGAAGCCGGGGTTTATGTGCCATCCGAAGGATATTTGAAAAAAGCCAAGGCCCTTTGTGAAAAATACAATGTACTTTTTATTGCCGATGAAGTACAGACCGGTATCGCAAGAACAGGCAAAATGTTGGCGGTAGACCACGAAGATGTAAAACCGGATATTCTAATTTTGGGCAAAGCCCTTTCCGGGGGGGTGTACCCTGTTTCGGGTGTTTTGGCGAACGATGATATTATGGAAGTAATCACTCCGGGAAGCCATGGCAGTACTTTTGGTGGAAATCCTGTTGCCGCTGCGGTAAGTACGGCCGCTTTGGAGGTGATCAAAGAAGAGAATTTGGCAGAGAACGCCCAAGAATTGGGGGAATTGTTCCGGGAAGAGTTGAACAAGTTTATCCCTTCCTGCGATTTGGTGGTGAAAGTGCGTGGTAAAGGGCTGCTCAATGCCATTGTAATCAACGATACGGAAGAGAGCTCGACCGCTTGGGATATTTGTATGGCATTAAAGGAGAATGGATTGTTGGCGAAACCGACGCATGGCAACATTATCCGTTTTGCGCCACCTTTGGTAATGAACCGTGAGCAGTTGATGGATTGTGTTTCCATTATCATCAAAACACTACAGGATTTTTCTAAGTAGATTAATTTAAAGTTTAGGAGGCTGTCTAAAATATCGTTTTTCGTTAACCTGAACTTATCTGGCTGTTGGACGGGTAGGATACAGGTTCTTATAATGACGCATTTCAGTACTTTTTTTAGACAGTCTCTTTTTTTATGGTACACTACGAGGAAAATATGGTCAACGATGCAATGCAAAGTTCGAATGCAGGTGGGACCTATTTCCCTGTGCCAATGTAATGCGGTAGAGATTAACAACGAAGAGCGGGAGAGTATATCATCTTTAAGTATTTCGATTGTTTTTAACAATAGTTGAGGCTATTGAAATTGGAGTGCCAAAACCTAAAGTGACAGTAATCCAATGGAAAAATATAGTTTATATGAAGAGGCTTTTACCAAGGCTGTACAAACTATCAAAAGTTAAGGTTATGAGGGAAGAGAATAGCACATATATTTCACCTTTGCTCAGTTTTGATTTGTATTTAGAAGCTTACCATCATCTCATCAAAAATCTAAAAAAGGAAGCTGACATAGAACAATTAAAATTCATCCTCAAAGGAAATATTGGACCTAATATTCAAGAGATGCTACGGCAAGAAGTTTATGAAGCCCTGGTTTTAACAAGCTTTGATCAACATATTATTTGGGTTAACAATGGGTTCACGGAGATGACCGGTTACGCCAAAAACTACGCCCTAGGAAAAAAACCTACATTTCTTCAGGGAGAGCAGACCTCAAAAAGCACGATCAGGGACATTGGCGAACAGCTACATTGCAAACATGGCTATACGGGGTCCATTGTAAATTATAGAAAGAGCGGGGAATCCTATGTATGCCAGATTAAAATACTGCCGCTTTATGATTCAAAAAAAGAGCTGACCCATTTTATTGCTCTGGAAAAAGAATTGTTGACTGCTTAAATAAGACCCACTTCCTCTGCTTTTTATTTGAAACAGTTGTAGATTTTTACAGATTTTCAACAGAGGGAGGTTAGTGTGTGATTCTGTAGCTACTTTTTATTAAAATCATGACTATTCCATACCTTTACAAATTGAATGGGGTGTCCCGATAGGGGCTGAGATCATACCCAGAAGTTGAATACTTCGCACCTGATCCAGGTAATGCTGGCGTAGGGAATTTGGTGAGTCAATCTTGCCCGTGTTCCAATTTGGGTACCCCATGATTATTAGAAATGGATAACTCAAAACAATGGAATTTCTTTCACAACTTACCTTATTGCAATGGCTGGGAACCATTTTTGGTGTGGTTCAGGTCCTTTTGGCCCGTCAGAACAATATTCATAACTACCTTTTTGGAATTGTTGCCATTTTGATCAGCATCTGGGTATTGTACCGATCCCAATTATATGCGGATATTTTACTCAACCTTTATTATTTGGTGATGAGTGTTTATGGTTGGTTTTATTGGAAGATGGGAAAACAAAAGCAAGAAACACCCATATCTACTTCCAACCGAAGGGAGCACACTATAGCAGGAGGAATTGTTTTGGGCTGTTTTGTGCTGATGGCCTATTGGTTGGCACAACACACGGATTCCGATGTCCCCTATTGGGATGCCTTGGTCTGTGCTTTTGCTTGGGCCGGTATGTGGTTGATGGCAAAACGAAAAATAGAAAACTGGATCTATTTGAACATTAGCAACTTTATATCCATTCCCTTGCTGATCTATAAGGAATTGTACATCTATGCAGGTTTGACGGCTTTTTTGTTCGCAGTGGCCATATCCGGGTATATCAAATGGAAAAAAATTATTGCAAATGAGCGTGATGGAACCTATGCAGGGGCTTAGCAGTCTTGATTTTGGTAAAGAAGCATTCTCCCCTGAGGTGTTGAACTGGATTGCCCAAGAAAAACTCTGGAATCTATGGGTTCCCAAATCTTATGGCGGATTGGAAATGTCCCTTCCCGAAGGGCTGAAAAAATTACGGTCGCTGGCAAAGGTTGATGGAAGCTTGGGATGGACAATTACGCTGTGCAGTGGTGCGAATTTCTTTATTGGCAATCTAAAAAAAGCAGTGGCCGATGAAATTTTTATTGACCCAGAAAAGCCCGTATGCTTTGGGGGCAGTGGAGGGGTTTTTGGCACAGCTGAGAAAAAAGGCGAGGGCTATGTTATTTCGGGAACATGGAAATACGCCACTGGGGCACCTTACCTAACACACTTTACCTTAAATGCAAAGATTCGTGAAGATGGTAAAGATGTACTCCAGAAAGACGGTACTCCCTTGGTACGCTCCTTTGTACTCAAAAAGGGAGAGGTCCAAATTATCAAGGATTGGAACACTATGGGCTTAAAGGCCACTGCTACAGATTCTTTTGAGGTGCGATCCAAGTGGGTACATGAAAAATATAGTTTTGTATATAATGAGCTACACCAGCCCCATTCCATTTTTAAAATACCTTTTTCCATATTTGCTGATTTGACCTTATGGATGAACTATATAGGCATGGCAGCACATTTTTTGGAAGAGGCCCTAAAGATTTCCAGCAAAAACCTAAGTGTGGACAAACTCCAAAAAGTCATACAAAAAGCAGACTCACTAACTATGGGTTATGCCGATCAAATACAACGGAAGATCGATATGGGAAGTGAGTTGCCGAATACCATGACAGATGAAATACACCAAAAGGCCTTGGGTTCGGTACGGTTGTTATCTGATGCCATAATTAGGGCATATCCCTTGCTGGGTATTGCCGCCAGTAAAGAAAGCCATCCTTTGAACCAAGTGTTCAAGGATTATTTTACCGCTACCCAGCATCATATTTTTAGGTAGACGCCCTAAGTTTGATGGAATATAAAAATGCTCACTGCTGATTGCTTTTATAAACTTCAGTTAAAAAATCTCCATCAATTTATCCCCAAACACGGGTTTCATCACATAGGCGGTAATTTCTTCAAAACCCAGTGCTTTTCTTGTTCCGATTGTTTGTTGTCATTTATATTCTTTTACCCGTGCATCATCAATTGTGCCGTTCCAGTTGAGCCCAAAAGCAAAATCGTACGCATTTCCATTGGAGTCCGTATAGGGTTCCATGTCCCTTGGCACATCCTCAAATTGAGATTCAACGGTTATCATATCGTTTGGCATTTGGAATGGTAACATGGCGGAGGGTTCCACTTTGCCGGAAACAATATCCATTAATGCTTGGTCCTGAACGCCCATATGTACCAAAATAGCATCGGCTGAAGGCTCAATCTCAGCGAAAACCATAGGTTTGGATACTTTAACAATTACAACAACGGGTTTATCTCCCATTTTTCTTTTGGTATCCGTAACCAAACTCATGTCTGAAATATTGACAGCGGTTGTTGTTTTGCCTTTGTAAGAGCGGTTTGTTATACCATCCTCAAGCGGGCTTCCTGCTGCTAAACTGGTTTCCCTGGCATGAGTAGCAGTATAGGTTCCGTACTGCAAGCTTATTGGCATATATCCATTGCCTCCTTTTTCCGTATCGGCAAAGTCGTATCCAACATCACCATTTGGACTTTGTATGCCTACGAGTGCAAAATCAGCATCACTAGGCTCATCCACAACTTCGAAATACTTGGCTACTATTTCCATATTAAATGGATGCTCCGTACGTTCTTGCGTAGCTACGCCAAACCAGTTAACGGTAGGGGCAACATAGCGCTGGGGTACATATACTTTTTTCTTGGCTTGCACGGGTAAGGTTTCTGAACTGTTCTTCAACATCACTACGGATTTGAGCTGTGCATTGTAACCCGCTTCCATAAATTCGGCATTACCCACGATTTGTTCTGTTTCTGATACATCCAAATACGGATTTTCGAACAACCCTGTCCTGAAGATATTCTTCAATAACCTTACGGCAGAAGTCTCAAAACGTTTGCGCATGTATTCCTCGCCATGTTCCTCAACGCCCATTTGATAGGCTTCGATAACAGGTCCCATATCGTTGTTGCCACCAAATTGGTCGCAACCTGCTTCAATAATTTTATAATGTCTTTCTGCAACACTCAAATTTTCAACACCCCAAGGTTTGCCTCTAAATTCATATACATTGGGTGCATCGCTTGTAATCCCCCAATCTGTACACACCACACCATCGTAGCCGTATTTGCCACGTAGCAGGTCTGTAATCAAGTATTTGTTATAGGCATTCCCCACATTTTCTCCATTTTTGGTATCCTGATTATAGGAAATAGTATAGTAAGGCATTACGGCAGTGGCCATTTCTGTTGGGCCTTCCAAGTCAAAGGCCCCTTCGGTAAACGGCTTTAAATGATCTTCTAGGTTTTTCCCGGGGTAAACGGCATAGGATCCATACCCAAAATGGCCATCTCGACCACCTTCTTCCGGACCACCACCAGGCCAATGTTTCACCATGGCATTTACACTTTGCTTGCCCCAATCGCCATTTTCTGAAGCTTGGAAGCCTTCAACATAAGCCCGCGCCATATCTGCAGCAAGTTTTGGGTCTTCGCCCATGGTGCCATCAAAACGGGACCAGCGCGGTTCTGTTGCCAAATCTATTTGTGGGGAAAGTGCCGTGGCAATTCCCAGGGCACGGTATTCCTTGGAAGCAATTTCGCCAAATTGTTGCATTAAAGATGGGTCAAAACTGGCCGCCAATCCCAAGGTGCTTGGCCACATGGATATTGTTCCACCCGCACCAGCATTAAATTCTGCGTAAGAATCACTGCCATGTCTTGGATCTGAGCTGGTATTTATGGGAATTCCCAATCCAATGCCTTCCACCAAGGTTTGGGCATTGTTGTTCCATTGTGCCGATATTCCGGGGGATTCTACACTGGTGATCAATACATGGCGTAAGTTATCCTCTAAAAGAAATTTCTTTTGTGCATCGGATAGGTCACTGGGTTTGGCCCCGCTTTCTTCATACGGTTTTCCATTATAGGTTACGGCCCCGAAAAAACTGTTGCCCCCTCCGGGAATGGATTGGTGGGCACTGTATAGCATTAAACCGGCAATTTGCTCCACACTCATTTTTGAGGCAAGATCATGGGCTCTTTCATCGGCAGGGAGCCTCCAATCCTCATAAGGGTCTAAAGTACCGTTTTGGTTCAGGTCCTTAAAGGCCAAACGGTCAACGGTTAGAATGGATACTTTCGAATCTGGGCTGTACCCAAGGGTTGCTCCATCTTCATTGTGAACAAGGTTGAAGCTATCCTTTTTTTCTTCGGTAAATTTTGGGCTACACCCTATAAATATGGTTACTAAGAACAGACTGCCCCATCGAAGGTTTTGTTTTAAGCTATGCATGTTGTTTAGTTGTTTGTGTGGGAATCAATTGCAAGTTAATGACTTGTATTTAAAAAGATATTACAATACCGCTACTTTTGATTGGTTTTAATCTTCGAACTCAAGATAATACTCAAAAAAAGGCAACACTTGTTGGGGCAAACGGCCATTTTTTGTATAGATATTATTCACATGGGTTCCAATGTATTCCTCAGCGAAATGGTCAATACCCAGGTTTTCCAATTTTATACTGAACATTTTACATTGCTGTGTAAATCGTTCTCCTGCATTTCTGCCCCAATCCATTTTGATGGCTTTCAAGCTTTTTAGATTGTCAATATAATTTTCGAGATTGTAAAAAGGCATATTATCATGCCATTTTTTAAGTGTTTCTTGGTGTATGACCAACTCGCCATCTTTATACCCAAACGGAAAATCACCGTAAAAAGGAGGGTTGTTCGGGTTGGGGGACCAGGAACGGGCAAAAGCTACCATGACTTTGCCAAAATATGTTTTTTCCAATGCTTCGTAGGTCGATATTTCCGAAAGCTCTTTAAAGGTATTGCTGTTCGGTCCGTACTCACGAACTATGGCCAAAGCTCCGGGGCTGATGGCATAAACGGTATTGAAAACATCTGGATGTTTCATGGCGATGTTCAAAGCACCATAACCGCCCATGCTGTGGCCTGTAATGCCGCGACTTTCTTTTTTGGCCAGCGTGCGGTAATTTTCGTCCATGTATTTCACCAAATCTTGTACGGTAAAGTCCTCCCAATTTCCAAAAATGCCAGAATTGGAGTAAAAACTCCCCTCGTAGGTGGTTTTTTGGTTGGGAATCACCAAAATAAAAGGTCGAATTCGTTTGGTCTCTATGGCAAAATCCAAGATTTCCTTCATGGGCTCCAACATGTTGTGGTCGCCATAAAAGCCGTGCAAAAAATAAATTACGGGATATTTTTGAGTTCCCTTGTCATAGTTGGGAGGAAGATAAACCCCAACTTCGCGAGTAGGGTTTTCATCAAAATTATTTTCCAAATTCTCAGAGTAAATGGAATCAATTACTATGGTTCCCTTTGTGGTTTGCGCATAGGTCAACTGAAGGGTACAAATGACCAATATCAATTTTAAGAATGTTTTCATCAATTAAGTTTTAGTTTTTTATTTCCAGTGGCATTTCCAACAGATAGGACGATAATGTTTTTCCGTGCTTGTCCAATCGCAGGGAGCGTGTTACACCTCCCCGAAGTGCCTTGTGGATTACAAAATTCATTGCACCGAGGTTTGGGAGTTCATATCGTATTACCTCGCCCAGGACCATTTCTCCAAGAAACTTTTTCACTGCAGTGGCAGTCACCAATTTTTGCAAGGTTTGATAATCCTTTTCATCAAAAACAATAAGCGAGATATTTATAATATCTCCTTTGTCTCCTGTTCGAGAATGTGCTAGATCCTTTAGTTTCATTTGTTAGCTTTTAAAGTATTCAACTGCGGGAGCTACCCTAGCTTTATCAATTAGGACAGATTGGATGGCAATGATTTCTGTGACCGTTTTGCTAACACCGCCTCCAGCTGCCGGACCATTGGTGTACAGTGTTTCCAGTTCATTGACCAACTGTGCGGCCTCTTTTCTGCTTTTTGTTTTAGCGGCTACTCGCAATCGAACTTCCGTAGGGCTTGCTTTGGTTTCATTCCCTTTAAAAAGACTGTTGACCCCAATTAGGTCAAAAAGGATATCCTCCACTTCCAAATCCATGGATCGTAATCTTTCTTTGATGATTTCAATCGCCAATTTGGCCCGTTCCAATACATGACTTCCACCATAACTTATTTGGGCATCTGCCATATAACCATCATGATAGCCGACGGACACTTTTAATTTTCCGGTCAAAGGTTTTCCCGTAGCTCCAGAAACTTCTACTTTATCTTTTTCCATTTCCTTAAAACTGATGCTGGAAAAATCGGCAATAACATTGGGAGTTAGGTATTCCGATGGGTCATGTACCTCGTACAGCAATTGTTCTTTGCAGGTTGCAGGGGTTACCATACCGCCAGAATCCCTTAATTTGGTGATAAAGAAGGAGCCCTCTTCGTTGATTTCTGCAATAGGGAATCCTAGACTTCCTAAATTGGGAACTTGTTTTTTAACTCCGTCGGCAAAATAACCACCGCATACTTGACCGGCACATTCCATTAAATGACCCAAGGCAGTTCCTTTGCCCAAAAGAGGGTAATCGCTGAGGGACCAATCAAATTCGTGTATAATAGGAGCCAAAAATAGGGCGGGGTCGGCCACTCTGCCAGTTAGGATAATGTCTGCCCCATCCGTGAGCGCCGATAAAATTCCTTCCACCCCCAAATAGGCATTGGCAGAAATGATTTTATCGTCCAAAACGGATAAGGATTCGCCACTTTCCAATAAGGTCTGTGTTTCAAAATCCAGTAATGATTTTACGTCATCACCAAACACGGCAGCTATTTTGATGGTTCTTAAACCCAATTCATTGGCTATTTTGGCCGTTTTTTTAGCCGCAGCAACAGGATTGGCGGCGCCCATATTGCTGATAAGTTTTACATTGTTTGAAACGCAATAAGGTAAACAGGCTTTCATGCGGTCCTCCAATAAAGGATCATAACCAAGCTCTTTGTTTTGTATTTTCTGCAATTGGGCCAAGGCAATGGTGCGTTCTGCAAGACATTCGAAGATGATATAATCCAAATCCCCCTCTTTTATTAAGTCTACAGCAGGTTCAATTCGATCTCCCGAATAGCCAGCTCCTGTTCCTATGCGAATTGTTTTTTTCATATTATATGGGAATCACTCCAATTAAAACTGAAACCAATGTCATGACCAATGTGGTCAAAAAGGCGTATTTAAAAGTAAACTTTTGATGGTCCGCTAAATCAACTTTTGCCAAACCGATCAATAAAAAGGTTGCGGACGTCAAGGGACTTAAAGGGAAGCCCGTGGTCATCTGTCCCATGATGGCTGCTTGCCCCATGGTTGCAGAGGCTATACCAAATTCGTTGCCCGTTTGTGCCAATATGGGCAAAAATCCAAAATAGAACGAATTAGGGTCGAACAAAAAGCTGAGTGGCATACTCAGCACCGCAAGAATAAGCGGTAATCTTTCACCTGCAGCGGTCGGAATAACGTCCACGGCACTTTCGGCCATGTTGGCTATCATGCCCGATTCTTTCATAATTCCTGTAAAAACGCCAGCGGCCAACAATATGGAAGCCATCAAAATAGCGGCTCTTGAATGAGAAAAAATTAAATCTTTTTGTTTTTCCAGACTTGGAAAGTTCAACATCAAAACCAAGACTGTTCCGATCATAAAAACCAGGGCGGGAGGAACGGTACCTGAAATTAAAAAGGCAAGTGCCAAAATGGTTATGATGACATTGAGCCAAAAGTTTCTGGTTTTGGAAGGCATGGTCGGCACATCTGTCTCCATGGCTTTAATTTCTTCCTTGGCAACTGTATTTTTTTGAATATTGAGGCGTCTGGATTCTTTCTTGCCCAACCGCCAGGCAATAAAAACAACAAATAAAAGTCCACAAATCTGTGGTAGCATAATAGGGGAATATATCTCGGCCACACTTAAGTTGAGTGCTGAGGCTGCACGGATGGTTGGGCCGCCCCATGGAAGCATGTTCATGGTGCCTGCTGCCAAGGATACGACGCAAGCCAAAACGCGACGATCCATTTGGAGTTTTTCATAAAGGGGCAATATGGCAGGAATTACAATTAAAAAGGTGGTGGCCCCCGAGCCATCAAAATGTACGGTCATGGCCAACAAGGCAGTGCCAATGGCAATTAAGGTTGGGTTGGTGCCCACCCATTTTAAAATGGTGTTTATAATGGGATTGAACATTCCCGCATCGGTCAGGATCCCAAAAAATAGGATAGCAAATACGAACATGGCCACAACAGGGGCAATGCTTTTGATTCCTTCCAACGCAAAATCAAACGTTTCCCAGCCAAATCCAGCAAGTAAAGCACCTACTACGGGTACCAAAATCAGGGCAGCCATGGCACTCATTTTTTTTGTTAGGATAAGTACCAATAAAACAATGATGATGAGCAGACTGGTTAGAAGCAAAAGGGGAGGGTTTTTTAATTAAGCGTTAGTATGTTCTCTAATTTATTTGATTGAAATGATAACTCTTTGGTACCTGGTCAAAGCAGGAAAGCCAGTATCGGTACCTTCAACAATGATGTGGTACTGTTCACCATTTTTGGCTGTCTTTGGAATTTTGACCGATGCCATATCAGTTTTTAATTCAACGGTCGCAGCCCCATCACCAGCTTCGGCATAAGGCCAAACCTTAAAATAAACAGGGTGTTCGTCAACATCTTCTGCTGAAAGATTAAGAGCGATCGTTTGTCCTGGACTTGCAGTCATCGAATTTCCTTCGGCCACTTTGATCTTTGGTGGATGATTGGCTTCTTCAAAAGGTTTGATGCACCAATCCGCCCGTGCGGCAAAATCGAGTTGCATGGGTTTTATCCAACGGGTCTGAGGATAGCTTTTGTCCATTTCTCCCGTTTCGGGATTTAGGTCGGCCGAGGCTTCCCCATCTTCATATCGGTACGGATTTTCGGTTGATTGCTCAAAACGACCGCTCCAACCGCCTCGGGACGGGTCTTCGTAGTTATCCAGTCCAACATCCACCAAATGTAAAAAAGCAGGGGAATCTCCTTCGGAGATAAAATCGTATTTGGAAAAATTGCCACGCTCTGTAGGTGCAATTTTTGAAATATCCCCTTCAAAATGATTAGGATCTCCTTCTTGTTTTTGCCCATCCCCGTAGGAATAATATTTTGTAAACAACGGACCATGGTTATTGATGATGTTCGGCCCCATAAAACTACCTTCCAAATAGGGTTGCTGGCTCTTGGGAACCACTTGTTTCCATGGGTAGGCAAAGCACCAAAATTGGTTGGCATTGTAAAAGACCCGTATATTGGGCCAATTGGGCCCTATGTATTTTTTGTAGGTGGCATCTTGGTCCATAATGGTATAGATAATGGCCTTTTCCGATACTTTTTCCTTGATGGCTTCCCAATCTTTATGGTTGGAATAGTCCTCCTCTATGGATTTTAGGGCTCGGGCGATGGTATTGGTTCCGCCCCAGGCCTGAAGAAAAATTTCGCGCGGGTCATCATCCAGTAATTTTTTTGCTATCCATTTTGAACCTTCGGTACGTTTGCCCATTTCCCCCTCAAACTCTATGTTGCCTACTTTTACCAGTGCCAAAAGCTCATCAGCAGAGGGGTAATTTTTGTCGTGAACGACCAAGTTTGGGTGTACCTTTTCATATTCCGCCAACAATTCCTGTATCCAAGTGGTCCCTGGCCATCTCAATTCGCTGCGTTCCCCATATATATTGCGGGTCATTTCCATTTCGGAGACCATGGTGGTTCCCTTTCCATCTCCTTTCCAATGCCACATGGAACTGGAATAAATTAAACCTTCGGTATCAAATTCGTTGGTGTACATCAAAAAACGGATAAAGGTGTCCACATCGTCTATTTCACCATCGGTGGTAACAATGGTTCGTTTATGGTCTTGTTGCGCCATAACGGAAAAAGACATGAATAGGAGTGGCAATAAAAGGTTGAATTTTGTCATTTTGGTTCTGATGGCTATCAATTTTTATGTTGATAGTGGGTTTGTTTGATCATAAAATGGTTTCCGAGGGATGTTGCCATGGCCCTCGATACTGGTGTTTGAGCAATGCAGAGGCTTCCGCATCATCAACAATAATCCTTTTTTGTGGATTATAAACCAATGGGCGTTCCAATCCCATGGCAAGGTTGGCCATAATGCAACTGGCTGTGGAAATATGGCCCTGCTCTACATCGGCAACAGGAAATCTATCACTTTCGATGGCATCCAACAAATCCAACATGTGGCCCCGTGTAGCTGGTGCGGTATGGAGCTCGATATCCTTTTCCTTTAAATCCCCTGGATATTTTTCACGCTCGTAAACCACTTCCTTTTTAATGGTTTTACCATCGTTGGGAATAAACTCGTATTGGAACACACTTCCCTTAAAAGTTCCTTTTTCGCCATAAATAAAAAATGCCCAAGGGTAATCTGGGTCCGTGGGATTGCCCCAACTACGATGCTGCCATACGCAATTGAGCTCTTCAAATTCGAAAATGGCGGTTTGTGTGTCGGAAATATTGGCTATGGAATCTTTTTGCACGTAAATCCCTCCGGTTGAGCTGACTTTTTTGGGCCATCCGAGGCCGAGCATCCACCGAACGGCATCCAGCATATGAACGCACATATCGCCCACAATACCGTTACCATACTCCATAAATGCCCGCCATCTTCCGTGCGGAAGGCCTACAAAAGGCCTTAACGGGGCGGGCCCGGACCAAAAATCGTAATCAAAATGATCGGGGATTTGTTGTACTGGCGGATTGGCATTCCAACGCATGTGATAGTAACAGCACATTTCTACATGGGATATTTTTCCCAATAGTTCGGCATCGATAATATTTTTCTTGCCCTCGATCAAGTGGGGCGTGCTTCTGCGTTGGGTGCCTACTTGTACTTTTTTGCCCAATTTTCGGGCAGTGGCCAAAATGGCTTCGCCTTCCAAAACGTCGAGGCTAATGGGTTTTTGGAGATAGAGGTGGGCGCCCGCCTCCATCGCTTCTATAGCTTGTAGCGCATGCCAATGGTCTGGGGAACCGATAAGAACAATATCCAAGTCTTTTTCAGCCAGCATTTTACGGTAATCGCTGTACAATCTTGGCTTTTTACCGGATTTTTGTCGCTGGGACACCAAATGTGCAGCTTCTTCCAGATGTTTTTTGTCCACATCGCAGAGTGATACCACTTCGATATTGGCTACTTGAATCAGTTTAAACAAATCACTTACCCCGTACCAACCACAGCCTATTAGCCCTACATTCCACTTTTTCGAAGAATACATCAATTCCATGCCATACGCACCAAATGATGATAAGGCCAAGGCAGCAGAGGTGCTGGTCAGAAATTTTCTTCGGTTGATGTAAAAATTTTTAGAATCCATTATAGGCTCCATTTATTGCCTACTTCGCTTAAAGGTAGGCATCCATTATAGGCACCGGGAATTGGGTCGTAATTCAATACATTTTCACCGATTTCCTCGGAGGTAAAATAGCCCCACAGTGCCGTTGATTTTAAGGATCTATAAAAACCTACGGGTTTTGGGTTTCCTACTGTGGTTCCCCAAACTCCGCTTCCAAATTGTCCCGAGTTTTGTTCGGCCTTTTCCAATACTTTGATTTGGTCGGATTCGGAAAGGTTTACAAAGCTGTCGCCAAAATCGGAAACACAATCGGCGTTGAACTTTTCTATTTCTTTTCTAACATGGTTTTGACCGTCTGCATCATATAATTGGGCATAGACTTTATCAATAAAAATATCGACTTTTACATCCAAAGCCCCGGGTGTTTCGGTGCGCGGTAAGATGATATCCACTATTTTGGACACGAATGCCGCTTCGTCCATGGTCAAGAATTGCGGTTGCCAATCAACCCGTGTTTCATTTTTACAAGATTGCAGCAGTGAAAGTAATGATGGCCCTGCAACGGCAGCTGCGGCCATGCTTCCTGTGAATTTTAAAGCTTTTCTACGGTCCATAATCAAATGTTCATTTTTTTGAGTTCTTTCACGGCATAATCGGCAGCCCTTGCGGTAAGTGCCATATAGGTAAGTGATGGATTTACACAAGAGTTGGAGGTCATACAGGCGCCATCGGTCACAAAGACATTTTTTACGCCATGCACCTGATTGGTTCCGTTTAAAACCGATGTTTTTGGGTCACGACCCATGCGTGCGGTTCCCATTTCATGAACACCGTATCCGGGTTCATGTTCATTATCAAACCCAAGAACATCTTTTACCCCAGCTTTTTCGAGCATTTCTACGGCATCTTCTTGAATTTGTTTGTTCTGGGCCAATTCGTTTTCCTTGTACTCACAATCTATGGACAAAGTAGGTTGTCCCCATTTATCGGTTACTTCCTTGTTGAGGAACACTTTGTTATCGTGATAGGGCAAACACTCGGCAAAACCTGTGATGAAGAATTCCCATGGCCCAGGTTTCATGATGCTGTCCTTGTAATGGCCACCGAATTCTTTACGATTGGCCGCTTCATTGTTCCCCATGCGATAACCCCCACCTTGATAACCAAAACCACGTAAAAATTTATCCGTTTTGGAGTTTTCGTCGATGTTCCAATAACGGGGGATATAAATTCCGTTGGGTCGGCGACCACTGTAGTATTTGTCCTCAAAGCCTTCAACCTTGCCCAGTGCCCCCACACGGTAGGTGTGATCCATTAAGTTATGGCCCAGCTCACCGCTATCGTTGCCCATTCCTTCGGGAAAACGATTGGAAGTGGAATTGAGTAATATTTGGGTGGTACTCAAGGTAGAAGCGTTACAAAAAACAATTTTGGCCTTGAACTCGATATCTTCATTGGTTTCGGCATCAATAATGTGTACACCGGATGCTTTGCCCGTTCCTTCATCATACATAATGGACTGCACAATGGAGTATGGTCTAAATGTAAGATTCCCAGTTGCATTGGCTGCTGGAAGAGTTACGGCATTACTGCTAAAATAAGCGCCGTAAGGACACCCGCGGCTACATCTGTTCCGGTATTGGCATTGTCCCCTACCATTTAAGGGTTGGGTCAAATGCGCCACACGGCCTATGATCATGTGCCTTTCGGGGAAGTCGCGTTCAATGCGTTTTTTGATGTGTTTTTCCACACAGTTCAACTCCATGGGAGGGAGGAAATGACTATCGGGAAGTTGTGGCAGGCCAAGAGCCTCTCCGCTAATTCCGGCAAACTTCTCCACATAGGTGTACCAAGGCTCCAAGTCTTTATACCGAATGGGCCAATCCACCCCGTGACCGTCCTTGGCATTCGCTTCAAAATCCATTTCGCTCCAACGGTAGGTCTGTTTTCCCCACAATAGTGAACGACCGCCCATTTGGTGTCCCCGTATCCAAAGGAATGGTTTAACCTCGGTATAGGGATTTTCCTCGTCGTTAGCGTAAAAATGTTCGGTATCTTGGCCTATAAAACCTGACCGGATGCCTTTATAGTGTTTTTTTTGTTGTTCAGGGGTTAATCCTCCCCGAAGCTCCATATCCCAAGGATCCAGGTGGGCTGTGGTGTAGTCTTTTGGATGTTCCACTACGGGACCACGCTCCAAAACCAAGGTTTTTAGTCCTTTTTCACAAAGTTCTTTGGCGGCCCACCCTCCACTGATTCCTGAGCCGATTACAATGGCATCATAGGTGTGTTTGGGGTCGGCATCTATATTAAAGTTTGGCATTTGCGTATTCGGTTTAGGAATTAAAGGTTAGGATTATTTCTCCATTTTTTATGGCGATTTTGTTATAATTTATGTCTTTTCTACTTTTTCCTTGTCAAAACTATAAAGGTAAGGGGCCTTGTTGGCCGCACCGGTATACAATTTCTCATGTCGTTTTAAAATATCCATACTAAGCATTTTCCGTTGGAAGGTGGTACGTCTAAATTCTTTGTTTAGAATGGTCTCATACACTTTTTGTAATTCCTTCATGGTAAACTTTTCGGGCAAAAGATTTTCTCCGATGGGTTTCTTGCCAAGGTCATTTCTAATGGACTCCAATGCTTTTTCAACAATCTCTGCGTGGTCTATCATTAAAGTTGGCAACTTGTTGATGTCATACCAATTGATGGAATCCGAAAATTTGTCGGGAGTGGGCTGTACTTGGTTGTAGTTGATCAACGCGTAATATCCAATGGTAATGAATCTATCCAAAACCCAGTGGTCGGAAGATATGGAATAGCCTTTTCCGGCAGCAATCTTTTTGAAGGGGTAGGAACTGTCCCTGTTCTTTTTTCCAAACGTATGAAACTGTTCCAGATGAATTTTTTCCAGGCCCGTTCTTTCCCGGACCCCTCTTTTAACAGCATCGTATAAATCTTCATCTCGCCGGATAAATCCTCCTGGCAATGCAAATTGACCGGAATTTTGATATTCCAAGATCAATATTTTCAATTCTTTTCCAGTAAAACCTAAGATTACCGTATCATAGGCAATATTGGTTATATGTTCTGATTTTAATGGTAGCATGTTGTAAACATCGCAAAATTTACATCAAAAAAATATAATTACGAAAAAAAGAAGATATTATTGTAACAAATTGATACAATAAATAGGGGTGAATTGAGAATATAAAAACATGTTTTGGCCGTGTCTCTGGCTTCCGGAACGGCCAAAGGAAAAAAAACAATGCACTTCCTGTTCGGGTCAATGTTAAAAATGGTAATTTAGAAGGAAACTACGATACCCATACAGAAATATTTTATCAACTTTATTTTGCACGGTAGCCGCAAGGGTGAGAAATTGCCAATTGGTCCAACACCAAAACAATTGATGGCAATCCACCTAAAAATGGTCAATGTTGTGGAGATTTAATCGCTGCCTTCAAATGTTAAAGGTCACTGAGAATTTTTTGGGTGGAAAATGTGCTGATCAATAACAGGTTGAACCATAACAATTAGGTGCTTTTTTGTTGTTTTTTAAACGCAAAAAAAAGGAATGTTTATAGCTCATTAAACACTGGTTTGACCGCCATGTACAGTTGGCTGCGGATTTTTCATAAATATCAAATCGCATTTTATCAGGGAGTTGAATTTTATTTTTGTAATATATAATGTTAAAATATTGCCAATTGTAAAATTTTAACTATTATTGTTCCTGATTGAGACAATATGCACGGTCGAGATCAATCAAAATAACTAAACTAAATAGACTATCTATGAATCAAAACAAAATTCAGATTTTGACAAGATGGGCTGATACGGTAAAAACGTTTCAGACATTCTTTTTGTCGATGACAATGATGTTGGTGGGTGGATCTGCATTAGCAGCTGCCCCGGACTTGGGTGAAGCCACTTCGCCCCCTTACCAAGTAACCATAACAGGTACAGTTGTGGATAATTTTGGAACCCCTTTACCTGGTACCAACGTTATTGTAAAGGGTACCACTAATGGTACACAGACAGACTTTGATGGTAATTATTCCATTACGGCTGCTTCTGATGCTACCTTGGTTTTTTCCTACGTAGGTTTTAAAACTTTGGAAATTCCAGTAAATGGCAATACTGCCATTGATGTTACTATGGAGGAGGATGCTGCGGCCTTGGATGAGGTAGTGGTAACAGGGTATGGTACCCAAACAAGAGGCGAATTAACAGGTTCCGTGGGAACTGTGGATGTGGCAGAGGCTACAAAAACCCCTGTTGTTAATGCCGCGGAAGCCTTACAAGGACGTGTTTCGGGTGTTACAATTACCAATAACGGTTCGCCTGGAGCTGCTCCAGTAGTGCGTATTAGGGGTTACGGAACAGGTAACAGCAACGATCCCTTATATATTATTGATGGAGTGCAGACTGACGACCCTGGTATCTTAAACTCAATAAATCCTGCCGATATCGAGCAGATGAACGTACTTAAGGATGGTGCTGCCGCCATTTATGGGGCAAGGGCATCCAACGGTGTTGTTATTGTAACTACCAAAAGTGGTGGCTATAACCTTAATACGGCAAAGGTTTCACTGGATATGTACACAGGTTTTTCTACCGCGGCCAATGTACCTGAGATGCTTAATGCCCAACAACATGGCGAAATGATTTGGCAAAGTATTTTGAATGATGGAGGTACTCCTTCACATATTCAGTATGGTGATGGTCCAAGCCCGGTGGTTCCCTCAACAATACAGGGTGATGTTCCTGTGACTATGAATGTTAGGCCAAATGGAACAGACTGGTTGGACGAAATTTACAGAACGGCAATTACCCAAAATGCCTCCATTACCTTGGAAAATGGTAACGAGAAATCGAAATTCCTTTTCTCAGCTGGGTATCTGAACCGTCAAGGGATTCAAATCCACACTGGTTTTAAAAGAGGAAATGCTAGATTGAATTCCGAATTTAAAATTGGGGATAGAATCCGAGTTGGGGAACACGTCAATATTTCTTTTGACAGAAGAAGTGGAGGGCAATCTTGGTACAACTTTGCCACGAGAATGTCTCCTTTGGTTCCCGTGTATGATGCAGAGGGCAACTTTGCAGGTAGCTATAGCAATGCTAATGGCCTTGCCAACCCAAATAACCCTGTGGCAGAAGCTACCCGACAAAAAGATAATTTTGCCAAAACCTTTAGAGTATTCGGTGATATCTATGCTACATTGGATATTTTGGACGGCTTACAATTTAAAACATCCCTCGGTGGTTCCATCAGAGCTTATAACGATAGACGTTTTAGAGCGTTGATACCAGAATCTCCCGAGCCTCTTGCAACAAATACTTTGACTGAGGCCGATCAAGATACTTACGAGTGGGTATGGACCAATACTTTGAATTACAACAAGTCTTTCGGTGACCATAGCGTCAACGCATTGATCGGTATCGAGGCTTTGGATAATCATGGTAAAGGAAAAGAAATTTCCAGAACGAATTATTTCTTCGAAACACCGGACTACTATTTGTTGAGCAATGGTGGTGGCGCGGCCAATGTGGCTTACGCCTATGATAATGCATCTTCATTGTTCTCCTTGTTTGGAACGGTTAATTACGATTATGATGGTCGTTATTTGTTGACGGCTACGGTTCGTCGTGATGAGTCATCTAGATTTGTTGGTGACAACAAGAGCGATATCTTCCCTTCATTCAGCGCAGGGTGGGTAGTGAGCAACGAATCCTTTTGGCCTGTTGACTCCTTTATGAGTAGATTAAAGTTGAAAGGTTCATGGGGTCAGTTGGGTAACCAAACACTTCCTGTGAACAACCCAACTATCAATATTTCCGTATTGAGTGAGCAATATGCTAACTACGTGTATACCGGTAGTGGTGGGGCAGCACAAGGTGCGCTTTTATCGGCTGCAGGTAACCCGAATTTGAGATGGGAGACTAGTGAGACCACTAACTTTGGTATAGAACTTGGTTTCTTTGACAATAGACTGAACCTTGCTGCAGAATACTTTACCATTACCACAAAGGATTTGATCAACCAAGATGAACAATTATTTAGTTCAACGGCAATTGATGCCGCACCTCCTTTTGTGAACTTAGGTTCCATAGAGAACAAGGGTGTGGATGCAACTTTGAGCTATAGAGATCAGACCGACTCTGGCTTTAGTTATGGAATAGATGTTAACTTCTCTAGTTACAAAAATGAGGTGGTAGACCTTATAAGCGCCTTCCAAACAGGTTTCGGCGGCTTTAGGACTACTGGAACCGTTACAAGAACACAGGAAGGACAACCAATATCATCTTTCTACGGTAGAATAGTGGATGGAATTTTTGCTTCGGAATCCGAAGTGGCCAATGCACCATCTCAAGGGTTTGACTCAAATGCTGATGGGATTGGAAGATTCCGATATCGAGATTTGAACAATGACGGAGTAATCAATGATGACGATAGGACCTTTATCGGTTCGCCCCACCCGGATTTCACTTATGGGGTTAACTTGACATTGGGTTACAAAGGCTTCGATATGTCGGCCTTCTTCCAAGGTTCCCAAGGAAACGAAATATTTAACAACGATAAGGTGTATACCGATTTTCCTTCTTTCTTCGATGCCAACAGAAGTGTTCGTGTAATGGATTCATGGACTCCTGATAATTTGGATGCGGAACTGCCTGCATTAAGTCAGAGTATTACGAACAATGAAGGTACAGCAAACTCTTTCTTTGTGGAAGATGGCTCGTACATGCGATTGAAGAACCTACAAATTGGATATACCTTTAATGATGAGGTTTCCGGTTATTTGGGAATGGATAGTGTCCGTTTTTACCTTCAAGGTACCAATTTGTTCACTATAACTGGTTATGATGGAGTAGATCCAGAGCTACAACCTAGATTTAATGGTGGAGCTATAGACAACCTTACCATAGGGGTTTCGGATAACAATTATCCCATAGCTTCAATTTATTCCTTCGGAGTTAATCTAAAATTTTAAAAAAATGAGAAAGAAGATATTATATTCAACAATAATGGCAGGTCTATTGCTATGGGCCTGTAGTGAAGATTTCACGGAAAAACCGGCGACAGGAGCACTTTCAGATGAAGCCCTGCAAAATGCAACGGGTGTTGATTTAAAGTTGACGGCTGCCTATTCCGCAATGGATGGAGAGCGTATTAACAGACAGGGGGAAGGAGTTGCTGCCGGTGGAGACAACTGGTGGGCCGATGTGGTGTCTGACGATGCGCATAGAGGAAGTGAAGATGGGGACAATACTGCATTGTTTCAGGTTGAAACCTTGGACTGGCAAACCGGGAACAGCTGGTTTTTAGGACGATGGAGTGCCCTCTTTGGAGGTGTTAACCGTTGTAATGCGGTGCTTGATTTGATCAATCAGATTGAGGAGGGTGATTTCTCCCAGCAAGAAGGGGAAGCCCTTTTTCTTAGAGGATATTATAATTTTGAACTTCAGAAATTTTTCGGAAATGTACCATTTATCACTGTAGAGAATTTGGTCAATCAAGAGTTCAACCAACCCAATCCAGGTCCAATCTGGGCAGAAATTGAAGCCGATTTTCAAGCGGCTATCGATAGATTGGGTGACGATATCGTCGTGGGTAGAGCAAATGCTTGGGTAGCAAAGGCATTTTTAGGTAAAGCCTATTTGTACCAAGGAAAATATGAGCAGGCCTTGCCATTGTTCAACGATGTGATCAACAATGGGCCTTACTCATTGAACGAGCAATTTGTGGACAACTTTAATGCTGCGGGAGAAAATGGACCGGAATCCATGTTCGCCATTCAATTTGCTTCGGATGATGGACGTTCCTTCAACGGAAACGGTGCCGGTACCTTGAACTTCCCTGGCGGCGGACCATTGGGTACTTGCTGTGGTTTTTATCAGCCTACTCAAGATTTGGTTAACGCCTACCAAACGGATGGTTCAGGATTACCATTGTTAGATTCCTATGCAGCAACTGATGTGACTAATGATTACGGAATCAATAGTGATGAACCTTTTACACCTCATACAGGGCCGCTAGATCCAAGATTGGATTATACGGTATCCCGTAGAGGAATTGATTACAATGGTTTCGGGCTAAACCCTGGAAAGGAATGGATAAGGGCATCTTTTGGAGATATTTCCGGACCTTATTTGCCTAAAAAGAATGTATACCAAGCAGATGAGGTGGATGCCAACCGCGGTACAGGTGGTTGGGGTTCTGACTGGTCTGGTATCAACTATAACGTAATGCGATTTGCAGACGTACTGTTGATGGCAGCTGAGGCGGCTACAGAACAGTCCAGCCCAAATTTACCTTTGGCCGTGGAATATGTTAACAGAGTACGTAATAGGGCAAAGAATATGACCCCGGTACAAACAGTTGATGACACTGGGGATGCTGCCAATTATCAAATTGAGCCTTATGCTTCTTTTGGAAGCCAAGACCTTGCAAGAAAAGCAATCCGTTTTGAGCGTCGTTTGGAATTAGGTATGGAAGGACACAGATTGTTCGATTTGAGAAGATGGGGCAATGCTAAAGAAACCATCAATACCTACATTCAAAACGAAGGTGAAGATTTCGACCAATCAAATTACGATTCCAAATTTGGTACATACCAAGACAAACATGACCTTTTCCCAATTCCGATCAATGCAATCGACCAAAGTGGAGGTGTATTGACACAGAATACCGGTTATTAATAATAGTAGTCTGAGTTAGTTTAATTTAATTCGAGTTAGTAAATAGGTTGCCAAAATACATTGGCAACCTATTTTAATTATAGACAAATCCTATTAATTAAAAATTAACCATTATTAATTGAACATTAACCGTAGATGGTTCAAATACAGTACCTGAATTTGTATTTTTAGTATTAGGAGCGACCATCAGCTAAAAAAATAAATCCAATTTCTTTTTGATGAACAACAGTTTGCAACGTTCAAACATTGGTGTCTCATCTGAATTTTGGTTAACCCGTAAAAACTTCAGCACAGTGAATAAAAGTTATATTTTAATTGCAGTGGCTTCATTACTGGTCATTTCTTGTTCCAAGAAACAAGAGGACACTTTGTTTACTTCAATCTCATCCGACCATTCCGGCATTACATTCAACAATAAAATAGTTGAGACCGATAGTTTCAATATTCTCACAAGCGAATACATTTTTAATGGAGGAGGGGTTGCCGTAGGTGACTTTAATAATGATGGCAAGCCCGACCTTTTTTTTACAGGTAACCAAGTGACCAACAAGTTATACCTCAACCAAGGCGATTTTGAGTTTAAGGACGTAACCGAGGTATCCGGTGTGGAAGCGGCGGATAAATGGAAAACAGGTGCCGCTGTAATCGACATAAACAATGATTCACTTCTTGATATTTATGTCTGCGCCGCAATGTATGCAAGCCCCGAGGAAAAGGCCAATATGCTCTATATAAATCAAGGAGTGGATGATGGCGGCATTCCTATTTTTAAAGAAATGGCCAAGGAATATGGCGTTGCGGATACCGGCAATAGCATGAATGCAGCATTTATAGACTATAACAAAGATGGCTTTTTGGACTTATACGTGCTTAACAATGTGGATATACATGTACTGCCGGCAAACTATAGGGAAAAGATCACCGATGGTTCCTCTTTGAGCAACGACCGTTTATACCGAAACAATGGCGACAATACCTTTACTGATGTAACCATAGAGGCGGGCATTACCATTGAAGGGTACGGTCTTGGCGTGGCCATTTCCGATCTGGATTACGACGGTTGGCCAGATATTTATGTAAGCAACGATTATCTGAGCAATGACATCATGTACATTAATAATGGGGATGGGACATTTACCGATAAAATAAGTGAGTTTGTAAAGCATCAAAGCAAATTCTCCATGGGCTCCGATGTAGCCGACTTTAACAATGATGGCTATCTCGATATTCTTACATTGGATATGCTCGGGGAAACAAATTACAGGTTAAAAACAACAATCAAATCAACTAAGTACAATGATTATCACATGAATGACAGGTATGGATACGACTATCAATATATGCGTAACATGCTTCAAATGGGGCAAGGTCCCGATATGCCCTATAGTGAAATTGGCCTTATGGCGGGCATCGCCAAAACCGATTGGAGCTGGTCACCACTTTTTGTTGATGCCGATAACGATGGACGAAAGGATATATTGATCACCAATGGTTTTCCACGAGACATCACCGACCTGGATTTTGGTGAATTCAATTTCAATGTTCAAAAATATCTTAGTACGGCCCAAATTTTGGATTCCATTCCAGTGGTCAAAATACCCAATTACGCTTACCGAAATGAAGGTGATGGTCAGTTTAAGGATGTAGGTGAAGCATGGGGATTGAGTATCCCTTCCTTTTCAAACGGAGCAGCATTTGCCGATTTGGATGCCGATGGTGACTTGGATTATGTGGTGAACAACATCAATGATGAAGCCTTTCTTTTCAAAAACAACCTCGAAGCAAAGCAAAAAGAGGATAAAAATTTCCTTCAGTTGGATTTGAAAGGCCCAAAAAACAATCAAGCAGGTCTGGGCACCAAGGTGGCCCTACGTTTTGGGGACGGAACCTTTCAATATTACGAGCATCAGTTGAACAGGGGCTATTTATCAACAGTACAAAGTATGGCCCATTTTGGTTTGGGGCCTCAAAAAACAATTACATCCCTCGAAATAGTATGGCCAGATGGAAAATTCCAGGTGTTAACCGATGTACCAAGTAACCAAACCCTGAGTATTGATCATGGTGAAGCCACTCCTTTAAGTGACCGCGAATTGGCATTTCCTTTGGCACCAAAACAGCTCAAGACCATATATCAAGAAATATCGGAGCAAATAGGTGTCAATTATATCCATAAGGAAACAGATAAGGCCGATTTTTACCTACAACCTACATTGCCCCACAAACTAACACAGAATGGACCCCGGCTTGCAAAGGGGGACATCAATGGGGACGGCTTTGAAGATTTTATCATTGGAAGCTCATCCGGGCATTCCCCAACGATTTTTATGCAAGATTCCAAGGGAACTTTTACCAGCACATCTTTGTTCGAAGGCGAAGAATATAAAAAATACGAAGAGACAAGTATTTCCCTTTTTGATTTGGACAATGATGGAGACCTTGACCTTTATATGGTTTCCGGAAGCAACGAGTTTGATTTGGACTCACCATATTATCATGATTACCTAATGATCAATCAGGGCAATGGCAAGTTTACCATGGCAAAAGATAAAATGCCGGAGATAAATTCCAGTGGATCGGTAGTAGAGGCCGAAGACTTTGATGGAGATGGCTATGTGGATCTATTTGTTGGCGGACGAACCCCTTTTTCACAATATCCCAAACCGGATAATTGCTATCTGTTGAAAAACGAAAAAGGAAAATTGGTCGATGTGACCGAGGCATACAGTAAAGCACTCAGGACCCCAGGAATGATAACCGATGCCAAATGGGCCGATTTGGATCACGACAGTTTGAAGGATCTTATTTTGGTGGGCGAATTTATGCCAGTAACCATTTTTATGAACAAAAAGGATTCCTTTCAGCAAATGGACCAAACAGGAATACAACAACTATCAGGTTGGTGGGAATGTGTCTTGGCAGAAGATTTTGATGGCGATGGCGATGTGGATTTACTTGCTGGGAACTTGGGGGAGAACAATCTATACAACCCTTCCGAAGAAAGACCAGTTACCATGTTGGCCAAGGATTTTGACAACAATGGAGCTATTGACCCTGTAATGTTCGCGTATTTTAAAAGCGATTTTGAAGACTCGACATTCCAGCCCTACCCCGTTAATTTTTGGGGTGATCTTATGAGCCAAAGTCCTATGTTCAGGAAAAAGTTCAATTATTTCAGGGAATTTGCCACGACCACCAAGAGTGGTCTGTTTACGCCCGAAGAGCTTGAGGGAGCCGATGAATTAATGGCAAATCACGATCAAACCACCTATTTTGAGAATGATGGCAACGGACAGTTCAAGATGGGCAGACTTCCATGGCAAACACAATCGTCACCCATAAAATGTATGATTACAACACAGGCAGGGGGCAACGCCTCTACCGATGTGCTCATGATTGGAAACGATTTTGGCAATGAGGCTTTTATTGGTAGATATGATGCTTTTAACGGCGGTGTTTTGCTCGGAGACAACAAAGGAACGTTTGAGTTTAAAAATGCCGAGGAAAGCGGATTTAAAGTCACCGGTGATGCAAAAGATATGATACAGGTTGAAAGGGCAGATGGAGGACACCCCTATATTATTGTAACGCAAAATAGGGGTAAAGCATTGGTTTTTACCAAAACTGAGTAATTGATATAAAAGCCCAGTAGTTTAAATAAAAATTGAGTTTATGAAATGGTTTGCTCGCATAGCGCGGCAAACCATTTTTTTATACTGATTGTCCACGATCAATCATATAAATAAAAAGTTGTCTGGTCGAGCGTCCCGAAAGCTTTCGGGAAGGCCTCATTTTTAAGACTTTGAATCTGATAACATGTCGACTGTGCTCGATGGGACAGAGCAGTATGATTTGATTACGGGTCTTCGATTTTCTATTTGCTGAGGCCTGCTTGTGACAAGGCGATCAACAATGCCAATTGAATGGATTCATCGCCCTCTTCATCGTTCAAGTACCACTCGTGCAAGGAATGCGCTCCGCCCCCTTGTCCGCCACGACCAATACATACGGCCGGAATTCCTTTGGATACCGGTATGTTGATGTTGGTCGAACCGCGCCCCAAACGTGGGGTCTCCCCAAAATACTTGGTGGCAGCCATGGTTCTTTGAATCAAGGGTAGTGAAGCAGGCAGTTCCCCTGATGGCCTATCACCAATTTTTATGAGCTCGTAGCTAACCTTGCCACGCACACCGCTGGCATTGTATTCTGTTATGGCTTTTTCCACAGAGGCTTTAAAGATGGACTCGATTTCATCAAGGTTTTTGGGATTGATAGCACGCATATCGACCTCCATCCAAGACTCAAATGGAATGGAATTTACAGAAGTACCACCACCAATTCTACCAACATTAAAACTTGTTTTAGGGATATCTCCAGAAGTATATTCCCATGCATCCTTGGAAAAAAAAGCTATGGCTTTTCCCAAAGCATGATGAGGGTTGGCAAGGCCAAAAGCTCCCCAAGAATGTCCACCTTGCCCTTTTATGAGCAATTTATAACGTTTGGAGCCCAATCCAGCATTGCTTATTCTTCCCAAACCACCACCATCAATAGCGATCCAAGAATCAATGTCCAATCCCGATTCATTGAACATGTATTTCATGCCCCGTAGGTCCCCAAGACCTTCCTCACCAACGGACCCAACAATTAATAGGTCTTTTTCAGTTTTTATATCCGCCTTGTTCATAGCTTTAAGCATGCTGATAAGCATGGCCAAGCCACGTGTATCATCACCAATCCCTGGGGCTTTTAATGTGTCCCCCACTTTTTTAACGGTAACATCGGTTCCCTCTGGGAAAACTACATCCAAGTGGGCATCGACCCCAACATAGCCCGATTGGCCGGACGTACCTTTTCGTAACCCGATGACATTCCCGACCTTGTCTGTCCAAATACTATCAACACCAGCTTCTTTCAACATTTTGGTAAAGACTTTACCCCGCTCATCTTCCATAAAGGGAGGGGCCAAAACTTCTGTTAAAACAATCAGGTCTTCCGTAGTTTGATCTTTTTGGGCCTTTATCAATTCAAAAGCTTTTTTGACCTGTTTTTTCTTGGCCAAACGTTCTACTTCCTTGGTGTATTTTTTTTCAATTTCTTCCTGGGCCATTATCGAACCGGATAACAGGCCAAAGGTCATAATGAGACCGAATGTGAGTTGTTTCATAATCAAGTATATTATTATTTTCTAAAAAGCTGTTTCTGATTTTGTGTTCATGTAAAATTCTAGGAATAGTTTCTTCTATAGTGTTATTTGGGATGAATCCATTGTTCTAAGCTCGGCAAATGCTTTTTGGAGCCTAGCTGTCACTTCTCCAATAGCATCGTTTTTATAAAAAACATGATTGCCCAATTGTGCAATGGATGCCACTTGGGTAGTGGTGCCAGTAAAAAAGGCCTCGTCCATATTTTTAATCTCATTTTCTGTTACGGGCTTTTCAATAACAGGTATTTCCAACTTCCTGCAGAGTTTTATAACAATCTGCCTGCTTATGCCGTTCAAAATATGTTCGTTGGCCGGATGGGTAACTACATTCCCGTCTTCCACAAAAAAAATATTGGTGTGGGAGCCTTCAGAAATTACACCGTTTCGGACCAAAACAGCTTCATCTGTATTTGCGTTCATAGCCGTTTCGTTGGTCATAATGTTGCCCAATAGTGAAATGGATTTGATATCGCATCTGTGCCATCTAAAGTCGGGTTCCAAAACGGCTTTCATGTTCTTAAGGTTGATGGGAGGGAGATCGTATGGCAGTGCATACATCATCACGGTAGGGGGAACGTTTTTTGGGTACGAGTGTTTTCTGGGGGCGACTCCACGGGTAACTTGCATGTAAATTAAGCACGATTCCCCTTCCAAACCAGCCGCATGAAGAAGTCCGTCCAGATTATCATCAATTTCCTTGACCTTGTATGGGATGCCAATTTTGTCCAGGTTGTCCTGCAGTCGGTCCAAATGTGCTTTTTTATAGAAAATGCCATTTTCCAATTGCATCATTACCTCGTAAATACCATCACCGAATAAAAACCCGCGGTCAAAAACCGATATTTTGGCGTTGTCGGCCGTTACTATTTTTCCATTCAAATAGACTTTTTCAGGAAAGTTTCTTTTGGGCAACATTAAGGTTGGTTTTAAATGGGAGGCTTTCTAAAAGGTCGATTTTCGTCAACCTGAACTTGATTCAGGTTCTCATAACGATTTGTTTATCAATGTAACGAAATCAGGAATACTGTGCATGTAGCAGACAGAAATTCAGAATGACGTACTTCAATACTCTTTGGACAAGCCCGTATTATATTGTTGTGAAGGTAATTGTTATTTCCTAAAATTAAAACCCAGCGATAAAGTTTATAGAGGGGAAATAAACTTTAGAAAAAAAATAATAATTTTATTGAATGTCCGCAATGTGTCATAATATTACCAACGTCACCCTGAACTTGATTCAGGGTCACGTAAAGATGCTCATGTTCAGCAGGATGAGATGTTGAAACAAGTTCAACATGACGCCAAAAACATCATTATGACATTAAATGGACAATCAGTTTATTTTTAAAGAAATTCAATATCGTCAACAATAGATTTAGATGGTTGGTTTTAATAATTACAAAGATTTGTCGTACTTCACAAAAAAAGATAAACCATGACGATTTTTGTTGATATGGACGAGGTAATTGCAGATGCTTACAATGCCCATTTAAATATTTACAATCAAGAATTTAATGCCCAATTGACACTGGAAGACTGCTATGGTAAGGAATTTTGGCAATGTGTTCCAAAGGAACATCAACAATCGATAAAAGACCACACTAGGCGAGATGGTTTTTTTGGTGATTTAAAAGTAATTGCCGATAGCCAAGAAGTGCTAGAGGCGTTAAGCAAAAAGTATGAAGTATATATTGCTTCGGCAGCTATGGAGTTTCCACAGTCCTTAAGGGAAAAGTCGGATTGGTTGGACAAACATTTTCCCTTTATTCCGTGGCAAAACCGAATTTTGTGCGGGAACAAACATGTTTTAAAAGGAGATGTACTCATAGACGACCGTAGCAAGAACCTCAAGCCTTTTGAGGGTAGGTCCATAATGTTTACATCACCACATAATACAACGGTCACCGCTTTTGAACGCGTGGATACTTGGAAGGATATCGCCAACAAACTTTTGTAACTTGTAACCGCAATGCAAAAAAAACTATCCAAATTATTGTTATTGGCCGGTACATTTATGCTTCAGGCGTGTGCTGCACAATCCCATTTGGTGCAGGAAGAACTGGAGACCATCACCAAAGAAAATTTAAAGTACTATCTCTATTATCCGGAAGATTATTTCTCATCGGAAGGTAAGGATTTTGGCCTATTGCTCTTTCTCCACGGCGGGGGTGAATCAGGAGGGGACATCAAAGAGGTCAAATATAATGGCCCGCCAAAAATGCTGGCCGAAGGCAAACAATTTCCCTTTTTGATCTTGGCCCCACAAAATCCCCACGCCCAAAAATGGTGGAATACGGACGCAGTCGTCCAATTATTGGACTCCGTGGTCAATACCAATAGGGTGGATAAAAATAGAATTTACTTGACCGGACTGAGCAGAGGAGGAAGTGCATCTTGGGAATTGGCCACGCAATATCCGGATAGGTTTGCGGCCATGGCCGTAGTTTGCGGTATGACGCCATTACCCTATGCCCATTGGATAGATAAGAACATGCCCATTTGGGTTTTTCATGGCGATGAGGATGAGGTAATCCATGTGGAGGAATCTGACAAGATGGTGGAAAAGTTAAGGGAGATGGGCCGCGATGTCCGCTACACAAGATACAAGGGCGTAGGCCACAACGCATGGCACAGGGCTTACACAACCGACTCGCTCTACACTTGGTTGGCCGAGCAAAAACGCAAAAACTGAACTTGATGAAACACCCGATTATTTTCCTAGGCCTTCTTTTGATGGTAAGCTGTAAACAAAAAGCCAAAAACCAAAATGAATCTGCCCAAACCGAAACAGCAATTCGTTTGGACTCCGTTTCCAGTGATACAATTGTTAAGGAGGAAGCCGCTGTTTTAAAAACATTCGAAGGATTGGCCGATACCACTTTTGTGCGACTGGCCGATTTTAGTGAAGATTTTGCGTATGACATGCGCTATGCCACCGAAAATAATTTTTTAAAGGCCAAAGTATACGATTGTGCCGAATGTTATACAAGGGTAAAAACAGCAAGGGCATTGATTGAGGCCAATAAAGATTTTATGGAAAAAGGAGTGAAAATCAAGTTTTTTGATTGTTATCGTCCCAATTCCGTACAATACAAAATGTGGGAGATCGTCCCCAACCCACAATATGTAGCCAATCCAGATAAGGGGTCCATTCACAATAAAGGTGGTGCCGTGGATATTACCTTGGTGGATATGGAGGGCAACGAACTTGATATGGGAACCGATTTTGATTACTTCGGGAAAAGGGCCTATCACGATAATTTGGATTTGCCACAAGAGATTTTGGATAATCGGAAACTACTTAAAGAGACCATGGAAGCACACGGTTTTTGGTCCATCAGAACCGAATGGTGGCATTATAACCTTTCAGCGGCCTCCAATGATAGGGTCGCCAATTTTAAATGGGAATGCAACGATTAAGCCTTTTTGCACATCAAAAAAATCAAGTTGTTGTTGATATCCGTAGTAAAAAAAAGATAACGACCCCCGCCATCTTTAATGTTATGTTTTTTACGAAGTTCTACGACTGACAGCGGAAAGTTTCTTGTTGTAATATTCGCTTTTGGAACAGTCAGTGATTTCAAAGACTTTTTGGAATAAGGAAGGGTCTTTTCAATGGTAAACCTTCTCCCGGGAAAATCCACAAGAGTGTCAGCAGTGTATAAATGGGAGTGGGGGTGGAGTTTTTTAAGGTTGTACGCTTTAGCTACGGACTTAAACCCACCGGACTTTAAAATAGCGGCATTGGGTTCGTACAAATATGCAGAAGGTTCCCCAAACTCAATAGTGGTGTCTTGTTCTTCTTCTAGTTTAAAATTAAATGTATCTGTTCGGTTTGGCAGTAAATTGATGGTTTTTATCCCAATGCTTCGGTCGTATCCTTTTTCCAAAACAAAGAGGAGTTCCTTTACTTCGTTATTGATAGCCACAACATGAACCTCTTTTACGAATTCCAGTTCCTCAATCCCCTTTTTTATATCTAACAGTGGGGATGTTTTTACAAGAATGTTTTGTGTTTTTTCAAAAATCAAAGGGAGGTGTTCGGGTAAATTGGGCAAGCAATCCTCTAAGAGAAAAACCTTTCCTTTTTTATCACTTCTTCGGGAAGGGTCAACATAAATCCAATCAAAATTTTGGGTTGATTCTTCTAAAAATGTAATGCCATCTTTGGGCAGGCATTTTATGTTGTTCTGCCCTAAAATTTTAAAATTATGGGCGGAAATTTCACTCAGCTCCGAATTGATTTCACAATGAAAAACAGACGCTATTTTTTTTGAAAAAAAGTAACTGTCAACACCAAATCCACCCGTAAGGTCTACCAACGATTTTCCACTTACAATTTGGGCCTTATATTCAGCTGTTGACTCGGAACTGGTTTGTTCAATATTGAGTTTGTTTGGGTAGTAGATATTGGCAGAGGCAAACCAAGTGGGCAGCTTGTCCCGACTCTTTTTCTTAGCTTCTATCTGCTCGACCAACTCTTTTTGGGAAACACCCTCAAAAACTGGCTTTTTAAGCAGGACTGACATGATGTCAGAAAAAATGTTTTTTGATATAAAATCCTGAACACCAGTATTTAAAATAATATCGTTCAAACTGATGTTATAAGTTTTTGGTCAATTTCTTTACAAATGAATATTCCGTTAAAAACTCCTTTAAAACAACCTTTATGGCCGTATATCCGGGTACTGCGACCACCATTCCGACCACTCCAAATAAGAGCCCTGCAATGATGATAATCAGAAAGATCTCCAAGGGATGGGATTTTACGCTTGTGGAAAAAATAAAGGGTTGTGAAAAGAAATTATCAATGAGTTGACCTACCGTTAAACCAATCAAAACATACATGGCTTTTGGCAAAATAACGGTGCTGAAATCTGCTCCGAGCAAACTGGTCATGGTCAGGGTAATCATAATTACTCCCCCAATGATCGGACCTATGTAAGGGATAATGTTGAACAGGGCGCACAAGAATGCAATAACAATGGCATTTTCCACGCCAACAATCAATAGTGCTATGGTGTAAATTACAAAGAGTATAAATAATTGAAGTAAGATTCCAGCAAAGTATCTGGAGAGCAGGTTATTGATTTTATCAATGGATTTAACCAGATTACTTTCTTTGTTGTCCGGTACAAAAGTCAAGATGCCATTTTGCATTAATTTACTATCCTTTAAAAAGAAAAAGGAAATAAAGAGAACGGAAAAAAGGCCAATACTAAAATTGCTCAGTGCATTAACAAACGAGTTAAGAAAATTTGGGATAAAACCTAAATCCATCCCTTGCAGCACATTTTCTTCGATGCGGGATTCGTTCAACAAGGTATTGAAGCCCCCCGTTGAGGCACCAAAATAGTCTAAGGTTTGAATGTAAAGTGTGTTAAGGTCGGCTTTAAGTGCTTCAATATCCAGTAGGGACAGGTTTTTACTTTGTTCGGCAATCAGTGGAATAAATAGGGCGAGAATCCCTAAAAAAATAGCCAGCATAAATATCATGGTAACCACAACGGCCAAGGTATTGGGAAACTTGAGCTTTCTTCGCAAGAACAATACAATGGGTCTGCCCAGCAAGGCTAAAACCGCCGCAATGGCCAAATACGCCAATACGGACTGGATTTTATAAAAAAACCAACCTAAAAGAACCACACCGACCATAATGGCCACTGCCCGTAATATTCCGTTAGCGATTGTTTTAGCATTCATGTTTTAACTTTTAAAAGCATATTCCACAATATTGGATCCCATTTGCAAGGCTTTCAACCGAACTTCTTCCGGGTCGTTGTGCACGCTTGGATCTTCCCAGCCATCCCCAAGGTCGCACTCGTAGGTATAGAGCAATAATAATCTTCCCCGATCAAAAATCCCAAAGGCCTGCGGTCTTTTTCCATCATGCTCATGAATTTTGGGAAGTCCATCTGGAAACTTGAATTTTTGAGAAAATATGGGATGGTCGGCACCCAGTTCCTCCAATGGTTTGTCCGGAAAAACCTTTTCCAATTCTCTTTTCAGATAGGGTTCCATACCGTAGTTGTCGTCAATATGTAAAAATCCTCCGGACAAAAGATAGCTTCGCAAATTCTTGACTTCTTCATCTGCGAAAAAGACGTTGCCATGCCCTGTCATGTGCAAAAACGGATATTTAAAAATAGAGACGCTCCCCGCTTCCACCGTTTCCGGTTCTGGATTGATCTTTGTGTCAATATTGGTATTACAAAATTGAATTAAGTTGGGAAGTGCCGTAGGGTTGGAGTACCAATCGCCTCCACCGCCATACTTGAGTACGGCGATTTGCTGGGCATGCATTGCAGTTACTGCGAAAAACAGCAGAGTACAAATTAAATGGGTATGTTGTTTCATATAGAAGCAGTTGACCAGTCTTTCAAAAATAGGGTATTCATTTGTAAAAAATAAAGTGCGGCCCTATTAGTTGTTGATCATGGCAACTGTTGTGCAGGCCACAATGGCCGCTGTCTCGGTACGGAGTCGATTTCTTCCCAAGGCAATGGGGATATATCCCTTTTCTTTGGCCAGGTCAATTTCTTCTTTGGAGAAATCACCTTCGGGTCCAATAAGTATTGTAACATCGTTGTCGGCGATCACTCTTCGTTTTAACTCCATTTTCTCTCCATTTTGGCAATGTGCAATAAATTTTAGGCCAACGGTAGTATCGGATTCCAAGAAATCCCTGCAGGATATTGGTGGGTTGATTTGTGGTAAAACTGTTTGCAAAGATTGTTTCATGGCAGCTTGCAATACACGCTCCATTCGTTCCAGTTTAATGGTTTTTCGTTCGGAGTGGTCGCAAATGATCGGGGTAATCTCATCCACACCTATTTCTGTGGCTTTTTCCAAGAACCATTCATATCGGTCATTCATTTTTGTAGGGGCTACCACCAAGTGCAGTTTATATCTTTTTGGAATTGATTTACGCTGCGAAGTAATACGTGCCCTGCATCTTTTTTGGTCCGGTTCCAAGATTTCAGCTTCGAACAAATATCCTTTACCATTGGTGATGTGTACAATGTCTCCTTCGGATTTTCGCAAGACCCGGACAATGTGTTTGCTTTCATCGGGTGGAAAAATAAACTGCTTGGCACTATTGTCCAACGATGGATTGTAGAAAAGCTGCATAGTTAAAGTTTAAATCCCTCATTGAGGGTTTGATTCCCCGACGTTCTAGGTCGAAATGAATTATTTTTTTTCGTTTGAATATCTCGCGGGCCTGCCTTTGTCGGCCAGACAGGCTTGCCCCGAGGTAGTTGATTTAATTAGCTGCCAATGGCGTAACGTGCCTTGGCGGCAATACTTTGGTCCGTGAACACTCCCCTTTCAAACTTAAGGTAACCAACAATACCGATCATGGCGGCGTTGTCCGTGCAATACTCAAATTTAGGAATAAAGGTTTGCCAGCCCAACTTTTCCTCGGCATCCTTAAGTCTGCCCCGAATACCGGAATTGGCCGCTACTCCACCACCGATGGCAATTTGCCTTATACCAGTCTGGTCAACAGCCAATTGCAGCTTTTCCATTAATATCTCCAGAATGGTGAATTGCACCGAAGCACAAATATCATTCATGTTTTCGGAAACAAAATCTGGGTTCTTTTGGGTCTCTCGTTGTAAAAAATAGAGAATACTGGTCTTTAGTCCACTGAAACTGAAGTTGAGCCCATCAACCTTTGGTTTTGGAAAGGTAAAAGTATCTGGATTGCCCAGTCTTGCATATTTATCAATCAATGGACCACCAGGGTAGGGCAGTCCCATCAATTTGGCACTTTTGTCAAAGGCTTCGCCCACGGCATCGTCCAAGGTTTGGCCCAAGACTTCCATGGTAAAGTAATCCGTGACCTTAACAATTTGGGTATGTCCTCCACTAATGGTCATCGCCAAAAACGGAAATCTTGGGGAAGTCTGGTCCTTATCCTCAATAAAATGGGCGAGAATGTGAGCTTCCATGTGGTTTACCTCGATCAAGGGTATGTCCAGACCCAGCGCCAAAGATTTGGCAAAAGAGGTGCCCACCAGCAGGGATCCCATAAGTCCGGGGCCTCGTGTAAATGCTATGGCAGATAGCTGTTTTTTGTCGATATTTGCCTTGGCCAAGGCTTGGTGTACCACGGGAACAATATTTTGTTGATGTGCCCTTGAGGCCAATTCTGGGACAACACCCCCATATTCCTTGTGAATTTCTTGTGTAGCTACCACATTGCTCAGTACTTTTGTATTGCAAAGTACGGCAGCAGAGGTATCATCGCAGGATGATTCGATCGCAAGAATATATTTTTTTAGATTTTCCACTCGTTTTGGAACAAAAATTGGTCGTCAAAGGTAAAACATAAAAACCCTATCAAAAAACTTCGTAAAATACTGTTGCGTTTCCTTTTGGCCATTATCCTTATTCTGGTATTGGGCTCTTTGGTATTATCCTTACCTGCGGTACAGACCAAGTTGGGAAAATACGCTACGGATTCTTTAAATGAGGAGTTTGGCACTAATATCCAAATTGAACGGATAAGCATGTCCCTGTTCAACATGAATGCAGGGATAAAGGGCATTTATGTGGAAGACTACAAGAAGGATACACTAATTTACATTCACAAACTGACCACATCCATTTTAAACTTGCGCAATATGGTCAATAATAAGATGGAGTTTGGCGATATGGAATTGGACGGTCTTACTTTTAATTTAAAGACCTACGAAGGGGAAACGGATACCAATTTGGATGTGTTTGTGGACAAATTGGATGACGGTAAGCCCAGAGACCCGGGAACCCCTCCATTTTTTATGTCTTCTGATGAGATTGAGATACATGGCGGGAAATTTAGATTGGTTGATGAGAACTTGGAAAAACCAGAGGTGCTGAATTTCTCGGAAATTGAAGTTTTGGCACACGATTTTCAGATTCTTGGGCCGGATGTTTCCTTAAAAATAGACGATCTTTCCACCTTGGCAAAACGGGGAATACGCCTTAAGAAATTGGCAGCCGAATTTAAATACACCAAGCAACAAATGCGCTTTGATTCCTTGCTGATCGATACCGAGCAATCCGAGCTAAAAGGTAATTTGGTGTTCAATTATGAGCGGGATGACCTGGCCAATTTTGTTGATTTGGTGAAGATTGATGCCAATTTCACGGAATCTTCCGTAGCCCTAAACGAGATAAATGCTTTTTACGATGAATTTGGTCAGGACAAAACGGTGACCTTTACCGGGGACTTTAGTGGTGTGCTCAACCAGCTTCAGGTTGATAATTTGTTCCTTTTTACCGATAATACAGGTATTCGGGGTGACTTTAGGTTCGATAATATTTTTAGCGAGCAGGCTCCCTTTGTACTACGTGGAGATATAGATAATCTTACCTCCAGTTATTATCAATTAAGAAGCATTTTGCCCAAAATATTGGGCAGGAACATTCCGGAATCCGTTCAAAAATTGGGTCAGTTTACAGTGCGTGGAGATACGGAGATTACAGAAACCTCAATAGATGTAACCGTTAATTTGAACACCGCCGTGGGTGATAGCTACGTGGATCTTCAAATGACCAATGTGCAGACCATAGAAGATGCTTCTTACATTGGTTTTATTTCTTTGATCGATTTTGATATCGGGGAATTTTTAGATAATGATGACCTTGGGCTTGCCTCTATGGATATGAATGTTGAAGGAAAGGGATTTGTAGCGGAGAGCTTGAATACCGAGGTTTCAGGGGACATCTACAAATTTGAATTCAACAATTATGAGTATAATAAAATAAAGGTTTCCGGTATACTCAGCAACGAACTTTTTGATGGTGTGCTTTTGTGCAACGACGATAACTTTAGGTTCGATTTTCAGGGATTGGCCAATTTTGGGGCCCGGGAGAACAAATTCAACTTTGTGGCCGCTGTAGATTATGCCGACCTTAAGGAATTGAACTTTATCAACGATAGCATTTCCATATTTAAAGGGCATGTGGATATGGATATTGAAGGCAACAATCTCGATGATATGGCAGGACAGTTGCGTTTTTCCAATACCACCTATCAAAATGCGAACGATACATACTATTTCGAGGATTTCAATGTAACCTCTTCCTTTGATCGGGATACCATACGAACCGTGGAGATCAACTCACCGGATATCATCACAGGATATATGCGAGGGAATTTCAAGGTAAACGAATTGGGACCATTGATCCAGAATTCCATCGGAAGCATCTATACCAATTACCAACCTTTTGAGATTTCGGGCGGGCAACATCTCGACTTCAATTTTAAGATTTACAATAAGATTGTTGATGTGTTTGTTCCAGAAATAGCTTTCGATGCCAATACTTATATCCGAGGAGCCATAAAGGCGGACCAAAGTGATTTTAAGCTCACCTTTAAATCGCCCAGTATCGAGGCCTTTGGAAACAAGTTTGATAATATAGAGTTGAAGATAGACAACAAAAACCCATTGTTCAACACCTTTGTTTCCGTGGAGGACATGTCTACGGTGTATTATGATATCAAAGATTTTAACCTGATCAATACCACCTTAAAAGACACCCTTTTCTTTAGAACCGAGTTTAAGGGAGGAAGCGAGTATAACGATAGCTATAACCTGAACTTTTACCACACCTTTAACGAAAACAACAGATCGGTCATTGGACTGAAAAAATCGGACATTAGTTTTAAAGGGAACACTTGGGTGCTCAACAAAGAAGGGAACAATAAGAACAAAGTGATCTTTAACAGCTCTTTGGACAGCATCAGGATAGAGGATGTGGTCATGGACAACAATAACCAAGAGCAGATTCGATTAAGGGGAGAGTTTGCCGATTCCACCTATAAAGATTTGGACCTACAGTTTAAATTGGTGTCCTTAAGCAAGATCGCTCCGGCGATCGATAGCCTAAAACTGGGTGGGAAAGTGGATGGTTTTCTCAATATTTTACAGAAAGATGGAAAGTATCTGCCCACTTCAAGTTTAAATATCCAAAACTTTAGTATCAATAAAATGCACATGGGCGATTTGGAAGTCGGGATTTATGGCAACAACGACCTTACCGAGTTTGGTGTGAGCACTTGGCTCAATGATAAAGGAAAAGAACTCATGAGCATAAATGGCAAGGTCACAAACATAAACAATAAGCAAGAACTGGATTTGGTTGCTGACTTTACCGATTTTGCCCTAGAGCCCTTCAACCCTTTGGGAGAGGGTATAATTTCAAATATTAGGGGAAAGGTCAGTGGAAATGCCACCATCACCGGTAATGTGGAAAACCCCGCTATTAATGGAGTACTCAGCTTAAATGAAGCAGGCATTGGAATCCCCTATCTCAATGTGGATTATGATTTTGCGCCATATTCCCAAGTACGGCTGTTCGACCAGACCTTTTATTTTGAAAATGTGGAGCTGTCCGATATAGAAGAGGGGACCACCGCAACCTTGGACGGAACCATAAGCCACACCGGTTTTGACGATTGGTACCTTGGGTTGGATGTGGATACCAAGAACGATCGTTTTATGATTTTGAACACCGAATACGATGAGGAATCTTTGTACTACGGAACAGGTTTCATTAATGGAACGGGAAGTATCTATGGTCCGACCGATGCCTTGACCATTACAGTGGATGCTACTACAGCGCGAGGCTCTTCACTTAAAATTCCTTTGAGCGATGTGACTAGCGTAGGGGACTATTCATTTATCAATTTTTTGGAAAAAGGGCAATCCAAATCCTTTGAGGAAGAACGGGTATTGGATGAATACCAAGGTTTGGAAATGGCCTTTGACCTTGCTGTTACCCCCGAGGCAGAAGTGGAGATTGTAGTGGACCGATCCACAGGGAGTTCCTTAAAGGGAACAGGGGAAGGCATTTTGTTGATAGAGATCAATACCAATGGAAAGTTTAATATGTACGGGGATTTTGTTGTGGTGTCCGGGGAATACAATTTTAAATACGGAGGCGTCATAGATAAAAAGTTCAAGGTACGTCCCGGAGGTACCATTCTGTGGGAGCAGGACCCCTTGGCCGCACAATTGAACTTGGAAGCGGTATATTCCCTTAATGCCAACCCTGCGCCGCTTTTGGACAATGCGGGGTATACGGGAAGAATACCCACCGAAGTTGTTATAAGGTTGGATGGGGAACTGGAAAGTCCCAACATCAATTTTGGAATCGATTTTCCAGGTACAACCTCTGTGGTGCAGTCCGAACTGGAGTATCGCTTGCAAGATCCGACCATTAAGGAAAGGAACGCCTTCTTTTTGTTGGCACAAGGAACTTTTGTGAACCCACAATCGGGAGGGATCAACCAACAGGCCGTTACCGGAAACCTGATTCAGACCGCCTCTGGGCTGTTCAACCAAATTTTATCGAGCAACAACGACAAACTTAACTTTGGGGTATCTTACGAACAAGGCTACAACGATCCCAACGCCGACATTGCCACAGAGGACAGGATAGGGGTGACGGTCTCCACACAGTTGTCCGACCGTATTTTGGTCAACGGAAGAGTAGGGGTTCCGGTAGGCGGAGTTTCGGAAACGGTAGTTGCCGGCGATGTTGAGGTACAGGTATTGTTGAATGATGAGGGAACGCTCAGTGCCAAAATATTTAACAGGGAAAACCAGGTACAGCAGTTTTTGGCCGAAAGACAAGGATATACACAAGGAGTGGGGCTATCTTACCAAGTGGACTTTAATAGTTTTCGGGAGTTGATGCGAAAAGTGTTCAACAAGCAAGAAAAGGCAGAAGTGGAACAAAAACCTACACCCCGAAAACAGCCCGCACAGGTCATGGGAAAAGACAGTTTGATTCGTTTTTCGGAAAAGCCTGTTAATCACCCCTAATCAGCGCAATAAAATTTATATTTTTTAGGGTTTTTGTATTAATTTATTACGAAAACGTTTGAGAAAACCCGTTAAAACAAATAAATTATTAAGGTATTCAAAATTTGAATAAAGTTTCCTAGCTTTGACCTCTTAAAAATTTGAATGGCTTCAGAAATAAAAAAAATAGGAGTTTTTACGTCTGGCGGAGACTCTCCTGGAATGAATGCCGCAATTCGTTCCGTTGTCCGTACTTGTGCATATTTAAAAATTGAGTGTGTAGGCATTTACAGAGGATACCAAGGAATGATGGAAGGTGATTTTAAGACCTTGGATGCACGTAGTGTAAACAACATTATCAATAAGGGAGGGACCATTTTAAAATCTGCTCGCTGCGAGGAATTTAGGACCAAGGAAGGAAGGAAGAAAGCTTACGACCAACTGACCAAAGAGGGCATTGATGCCTTTGTAGTCATTGGGGGCAATGGAAGTTTTACAGGTGCGCTTTTGTTCAACGAGGAATATAAATTTCCTGTAATAGGAATCCCGGGAACCATTGATAACGATATTTTGGGATCTTCCTACACCATAGGTTTTGATACCGCGATCAATACAGTGGTGGATGCCATTGACAAGATTCGTGATACCGCAAGTTCCCACAACCGTTTGTTCTTTGTTGAGGTAATGGGCAGGGACGTAGGGCATATTGCCCTTAATGCCGGTGTGGGCGCTGGTGCTGAGGAAATTTTAATTCCCGAGCAGAATCTAGGACTTGAGCGTTTGTTGGATTCCCTAAAACGAAGTAAAGCTTCAGGGAAATCATCCAGTATCGTAATTGTTGCCGAAGGGGATAAAATTGGTAAGAACGTTTTTGAACTAAAAGAATACGTGGAAGAGCATTTGCCCATTTATGACGTTAGGGTGTCCGTACTTGGACACATGCAGCGAGGAGGCAACCCAACTTGCTTTGACCGTGTTTTGGCCAGTAGAATGGGCGTTAAGGCCGTAGAGAGCATATTGGAAGGCAAATCAAACCTAATGGTAGGTATCAAGGATACCAAATTGGTGCTTACACCTTTGGCCGAGGCCATAAAAGCACATACAGAAATCGACGAAGAGCTCATTAGAGTTTCGGATATAATGACAACTTAATTTAAACACAAAAAAGAAGAACATGTCAAATTTAAAAATAGGAATCAACGGATTCGGTAGAATTGGAAGGTTGGTATTCAGAGCAACCGCGAGCAGGAACAATGTAGATGTAGTTGCAATCAACGATTTGTTGGATGTTGAGCATCTTGCATACCTATTGGAGTACGATTCGGTACACGGTAGGTTCGATGGAACTGTCGAAGTGAAGGATGGTAATCTAGTGGTCAATGGAAAAACGATCAGGGTTACCGCTGAGCGCGACCCAAAAAACTTGAAGTGGGACGAAGCAGGAGCGGAAATCGTAGCTGAATGTACAGGAATCTTCACAACCTTGGATATGGCACAGAGCCACATTGATGGAGGAGCCAAAAAAGTTGTTATCTCTGCACCTTCCAAAGATGCTCCAATGTTTGTAATGGGAGTAAACCACAAAGATGTAAAAGCTACGGATACCATCATTTCAAACGCTTCCTGTACTACCAACTGTTTGGCGCCCATCGCCAAAGTTTTGGATGATGCATTTGGTATCGATGAAGGTTTGATGACCACTGTACACGCTACCACAGCTACACAGTTAACTGTGGATGGTCCTTCAAAAAAGGATTACAGAGGAGGTAGAAGTGCCCTTTTGAACATTATTCCAGCTGCTACAGGAGCTGCAAAAGCGGTTACCAAGGTAATTCCATCTTTGGAAGGTAAGCTTACCGGTATGGCGTTCAGGGTTCCAACTGCTGATGTTTCCGTAGTGGATTTGACCGTTCGTTTGGCAAAGGAAACTTCTTACGAAGGCATCAAAAAGGCCATGAAGGAAGCTTCTGAAGGTGAATTATCGGGAATTTTGGGTTATACCAATGAATTGGTAGTGTCGCAAGATTTTGTAGGTGATGTAAGAACCTCCATTTTTGATGCAGATGCTGGAATCGAGTTGAATTCCAAATTCTTCAAAGTGGTTTCTTGGTACGATAACGAAACCGGATATTCCAACAAATTGGTTGATTTGGCCCTGCACGCAGCAAGCCTATAATTTTTTATCTCAATAATTTTTTATCCTGAAGGGGGGATTCCTCTCTTCAGGATTTCAATATAAAATCTCGACGTATGGTTTTGATTGTGGATAGTGGTGCCACTAAATCCGATTGGATTGCCTTGGATGATAATGGGAAACAATTGTTTGTTACCCAAACGTTGGGCCTTAGCCCAGAAGTGCTGACCAAAGAAGTAATAGAGGATAGGTTGGCCAATAATTTTGAACTTTCCAAAAACAAGGAAAAAGTACGTCAGTTGTATTTTTATGGTGCCGGTTGTGGTACCGATAGAATGAAAATTTTTTTGAAATCCATCTTCAAGGATTTCTTTCCCAATGCCAAAGCAGAGGTTAGGGAAGATACTTATGCCGCTATTTATTCCACCACTAAAATTGGCAAACAGGGTATTGTTTGTATTTTGGGAACCGGTTCCAATTGTAGTTATTATGATGGTCACCAGCTGATTCAGAAAGTAACATCACTTGGTTACATTTTAATGGACGATGGCAGTGGGAACTTCTTTGGAAGAAAATTGATTCGGGATTACTATTTCCATAAAATGCCACAGGATCTTGGGATAAAGTTTGCCAAGGAATTCGATTTGGATGCCGATGTCATTAAAGATCATCTGTACAAGCAACCCAATCCAAACACTTATTTGGCCACTTTTGCACGTTTTATCATTGAAAACAAGGAACACCCTTATTGCAAGGGAGTAATTGAAAAGGGACTACAGCAGTTCGTAAACAATTACATCATGCAATACGAGCTGGCCACCAAGGTACCCGTTAGCTTTGTGGGGAGTATAGCTCACTTCTTAAGAGATGAGCTGAAGGCCTGTATGGAGCGCAACGATTTGATCTTGGGTGTCATCCGACGTAGACCTATCGAGGGTCTTGTGGAGTTTCACCAAGATACTATTTAACGGCAATCATCGATATTTCAACATTGACAAACTTAGGAAGGTTTGCAACTTCCACAGTTTCCCTTGCAGGGGCGGTATCTGCATCAAAATAAGTTCCATAAACGTCATTGATCTGGGCGAATTGGTTCATATCCTTAATAAAAATTGAGGATTTGATCACATGCTCAAAAGTCATCCCTGCTTCGGCGAGAATGGCTTTTAAATTTTCCATGGATTGTTTGGTCTCTGCCTTTATATCGCCTTCAACCAATTCTCCCGTTGTGGGATTAATAGGAATTTGCCCGGATATGTACAGCGTATCTTTTATGAGCACTGCTTGGTTGTACGGCCCTATAGGTGCCGGTGCTTTTGAAGTGTTTATTATTTTTTTCATGAGAATGTTTTATGTTTTGGTTCAAGGTAAAAAATATCGAGCTAAAGTTATCGCTGACTTCTGTTTTCCCATTTGATATCGCTCAATAGGGAACTCTTTATCCCAATAAAGAAGTACCAACGCTCATATCTACCAAAAGGTGTCCAGTCAAAACTTAGTCTAAAACTGCCAAGGTCGCGTTTAAAGGCGAATCGTGTATCGGCAAAACCTTTATTCTTTAAATCGTACCCAGAGTTAAAACCTACTTCCCATTTAGGTGAAAGTTGAATATTCCCCGAGAACATTAAAGAGTGGTTGGTGATTTCACTCTGTCGGTTACTATTGTTGTAAGAGGCGACATAAGTAAACCGAGCGTCCCAAGGTAGTTTGTTATTGTATATGGGCGTGTTTTCATTAGCATTGGCATTGTTCCGCCTATTGCTTCCTCGATCAAAATTGGAACGATCCCCCCGTACATCATCCATGGCAAAAGGGTTGTCACTAAAATCCGATTGCTTCTCCTCGTCACTCTTCTCCTTTGCGCCCCCTTTTTGGAACATTTCACTGTTAAGCGAAAAACTGGTATTTATCCTAGCAGAGGTCAATCTTGCAATGCCCCCACCATTTTTTATATTGAGGGTATTTATTCTTCGTCCGTTGTTGTCAATGGCATACGGGTCAAAAGTGGCGGCGAAATTTATAGGTACATTTTTTATGATTTCTGTGGCACCGCTCATACTTACCGGGCTAAGCTTTAAGGAATCCGCCTCTAGGTTATAACTTGCAGAAAACGAAAGATTGCTCAAGATTTTCACTTTTCTGGGTTCGGTGGCCGTGGAATCTTTGTCCCTGACCTTGGCCTCAAGGGAGTTCTGAAGGGAAAAGCTCAAAGAGCTTCCTTTGTTCAGGGAGGGTCTTCCGTAGATGCTGGTCTCGAACGGAGTGTACTGAACCTCTTCGCCATCCCCATCGGTATAGGATTCGTAGAACTGCTCAAAGGAAGGTGTGTAGCTATAACTGATCGATGGGCGCATAACGTGCCGTAACGCCTGTATCTTTTTATCCTCACCCAAGTTCCATGTACCGTACATTGTTGTACCTATGCTGGTTCCAAAACTATATCGGTTAAAACGGTCGAAGCCCGAAATGGTATCGGTTACCACCTCTTCCAATTCGGCATCATATTGTCGCCTAATTGTTTTCATGGACCAGACATCCTCGTAGTTACCATTTAAACTTACACTAAGGTATTTGGCCAGTTTAAAATTGGTTGCAATAGGTATTCTGTGCCTTGCCCCGATTTTGGCATCATCGAACATGCCGCTTTTGAAGAAGTTTTCCTCTGTTGTTGTAATGCTGTTCTGCGCATTGACATCATACTGAAGATTGATGTTTTCAAAAACCCCTTTTTTGATTTCATCCCGTTTTACAAAAGGATAGATTCGCTCCATACTTGCCTGAAAGGTCGGCAGGGACATATTAATGGTCCGTTCCTCCGACCGTGTGTTTTGGGTATGGCTCACCGTTAAACTTGTATTTACTGATGGATAGGCCGGAAATGTTTTGGAGTAGCTTATGGATGATGCAAAGGTGTTTGTTTGAGAATTGTTCCGGTTTACTTGGTTAAGGGAGTTCGTGTAATATTGACTGGACCCTAAGTTAACAGATGCGGAAAAACGCGAATTGGGGCTGGCCTTGGAGTCTTGGGAGTGCGATATCCTAATGTTATAGTTGCTGGTTCGGCTGTAATCGTCAAAACCTTTCTGACTGGTGACCAAGTTTTCGTAACTGATGTTTATATTGCCCTTGAACTTATAGCGCTTGGTGTAAATGGAACTTCCCTGCAGACCATAGCTGCCGTTCGTGTAATAATCCCCCGTAATACTTAAGTCCACATAATCACTTATAGGCAGGTAATATCCACCATTTTGGATAAAATATCCTCTTCGTGGGTCGTTGCCAAAGGTAGGGAACAATATTCCGGCCACTCTACCTGTGGTCAGGGGAAAGTAAGCAAAGGGCAGGGCAACAGGTGTGGGTACATCCATAATGTACATATTGCTGTACCCAGCGATAATTTTCTTTTTGGGAACAAATTTGGCTTTTCGTACCCTAATATAATAATCGGGGTTTACCGTATCGTTGGAAGTGGTCAGTTTACCCTCGTTTAAAAAGTAAACCGAATCGTTCTCTTTTTTGGTCTTTTCGGCATAGACCTTCATGGCGTCGCTTCCCAATTGTCCCAAACCTGCCTGTTGCTCGGTTCTGGAATTCCAGATCAGGGCCTTTTGGGTATCAAAATTAAAACGGATGGAATCTGGCCTTACCTCGTTGTCCCCTTGCTTAAAAAAGGGCAATTGCGAGTAATTGCCCAACGAATCCTTCATGCGTCCGGCATAGACCTCGTTTTTTACATAGTCCATTACAATAACACCGGCTTTTAGCTCGGTATCCTGATAATAGATTTCCGCTTCGTCGTACAGGTAAATTTTATTGTCCTTTTGGCTAAGTTTTACATAGTCTTTAGCCTTATATTTGATTTTGTCCAAAAGCAAAGGCTGCTTTTTGGGAACGGTATCTGTTGCAACGGAATCCGTCTTTATTGAATCGTTCAAGATGTTCGGAGGCAACAAAGGAGCAGTGATGGTGTCTTTGGAAACTTTGATGGGCAAAGGTGTGATAAGGTCTTCTTGAGCACTTAAGGTAACTGTGCCACAAAGAAGAACAAATAGGAAAAGTAAAAGATGTTTATTTGGTTGCAACGTGATAAATCCTATTTTTGTGCTAGTTTGGCCCAGTTTTTGGCCTCAAACTTACATATATTTTTTGTTCTACTTATTGGTGATTACGATATTTTTAACCATTAATGAACGCTATAATTACTCAGTTCTTATGAATAAAAGTCGGTTCGCATTTTTAATTTTTCTACTTCTGGTCCTTCCTTTGACTTCTTTTAACAAAAATGATACCGAGGTATTGCCCAAAGATAAATTTGTTGTGGTTTTGGATGCAGGACATGGTGGGCACGACCCGGGGAACATTGGAAATGGATATCTGGAAAAGGAAATAGCACTTGCCATTGTTCTAAGGGTAGGGAAGGAGCTGGAAAAGCACCCCGATATAAAAGTGGTCTATACCAGGAACGATGACACCTTTATTGATTTGTTCGTAAGGGGAGAGATCGCCAATGAGGCCAATGCCGATCTTTTTGTGTCGGTACATTGCAATGCACACAATTCCAATGCTTACGGAACAGAAACCTATGTGCTGGGGCTGCATGCCAACCGTCAAAATTTTGAGGTGGCCAAAAAAGAGAACTCCGTAATTTATTTGGAAGATGATTACGAGCAGCGATATGCGGAATACGATATTAATTCCCCAGAATCTGTGATAGGTCTTACCATTATGCAAGAAGAATTTCTTGACCAGAGCATACAATTGGGGAAAAAACTACAGGATAACTTTACCAAAGGGCTCAAACGTAAGGATAGAAAGGTAAAACAAGCAGGGTTTATAGTACTGCACCAAACCTTTATGCCAAGTGTTTTGGTGGAAGCCGGTTTTTTGACCAATAAAAACGAGGGAAGCTATCTTAACTCTAAAGAAGGACAGGAAGAAATGGGAAAGGCCATTGCCGATGCCGTGCTGGCTTATAAAGAGGAGATGGGCTTTACGCCAACTCCAGTTGCCAATACCCCTAAAGTCAAGGATGATGAAGTAGCCGCTACCGTACCAAAGGATAGCCCCGAAAAGCAAGAAGAGGTAAAAGAGAAACAGCCTGAAAAGAAATCTCCTGAGATTCAGGAAGAAAAAGAAGCCAAAGAAGAGACAGGGGTAGTGTTCAAAGTGCAATTGATGGCCAGTGGAAAAAATATTGCACTTAATGGAAGTAACTTTAATGGGCTGGGCGAATTGTCCAAAGAACCCTATAAGAACCTGTTCCGATATATGTACGGGAATGCAAATACTTTTGAAGAGGCCAAGAAGTTAAAGAAAAATGCGGATGCCAAAGGCTATGCCACATCGTACATAGTAGCATACAAGGACGGGCTAAGGATTCCCATTACGGATGCATTGAAGTAGAATGCGCTCAAAAGCACTCTTGTTATAATTATTCCTAAATTTGTTTAAACCATAAACCGAATCTTTTGAAATTATCCAGGGAAATCAAAACTGGGATTATCGTAGTCGCTGGAATTGTAGCCTTCATTTTTGGGCTTAGCTACTTAAAATCCTCTCCGCTTTTTGAAAACAACAAGACTTTTTATGCTGTTTACGACAATGTAGGCGGATTGCAGCCCGGGACCCAGGTTTCCATTAACGGATACAATGTGGGCAATGTTACCAGTATTAATTTTAAGGACAGTTCCGGTAAATTGTTGGTGACTTTATCGATCAACAATGAATTTGAATTTTCCAAAAACAGTATTGCGGAACTTTTTGATACAGGAATTATCGGGGGAAAAGGCGTTCAAATTGTACCTGTATTCGATAAGGCCCCGTACGCGAAATCGGGCGATACCCTGCAATCAAAGATAAAACCCGGCATCACTGAATTGGTACAGCAAAAATTGACCCCATTGCAGATGAAGGTGGAAGGAGCGGTGTCCAACGCCGATTCCTTATTAATGAATGTGAACCAGATACTGGATGATCCCACCAAAAAACAGCTGCAAGAAACCATAGTCTCATTAAATCAACTGGTAAAATCCTTTAAGGGAAGCGCGGATAATCTGAACACTTTGCTGGACAACAATAAAATGCAGTTGGATAGTTCCTTGAAAAATGTAAGTCATATCACTTCCAATTTTTCAAAACTGTCCGATTCTTTGGTAAACTCCGATCTTGGCGGAACCCTTACCGAGTTCAAGACTACCGTGGAAAAACTCAACGACATATTGGCCAAAATAGAAAGGGGCGAGGGATCTTTGGGCAAATTGCACCAAGACGATGCGCTCTATAACAATTTGGCCGATGCATCAAGGGAGTTGGATCTATTGTTGCAGGATTTTAGGCTAAATCCCAAGCGCTATGTCAATGTTTCCGTATTTGGTAAAAAACAAAAAGAGTACACGCTCCCCGAGAACGATCCCGCAGAACAGCAGGATTCTACGGGACTAAAAGAAAATCAATAAATGGAATATCTGCCCAATATAGTATTCGCCATAGCCCTAATTCTAGGTATTGGGTTCTTTGCCCGCAACGTTAAAAAGTTGTCCAGAAACATCAAACTCGGAAAAGATGTGGATGTGAGCGACAACAAATCCCAACGATGGAAAAATATGGCAAAAATAGCCCTAGGGCAGACCAAAATGGTGGTAAGGCCCATTGCTGGATTAATGCACATCATCGTTTACGTGGGCTTTGTTATCATCAATATCGAGGTGCTGGAGATTATCCTAGATGGGCTTTTAGGGACACACAGGTTGTTTTCCCCACTGGGTTCCTTTTACAATTTTTTAATCGGGTCTTTTGAAATATTGGCCCTATTGGTGATCGTGGCCGTAGTGGTTTTCTGGATCAGAAGGAATATCATCAGAATACAGCGTTTTATAAAACCCGAAATGAAAGGTTGGCCCAAAACCGATGGGAACATGATTCTCTACATCGAGTTTGTATTGATGATCCTGTTCCTTACCATGAACGCTACGGATTTTCAGTTGCAACAGATAGGGGCGGAACACTACGTGCAGGCAGGGTTCTTTCCCGTGAGCCAGTTTATTGTTCCTTTGTTGGAAGGTCTTTCCGAGTCCTCTTTGATTTTTGTGGAACGAACAGCATGGTGGTTGCATATTTTGGGCATATTGGCTTTTTTGAATTATCTCTATTACTCAAAACATTTGCATATCCTTTTGGCCTTCCCGAATACCTATTACGGAAAATTAAAGCCACAGGGACAGTTCAATAATTTGGAATCCGTCACCAAAGAGGTAAAATTGATGATGGATCCCGATGCAGATCCCTATACCGCACCTGCGGAAGATGATGCGGCCGAACCCGAGAAATTCGGAGCCTCCGATGTCATGGACTTGAATTGGGTGCAACTGCTCAACGCCTATACCTGTACCGAATGTGGACGATGTACCTCGGAATGTCCGGCCAATCAGACAGGAAAAAAGCTATCCCCCCGAAAAATTATGATGGATACCCGAGACCGTTTGGAAGAAGTGGGCAATAATATAGATGCAAACCAAGGCCAATTTATTCCCGATGGCAAACAATTGTTGGGAGATTATATCAGTCACGAAGAATTATGGGCATGTACCACTTGCAACGCATGCGTAGAAGCCTGCCCGGTAAGTATAGATCCATTATCCATAATTGTAGAAATGCGCAGGTATTTGGTCATGGAGCAATCGGCCGCACCAACGGAGTTGAACAACATGATGTCCAACATAGAAAACAACGGAGCCCCTTGGCCCTACAATCAAATGGACCGATTAAACTGGGTAAACGAATAAATCTAGTACTATGAGCGAGCAATTGAAGGTTAAGACCATGCAGCAGTTTATGGCAGAAGGCAAACAGCCGGAAATATTGTTTTGGGTAGGTTCTGCAGGTAGTTACGATGATCGTGCCAAAAAGATATCGAGGGCCTTTGTGAAGTTGTTGAACAAGGCCAATGTGGATTTTGCCGTTTTGGGCACCGAGGAAAGTTCCACGGGCGATGTGGCAAAAAGAGCAGGCAACGAATTTTTGTTCCAAATGCAGGCCATGATGAACATAGAATTACTGAATGGCTACGAAATAAAGCGAATAGTAACCTGCGACCCACATTCTTTTAACACCTTAAAAAACGAATACCCAAGTTTAGGCGGTACTTATGATGTTGTTCACCATACACAATATCTTAAAGAACTTATCGATGACGGACGTTTGACCATTTCGGGGGACGGATACAAGGGAAAACGCATTACTTTTCATGATCCCTGTTATTTGGGCAGGGCCAATTCCGTTTTTGATGCACCAAGGGAATTGCTCACCAAGACCAGTGCTGAATTGGTAGAAATGAAACGACACAAGAAAACCGCCCTTTGCTGTGGGGCAGGAGGTGCCCAAATGTTCAAGGAGCCCGAAAAAGGGGATATGGACATTAACGTATTACGTACCAAGGATGCTTTGGAAACCAACCCCAATATTATAGCAACAGCTTGCCCATATTGCAACACCATGATGACGGATGGGATAAAAGCACACGAAAAAGAAGACAGTATCACCGTTTTGGACGTAGCCGAATTACTGGCCAACGCCCAAAATTTGTAAGAATATGATTGTCCCCTTAAGGGACTACAGAAGTGTTCCTCGAAAAAAAACAAAAAAATGCTAGTAGATTTTAATGAATTGCCAGACCACTCCAGAGTTTGGATCTATCAATCCAATAGGAGTTTTACAGAAGAAGAACTGAAAGAATTGGAAGGGAGCTTAACAGCTTTCCTAAAGGAATGGACCGCCCATGGCAGTAATTTACATGCAGGGTTCGAGATAAAGTATAAGCGATTTATCGTAATCGGATTGGACCAGACCAATGTAAGTGCATCAGGTTGCTCCATTGATGCCTCTGTGCACTTTATCCAGAATTTGGAGCAGCAATATAATGTAGAATTGCTGGACAGGATGAACGTATCCTTCAAACAAGGTGAATACATTGCCTACAAGCCGCTAAAAGATTTCAAGAAAATGGCCAAGGCCAAATCGGTTTCCCCGAACACCATTGTTTTCAACAACTTGGTGGCCACAAAACAAGAATATTTAGAAAATTGGGAAGTCCCTGCCAGTGAAAGCTGGCACTCTAGATTTGTATAGGTTTGGTTTTCAAACAACAACAATTCTCGATACCTGCCTTTGCCGACGAACAGGCTATATTGCTTTTCGGGATTTTATTCGAACCGAGAATTACAACAACTAAAGAGCTATACTCTTAAATTATCTTAAATCTTATGCTTTCCTCGATGAAATGCAATATTTTTATTGCCAATAAGTTCAGGTCTTAGACAAGATTTTTATGCGGATAAATTTCCACCTTCCCCTTTTTCTACTGTTATGTTTACAAGCTATCGGGCAGATTAATCCCTTGGCTGCCAAAGACTCCGTGGCCCAAATGGCATGGGTGGAGAACCACTACGCAAACATGGCGCTTGAAGAACGGATAGGACAGTTGTTTATGGTGAGCGTTGCATCAAACCAAAGTAAATCCGCAACGGATAGGGTAAAGAACCTTGTCGAATCCGAAGGTATTGGAGGAGTCATCTTTTTGGTGGGAGGACCTGTCCAACAAGCACAATTGGCCAACGTATACCAGGCAGCATCCAAAGTGCCATTGCTCATTGGTTCCGATGCCGAATGGGGTATGGCCATGCGTTTGGACTCAACCTACGCTTTTCCGTGGAACATGACCCTGGGGGCGATCCAGGATAGTACCATCGTGGAAAAGGTGGGCCATCAAATTGGAAAACACGCCAAACGTCTTGGGGTGCACATTAATTTTGCCCCAGACTTGGATGTGAACAATAATCCGAAAAACCCTATCATAGGTAACCGTTCTTTTGGCGAAGATCCTAAAAATGTGGCAGAAAAAGGAAGGGCCTTTGTTCGGGGCATGGAAAAAGCAGGCGTACTCACCAGCGGTAAGCATTTTCCCGGACATGGCGACACCGCTACCGATTCACACAAATCCTTGCCCATTATCAACTCATCTTTGGAGCGATTGGATTCCATTGAACTGTATCCTTTCAAAGAAGTAATGAAAGCTGGATTGAGCTCTACCATGGTGGCCCATTTGGATGTGCCCAGTTTGGAATCTCGGGAAGGGCACCCATCAACACTTTCCAAAAGTATAGTGACGGGCGTATTGCAAAACCAATTGGGATTTAAAGGTTTGGTCATCACCGATGCCTTGAACATGAAGGCAGTTTCGGACTTTGCCCCCGAAGGAGAGGTGGAATTGGAGGCCTTTTTGGCAGGGAATGATTTATTGTTGATGCCAGAAAACGTGCTCAAAGCCAAAGAAACCTTCATAAAGGCGTATAACGATGGTGTGGTCACGGAGGAAAGATTGGCCAAGTCTGTCAAAAAAATATTGATGGCCAAATACAAGGCTGGTCTGTACAATTATCAGCCTGTAAATTTGGAAAACCTCCTTGAGGATTTGAACGGAATTGAAAACGATGTGGTTTACGAAGAGGCTATGGAAGGTGCCATTACAGTTGCCAAGAACAATTTTTCGTTGATGCCCATCAAAAAACTGGACAATAAAAAAATTGCATACGTGCATTTTGGTGATGCTTCCGGGGCCACTTTTCACGCAGCATTGAACAAATATTACAAAGTAACCCATATCAAGGCCAAGGATATTGCTCAATATAAAAAGGAACTGGTGAAGTATAATTTGGTCATAATCGGTTTCCATAAAGATAATTCGAGTCCTTGGAAAGGCTATAAATTTTCCAAAAACGAACTTTTTTGGCTGGAGGAAATATCCCGTTTGCGGACCAGCAATACCATTTTAGCCCTGTTCGCTAGGCCATACGCCCTGTTGGATGTCCTGAACTTTGATACCGTGGACGGGGTAGTGGTGGGCTATCAGAATAGTAAAATTGCACAGAAAAAGGTGGCCGAAGTTATTTTTGGTGCTATTGGGGCATCAGGAAAGCTGCCCGTATCTGCCCATGATGAGTTTCCGGTTGGTACAGGTGTTGAGGTAAACCCCATACAACGCTTGGGGTATAGCATTCCAGAACGGGTGGGGATGAGTTCGGAGATGCTTGCCGAGGTGGACACGTTGGTTCAGCATGGATTGGATTCCTTGATGTTTCCAGGGGCGCAGGTGCTGATTGCCAGAAGGGGGAAAGTAATCTATAACAAGAATTTTGGGAAGCCCACCTATAACTCCACAAATGAGGTTGCCGAAGAATCCATATACGATCTGGCTTCTTTGACGAAGATTCTCTCCACCTTGCCCATGATCATGAAAATGGAAGAAGAGGGGGAGATTGCCCTGAACGATACATTCGGGGACCTGATTCCCGAATATGCCGATACGGAGTTAAAAGAGGTATCCGTCCTCAAAGCCTTATCCCACTATGGGCGATTGCCTTCCTGGATTGCCTTTTACTTGGATACCTTGAACAAGGACCGAAAACCATCATCGGAATTTTACAGGCAAAACCCATCAGAGGCTTTTCCGTACAAAGTTGCCGAGCATTTGTATTTGACTAGATCTTATAAAGATTCCATCTATAGCAGGATTGGGAGACAAAGCCTTAAATCGAACAGGTACCGGTATAGCGATGTGGGCTATTATGTGTTCAAAGAGTATATTGAGGACACCTACAACAAACCTATCAATGAATTGGTCGATGAGTTTCTGTACAAGCCCATGGGGCTGCAACGAACCACCTTTAATCCCTTAAAAAAATTTTCAAAAGAGGAGATAGTTCCGTCCGAAGAGGACGACTATTACAGATATCAGACGGTGCAGGGCTATGTGCACGATATGGGAGCGGCCATGCTGGGCGGTGTAGGAGGCCATGCAGGACTGTTTAGCACAGCCAATGAGGTAGCGAAGATCATGCAAATGTACTTACAGGGCGGTTACTACGGTGGGGAACGGTTTTTTAATTCGCGTACGGTGAAGCGGTTCAATACCTGCTATTTCTGTAACAAAGATGTAAGGCGGGGCGTTGGTTTTGATAAACCCCAGTTAGAAGAAAAAGGTCCTACCTGTGGTTGTGTGTCCAGACAGAGCTTTGGCCATAGCGGATTTACGGGAACCTATACCTGGGCCGACCCTGAAGAGGAAATTGTCTATGTTTTTCTGTCCAACAGGACCTACCCGTCTGCGACGAATACATTATTGATCAAATCTGGATTGCGGACACGTATTCAGCAGGCCATTTATGATTCCATTATTAATTAGGTAATGAATAATTGCCTTAGATTTGTTGTATGAAAATAGCGATTGTGTGTTACCCAACCTTTGGCGGTAGTGGCGTTGTTGCCACAGAATTGGGTATAGCCCTGGCAGAAAGGGGCCATGAGATACATTTTATCACTTACCGTCAACCCGTGCGTTTGGAGCTTTTGGGAAACAACATTCATTTTCACGAGGTACATGTGCCGGAATATCCATTGTTCCACTACCAACCTTATGAGCTGGCACTTTCCAGTAAGTTGGTGGATACCATCAAGCTTCACGATATTGAACTGCTGCATGTGCATTATGCCATCCCACATGCCTATGCGGGCTATATGGCCAAAAAGATGCTCCAGGAATACGGAATCTTTATTCCGATGATCACCACCTTGCACGGAACCGATATTACCTTGGTGGGCAAACATCCCTTTTATAAACCAGCGGTTACCTTCAGCATCAATAAATCGGATGTGGTGACCTCGGTTTCCGAGGCCTTGAAAAAGGAAACCTTAAAGCTTTTTGATATTGAAAAGGATATTGAGGTAATTCCCAACTTTATTGAAACCACCAAGTACAAGAACAATTATACGGATTGCCAACGTACCATGATGGCAAAGGAAGATGAACGGATCATTACCCACATCAGTAATTTTAGAAAGGTTAAGCGCATCCCCGACGTCATTAAAATATTCCATCGAATCCAAAAAACAATGCCTGCAAAACTTATTATGGTGGGCGAAGGGCCTGAAAAGGAAAGGGCGGAAGATTTATGTGATTCTTTGGGTCTGAAAGACAAAGTGTTGTTCTTGGGCAATAGCAATGAAATTGATCGGATTCTTTGTTTTTCCGATTTGTTCCTGTTGCCTTCGGAAACGGAAAGCTTTGGTTTGGCGGCCTTGGAGGCCATGATCAACAAGGTAGCTGTAATTTCCAGCAACACAGGGGGCATTCCCGAAGTAAATATTGACGGGGTATCCGGTTATTTGGCCGATGTAGGCGATGTGGAGACCATGGCAGCACGGGCCATAGAGATCTTAAAGGATGACGATACTTTGGAAAAGTTCAAGGAAAACGCATTCAATGTGGCATCAAAATTTGATATAGTACATGTACTGCCTTTGTATGAAGACCTTTACGAAAAAGCCTTTAAATCACGCTTTAAAAACACCTTTTAGCCATCAGATATATATTCTTCATAGCATTGATCTGTTTGCTCTCCTGCAAAGCGCAAAAAGAGGGGCGTTCCCCTGTGGGTGAAGAAATAGAAGGCATGGTTTTGATAGACCATCATAATTTTATCAACATAGATGCATTTGAAGCACAGGTGATAAGGGATGCAAAATCGTTGCGAAAATTTTATGTGGAAATAAACAAAACCCGTAAACCTGGCCTTCCTGTTCCTGTTGTAGATTTTTCCCAAGAGTTGGTGATTTTGGTCTGTTTGGGCGAGCAGAAAGGAGATAAGGCCCCCGTATTATCCAAATTGAAGGAGACCGACGAGGAAATTTCGATGGTCCTGGAGCTTGTCGAGGTGGAAAAAGATGGGGACATGACGGTTCAGGCCATTAATTTCCCTTTTTATCTCTACAAAATGCCATTGGTCGATAAAACCATCACTTTCCAAAGGATTGACCATTAGGACTTTTAAAATATATTTTGCTTCTCATCGAAAATAAGCGCACTTTGAAGTGCAAAGTTTCTTTTTTTAAAGGCTTGCTATAGCTTTGATGGCGATAAACCTCAAATCGAGTAAAAATGAATACTTCAAAACCTTTGACCATGCTGGTCGTGGCTCTTTTTTCTTTTGCCTTGACCTATGCCCAAGACGTAGAATTGACCAAAAAGGATAGTATCGTACAAAGCTATTGGCTTGTATCGTTGGGAACCAATGTGGTAGATGACTCCGGAGATGAATTTGGAAAACTTTTTGACTTAAGCGATGCTTGGAACATGGTACCTTACCCCTCTAGGCTTAGTTTTGGCCGTTATTTTAAAAATGGTCTTGGCTTGGAAGCCATAGGTTCTTACAATAAGTATAAGGAAGGAAAAATTGTGGACAACAATATTAATCCAGAAGATGTGGATTATTGGGGGCTTGATTTTAGGGTAAGCTACGATTTGAACATGATTTTGGGGCAGACCGGTTTTTTTGATCCATACGTAGGAATTGGTGCAGGTTATACCGATGCCAATAATCAGGGTAGGGGTACATATAATGCTGTATTGGGTTTTAGGACGTGGCTCTCTGACCATTGGGGCTTGGATTTTAACTCCACAGGTAAATGGGCCATGGATTCAGAAAAGGCTACCAACCACATACAGCACGCCCTTGGAGTGGCCTATAGGTTTAATGTAGAAAAAGGACTTTCCCGCAAAGGGGAGGAGAAATTGGCCTTATTGCAAGAAATGGAAAAAGAGCAGCAAAGGGTTCAGGATTCCATTGCCAAAGCCGAAGAAGAGGCCAGATTGTTGGCCGAACGACTTCAAAAGGAAAAAGAGGCCGCTGAACTTGCTGCGGCGGAAAAGGCAAAAAGGGAAGCAGAAGAAGCCAGGAGAGATGCACTGCAGACCAAGATAAACGATTTGGGGAATGTGTACTTTAAGCTTAACTCTTCGTATTTAACTGCTAAAGACAAAGCGCTGTTGGATCAGTTGGTCGCCATTATGGAAGATGAGCCCAATTTGATCATAAGGGTAACGGCACATACCGATTCCAGAGGAACAGAAAAGTACAATCAATGGCTTTCGGAACGAAGGGCGGAACGAACTGTGGATTATGTGACCTCAAAAGGTATTTCAATGGATAGAATCAGTCACGAAGCCTTTGGCGAAACCCAATTGGTGAATGAATGTGAGGATGGGGTGCGTTGTACTGAGGATAAACATGCTAAGAACCGTAGGTCGGATTTTGAGATAGTTGAATTCCAATTAAATTAAATATCCTTTGTTTTGTTGATGGGGTGTCGATTTCCAGTTATCCTTAATTAATTATATTGTCGTATGCTTACTAATGGTTGTAAATATGCAATAAGGGCTGTAATCTACTTGGTAATGTATGCCGATGTCAACAATAAAATAGGGGCCAAAGTAATTGCAGAAGACCTGCAAGTATCACAACCTTTTTTAGCCAAATTACTTAAGGAGTTGTCCGGTAAGGGGGTAATATTGTCAAACAAAGGCCCTGGCGGAGGATACTTTTTAAGTGAGGAGAATAAAGAAAACACGCTTTGGGATATAATCTCCTGTATATCGGATGGGAATAAATTTGATGAGTGCTTTCTTGGTCTTGTTAAATGTAACAATGATAACCCCTGTCCTTTGCATTATGCCGTTGTTCCTTTTAAAAAGAAAATATTATCGGATTTTCAACAGAAAACCATTCATGCCGTTGTTGAAGAGGTAAAACAAAACGGTACCGCTATTACTTTAAGAAACCTCGATATGTAAGGTAGCCCCAAAAAGAACTCTTTTTTCCACATTAGTTTTTCTACTTGTACAAGATACTTTTGGTCAATAGCATAGCCACATCGTATTGAAACCATTTTTTTATCCAACAAAATAAAATACTAAATAGTCTTTTATCGGTATTTGGACTCAATTTAACGATTATCCCCGCGCTGTTTAATTGATGCTCAAGGGTTGGATTATCTTTGTTAAAAGATATTTAAACGGTTTCTTTTCTTAAAGTGCTAACTCTTTTCTATTGGTTATGAATACTGGTTACCCCAACATTTTTAAAGCCCTTGCCGCTGCTTCTATTTTTATGTTGTCCGTACTTTGTTTTAACAACCTTCATGCACAGATTGATTTTAATAAAAGCGACTTGAACTTTAATGGAAATGAAAGTGTTTCAGGTGTTACTTCTTTAATGTATGGCCCAGACGGCCGACTGTATGTTTTAGAATATTATTGGGGAGGTAGTGCTGCTGGAACCATAAAAATACTAACCGTTCAAAGAAATAGTGCCAGTGATTATGTAGTTACGGATGTCGAAACATTAACAAGCGTTTTGAATATTGTCAATCATAATGATGACGGTACGGTAAACAATTCAGTTAAGCAAAGGGAGGCCACTGGTTTAACAGTTGCCGGTACAGCCGAGACCCCGATAATTTATGTTACTTCCAGTGATTTCCGGATGGGCGCTGGGTATTCTGGGGGTGATATTAATCTTGACACTAACTCTGGTGTTATAACAAGGTTATCGTGGAACGGAAGTTCTTGGGATGTTGTGGACCTTGTCAGAGGGTTGCCAAGATCTGAAGAAAACCATGCCACTAACGGTTTGGAGTTTATAACTATTAATGGAACAGAATACCTTATTGTTGCGCAAGGTGGACATACCAATGCAGGTGCTCCTTCCAATAACTTCACTTTTATCTGCGAGTTTGCCTTGTCGGGAGCAGTTTTAGCTGTTGATCTCGATATGCTCAATGATATGCCAATAAAAATCGATAGCAATGGAAGACAATACATTTATGATTTGCCGACTATGGATGACCCCACACGCTCCAATATGAATGGAATAACCGATCCAGATGCTCCCGGATACAACGGAATTGATATTAATGACCCTTTTGGTGGTAATGACGGATTAAACATGGCAATCGTAGAAGTGGGAGGTCCTGTTCAGATAATGTCGCCAGGGTTTCGTAACCCCTACGATTTGGTCGTTACCGAGAGCAAAGCACTTTACGTTTCCGACAATGGTGCAAACGGAGATTGGGGGGGATTGCCCATTAACGAAGGAGGAGGTTCGGTAATCAATGATTATGACTCTTCGGAACCTGGGAGTACCACATTCGTAGATGGTGAAAAAGTTGATAATGATGATCATTTACAGTTAGTGACCATCAATTTAGATACTTATACTTTTGGTAGTTATTATTCCGGTCACCCAAATCCTATAAGGGCAAACCCCAATGGTGCCGGTCTTTTTACGGCACCGGAACAGTTTGGGACTACAGGGGCGGTATTTAGAACCCAAAAATACGATCCCGATGGTTCAACCCCTGGGTCTACTACTAATCCAAATATAGCACTGCCGGCCAACTGGCCTCCAGTTTCAACCGCCAACAGCATTGAGGGGGATTGGAGAGGCCCTGGGACAGCAAATCCTGATGGTCCCGACGACAATAACATTACCACATGGGATGTAAATACCAATGGATTGGATGAATATACAGCATCCAATTTCAATGGCGCCATGAAAGGCAATTTACTGGCCGGGGATAATCACGGGGTCATCAAAAGGGTAGAATTGAATCCTGATGGGTCCTTGTTGCAGCTTACAGAGCCATTTCTTACAGGTATTGGGGGAGATGCTTTGGGAATTACATGTAATAGTGATACAGATTATTTTCCAGGTACCATTTGGGCGGGAACACTTAATGGCAACATTGTTGTTTTTGAACCCCAAGATTATGGTACTACCTGCATTACCATGGGTTCTCCAGAATTCGATGCTTCTGCTGACTACGATAATGATGGTTATACAAATCAGGATGAAATAGACAATGGAACCGATTATTGCGATGTATTGTCCAAGCCCCAAGACTTTGATGCATCTGTGGGTGGAAACTTGGTTTCGGATTTAAACGACGACGACGATGACGCTGACGGTATTTCCGATGCAAATGATCCATTTCAACTGGGAAATCCCAATTCTTCAGGAAGTGATGCATTTGTATTTCCTGTTTACAATGATTTTTATAATACCCAAGGTTTAGGTGGTATCTCCAACCTAGGCTTAACAGGTTTGATGAACAACGGAGATAATGGTCCAAATTGGTTGGACTGGATAGATAAAACTGATGCGGGCCCCAATCCAAATGATATACTGGACGGGAACACGGGTACTTTGGTACTGCAAATGAATGAAGGAACCGCATTCGGAACGACCAATACCCAGGAAAAAGGATATCAATATGGGATTCAGGTAAATCAAAGTAGTACAATTTTTTCGGTAGTGGGAAAAATGATCGATTTAAATTCTTCTTTGGGCATCTACGGAAATACCAGTGCTATCGGTGGTGAAATTGGCTTTTTTATTGGCGATGGTACCCAAAGCAATTATATTAAAATGGTACTCAAGAGCGATGGGATAACAATATTGCAGGAAGTCGATGATGTACCTGAAGCTCCTATCAACATCCCTATAGCTGTGGAGGACAGACCTAATGCTGATATCAACTTTTATTTTGTTATCGACCCTTCCAGTGGACAAGTAGATCTTGAGTTTGTGGTTGATGGGGGCAACAGGACTCTAGCGACCACTCTAACTGCCAAAGGAAATATCCTTAATGCATTACAAAATTCCAATATGGACTTGGCTGTTGGTTTAATCGGAACATCCAACACACCTGGGGTGGAACTGGAGGGCACATGGGATTTTCTCAATGTATATGAAGAGGGGGGAGGGTATTCCTTGAGAATTAATGCAGGCGGACCACAGCTCGTATATGACGGAAAATTATTTTCTGCAGATCAATTTTATAATAGCGGGTCGGAATATAGTAATTCGAGTGCTCAAGTAGACGAACTTTATCAGACCGAACGATTTGCCAGCCTTAATGCCTTTAATTACAACATATCGTTGGAAAATGGTGAATACACCGTAATTCTTCATTTTGCCGAAATATACTTTGGTGCTACAGGGGGAGATTCTAACGGAGGTATTGGAGATAGAATTTTCAATGTTGAAATAGAGAATGCGTTGGTTTTAGATCACTATGATATTGCGGCAGATGTAGGGTCGGAAATATCTGTTGCCAAACCTTTCGACATTACCGTTGCCGATGGTGAGTTGAATTTGGATTTTCTGGTGCCAGCGGCTGGAGGTGCCAACAAGCCCAAAATTTCCGCAATCGAAATTCTTGGGAGCGCCAGCGTAAACAATCCACCCGTGGCCGTGGCCAGTGCATCTCCCGAAACAGGAAACATTCCTTTGGAAGTTAATTTTATCGGGAGCAATTCCATCGATGATAAACAAGTGGTAGGCTATTTATGGAATTTCCAAGATGGAACACCGTTATCTTCCCAGGCAAATCCTACCCATACTTTTACGGAAGAGGGAATATATGCCGTTGAATTGACTGTTGAGGACGAAGAGGAACTTTTCGATACAACTATAGTGACCATTGAGGTTGTTGACCCACCGAACGAAGCTCCGATTGCAGTTGCAGATGCATCTCCCGTCAGTGGGAATGCTCCCTTGGAAGTTGCTTTTACGGGCAGCAATTCCTCTGATGATAATATTGTCGCTTATTCTTGGAATTTTAAAGATGGTTCCCCTATTTCCACAGCGACCAATCCAGTACATACTTTCATAATACCAAACACATATATTGTTGAGTTGACTGTAGAAGATGCAGAAGGGTTAACGGATACATCCACAGTAACCATAGAGGTGGCCCCACCGACCAATGATCCTCCTACAGCTATAGTTGCCGCTAATCCAGTTCAGGGAGAAGCCCCACTTCTAGTTATTTTTAATGGTAGCGGTTCCAATGATGATACTGGAATAATAGCATATCTCTGGGATTTTAAGGATGGGACAACTTCTACAGAGGTTAATCCTAAAAAAACATTTGAAGAACCTGGAACCTACCATGTAGTACTACAAGTAATCGATGAAGGAGGTTTAACAGACGTAGATGTGATTGCCATTACAGTAAGTATCCCCTCAAATAATCCACCAGTAGCAGTTGCCAATGCTTCGGGGAGTATTGGCACAGTTCCATTAAGTGTTTCTTTTACCGGAGAAAATTCAACCGATGATAAAGGCGTGGTGAGTTATTCTTGGAATTTTAATGATGGTAGTGAAATATCTCCTCTCCAAAATCCAAGTCACACCTTCGAAGTAGCTGGAACCTATGAGGTTGAATTGACAGTTTCTGATCAAGAAGGATTAACCGATACTACTTCTTTATTTATTCTTGTAACCCCGAAGCCCAATGAGCCTCCAGTGGCTGTAATTAAATCAATACCCAATCGGGGAGAGGTTCCCTTGGAAGTTAGTTTTGATGGGACCGGTTCAAACGATGATAAGGAAATAGTAAGGTATCTATGGGATTTTAAGGATGCAAATGTCCAATCAACAGAGGTCGTTACCTCACATACTTTTACCGAGGTTGGAAGCTATGATGTGACCCTTACCGTATTTGATGATGAAAACCTAAACAATACAAAATCCATTTCAATTGTTGTAGTGGAAGAAACTGCCTCAGATGAAATAACCGGAAGAATAATAGTCAACCCGGCAAAGGATATGGCTAGAATTCAAATCGTGGACCATAGCGACTCAAACCGCTCCGTGGTTCGGATTTATTTGCACGATTCAAGCGGTAAGATGTTAGGTTTATATGACCCTGCTGAAATATTTGCCCATGGTATATATGAGATCCCCATTTTAACCTTAAGCGAGGGGGGTGCCTATTTTATTGGTTTTGAAATGGACAACAACGAGAAACTGGTGTTAAAGTTGATTGTTAAGAAATAGAAAAATATCCAAACGATGAAGAAGGATAGTTTTAGTACACAATTTTGCTTGACGCGTGTTCTGCAAGTAAACAAAAAGTTTCAAATAGGGATATGTGTTTTGTTTGTGGCTTTTATAGGATGTACAGACGACCGATTGCCTGAAACCACTGGTTTTGATGTAGATTCTGATGGCGATGGCATTTGGGACGAAGAAGAAATCCAAAACGGTACCGATAAGAACAACCCTTGTGACCCCATTCAGGATTTTGATTATACCGTCTATGATGAGCTGAATTTGATTTGGTCCAATAGTGATTGCGATAATGATGGTATTAGTAATGCCGAGGAACTTGTAAGTGAAACAAATCCTTATATGGATGAGACCCTTGATTCTGACGGAGATGGTATACCGGATTTTGAAGAGTTGAAGAACGGGACAGATCGATATAGTGCATGTGATCCGTTTCAAAATGCCGAATATTCGGGATACTTGGCGGAAAATGCAATATGGTCCTCCTCGGATTGTGATCATGATGGGATTTCCAATGGTAAAGAATTAGCCAATAGTACCAATCCTTATTTAGATGAGATCGGAGGAATCGATACCGACGGAGATGGGATCAAGGACGAGAGGGAGGTATTGGATGGCACCAATTTAAACGATCCTTGTGACCCTATTCATAGTGATGGTTATACCGGGTACGACTCGGATAACGAAATATGGGTTAATAGCGACTGCGATGATGATGGGATAAACAACGGGGATGAATTGTCGCAGGCCACAGACCCTTATTTGGACAATAGGGTTTATGCGGTACCGGAATTTCTCTCTACTTTATCCGGATTACAGATTTTTCAAGGACCCCTTTCAAATTTGGAACCGGTTGAAACCTCTTACGAGTATAACTTAAGTACAACTGTTTTTACCGATTACTCTTATCAGCTCAGAACCATTTCCGTACCAAAATCGAAACAAATGGTATATAATGGTTCAGGATTACTTCAGTTTCCCGATAACACCGTCCTTTCCATGACATTCTTTTACCCAAATGATGAACGGAATCCATCGCTTGGAAAGAAAATAATAGAAACAAGAGTACTCATCAAAACCAATGGAATTTGGAGCGCAGGTAATTACATTTGGAACAATGCACAAACCGAAGCTTATCTTGATGAAGGAACACATACCGTTCCAGTGGCTTGGGTAGATAAACAGGGTAACAATAGAACCGTTAATTACAAGGTTCCCCCGACCAACCTGTGTATTCAATGCCATGGCAACAATAGTGTACTTCGCCCCATTGGAATTAAGACAAGGGCTTTGAATTTTGAACATAATGGCATAAATCAAATAGCGTATTTTGTGGGCGAAGGACTTCTTTATGGAGCCCCAGATATCTCTCAAATTGAAGTTTTACCGGATTGGACCGACACATCAATATTTTTAGAGGATAGGGCCAGGGCCTATCTGGATGTGAACTGTGCACATTGCCATCAACCTGGTGGTTCGTATACCGTTAATTATGGCGGAGAATTTGATTTTAGTTACGAGACTTCGTTTCAAAACAGTAAAATCAATGACGTGAAAACGGCCATCATTACGCGTATGAACACCCAAATACCTGGTTATTTTATGCCTCTATTGGGCACAACGGTGATTCATACAGAAGGTGTAGAACTTATAGAAGCCTATATAGATACCCTTGATTGATGATTAATGGGAAAGCCTTAACCGATAGAAATTCATGCATTAAAATAGATTGCCTAAAACGCCGATTTCGTTAACCTGAACTTACCAGCCTGCCGGACGCGCAGGATTCAGGTTCTCATAACAATTTGTTTATTAGAATAACGCATTACAATACTTTTTTTAGACTGCCCCTTTTTATTTGAAAAGTTTAGGGGATGATTGAGGAATTATGGATTAAACATCACAGGTTTTTTACATATTTGACCAGCATCCAAAAATCTTCATCGCTTTGTATTACTTTCTCAAAACTGGGCATATCCTTTCTCCCTTTCGATATTTTGTAATAAATACTGCCATCGGTTTGGTCTTTAAAGGAAGCAGCGGTAAAATCTGCCACAGGGGTATTCAATAGCTTTCCAGCAGACCCGTCTCCCTGTCCTTTTTTACCATGGCACATTTTGCAATATTTGGAGTAGACCATACGTCCAATGCTATCCTCATCCTCATAATCGGCAAAAGGGTTTTTCATATTTTGGTACTCTTCTGGAACTATCCACGTTTCTTGTTGCTCAAAACCAGTAGTTTTCATCGATAGTATGGCTAATCCTCCTATAAGAATTGGGATAACTAAAAAGGCTCTTTTTTTCATGGGGTTGTGTTTATTTTCTAAGATCTAAGAAGTTTTAAAAACAACTATCGGCTCAGAATGTATGGATTTTAAATCCATAGAGGTTTATTTATAGCCGATAGGCTCTGGTAATATTGAATCCAAAAAGAATGTCTCCATTAAAAAAATTATTTTGGTTGAACATAGTATCCTGTTGCGGCACAATTCCACTGTAATTGCCTATAAATATTTGAAATGCATGACCGGCGGTTGAGAACTCGACACCAATGGCAAGTCCTGGTTCAGGGTCGGTATTGAACTCTACACTATTCAAATGATGGGTAAACGGCAGGTTGGCATCAATTAAAATAGAAGTTTGCAGGCTTATTTTATACCTGCCACCAATTCCAACTGCAATTTTATCATTCCTGTTTTTTATATCCACCAAGTTATAATGCGAAACACTTGGGGCCAACTGAAGTGATAAGTTTGGACCAAACCGTTTAGTGATTATGAGCTGATTAAAAAATGAAAATCTATCTTGATCGCTGGTAAAATTTTCCTTGGGCCTGGCGTCAACAGTAAAATTTCCATAATAAGAAACACTTACGGGTATACTATTGGATCGGGTTTGTTTAAAAATGCCGGCTTTAAGACTAAAATCTTGCAGACGGTTAAATCTTGTTGTTCCAAAGCCAATGGTAAATCTATCGCTCACTGCAAATGTGGCACCCAGTCTAATGTTTGATGGGGCCCAAATACCGAACAAATCATTTCCCCCGGTATTGATAAGCCCAAAACGGTGCTTAATTTGAATCTCCAATGTTTTTTTGGGGAAAAGAACATTCGAGGGGTTGTTGATAATAAATGAGCTTTCAAATGCTGAACGTGCTGGTCTTTCGGCAAGGGAATCCCTTTTTGTGATTTGGGAGATGATCGATTGTGACATAAAAAGCACAAACAACGGGACCATACTATATTTTAAACTTATTGTTCCCATATTTAATTGTTTAATGCTCCTTGCTCTATCCAATTTTTAATTAATGTTATCTGGGAATCCGGCAGACTTCCAGTTGGTGGCATAACACTGGGGTTGCCAATAAGCCTTTGGTATAGTAAACTTCCGTCCAGGTCGTTGGCAATAATATAATTTTCGTTTATGAGGGTTGGATAAGAGTTTCCTTCACTCAAATCGGGATTTGGAACCAGGGCAGGATGGCAAACGGTACAGTTTGCATCAAATATAGGCTGGACATCTGCTGCAAATGAGACTTCTGTTTTAGAGAGCACTTCTTCCTCAGGGTGGTCGTAATAACAACTTTGAAAAGAAATGAATAGCAGAAGGACCGTTAACCTTTGAATGGGACTTCTATATTTTTTTATCATCAACTAATGTATGTATCTGGTTATGCACACAAAGCCATGGTAATGACTCGGGCAATTACGCTGCGACCTCATGAAAACCCAATAATATCCGAAGATTAAAGTTGATGTTATTTTAACTTTTATTTTATGATTTTTATCATTTTTTAAACCAAAGATGGTTCAGTCAGGTACTTCCAAAGAAGTGGGCGGAAGGAGGTTAACTTAGTAGAATGTTTTTATAGGCCTCCAATATAGGTTCTCGCCTAAAATCTTGAATACGTTGTAAAAGCTTGGGCTTACATGCCTTCAAAAATTCGGGATGTTGCAACACATAATCCAAGGCCTTTTGCATGCAGGCTACATTGTTTACCGGAGTTAGAATACCGTAGTCGGTAAACATTATATCATCGGTTTTGGCCTGTTTCAGCTCCATCATTTCGTCGGGACCCGATTTGCAATTGGTACTCACAATGGGCAAGCCACAACACATGGCTTCCATAAGCACGTTGGGGAATCCTTCGTTTAAAGAACCGAACAAAAAGAAATCGGCAGCCTTTAAATATTGGAACGGATTGCTTTCAAAGCCCATCAAAAACACTTGTTCTTCCAAGCCAAGGTGTTTGATCTTGGACTCCAGTTGCAATCTAAGTTCACCTTCGCCAAAAATGTAGAGGCGTAGGTTTTTGAAAGGGACTACGGCCTCCAACAAAAAACCGTGGTTTTTTTCAGGAACCAATCGGCCTATACTAACGGTGTTGACATAATTTGCATCGAAAAAACCTTCCAATTTTTCAATTTTGTTGATTTTGTCAATATCGATGGGGTTGTATATGGTTTGGGTCCGTTCTTTGGAAACACCAAAATTATCGACCAAATCCTGGGCACTGGCCTTGGCATTGCTTACTACCAAATCTGCTTTACGGTATAGGCGTTTCACCAAAAAATTATTGATCCGTGCTTGAAGGTCGTTCCCGCCGTATTGCATGCTCGGAAAGTTGCGCTCACTGATCATGAGCTTGTAGGGATGTCCAGTGAACCACCGCGCCATAATATTCACATAGCAGGGGCGTGTTAAAAGGCTGAAGGAATGGGTAATGTTTTCCCTTTTTAAAAAACGGGCATATTTATACGCCAACCAAGGCAGTTTCAATAATTTTAGAATACCGGATTCGTTTTTTTGTGATTTGGCCAAATAATGAATGGGAACTTCTTCGGGAACAGGGTAAGCCAGTTCTTCCTCGGTTAGTACCAAAACCACGGAGAGCCCTTTTTTTACCAAATAGGGGAGCAGGTAGGAAGTTACGCGTTCGGCACCGCCACCGGCCAAGGAGTTGATGAAGATTGCTATTTTTTTTGGAGATTTTTCCATTCAGAATTTTAGGGGTAGTACCGAACTATTTTACCTATTAGGTGAAAATTATTTTTTTATTTCTATAAACTTTAATTTTATTTCTTGGATAGCTTGAGTATTTCATCAAAATAGTCACCAAAAAGAGGCCCATTGGTGATTTGGTGACCATTGATACCTTGTCCAAAGGTATTGTATTCAATGATTTTTACTTCAGAATTTTCATTCACCATAATATCCCATGATACTATTTTAAAGTAGGGTAGTTTTGTGTGCAGACTTTTAACTGTTTCAATAATTTTATTGTACTCAGGAATTGTAAAACCTTCAAAAACAATCTCGGTTTCGCTTTGGATTGATTTTTTGCCATATTTATCTATCCCAAATCTTTTAAGGTCACCATTTTCGTTGATTCCACAGACGACTCCTCCCAAAGTAAAATTATCTGTAAAGACCCCTGTCTTACCAATGCGAATTATTCCTGAAAGAATTACCGTTTCAAAGGGACGCAAGTAGGACAGAATTCGTATGGTATTTATAGAAGTTGGGTTTAACTCGGCCAATTTGGGCGACTGTTTTAGTACTTCCTGAATGGTGAAATCATTAGAATACTCTAAGAAAATGGAATTAACAAGTTCCCCCCTGTCTTTTGAGATACTCAAATCTATTTTTTTCACACCGTCACCGCCATAAGTTGCCATTGAAGGTTTGATTACAAATTCATCAAGTTGTGCGCAATATTTCATGGCGTTTTCTTTCGATGCGGGCTCACCATTGATATAATAAAAGCCATTACAATTTTTAACCCATGTTTTTGGAGTTATTTCCGGTTTTAAGAATTTTTCTATTGAGTTTTTGTCCTCCCAAGCCCGATATAGGCCAGTTTTATTCAAAGCAGGCTCTATATAGCAGTAAAAGAGTGATTCAGGAATGAAATCTATACATGTTTTGGAGTACAGATTGCCAAAAAATCTATGCCATTTAACAGAAATATTCTTAAAGCCATATTGTGCGTACCTGGTTTTAATTTCTTTTTTGGTTTTATTATCCAAATATGGTGGTTTGGTATCTCTAATAAGCTTAAGGATTTTCTTGTTATAACCATATTGGAGCCGTTTAACCCTCAAATAGGAATTGAATTTATGATAAAACCTTTCAGTGAAATTCATGGATATGATTTAAGTGAAAATTGAAATGTTATTAGGGTTGGTTACAAATAAAATGAGGGTTTACGAAATATAATAGTTTATAAGGTACTTTCTATTCTAATTATTTTTCTTTTTTAAAAGCATCTTTAATATTTAACATATTACCAAGCATATAATCGTAAGATTCTGGGATAAATTTACCGAAACCAGAATCTGAATGAAAGGTCAGTTCGCCAAAGAAAATGGAATCGTCTATGCTATAGAAGTCCACTCTAACATAGGTAAAATCTTTGGCTATTTTTTCTGCCAGTTCCTTCATTTTGGAATAATTGGAAGGTTTGGGAACCTCATCTCCGTTTTCATAGATCCATTTACAGGGAATTTTTTTCCAATCCACATCATACAAGTTTCTTTTATGTTCCGTATGTCTGTCCAGATCTACTTGGGTAAATACTAACTTTCCGTTAAAACAATGTAGTTTGTAATCGTCAGGAATGTTGCCTTTGGTATCGGTCAGCAACTTTTCCACCACTATCCTTGGTTCTATATCTTTATATTGCCATTCTCGGGTACTGTAATAATGATTTTCCCGTAAAAGTTTTGCCAAAACCTTTCTTTTTGCTTTCCAATCTATGTTGCTTTTATCCTTAACGATGATGCCTCCAGAACTATTGTGGTTTGTTTTGATGATTACGGGGTAATCTGGAAGGTTTTCAGCTGTAATGTCCTTGGGATTCTTGGTATGTAAAACTAGGGGGATCAGATAGGCTTCGCCAATGGTGTCTTTTATGTACTCCCGTACTTTATATTTATCTGCGGCAATGGGCAATAAAGGATGACGCTCGTAAATTTTAAGAAAATTGATTTTTTCATTTAGTGTAAGTGGGTTTTCCAAATCCAGTTCACGCCCCATGCTGGAACGGAATTTACGCTTGACCAATGTTTTGTCGGGGATTAATTGCAAGACATATTCATATAATAAAAAGAAGGGGTGCAATATAAAATAGCCAAGACTGGTGTTGAGGTATAAATGTCGGATTTTTTGTTTCATAAACCTTGGTTTTAGCTGGTTGGTATAATGTGTGCCGAATGGGTTGATAGGTTACTTCTTATTTTACTTTTTCTTGCTTGTAATTGATTTAAAGAAATTTTCGTAATCCGAAATAATCTTTTGCGAACCGAATTTTTTTACGACATGACTTGATACCTGACTGGGGGGGGAATTTTCAAGTTGCTTGATCAAAAGATTAAGTTTTTCAACAAAATCGGTATCATTCTTTACCAAATACCCATTTTCACCATTAATAATAATTTCATTCATCCCACCAGGAGCTTCATATACTATGGCGGGAGTGCCTATCCCTAAACTTTCAATCAAAGCGTTGGGAAAACCTTCAAAAAAAGAGCCCTGTAAATAAATATGGCTGTTGGCCATATGTTGGTACACTTCTTTGCTAATGGGAATATGCTTAATTTTATCCATGATATTGTAGGAGTTGGCTACCTTAAAAATACGTTCCTTTTCGGCTCCATCACCAATAATTGTATAAGTAAAGGGAACCTTTAGTTTAGATAGCCCTTTGATGATTCTTTCATACCCCTTTTGTTTGCTCAATCTTCCAACCGTTATTAACTGTAATGATGTATTATCGGGATTGCTTTCTTTTGTTTTGATTTCCTCTGAAACTGGGTTATTGATGGTTATGATATTCTTGTTAGCATATTTTTCCATCTGAATCATGTCTTTTTTCATATCCTCTGACTGGCAGATAAAATAGTTGATACGATTGTGTGCTAAATCTGATATTTTGGAATCAAGAAAGCTAAAAACCCCTTTGTTTTTAGTGTTACTTTTATTCCGCTTTTTAAACGAATCCCTAACACTTAGAACAATTGTTTCTCGTGCTACACATATTGTACGAGGATAAAAATAAGCTACTAGGCCGACAATGTAATTAACATGGGTAAGTGAGCTGAAAGCAATGTGAGGCTTGTGCTTGAAAAATAATTTTAGTATATCGAAAAAGGCGTTTTTCGCATTTGGATGGTTGAGATAAACTACTTCTACTCCTTCTGTAGGATATATGGTATCCTCTTTAAAGCCAATAACAACTAGTTTGACATCGAATTTTTTTTGATTCAAGTTTTTGGCAATAAAGAGCATAACCCTTTCTGCTCCACCCGCGATTAGACTCGGAATAAATATTAGGATTTTTAGTTTTTTACTACTCATGTGTTAGTTGAGGTATATGTTTTTAACGGACTTATCACTATTGTATTATTGATTTTATGTTTTTCTTGTTTAGGAAAGCTGTCTAATAGGTGTTATTATATAGATGCTGTTTGATTATTATGTATTTTTCTGATGTACAGATAAATAATTAAGGCATTTACAAAATAAACTATGGATGTGGCCAAAGCGATTCCCTTAACTCCCATTAGTTTTAAGAATATGTAATTCAATACAATGTTTAAAATCAAGTTTACCACTGAAGACAATACCAAAAAATTATTTTTGTTTATTGCGTTCAAATATTTGTTCATCACAATGGCAGAAATATAGAAGGGTATTTGAATCAAATACATTTGCTGTATGATATAAACTTGATCCGTATCCGAACTGGTAAATGTGCCGCGTTCAAAAAATAGGGTGATGATAAGTTTTGATAATAAAATGAGTAGGATGGCTAAAATACTTCCAAGGCCCAATCCAGAAGCTAATATTTTATTAAGGTAATTAAAAAGTGTTTTGCTTCCATCCAGTGCTTTTTTTGAAAAATAGGGGAGCAGTGTACTACCTACAGGAATACTGATAAGTCCTAGCACCACTACAGGAACTTTACTCCCATAGTTAAGGGAAGCAATGGCACCTACCGCTAACTGAGCAGAAAAATATTGGTCAACCATTGGATTCATTCCGTGTATCAAACTGGATGATATTTTTGCAGGAAATTGTTTTATAAGAATTTGAATATTATGGCTTTTAAAATTTGGTTTGTCAATACATATCACTTTCTTTTTGGTTCCAATGACTATTAAATATATAAGGCTTAATACACTACCAACCAACATACCTATGGCAAGCGTTTTTTCTTGTAAATTTTGATGGAAAAATGCTAGAAAGATAATGGTTGTCAAGGGAACAAATAGGCCTTTTAAGGAAGAATACAGAAATTCATCGTTTACCATTAATAGGCCAGATATTAAAGACGATACCCCCCAAAATAGCATACAGGGCAACACAATCCACAATTGAGTTTTAATCAGTTCGTAATAATGTGGTTCATGACCAGGAAATAACACTTCCAAATAAACATCAATACCTAAATAAGTTATTCCCATCATGATTAGGGCCAAAGCCAGCGTAATGATGAAGCTTGAACCCTGAAAAGCCCCTATACTTTGCTGTTGATGGCTTTTTTCTGCAACATAATTGGGTATAAATACTGAACTATAGGAACCTATAAATACGTTTTGTACAAAAGAAGGAACCAAAACAGCAATCAAATACGTATCCAAAAGCTCAGAAATACCAAAGGTGTCAGCAATCAATATTTCCTTAAAAAAGGCAATACCTTTGACCAGTAGCGATACTACCGCTACGGTCAACATGTTGGAAAATAGTTGGCCTTGAAATTTTTTCCAAATCTTTTTAATTAGGGAGCGCCAATTTTTATCCTCTTTCTGCATTTACCCCACTATGTTTTTTCGATTTCGGAAGCCATTGTACCTTGATTGACAATTGAGTAGTGTTCAAAAGATTTGAAGCTGGATGACTCTTTTAATTGAATCGCTATCCACAAGAGGATAAAAATGGCATATTCGTTGGTCATAAAATTATGGTTGGTCATAAAAAAGAGGGCCAAACCACTAAGCATTAATAGGCCATGTGGTTTTTCCTGAAATTGATGATATCCCCTCAAAAACAATTTGAAAAGAAAGGCAAGAAAAATTAATAAAGGAATTATACCGCTTTCGCCCCAAATCAATAAATAGGTGTTATGCACACCCCATTTTGTTGGAACAATACCATAACCATAAAAAGAATGGTATCCATTACCGAAAATTGGATTTTCAAACAACACATCGTAATAGCGTGCCCAGGTTTCGGTTCTGGAGTCTTCATTCAATGCTTGGACATCATTTTGTTGAGAACCACTGATCAATGCTCCAATCTGTTCCAAGCGTTCGTTTTTAACCGGCAAAAACTCGTTAAAGGTTACAAGCAAAATCAGCACTCCAAATCCAATGAGCAACATCTTGGCGTTTTTTATACTCAAACGAATTGACATCAGATTCAGCAAAAGCCAAGTGACCATAAAGGTGCGGGATAGGGTTATCAGTCCTAATCCTGTAAACGAAAGCTTGCCAAAAAGCCTTAAGGGTTTAATAATGGAAAAACTTAGAGCAAAACCCATTAAACAGACCAAGCCTCCATTATTCGCATCTAAATAAAAACCACTATAACGACCATAATCGGCCAGAGGGTTTTGGAAAAGAAAGATATTCCCCAAAATGGACAAGGCCCCAATCAAAAGAAAAAACCAAAGTTCCTTTTGAGTTGTATTTTTTACCACTTCATACCCACCCCAAATTATGATAATGTATTTGATGACCCTTACAAAGAAGAAATGAATATCGGCAATATATACTTGGCTGACTAGGATACCAATCATATAATATAGTATTCCGAATACAAGCATTTCATAGCAATTCCCAGTCTTTTTGTTCAGAATAACATATACTAAAATTAATCCATAGGAGGCGTAGCTTAATAAAGAGGATAAAGTATCATTAATATAGACTAATGTAAACCCAGGAAAGTTCCATAGAATCAGGGCTAAAATAACATAGCGTAGTATGGGGAAAACCTCAGGTTTAGATTCCATTAATCTGTACTTAGTTCTTTGAATAAAGCTTCCCACTTTCTAATAATCTCTGATAAAGTGAACTTTTGCATACTTTGGGGAGCTTTAGTAGCTAAAGCCATCCGTAGCTTGTCATCTTCTAACAAAAGCCTCAGATTATCTTGCATCGATTCTGCATTTTGGTTTTCCACAAGTATTCCATTTACTTGATTTTCAATCAATTCACTTGGCCCGGATACACAATCGTAAGCAATACAGGCCATGCCATTGCTAAGTGCTTCCATCAATCCCATAGGGAGCCCTTCAAATCTTGAAGGGAGCGCAAAGATTTGAGTATCCTGCATAATTTCAAAGACATTAGGACAAAACCCAGCAAATTCCACATTTTCTTCAATGCCTAAGTCTTCGGTGATTCCTTTAAGGTGAGCAAAGCCAGTTTCACCTCCTCCTAAAATCTTTAGTGTCCAATCACTGTTTTCTTTGAGAATGGGTGCAATTACAGGTAAAAAAGAATCAAATCCTTTTTGGTGATAGCGATCTAAAGATCCGACCAATAAAATTGTTTTATTTCTTTCAAGCAAAGGTTTAGAATAACTGGGTACCGAAATTGGATTGGGCATAACTTTAACCCGCGCCCCCATGTTGGTATAATAATCTACGTCATAGGAAGTCAAAACAGTAATAAAATCAGCAAATCTATAGAAGTACTTTCGAATGAATAAAGTCTTTTTGTTCTTCTTTTTAAATGAATGATTGATATGTTCCGAAACGATTACATTGATTTTAAGCAAGAGCCCAACAACTATGGCAATTAGACCATTTGTGGGCATAAAAGAAATCAAAATATCAGGTTTTGGTTCTTGTTTTTTGTAAAAACGGAACAGATTATAAATGGATCTTAGTTTATGGTTTTTAATGGAACCTTGATGCAGTTTTATTCGTTTTACCTTATTTGAAACCACATATTTATCATCATCATTAAAAGTTATCAATCTTATTTCATGATTTTCTGCAAGTGCATCTGCTATGGTTACCATAACTCTTTCGGCACCACCGCCTTTTAAACTATCGATACTAAAGTCTATTCTCATCTTTAGGATATAATTAATCTACTACCCAACTTTACATCCCATTCAAAAGGATATATAGGCTTGCTTCCTGAATGATGGTATAGCGTTAATTCACCAAAATAAAGATTATTGTCAATAACGTACCAATCCACCCTTAAGTATTTAAATTGTTGTGATAAGCTTTCGGATAACATAATCATTTTATCCAAGCACTTTGGTTTATCGACGTTTGTTTTACTTGGTTTAATAAATTCCCCATTTGGAAGTCTGCCTCCCCATTCGTAAGGCTCTCGATTCCAGTCCCTATCATACCAATTACAGAATTGATTGCTGGTTCCTCTATCAATATCAACATTAATCATCTGTACTTTACCATTAAAACAATGTACTTTATAATCATAAGGAACATTGCCATTTCGGTCACTTAATAACTTTTCTACAATTACTAGAGGCTCGATATCTTTGTAAACCATTTCACGACCCATCCAATAATAGTTTTCAGCTAAATTTGCTTTTAACTGATTTTGAATGGATTTCCAGTCAATTTCTTCCTTTTTATTCTTAATGACAATTCCTCCAGAACTATTATGATTGGTTTTAATAATAACTGGATAATCTGGTATGTTTTCTGGGATTATATTATTTGGATCATTGGTCATATAGGCGAGAGGTACCAAATATTCTTCCCCGATTTTATTTTTAATATATTCTCTAACACGGTATTTATCCGCAAGTTTACTGCCTATTGGATTCTCATAGTTTAATTTTAACCAATTAATTTTTTCATTTAAAGTTTTGGGTTCATTGAGATTTAGCTTGTAACCAAAATTATCTTTAAATCTTCTTAATATAAATTTTTCATTTGACAGGTATTTTTTGAGCAAGAAAAATTGGTAGGTTAAAACAATAGGCCTAAGAACTAAAAACCCAGTTCTATTTTTGTTATATAAATCTTTTAAAAAACCTTTCATTCCTAAATTTTAATGGAAAAGTATAAATGAATGGATTGACCGCACAAAAAAAGCTGTTCAAAGGAACAGCTTAATCGATAATGAACATATTTCTTTTTTGAATGAAGAAATAGCTAATTAAATTTTTTAATTCATGGTCAATGAAAATACAAATTCTTCAATGTTGGTATAACCATTTCCATCCTCGTCATCGGAGGGTTTAGCCGTTAAATTGCCAAAAGTATGAATTTCCCAAACGTCTGCCATACCATCATTATCGGTATCATAAGTTGCTGCACGCGCAGTGGAAGTTATATTTGGAAATCCGCCAATGGTATTAATGTCTGTAATGCCTTGAATTCCATTTTCATCCGTCCAATTACCAATCAATCTTGCATCAACTACATCAGGAAAAATGACACTAGGGCCAACGTTGTTTAAAACAGCATCAACAACCTCCGAACTCGGTAATGGAGTGTATGGGCTTGATATGCGTCTAGATGATTGATTTGCAGATTCCCAGTTGCTATTCATCATACCATGCGTATTAGTCCCCAATTGTATATTGTCAGTTTGATACATGTAGCCCTCATCTGCCAATCCATCCGGATTCTCGTAACTGTTTAATTGGTATACATGATCAGCTTGCCCTGGTGGGTAATCAGAATCAGCTTTAAAAACATTACCTATACTTTCAACAGTAGCTGGGCCAAAACTTGTTGTCATAGCTCTGTTATAATTATAAAGAACATTATTCACAAACTCAAAATCAGTTTCATCCCCATAAGTATGTTCAGGAACTCTATTGCCATTATTGGCCCAATAATTTTGAATCATTGAAAAATTATGAACATTTCTGCCAATCAACGCTGCATAATGGTTTCCATCGATGTTTTCTGCTATTATTGAATTCTGAAGGGTTATATTTTGAGTTGGAGAATTTGATGATCCTCCAGAATCTCCGGTTATAGAGAAGTTTTCATCATTTCCCCAAGTTAAGCTTACATGGTCAACTACTACATTTTCAACCGTTGAGTTAGATGTATGGTTAGTAATGCCTATTGGATCGGATTCACTCTCACCCGCTATTCTAATCCTTAAATATCTAATGATAACTTCTGATGTCATTACCCTGATTCCATTTCCCTTTATAGTTATGCCTGGATACGGTGCGGTTTGCCCAAGTATGGTAATGTTTGGATTCCTTATACTTCGCTGTGAAGTCCATTCTATTTCACCTCCAACATCAAACACCACAATTCTTGGCCCACTGGCATACATAGCCTCTACCAAACTTCCTGGTCCATCTTCATTTAAATTGGTTACATGGATAATACGTCCACCTCTACCGCCTACGGCATTTTGGCCAAAACCTTTGGCGCCGGGGAACGCTTTTAACGCTCCCATGTCCGCGCTACCATATTGGGTGTTTACGACCACGGTGGCCTTTTTTTCATATTTGTTTTGACTACCTTTTCCTCGTACCTCCACGGTATAGGTAAATTCGTCGCTTACCATACCATTGTTGCCGGCCTTGTTGGCAGATTCCGGTTTTGGTGAATAGGTTATGGTATTATCCTCGTTGAGGCTTATATCGCCTTCCAAGGCATCGGATACTGCCACAATTTGAAAGCTTTCCAATTCTTGGGAAGGAATACTGTCATTTTTCAATACATCCAAGATAGCCGATTCCACAGCTCCGGAAATGGTGAATTCATCATTGTTTACACTAAAGGATACTGGGTTTATGAGTTCGCCATCCTCAGTTGTTTCTTCTTCAATTTGGTTTTGAATCGTTTCATCGAACAAATCACTATCCTTACTACATGAAGAAAGCGTCAGGGAAATAAAAAGCAATAAAAGACTCACGTACGAAATGGTTTTGTGGGATGCCATTTAGAATAAAGAGGTTAAGTGGTTAAAAACTATATTTCCGACTTGGGAAACAAATCTAATTTAATTGTATGTTTTATCGACGTAAAACTATTTTTTTTCGATGAAATGCACTTTCTAATCCATTGATTCTCTGTGGTGCTATATTTTTTCGATGAAAATCGGTTTAAATCGGACAAACTACATTCTCGACATGACTGATACGGAGTGTACCCTTGTTTGGATGTGCAACCCATGAATTATCGATGAAATACCCCTTTTTTTAACATTGAGGCGTTTTTTTTAACAAGGCTAAAGAGGGCTCGTCCATTGGAATAATGCCGATAAACTGCCTTAGAGAAGTAATCGGAAAGCTTAAACTAAAAAAAAATTAAAGGAGGAAAACCAATAATTTGGGGAGACTACTATAAATTTTACGGTTATTCTGTCGGGAGGAGCTACGAGAAGCCTTATGGCAATGAGATACCTCTTCGTGCCTCATTCGGAATGACAAGTAACAAAAAGGTTCTCGATACAATCTTTCTTCATTTTCACTCATAAAGATTACTCGAAATGACGCCTAGAATTAAGTTCTATGTTCAAAACGCACAATGGGTATTTAAGAGTATTGTGTCATTTCGAACGCAGTGAGAAATCTCATTGCAAATTCAAAATTATGAGATCCCTCTTCGTGGCTCATTAGGAAGTATGACGCGTAAACCCCTGCCTGTTATTCTGAAGGAGCATGGCGACTGAAGAATCTCTTTTATAAGAACAAGTTCAAGCTCAAGAACAAGTACAAGCTGAAATACTAGACTATAGATTCTTCACTTCGTTCAGAATGACAAAAAAGATGGTTCTTGAAGGTTCCGTGCAATTTGTGTCAATTATAGCCAATCGTCATTCGGCATGACTTTTTTTAGACCTCTGGTTTATTCATAAAAATCATTATACCAGTCCACAAATTCCTTTACTCCCTTTTCAATGGGCGTATCGGGCTTGTAGTCGTAGTCTCTTATCAGGTCGTTCACGTCTGCCCAAGTACTTTCTACATCACCAGGTTGAATGGGCATTAAATTACGTTTGGCGGGTGTGTCCAAAGAGGACTCAATGGCATCAATAAAATCCGTAAGCTTAACCTGTTTGTTGTTGCCAATATTATAAATCTTATAAAGTTCGTCCTTTCGTTTGCTTTCTGCTACAGGCGTTTCAATAATTTTGGACATTCCTCCGACAATATCGTCCACATAGGTAAAGTCTCTGGCCATATTGCCATAGTTGAACACATTAATGGGCTTGCCCTTTTTTATGGCATCCACAAAGAGGAACAGGGCCATGTCCGGTCTGCCCCAAGGGCCATAAACGGTAAAGAACCGAAGCCCGGTAGTGGGCAGCTGGTACAAGTGGCTATAGGTGTGTGCCATAAGCTCATTGCTCTTTTTGGTGGCAGCATAAATACTAATGGGCCTATCCACGGTGTCTTCCGTAGAAAAGGGAATTTTTTCGTTCAATCCGTAAACGCTGGAGCTACTGGCATACACCAAGTGCTTAACGTTGCCATGTCGGCAGCATTCCAATAAATTGGCGAAACCCACCACATTGCTTTGAATGTATGCATCGGGATTTTCCAAACTATAACGTACTCCGGCCTGGGCCCCCAGATTACAGACTACATCGAAAGTGTTTTCTTGAAATAGCCGATCCAAACCTTGGCGGTCGGCGAGATCGAGTTTTATGAACTTCATTTGCTCGCCATGCAATGTGCTTGAGGATATTTGTCCGTCCACTTCTGCTTTAGCTCTTGGAATGCCCAGTTGCTGTATACGGGCATATTTTAACCCAACATCATAATAATCGTTGATATTGTCCAAACCAATTACGGTATGTCCGTTTTTGATCAGAAGCTCACAAAGGTGGTATCCTATAAATCCTGCTGCCCCAGTTACTAAGATGTTCATTGGTTATTTTTTATAAATTCTTATTGCTATATATTATTTCGCTGAGCTTTTCTTTAAAATATCCTCGATATATTTTTCGGTCGAGGCTGCCATTTGGTGTGTTGAGAAGGTTTCCAAAAAGGTTTTTCTTGAATTCTCGCCCAACTCCACCATCAGTTCCTTATCCCGTATCAAATTGGAGAGCTTTTCTGCCAAATGGTTGGGATTTTCTTTTGGAATTAAATATCCATTGTAACCGTCCCTCACCATTTCATGAACCCCGCCCACATCAGAAGCTACTATGGGAACTCCTACGGACATGGCCTCACATATAGAAAGGGGGAGCCCCTCAAATCTGGAGGTAAGCACAAAAATATCCGACTTGTTCAAAAATGAGGGAATATCGTTGCTTTCGCCATGAAAGGTAATCAAATGATCGATCTTCATTTTCTTGGACAGATCCACAAATTCTTGGTGTAAATCCCCATGGCCCACCAAATCCACTTGGATAGGTGCATCTTTTAAGGATTGTAAGGCCTTGAACAGGGTCATGTGATCCTTTTGATACGAAAAACGGGCCGTCATCAATATGGTAATCGGGTCTTCTTTTGCTTCTTTCCGTTCTTCTTTTAAAAAGTCCGGACTTCCGTTATAAATTACGCGCATTCTGGATTCGGGGACTATGCTGTGCTTTGAGGCCAAATTGAAATCAAATGCTGAAACGGTGATCAAATGGTCGGTAAACCTGCCCATCACTTTTTCAATGGCCATGTACACATATCGCTTAAGCCCTTTTACCCCGGGCGTGAACGACCAACCATGGACTGTGAAAATGTTGGGCACTCCTATTTTATGACAAGCAAGTCGGCATAAAATTCCTGCTTTGGACGAATGCGAGATTACAATATCCGGTGCTTCCTGTTTCAATAATTCGCAGATGGTCTTGTAGCATTTAAAGTCGTTTATGGGCGAAATTTCCCTTTTAAGACTTGGTATGCAGGTAACCTTTACGTTAAGTGCTTCAAGCCGTTTGGTCAAAGTGCCCTCTTGTCCGACCATTACCTGAACCTCATGACCGCTTTTGACCATGGCTTCCGTGTTATTGAAAAGCACCATTTGAGCTCCACCAATTGGTTCGCTAAGTGTAATAACCTGGATTATCTTCATTTGCCCAAAAGGTGTGTTTTTCTGTATAATATGCTTGTGGCCATATGGTACGTATATCACATAACTGGATGCTAAACCCTATGGTTAGCTTCCGTTTTGCCCGATTTTGTAGAATTTAAAGCCCAGAGCCTCCATTTTTTTGTGGTCCAAAATTCTACGTCCATCAAAAACAAAGGCTGGCTTAAGCATAAGATCGTGTATGGCTTGCCAATCATACTCCTTAAATTCATCCCATTCGGTTAACACGGCAATGGCATGGGCATCTTTTGCAGCTTCGATGGGATCGTTTACAACGGTCACCAATTTTTCGATTTCTTCCCTTGATTTATTACCAAGGTATTCCAGATCGGCATAAATGGTTTCTTTGGACACCTTTGGATCGTACACCACAATATTTGCGTTTTCTTCCAATAGCGCATCTGCTACATAAATGGCAGCGGATTCGCGGGTATCGTTGGTGTCCTTTTTAAAGGCCCAACCATAGAAAGCTATTTTTTTGCCGGAAACCGTATTGTAAAGCGTGGCAATAATATTGTCCGCAAAACGTCTTTTTTGGTAATCGTTCATTATGATTACCTGTTCCCAATAATCGGCAACTTCTTGCAATCCAAAGCTTTTGGCAATGTAAACCAAGTTCAAGATATCTTTTTGAAAACAAGACCCTCCAAAACCAACGGAGGAATTCAAAAACCGAGATCCAATTCTGGAGTCGTATCCAATTGCCTTGGATACTTCGGCAACATTGGCATCTGTTCTTTCACAAAGTGCCGAAATTGAATTGATGGAAGAGACCCGTTGCGCCAAAAAAGCATTGGCTACAAGTTTGGAGAGCTCAGAAGACCAAACATTGGTCTGTAAAATACGTTCTTTGGGCAGCCAGTGCTCGTACACCCAGCTTAAGGCATCCTTTGCTTCTTGTCCAGATGGGGTATCCGCACCACCTATCAATATACGGTCTGCATCGAGCAAGTCATCAATAGCGGTCCCTTCTGCGAGGAATTCGGGGTTGGACAGGATTTCAAAATTCACATTGTTGCCCGTATTCTCCAAAATACTTTTCAGCGCTTCGGCTGTCCGAACAGGAAGTGTGGATTTTTCAACCACAATTTTATCGTTAACGGCCACTTTTGCTATGTTTCGGGCACATAGTTCAATATATTTTAGGTCAGCCGCTTGGCCTTTGCCCTTACCGTATGTTTTTGTTGGTGTGTTCACGGAAATGAAGATCATATCGGCCTCATCTATAGCGCGGTCCACCTCGGTCGAGAAGAACAGGTTTTTCCCTCTGGCCTTTCCTACAACTTCTTTTAAGCCAGGTTCGTAAATGGGAAGTTTATCCAAATCTTCATGGTTCCAAAGATCTATTCTTTTTTGGTTTATATCGACTACATTTACCGTTATTTCAGGACATTTAGAGGCAATTACAGACATAGTGGGGCCTCCAACATAACCGGCTCCAATACAGCAAATATTCTTGATTTTTTTCATGCTTAATTTTTGTTGAATTCAAAGATGGTAAAAAAATTATAAGACTTGTACTTGATTTTAGACCAAGTCACTTTTTTTTGGATGAAAGGGAATAATAGTGATTGCATTTAATCGGTCATTTATTTTTGGTATGATTATTTATTGCGCAAGGGAAAATTCTGTCAGACGATAAAATGGAATCACAAAGATAAAAAGGTAAATTAGTTCGGTTGAACGATTTTTCATAAGCTTAAACGAAATAAAAAGAGGTTTGTGGAAGACTGATATACTTTTAGTCGCGATTTTATGTTTTATTAAAACTCAAACTATCCTTTAATATTATGTCAATACATAAATAGATGTTTTGTTCAAACAAAAGTAAATATTTATTAAATAATGGTTTTGCCAAGAGCGGCTTAAATACGGGTGCATTATCCGCTGTTGATGGCCGTACCCCTAATTTGTGTGAAAATAGGTTTCTTTGGCAACCAAAGTTATTCTATATTTCGCTTTAAATCGATTTAAGTTCATCTAACCAAAATATTCAACAATGAAATTTCAACCTCGTAACATAGTACTTTTTTTAATTGCCATAATTTTTCTAGGATCCTGCGCATCTAAAGAGGATGTGGTTTATTTCCAAAATGCAGCCTTATCCGGTTTGGAGACACAGGTAAAGGAAAGCACATCCACTACTCGGTTCAAAGTCGATGATTTGATCAGTATTTATGTTTCCACCCTTGATCCAGAAGCCAGTGCCCCATTCAACCTTTTTAGGGGAACACAGGAAGGAGGCATTAGGCCAGAGCAGGTAGATTATTTAGTGGACAAAGAGGGCGAGATAGATTTTCCGGTCGTTGGTAAAGTCAAAGTAGTTGGACTTACCCCCGAAGAGTTACGGGTTAAACTGACCGAGCATTTATCGGATTATCTAAAAGACCCCATTATCAATATTAGATTAAAAAACTTTACCGTCACAGTTCTTGGAGAGGTGAAACGCCCCGGTACATACGTGGTCAATGGGGAGCAAATTACAATTTTCGAAGCCCTGGGGTTGGCCGGAGATATGACCATTAAAGGCATGCGAAAGAATGTTTTGGTGGTTAGGGAGTTCGACGGAACAAAAGTGTATTACCGGATTGACCTGACCAACAACAGTGCTGCGGAATCCCCTGTGTACTATCTAACACAAAACGATGTTGTTTATGTTGAACCGAACAAATCGGCCATAACCTCTTCCACTTTGGATAACAGGGCCAGTATCACGGTATCCATTGTAACGGCTTTGATTACATCCGCAGTTATTTTAATTTCAAGAAATTAATCTACACCAAAAAAATTTCCACTCATATATATGGAAAATCCCAATTTGAACGCTAAAATGCAAAGAAATAATTTGAAGGGAGAGCTGGAGAAATACCTGAAGCACAAGCATTGGTTTGTGCTGTCGGCAATAGTCGCAGTTTCCATTGCATACCTTTATGTAAGGTATGCCACGCCGAAATACCAAGCCAATGCCACCATCCAGATTGTAGAGGAAAAAAGTGCTCCTTCGGAACTCAGTCTTTTCAGTGATTTGAACTTGTTACCTGGGGGATCAAAAAAGGTCGAGGATGAAATTGAGGTGATGCGTTCCCGAACCAATGTAAGACAGGCAGTCATAAACCTGGGGCTCGATAAAAAAGTGATGCATGTAGGCCGGGTAAAAAATTCCGAAATTTATGGTGATGTCCCGGTGAAAATTACCATAGATTCCATAAAAAGGGATGTGCAATTCAGTTGTTATATCATTCCAAAGTCCCAAACCAACTTTTTGTACTGGACAGAAGAGAACGAAGAACAGCAAAATAGAACTTTTGGTGAGGAGATCACTACTAATCGAGGTAAAATAACAATCCTTCCAGAAGAAAGCAAAAAATTGAAACCTTATATTGGGGAAACATTAAAAATAGTGCTTTCCCCTGTGAGCGATGTTACCTTAAGCTACCAAAAAGCGCTTGGGGCCGCTATTGCCGACGAATATTCCTCAATAATAAATTTGACCATCCAAGATGCCGTACAGGAAAAGGCCATGGATTTTTTGAACGAGTTGATACATATCTACAACCTCAACGGAAAAAATGACAAAAAAGCCATTGCCGACCGAACTGCTGAATTTATAGATGACAGAATTGCGGATATTTACAGCGACTTATCAGAGGCAGACCAAAGTGCACAAGATTTTAAATCGGACAGGGGGCTCACGGATATCCAATCACAATCCAATATCAATTTGAACGTAAGTGCGGCAAATCAGCAAGAATTGCAGGATGCACAGATCCAATTACAGATAGCCAACAGCGTGAGTGATGAACTTGAGAGTCAAGCGGGGTACGGCATTCTTCCTTCCAATATTGGGTTGGCAGATGCTTCGATCACCAGCACAACTGCAAGGTACAACCAACTGGTTTTGGAACGTGAGCGCCTATTGAAGAGCTCCAATGAAAAAAACCCTGTTATCGTTAACATAGACGAACAGTTGGAGAACCTAAAAAAGAGCATGCAATCCAGTTTGAACAGTATGACCAATAATTTGAATTTAAGGGTGAACAACCTTAGTTCACAGTTGGCCACCATCAATTCAAAAATATATTCTGCTCCAAGGAACGAAAGAGCATTGCGAGAGATTACCCGGAAGCAGCAAACGGTAGAGGGCCTGTACTTGTATTTATTGCAAAAAAGAGAAGAAGCCCAAATTGCATACGCTTCGGCATCACCCAACTCTAAAGTTGTGGATACGGCTTTCCCTGCAAGTAAGTTTCCGGTAGCACCTAAAAAAAGTATTATATACCTAGCGTCATTTTTATTGGGAATTTTAATTCCTGCCGGAATTGTTTACGGCTTGGATGTAATAGATGACAAGATCCACAGTGCCCATGCATTGGAAAAATTGGTTGTAGGGGCCGGGGTGCCCGTTATCGGCGAATTGCCCCGATTAAAGAATAAATCCATAAAAACTGTAGCAAAGGACGATCGTTCTGTGCTATCGGAGGCCTTACGAATTATCAGGACCAATATGGATTATTTGCTCAAAACGGAACTAAAGGGCGGCAATGCCAGAAAAAACATAATTTATGTCAGTTCCAGCCTTCCAACAGAAGGAAAAACCTTTTTCTCCACCAACCTTGCCTTGATTTTATCCAGCACGGGCAAAAAAGTCTTATTGGTCGGGGCAGATATTCGAAACCCGAAGTTTTATATGTTTTTTAACGATGGAAAGGAGCATGTTAAAAATAAGAGGTCAAGCTTTAAGAGGAATGCTGGGTTGACGGATTATTTGTTTGATGACTCCCTTGTTTTGAAGGATATAACCAATAGTACCGAGGTAAACGAGAACAAAATAGATGTTATCCATTCGGGTAAAACATTTCCAAATCCTTCCGAATTACTTATGAATAATCGATTTGGACACCTTATGGACACAGTTTCCCAAGTTTATGATTATGTTATAGTCGATACCGCACCAATGATGCCGGTTACGGATACACTTCTTATAAGTGAATACGCCGACCTTTTGGTTTATGTAACTAGAGCGGGCCAATCGAGTATAGGCGACGTAGAGTTCCCACTAAAGCTCAGAAAAGAAGGAAAATTAAATAACCTGGCCTTTGTGGTGAATGGTGTAAAAGCATCAGAACTAGGCTATGGTGGAAAATATGGATACGGTTATGGCGCCCAAAGTAAAAAGTGGTGGAAATTTTAGTCATTCCCATCAAAACAATAAAAAATATAAAAAACAAGTCTGCCAATTGGGCAACCAAAATTAAAATCACCTTCGTTTACAATGGAAAATAGGAAACATGCATACCTTGTCATGGCCCATAACGAACCCGAATTGCTATGCAAACTGTTAGGTTGTTTGGATGATGAGCGTAATGACATTTATCTTCATTTGGACCAAAAATTTGATGCCATATCCGAGAATGACCTAAAAGATCAATGTAAATCTTCCAATGTTTTTTTTATCGAAAGAAAACCGATTTATTGGTCTGGCTATAGTCAAATAGATTGCGAATTGAGATTGTTGAAGGCGGCCATCCAAAAAAATTATGCCTATTATCACTTGATTTCCGGTGTGGACCTACCTATTAAAAGTCAGGATTATATTCATGATTTTTTTGAAAAACACGATGGCCAACAGTTTTTGTCCGTTACCAAGGTAAAGAACTGGAAAATAGCCAGCCGCTATAAATACTATCACTTTATCAATATTAACAAAAGGTTGCCCAGAAAGTGGTCCAGATCGCTTCGTTATCCATTTGCATTCCTGCAAACTTGTTTGTTTATCAACAGGTTCAGGAACAGTAGCTTAAAGGATTTTTATTGGGGCCAGGCTTGGTTCAGCATTACAAACGATTTTGCAAAATACGTCGTGGGCAAAGAAAGATTCATTGCGGAGAACTTTGACAACGGTTTTTTTAACGATGAGGTATTTATGCAAACCCTTTTGATGAACTCCGAATTTAAGGACAGCCACTCCTCATCTATGAGCTATGCACGATTGATTGATTGGGATAGGGGGAAACCCTACACATGGACTATTGATGAGTTTGATGAGCTTGTGGCTTCAACAGCATTGTTCAGTCGAAAATTTTCAATGAACAAAGATCCAGAGGTGATTGAAAAAATACTGGAAAAGATTCAATAAAGCCTTGTTTTGGAGGTTTAACGATGTATTGCCTTTCCTTGAAAAGTAGGGTGAAATTTTCAAGATAACTTGCTTAAATAAGCTTGGGGTATTTGCATCCCGAGCTAATTTACTGTGCTCGAAAACCAATCTGAATAGGCTTGTTTTCAAAAGTTTATCCACCGTTTTTTACTTTTTTAAATTGGACAAACTGCACATTTCCTCTGTTTATTTTTTCTCCAAAAAAAAGCAAAGCCCCACCCAATACAGATACATGGTCATTTAACGATAAAGCATTTGGTTTAATCGAATAAAAACGCTCTTATTAATGGGAGGGGGGCTATTCTATTATTTTTGAGTGTTAGAAAGAATTCTGGCCAAATTGCTATGAACTATATCAATACCATGAAAAAAAATTACTTTTCTTATGCACTTAGGGTATCTTTTATAACCCTACTCTTTTTATTTAATCCATTCAATTCCGAAGTTAATGCCCAAATCAATTTTACAGAGGGTAGTGAGTTGAATTTTAACGGGGATGATGTTTCTTCTGGCTTTACTTCGCTGATGTTTGGACCGGATGGGAGGTTATATGCTGCTAAAAGGTCTGGAACTATAAAAGTGTACACGGTTCAAAGAAATGGCCCGACCGATTACGAAGTCATTGGGGTAGAATCTTTGTCTGGCGTTACAAATATTGTCAACCATGATGATGACGGTGGGCTGTGCAGTGGTGGTGTAGATTGTTCCAAAAGGCAAACCACAGGATTGACAGTAGGGGGCACCGCCTCAAACCCAATCATTTATGTGTCTTCCAGTGATCATCGCATAGGATCAGGAGAAAATGGAGGTAACGGAGACGTTAATTTAGATACCAATTCTGGTATTATTACTAGATTTACTTGGAACGGTACTTCATGGGATGTGGTGGATTTGGTAAGGGGATTGCCCCGTAGCGAAGAGAACCATGCCACCAATGGTTTGGAGTTGGCTACAATTGATGGTACAGAGTATTTAATAGTAGCTCAGGGAGGCCACACTAACGGAGGTGGGCCATCTACTAATTTTGTACATACTTGTGAATATGCCCTTTCTGGAGCTGTTTTAGCTGTGGACTTGGATGCAATTGATGCATTGCCCATACAGACCGATGGCAACAACCGCGATTATATTTATGATCTTCCAACTTTGGACGACCCAACGCGCGCGAATGTTAACGGAATTACTGATCCTGATGCCCCAGGGTATGATGGAGTTGATGTTAATGACCCATGGGGTGGAAACGATGGGTTGAATCAGGCAATGATAGTTCCAGATGGTCCCGTTCAAATTCTTGCTCCAGGCTTTAGAAATGCTTATGATATTGTAGTAACCGAAAGTGGTGCCTTATACGCTACAGACAATGGACCCAATGACGGTTGGGGAGGGTTTCCTGTAAATGAAGGCACGGTAAACGTAACCAATGCGTATGATGCAAATGAACCGGGCAGTCAATCGGCTTCAGGAGGGGAACTAATAAACAATAAGGATCACTTGGAGTTGATCACCACAAATCTTCAAACGTATACCTTTGGAAGTTTTTATGGGGGGCATCCTAATCCGACAAGGGCAAACCCCAATGGGGCAGGATTGTATACTGCGCCAAACCAAAATGGTACTGATGGTGCTGTATTTCGTACTTCAACTTATGATCCGGATACTTCAACACCAGGTTCCACAGCAAACCCTAGTATTGCATTGCCAGCTAACTGGCCTCCGGTACAAACTTCAAATACTGTAGAGGGTGATTGGAGAGATCCCGAAAACCCAAACCCAGATGGTCCCGATGATGCGCCCATTGTAATTTGGGGAACAAATACGAACGGTATCGATGAATATACCGCAAGTAATTTTGGTGGTGCCATGCAAGGCGATTTAATTGCTGGAGTTAACACAGGAGTTCTACGGAGAGTGGAATTAAAAGAAGATGGTACTTTGGAGAATTTTTTTCCTAATCAGTTTTCTGGTATTGGGGGAAATGCGCTAGGGGTTACTTGTAATAGTGATTTCGATATATTTCCAGGAACTGTTTGGGCTGCTACATTGAACGGAAAGATAGTGGTTTTTGAACCACAGGATTTTATTGAATGTGATAATCCTGCAGGTGACCCATTGGCAGATTTTGACAATGATGGCTATACCAACCAAGACGAACTGGACAATGGAACCGATCCCTGTAACGGAGGTTCGCAACCTGCGGATTTTGATAAGGCGGCAGGTGCACCATACGTGTCTGACCTTAATGATGACGATGACGATAATGATGGTATTTTGGATCAAAATGACCCTTTTCAACTAGGTGACCCAACTGTTGGTGGCAGTGATGCATTTGAACTTCCTATTTACAATGGATTATTTAATGATCAACAAGGTTTGGGGGGGATCTTTGGTTTGGGAATGACCGGACTAATGAACAATGGAGACCCAAATCCCAACTATTTAAATTGGTTGGACAGAAGGGATGACCCCAACGATCCCAATTCCAATGATGTATTGGGAGGAGCTCCAGGCCTTATGACATCCCACATGACTTCAGGTACCGCTAACGGAAGCACCAACACACAGGAAAAAGGGTATCAATATGGGGTACAGGTAGATCAATCCACAGGGGTGTTCACCGTAATAGGAAACTTGATAAATTTGGTAGGCCCATTGCGTATTTATGGAAATACCGCTGCAGTTGGAGGTGAATTGGGCCATTTTATTGGCGATGGCACCCAAAGTAACTTTATTAAAATGGTGGTTACCGAAACGGGCATCACAGCGCTTCAGGAAATCAACGATGTGCCACAGACACCGATCAACATCCCAATAGCTGAAGTAAATAGACCTAGCAGTGAAATTGTATTCTATTTTATGGTGGATCCTTCCAACGGGGAGGTGACCTTGCAATTCGAATTTGATGGAGGGGGTAGAATAACTGCTGGAACATTAACAGCCCAAGGCAGTATTCTTGATGCCATCCAGCAATCCAATCAAGATTTGGCCGTTGGTTTTATTGGAACCTCCAATACCGAGGGGGTGGAATTGGAAGGTACCTGGGATTTTCTAAATGTGGTGGGGCAAGAACCTACGGTATCTCAAGAGATTCCAGACATCACCAAGATTGTTGACTCTGCTGATGAAATTGTTGATTTGAATAACTTTTTTGCAGATGACTTTGGAGATGCTAACCTTACCTACGCTGTGATTAATAACTCTGATCCTAACATAGGAACTGCAATGAATGGAAACGAGTTGACACTTTCTTTCCCTTCCATCACTGCTATTTCTGACATTACCGTTCGAGCAACTGATGACGATGGGTTTTTTATTGAGGATACTTTTAACGTAACCGTTAGCGATGCTCCGGTAGTTTTATATCGTGTAAATGCAGGAGGTCCCGAACTGGCGGCCATTGATGGAGGAATGGTTTGGGGAGCGGACGAACCGGGAAATAACTCACCATATCTTTTAGAAGCGGGTACAAATCAGGCGTTTGTATCATCAGTTATGCCAGTAGATGGTTCGGTAAACCAAGCAACCACACCATTGGAAATATACGCTACTGAAAGATTTGACGCTACAGGTGGTATGCCCAATTTAACCTATGCCTTTCCTGTGGCAGAACCGGGTAATTATGAAATCCGACTTTATATGGGCAATAGTTACAACCTTTCTTCAGAACCTGGAGAACGTGTTTTTGACGTTGGGTTGGAAGGCACTATTTTACCGCTCTTGAATGATATTGATCTTTCCGCAACTTATGGCCATCAAACAGGGACCGTTGTTACCCACACTTTAAAAGTAATCGACGGAACGCTGAACATAAGTTTCTTCCATGGCGTGGCAGAAAACCCTTTGATCAATGCCATAGAAATTTTGGATGCTTTCGACAATGACACGCCCATCTACGTACATCCTATTGCCGATCAAATTGGTAATGTTGGGGAACAGTTAAATGGTGGTCTTGGTGTATCAGCTTATGGAGGTGACGGAAATTTACAATATTCCGCTACAGGATTGCCTCCAGGACTTGTTATTGAACCGACCAATGGACAAATTGGTGGAACAATAGACGAAACCGCTGCTTCGGGAAGCCCTTACAGCGTTACCATAACGGTTGATGACAGTGATGGTTTGACAAGTGATACCGTTTCCGTCGACTTTTCTTGGACCGTAACAGAAACATTCGCTGTTCGGATCAACGCAGGAGGGAACCAAGTAAGCCCTACGGACATTGGTCCAAAATGGGAAGATAATGCCACCAATGGAGAACAAATTGGGGGGAATTATGTGGTCAACACAGGAAACACAAGCGATTTTGTGGGTACGACCTATGCCAATAGGGACAGTTCTATACCAGCTTATCTGGACAATGGAACCTTTGCCGAAATTTTTGAAGAAGACCGTTATGACCCATCCAGTGCCCCTGAAATGGAATATACCGTAGTACTGGATAATGGAGACTATATGGTGAACCTGTATGTTGCCAATGCTTATAATGGCGCTAGTGAGGTAGGCGACCGTATATTCGATATCCTTATTGAAGGAGCACTTGTGGAAGATGATTTTGATGTGATCGATCGTTTCGGTCATCAGGTAGGGGGTATGTTAACCTATCCGGTTGAAGTAACCGATGGTGAATTGAACATTTTGTTCAATCATGGCGCTATAGAAAATCCTCTAGTTAATGCCATAGAAATATTTAAGGTAGATGCTAACAACCCGACCCTTACATTGGCCAATATTTCGGATCAAACCAACGAAATCATTAATAGTGTAAACATAACGGCATCGGCAACGGGAGGAGACCCTGGCGAGGATGTTACCTATTATATGTCCGGTCACCCAGATGGAGTTTCCATTAACCCTTCAACAGGTGAGATTTCAGGAACCATAACAGTGGCCGCAGCTAATGGAGGGCCCAATAACGATGGTGTTCATACCGTTGTGGTAACGGCGATGAAACCTTTATCTGCACCATCAAGCCAAGTGTTTACGTGGACGATAGATTCACAATACCTGTGGAACGATAAAAATGAGAACGAAAACTATATAGCACGACACGAAACATCATTTGTACAGGCTGGGGATAAATTTTATCTCATGGGAGGGCGCGAGTTTGCTCAGACCATAGATATTTATGATTATACCAGTAATACATGGACTTCGTTAGCGGATTCGGCTCCCTTTGAATTCAATCACTTTCAAGCAACAGAATACAAAGGCTTAATTTGGGTAATTGGGGCGTTCAAAACAAATAACTTTCCAAACGAAGTTCCAGCAGACTACATATGGATGTTTGATCCTGTAAGCCAAGAATGGATACAAGGACCGGAAATTCCAGAAAGCAGAAGACGTGGGTCTACGGGATTGGTAGTATACAATGACAAATTTTATATTGTTGGAGGTAACACGGACGGTCACGCAGGAGGTTATGTAGCATGGTTTGATGAATATGATCCGGCAACGGGTACTTGGACATCTTTGGCAGATGCCCCCGAAGCTAGAGACCACTTTGCAGCTGTTCTGATAGGAAACAAATTGTATGTGGCTGCCGGTAGGCAATCAGGTGGGGTGAGCGCTTGGAAACCAACCATACCACAAGTGGATGTTTACGATTTTGTAGCAGGAACATGGAGTACGCTACCCAGCGGACAAGATATTCCAACACCAAGGGGAGGTGCGTCAGCTGTAAATTTCAACAATAAATTGGTTGTTATTGGTGGAGAAGTTCAAGATGAAGTAGTATATGGTGTTGAAACCGATGATGCATTGAAAATAACAGAGGAGTACGATCCCGTTTCGCAATCTTGGAAACGACTACCCGATATGAATTATGAGAGACATGGAACACAGGCCATAGTTTCCGGTCCAGGGGTACATATTTTGGCCGGAGCTCCAAGTAGGGGCGGGGGAAACCAAAAAAACATGGAATATTTGGGACAGGACAGCCCTGTTGGAACACCGAGCGTGGCCAGTACCCTATCAGTTCCAAGTACTGTGGTTATTGTAGATGGCGAGACCGTGGACATCGACCTTTCTTTAATTGATGGTAACGTAGGTTTATTTGTAAAGTCGATGGATATTTCCGGGGCCAATGCAGATGATTTTAGCATTGACGCCGGGCAACTGGAGAACATGCTAATGAATCCAAATGAAACCCGAACCCTAAGTGTAACTTTATCGGGAACAGGCGCTGATAGGACCGCAATTTTGACCATTAACTATGGTAATTCAGACACGGCAAGTATAGCGTTGACAAACAATCCCAATGCAACCTTTAGTGTGACCAACCCGGGAGATCAATATAATTATGAGGGGGATGATGTTTCGCTTCAGGTCGAGGCCACCAGTCCCAATGTAACTTCGTATAGTGCTATTGGATTACCACCAAACTTGACCATTAATGAAAATACCGGGGTTATTTCCGGTACCATTGATGATGGGTTTATAAGTGGGGGAAGTAATGTCTTCCAAGAAGATAATGGGCTTTTGATTATTGAGGCAGAAACGGATTTTGATGATACCTCGGGAGGTTTTGATATTTTGACTGAATCTGAAACCACTTATTTGGTAACAACTACCAATCATATTGGCAACACTAATGGACAAACTGTTTCGTATGAATTCCAAATTGATAATCCAGGAGTTTACCGTTTTCATATGAAATCGGATTTTAGTGGAACAGACCCTACGGAAGAAAACGATATTTGGTTTAAAATCGATAATACTACTGATGTCCATTTTTTCACAGTGCAAGGCGGTGATTTGACCAGTACCTCAGAGTTTGAAAATATTATTGGTGGCGGTGGTTCCAGTAAAACCATATATTATCCGGGCGGAAACTCGGAAGGTAGACCAGATTTTGGAAGTTTAAATCCTGGAGTCAACGGTTTTTTCAAGCTATGGAGAACAGGTCCCGAAAGTAATAAGTGGGATGGGCAAACAATTGATAACAATGGTTTTCCTGTGTATGCATATTTTCCAAGTGCAGGGATATATACAATTCAAGCCTCAGAGCGTTCTGCGGGACATAAGTTGGATAGATTTGCATTGGCACATATTGATTTGGTCAGTACAGGAGAGCCCATTGCTACTTTAGATGGCCCCGAATCCCAACAAGGAGATGATATCTATGGTGATGGGGCTGCTGTTGATAGCCCATACAGTGTATCGGTAACAGTTACCGATAATGGCGACCCGGCAGGTAATGAAACCATCGATTTCCTATGGTACATTGGTGCATCCGGAGATTTAATAGCGGTTCCGCAGGCTGATGTTACTACGGGTGTTGTTCCTTTAACAGTAAACTTTACCGGAAGCAATTCTTTGGATAATGTAGGAGTGACCAGTTACCTTTGGAGTTTTAACGACGGCACCGGAGCTACATCTATAGCGCCCGACCCTTCCTATGAGTTCACGGAGATAGGAACCTATACTGTGGATTTAACAGTTGAAGATGCAGATGGGGGTACAGATACAAAAAGTATCACCATTGAGGTTACGGGCACAGGAATACCACCTACAGCAGTCGCATCTGCTAATGTTGTAGATGGTGAAGCGCCTTTGGAAGTAATTTTTACGGGAAGCGCATCAACCGATGATTTAGGAGTGATTGAAAGTTATTCATGGGATTTTGGTGATGGCGGCACTTCTACAGAGGCCGATCCTACGTATTCATATTTAAACCCAGGCATATATACTACGGTACTTACCGTTACCGATATTGAAGGACTTGCTGATACAGCTGAGGTTGACATTACGGTAAACCAGCCCAATGATGCTCCTATAGCAGAAGCTTTGGCCTCTCAAGAATCTGGAACGGCGCCCTTGCAAGTTGATTTTACAGGAAGCGGTTCTTCAGATGATGTGGGTATAATTACCTACGCTTGGGACTTTGGCGATGGAGGTATATCAACAGAACAAAATCCAACGTATACCTTTAACACAACAGGGGTTTATGATGTGGTGTTGACCGTAACCGACGGGGGCGGTTTAACAGGAACCGATACCCTTACCATTACGGTAACAAATCAAAATCCTGTGGCCGTTGTGGTAGCTACTCCCGACGCTGGTGAAGCACCATTGGAAGTATCCTTCACAGGAAGTGGGTCTACCGATAATATTGCAATTGACACCTATACATGGGACTTTGGAGATGGCTCAAACTCAACTGATGCGGACCCAATACATACATATACAGACCCGGGCAACTATACTGCTGAGCTTACGGTAACAGATAATGAAGGAGCTACGGCTACTGCATCTGTACTTATACAAGTAACGCAAGTTGGAGGCAATGAAGCCCCAGAGGCGGTGGCAACCGCAAATCCAACCGAGGGTGAAGCGCCACTCCCTGTTACATTTAACGCAGGAGGATCAAGCGACGATGTTGGTATTGATACCTATTTCTGGGAATTCAGTGACGGCAGAACGTCGGATCAAATGAATCCAACACTGACATTCGAAAATGCAGGGACTTACGATGCCACCTTGACCGTGACCGATGAAGCTGGATTGTCGGATTCAACGACCATACAGATCGTGGTAACACAAGCACCTGAGGCAGTGATCTCCGCAACACCGGATAGCGGTAATGCACCGCTGGAAGTGAGCTTTATGGGAGGCAACTCTCTAGACGATGTTGGAGTTGAAAGCTATGCGTGGGATTTTGGCGATGGGAATTCATCAACAGAAATCAATCCGATACATACATACAACACACCGGACACATATACAGCAACATTGACAGTGACCGATGGTGAAGGGTTGACAGACACGGCAACTGTGAACATAGTTGTTACCGAAGAAGGCGGAAACCAAGCACCTGAGGCAGTTGCTTCCGCCAACCCAACACAGGGACAAGCACCATTGGCGGTTATTTTTAATGGTGAGGCATCAACAGACGATGCTGGCATCGATACCTATTTCTGGGAATTTAGTGACGGCAGAACGTCAAATCAAATGAATCCAATGCTGACATTCGAAAATGCAGGGACCTACGATGCCACCTTGACCGTGACCGATGAAGCTGGATTGTCGGATTCTGTAACCATACAGATCGTGGTTGCCGAACCTGGCAGCAACGAAGCACCGGTAGCGGTTGTGTCGCCTGAATCGGAAAGTGGAGAGGCCCCCTTAGAAGTTAGCTTTATAGGAAGCAATTCAACCGATGATGTTGAGATAGTCAGTTATGCTTGGGACTTTGGTGACGGTAACAGTTCTACGGATGCCGATCCAATCCATACTTACAACGAGGTTGGCAACTATACAGCCCAACTAACAGTAACTGATGGAGAAGGATTGACGGATACAGCTACCGTTGACATCGAAGTTGTTGAAGATTCTGAGACCACCGCTAGCGTAGCTCCGAATCCAGTTCCGATTAATGAAGATTATGCAAGTATTCAATTAAGCCAGCTTCCACACGACGACGTAGTGGTGACCAGTATTCATTTGCACGATTCCATGGGTAGGCTTATCGCATCGTTTGACCCAATGCAGGTTTATAATGGTGAGGGTGCATATAGGATTCCGATAGATACCCTCCGTAGCGGACTTTATTATGCTACCCTTGAATTGAGTGACGGCGACCCGATAGGAATTAAGTTCTTGGTTTCCAATTAAAGTAATACGAACTAAAAGATAATAAGTAGGCCTCGGTTTCGAGGCCTTTTTTATTGAACAAACAATCAGCTAACCACCATTCATTCCAATTGGGGCAAGGAACCAAATATTGAGCCTTCTGGAGAAAGTCTTGATTTTCCCCATTAAACTGAAGGTGTTTTTAGTACAGCAAACGGCTGATAGTTTTTAAGGCTGTAAATTTGTTGACCTGACTGTATTTGTAATCATCTAAGGCACTTAAAATGGCAATTTATCTTAATTCACACCCAAGCTTATATTAATCGTAAGAATGATTTGTATTTTAATCCAAGCACTTTGGAAAGTTGACCATGCTGCTTTATACGCCCCTCGAAAACAAAATGGTCGAAAGCGTCTTAAAAATGATGCGTAAATCAAGAACTACGGATTTATTCTTAATGTAATAAAGGTCGTACTCCAATTTTCTAATGGAGTCCTCCAGATTTTCACCATATTTATATTTAACCTGTGCCCAACCGGAGATGCCTGGTTTTACAAGGTGTCTTACGTTATAAAAAGGAGTGACCTTGTTTAATTTGTCCACAAACACTTTTCTTTCGGGTCTGGGCCCAATAAAAGACATGTCCCCACGGATAATGGACCAGACCTGTGGCAGTTCGTCCACCCTAAATTTTCGCAAAACCTTTCCAAATTTGGTAACCCTAGCATCGTTTTTGGTGGCCATTTTAGCCCCTTTTTTCTCCGCATCGACAACCATGGACCTAAACTTAAAAACTTTGTATTCCTTTCCATGTTTGCCCACCCTCAATTGGGTGTAAAAGAGTGGTCCGGGATTGAAAAAAATATTCAATAGAAATACAAATGGTATGGAAAGTAAGAAAGCGATTCCCGAAACCAAGGTTAGGAAGAAATTGAACGCAAAGTTGGCAATGCCCTGTAAATAATGAATTTTATTATTGCTCAATTGCAGAATTTCGTAAAGGCTATCATTGTGGGAATCTATGGGAAGTGCCTCATAGGTACTTTCATAGAACGAAGTATAGGTGAGTACTTCTTTTCCCGACAACAATGAATTTACCAGCATATTTTCCATTTGTTTGGAAAAATGGTTGTAACTCCTTGTATTGATAATGCACGAATCTATACTTTTTTCAATAAGCTTGTTTTCACTGATGGGATCGCTGTCCTCGGAATTTAAATAAGTGGAAACAACTTTATAGTAGGTTTCGTTATCATCTCCGTTGATATAGTCAAGGTTTTTTTCCAAACTATCCTTGGTCGTTTCATCGTAGATGTAGAGGACCCGTTTGGTCGTAGGGACAAATTTGAAAATATAATTGAAGAGCAAACGCCATAACGATAACTGGATAGGGCAGAAAATTATGAATACCAATAAATATAATTGCCAATACGCAAAAGCAAAGAAAAATGTGGTAACCCCCACTATGGAAATAGTGAACAAAAAAGTGATGGTGAATATCCTTATAATGGAATAGGTGATGGATTTGGGAACCTTCTCCAGGTTGTAAGTTTCAAAAATATATGCCAAAACAAAGTAAATGGCCACCCCAATGGCAACAATCGTTATTTGATAAAAAAGGGGGTCTTCATTCTGGTAATCAACGGCCCTTAAAACAAAGTTTCTTAGAGAGATCCCGATCAATGTCAAATCACCTAAAAACAGAATAGATTTTCTTTCTAAGGTATTCAGTAGAGGTTTTGTACTCATAATTTTCTATATGCTATTAGAGCTCAATTCAAATGTACGCCTAAGCACCAAGGGATAAAAATCCTATTTAACAAACGTTCATTTTTCAAGATTCATATACGAACACCCGATTTTTTTGAAGTTGGACGAAAAGAAATCCGAGAGTTCCCCTTCAGGATTTTTTAGTCTTAAATTTGATTAAAACCATCATTCATTTTGTTATGACCAAGAACAATCTTCGCATCAATAAAATGTTCCCCGTACGATTAGTTTTTCTAATTGATATATTACTGACCAGTATATCTTTTGTGCTATCGTACTTTCTGTGCTCCCTTATCCTTCCTGATATTTGGAATCATGGAATGTTGATCCAATTGCCAATTATTGTAGCGCTTACGTCTTTTATTTTTCTTTTTATAGGTATTTACAAAGGATATGTGAAATATAATACTGTACGTGAAGTATATAGCATTTTCAATGCCATTTGTCTAGCCAATATTTTAACAATAGTCCTAGTGGTCGTAAATGGCAAGCTGTTTATGGAAAAGGATTTAATGGTACCGCTATCAATTATTATTGTTCACAGTATATTGAGCTTTAGTGCCCTTGCAATCTCTAGGTATCTTTATAAATTCTTTACCCTAAAAATTTCAAAACAAGTTCAAAATTCTTCTATACTGATCTACAACAATGCCTTGGAAGTTAAAAAACTAAAATCCATGATTTCCCTGCTCGAAGAAAGAAACGGAGGGAACGACCAATTTTTGGTATTGAACAGCGAACATTTTGTAAAACGGTTTAGTGATAAATATATTACTAAAATTGATTCCTGGTATATACATGAAGATTTACTCAGGAACAACAATGATGAATATATGGAGTTTATTGACAAAATTCTAAATAAGAGCGAAACCGTTTATTTGGTCAATCTGATTACCAAGGATTTGGATTCGTCACAATATGGGTTAACATTGATCGACTTAAACAAAAATGGAGTCCTTGCCAATAAGAAACTTAGAAGTGGTGAAAATAAAGTCCTTGACGACCAAAAAGTAAGTGTCAATGAAAACCTGACCATTCCCATTGGCAACAATTCAAACTTCCTGAATCAGCAATCCGTTTAAGTACATTTAACCTAGGCCCAATAAAGTCCGTAATTGGTGGCATTTAATTAATGTCTATTGATATAGGTAACAGCAGAGGCTAGGTCCAATCTCAATTTTCTATTTATCATGTCGTCGTGTTCAAGAAATATCTTGCCGTGATGTGCACTTCATTCTGCTGATCAAAAATTAAGAAGCATTTCATGTAAAGGACTATACTTTATTTTACAGGGGCACAGGTTAACAAGAATAATATTACAAAACATAAGACATTGATTGTCAGATGTATGAATCAAAACGGCGTTTGTCGATCTTAATGGTAGTTGGTCTAATTGCCATTTCCGCTTTATGAGGGTTCAAGCTTGTGATTTATCTTCGTATGGTTCCCCAAACAATAACACAGGATGAAAATGAAAATCAGTACGTTTGGGGATTGTTTCCCCTCCCTTTACGTTTATCAAACCAACAAATAAAATGAAAGAACACTACTCCACAGTGCAGAGGTGCGCGGGCTGCCTTTGTATCCTTTTCCTTATTTTTTATAGTTCCTCGATTTCAGCTCAAGTAAGTTTTTCCCAAACATTGCTAAAGTACAATGGCAATGAGGATTTGAGTGGTGGGGTTACGGGTATGATGTACGGTCCCGATAATCGATTGTATGTTACCTCCCTCAAGGGAATGGTAAACATATTTACCATAGAACGGAACTTGACAAACGATTATGAAGTGCTTGATGTGGAGGTTTTGGATGATATCCAAGGTATCGTTAACCATGATGATGATGGATCGCCCTGTAATGGAAGTTATTCCCAATGCCATACACGCGAGACCATAGGAATCGTATTGAGCGGTTCGGCCGAGAACCCGGTTTTCTATGTCTCCTCTAGCGATGTTAGAATAGGCGCAGGTTCCGGGGGCGGTAACGGTGATGTAGGTCTGGACACCAATTCAGGGGTCATTACCAGGTTCAGCTGGACAGGGAGTTCATGGGACGTGGTGGATATTGTACGTGGTTTGCCAAGATCTGAAGAAAACCATGCTACAAATGGTTTGGATTTGGTAACGATAGGAGGTAAGGAATATTTATTGGTGACCCAAGGAGGACATACCAATGGGGGTGGCCCCTCGGTTAATTTTGTATTTTCCACAGAATACGCACTTGCAGCCGCTATTTTGGCCATTGATCTTGATGCTATCAACAGTATGCCCGTACAATTGGACAATGGACGCCAATATATTTACGACCTGCCAACGCTTGATGATCCTACACGTGCCAATGTCAATGGTATAACCGATCCAGATTTACCCGGTTACGATGGCGTGGACATCAATGATCCCTGGGGAGGTAACGATGGCCTGAACCAGGCAAAAGTGATACCCAACGGTCCCGTTCAAATTCTATCACCGGGTTACAGGAATGCCTATGATTTGGTAGTCACCAAGTCGGGCGCACTTTATGTGACCGACAATGGTGCCAACGGCGGTTGGGGCGGTTTTCCCGTAAACGAAGGAACTGCCAATGTCAACAACGACTATGACCCAAACGAGCCCGGAAGCCAATCCTATTCCGGCGGTGAGCACATAAACAATAAGGATCATCTACAATTGGTGACAACAGATTTGTCCACCTATACATTCTGGGAATATTATGGTGGCCATCCCAACCCTGTGCGAGCAAATCCTGCGGGTGCTGGTCTGTATACTGCTCCAGGCGATGGAAACGTAGGAGCTGTTTTTAGAACCCAGATATTTGATCCAAGTTCTCCAGGCGCCGGATACACAAGTGACCCCAGTATCGCACTCCCTGTAGATTGGCCACCTGTTCCCGTGGAATTGGCCAACGTGGTGGAAGGAGACTGGCGTGGTCCGGACGAGGACAATCCCGATGGACCATTAGATGGTGAAATTGCCGTATGGAGCACCAACACAAATGGAATCGCCGAATACAGGGCCTCCAATTTCAATGGGGCCATGCAAGGAGATTTGCTCGCAACGGCAAGCAGCGGAAATATAAGAAGGGTACAGTTGACCTCCGATGGGCAATTGGAAAGTTTGAACCAAAGCTTTTTGTCGGGAACAAAAGGCTATGTTTTGGCCATTGCAACTACCGACGATGATGAAATTTTTCCCGGAACCATTTGGACAGGCGATCTAAGCGGTAACATTCAGGTGTTTGAACCCTTGGATTTTGTGGAATGTATATTGCCTGGAAATCCCGGGTATGACCCATTGGCCGACAATGATTTTGACGGCTATACCAATCAGGATGAAATCGATAACGGTACCGATATCTGTAACGGGGGATCACAACCTTCGGACTTCGATAGTCTGCAAGGGGGTACATTGGTTTCCGATTTGAACGACCCCGATGACGATTTTGATGGTATTCCCGATGTGGATGACCCCTTCCAGTTGGGGGACCCTACTACAAACGGAAGCGATGCCTTTACTTTGCCCGTTGCCAATGATTTCTTTAACTATCAGCAAGGGTTGGGCGGTTATCTTGGTTTGGGGCTCACAGGATTCATGAACAATGGAACTGGAAACGGGAATTGGCTCAATTTTACCGATAGGAGGGACGACCCCAACGACCCCAATCCAAACGACGTAATGGGGGGCGCCCCGGGAATAGTAACCATGCACATGACGTCAGGAACTGCACTGGGGACTACCAATACCCAAGAAAAGGGGCTACAATATGGTGCCCAAGTCGATGTTTCCGCAGGGGTATTCCGTGTTACAGGAGGTATGGTTGGACTTACAGGTGAATCGCGTTTGTATGGCAATACGGCAGCAATCAATGGCGAACTCGGATTTTTTATAGGGGACGGAACACAATCCAATTACATCAAATTTGTAGTCAATACCAATGGCCTTTTGGTACAACAGGAAATAAACGATGAGGCCAATTTGCCGATTACCGTATCTATTCCGGAGCCTAATCGCCCTGAAACCGGAATTTTGTTCCATTTTGTGGTAAACCCTTCAACGGGAGAAGTGACTTTTGAATATCAAATTGATGGTGCGGCCCCTGTTGAGATAGGTCGTCTTACAGCTGAGGGAAGCATCTTGGAGGCCATTCAAAGCCAAGGAACAGATTTGGCCCTTGGACTTATAGGTACTTCCAATACCGAAGGAGTTGAGTTGGAGGGTAGCTGGGATTTTTTGAATATTACCGGAAGCTCACCTACCGTGGTGCAAGGCATAGCTGATATGGAACGTATCGTAGGCTCTTCCGATGAAACCATTGATTTGGATACCGTTTTTGATGATAATCTAGGCGTGGAAAATTTAAGCTACTCTGTTGAGAATAACACCAATCCCAACATTGGTGCAATCATATCAGACAATATGTTGACCATAACCTTACCAGCAACACCTGCGGAAAGCACAATCACCATAAGGGCGACTGATAGTGAGTCATTGTTTGTAGAAATGTCCTTTGCGGTAAGTGTAATCGAGGACAATATTATACTATACCGTATCAATGCGGGTGGTCCAGAAATAGCTTCTATTGACAATGATCTGGTCTGGAGTGCGGATCAGTCAAGCAATAATTCTCCATTTTTGGTAGAGCCGGGAACCAATACCACCTATGCAGGAACCATAACTAACTTGGACCCAAGTATTGATACCAATACCACACCTTTGGGCATATTCGATACCGAACGTTTCGATGAAGCGAGCGGTGCCCCAAACATGATCTACTCCTTTCCCGTTTCCAAAAACGGCAATTATGAGATACACCTTTACATGGGCAATGGCTACTCGGGTACATCGCAACCCGGTGAACGCATTTTTGATGCACTTATAGAAGGAATTGACTTGCCTCTTTTAACGGATATTGATCTTTCGGAAAAATTCGGACATGCATCGGGTGGTGTGATAAGTCATATCGTCAAAGTATCCGACGGGGCAATCGATATCGAATTTTTGCACGGAGCTATCCAAAACCCTTTGGTCAATGGTATTGAGATTTTGGATGTTTCCGATAGTAGCACACCCATTTACGTATTTGATATCACAAATCAAATCAGCAGCCCCGGCGAACAGCTCAATGGAAGCTTGATCGTTGATGCCAATGGAGGTGATGGCAATCTGACCTACGCGGCCGAAGGGCTCCCACCAGGGCTCTTTATTGAACCAACCAATGGTCAAATAGGGGGAACCATCGAGGCAAATGCGGCGGGGGGAAGTCCCTATACCGTTATTATAACCGTTGACGATAGTGATGGGACAACGGAGGATACAACAATGGTCAGTTTTCAATGGACCATTGATGGCGATTACTTCTGGACGGACAAGAATGAAAATCTAAATTATACGGCCAGACACGAAAATTCCTTTGTGCAAGCCGGGGATAAATTCTACCTCATGGGAGGTCGGGAAAACGCACAGACTATTGATATTTATGATTACGGAACGGATACTTGGACTTCATTGTCCAATTCGGCCCCATTTGAGTTCAATCATTTCCAGGCCACAGAATACAAAGGCCTAATTTGGATCATTGGCTCCTTTAAAACAAATGCATTTCCCAATGAAATCCCAGCAGAATTTATCTGGATGTTCGACCCAGCTAGCCAAGAATGGATACAGGGACCCGAAATCCCAACCAATAGACGTCGTGGATCATCCGGTTTGGTGGTCTATCAAGACAAGTTTTATGTGGTTGCAGGGAATACCGACGGACATGACGGGGGCTATGTGCCTTGGTTTGACGTATACGACCCCTCAACAGGGACTTGGACTGCCTTAACGGATGCTCCAAGGGCAAGGGACCATTTTTCAGCAGTAATTATTGGTGACAAGTTGTATGTGGCGGGAGGAAGGCTTTCCGGTGGTGCCGGAGGGGTTTGGGCCCCCACTATCGCGGAGGTCGATGTTTATGATTTTACAACGGGAAGCTGGAGTACTTTGCCCAGCGGACAAAATATTCCAACGCCAAGGGGAGGTGCCGCGACGGTCAATTTCAACAATAAGTTAGTAGTTATCGGAGGTGAGGTAGAGGATGAAGAGATATATGGCGTATTGACGGATGATGCCCTGAAAATCACGGAAGAGTATGACCCTCTATCAGGTACTTGGAAGCGATTGCCAGATATGAATTACGAGAGGCACGGTACACAGGCCATTGTCTCGGGTCCAGGAATCCATATTTTGGCAGGAGCCCCGAACAGGGGGGGCGGCAACCAAAAGAACATGGAGTTTTTGGGCGTGGATGCCCCGGAAGGAACGGCAAGCCAGGCGAGCACATTACAGTTTCCCGAAAGTGTTGCTTTTGAGGACGACCAAACTCTTGAAATAGACTTGTCCGTGATGGACGGAAACGTGGGGATGTTTATTAGGTCTATGGAGATTTCGGGTACTAATGCTTCAGATTTCAGTATAGACTCTGGCGAGCTTGTCAATGCCCTTCTTAATCCCGGTCAAACCCATACCATAACCGTATCGTTAAATGGTGCCGGAGCAGGTAAAACCGCAACTTTAACTATTGACTATGGTAATTCAAGTGCGGCCAGTATAGCACTTACAGGAACCGACGTAGATAGTGAAGGCGTGGTGGGCCTTACCTTGGTGGACGCCTCGACGGACACGGATTTGTTCAACTTGGTGGATGGCCAGCAAATCGACCTGGGGCCATCCGGCGGACAGGCCCTCAATATCAGGGCGAACACACTTGGTGGACCGGGCAGCGTGCTTTTCGAACTGATGGGCCCTGTTTCGGCCACCCAACGTGAGGGCGTGGCCCCTTACGCGTTGTTCGGTGACCTATCGGGCAATTACAACGGGAGGGACCTTCCGTTGGGGAACTATACCCTTACGGCCACGGCCTATAACGGCAGTGGTTCGAGCAGCGGTGTCATGGGCCAACCACTGAGCGTGAACTTTTCTTTGGTGACCGGGGCGGATGGGACACCCGTTGCGATGGCAACCGCTGATGTGGAGACCGGAGAGGCTCCATTGACCGTAAATTTCACGGGAAGCAATTCCACGGACGATGTAGGCATAATCTCCTACGAGTGGGACTTCGGGGACGGCAGTGCGCTGTCCAACGAGGCGGACCCTGTCCACACCTATACGGTCGCGGGCAGTTATGATGCGGTACTGACGGTGACCGATGGCGATGGGCAGACGGACACGGACACCATAACCATAATCGCAAATACGGTGCAGAGCGATTCCCCTATTTCTTTTGCCGAAGCTGACCAAGTAAACGGGGACGCTCCCTTGGAAATACAGTTTACTGGAAGCAATTCCACGGACGATGTAGGCATAATCTCCTACGAGTGGGACTTCGGGGACGGCAGTTCGCTGTCCAACGAGGCAGACCCTGTCCACACCTATACGGCAGCGGGCAGTTATGATGCGGTACTGACGGTGACCGATGGCGATGGGCAGACAGATACCGATTTCGTTGCCATAAACGTATCAGGACCCATTACCGAGGGCGTGGTGAGCCTAACCTTGGTGGATGCCTCCGCGGATACCGACCTGTTCAACTTGGTGGATGGCCAGCAAATCGACCTGGGGCCATCCGGCGGACAGGCCCTCAACATTCGTGCGAACACACTCGGTGGACCGGGCAGCGTGCTTTTCGAACTGATGGGCCCTGTTTCGGCCACCCAACGTGAGGGCGTGGCCCCTTACGCGTTGTTTGGCGACCAATCGGGCAATTACAACGAGAGAGACCTTCCGTTGGGGAACTACACCCTTACGGCCACAGCCTACAATGGGAGCGGTTCGAGCAGCGGTATCATGGGCCAGCCACTGACCGTGAATTTTTCTTTGGTAACCGGTACGGGCGGGTTGCCCGTGGCTATGGCAACCGCCGATGTGGAGACCGGAGAGGCTCCATTGACCGTAAATTTCACGGGAAGCGATTCCACGGACGATGTAGGCATAATCTCCTACGGGTGGGACTTCGGGGACGGCAGTGCGCTTTCCAACGAGGCGGACCCCGTCCACACCTATACGGCAGCGGGCAGTTATGATGCCATGCTGACGGTGACCGATGGCGATGGCCAGACGGATACGGACACCGTTACCATAAACGTATCAGGGCCCATTACCGAGGGCGTGGTGAGCCTCACCTTGGTAGACGCCTCCTCTGATACAGACCTGTTCGATTTGGTTGACGGCCAGCAGATCGACCTGGGGCCATCCGGCGGACAGTCCCTCAACATTCGTGCGAACACGCTTGGGGTGGCGGGCAGTGTACTTTTCGAACTGACCGGTCCTGTTTCGGCTACGCAACGGGAGGGCGTAGCACCCTACGCATTGTTTGGCGACCTATCGGGCAATTACAACGAGAGAGACCTTCCGTTGGGGAACTATACCCTTACGGCCACGGCCTACAATGGCAGTGGTTCGAGCAGCGGTATTATGGGCCAACCCTTGATGATTGATTTTTCCATAGTTTCCGGTTTAACGGGCAAAGCAAGTTCTTCCAATATGGATAATGCACTCGTGGAATCTGAACCACAATTCAAAGTAGAAAGTAAAGATGTTCCTTTTGAAATCATCATGTTCCCAAACCCTGGGGCAACAGAGGTCACAATATCGACCAACTCACTTAACTCAGACCTGAAAGGGGTTAGGATATTTGATGCTACCGGACAATTGGTGAGGTCTTTCAACCCTTCAGAATATAGAGATGGCAGGAATGATTATAAACTACCTGTCAATAGTTTGCAGGCAGGGGTGTATCATCTTGGTATCTTGACTTATGATGGCGGGACATATTTCAAACAATTGATCATAAGAAAATAAACAGTATCGTACCTAACTGGAAACTTATTTAATCAGTAAACAAGCTTAGTTCCAACCCTTTTTCCTATGAAATAGTTTTTCTGGTGGAAAAAGGGTTGGATTTTTGAAACCAAATGATAACAATTTATGCTGATTCCCTGTGGGTGGATGCCCGATGGCCCTAATCCAGTCAATATACAGTATCCTTATTGTGAAGGGTAAATAACTATAAAGAAAATAAGGTTAAGCCTTATAAAAATAACCAAGACCCACGGAACATTTCATAATTAGTAGAAAGACTGAATCGTATTTTCTATAACAGGAAGTAATTCGTTCAACACTTTTCTGGAAAGTTTGATCTCTTTCAACAGTGAAAGCTGTCTACTGTTGTGAATATCCGTTCCAACAAAATCAATAAGGCTATCACTGAGCAATTTTTCAGCCATTTTTTGTACCCCTGTACCATAAGCTTCTGAGCCGAGTGAAAGCAGGTTGAGCTGGAATAAGATTCCATTCGATTTCATGGATGGATATTTCCCATACTTCTGGTGGAAATACATATATCGCTCAGGGTGGGCCAAAATTGGAAAATATTGGTATTTTGCAATTTTTTCAACAGCAATATCAAAATTATAGGAAGGTTGCAGGTAGGACATTTCTATCAGCAAATACTGTTTGCTTAAGGGCATCACCTGTTGATTTTCCAGAATACTTTCAAAATTATCATCGATCATGTGTTCGGCAGCACAATCGATATTGATGTTGGACAACCCCTTGTTGCCTAATTCCATTGAAAGTTGATGGTAAGCCTTTTTAATGGTTTCAGGGGTATTATCATAAAAATTGTGCATGATATGGGGGGTGCAAATAAAATGGGTGATACCAAAGCCCGATAGGCCATTGATCAAATCCATGGAATCATCCACCGTCTTTGCCCCATCATCTATACCCGGGAGTATATGGTTGTGAATATCTACCAACCCATGCAAATGGTCTGCTAAGAATTCTTTCTTTTGAAAAAAACTGAACATGATTACAATTTGGACTGCTAAGATAATGGATATGTTGCCTTAATGTCAAAATAGGGGAGGGCAATGGGCATAAAAACAAAAACCGACCTTTTTAAAGGTCGGCTTGATAGATTCGCTACTATTTTTATCTAACTAAACTCAGCGCTAAGATAAGTCTTGTTCCGATGCTCAGGGATTAACAAAAGATCAAAAAGGTTAATGAAAGATTAATAGGATTAACCATTGGGTAATTAGCTGGTTATTTTTTGTTTATTTAGCAGTATGCTGACCAAGAGAAACCTGTATGTCCTTGTTTTTGTGATTGCCGTAATCGGCCTTTTGGTGGTGCAATACCAATATTTGCGAGTGGGACTCGGCTTGGCAAGAGCTCAATTTTCGGATAAAATAGATAAGGCAAGACAGAACATCAATAGTGAATTGTCCGAGGTAAATTCCTTAACCTACACCCTTGGCAATGCCATAAGAAAGGACACCACTGAAGTAAGGATAGGGTTGGACAGCCTTGAAAAGGCATCCCAATACTATTTAAATGATTATATATCTTATCAGTTGAGCGTTTCCGGAATTGATGCGCCTTTTTCCTATACCTTGTACTCCCGAGATTCCATAACGTATTTAAGCTCTGTTAGGTCGCACCTCAAGGCCGAGGACAAATTAACTTACCCTATTGAAATTGAGGGGTATTTGCCAGAACTTTTAAAAAAAGAGATTATTCTGGAAATTGGTTTTGAAGATTTGAACAAGTACTTCTTGGGGCAAATACGTGGGTTGATCATTCCAGGGCTATTATTTCTTTTCATGATTGTCATTGTCGTTGTGTGGGTACTCCGATCATTTTATTTGCAGCGAAGCATCAATACAACTACGAACGATTTCATCAATAACCTGACACATGAACTAAAAACCCCGGTTTTTTCCATAGGATTGGCCACTAAGATTTTGGAAGAAGATGTTCCGGATAACAAAAAAGCTGTGGTGGAACTCATTCGCACCGAGTCGGATAGATTAAAAAAACATATCGAGAAGGTTTTGGAACTGGCCAGTATGGAATCAGGAAAAAAACTGTTGCGGTTTCAAGAATTCGATTTTAGACCGGATTTAAAGCGAATATGTGAAGGTTTTGCCTTACTTGCGCAACATGACATTACATTCGAGTACGAACTTGGAGAGGGACCCTATAACATTCGGGCTGAAAAGTTTCATTTGGAAAACGTAATCGGTAATTTATTGGAGAATGCACGGAAGTATTCGGACAATCCCAAGGTAACACTGACCGCCCAAACCCAAAAAGGACACCTGCTGGTTCATATTTCGGATAACGGCCAGGGTATTGCCAAGGAAGACATCAAAAAAATTTTTAGCAAATATTATAGGGTGAAGAACGGGGATGTGCACAAGGTAAAAGGCTATGGTCTTGGATTGTATTATGTGCAAAAGATCATAAAAATGCACCGTGGCAGAATTTCGGTGAAAAGTGAATTGGGAGAAGGAACTACTTTTATGCTATCCCTTAAATTAACCAAAAATGGATAAAATGTATAAATTGATTTTGGTAGAAGACGATAATTCCCTGGGGTATTTGCTCTCGGAATATTTGGGAATGAAAGGATTTAACGTCACTTGGGCCAAAGACGCTTCGGAGGCCATGCTCAAAACAAAAACCAATGTGTTCGACTTGGCCATTTTGGATGTAATGCTTCCTGACATGGACGGATTTGAACTATCCCAGAAAATAAAGGCGATCAATGCAGAGCTACCATTTATCTTTTTAACGGCCCGTTCGCTCAAAATAGATGTTTTAAAAGGGTTTTCTTTAGGTGCGGTCGACTATTTAAAGAAGCCGATTGACGAAGAGGAGCTGGTAGTCCGTATCAATGCATTATTGTCCAGATTGGTCAGCGATGCGGGGCATGAAGATCAGGTATCGCAGTACGAAATTGGAGACTATGTGCTCAACATGGACAATTTTGAACTCAACTATAAAGGAAAACCGATAAAATTGACGGGTAAAGAGTTTGACCTATTGGCCTTGCTGGCCAAAAACAAAAATCAATTGTGCACCCACAAGGAAATATTGACCACGGTCTGGGACAAAAACGACTATTTCAACAAGAAAAGCCTCAATGTTTTTATATCACATTTACGAAAGCATCTAGGCCAAGACCCCAAACTGAGTATAGTAAACGTGAGCCGTCGCGGGTTTATGCTTAGGGTAGAGGAGACTTAAACCAAATGTTCTGGCTTGGTTTTTGATACACTTTCATAAAATCTGGTTACCGTTTGTTTATATGTTTAAGTTTTTTAAAAATAGTTCCCCCAAGCACTCTTTGCATCAATTGGACCATCTTTATGGCCAAACGATATGTAAATGTCCGTTGCAAGAGCAAATATCCTATTGTCAAAGACTCATCGAAAGTTCCAAGTATCATCTGGAGCAATCGTGCCCTAAAAAGGATTCCGATTATTTTAAGAACTTGATCGAAGCTGCGGATAAAGAACTTCAACGATTGAACTCCCAAAGAAAATCCTGATGGATTTGAGGTGAAACACTGTAAAAAGCAGTAAATTTAGGATTGAAAAAAAAATCAGCAATGAAAAAATCGATCCTTGTTATAGCCCTACTGTCAATTTGTATCAACGCGTTTGCCACAGAAACCAAACTTATGGTCCGGGCAAAAGCAAAGGACGCCAAGTTCGTGGGAAGTTCCATAGGTGGGGCGCATGTTATTGTGCGCAATACCCAGAACGGCGAAATTTTAGCGGAAGGAAACACGGTTGGTGGTACCGGGAACACAAATCTTATCATGAAAAGTCCCCATGAGCGCTACATGCAGCTTAGTGATGACAAGACTGCTGGTTTTTTGGCCGTTGTGGATATTGACGAACCTACTTTTGTTCGTGTGGAGGTGCTTTCTCCGGTCAACAAAAAAAATGCACAGATACATGTAAGTACCGAGCTTTGGCTAATACCCGGAAAGGATATTTTAGGCGATGGTGTAGTATTGGAGATCCCGGGCTTTGTGATCGATATATTGGAACCCAGCACGCATCAATATATTTCTTTGGAATCGATTCCCGCATCTGGTATAAAGATTACGGCCAACATTGTGATGATGTGCGGCTGCCCAATTGAAAAAGAAGGTATTTGGGATTCCAATCTTATGGAGGTCAAGGCCATTGTACAAAAAGATGGAGCATCTTTTGGCGAAACAGTATTGAACAATCCGAGCCAAAACACCTTTGAAGGAACCCTGGACGTAAAGGAGGCAGGATATTACCAAATTACGGTGTATGCCTATAATCCCAGAACAGGAAATACGGGGGTTGATACGATAAATTTTGTGGTACGGGGATAAAACCCATCTAATACAGGCACCAAAACAATTTTCATTGATTGGGTTGTATAAAATTGGTACCTTATACCTTCCAACCAGTCCATTATGAAAAAGAACATTGCGTTCTCCATTTGTTTATTAGTACTCAACGCAGCCTGCGATACCGCCCCAAAGGTTGACTTATTGGAGGAAGGTATTCCCTTAAAAATGGCAACATATAGAAAAGAGCAGGTGTCCGATGTGGTATACACCCTATCTTTCGATATTCCATCCGAAAAGCAGGATCCGATTCCTTCCAGGTTAAAGTTGGATTTGGAAATCAACGACCTTTCCCACCCCCTATACCTCGATTTTAATGCAGCCGGTTCCTTGCTAAAAAGCATCGGTGTCAATGGTGAAGCGCAGGAAATCAACCATCAAAAAGAACACATCATTGTTTCTGAGAATCTTAAGAAAGGCCCAAATACCATCGAAATTGTTTTTAATGCAGGCGAATTGTCCTTAAACCGTAATGAGGACTTTCTGTACACGCTTCTTGTTCCTGACCGGGCCAGTACCTTATTCCCTTGTTTTGACCAGCCCAACATCAAAGCACGCTATATTTTGGATGTTACTGCTCCAGACGGATGGAAAGTATTGTGTGGCGCACCTTTGTTGAAAAGTACCAAGAAAGGAGACAAGGTACACTATAGCTTTGATGAGAGCGACTCCATGAGCACATATTTGTTCTCCATGGTCGCCGGAAAGTTCGAGTCCGTGACAGAGAACCCGGGGGTGTTTGATATGACACTTTTATACCGAGAAACAGACTCAGTTAAGATAGAGCATAGTATTCCGATCATTTTTGATTTGCATCAACGATCCATAGATTTTTTGAAGGATTATACACGTTATGAGTTTCCTTTTCAAAAGTTGGATTATGTGGCCATCCCTGGGTTTCAGTACGGTGGAATGGAACATGTGGGAGCTGTTCAATATCGGCAATCCTCCATTTTTTTGGATGAGAGCGCCACGGAGCGCCGCAGAATGGCAAGTGCCAAATTGATTGCCCATGAAACCTCCCATATGTGGTTTGGGGACATGGTGACGATGGATTGGTTCAATGATGTTTGGATGAAGGAAGTGTTTGCCAATTTTATGGCCGATAAAATCATAAACCCCACTTTTCCCGATATCAATCATAACCTACAATTCATGATTTCCCATTACCGGGGTGCCTACGGAGAGGATAGAACCCGTGGCACCAATCCCATTCGTCAACAACTGGATAACTTAAAGCATGCTGGTAGTCTGTACGGAGGAATCATTTATAACAAGGCCCCCATTATGATGCGCCAATTGGAAGCGACCATAGGGGAGAAGGCCTTTCGCGATGGCGTACGGGAATATATTTCAACCTATGCCTTCAACAATGCCACTTGGAATGACTTGGTAGAAATTTTGGACGAACTTACTCCCAAAGATTTAAAACAGTGGAGCGAGGTATGGGTAAACCAATCCGGTAGGCCTGTTTTAACGGAAAAAATCAATTATGAAGAAGGAAAAATTACAAATTTTACCATTTCCCAACATGCGGAAGATGGGAGCGATAAGCTATGGCCGCAGTCTTTTGAGGTAACCTTGGTATATCCGGAAGCCACCCGTATTATCCCTGTTACGATTTCTGGAAGTAGTGTGGAAGTAAAGTTGGCCATAGGATTGCCAAAACCCCAGGCTATCATTTATAATTCCAATGCTTTTGGATATGGCGTTTTTCCTTTGGATGCTTCGGATTTGACCATCATCCCACAATTGAAGGACGAAGTAGCTCGCGCTTATGCCTATGTAAACACATACGAGAACGCATTGTCCGGGAACATATCTCCTCTCGAAGCCTTTGACCTATATATGGAAGGTGTTCTCAATGAAAGCAACGAGTTTGTACACGGAATGGCATGCGGACAGGCAAGCGCTATATTTTGGAGTTTTTTGGACGGAGAACAGCGAACAAAAAAACAACCTTTGGTGGAGGAACTGCTCTGGAAGGAACTTCTTGATGATGGGCACAAACCCAATATTAAAAAGAACCTATTTGGACTTTGGAAGGGATTGGCCTATTCGGACAATGCCAAAGAGAGGCTTTACCAAATTTGGAACAAAGACCTTGAGATTCCCGATTTAAAGTTAAATCAAGATGATTATACCGACATGGCCATGTCCCTTGCCCTTTACGGGCACGAAAAAGCAGCAACCATATTGGAAGAGGCCAGGGCGCAGTTAAAAAATCCGGATAAAGTGAAACGCTTTGAGTTTTTATTGCCAGCTCTTTCATCGGACGTTACGGTGAGGGATGCTTTTTTTGAGTCGCTCAAAGAAGTCCAAAATCGTGAAAAGGAATCTTGGGTGGGCACGGCATGTGGTTTTATACATCATCCGCTACGTCAAAAAACGGCGATCAAACATTTGCCCTTGGCTTTGGAACTACTCGAAGAAATACAAAAAACAGGGGATATTTTCTTTCCCAAACGATGGCTTACATCCACTGTGGGACAATACCAAACCAATAAGGCCTATGAGATGGTCGAAACGTATTTATCACAACATCCTGATATGGAGCCATCGTTAAAGGGCAAGCTTTTGCAGGCTTCGGATGATCTGTATCGTTTTGTAAATCAGGAGTAAAGGCAATTTTTCTTCGTATTATGTGACTTTAGTTACAAGGAAATCACTCTAAATAGTTGTTTTTCAATGTCTTGATGACGAGGATCATTGTATTCTTATAGCAGTGGCCATACTTTAGTTCCAATAAATTTTATAAATACGAGTACCATGAAAAAGATTTTAATGTTGGTGTTCGTTGTTCTTGGAACAATGACACTGATGGCACAGGACAGGGATAGGGACAGAGTCCAAGATTCCGATCAAGATCGAGACCGTTTAATGCTGATCGATGGCGATGTACTTCAAATTCGAGATCGAGACCAGATGCGTTTGCAAGACCCCATTACGTTGAACGATGGAACGGTTGTTAATCCAAATGGAATCTATTTTACCCGAGATCGAGACAGACTTAGGTTAAAAGATGGTGAATGTTTGGATAGTGATGGAATTAAATATCGCAATGAGTATCAGTATCGTTACAAAGTAATGCAAGCTGATAAAGGACTTACCGATGCACAGATTCAACAACGCAACCAAAACAGGTATCAATTGATGCTGATTGACGGAGATGTATATCAAATCAGAACACAGTCGCAAAATAGATTACAACAGCGACTTGAACTTGCAGATGGGACCACGGTTAATCCAGACGGTACCTACATGAATCAAAATCGTCAGCAATTGAGGCTTCAAGACGGTGAATGTTTGAATTTGAATGGTGAAAAGTTCACAAACATGTACAAGCATCGTAAAATGATGGTAAACAAGAATATGAAGTCCATCAAAAACATGAAGTCTAAAAAGTCCATGAACAAATCAGCCCTTAAGAAAAAAGGGGGCGTCATGTGATGATACTGGATATAGGGTTTGATCAATAGTATATGGTCGGGCCCTTGTTCTTTCTTAATTGATTTATCATGAAACGGTATGTACTCTTAAGTGTAATCTTGTGTTTAGGTGCCATAATGGGTGCATTTGGACAAAAGACCAATAAGGAAAAGGCCAATAGGGAAGATTCTTATGTTTTGATGGATGTAAGTTATATGAACGATGCGGTATTTATGGGTAGGCGAGATTCCATAACCGCTCCGTACCTATTGCCATCCATTGGATATTATGACAAATCGGGACTGTTTGTTGATGCCACTGTATCCTATCTTACAAGTTCAGACGAGCAACGCGTGGACCTTTTTTATTTAACCGGAGGGTATTTGTTTGATTCCAATAATTGGAGCGGAGGTGTTTCCGGAACGGCTTATTTTTACAATGAAGATAGTTATAATGTACAATCCGAGGTGGTCGCGGATATTACGGGATTGATCAGTTACGATTTTAAATTGCTGGAACTATCGCTCTACGCCAGTTCATATTTTAATAAGAATAGCTCACCCGATATTTTTTTAGGTTTTATGGCCGATCATACCTTTAGGGCATTTGACGATCATTTATTGTTTGCCCCCCGATTTTCGGTATTTGCAGGATCCCAATACTTTTATGAAGAATACTACACTACCAGTCGATTGGGCAATAGAAAAAGCAGTGGTGGACAGGGCAGTGGTCCAGGGGGTTCTGTTGGCCCGGGAACCGAAATTACGACCGTGCAAATTGCAGAGGCATCTGAATTCAATGTACTCAATATGGAACTAGGCTTTCCTTTCCAATATCATTTCGACCAATTTATTTTGTCGTTTACACCTAGTTGGGCATTTCCCCAGACTCCTGCAACCCTCACAACAGATACGGGTACATTTGAAGAGGATTTGGAGAATGTATTTTATTGGTCCGTGGGCTTAAGCTACTGGTTCAATACAAATAAGAAGAAATAAGGTTTCTATTTTCTTTTGGGCAAATACAGTTCATAGGTTTCGGTCTCTGTGGTTATCCTATCCAAGTGCTCATAAAGGATTTATACTTCATTAAAAAATGAATGTAGACAAAACCATCTGTATGTGTAAAAATTCCTTGGTGATGCTCGGAATAAAACCCAATGAATTCCCCTTTGATATTTTCAAATGAAAACTTTTGTGATTTTACACCCTCACGGTAACCTTTCACTTCGGGCAAACGAAGGGTAACAATATGGGAAAGAATAAGACATACGATGTTATCATTAAAGGGCAAACTTTTGCAGGCTTCGGATGATTTGTATCGTGTTGGGATAGAGCGAGCCAATCTTCATGGATTTGATGGATGTTTATTTTAATTATGGAATAGATTTTAGTATTCCACATACTCCTAGATGCAGCACTATGAACAATCCACACAAGTACCCGTTAAAACACAGTTGACACTTTCTACTTTATAACCCATAGGCAATGAAAAATCAACTTTTTCTTCTAAACAAACTATAGTTTGGCAACTGGTACAACGAAAGTGGAAGTGGCTATCTGCTAAGGTCTTCCCATCACAGTCCATGCAGATTGCAAAATACTGCTTACCGTTCTCTGCTACAATATTGTGAACCAGACCATCTTCACAAAACCGGTTTAAGATTCTGTATATGGTTGCCCTGTTGATATCTATATCGATCTTGTCCTCAATTGCATCATGGCTCATGGCCTTGCCACTCCGAGATAATAAATCCAAGATCGCTTGTTTTGTTGGTGTGCTTCTTCTTTTCATAAATTATTAATGCGACATTGTTGCAATAATATAAATTATTCATAAGTTTGACAAATATTATAGCCTTACAAGTCACAATATGGGAAAGAATAAAATATACGATGTTATCATTATAGGAGGGAGTTATGCAGGGCTTTCGGCAGCTATGGCCCTCGGAAGGTCGTTAAGACAAACCTTGGTCATTGATGGGGGCGAGCCATGTAATAGGCAAACCCCGCACTCCCAAAATTTTTTGACGCAAGATGGAAAACCTCCCAAGGAGATTGCCGACCTCGCAACAAAGCAGGTTCAGGACTATGAAAGTGTTGTCTTTTTTAAAGGCTTCGCATTCAAAGTAAATACCTCTACAAGTGGTTTTCTTGTTCGTACAGATACAGGGGATGTTTTTGAGGGAAAGAAATTGATTATGGCCACGGGCATCAAGGATTTGATGCCTCAAATTCCAGGTTTTCGGGAATGTTGGGGGATTTCCGTGATACACTGTCCCTATTGCCATGGGTATGAATACCGCGGAAAAAAAACAGGGATATGGGCGCCGGCAGCAAAAGCATTTCATTTGGCTCCGTTGTTGCTCAACCTTACCGACGATCTTACCCTACTAGGCCAAGAAGTGTCAAATTTTACCGAAGAAGAGGTGAAAACACTCCAAAAACACGGTGTTAAAATGGTAAACCATAATGTTATGGCCATTGAACATAACAATGGATACCTCCATAAAGTGGTCCTTGATAATGGGGATAAAATTTCCTTTTCGGCCGTTTATGCAGGTGTTCCATTTGAACAAAGTTCGGATATTCCCGAAACGCTGGGCTGCGAACTTACGGAACATGGGTTTATCAAAACCGACCATTTTCAGAAGACCACTGTGCCTGGAGTGTTTGCTTGCGGGGATAACAGTATCCGTATGCGATCAGTTGCCCAGGCTGTGGCATCAGGTAACTTGGCAGGTGCCATGGCCAATATGGAACTTTCAAAAGAATCTTTTTAAACAAATTCAATGAAGATAAAAAGTCCAACTTTTGATATCATAGCCCTTTTTAGTTCCCTTATATGCGCCGTTCATTGTGCGGCTGCACCCATTGTGCTATCATTCTCATCCTTATCCAGTCTACATTTTTTACACAGTCCACTTATTGAATGGTTGTTTATCGGGCTTGGTGTTGTATTTGTATTTGTTACCCTTTGGCCAAGTTATAAAAAAGTACACCATAACGCTAGAACTTTGCTTATTGCCGCCCTTGGTTTTGGTATAATTGCACTGGGCAGATTAGATTTCAGTGAAACTTGGGAAGTCATAAATACGGTGTTTGGAGCCATCATGGTCTCTGTGGCCCATTTTATAAACTGGAGGCTGTTGCGTTTTAGGGGAGGACATAAACATTAAAGTGCCCGGGGGACAGACTTGATTATAATTTTAGCATCGATTTAACCATGTTTTGATGGGGAGAATGTGCAAAAATATAAGAAACAGCACCTTGTAGTATTTTCTATGTACACAGTTTATGGGAAAGCCCTTCATTGGTCTTGCAAATATTGTCCCATATTTTTCTAAACTTTATTTCGTCTGGAACATAGAAAATCAATTCTTTTTTGTTTTTCCTCAACAATATGGCATTTCGTTTCTTTTCCCATGGAAAATAGCTTTCATGATCTGTGATGTAATCTAACCTGGTGATTTTGGCAATTGCTATTGTTCTTCTCCCAATGGGAAATATCAGTACTTTCTTTTTAATCACCAGTTTGCCACAATCGATAATGATTTGATAGCGGCCCAATAGCATCCATATAGCACCAATACCAAACCACAGCCACAGAATCAAAAGCAAGAACAAGGTGATGTTAAACCCTTCGTAAAGGATTTTTTCAGCCATAAGTAAAGCCATGGCCAGTAAAAATAAGCGAACAAGTGTTGATATCAGGTTAAAATAACTTCGGTATTCCAATCTCATACACAAATCTTCACATTTTTAGGTTCATTATGTAGATGTGATGTTGCTTTGTTATTCAAAATAGGTATCATTTAAAATGGAGGTGTTTCCCAAGTACATGTTGTACAGTTCAGTAAGCTATCTGGTATGGGTTTGTCCATATAAATCTTGTTGAACGTTGGTTTGTCGATACTGTACTTGACCAAGAATTTTTTCCCGACAAGGGTTTTCATTTTCAAATAGTGGTTCTCTCGGAATTTATAACCAAGGTTGTACTTTCCTTTATATTGTTCTTTTTTTACATTGAAATTGTACACTAGCCAACGCGACTCAGTCCCAACAATCCTATATTCAACTATTTTTGCAATGGTATACTTTGTATTGGTTCCTTGTACGAATTTTTTCTTCTGATAGTTTAAAAGAAGCAGGTAGGCTATTACGGTAAGGATACTGACCATTGGGAGAATAGTATAAATCAATTTGCTCAATTTCATGTGGTTTATAACCTTAAATGGATTCAGCACAATTTTAAGTTCCCCTCTCTCGCTGCCGTACAAATGTATCGCCAAGTAGCAGCGAGATTGAGAAAATGAGCTCGGCTTTATTTACTCTCCTTAGATTCCATGGCCATTTCGCATCCATAATTGTCTGCAAAGAAATTGTCCAGTTCATCGGCTTTTAGGGCCAATTGTTTTACATTCTCCTTGATGGTTTCCTTATAATCTGTGAAAATATCTGAGATATGTGTTCGGTATGAAATAAAAATTTTGTTTTCATGTATGCCCAAATAATAAGGGGCCACCCTATTGCCCAATAGGTAGGGCAGTAAATCGTTGAGGTTCTGTTTGGGCAACTTGTTCAGTGGGGAAGTAACTATCAAATAATCCTTATTTAAAACAAAAATCCGGATGAGGGCACTCCCTTGGTGAAACTCCCAGAAATCCCTTCCGGCCCTTCCCAAAATGGGGTCTATGCCAAGTTCCGAGATAGCGCTTTCAGCAAATTGGGCAAAATCGCTTTTTTTGGATTCCTCCCAAGCAGCGGAGTTGATGGTATTGCCGCAGTTTGAGCAGAACTCGGTGACTTCTTCAATATAGGTGTCGCAAGAGTTGCACTTAATCCTAAAAGAAGTTCCTTCTGCATTGGCAAAATCCTTCATTTCCTTGATCAAGTCGGAATGTTTAATACCAAAACCTACGTTGTCCGCATTGTTCAGCTTGGAAGTGGTAACACCAACGAGTACACCAGCTTCGTTGAGGATTGGCCCTCCGGAGTTGCCAGGATTGACTGCAGCATCCGTTTGAATGTAGCTTCGGTTTCCCACAGGCTGGCTTATCGATGAGATGATACCCTCTGTTATGGTAAAGGGCATACCAAAAGGATAACCGTTTATAAATACCTTTTGGGTATTGGTGAGCATGATTTCTTCTTGGAGCGAAACACCATGTTCTTTGTAGTCCATTTCCTCTGGATGAAGAAAAGCAAGGTCTGCCTCGGGATTGGCCATGATTACTTTTGCCACATACCTGTCTTTTTTGTGATTTTCTACGGCTACCATTTTTTCACCTTGTACCACATGATAATTGGTGATGATATAACTGTGTCCGTTTATAATGAATCCGCTTCCTGTTCCCGAAGCTGTTATGACTTTAAATACTGATTTATGAATATTTTCCATGGGTATTTTATTAGTGGTTATCCAAACAATTTTGAGAAGAATCCCTTTTTGGAGCTGTTGTGCGATGCTGTTCCTACCGTGCCGTCCAAGAAACTGTGATATGTCTCCAATAACATCGGCGCCGCCTCATCAAGACTTTTTCCCGAAACCTGTTCAAGTACGTTGTAGATGGCATTTTTGTGGTGTTCTTCTACATTAAAGCAGTAGATGATATACAAAAAGGAGTATTGCAGATAGTAGCAGAGCATTAAGTCATCATTCTTTTGGACATAACTGTTCAGATTCTTCTCAAGACTTTTGGCATGCTGCTGCAAAATAGAGGAAGAACTTCTCGACTTTATGGAAATCAATGCCTCGGCATGATAAATGTTGTCCAAATATTCCTCTTTGGTCATTTCGCATAGTTTTTGCATAAAACCAAAGGATTTATCAACCCTTTGCTGAAATCCTAAGTTTCCATTCATAAGGGTGTTTACGTAGAATTCGAGCAGTGTCCTGAGACTGCCATGTACACAGGGAATGTTCACAATCTTTAGTATTGATATCAACGAAATGTCCCACTGAAAATCGTTCCATCGCTTTTCTTGAAAAAGGGCGCTGTAATTTTTGTAGTCATCCAGGATATTCTCAATTTGAAGCCAAACCTGTTCCTTTTCTTCTGAAATCAATGGGGTTACTTTAGGCTCTTGGTAGAATTCAGCGTTATATTTTTCTATGAACTCATCGTCGTAATTGTCTGCACTTATGCAAATTTCCCTCAGCAAATAATAGATTTTGTAGGGTTGGCAAAGCTCTATCGGAGTTTTGTACTCGAACCAGAGCGTATCGTTGTGCAAAATAATCTGTGTCAGTTTCAAAGGATGAAAATTGACTTCGGCGACCTTTCTGTACAGGGCAACTTTGTTGGTATTCTCCGTTATTTTAAGAAAAGGTGCCTTAACGGAAAAAGTATCATCCGTTATAGTAATGTGGATTTCCGTGGAGCCTTGACTTTGGACGATCTCAATGTCCTTGTCAGTGTCCTTGCCCTTTAGCAATGCTGGATTGATATAATTAATGGTCTCGACCAATGCCTTTTTGTAGTCTTTGGCATCATGTGCCTGTGTGGCCGTTTCCCAGTACGATACATCAATAAATGGCTCACCCTTACTTTTAATAGGTCTTTGGAACCTAGGAAGTACGTGTTTCATAGATTTATAGGTTAAGAATTATAAAATCAGATTCGGATGAGGTTGAACCGCTGTTTTTGAAGAGGTTGTTGAAAACAGCAATGCTAATATCGTCTTTTTTTAATTAGTACCTATTCTAATTAAAAAAATATAAGCGATGGTAAGCAATGGATTGTGGCTTGGGAGTTGGTTAACTCACCGCAGGCTCCATTAATCGTAGTTGTTTTTTATAGGCATTAAAGTAGGCCTCAATGCCTATGGGAAGGGTTGAATTTTGCGGTATGTGCCCAAAGCTCATACCGTAAGCGGCGGGAATGCCCAATGGGGAAACCCTGTCCATTATTACTTCCCTTAAGGTGAAATTTTCGGTTGTACGTTTACGGTCGCACCCTTTGCAAACACCAAAAATGATTCCCTTGGCCTTGGTAAAGCTTTCAACATCGGCAAGTTGTGTGAGCATGCGATCTATACGATAAGGGGCTTCCTCCACATCTTCCAATAGTACCAATTTGTCCGTAAAGTCTATTTCATAAGGAGTTCCTATCATGGCGGCCACCAAGGTTAAACTACCTCCTACAAGTTCGCCCTGACCAACACCGGCGGTAATCGTATATCGGTAATATTCGCTGTTGCGGTATTGTTTTGGGTCTTTTAATATGGCATTTTTGATGGGCAGTGTTTGCTGTGGTTCCATCAACACTTTTTTGAAGTAAACCTGACTATACTCATCATCGAGTGTTTTTCCGACAGGTCCGTGAAAACCAATAAGACCGGTTTTTTTATAAATGGTATTGATCAATGCGGTGATGTCGCTAAAACCGATCAACGCCTTTGGATTGTTTGTGATGCAATCATAATCCAATAGGTCAAGGATACGGGTGCATCCATACCCGCCACGGGCACAGAGAATGGCATCAATGTCCGGGTTGGCAAACATTTCGTTCACATCTTTTGCGCGTTCTTCATCGGTATTGCTGAAATAACCGTAATTACCTTTTATGCGGTCGGTGTGATAGGTCTTGAAACCCATTTTTTGCAGCGTGTCCAAAGCCAGAAAGAGTGCTTCCTTTTCTATGGCAAATCCAGGTGCGACAAGGCCAATGGTATCCCCAAGTTTTAATTTTTTGGGTTTAGTTTTGGGCTTGGGGTCGGGGAAATATTGATTGCCCCAAGTGGTTTGGTGTAAAAGGGTTGCAGCTCCCAGAGCTGTTGCCGATTTTAAAAAACTTCTTCTTTTGGACATTATTGAATCCCTCATTGAGGGTTTGATTCCCCGACGTTCACGTCGAAATGAATTAATTTTTTCGTTTGAATACCTCGTGGGCTTGCCTCGAAGTAGTTAATTTATCAATACAAAATATAAAAATGCACAAAATTTAGAAGAACAGCATCAACTAATCACTGTTTCTTTCGTCTCTTCGTAATTGTCTTTGGATTTTTCTAATGGCCGATTCGATGGATTTTTCGGGTTCTATGATATTGTATTCGCCCCAAAAATCAGGATCTGAGAAACCAGACGCCTCATCACTTAGAATAATGGATTTTTTGATTCTTTGGCGATATTTTGGTCTTTCGGTCTTGCTTACTCTTTCCCAATCGGTGATTGCCATTTCAGCCGTCATACTGTACTGTGAATTAAACCATTTATCGGCCCAGTCCACTTTAAATTCCATAAATACACTGCTATAGCCGTAATGCCATTTCCCATCTTTTTCTCGGTAATCAACACGGTAGGACACCTCTGTGGGCCACACATCCACTTTTGCGGGCTTTCTGCGCACAAAAAGTTCCGCGGCTTTGTCCCTATCTGTAATGTTCAAGGAAAAAATGGCACCTGTTAAGATTTTATTCTCGACATCGATGTACAGTTCTCCGCGATATAACGGCTCCAAAATACCTTCATGCTGATTAAATTTGATGACGTAGATCAACCGGTCATTGGTCATTGTGGAACGATCAAAGATGAATTTGTAGTTGGATAACGACTCTTCCGAGAATATATATTCCGGATATTTCATCATATCTACATACAAAGTGTTGTAAGGCCCCCCCTGAAGCTTTAGAGCCACGGTGTCCAATTTGCTGTAATCGGTGCTTTTTCTCGCCTTGTAAAGCTCAACGGCATCATCCCGGGTGGAACTGTAAGGTGTTTTGTATATATTGACCACCGCTTCGGCCAAGGAAACATTTCTTCTTCGTCTTTTTATGGTTTCTCTATAGAAGGCCGTCATTAAAGCGGGATCTTCAAAATAATTCTCATCCCTGTTCTTTAGGGTCTCCTTAACCAAAGCCAATGCATCTTTTGGTGCATTCACATTGATTTCCGAAAGCCTTGTAACGGATACCTCTAGGGATATTTCGTTTTTTTCGCGCTCAAGGCTGGCAATGGGAACCTTTTTGGTTTTGTAGCCCAAAAATGAAACCACCACATTTTTGTCGATATATGCTTTGGGCACTTTTAAAAGAAAGTTTCCTTCTGTATTGGTAATGGTGCTAATGTTGGTACCTTCCACAGTGAGTGTGGCAAAAACCAAAGATTTATTGCTCGATGCTTCTTTGACCTCCCCACTGTACTCATTAAAATCGACCTCTACACCGTCTTGTTGGAAAGCAAAGGCCTCTCCTGGGCCTAGCAGTGCCATAGCGCATATTGCCGATAGCAATAATGCATTGTGCTTTAGGTTTAAAATCAATGATGGGATTCTCAGCGGCATATCGGCAATTTTTCTTTGTTACTTTTATTAAATATACAAAATTTTGGACACAAGTTTCCGTATCGCTTTAGTTAAAAAACCGAATAATCTACTTAAAATCAGTTTAGAAGAACTTTAGTCCACCATAAAGAGCGCATTGGCAAAAAACAGCTTGCCGTTTTCCCAAAATCCTCGGAACAAGGGGTTGTCCACCAAATAAATTACTTGGCCGCGACCAAGGTTTTCCACTCCGAATATTAAAGATTCAGAAATCTTTTTCTGTGCCTCTGTACCTGCAAAACCAGAAAAGGGTTTGGTGTTTTGTTCTAGGTACACCGCATTTCCGTTGTCCAGGTACTCGTAAGCATTACTTCCGAGTTTTAAAGAGAAATAATTGGAACCATAGCCGTAGGCCAACGGATTGGAGTTATCCACTTTGGTTTTAAAGATTGCGCCGGTAATCGCTCCCTTAATTCGTTCCCGCTCCCAATCTTTATAGGGTTGGGGTGTGTTTTCGGTGGAATCTTTTTTCACTTTCTTTTTCTTGATTCCAAAGCCTTTTTTACCATCAAGGGCATTAATGGAACCGCCCATGGCAATAATTTTCCCACCTTGCCTTACCCAATCTTTTAGCTCGGATAGCTGGTCTTCGTCAAAATGACTTCCATATCGTCCATCGGGCAAAACCAAAATGTTGTACTCGTTCAAGTCCACTCGGTTTGCATATTCATCATCAATAACGGTAATCGGGTAATGCAATTGTTGCTCAAAAAAGTGCCAAATTTCCCCAAAGCGAAGCGTTGAGGTAGGGCCACCGGACAATACGGCAATCTTGGGTTTGGTTATCATTTGAATGGAAGAAGAACCAAAATCTTTTCCTGAATCCACAAAACCTGTACTTGTGGAAGTAATCTCTTTTTCAAATTTAGAAGCAATGGTTTGCAGGGTTTGGATAAAACCTTCCTTGTTTTCGTTATCACCTTTGGTGATGATCAAGGTACCACGATTAAAGGATTTACCTTCGATACTAAAAGGGTGGTCCGCTTTACGAACCCGTATACCTTTGTTCAAGAGAGCTGCTAAAAAGCGCGCATCATGCATGCTGTTCCAATCGGTCAGGTAGGCATAACTTCCACTATTGATGTTGGAAGAAGCCAATGTTTCCTGTATATTTTGATCGGAAACCGAAGACGTGGAGGCAACGGCATCCAATCCATAGGCGTAGGGCAGCGACCAAGCCGTAATATCGTACGTCAGTGAATCCGAAAGTTTGGCATTGGGTTCGAACAATACTTTTACCAAGGTGCCTTTGGGCTGGTCGGTAGAGACCACCATACCATTTTTGTTGATGGACAGGCTGCCGTTGTTTCCAGTGCCATAACTATGTCCTTTGTAAGAACCACTTGTAAGGTCACCATATTCAATGCTGTGTTTTTTCAAAAGGGATTTAAGGGCATTTAATTTATCCTTGTCACCTTTTAGCACATAGCTTTGGTATTTAAACTCCTTATTTTGATGGAATTTCCTGAATTCCTCATTTAATTTCTCTGCGTTTTGGGATGATACCTCCACGGTGGAAAGCCCAGTGGTAAAGTGATGGGCAATACGGTCTTTTAGGGTAAGTGTGTCACCGATAGCAGTAATAATCCCAAGCCCAGCTCTGCCACTTCCACCTTGTTCGTAGGTCATTCCAACAGAGCCGTTGTAGATGGGGTAGGTGTCACCATAGCTGGGGTACAATAGGTCAAAAACTTCTTTGGTGAAGTAAAACCAACCATTGGCATCAAAATATTTTGCATGGTTTCTGCCCAAGGTCACCTGAAAATCACGTTGGAAATCGGTAATCACTTCGTGATAGGGTTCGGCAGCAGGCGCAAAATAGTATGGGTTGTTTACGCCTTGCTCATGGAAATCCACATGGATGTGGGGCAGCCATTGGTTGAACATTTTTAACCGTTGTTGGCTCTCTACCTGTGTTAGCCATGCCCAGTCGCGGTTCAAATCGAACATATAGTGGTTGCTACGTCCGCTCCACCAACCTTCATGGTGTTCCTTGCTGTTCGAATCTACTTGATAAGGGGTATTCTTATATTGATTGTACCAATTGCTGTACCTGTCGCGCCCATCAGGATTAATACACGGATCCATGATTACCACCGTGTTTTCTAAATAAGAACTCTTTTTGGTCAAAAGTTCATATATGGTCTTCATCGAAGCTTCGGTACTTACGCTTTCATTGCCATGTACGTTATAACTCAACCAAACAATTGCCTTGGAAGCATTTCCCGTTCCTTCGGTATCTTTTAGGTGCTCTTGCCTAATGTTTTCCAAATTTGTAAGGTTTTCTGCTGAGGACACGTATGCCAAAATCAAAGGCCTGCGTTCATTGGTCTTTCCATAAACGGTAAGTTGTACCCTGTCCGGGGCAGATTCTGCCAAATACTCGTAATAATCCACCACTTCGTGATGGCGGGTAAACTGAGTTCCGAGTTCGTATCCCAAAAATTCGGAAGGGGATTTTAGTTGTTGTGCCGAAACGGAAATTGATCCTAAAAGGATGAGGGAAAATAAAAATCTGGTCATGCTTGGGTTAATTGGTTCTACCAAATCTACTAATAAATTGAGGCAGAAACCTAATTTTATTGGGGCCGACCCGCTAAAATTGCATAAAATTCAATTAACGTATTTTTGGGACGAGAAAAAAAGAAGAGACTTATCTTTGAAAACCTCATTGCAGTTTTAATGGAAGTAGAATGTATACCCTTTAAGGAGACCGGTTATTTTTCCCAATTAATTTGTGATTATCTCGATCAGAAAAAAGATTTATCCCCCTTTTTTAACAGATACCCTTTGCCCGAAAACTTTGAAGACCAAATCACGGAAAAGGCCGCTAACTATCCAAAAGCACATCGAAAAGTCTTGGTCAATGCTTTAAAGCAGCAATACCAAGGTGTTGAGATTTCCAAGGCAACCCAAAAAAATATGGATACTTTGTCCAAAGAAACAACATTTACGGTGGTAACAGGGCATCAGTTGAATTTGTTTACAGGCCCGCTATACTTCCTTTATAAAATTGTTTCCACCATCAATTTGACCAAACAACTCAATGAGAAGCATCCAAAAAACCATTTTGTACCGGTGTATTGGATGGCTACGGAGGATCATGATTTTGAGGAAATCAATTATTTTAACCTACACGGTAAAAAGGTGCTTTGGAACAAAAAGGCATCTGGAGCGGTAGGTAGGTTATCTACCGAGGGCCTGGAAGATGTATTCGAGATATTCTCCGCAGAACTAGGCAACCTCGGGTTGACGGATAATTTGAAAGAGCTGTTCAAAAAGGCATATTTGGAGCATCCCAACCTTGCTGAGGCCACTCGATACTTGGCCAATGCTTTGTTTGGTAATGAAGGATTGGTGATTGTGGACGGTGATGATAAAAGTCTGAAGGAATTACTCATTCCCTACGCCAAAAAGGACATATTGGAGCATACGCCTTATGGGAAAATATCCGAGACGATTGAATCATTGCAAGGTGTTTCCTCTGATTATAATATTCAAGTAAACCCTAGAGAAATCAATTATTTCTATTTAAAAGAGGGTTTTCGGGAGCGAATCATCTTGAAAAAGGGAAAATATCATGTAATCAACACCCATATCGATTTTACCAAGGAAGAACTTTTAAAGGAACTTGACGAGCATCCCGAACGGTTTTCGCCCAATGTGGTGGCGCGCCCACTATACCAGGAGGTGATTTTACCTAACCTTTGCTATATTGGTGGGGGAGGAGAACTGGCCTATTGGCTGGAGCTCAAATCCTATTTTGATGAAGTGGGAGTAACTTTTCCTATGTTGATGCTTCGAAATTCAGCTTTGCTGATAACGGAAAAGCAATTCGAAAAAGTAGAAAAAATGGGATTAAAGGTTTCCCATTTATTCATGAAACAACATTCGCTCATCAATAAAAAGATACGGGATATCTCCAATATTGATATTGATTTTTCGCCACAGAAACAGTTGTTGGAAGAGCAGTTCCAGCACATGTACGAACTGGCCGAACAAACCGACAAAAGCTTTTTGGGAGCGGTAAAGGCACAGGAGGTAAAACAGAAAAAAGGTTTGGATGCCCTTGAAAAACGTTTGTTAAGGGCACAGAAAAGAAAACTCAAAGATCATGTGGTGCGCTTAACGGACTTACAGAATGAGTTGTTTCCCAACCAATCATTACAAGAAAGACAGCTCAACTTTTCAGAAATATACCTGGAAATGGGAGAGGATCTGATTCCTTTATTATTGGATGCCCTAGATCCGTTTTCCAAAGGGTTTACTGTTTTAAGGCGCAATTGATCGCTGCCTGATTTCATTCAATACATTGATCTTTTTCAAAAAAGATTGCAACCAAAGTAGGGTATTTACACTTAGGGTTGTTTCATAATTGTAAATAGCTATGAAAATTTAAATTTTGAGTTGGTTAACTCATATGTTTAGGTTGGTTTTGATTTTATTTTATTGAAAAGCCCCGGAGTGGTTCCCGGGGCTTTTTGCTTTTTATGGCTTAAAAATGGATTTAGAACAAATCCTTGAAATGTGACTTTACTTCGAACAACGTAGCCTCCTTCATGGTATTGAACCTAATATCGGCATGTCCTACGCGCTCTTCGGGACCAATGCCCACACTGTGGAATTTTCCGGCTTTGGCAGCATCTATCCCTTTTTCGGCATCCTCAAAAACAATACAATTTTCTGGACGCAGCCCTAATTTTTCCGAAGCATAAAGGAAAATATCCGGGGCAGGTTTGCTTTTGGCAACGCTATTGCCATCACCGATTACATCAAAAAAATGAGTGGCCTTGAGCTGTTTCAACACTTTTGGGGCATTTTTACTGGCACTTCCAAGGGCAACGCTAAAGCCCTCGGACCTTAAATGTGTTAAAAGTTCCCTGGCGCCCGGCAAATAATCCTCTTGGGTCATGCTACCCAAACTTTCAACATAGATATCGTTTTTTTTTGTGGCAAGTTCAAGAATGGTCGCATCGTCCAAGCTAACACCGTTATGGTCCATAATCACTTTTATGGAATCCATTCTGGAAATTCCCCGCAGTTTTTCATTAAGGGCACGATCAAATTGCCAACCCATATCGGCCGACAATTTTTTCCAAGCAGCGTAATGCAGTTCAGCAGTATCTGTGATTACGCCATCCAAATCAAAAATAAATCCCTTGATCATGGTCCGTGTTATTTTAAGGGCAAAGAAATAATGAAATCAGTTAAGAAAAAAACTATATAAGATTGTGCTTTTTTCAAAAGAAAGTGTAAGGCGACATTGGAAAGATTGACTTGTTAATAACCCGTTGGAACAACTTCATGGAAAAAGTTGTCTTAAATATCCTTTAAAAGATACTTTTGCAACTAAAGCAAATTGCTATTTTTGCCCATGCATAACAACGTACTTATCCTAGACTTTGGTTCCCAGTACACACAACTGATCGCAAGACGCGTTAGGGAACTCAACATTTACTCAGAAATTAAACCCTACAATAAACTGCCCGAGGATTTATCGGATTACAAGGCGGTTATCCTTTCTGGTTCACCATCTTCGGTGCGCTCGGAGCATGCCCCGCACCCCGATTTGTCCGAAATAAAAGGTAAGAAACCTTTATTGGGAATCTGCTACGGCGCACAATATTTGTCCCATTTTCATGGTGGGAACGTGGCACCATCAGCCACCCGTGAATATGGTAGGGCCAATCTGTCCTATGTAAATTCAGAAGACGATTTTTTACAAGATATCGGTGAAGGAAGCCAAGTGTGGATGAGCCATAGCGATACCATTAAGGAGCTTCCAGAAGGGGCCATTCGTTTGGCCAGTACCCACGATGTGGAAAACGCAGCTTACAAGATTGATGGTGAAATGACTTATGGAATTCAGTTTCACCCAGAAGTGTACCATACCACCGATGGTAAAAAGCTCTTGGAAAACTTTTTGGTGAACATTGCCGGGCTGCAACAAAATTGGACCCCGGATGCTTTTGTGGAAACAACGGTAGAGGAACTAAAAAAAGAGATCGGCGACGAAAAAGTGATTTTGGGACTGTCCGGGGGAGTTGATTCCAGTGTGGCCGCCATGTTGTTGCACAAAGCGATTGGCGATCATTTGTACTGTATTTTCGTGAACAACGGTCTTTTGCGCAAAAACGAGTTCGAAAGTGTTTTGGACCAATATAAGCACATGGGATTAAATGTTAAGGGCGTTGATGCTTCGGCACGCTTTTTGGGTGCCTTGAAAGGAGAATCGGATCCTGAAGGAAAAAGAAAAATCATCGGCAGGGTCTTTATTGAGGTTTTTGATGATGAGTCCCACAAAGTAGAAAATGCAAAATGGTTGGCGCAAGGAACCATTTATCCGGATAGGATTGAATCGGTTTCGGCCAGCGGTGGACCATCAGCGGTAATTAAAAGTCACCATAATGTGGGCGGATTACCAGACTACATGAAATTGAAAGTGGTGGAGCCCTTGAAAATGTTGTTCAAGGATGAGGTGCGAAGAGTAGGGGCAAGTATGGATATGCCAGCGGAGATTTTAGGAAGGCACCCATTTCCGGGCCCTGGTTTGGGAATCCGTATCTTGGGAGACATTACCCCGGAAAAGGTGGCTATTTTACAAGAAGTGGACGCCATTTTTGTTGATGGACTCAAAAAATGGGGACTTTATGACAAGGTTTGGCAGGCCGGAGCCATGCTTTTGCCCGTAGATAGTGTAGGGGTTATGGGAGATGAGCGCACCTACGAAAAATGTGTGGCGCTCAGAGCTGTTGAAAGCACCGATGGAATGACGGCCGATTGGGTAAATTTACCCTACGAATTCCTACAAAAGACCTCTAATGATATAATAAACAAGGTTAAGGGCGTTAATAGAGTGGTGTACGACATTAGCTCAAAACCACCGGCAACTATAGAATGGGAATGAAAAAACAAATTTTACAACTGGTTTTTACCATGGTCTTTTTGTTGGCCATGGTGCCAGTATCCGCACAAAACTATGCAACACATGCTGTAAAAGAAGGAGAAACGCTCAAGAGCATTTCGCAAAAATACAGGGTGACGCCCTACAGCATATTACAGGCCAACAAGGAAATCAAAAGCGATTCCGATGTAAAGGAAAACACAATTCTTATAATTCCCTTGAACGGAAAACCTGCTGAAAACAAAACGGAGACAAAAGAAGAAGAACAAGAGGAAGAAAAGGTAAAACCAATTCGTTTTATCCGACACCGGGTAAGAAGAAAGGAAACTCTTTTTGGACTAACGCAGAAATACAACATTACCGAGGATCAACTAAAGCGTTACAATACCAAATTGTATTCAGAAACCCTAGGTCGTAGAATGATTCTTCAAATCCCAGTATTTCCTGAGGTGGATCCCGATGAAGAAAAGGAGTTGGATTTTGAAACCTATACCGTTCAGCCCAAAGAAACCCGATGGAGCATTGCCCACAAATATGGAATAAGTGTGGATAGCCTATTGGTGTTGAACCCGGAATTGGACAAGAACACCAATTATTTGGCAGCGGGCCAGGAATTAAAATTACCTAGGCCCAAAGGCGATAGCCTTAAGGAGCAAAAGGTGGAATTGTTCACTTCCTATACCGTACCGCCAAAAATGACCCTTTACAGTTTGGGAAGGGAGTATGGTGTTCCAACGGATTCCATAGTAAGGTTGAACCCTGAGATTGTGAAAGAGGGCGGTCTTAAAGTGGGGATGGTGGTACGACTTCCTAAAAAGAAGAACAAAGAGGGTGAGGTAAATACCGACAACTTTATTTTTTATGAAGTAAAGCCCAAGCAGAATATTTTTAGGATTACCCAAAACCTGAAAATCACTAGGGATGAGCTGTTCCGTTTGAATCCGGCCTTGGAAAATGGGCTAAAAGCCGGGATGGTTTTAAAATTGCCCAAAGAAAAGGCAGAAGAATTGGAAGTGAAAAATGCCTTGGTTTTGGATAAGATCAATTTGGTGGACAGTATTAATGTGGAAAACAAGCCCAAATTGGTTTTTATGCTTCCTTTCCGATTGGACAAGGTAAATGTGGCCGATACTGAAAAGGCCGAAGCACTGATCAAAAACCGTAGGGACATCGCCTTGAGCCTTGGGTTTTATACAGGGGCTATGGTGGCTTTGGATTCCATTAAAAAGTTAGGGGTTTCGGTGGATGTCAAGACCTACGATACCCAACTGGACCAAGTCAAGGTCAAAGAAATCCTTTTTAGGGAAAACCTAACCGGGGTAGACGCCATTATAGGCCCATTGGCGGCCGGACCCTTGGACGAAGCAGCTGTTCAAGCTTCAGCAAAAAACATTCCGGTGATCGCTCCAATTGCTTCAGACAGTAAATTGAGCCACGGCAATGTATTCTACTCTATACCAAGGGATGTTGTACTACGGGATAAAATGCTGTCCCACATGGAAAAAATCCATAAGAACGAAAACATAATAATCATTGCAGATTCGACCCATCAAGTAGCACATGATTCCATTTTGAGCAAATTCCCAGCAGCACAAATCGCAAAGGTAATCGACAACAAATCATTGCATTTGGATGAATTTTTGGTCAAACTATCCGAAGACAAGGAAAATTGGGTGTTTCTGGAAACAGATCAGCCCAATATGGTGGCCAGCGTCACTTCTATTTTGAACTCGGCCAATACCTCTTCCGTGGGAGCATCAGAAGAGACCAAGAAAATCAAGGTACGTATGTTTACCACCAGTTATAACGATGCTTTTGATGATGAGGCGGTGTCCAGGACACATCTTTCCAATCTTAAGTTTACCTATCCATCGTTCTACCGGGTGTCTGGGAATGATGCCTTTACCAGGGCATACATGAAAAAGTACAATGGAAACTTACCGGATAGATATGCTGTTCGCGGTTTTGATGTAACTATGGACATACTGCTGAAGCTCGCGTACAAGAAGAACCTTTTCGAAACTTCAAAGTATATCGGTTTAACAGAATATGCAGGAAATGGATTTGATTATTTCAACGATTGGACCTCTGGCTATTTTAACCGTGCCTGCTATATTATGCAGTATGATGACCTTACATTAAAAGAAGTTGAGCCCAAGAAAAATGACGTCAAAAGTAACCTATAACGGAAACCTGCGTACCACCTGTGTGCACATACGTTCCGGAAACCAGTTTATTACAGATGCCCCGGTTGATAATAACGGAAAGGGCGAGGCCTTTTCACCAACCGACACGGTAGCGACCGGCTTGGCCAATTGTATGATGACCATGATGGGAATAAAGGCCCGTGATATGGATGTGGATTTAACAGGGTCCACTGCCGAGGTAACCAAGCGCATGGCGGCCAACCCGAGAAGAATCTCAAAAATCGAAGTAAAATTCGAGTTGCCGTCATCGGTGTCCGAAAAACACAGGAAAATTTTGGTACATACTGCCAATACCTGCCCGGTGCACTATAGCCTGCACCCCGATATTGAAAAAGTAATCGACTTTAATTGGGTAAAATAATTTCCATAGGATGTATTTTTCTACTTGGTTTTTTGGGATTTGCACAAGAAATCGAGGAGGGAGTCCCTTGGAATGAAAACATACGGCTTGCTTGGGCCGATTTTAAGGGGAAAGTGCCACCAGCGGAGGAATCTGCGGCAACCACTGCAAGCGGGATCAGCTATACCTATTCGGCCAATCTGTTGCACCACGAGGTTAAGCTGGATTTTGAGGTAAACGCTTATTTCTACCCCAACGAGTCTTGGTACCGACCCGAATTGTGCAACGAAAACACATTGGCCCACGAACAGCTCCATTTTGATATTACCGAGGTATTCGCCCGTAAGATGCGTGAAAAATTGCGTAGGACTTCTTTTTCCGATGATGTTAAGGCTGAGGTCAGGAAAATTTATTCCGATATTTTAAGGGAGCTGCAAACCTACCAAGAGCGATACGATTGGGAAACCAACTTTTCCAGAAACCGTGAAAAGCAGTTGGAATGGAACCAAAAGATAGCCGAAGCCTTAAAGGTTTGGCAATGATTCCTGCCAAAAATCGACCAATTTTTTCGATTTCTTGATTGGGTACGATATATAGGGCTAACTATCTGGAAACTATTTGAGAACTTCATCCCAAAGTAATTTCAAAAAAAAACAGGTTTGATTTCTTTGGAACAACAGAACGAGTTATCACAATTAATTTCAGACACTTACGGCACCTCCGAAGCCTTCACCCAACATTTGGAGCTATGCTTGGAAATGTTGTTCTATCTGGAAGAAGACACCTTTTCCCGAGTAGAGATACAGGAAGTAGCAACGGCACTTAGGAGAGTGGTCAGAGTTTTGAGGGGGTAGATAATAAATTTTAAAGCTTTCAGAACCTTCGACTTCAACTGGACGTTTTTTCAGACTAAGGATAGTTTGTTGTTTAATTCATTCCAAAATTCGTCGTGAAGCGCCTTATTCCCTTTCTTCAATTCAAATATTAGTTGAGAAACATTGAAATATTCCGCATCTACTAGCCATTTAGCACCATTATTGTAAACGGTTACGTTCCTTGATATATTTATATATGGTTTTCTCTCATAACAATTAAATAAAACCTCTTTGATAACATTGTATTGAGATTCAAAGAATGGTTTTATATGGTTAAATAACTTTTTTTCTCCTTCTTTAGTAAATGCAATTTGTAAAAAACTATGGAAATCTCTCTTATGGATTGAATCCTTGCTCTTTTTAGAGAATAAGGGTCTTAAGTTATTGCTCTTACTAATCGATAGAAGGTGTTCGGCTATATCATTATCAATATTGTTGAATTCAATTTCCTCAATAAGGCAGTTGGCATAATACTTCTTTGAAGACTCATTCAAATAAATTCTATGTGTGGTCATATATCACACCGCATAAAGCCATCTTTTAAAGCCTCTATCTTATTATCCCAAGTAGGAATAAATTCTTGGGCCACGTATCCCGTAAACCCAGTATCGTGAATCGCTTTAATAATGGCAGGGTAGTACAATTCTTGGGTTTCATCAATTTCGTGCCTGCCCGGAACACCGGCCGTGTGGTAGTGCCCAAAATAAGGATGGTAGTTTTGAATGCTTCGGATAATGTCGCCTTCTTGGATCTGCATGTGGTAGATATCATAAAGCAATTTAAAATTATCACTTCCCAAATGCTTGCAAAGTTCAACCCCCCATAAAGAGTTATCGCACATGTAATCTGGATGGTTTACTTGGTTAAAAAGCTCCATTTGAATCACCACACCATGTTCTTCGGCCAAAGGCATAATTTGTGAAAGACCATCTACGCAGTTTTGAAGTCCCACATAATCGTCCATTCCATTGCGGTTGCCACTAAAACAGATAAGGTTGGTGTAACCCGCCCCGGCCACTTTCGGAATCATTTCCGTGTAGTTTTTGATTAGCTGCTCGTGGTATTTTGGGTTGTTCCAACCCTCGGCCAAACCAATTTCCGCACCATTGCACATGGAACAATGTATGTCGTACTTCTTCAATATGGGCCATCTATCGGGACCTACGAGATCAATGGCCTTAACACCCAGTTCATTCAGGGTCTTTAAAAAATCCTCTAGGGGAATATCGTTAAAACACCACTCGCATACGCTATGGTTAATGTTATGTTTTAGTTTGAATTCTTTGGTTTGCCCTTGGCTGGCGGCCATGGCAGAGGCTGAGGCCAGACCTGCAGACCCAACGGCAGCAGTGGCTATAAAATTTCTACGTTTCATTTTTCGGATTTGTTCTGGGAAAGATAGTATTTTCGACCTAGATATGGAAATACGTCCCGATTCAAAACAGCTTTTGGAACTGGTCCATTACAGAATGCCCTTTGGTAAATTCAAAGGGCGTTATCTTGTGGATTTGCCTTTGCCATATTTGGTCTGGTTCCGCCAAAAAGGCTTTCCCAAGGGAAAACTGGGAGACTACTTAAATACGATGCTCACCATTAAGGACAACAACTTGGAACCCATCATTAGAAAGCTGCAAAAAGATTTTCCTCGCCAATCTACCTGATTTTTGCCCAGCAATTAGTAATTTTACGCCCCGTAATAGAATGATTAATATGTCAGATACCAAGTACATTTTCGTTACGGGAGGCGTTACCTCTTCGTTGGGTAAGGGAATTATCGCCGCATCCTTGGCTAAACTACTGCAAGCCAGGGGATACCGAACCACCATACAAAAACTAGACCCATACATAAATGTAGATCCGGGAACACTGAATCCTTATGAGCATGGCGAATGTTATGTGACCGATGATGGTGCGGAAACCGACTTGGACCTTGGCCATTACGAACGCTTTTTGAACGTACGCACTTCCCAAGCCAATAATGTAACTACGGGCAGGATTTACCAAAGTGTTATTGAAAAAGAGCGAAGAGGTGAATTTTTGGGCAAAACAGTACAAGTAGTGCCCCACATTACCAACGAAATTAAGGAGCGCATCCAAATTTTGGGCAAAAGCGGGGATTACGATATTGTTATTACCGAAATCGGAGGTACGGTAGGGGATATCGAATCATTGCCATATATTGAATCTGTTCGGCAGTTGCTTTGGGAATTGGGCGAGCATAACGGTATCGTAATCCATTTAACCTTAGTGCCGTTTTTATCTGCAGCAGGGGAGTTAAAGACAAAGCCGACGCAGCACTCTGTCAAAACCTTGATGGAGAGCGGAATAAAAGCGGATATTTTGGTGTGCCGTACCGAGCATCAGATTTCGGAGGACATCAAAGAAAAATTGGCACTTTTCTGCAACGTAAGAAAAGAAGCAGTGATCCAATCCATAGATGCATCCACTATTTACGATGTTCCTTTGTTAATGCAAGAAGAAGGTCTGGATACGGTTACCTTGGAAAAATTGGATCTTCCTAACAATACCGAACCCAACCTAGATCAGTGGAAGGAGTTTTTACAACGTCATAAAAACCCAAAACATAAGGTAACCATCGGATTGATCGGGAAATACGTTGAACTTCCCGATTCGTACAAATCCATACAAGAGGCTTTTATCCATGCTGGTGCGGCCAATGAGGTAGATGTTGAAGTAAGATCGGTGCATTCCGAACATCTATCAGCAAAAAACATTGACAAAAAGATGATGGGCTTGGACGGTATTTTAGTTGCCCCAGGCTTTGGTGAACGTGGTATAGAGGGTAAAGTGATGGCTGTTCGTTACGCCCGTGAGAACAACATCCCTTTCTTGGGAATCTGTCTGGGCATGCAAATGGCAGTTATTGAGTTTGCCAGAACGGTACTGGGTCTGGAAAATGCCAATTCCACCGAAATGGACAGTGAAACCCCGGACCCCGTAATTAGTTTAATGGAAGAACAAAAATCCATTACCGATATGGGAGGAACCATGCGGTTGGGCAGTTGGGACTGTCACCTAAAAGAGGGCAGTTTGGTGGAGAAGGTATACGGTTCTTCCGATATTGAAGAGCGCCACAGGCACCGCTACGAATTCAACAATAAGTACAAGGAGCAAATGGAGGAAGCTGGATTGGTGGCTTCTGGGTTTAACCCAAGAACAGGCTTGGTGGAAGTGGTGGAAATTCCTTCGCATCCATGGTTTGTTGGTGTGCAGTACCACCCAGAGTACAAAAGCACGGTTGCGAGTCCGCATCCGTTATTTGTGGGGTTTGTAAAAGCGGTATTGACCCAAAAGCAGAAACAAAACAATGCCAGTTTGGCATAAAATGGGGTTTTGGGCATATATTTGCCACCTGAAATACCAATAAAATATTTCTACTAAATAATATTCATGGAAGAAAAGAAGCTGGATATTAAGTCCATTATTGGATTTGTACTGATTTTTGGGATACTCATTTTTATGTTTTATCAAAATCAGCCTACGCCAGAAGAGTTAGAGGCACAAAAAGCGGAGCAAGCGCAGATAGAGGCAGAGGAAGCCAAGTCAGAGGAGGCGGTCAAAACTGCACCCGTACAGGAAACACCGACCATCAATTTAAATGATTCCACAGCGGTGGCCGAGTACAAAAATACCGTGGGTGCTTTTGGATTTACACAAACGACTGATGGAACCACCATTCTGGAAAACGAAGTACTTCAACTGAAAGTAGCCAATAAAGGAGGACAGATCGTTGAGGCCAAAATGAAGAATTTTGTCACCTATGATTCCGTTCCCGTATATTTGGTAAAAGATGGCAATGCCAACTTTGCACTGAATTTTACCACATCGGACAATCGCGTTCTCAGTACGGCCGATTTGTATTTTGAACCGTCACTTACCCAAAGCGGGGACAACCATGTGCTTTCCATGAAGGCCAAAGTGGCCAACAATCAATTTTTGGAGTACCGCTACGAAATGAAGCCGGATGAATATTTGGTGGATTTTACCGTGCGTTCCCAAGGTTTGAGCGGAGTTTTCAACACCAGTAAGCCCGTTACTTTGGAGTGGGACCTTAAAGGTATTCGCCACAACAAAAGCGTGCAGTATGAAAATAGATATACCCGTCTAACGTATAATCATGATGATGGAAGTATCAGTAAACTTTCGGAGAGCAGCGATTTTGATGAGGAAACCGAAGTGGATGTAAAGTGGCTGTCGTACCGTCAACACTTTTTTAGTTCCATTTTGGCTACAGACAATCATTTTAAGACTGCTGATCTGACATCTACAAACTTGGTCGAGGAAGAGAGCAAAGAACTTCAATTTACGAAAGCATATACCACACGGGCCCCTTTGGAGCTGCAAGGAGGTGAACTCTCGCAGAATATGTACTGGTATTACGGGCCCACCGATGTAAAGGTATTGGATGATTATAAGGATTTGGGTCTTGCCGATTCCATTCCGTTTGGATGGGGAATCTTTGGTTGGATCAACCGTTACGTATTTACGCCCTTCTATACCTTTTTAAGCTCGTTCTTGCCCTATGGGATTGCCATTGTGATCATGACGATTTTGGTTCGACTGGCACTTTCGCCCGTCACTTATAAATCCTATTTGTCGCAGGCCAAGATGAAGGTGTTAAAGCCGGAGATTTCGGAAATCAGCGAAAAGTACAAGGACAATGCCATGAAAAAGCAACAGGAGACCATGAAGGTTTACAATAAGGCAGGGGTAAGCCCCATGAGCGGTTGTGTGCCCGCCTTGTTGCAGTTGCCCATTTTCTACTCCCTGTTCATGTTTTTCCCGACTTCCTTTGCGCTGCGCCAAAAACCATTTTTATGGGCAGAGGATTTATCATCTTACGACACTATTTTTGAGTTGCCGTTCACTATACCCTTTTACGGTGACCACGTATCCTTGTTCCCGATTTTGGCATCCGTGGCCATATTCTTCTATATGCAGATGACAACGGGACAGAGCATGCAGATGCAACAGCAACCGGGAATGCCAAACATGAAATTTATCATGTACCTATCGCCCGTTATGATGTTGTTCTTCTTTAACAACTACGCAAGTGGGTTGAGTTTGTACTATTTTGTCTCCAACTTGATTACCATCTTTATTATGCTGGCGATTAAGAATTACATTCTGGACGAGGATAAAATCCATGCCCAAATACAGGAGAATAAGAAAAAGCCTAAAAAGGAAAACAAGTTCCAGCGTAAAATGCGCGAGATGATGGAACAGGCCGAAGAGCAAAAGAAATCAGGAAAAAGATAATCTCGAGTCAGTATACTTTTGGTTCAAATAAAAAACTCCCTCAAGATTTTTCTTGGGGGAGTTTCCATTTATAGGTATAGTTTGGAAAGATTTGGGACTCCAAAGATGCGACATCACGCCTATCCAAAAAATTAAAAGTTGTAAAACCGTTGGTTTTTGTGGGTAAATAATCCCTTGTTGATGTGTCATCGATGAACGGTAAATTTTGCGCAATAAAAAACCCCCTCAATTTGTTTTGAGGGGGCATTTTGCACTATCCATCAATCAAAAATCGTTTAGTTTGAAGTGTCCGGGATGAGTACAGTATCCACTACGTGGATGACACCATTGATTGCTTGTACATCCACGGCATCAATACCAATGCCCATGTTTCCTGCACCGTCGGTAATATCTGCAATGTTATCCCCAGTTCCTGGTAGGTTGATGGTAATCATATCGCCTTCCAAAGTAGTAGCGGTGGCTCCATCGCTCAAATCACCGGCACGTACATTGGCACCTGCCACAACGTGGTGTTGCAATATTGGGATTAGGTCAGCTTCGGCCGGAATACTGGCCAAGGCATCAAATGAAGCGTTGGTAGGGGCAAACACGGTGAATGGATCGCTCCCGGCACCGTCTTGGGCAGATAATACGCTTACAAAATCCGTACTTGGGGTCAACTCTGTCAATGCTGTGACCAAAGTGGAGAAGTTCGGATCGGCAGCGGCAAAAGTTACCACTGTTGGCAGGTCGATAACAGCATCCACGGTATGGATTACGCCGTTGCTTGCTACAATATCCGCCATTGCCACACTACTTGTACCATTTAAGGTTACACCATCGTCGGTATTAATGTATAAACTTAAATTCTCGTCAGCAGCATACTCAGCAACCGTGTTCACATAAGAATTTGTCAAATCCCCAGAGAACGCAGCAGCTCCCACAATCACGTGATTGGCCAAAATAACATTTAAATCATTGGAATTTGGATTGGTAAATGCACTAAAGGCATCGTTGCCAGGAGCAAATACAGTGAACGTTTCTTCTTCGTTGGATAGTAAATCGGTGAAAGTTGTATTCCCGCCTTCGGTCAAAGCAACTACCAAAGTGGAAAGTCCTGGGTTGGCAACCACGTGGTCCACAATATTTGGAATATCTATTACGGCATCAACTACATGAACAATACCGTTGATCGCTTTTACATCCGCAGCTACTACGGAGGCAACACCATTGAAGGTAACACCATCAGAGGTATCGAAGAACAAGCTTACATTTTGCTCACCAGCTCCAGTAGCCAAAGTACTTGTATAACCGGAACCGAGTCCTGTTAAGTCTGTTGAAGTAACCTCCCCACTAATTACGTGGTTGAGCAATACATTGGTCAATACGTCAACAGGAACGTCCTCTAGGGCTGCACCATCAAGAAAAGTTTCAAATGCTTCATCGGTTGGCGCCAATACGGTGAAAGGTCCATTTCCGCGCAATACCGTGGGAAGGTCTCCATCGGCTGCGATAAGGGCAGCAACCAAATTCTCTAGGTTTTCGTTGCCAATGGCCAAATCGGTAATGGGCATTAGGATAATGTCGGCCAGTTCATCCAAAATGGCCTGGGGCAATAAAACCTTATCTACAATATGTACAACGCCATTGGAAACTTCAATATCTGCGGTAGTCACCTCAGCGGCAACATCGGTTGCATCTTGAATAAACACGCCACCTTCGGTGGTTACTTGCAAGGAGGAACCCTGTAAGGTTGTTAGGCTCATACCGTCGCTTAAATCGGTTGAAAGTGCAGCATCGCCCACCACGTGATAAGTTAAAATCACAGCTAGCAAATCTTGCAATTGTTCGGAACTAAAATCATCCAAAGAATCAAAACCGTCCAGTTGTGCAAGCAAGTCTGTAAATGCTTGATTGGTTGGGGCAAAAACCGTAAATGGTCCTTCACCACTTAAAGCAGCAACCAAGTCGTTATTGGCACTCTCATCCGCTTTTTGAAGGGCGGCAACCAAAGTGCTAAGTTCGGCGGTTGCCTGTGCGGCTTCAACAATATTATCTCCTTCCTGTTCGGGAGGCATAGGTCCATTGTCATCATCGGAACACGATGTGAATCCAATGAATACTAGTAAAAGGGTCAATCGGGTTAAATGTTTTAAAGCTTTCATGTTGTTTTAGATGTTTGTTTAACAATGTGAAAATATAATTAAACAAAATAACAACAATAATGTTTAACATTTTAGGTTAAAACTTTAACAAAATTAAAATTCCAAGGATGTGTTGGTTATAATTTCACAACTGTTGCTTTAGGATATATTTACCATTATTAATTAACGTCAATTCGTATTTTTGTAGCCTTAAATCATTGCAATGAAAAAGGTTGTTGTTGGACTTTCTGGGGGAGTGGATTCAAGTGTAGCTGCCTATTTGCTCAAAGAGCAGGGGTATGACGTAATAGGGCTGTTTATGAAGAACTGGCATGACGATTCCGTGACCATTTCGGAGGAATGCCCTTGGTTGGAGGACAGTAACGATGCATTGATCGTGGCCGAAAAACTGGGAATCCCTTTCCAAACCGTTGATTTGAGTGCGGAGTACAAGGAGCGCATTGTGGATTATATGTTCAATGAGTACGAAAGAGGAAGAACCCCAAATCCAGATGTGCTTTGCAATCGGGAGATAAAATTTGATGTGTTTATGAAAATCGCCCTGCAACTGGGGGCTGATTACGTAGCAACGGGACATTATTGCAGAAAAGGAACCATCCAAAATGATGATGGTACGGAAACCTACCAGTTATTGTCCGGTAAAGACCTGAACAAAGACCAATCCTATTTTCTTTGTCAATTGTCGCAAGAACAATTGTCCAAGACCTTGTTCCCAATTGGTGAATTGTTGAAGCCTGAGGTTCGAAAAATAGCAGCAGACAATAATTTGATTACGGCCGATAAAAAGGACTCTCAAGGATTATGTTTTATCGGAAAAGTACATCTGCCCGAGTTTTTGCAACAAAAATTAAAGCCCAAAAAAGGGGTAATCGTGGAAGTGCCGAATGATGCCGCACAATTTTCGATCACTGTTCCAGCATTTCAGAATGAGCGGGAAAAATTGGTTTTCCAAGCCGAAAAGCCTGTGTATTCCGAAACAGACGGGAAAGTGGTCGGGGAGCACCAAGGCGCGCATTATTTTACCATTGGGCAGCGAAAAGGCCTCAATGTGGGCGGAACCAAGGAACCTTTGTTCGTAATCGATACCGATGTGGAGAAGAACATCATCTATACCGGTCAGGGGAAAACGCATCCGGGGCTCTTAAGAAATACGCTGTTCATAAAGGAGGATGAACTCCATTGGGTACGCCCGGATTTGGCTTTGCAGGAGGATGAAACCATGGAAGTTATGGCGAGAATTCGATATCGACAGCCATTGCAAGCGGCAACACTCTACAAAGTAGGGAACGGTTTGTACATGGATTTCAAAGAAAAACAGTCCGCCATTACCGAAGGGCAGTTTGCCGCATGGTATAGCAATGATGAGTTGATCGGGTCAGGAGTGATTTCTTAACCGGAATCCTTATTTATTTTGTTTATTTTGGTGGAAATCTGAATCCAAACTTTCATGCAAAATAAAATCACACAACTTTTTGGAATAGAATACCCTATCATCCAAGCGGGAATGGTCTGGGCCAGCGGTTGGCGTTTGGCCTCTGCGGTTTCCAATGCAGGTGGATTGGGATTACTTGGGGCGGGAAGTATGTATCCCGAGGTGTTGGAGGAGCACATCATAAAATGTAAAAAAGCAACCGATAGGCCTTTTGGGGTCAATGTTCCCATGTTGTATCCCGACATTGAAAAGTTGATGGACATAATTGTTGGCCAAGAGGTGAAAATTGTATTTACTTCTGCGGGAAATCCGAAAACCTGGACCAAATTTCTTCAAGAGAAAGGAATTACCGTGGTTCATGTGGTGAGCAGTGTAAAGTTTGCATTGAAAGCCCAAGAAGCCGGAGTGGATGCCATAGTGGCTGAGGGTTTTGAAGCTGGTGGACATAACGGAAGGGATGAGACCACGACCATGGTATTGATACCTTCTGTAAAAGAGAAAATACAAATACCCTTAATTGCCGCTGGAGGTATTGCCACGGGCAGGGCTATGTTGGCAGCTATGGTTTTGGGTGCTGATGGCGTTCAAGTAGGGAGTAGGTTTGTAGCCTCCCCTGAAGCATCGTCCCACGAACTCTTTAAAAAGAGGGTGGTTGATGCACAAGAGGGTGATACCCAATTGACCTTGAAGGAATTGGCACCTGTAAGATTGCTCAAAAACAAATTTTTTAAAGATGTACAGGAAGCCTATGCCAAAGGTGCTTCCATAGAAGATTTAAAAATCTTATTGGGAAGGGCCCGGGCCAAACGCGGCATGTTTGAAGGGGATATGGAAGAAGGGGAACTGGAAATAGGCCAAGTTTCCGGCTTGATCCATAACATAACACCTGCAGCGGAAATAGTTAAAGAATTAATGGCTGAGTTCAATCAGGCAAAAGCGGAAATTCAGCACTATTAAAGCATTACGCTATAAGTTTAGGAAACTTTTAATACTTTTACCCTGCGCAATGAGAACACTAATCCCCACACTACTCTTCTTTGTGCTCGCCTCGCATTGCCATGGGCAAGTGGAGCGGGACAAAGCACTCCATTTTTTGGGAGGTAATCTCTTTGGCCTTGCTGGGGCCGGAATTGCCAAGCAAGCCACTGATGGTAATCGAATATGGACTTTTGTAGGTTCGGTAGCGGGGAGTACCCTTATCGGTCTGGCCAAAGAAACCGTGGATGCAGGGCAGCGACCAAATGGTTGGGACAACGATGATCTCGCCGCAACCATTTTAGGGGGCGTTACCGTGGGCGTTACCATAGACCTTTTCTCTAAAAAAGATGATAGAAGGCACTTGCGCGGTCGTTACTCTAACCTAAATTTGAAGAAGCGAGAACAGTTTCTTCACCCAAAATCGGAATTTGTTGTATTGGATGGCAAACTCCCGTCATTGAATACATTGGGGCTTTCCAATCGGGAGTTTAGTGTTGAATAATTTTACGGATACTTGTTGTCACATCGAGCACCCGCCTGTACGGTCGCTTAAATAATCCCCCTAGCTTTTATTTCTAGGTATTTATTGATGGTGTTGACGGTCAATTCCTCGGGTTTGGTCAAAATGGTCTGGATGCCATATTTCTGAAGTTCTTTTTGCATCAGCCGTTTTTCCATAGAGAACTTTTCCGCAATGGTTTTATGGTAGATTGCCTGTAAATCTTCTGCATCTTCTGCAACAAGGGATTCCAGCTCCGTATTTTCAAAGAAAATAACTACCAGTACATGTTTTTTGGCCATGGCCAGTATAAAGGGCAATTGACGTTTTAAGCCGGATATGTGCTCAAAATTAGTGTAGAGCAATAATAGACTTCGTTGGTTGACCTTTCGTTTTACCTGGGCGTACAATAAGCCAAAATCTGAATCGGAAAAAGCAGTGGAAATATTGTACAGATTTTCCATGATAGTATTTAGGTGCGTGATTTTCTGCACGGCGGGAACAAAGGTTTCAATTTTTTTGGAGAATGTGAGCAATCCTGTTTTATCGTTTCGTTTTAGGGCAACATTGGAAAAGGCCAAGGCCGAATTGATAGCATAATCCAATAGGCTCAAGCCATTAAAGGGCATTTTCATGACCCTTCCCGTATCAATTATGGAATAAATGGGCTGTGACCTTTCATCTTGGTATTGGTTTACCATTAATTGGTTCTTTTTTGCCGTGGCTTTCCAATTTATGGTTCGCACATCGTCCCCTTTAATGTATTCTTTGATCTGTTCAAACTCTTGGGTATGTCCAATGCGTCTTATTTTCTTCAGTCCAAATTCCGTCAAACGATTGCTTGTGGCCAAAAAATCGTATTGCTGCATTTGTATGATGGAAGGATAAACCGGCACCATTTGGTCCTTTTGGAACACAAATTTCCTTTTGATGATGCGTAGGGGAGAGGATGCAAATACAATTAGGTTGCCGAAAACATATTCGCCACGTTCCACAGGACGTACTGAGTATTCGAAAAAATGTGGTTGGCCTCTTAGTAATTGAGTTTTATGTTCAAAATCCCTTTTTTGGAACTGAACCGGTAATTCATCGATTATGGAAACGGCTGTTCTGAAAGGGTATTTGGAGCTTAGATGTACCGATAGTATATTTTGATCGCTGTTCGATAATTTTTGGGGCAGGTTCCGCTGGGCTTTGATGGCCTTGGAGGTCGAGAACAATAAATAGAGGTCGAACACAAGGAGTACCATCAAAAGAAACACCAACAACCAAGCTATAGGGTATAGGAGCGGTACCCAATAAGAAATTACAAAACATGCGGAAAGCACGGCGATGTACCTAAAAAAAGTGTTGTGGATGTATAGCGACCGAATGAATGCCATGCTTATCGAGGGATTTCAACAGACTCCATGATCATGGAAACTACATTTTCGGTGGTCATGCCTTCCATTTCCCTTTCCGGGGTTAAAATTACGCGATGGTTTAGCACGGGAACCAAGGCTTTTTTTACGTCTTCGGGAATCACAAAATCCCGTCCGGAAATGGCTGCAAATGCTTTGGCCGAGGTCAAGGTGGCAATGGAAGCCCTTGGTGAAGCGCCCAGATACAAATGTGGATGGTTTCTGGTTTGTATTATAATGTTGGCGATGTAATCCAATATTTTTTGCTCCACGACCACTTCGTGAATGTTCTTTTTGAATTCCAACAGTTTTTTAGGGGTAAGTACTGCCTTAATTTGGTCTTGTGGTTTTTCGCCCTTGCGTTCGTGGTGGTTTTGTAAAATCACAACTTCTTCTTCAACGGACGGATAATCCACTTTGATCTTAAAAAGGAACCGATCCAGTTGTGCTTCGGGCAGGGCATAGGTTCCTTCTTGCTCTATGGGATTTTGGGTGGCCAATACCATAAATGGTTGCCCCATTTTGTAGGTAGTGCCGTCCACGGTGGCCTGCCGTTCTTCCATCGTCTCAAAAAGAGCCGCTTGTGTTTTGGCCGGGGCACGGTTTATCTCATCGATCAAAATAATATTGGAGAAGATAGGGCCTTTTTTAAACTCAAACTCCGTGGTTTTGGTATTAAAAACGGAAGTTCCCAAAATGTCACTTGGCATCAAATCGGGCGTAAACTGAATTCGGCTGAACTCTGTTTTGAGCGTTTTTGCGAAGAGCTTGGCGGTCACGGTCTTCGCAATGCCGGGAACACCCTCGATCAGCGCATGTCCATCGGCCAAAATGGAAATGATCAGAAGTTCTATAAAATCCTTTTGGCCCACGATAATGGTGGATAATTCTTTTTTTATTTGTTTTACGGTTTCCCTCAATTCTTCCAAGGGAACTCTATTGTCAAAGTTCAAGTCGTTATTTTCCATCAACGTTTGCTTTAAATGCTTCTATTTTTTGATTCAGGTTTTTCAATTCAATTTCGGTTACATACTGTTTGGTCCTCAGTTTTGAAATCATGCCTATCAAGGCTTTTACATCTTCCAAATCGGTATTGCTCCGCATGGCCAGGTTCCGCAAGAATGTTTCATCCTCCAAATTTTGGGTGGAAACATGCAATTTGGTACGGAGGTATTCCAAAAAGTAATCAATTTTATGTTTTGTTATCAGGTGCAGTTCCCCTTTTTCAAAGTACATATCAGCTATGGTCCGCGTAAAGGCCAAGGTCTGGTTTTTTAACGGGGGTACAATGGGAATAGCACGTTGTTTCCGCTTACCTTCAAAAATAATGTAGATGAGCGCACCGATAAGGACAAGGTAATAGGCCCATTTAAATTCTTTGGTGTTCAAAAAGAGGTACATGGGCGAAGTGTAAAAGGATTTTCCCGATTTGTGGAAGTTGTCCATGTAGATTTGTCCTTTACTGTCCAGGTAAGATAATAGTCCCGCAGTATATGCTTGATTATTATCCTTTAGGATAAAGTAGTTGGTGAATGCTTTTGGAAAACTGGTCAAAACAATCGTTCCCTTGCCAAAAGGTTGTTTTATGGTGTTTATATGTTTGGTGATGGTGTCCGTACTATCCGCTTGGGCATACACTTGACCAAGAACCGTTGTTCGTAAAGTGTCTATTTGATCAAAACCGGGGGTGTAATAATCCTTGCCAAATGTTGCCGGTTTGTTCTTGAATTTTGGATTTACGAGCTCATAATAAAAAAGAGGTTCCAGACCGTTGTTATAAACGCTCCCTTGTTCCAAATGTAAGGTGTCCAGTAATTTTTTTTCAAAAGACCTTGAAGCTACAAATAGCATATTTCCTTGTTCCACCCATTCCAATAGGGAGTTTAATTCGGCCTCTTCAAAAGAGACGGATTCATTCACAAAAAAGTACGTGCCTTTTATGGAGTCGGTACGGGTTAGGAATTCGAAAGGCGGTTTATGGATTTGTTGTATTGCATCTGGAAAGTGCTTTTCCATCAAATCGTTCAATACAAGGGTGCCGTAAGGTATTTTATGATGGGAAACATAAGATGGGAACCAGTTGATTTTTTTTGGTTTGTTGTATTCCATCAAAAATATGGCCCCAAGGGTCAGTACACCGATCGCTATGTAAACCCAACCCTTTTTAAACATCTGTAATTGCGTTTTTTAAGGAATTAAATATAACTTCTGCTTTTTGGTAACGTTCGTGGTCAATATCAAATTCCCCATACCAAACGTAGTCGTAGAGCAAGGTAGCTTTCCCAAAAGCATTTTTCAGGGTGCTTTCGGAGAGTTCCGTTATGTAATCATCATTTGTTTTTTGCTGTTGCCAGTCTATCAGTTCCCGTTCCGATAATAATTGTAAGATGTAGAGGTAATAGTACCGAATGGCGAGCCTATAGTTTTTATCCGCTAGGGCATTTTTGACCAATTGTTGTATGTCCTCGTTTTTAATGATGTGTTCCTCCTCCGATAGGGACACCACATTCGGATTTTTCTTGTTTTTGCCAATCCCGTACATATTGGAGTTGACAAAGAAGCGAATTACCAGATATAAGAATAAGACAAGGAGCAAATAGGGGAGGATCTCCAAAAAAACGGCCAAATAACCTTCGGCGTTTCCCACGCCAAAAATCCATTCAAAAAAGCGACGTAAAATAGTATAGAACCAATTGGTGACGTCGGTCCACCAACTGCTTTCGGTCTTTACTTCCTCATAATTGAACGCACTATCGTTCTTATAAGTTTCGAGGTCTTCTTTACTGAATTCAATAGGTTCAATGTCCGATTCATCATATTTGACAATGGAATCATTTTGGGCAAAAAGTATTGTCCAAGATAAAAGTAAGTATGATAAGATCAGTTTTTTGAGCATCTATTCCTCTGAAGGTTTCCCAAGGCTTTCAATACGTTCAAAAGTACCTGTAAAATTTTTCTTTTCGTTGAGGTTGAAAAATATCAAGGATGTGGACACTAAAAAAATAATGTTCATCAGGAACCTGACCAAGGTGCTCAATATATTTAGCAAAAGATATATGGGGTCGTTAAAAACATTAAAATTCTCCGCATCCATTTCGCCGGAAAACACGCCCATTTTAATCCACGTGTAGATAATGGTTGGCAAACTAAAGGCATAGGTGGCAATGGCAACAATAATGTAAACTACAAAAAGGGTCACAAAGGTCATCCACCAATTTTCTTTGATCAAGGTAAAACTATACTGGTAGGATTCCATGGCGTCTTTTTTAAGGAATACCAAAATGGCAAACGAAACGGATAAGGGTACGGCAAGGTAAATCCCGGGAATTAAACAAAATATTGCGCCTATCATTACGGACAAACCGACCAAAATTCCCAAACCGATCAGAGACCAAAAAGAACCATATACGCCTTGACGGATTTCATCATAATTTACGGCTCCTTTGTTGTTGATATATGATTTTATGTAGTGCAACACGGTTCCCTGCGCCAGAACATAGGCCGCGATAGAACTTAGTATCAAGGCCAATATGGCAAAAACCATAATAAATGGTGAATATGTTTGGGTAGCCGTTGGATTGCCGATGGCACTCAGATTAAAAATATCCCCAATGGTAAACATATAAAACCCCATGGAAATCAGCATGATCACAATGTAGGGGCCTACAATTTTTAAAATGGTGCTAAAAAAAGGTTTAAACTCATTTCTGATAAAGCCAAAGGAATCGGAAAGTATCTCTCCCAATTCCCGTTGTTTTTTAAATTCGATGTAGTTATTGGATGTCTGCATGAGCGGTTTTTCTGTGGATTTGGTATGGATAAATGATGTAGTAAAAAATTATTAAGGACAACGATCCCAGTATGATGAAAATTGCCAACCCATCCGGCATTTCGGTGTGTCTGGTGACGAAGCCTTCCAAAAAACCCGCAATAATAAAAAAAGGAACTGTGCTTACCATTATTTTTAGCCCGTTTTTAACCCCTCGTTTAAAAGATTCCAGTCGAGTATAAGTGCCCGGAAAAAGTAAGCCATTGGCCAAGACCAGTCCGGCGCATCCTGCAATAATTATTACGGATATTTCAATGGTTCCATGGATCCATATGGTTCGGGCCGATTCCCACAATAGTCCTTTTTCATAAAAAAAGTATTGGAAACTCCCCAGCATAATTCCGTTCTGTAGTAAAATGTATAGCGTACCGACCCCTAAAAAAATACCAAATGCAAATGCGTAAATGGCCACTTTAATATTGTTGATGGTAATGCCCAAAAACATATTGAACGCCCCTTGTTCTTTGTAAACCGCCATAGGGTCGCCTTTTTCAATATTTTCTAGTGTCATATTCACATATCCATTGCCTAGTATGGATCGCACAAAATCACCCTCGTTGGCAGAGGAGAATGCGCCAATGGTCACAAAAAAGGCAAATACCAAGAAAGAAATCAATAATTCCCTGTGGTGGGCTATGAACATGGTCGGAAATTCTGTTTTCCAAAAATGGACAATACGATTTCGGGATTCCCGTTTGGTCTTATATATTTTTTGATGGGCTTGGGAGGCAAGGGTGTTCAGGTAAACCTGTGTGTTGCTCCCAGGGTAAAAGGTCTTGGCGTAACTCAGGTGATCGGTGATCTCAATGTAAAGATCCGAAAGCTCATCGGGGTGAAGTTGCCCTTTATTGAGCAAGGCATTTTCAAAAGCGGCCCATTTATCCTTATTTTGCCTAACAAAAGCGGCTTCGCGCATTAAATTTGATGGTTTGTAAGTAAAGAAACTAAAATATGGAACAATTTCAAATAGAAACGGCCCAAAATATAACCATCAGCCAAAACACATCCCACCTTGGTGAGCGCATGCTGGCTTATATTATTGATAGTTTCATCATTTTGGTATACACCATTTTAGTTATTGTTTTTTTGATTTCCATTGAGGTTGATATGGACGACCAATGGGTTTTTTATTTGATACTTACCTTGCCCGCTTTTTTTTATTATCTGCTTTTTGAAACCTTGATGGATGGCAAGACCATTGGAAAGGGGGCCATGAATTTACGAGTAGTAAAATTGGATGGTTCCAAACCTAATTTTGGAAATTATTTTGTGCGATGGGCCCTTCGAATTATCGATGTGGGCCTTACCTCCGGAGGTGCTGCCGTGTTGACCATTCTAATTAGGGGAAAGGGACAGCGAATCGGTGATATTGCTGCAGGAACCACGGTGATAAGTGAAAAGAAGCGAGTATCGTTGTCCGATACTTTGTTAAGGGAACTGCCGGAGGATTACAAGCCCACATTTCCGCAGGTAACTGTTTTTAAAGACCAGGAAATGCAAACCATCAAAGAGTTGTACGATAAGGCCAAAATAAATGGCAATCACAATATTATAGTATCGTTGGATAAACGCATCAAAGAAGTATTGGGGGTGCAGACAGTTCTGCAGCCCATCGAATTTGTAGATGTTGTCATCAAGGATTACAACTACTATACACAAAAAATGTAGTCATGCTATATCAAACTATAGATATATTGGGAACTGTGGCCTTTGCCATTTCCGGGGTTTTGGTCGCTATGGAAAAGCGTCTGGATTTATTTGGTGTGCTTATCATTGCATTTGTCACCGCGATTGGTGGCGGGACATTGAGGGATTTGATGATTGGCAACACCCCCGTGGGCTGGATGCAAGACCTTACCTATGTGACCACTATTTTTATTACGGTAGTATTTGCCATCATATTTGTGAACAAGCTCAAATACCTCAGAAAATCGTTGTTTCTGTTCGATACTATCGGTATTGGACTTTATACGATGGTTGGGGTGGAAAAAGGTTTGGAAGCGCAACTGTTGCCCATTATGTGCGTGTTTTTGGGCACAATGACGGCCTGTTTTGGTGGTGTGATACGAGATATGCTTTGCAACGAAATCCCAATTATTTTCCGAAGAAAGGAAATTTACGCGACCACTTGTATTTTGGGAGGTGCCAGTTATTTTCTCTTTATGCAATTTCCCATAAAAGATAGCTACGCCTACGTGGCAGCTATTTTGGTCGTTATCTCATTAAGGTTGATTGCGGTTAAGTTTGATGTTCGCTTGCCCAACATTTATAAAAAGGAAGCCTAAGAAATCCTTTCCTAACTTTTTTCAATATTGGTTAATTATTGCTTAGTACAATTAACTTTTTGTTAATCAATTTTACTTTTCGTTAGTCCTGTCTCCTTAAGTATACCGCTACATTGGCTCCCAAGTAACATAAATAACCAATCAGTAGTACAGGTATGAGAACATCGCAATCATTGATCATTACATTTTTAGGGTTGATTTCACTTCTTGGAATCAATCAGGCTAGTGCCCAAGGGTGCGTTGCTATCCGACATTTTTCCTCCTGTGTAGGGAACACTTTGGAGAATAATTTATTGGGTCCAGGCGACATTCAAATTGGGAGCAATTACAGATATTTCAAATCCTTCCGCCATTTTAGGGGAACCGAAGAGGAACCGGACAGGGTTTCCAATGAGACCGAAGTTATCAACCATTCCCATTCTTGGGATTTCTTCTTGACCTATGGAATATCCAACAGATGGTACGCCAGTATTACCATCCCCACCGTTATAAATACACGTTCCTCATTGTACGAACATGGGCGCGATGAGCGTAACACCACTTTTTCCCGTGGCTTGGCCGATATTCGGGTAGGTGTTGGCTATTGGCTGTTCGATCTCGAAAAACACCAAAACGGCAATTTAGCATTGGGCTTGGGCCTTAAACTACCAACGGGAAGCTACAATGCCTCCGATATTTTTTACAATGTTGGGCCAGAGGGAAGCCCACAGGTAAGACCCGTGGATCAAAGTATTCAGCCTGGGGATGGCGGATTTGGAATAACCTTGGATTTTCAGTTTTACCAAAAGATTGCCGAACGATTTTTTGCCTATGGCGGTGGTTTTTATTTGATCAATCCGAGGGAAACCAACGGTACACGGACATTTAGGGAAACTTTAAGCCCAATTTTGGAAAATGAAGCCATTATGGCCGTTCCAGACCAGTTTTCACTCCGCGCCGGGCTAAGCCATAGTTTAAGCAATACCATTTCTGCCTCATTGGGAGCACGGTACGAAGGTGTGCCCGTAAAGGATCTTATTGGTGGTAACGAAGGTTTTAGAAGACCCGGGAATGTACTCTCCATTGACCCTGGAATCGCTTTTATGAAAGATAATTTCTCCTTGAACCTGAATGTGCCGTTTGCAGTGAGAAGGGAACGTCCGCAAAGTGTTACTGATTTGGAAACACAACAGATGACAGGAGAGCCTAGAGAGGGGGATGCCGCTTTTGCAGATTATTTGATCAATGTAGGGGTCTCGTACCGATTTGCACGCAGTAAGGTAAAGGTTGACCCGGAACTAATGAATGAATTCAATAATTAAACCTCTTTAATCCACCTATGCGAAAATCCATTAAAGAAAATTTGCTGGCCATTTCCATTGGCTTGGTATATTTTTGGTTTGGGGCATTAAAACTTGTCCCAAACCTTAGTCCAGCTGAAGATTTGGCAAAAAACACCATTCATCGGCTCACTTTTGGGTTGATACCTGATGAGGTTTCCATAATCCTACTTGCCTTTTGGGAAGTAGGATTGGGCTTTTTGTTTGTGTTCAGGTTTTTTAGAAGACAAGCTGTAATAATGGCTTTGATCCACATGGTATGCACCTTTACACCGCTATTCTTTTTTCCGGGCGATGTTTTTGGAGAAGAACCACTATCCTTGACCTTTGTTGGGCAATACATTATGAAAAACCTCATAATTATTGCAGTCCTTGTTTCCATTTATGAAAGAAAAAAGGTTTCCGAAAAGTCTGGAGAACCAATAAGGAACCAAAAATACAGTTTGTCGAACCGTATATTAATCGGCAAAAACCTCTTCAAAAAAGTGTGACATACGCTGCCAAGACCGATCACTGGCCAAAGGATTGTACATCATGCCATCATCGGGTGCATTGGCATTGGGGTTGGTAAAAGCATGTCCTGTATGACCAAAAACATCCATTTCCCAAACTGCATTGCGTTCGGTGAGTTCGTAACCCAAGGAAACGATATCTTTGGGAAATGCCAGCGGATCTTCCCAACCGTGAAGCACCAATACTTTTGCCTTGATGTCCCCTTCGTGGTCCAGATCGGGCGGGTCAAAGATGCCATGGAAATACACCACTCCTTTGATGTCGATGCCGGAACGCGCCAAATCCAAAGCGCATTTTCCACCAAAACAAAATCCTATGATTCCGACCTTTTCGGTGTTGGCCAAATCATGTTCTTTTATTTTGTCGAGTGCTAAAAGTATCCGATCGAGCAGTTCTTGGCGGTCGGCCAATAATTCGTTCATCAATGCTTCGGCCTCGGTCGCATTCTTGGCTCTCTTTCCTTTGCCGTACACATCAATGGCAAATGCCAAGTAACCTTGTTTGGCAAGTTCGGTGGCTTTGTCCGCTTCAAAGTCTGATTGCCCTGCCCATGTGTGGGAGACCAAAACCACAGGGCGTTTGCCCTTAATGCTATCATCGTAGGCAACCACTCCTTGGTAAGATTGTCCACTGGCTGCATAAGTAAAATTGTTAGTCTGTATCATACTGGGTTTAGTTTTGTATTGAGGGCCGTTAAATTATAGTATTTTTTGATCGGGTTACAACACCTCGGCCTTGAGAATGTATATGTTTTGCCATGGCCAATCCCCATCGCCCACAGGTACGTTATTTATGGCATCCACCACATCCATTCCTTCAATCACTCGCCCAAAAGGAGTGTAAGAGCCATCAAGGTGATAGGAGCCTGGATTGGTAACTACAATAAAGAATTCGTACGGTGAGGCCAATTTATGGGGGTTGTCCCTTTCGCTGCTGGGCATGGAAATGGTTTCACGGTGGTGCTTATGGCCTTTTTTGGCATCAGGTGGTAGCAGGTATCTTCCTATTCTGCTCCGTTTTCGGGCTGTCTTCCTGTCATCGGAGTTGCCCCCTTGAATAATAAAATCCTTCACAACCCTGTGGAACTGAGTGCTGTCAAAATACTTCTGTCGGGCCAAATAAATAAAATTGGCTTTGTGGTAAGGTACGTCATCATACAACTGTACGGTAAAACTGCCCATGGTAGTGGTGATTTTTACCTTATCTTTCTTTAAGTTTTTTTCGTAATCGAAAAAGAAGTCGATGGCATTCTCCTCGGTAAGTTTAAAGGGCTCTTCCTCTTCTTCTTCCGTGGCGGTAGCATCTATTTGGATTTGGGGAACAGTGTCCGTTTTTGCAATATTTTCCTCAACTTTGTCCTTATCCTTCTTTGGGGATTCCCCGCAGGAAACGAACAAAAAAAATAATATACTTGTAGTTAAAGCCGATTGTCTCAACAGTATGGATTTTAATAAATTTTGTCAACTTGCTCTAAAATTAAAAAATCTCCCACTTCCTGGGGAAGATTCCCATCATAAAATGTCCCCTGAGCTTCGTATTCAATGGTTGAAGGAGAACAGACAAGATATAAACCCCAAGCGGGCAGGGGTCATGGCGCTATTCTATCCAGATTTGGAACAAGAGACCCGTTTACTTTTGATCCTGCGGAAAGTATATCAGGGCGTGCATTCCAACCAAATCGGGTTCCCCGGTGGAAAGGTGGAAAAGATGGACAGGGATCTATTGCAAACTGCCTTAAGGGAAACCCATGAGGAAGTTGGCGTACCACCTACCGAGGTTGAAGTGATCAAAGAACTCAGTGAAGTGTATATTCCGCCCAGTAATTTTTTGGTAAGACCCTATATCGGGATCTATCCGAATCCGCGACCGTTTATCAAAGAAGAAAGCGAAGTGGAAAGCCTGGTGGAGGTGTATCTCAGGGATTTTTTGGATGATTCCAACCATATTGAAGAAATTTTGAGCACTTCTTACGCAAAAAACATAAATGTACCGGCCTTTAAATTAAACGGTTACACGGTTTGGGGAGCTACCGCCATGATGATGAGCGAGATCAAGGAGCTTTTACGACAGGTGCTTTGATGCTATTTTGTAAATTTGCAGTCAACAATCAACGCTATACATGGGTCTGTTTAAGAAAAATCCTTTTGGACATATTTTATTTTTTAAACGATGGCTGATCCGTATCGCCGGTATGATGACACACCAGCGTTACAAAGGATTTAATACTCTCGAGATCGAAGGATCGCAGATTATCCGTGATTTACCGGAAAACAATGTTCTTTTTGTGAGCAATCACCAGACCTATTTTGCCGATGTGGTGGCTATGTTCCATGTTTTTAATGCCAGTTTGAGCGGGAGGGAGGACAATATTAAAAATTTGGGCTATCTCTGGAACCCTAAATTGAATATTTACTACGTGGCGGCCAAGGAGACCATGAAAAAGAGTCTATTGACCAAAATTTTGGCCTATGCCGGTTCCATAAGTATAGAGCGAACCTGGAGGGCGGGTGGTCAAAATGTGAACCGACAGGTGAAGTTCAGTGATATTTCCAATATTGGAAAGGCGCTAAATGATGGCTGGGTGATCACGTTTCCGCAAGGTACCACAACGCCATGGAAGCCATTGCGAAAAGGCACCGCGCACATCATCAAAAAATATAAACCTGTTGTGGTTCCCGTGGTTATTGATGGATTCCGACGTTCTTTTGACAAAAAAGGACTTCGTGTAAAGAAAAAAGGAATCTTGCAATCCATGCAAATCAAGGAGCCATTGGATATTGATTACGACCACGAGTCCATTGATGCCATATTGGAAAAATTGGAGTACGCCATTGAGCAACACCCATCTTTCCTAAAGGTAATTCCTCAGAAGGAGCTTCTTGCCTACGAGGAAGAAAACCAAAAAAGACGCTACAGTTATAAAGGCAAGTTGGACGGCTAGACCTCTAACCTTTTAAGGTCGTTGTAGTTTTTTCTAAGTCTTTTTAGTAAAATTCCATAAAGGAGTTTGTAGAACAGCCATATTAAAAATAGGATAGCGGCTATAAATACTACGGATATCCCAATCACCATGGCCCAAAATGTTATGCTGTCCCCGTCTTTGGATGCAGCTTCAACAATTTTCTGTCCCTCGGGACCATAAAGGAGTGCCCCGTACATGTTTATGATCAAATAGGTAGTAAAGATGATAAGATTGAACCACACATATTGTGTTACGGTTCGTTTTACCTTTAATATGGTTCTCATCAAATTCTTGGAGGAATCCGTGAATGAGATTTTCTTGTAATTAATGTAAAACTTATAGATAAAGTAAAGGATAATGGCGTAGTTGATGATGTTGAGAGCCATGACAACCTTATAAATATGCATGTCCTTTAGCTCCTGCATGGTTTCGGGACCGCTAAAAATAATATTGATACCCGCCCAGAATACAAATTCTATGATGCTGATATAAAAAATCCACTTAACTATGGATGATGACTTTTTCTTGGTCATCGGATAGATTTGCTCATAGGACAGCTTGGGAAGGTCTGCTTCCCGTTTTTGCCAATCTTTTTTCAAGAGCTCCAGTTCATCCAGCATAATCAAGGATTTAATATGGTTCTTAATTTATTTTTTACCCTGCTCATCTTCACTCTCGCATTTACTTCTGTAATACCCAAAGTTTCGGCTATCTCGGTATAATCCTTGTCTTCCAGATAGAGGAATACCAAGGCTTTGTCAATATCACCAAGCTGTTTTATGGCGTCGTACATCAGTTTTAACTGTCGTTCTTCCGTATCATCATAATCAGTGGCCTTGATTTTATAGAGGACCGACTCAAAATCCTGAGTCTTTACCCTTTTTTTTGATTTTCGGTACAAGGTGATGGCCGTATTCAAGGCAACCCGGTACATCCATGTACTAAACTTGGCATCTCCCCGAAACTTTGGATATGCTTTCCACAATTGAATAGTGATTTCTTGGAACAGATCGTTGTGGGAATCTTTGTCGTTGGTATACAGGCTACATACCTTATGGACAATATTTTGATTGTCCTCAAGTTCCGTCACAAAACGATGTTCCAGTTCTTTGTTCACTAAACGGTTGGTAAAGTTGCTTTAATTATAAGTATGCAGAAAGCAACTTTTGTTACAGTGTTTGATGAAAAATCTATTTACGATAGTCCAGTGCAGGAGGTCTGTTGCCCAACATGGGAATATATTTGAAGTCTTTTCCTCTTCTTTCCTCCAATTCCTTTTTGGCGGCTTCAACCGTTTTTGGATTTTCAAAAATATCCATTGCAGTAAGTGCTATGGTTTGGGCGGCTACCATCATTCCTTTGGAGCCGATACTCATACCACCGGCAGCTACGGCTTGCCAACTGTGTGCAGGTGTTCCGGGTACCCAAGTCGCCGTTCCCAAGCCAGCTGTTGGTACGGTAAAACTAACGTCTCCCACATCGGTAGAACCAAATGCATTGGCTGTTTCTTTGTAAGGTTGAATTTTTTCGGCTGAGGAAATGTCCGGCGCACCTTTGCCCAAAGTTTTGGATATTTTTTCGGCAAAGACCTTTTCCTCTTCATTGTAAGTAACCCCACCTACTTTTACCAAGTTGTCGTACATTATTTTTTGCACGGTCAGGTTGGGCAGGAGTTCGTGGGTGCCACCGATCATTTCATACTCCATGGTAGTTCCTGTTCCCATGGCAGCACCTTCTGCTGCTTTTACGATCCTATCAAAAATATCCACGACCACATCCCGGGTGTTGTGTCTTGCATAATAATAAACTTCAGCAAAGTCGGGAACAACATTTGGCGCTTTACCTCCATCGGTGATTACGTAGTGAATTCTTGCATCTTCGGGGACATGTTCGCGCATCATGTTTACCATGGCGTTCATGGCCTCTACGCCATCCAAGGCCGAACGTCCCATTTGTGGTGCGGCCGCGGCGTGCGCAGAAACCCCATGGAACCTGAATTTGGCAGATTTGTTGGCCAATGCAGCACCGGCACTGGCAGCATTTGCCGAACTTGGGTGCCAATGCAGAGCTACGTCCACATCATCAAACACGCCTTCGCGAACCATATAAACTTTACCGGAACCACCTTCTTCGGCCGGGCATCCGTAAAAGCGAATGGTTCCTTTAATATTGTTGGTATCCATCCAGTCCTTTACCGAAATGGCTGCGGCGGTGGATGCTGTTCCAAACAAGTGGTGCCCACAGGCATGTCCAGCAGCTTTACCAGCGGATTTTTTCTCTGGTACCGCCTCTTGGGATAAACCAGGTAAAGCATCGTATTCTCCCAAAATACCAATTACAGGATATCCCGATCCATATTCTGCTTTAAAGGCGGTTGGGATACCAGCAATCCCTGTTTCGATGGAAAACCCGGCATCGGAAAGGGTTTTTTGTAAAAGGGCGGAACTTTGCTCTTCCAAATATCCCATTTCAGCTAAGTTCCATATTTCATGGGCAATTTCGATGTATTTTTCAGATTTGGACTCTAAAGCCTTGATTACATCGTTTTTCTTTTTTTGGGCATGAATACCCATGGTGCACAAAAGTAGCAATGCACCTAACGGGAGAAATTTTTTCATGGGTCGAAGTTTTTTTGAGTTAGATGCTAAAGATACAAAAAAACCAACCCTGAGATGACCTGCTCAAGCAGGGAATACTTAAATTTGTCGGTATGTCGAGCATGAACATTCCTCAATCCAGCTATCCAAGAGTCGTAATTATAGGCGGCGGTTTTGGAGGCATTGCATTAGCTAAAAAATTAAGTAAAAAAGAAGCCCAAGTGGTCTTGTTGGATAAACACAATTACCACAATTTTCAACCCCTGCTGTATCAAGTATCCACGGGAGGATTGGAGCCGGATTCCATAGCATACCCCATTAGAAAAGTGTTGCAGGGCTATCCCAATTTCTTTTTTAGATTGGCACAGGTGAAGGAAGTTAAAACGGATACCAAACGAATCAAGACCAATATCGGGGAGATTTTTTATGATTATCTGGTGGTTGCTACCGGTTCGGAAACCAACTTTTTTGGCAATAAAAATATTAAGGCCAAGGGTATGGCCATGAAAACGATTCCGCAATCCTTGAATTTACGAAGCTTGATCCTGGAGAATTTTGAGCAGGCACTTTTAACGGATGATCTCCATGAGCGCGATGCATTGATGAACTTCGTTATAGTGGGCGGTGGCCCCACAGGGGTTGAACTTGCCGGTGCCTTGGCCGAGATTAAAAAAGGAATACTGCCCAAGGATTATCCCGATTTGGATACCCGTAGGGCACAAATAAACTTGGTGCAAGGCGGCGATAGGATTTTACCGGCAATGAGCGAAAAAGCATCTGAGAAAGCAGAAAAGTTTTTGGAAGAGCTTGGGGTAAATGTTTGGAAAAACATCCGTGTAACCGATTACGATGGCAAAAAGGTAACCACAAACACCAAAACAATTTTTGAGGCAGAAACCTTGGTGTGGGCTGCAGGAGTTAAAGCAGTGGGGCTAAAAGGTTTGGATGTCAGGGAACTTCTTAGCAGGGACAATCGTTTAAAGGTAAACGAGTTTCATCAAATTGTGGGACTGGAAGATGTTTTTGCCATTGGGGATGTGGCCCAAATGGTGACCGAAGAGTTCCCCCATGGACACCCTATGATGGCTCAACCTGCCATACAACAAGGGAGAAACTTAGGGGACAACTTGGTCCTGTTGATGGATGGTAAACCGATGAAACCTTTTGTTTATAAAGATAAAGGCAGCATGGCAACCGTAGGAAGGAACAAAGCAGTGGTAGATTTGCCAAAATTCAGGTTTCAAGGCGTGTTTGCTTGGTTTGTTTGGATGTTTGTGCATTTGTATTTCCTGATCGGTTTTAGAAATAGGGTAGTGGTCTTTATCAATTGGGTGTACAATTATATCCGCTTTGATCGTGAGGCACGTTTGATCATCCGACCTTTTAAAAAGCAGAATAAGGTAGAAAAGAATACCCTGATGCAGGACTGATTTAGTTTGCTGAATTTCAAATGTCAAGGTTAAAATTTAGCTAATAACCATGGTGGGTTGTTCAAGCTTTGATAAATTGTAGTAAAACACTTACCATGTACAAGCTGGCCTCTTTTCTCACGTTAACCCGTATATTGTTGTTAGGTCTGACGATTCACGCCCAAAGTAGTGCTGTTATTACCAAAACCGCGGAGTCTCCAATCTATATTGAGGGTTTTAATTATCCAAAATTTGATGAATTGTCCCATTTTGCCTGGTTCAGTATCAATTTTGAAGCTTTGGAGGGTACGAAATTCAAGTTATTGGCGAACATTATCGACGCTACCACGCTGACAGGTTCAGTGTAGGTGTACAGCTAAACCAAAGGATCGGTAAAAAACTTTACCTGTTGGGAGGATATCAAAAAGAATGGGATTTGTACAATCGTGGCAGGGGATATCCAAACCCCGACCCGCGTCAAGAAATTTTTCTCGGCATGGAACACCAAGTTCGCGAAAATATGCTTTTGGATGTACAGATGGTTCGCCCAATAGATGAATCCAATTTTTACAGCCTAGGGCTAGAGGGAGTGGGCACTCGACTTGAGATGGGAACCCGAATAAAATTTTGAGATTTTTTATCTTCTCGGGTGAAATTCCTTAAGTACTTTGGTCAAGTGGGTACGGTTCACATGCATGTACACCTCGGTAGTGGTAATGCTCTCATGCCCCAACATTTGTTGTATAGCTCTTAGGTCGGCACCATTTTCCAAAAGATGGGTAGCAAAGGAGTGTCTAAACGTGTGCGGACTTATATTTTTATCCAGCCCAATTTTTTCTGCAAGCCTTTTAACAATGGTGAAGATCATGGCCCGGGTCAATTGTTTGCCTCTACGGTTTAAAAAAACAAAATCCTCGTGTTCTTTTTTTATGGTCAAATGCACCCGAACCTCTTTCCAATAAATGTTGATGTATTTTTGGTTCACATCACTGATCGGGACAAAACGTTGTTTGTTTCCTTTCCCCGTTACTTTTATAAAGTCCTCATCAAAATACAGGTCGGATAGTTTTAGGTTGATCAGTTCCGATACCCGAAGACCACAGCCATATAAGGTTTCCAAAATTGCCCTATTGCGTTCTCCTTCAGGTTTGGATAGATCGATGGCGGCAATCAAATTGTTTATTTCCTCCTCGGAAAGGGTGTCGGGCAACTTTCTTCCAATTTTTGGGGTTTCGATAAGATCCATAGGATTATCCTCCCTGTAATCCTCAAAAACCAAATAGGTAAAAAATCCTTTTAAACCCGAAATGATCCTTGCCTGTGTTCTAGGGCTCACTATTTTGGCAATATCATAAATAAACTGTTGAACCGTTTCTCGAGGAATCACAACTGGTTTTTCATCAATTGAATTATCCTCAAGAAAATGAACGAGTTTTTGAAGGTCCATAGCATAATTTGAAATGGAATTTTGGGAAAGACCTCGCTCTATTTTCAAATAATTTTGGTAGTCTTTTAGTGCTTGCTGCCAGTTCATATCATCAAATATAGTGACATTCCATTTTCGGTATTGATTAAAAGTATGCATTGGTCAACTCAAATTGCCCTTTGGTCAATTGGGGGGATTAAAAAACCACAAGTTTCAATACTTTCCGAATAGAAATTGAATGGATAAATAATGGAAAATGCTCGTTTTGTAGGAAAATTATATCAAAAGGCACTTTTTTACCGATGAAGACGTTCTGTTGTTAATAAAATTTTAACAATGAAGAAAAAGACATTTGTAATGGTGATCATAGCTTTGGTTGCCGTAAGTTTTTCATCCATGGCACAACGAGTGGATCGGACAAATTTTAAAGCAGGAGTTCATTTAGGGATTCCATTTGGAGATATTTCTGATCTTTCAAATTTTGAACTGGGCCTGGATTTAGGATATCATTGGGGAGTTTCGGAACTCATTGATGCAGGTATCGCCACAGGATTTATGAATGCCTTTATAAACAACGATACGGCAGATTTTGGCCCTGTGGTGGTGGAGGGTAACTTTCCCAATATCCAATATGTTCCTGTAGCGGGTGCTTTTAGAATATACCCCACCTACGATTTTAAGATCGGTGCCGATGTAGGATATGCTGTTGGAATAAATGATGGTAATACAGGAGGGCTTTATGTAAGGCCCATTATTGGTGCCAATCTGAATAGCACCACCGAAATAAACATTTCTTACGTAAAAATAAGTGATGATTACGATTTCTCGATGGCGGCATTGGGAATTTTGTTTTTGTTTTAAAAAGAAAAAGTAACTGTTTTAACCCCAAATCTTGCAGTTTAAACTATGAATATTAACCACTAATTACACTTAACAAATGAAAAAATTACTTTTAGTTTTTGCATTATTTATGCTTGGTAACCTGGCCGTTAAGGCCCAAACAAATTACAGGGCTGCCTTGGGGTTGGGCATTGACCTTTATGATGAGGCTACCTTTTTTGGAGCTACCGGGAAATATTTTTTTTCCGATAATCATGTAGGCCAAGCGGATTTGGGTTTCGAGGACAATGCCACCATTGCCACCTTTCTGTATTCTTTCCACAAAGGATTTTTTAGGGCACCCGGCTTACGCTGGTATGCAGGGGTTGGACCGAGTATTATTTTTATTAAAAACTCGGACAACATTTTTGCGCTACGCCCTCATTTGGGACTCGATTTTAAGATAGATGGAGTTCCTTTTGTGCTTAATTTTGATTGGCGGCCATCGGTTGTACTCAGTAATGTAGGTGAAAATGAAGTCGCAGCTTTTGGTTTTGGGCTTCAATTTGCCATTGAATGATGATTTCTTGAAAAAACACCTAATTAAATAAACATTTTATTTTTTTAAGCTGAAAAAATGACATTGCTATATTTGTAACCTTAACTAAAATTAAACCTTTAATTATGAAAAAAGTATTTGTATTAACAGTTCTTTTTGTTGGTCTTGCTATTATGAACTCCTATGGACAGGAAGGTTTTGCAGCTAAAGCAGGATTCAATAACGTATCTATGAGTTTTGACTCAGGTGATGAGTTTTTTGGAGATGTAAGCGACAGTGAATTGGGATTTTATCTCGGAGGAGGCTATAATTTCTACCTCTCTGAAGAATTCGACATTGAACCTTCTTTGCTTTTGAGTTTTGTAAATGATTTGACATCATTATATGTTCCCGTAATGTTCAAATATAAGGTTGCCGACAAGTTTAACATTCAAGCAGGTCCGCAAATCAATTATTTGTTGGAAGACGTGCCAGACGGTGAATTTGGACTTGACGTAGCTTTTGGAGGTGGTTATCAAATCGATGACAATTGGTTTGTTGAAGCCAGATACGGCCTTCAAATAAGCAGAGGCGGTGATTTTGGGGATGTTGTAGATATCAACACCCTTACAGTCGGTGCTGGATACAGGTTCAACTAATTATCTGGATAACCAAAAATATAAAAAGCGAAAGGGATGCCCTTTCGCTTTTTTTTGTGCTTGAAAAAATACCATATTTTTACAGCTATGAAACTAATGATCATTAACGGCCCCAACCTTAATCTTTTGGGAAAGCGTGAACCCGAGGTTTATGGGAGCACCTCATTTGAAGACTACTTTGAACAACTTCAAGAAAAATTTCCACAAGTGGAATTGGAATACTATCAATCCAATATCGAAGGGGAACTGATTGGTAAAATACAGGAAGTGGGTTTTAATTATGACGGTATTATTCTAAATGCAGCTGCCTATACGCATACTTCTGTAGGCATTGGTGATGCGGTGAAAGCTGTGGAAACTCCGGTAATCGAAGTACATATCTCCAATACGCACCAGCGTGAGGAATATCGGCATGTGTCTTACATATCACCAGGAGCCAAAGGTGTTATCCTAGGATTTGGGCTCCAAAGCTATGATTTGGCCATCCAGAGTTTTCTAGGCTAAATTCTTCAAGTATTTTTTATCGGCGTAAAAGGTGCCGAAGGGCAGGAGCGATGCTACAAAAAGAATAATGAACCTTTTCAATTTCCATTTTCTTTCCCAGCAAAAAACTATGGCCACCACTACATATAGAATAAACAATATTCCATGTGCCATTCCAACAACTTGGTTTGGTTCAGGAATATCTGCCCAATGCTTTAACGGCATGGTCATTCCGAAAAGGAGTAGATAGGAAATACCTTCTAAAATAGCAGTGGCCCTAAAAATTTTAAGCATAGTTTATAGGTGGATTACTTCATCATAAGCATCGGCAACGGCTTCCATTACCGCTTCGCTCATGGTGGGATGCGGGTGTACCGCTTTAAGTACTTCGTGACCTGTGGTCTCCAATTTTCTGGCAACTACGGCCTCAGCGATCATATCGGTTACACCAACACCGATCATGTGGCAACCTAGCCACTCACCGTATTTGGCATCAAAAATAACCTTTACAAAACCATCTGGAGTGCCTGCAGCTTTTGCTTTGCCACTTGCGGAGAAAGGAAACTTGCCAATTTTAAGGTCGTATCCTTTTTCTTTGGCCTGTTTTTCCGTCATTCCAACAGAGGCTACCTCTGGGATACAGTAAGTACAGCCTGGAATGTTTCCGTAATCCAAGGCTTCTACATGCATTCCGGCCAATTTTTCTACACAAAGGATTCCTTCTGCGGAGGCAACGTGAGCCAAGGCTTGGCCTGGAGTAACATCACCAATGGCATAGTAACCCGGAATGTTGGTCTGGTAGTAATCGTTCACCAATATTTTATCTCTGTCCGTTGCAATTCCAACATCTTCCAGACCGATGTTTTCAATGTTGGTTTTGATTCCAACAGCGGAAAGAACAATATCGGCCTCGATAACTTCTTCCCCTTTTTTGGTTTTTACGGTGGCTTTTACACCATCACCAGATGTATCAACTTTGGTGACCTCGGCAGAGGTTTTGATTTTTACGCCTGATTTTTTGAAGCTACGCTCCAATTGCTTGGAAATATCTTCGTCCTCAACAGGAACAACGTTCGGCATATATTCCACAACAGTAACTTCTGTGCCCATGGAGTGATAGAAATAAGCGAACTCCATACCAATGGCACCACTGCCCACCACGATCATTTTCTTGGGTTGCTTTTTCAAGGACATAGCCTCGCGATAACCGATTACCTTTTCACCATCCTGTGGAAGACTTGGTAGCTCACGGCTACGCGCTCCTGTTGCGATTATGATATTATCGGCAGAATATTCGGTAGTTTCTCCGTTTTCGGCCTTTACTTCCACTTTTTTGCCCGGTTTTACCTTTCCAAATCCATTAATGACCTCAATCTTGTTTTTCTTCATCAAGAATTGAACTCCCTTGCTCATTCCATCGGCAACTCCACGGCTTCTTTTTACAACGGCATCAAAATCATAACTTACATTTTCAGCACTCAAACCGTAGTCTTCGGCGTGCTTTAAATATTCGAATACCTGAGCAGATTTTAGAAGGGCCTTGGTCGGGATACACCCCCAGTTAAGACATACACCTCCCAAACTTTCTTTTTCTACAATGGCTGTTTTGAAACCCAATTGTGACGCCCTGATTGCAGTAACATATCCACCAGGACCACTTCCCAAAACAATTATATCGAACTTGCTCATTAGATTTTGATTTTAGTTGTTAGATTAGAACCCTGCCTTTGATCGGCAGGTGCAAAAGTACGGAAATCCATCCCCATTTCCCAAGTTGAAAAAACGCAAATATGGGTTTGTTTGTGAAATCAAGGTTTGCCTGTCCCGAACATCTTTTTATTGAAGTCTTTGGACGCTCCTTTTGGTATGGACAACGATTTCCAATCGTGGCCTTTTATCATTTTGCCCACGAATACAATTTGACCCACATGACTTGCGTAATGTGCCAATTGCCGGTTGATGGCCTCCACAATGGAGTGTTCTTCGTTCCTGATTTTAACTTTGCTTTGGAAATTGGACGGGTTAATACTGCCCAGGGCCTCAAAAAGGCATTTCCACCCTTTTTCCCAGGCAGTTATCATTTCTGATTTTGAGGTATAGGGCTCTTCAAATTCCATGTCGCGGTTACGCCAGGATTTTTCTCCGTCTTCGGATAAAAAATTGGTCCAACGGCTCATCATGTTGCCTACAATATGTTTTACAATGATGGCAATGGAATTATCGGAATCGTTGTGTTTCCAATGAATATCGGCATCTGAAATTTGGACAAAAGTTTTGTCCCCCATGGTTTTGTACCGTTGGAACTCAAATTTTACGCTAGCTATATAATTCTCTTGGAAGTCCATCTATTCTTCAGGGTCAAAATCAATGCTCACCGAGTTGATGCAGTACCGCTGACCGGTCGTTTCTTTGGGACCATCGTTAAAAACATGTCCTAAATGACTTCCGCAATTGGCGCAGACCGTCTCGGTACGGACCATTCCATGGGAGGTGTCCCGAATGTATTCGATGGCGCCTTCAACGGCTTGGTCAAAAGAAGGCCATCCGCAACCACTTTCAAACTTGTGTTCGCTTTCAAATAATTTGGCATTGCATGCTTTGCAATGGTAGTCGCCATTTTCAAAATGAAGGTCGAACTTGCCCGTGTAGGGGCGTTCGGTCCCCTTTTGTCGTAAAACATAATATTCTTCGGGAGATAGTTGTTGTTTCCACTCCTCTTCGGTTTTGTTTAGGCCGTATTTTTTGTCCATATAGTTTTTAAAACGTTTAGTTGTTGTCAGGTATAAAATCAAGTGCAGCTCCGTTGATACAATGTCTTTTCCCTGTGGTGTTGCTTGGCCCATCATTAAAGACATGCCCTAAATGACCTCCACATACTGCACAATGTTCTTCGGTACGGGCAACGCCAATTTTATAGTCGGTATCAAAAGCTACGTTTCCTTTGATTTCCCTATCAAAACTGGGCCATCCGGTTCCGGATTTAAACTTATGTTCACTTTTGAAAAGGGGAGTTCCACAACCTGCACAAACATAGGTGCCTTTTTGCTTGTTATCCAAAAGTTCGCTGGAAAAAGCATTTTCCGTAGCAGCTTTTCGGAGCACGTAATACTCCATATCGGTAAGTTCCGCCCGCCACTCGGCATCGGTTTTGTTTACTTTGAAGTCAGTTTCCTTGGTAGTTTCTTTTTTCTCTTCCTGCGATGTTCCCTTGCATCCAAAAAATATGACTAGAGCAAGTAATAGCAATCTTTTTCCCATGATTCGTTTTTTATGTAATTGGACGGATTTGGATAGGAATCCTTTCAAAAAAATCCAATAAAAAAGTCCCATTGATTTCCAATGAGACTTAAGATACTATTTTTATGGGACTTAGTTGATGTCCAACTTTGTCACCTGTTCTTCGCCAATATTTAAGGCGGACATTACGTTTTCAATATTTGAGGTGTCCAGTTTTGAAGCTTCTGCAAACTCGCTGGGCAGGATAACGATTCTAAAGATTTGGTCATCCGTAAAATCGGTGCTTATACCTGACAGGTCGAAATTACCATCAATAAAAAGTTCCAGATCCACAAAAGTGTGGGCAAATACATATTGAATGGTACCTCCCTGCAAAAAGTAATTCTGTGGAATTTGGGTCCAAGCATCTGCGGTAGAACCATCGCTCAAGTCAATTAAACCATCATGTCGGTAGACCAATACGGCATCAGATTCAAATACTTCGAAATCGGTTACATCGGAAAATGTAATCAATGTACTAAAAAGGTTAGCCTCGCCATCGTAACCAAAATTTACGCCTTCCACTTCAACAACCTGTCCTTGGATACCGTCAAGACCATCTTGCCCATCTAAACCATCAAGACCGTCAAAACCCGGAGGACCTTGAGGACCTTCGCATGCTGCGAAAACAAAAACAATAACAACGCCTAAAATTGTACTAAATTTATTCATGATTTTGGATTTTTTGATTTGTGTTCAATTTATCTGTTGTTGCAATGAAATCAAAAAGCGTTCCATTTTTAAAAAAATGTTGTTTCTATTGTCAAACCTGTTGTCATAATCGTATTCTTGCTTAAAGATGCTTATTATTGTACAGCACTAAACCCTCTAAATATGTCCAAGGTAGTTCCTCATAGTTTTTTTACTGATTTTGATATCAACCTTTTTAAAGGAGGGAAACATTTTCGGCTTTACAATAAATTGGGGTCGCACCTTACCGAGGTCGATGGTGTAAAGGGCACTTATTTTGCTGTTTGGGCCCCTAGTGCAAAATCGGTAAGCGTTATCGGTGATTTTAATTATTGGACTGCCGGGGAACATCAATTGAATGTTCGATGGGACGGCAGCGGTATTTGGGAAGGATTTATTCCAGGAGTGGACAAGGGAAGCAAGTACAAGTACAAGATACATTCCAACAACAACGACATCTGGACCGAAAAGGCGGATCCGTTTGCGCGCTTTTGCGAGCAACCGCCGCAAACAGCGTCCTTGGTTTGGGATGATACCTACAATTGGAAGGACAAGAACTGGATGGTTGCCCGTGAAGAAAAGAACGGGTTGGACAGGCCGTATTCCGTCTACGAAGTGCATTTGGCCTCATGGAAGAAAAAAAATGGCTGGGAGTCGCTCAGCTATCTGGAGATGGCAGAAGAACTTGCCGACTATGTGGAGGAGATGGGCTTTACCCATGTGGAGCTGATGCCCGTAATGGAACACCCTTATGACCCCTCTTGGGGCTATCAAATAACCGGGTATTTTGCGCCTACTTCCCGTTTTGGCAAACCAGAGGACTTTAAGGTACTGGTAGATGCTTTGCACCAACGCGGTATCGGTGTCATTTTGGATTGGGTGCCGTCGCACTTTCCAGAAGATGCCCATGGACTCGGTTATTTTGATGGGTCACATCTATATGAACACCCGGATAGAAGAAGAGGGTATCACCCCGATTGGAAAAGCCTCATTTTTAATTACGGAAGAAACGAAGTACGGGCCTTTTTGATAAGCAATGCCATTTTTTGGCTCGATCAATACCACGTGGATGGATTACGGGTCGATGCCGTGGCATCTATGCTTTATTTGGACTATTCTCGCGAAGATGGTGAATGGGAGCCCAACATGTATGGCAATAACGAGAATTTGGAAGCTATGTCCTTTTTGCGGGAGATGAACCAAGAAGTTTATGCCAGTTTTAAAGGGGTGCAGACCATTGCAGAGGAATCCACAGCCTTTACAGGTGTTACAAAACCAGTGCATTATGGCGGATTGGGCTTTGGTATGAAATGGATGATGGGCTGGATGCATGATACCTTGGAGTTTTTTAAAAAAGACCCCATTCACCGATCGTATGATTTAAATGCCATTAGCTTTAGCCTTACCTATGCCTTTACCGAGAACTTTATGTTGCCTTTTTCGCACGACGAGGTGGTATATGGCAAACAATCCTTATTGTATCGAATGCCTGGGGACGAATGGCAACGTTTTGCCAATCTGAGATTGCTCTTCGGTTATATGTTTACCCATCCAGGAGGCAATCTTTTGTTTATGGGGGGCGAGTTTGGGCAGTCCTCTGAATGGAACTTCCAAGAGGGCTTGGAATGGCACTTGACACAATACGATTTCCATTCAGGTGTACAAGAAGTCATCAAGGATTTAAACAAAATGTACAAGGGCCAACCAGCGCTTTATGAAAAGCAGTTTAAGCCAGAGGGCTTCCAATGGATTGAGTACAATGACCAAGAAAACACGGTCATATCATACATTAGAAAAGGAGCAGACCCCAAAGATGATTTGATCATTGTTTGCAATTTTACCCCTGTGCCTCGGGAAAACTATAGGTTGGGCATTCCAAAGATTTCGACCTTAAAATTGCTCTTTAATAGCGATGATAAAAAATACTCGGGCAGCGGAATGGGCAAAAAAACAGTAAAGCCTTCCAAAACCGCATGGAATGGGTACGAGCAATCCGTTTTGATGAACCTTCCTCCCTTGGGCGTGGTCGTATATCGATAAAAAAGCAACTAAAACGTTATAGTTGATTGCTTTTCAAAACATATTTTTAATTATTCAGGCTTTTGTAGTTCTTTTGCTAGCCTCAACTGATTACAGATGATAACCAATACAGAAGTTGCAAAAAGAGGGAATCAACACCCCGATCACATAGTCGATTTTAGACAAGAAAACGACAAAATGTATTTTACCACCCAAAACGGTGTTATTCTACAAGTTACCATTCTAAGGGATAGTGTGGTCCGCTTCAGGTATGCCACGGAATATGTTTTTGAACCAGACTTCTCCTATGCCATAAGTGAAGATGTCAACCTTGGGTACAATGAACTTACCGTAGAAGAGGAAATACCGGAATATGTGATAATCACGTCCAAAATCAAAATATATATCAACAAGGCCAATCTTAAGGTTCAGATTGTTGATATGGATGATGTGATCCTTACCGAGGACGAACTCGGTTTCCATTGGGAAGAGAACTTTGACTTTGGCGGGAACGTGGTAAAAATGAGCAAGGTGTGCCATTCCGGCGAAAGCTATTATGGAATGGGGGATAAGGCATCGCACACCAACCTAAAAGGGAAAAGGGTGAACAATTGGGTAACGGATTCCTACGCCTATGGCAAGGATCAGGAACCATTGTACAAGTCCATTCCTTTCTATATTGGGCTAAAAGAAAACATAGCTTACGGTATATTTTTCGACAATTCGTTCAGTACGTATTTTGATTTTGCTGCCGAAAAACGAAATGTCACCAGTTTTTGGGCCGATGGGGGCGAAATGAACTATTACTTTTTCTACGGCCCCAGAATGCAGGAGGTCGTGGAATCTTATACCGATTTGACCGGTGTTCCAGAACTTCCGCCACTTTGGGCCTTGGGTTTCCACCAATCCAAATGGAGTTATTACCCGGAGCAAAAGGTAAAAGATATAGCCTCGAAATTTAGGAAATTGAACATACCCTGCGATGCCATCTATCTGGATATTGATTATATGGATGGGTTCCGGTGCTTTACCTGGAACAAGCAATATTTCCCCAATCCCAAAAAAATGATCGAGGAAATGGAGGATGATGGCTTTAAGGTCATCACCATGATAGATCCCGGAATCAAGATAGATCGCGATTATTGGGTATATCAACAGGCCATGGACAATGGATTCTTTTGTAGAAGGGCGGATGGCCCCCATTTTAAAGGCAAAGTATGGCCAGGTGAATGTAAATTTCCGGATTTTACCAATCCCCGAGTTCGAGAGTGGTGGGCGGACCTGTATAAAGAAATGATTGCGGACCTGGGCGCGAGCGGGGTTTGGAACGACATGAACGAACCCGCTGTAATGGAAGTTCCCTCAAAAACCGCCAATTTGGATGTGAGGCACGATTATGATGGTCACCCTTGTAGCCATAGAAAAGCACATAATGTATATGGAATGCAAATGGTACGTGCCACCTATGAAGGTGTCAAAAAATTTATGTTCCCCCGCAGGCCTTTTGTGCTTACCAGGGCAGCGTATGCCGGTACACAGCGCTATTGTGCCACTTGGACAGGCGATAATGTAGCCACATGGGAACACCTATGGATTGCCAATGTACAGATGCAACGTTTGTGCATGAGCGGATATTCCTTTGCAGGTTCCGATATTGGTGGATTTGCCGAACAGCCCAATGGCGAATTGTTTGCACGTTGGATGCAGCTGGCCGTTTTTCATCCATTTTGTAGGGTGCACTCAAGTGGTGACCACGGAGATCAAGAACCTTGGTCGTTCGGTGATGAAATCACGAACATAGTTAGAGAGTTTATCGAGCTGAGGTACCAACTAATGCCTTACCTCTACACCATGTTCTATAATTACATCAAAGAAGGTTTTCCGATGCTTCAATCCTTGGTTTTTTATGATCAAGAAGATTATCAGACCCATTTCCGTACCGATGAGTTTATATTTGGAAAACAAATGTTGGTATGTCCCGTGCAAGAGCCCAATGCACAGGGTAGGAGAATGTATTTCCCTAAAGGAAAGTGGTACAATTACTGGACCGATGAATTAGTAGAGGGAGGTGTTGAACGTTGGGTGTCTGCAGAAATCCACCGCATTCCATTGTTCGTTAAAGAAGGCGGCATGATCCCCAAATACCCGGTACAGCAATATGTAGGGGAAAAGGAAATTGAAAAGCTGGCCATTGATGTCTATTTCAAGGAAGGAACCGAAAGATCAGAGGTATACGAAGACCAACAAGAAGGTTACGATTACAAAAAAGGAAGGTATAGCTTAAGGCGGTTTAAATTGACGGGCAAGGAAAACGAATTGATCATTCAGCAGTTCAAGGATGGCAATTTCATTACACCGTACAACAAATTTAAAATGACCTTCCATGGACTTCCCTTTACCATTGAAACTGTGGAGCTGGACAATGAAGAAGTCGATTTAAACGATATTAAGTTGAATGGCAATAACTCGATAGAAGTTGGCAAGGATTTCACGGAGCTTCACATCTTCGGAAAATAAAATTTTGTAATTTTCATAATACAAAAACGATTTTACCTATGAAAAAGCTTAGTCTTACTTTTTTGGTGTTTCTGGCAGTGGTAGGATGCAAGACCAATCCATTTACAGGAAAGAGCACACTTAATTTTTATGACAACAGTCAAATGTTTCCCATGGCTTTCTCCCAATACGATCAGTTTTTGGAAGAAAACAAAGTGGTCAAAGGAACATCGGATGCCCAAATGATTACAAGGGTAGGGCAGCGAATTGCTTCAGCTGCGGAACGTTGGTTGGACGCTAACGGATATCCAGGTTACCTAAAGGACTATCAATGGGAATATAACTTAGTTGAGGACGAAACGGTAAATGCGTGGTGTATGCCGGGGGGCAAGATTGTGTTTTATACCGGAATTTTGCCCATAGCCCAGAACGAAACAGGTGTTGCAGTGGTCATGGGGCATGAGGTGGCACATGCATTGGCCGATCATGGTGCCCAGCGCATGAGTGCAGGTACACTCCAGCAAATTGGTGCTGTAGCTGGTAATGTGGCGATTAAGGACGATGAGACCAGAGGGCTGTTCAATCAAGCCTATGGTGTAGGCTCCCAGATTGGGGTAATGCTTCCCTTTAGTCGAAACCACGAAACCGAGGCAGATAGAATCGGTTTGCAAATTATGGCAATTGCCGGATACAATCCGGATGAGGCCGCTAAACTCTGGCAACGTATGAAAGCGGAATCGGGCGGACAGGCACCCCCGGAGTTTTTGAGCACACACCCGTCCAACGATACCAGAATCAACAATTTGACCCAATGGGCCCCTGCTGCAAAGCAAGAAGCACGTAAATTTGGGGTAACATCGTTCAAATAGATGTAAAGAATAATTAGTGAATGTCACTTCGAGCCAAACGGAAAATCCAGCAATACCAAAAAGGGTTTTTCAAAAAGATTCGAAGTGACATTTTTATGTAAACTACCTCGGGGCAAGCCTCGGAGCATTCAAATCTCGATTATCGAGTAAATAAAAATTATGGCACAGACACTGGCACTCAAAGGAAGCAAAAAACTGTTGAATGCTTGGGCATTTTACGATTGGGCCAATTCGGTGTACAGTTTGGTGATCTCCTCGGCCATTTTCCCGCTTTTTTATGGCCTATTGTTTAGGACCGCAGGCATAGAGCAGGTCACTATTTTTGGTGGTGAAATTGCTAGGGCGCCATTGATCAGTTATGTAACCTCTCTAGCCTTTGTTTTTATAGCCATTGTAACCCCTCTCGTCTCGGGCGTGGCGGATTATTTGGGCAACAAAAAAGTATTCCTCAAGTTCTTCTGCTATTTGGGAGCGACCTCGTGCATTGGATTATATTGGTTCTCTTTGGAGTACATTTATTTTGGCCTCGCCTGTTATTTCTTTGGGCTTGTCGGGTTTTGGGTGAGTTTTGCCATCAATAATTCCTATTTGCCCGATATCGCCTATCCGGAACAGCAGGATGGAATCAGTGCCAAAGGATTTTCTTTGGGATATATTGGCAGTGTTATATTATTGATATTTAATTTGGCTATGGTGATGGAACCCGATTTTTTCGGCATCACGGATAGTGGTGGTGAGGTTGCAGAAATCAAGGCCATGAAATATTCCTTTATCTCCGTCGGAATTTGGTGGATACTCTTTAGCCAATACACTTTTGCACATCTACCCAAAGGGTACAAACGTGAAGGAGAACGCCATCACATCATCCTGAATGGTTTTAAGGAATTAAAGCAGGTCTGGCACCAACTCGGTGAAAATAGAAAGTTAAAACGTTACCTAGGTGCATTTTTCACCTATAGTATGGCGGTACAGACCATTATGTTGATCGCCACATATTTTGGGGAAGAGGAAATTGTATGGGGCTCCGATAGTGAGCGTACTACAGGATTGATCGTAAGTATTCTTTTGATTCAGATTGTGGCCATTTTAGGGGCAACGGTTACGGCAAGGGCCTCCAAGGTTTTTGGAAATATCCGAACGCTTATCGTCATTAACGTAATTTGGACATTGCTTTGTGTGTATGCCTATTTCCTACAAACCCCCATGGACTTTTACATTGCCGCTGGATTGGTCGGAATAGTCATGGGAGGGATTCAAGCCCTGTCCCGTTCCACGTATTCCAAGTTTTTGCCCGAGACTACCGATACCACATCGTTTTTCAGTTTTTATGATGTTGCGGAAAAAATAGGCATCATCATCGGAACACTTATGTACGGAATGGTGGCACAACTTACGGGAAGTATGCGTAACAGCACTATATTCTTGGCCATATTCTTTTTAATCGGTATCTTTTTGCTGACTCGCGTCAATAAAAAGGACTAGACACATGAAAAACTTCTTATTAATTGCCCTCTCAATTTTGTTGACAGGAATGGGGCTCCATGCCCAAAAAAGTCTCCAGGAACGACTTGGATTCTCTGCGGAGACCAAACTTTTGATCATTCATGCGGATGATCTTGGAGTGGTCCATAGCGTGAACAAAGCTACATTCAATGCCCTGGAAGAAGGCTCCGTGAACAGCGCCAGTATTATGGTGCCCACACCATGGTTCCCCGAAGTAGCCCAATATGCAAAAGCAAACCCTGACCATGATCTGGGCATACACTTGACCTTGACCAGCGAATGGAAACTGTTACGATGGGGACCTGTGGCATCCCGCTCCGAAGTAGCAAGCCTAGTGGACACCAATGGATATTTTTATAGCGATTGTAACAAACTTTGGGAAAATGCCAAGATAGAGGAGGTCGAAATTGAACTACGTGCACAGATTGATAAGGCGATTGCTATGGGAATCAATCCAACTCATTTGGATAGTCACATGGGGTGTTTGTTCGCAACAGATCCCCGCTACTATAAATTGTACACAAAATTGGGGAGGGAATATGGTATTCCGACCATGGTCAACCATCAAATAAAACAATTGGGAGGAGAAGGTGCTCCCGAACCCATGGAGGTGATCAATCAAATTTTTGGGGCTGCTACCCAAGACTATGATAAGGATGCCATGTCAAAATATTATGCCGATACGCTTAAGGCCTTGGAGCCTGGAGTTCATGTAATGATCATACATTGCGCTTATTATAATCTGGAGAGTCAAGGTATGTCTTTTGAACATCCATACTGGGGAGCCAAATGGCGCCAAAACGATTACGATTTTTTTACCAGTGAGGAATGCGCCAAGATTTTGGAGGAAGAAAACATAAAGTTGGTCACTTGGAAAGAAATAGGTGAATCAATGCAAGAATAGATGCAAGACAAGTTGCATAAAAAAGCCCTGAATTCAGGGCTTTTTCATTTTTTGATTGATGATAAACTCGGTCTTATCCTTTGGATATATCTCCCGAACCGGAAGCTTTTGATTTTATTTTTTTTGGATTTCCCCGGTAATGGATGTCACCCGAACCGGACACTCTGGCATCAATGGATTGGTGGGCGGTAACTTTAATGTCAGCAGAACCGGAAACCGTTGCTTTCACAAAATCGGCCTCTAGGTCGTAGGCTTTAATATCTCCTGAGCCCGAAACCGACACGGTAAAGTTTGTTGCCCTACCGGACAAGTTTATATCTCCCGAGCCTGAAAGTGCAGCTTCTACTTCTTCTGCTTCCACCATAAGACTAACATCGCCCGAGCCCGACATGCTTGCATTAAAACGGTTGGACTTGATCATGGTTTTGCCCACAACGTCGCCAGAGCCTGATAGACTCACAAATTCAATGGACTCCACCGGTACGGTAATATGAATGCCCTTGTTCCAACTGGATGGCTTGAGATTCATGCCCTTTTCCGCTTTAATGACCAATTTTCCATCTTTAACCTCTGTTTTAATGTGCTCCAATAGGTTGGATTCTCCTTCGAGGATAATTTCTCCCTCATTCCCCGATACCAGGTCTACATCAAACCAACCTGCAAGGGCGACACCGTCATAGTTGCCGACGGAGCGTTCAATGGTAACATAATTGCCATTTCCTTTAACTCGTTTTCCCCATTGGGCACTGGTACAGGCCATCATTCCCAATGCAAGCGTAAGTGTGATAAGTTTTCTCATGATTTTGTGTTTAAAATTGTTTTTGATTTGATGTTAATTTTGATAAAATGAGATTCCACCGTAGTCACTGGTAATACTTACCCTGTTTCCGGAATTTGCTTTTCCGTAGTAACCACTATAATATTTCTCGGTAGATTTTTCTTTACTGATGTTGATTTCAAAATCCTCCTTACCACTTACACCGGCATATTCGGTAGAAATCTCAAAATCGAAATGGTATCCTGGGTCATACCCTATTTTAATGCCTGTGTAATCGGTCCGTATTTCCACGTTTCCGGCATCTGGGGCCAAACGCTCTATTTTTAACGACCCATAATCACCGTTTATGGAAACATTGCCGTGCACATTGCCCAGTTTTACACCAATATAGTCTCCGCTGCCAGTTACATTTTCTACGTTGTTCACTTCAATGGAGCCATAATCGCTGGTGTATTCCAGATTTTTCATATCTTCAACAACAGCATTGGTATAATCGGCTCTTATGTTTAGGTTACCAGCTTTTTTGATGGTAAACCCGGAATAGTCCGCTACGATTTCGGCACTGTTCACATAATCAAAAGTAGATCGAGAGGTGTAGTCGAACTTAAGCTCGTTGTTACGGCCACGAAGCTCCCCAATTTCCAACTTTCCGTAGTCACAACTTATTTTGGCATGCCCGTCAATACGGTCCAAAATAATGCTACCGTAGTCGTTGCTCAGGTTAACACTGTTTTTTACGGGCAGTTTAATGGTGTAATTTACCTGTACGCTCACTTTTTTGCGTTTTCCCCAGCTCCACCCCCAGCTATTGCTACGGTCTCCAAATTGTGTTCTGGCAGAAACCATGCTAGAGCTGTTTTCAAAATCCACATCAATTTCGTTTAACCGTTCTTGCACGCGCTCCTCGTCATTGCCATTGGTTTTAATGTGGACTTCTATCACAATACGGTTTTCGTTCCAAGAAGTTATGTTGAGGTTCCCGTAACTATTGTTGACCTTCAAGAGGGCATCGGAATTAACGTTGTACTCTCTTTTTATGGTTTTCTCCTTGGTGTACCTACCGTTCAACTTTTCATTGTCCACATGAGCAATTGCAACAAGTGGAATCAAAGCCAAGGCGAAAAAAATGTATTTAAATGGTAAAGCTTTCATCATTTTGTGATTTTAAGTTCTTAATATTTTCTATTTGGCTCAAAACTTCTTTTAAAAGGTTAATTCGCGTTTGGAAATTGGTGATCATGGCGCTCAAGATAATTTTACTGTCACCACCGTTTACCAAATCCTGCTCAAGGGTTTCATAGTCTTTGTCCAGTTTTTCCAGTTGTGCCAAGGTGTCGTCCACCAATTGCGCGGTCTCCGGCGTTTTTACTTCTTTGAGTTCCTCTACTTGCTCTTCAATGAGGTTGGCAAAGTAGAATTCGGTTTGGGAAACTTCGGGAGCAATTTTTGTCACCTGTTGCTTAATGCTAGGTTGTGGGCCAAAGGCTTGGTAGCCCAAGAGTGCCACTAGGGCAATGGATGCAGCTATGGACAAAGGTTTCCACCAAGATGTTTTCTCGTTTAGGGCAATAGTGCCCTGATCTTTGTTCAGTTTTTCCAAAAACCTTTCTTGGTGCCCGCTTTGCGGCTCCGCTACATCAAACTCCCCGTGGAGTTTCTCAAACAACCTATCTAAATTATCTTTGTTCATAACTACACATTTACGGTCAACTTTTTTCTCAGGCTTTGTTTGGCCCTCGAAATCGTGGTTCTACAATTAGCATAGCTAATGTTCATTATTTCACTTATTTCTTCGTAATCATACCCTTCAATTAAATGTAAGGTCAAAGAAACTCTGTAATTGTCTTTCAAACTTTTCATGGTTTCCATCACTTTTTGAGCCTTCAGTTCTGTGTAACCATTCTGATCCGAAGCAACTCCATCATTATCTTCGACCTTGTACATTACATCATCCAAGTCTGCAGCGCGTTTTTTCTGCTGCTTTTTGTAATGATAAATACTGTTATTGATCACAATCCGCTTTAACCATGCCCCGAAGGTGACGTCCCCCTTAAAGGTGTGCAGTTTGGTAAATGCGCTCAGGAACGATTCCTGCATCACATCCTCAGCCTCAGCCGTGTGTTTTACAATCCTAAAAGCGGTGTTGTACATTGCTTTGTAATAGCGGTTGTAAACCTCTAGCTGTGCACTTTGCTTCCCCTGCATGCACAATTCGAGCAGTGTGTCAATATGTTCATTTTGTTGGCTCAAAAAATGATTGGTTTGTCTTATAGATTACCCAATTTACCATTTGTTACACTTTTTTCTTAAAATTTGATTTTTAATGGCACAAGAATTGCCAATTAATGGGTGATAATAAGCTTGTGAGTCGCTATAAACACTGATTTTGAGTGATTTGTACAAGTTTTAATGTTGAATAAAAATGTTGGTTGTTTGTTTGTTATGACAAAATGACCGAAAAAGATGATATGGGAGAGATGAAAATTACCAATTTTGACAATATAGATCTGCAAGGGTTGGACGAAGATGCGGAATTGATACCGTTGTTGACCCCTGAGGATGAAGAACAGATGAACAGGGAGAGCTTGCCGGAAACCTTACCGGTACTTCCCCTTCGAAACACGGTGCTGTTTCCAGGTGTCGTGATTCCGATCACTGCGGGCAGGGACAAATCCATCAATTTGATTAAGGATGCCAACAATGGATCCAAAACCATTGGTGTGGTATCCCAGAAAGACGAGAGTGTCGAAAACCCCGGTCTCGAAGACATCAACACGGTCGGGACCGTTGCCCGTATCTTGAGGGTACTTCAAATGCCGGATGGAAACACTACCGTGATTATTCAAGGGAAAAAAAGATTCAAGATAGATGCCGTACTTACCGAAAAGCCCTATTTGACGGCCAAGGTGAGCGAGGCCGCGGAGGTGCGTCCCGATGAAAAAGGAAGTGAATTTGAAGCGATTATCGATTCCATCAAGGAATTGGCCTTCAAAATCATCAAGGACAACCCAAATATTCCCAGCGAAGCCACTTTTGCCATCAAGAACATTCAAAGCAATTCGTTCCTGATCAATTTTGTGTCTTCCAACCTGAATCTGGGCGTAAAAGAAAAACAGCAACTTTTGGAAATTGCCAACCTTCAGGAAAGGGCGTTGGCTACCTTGAAGTATATGAACATGGAGCTTCAAAAGCTGGAATTGCGCAACGACATCCAAAGCAAGGTCCGTAGCGATATGGACCAACAGCAACGCGAATACTTCCTTCACCAACAAATGAAGACCATCCAAGAGGAACTAGGTGGACTATCCTATGAGGAAGAGGTGGATGAAATGAGCGAAAATGCCAAAAAGAAGAAGTGGGGCAAAAAAGTGAAGGAGCATTTTGAGAAAGAACTCTCCAAACTGCAACGTATGAACCCACAAGTGGCCGAGTACTCCATCCAACGCAATTATTTGGACCTGCTGCTGGACTTGCCGTGGAACGAATATTCCAAGGATAAATTCGATCTAAAGCGTGCCCAAAAGATTTTGGACAGAGATCACTACGGCTTGGAAGATGTAAAACGCCGAATTATTGAATACTTGGCAGTCTTGAAACTGCGAAACGATATGAAATCGCCAATTCTTTGTTTGTACGGACCTCCCGGAGTGGGTAAAACATCGTTAGGAAAATCCGTAGCAGAGGCATTGGGCAGGGAATATGTACGTATGTCCTTGGGCGGACTGCGAGATGAAGCCGAAATTCGAGGACACCGAAAAACCTACATTGGTGCCATGCCAGGTCGTATTATTCAAAGTTTGAAGAAAGCTGGAACTTCCAACCCCGTGTTTATTTTGGACGAAATCGATAAACTGGCAAGCAGTCACCAAGGGGACCCGTCTTCAGCGATGTTGGAGGTATTGGACCCTGAACAGAATAGCGAGTTCCACGATAATTTCCTGGAAATGGGGTACGATTTGTCCAAAGTAATGTTTATTGCCACGGCGAACAACCTGTCCACCATACAGCCTGCCTTGCGCGACCGAATGGAAATTATCAACGTAACGGGCTATACTATCGAGGAAAAGGTGGAGATTGCAAAGCGACATTTGTTGCCCAAGCAGCTGAAAGAGCATGGACTTACCAAAAAGGATGTAAAAATCGGTAAGCGTCAATTGGAGAAGATTGTGGAAGGCTACACCCGTGAATCCGGAGTGCGTAGTTTGGAAAAACAGATAGCCAAAGTGGTACGTTATGCTGCAAAATCCATTGCTATGGAGGAGGCGTACAATGTTACCTTGACCAACGAAAATATTGAGGAAATCCTCGGCCCGGCCCGTTTGGAACGCGACAAGTACGAAAACAATGATGTGGCCGGGGTGGTCACAGGCTTGGCGTGGACCAGTGTAGGTGGCGATATTCTGTTTATCGAATCCATTCTTTCCAAAGGAAAGGGTGCCATGAACATTACCGGTAACCTCGGTAAGGTGATGAAGGAGTCCGCCACCATTGCCATGGAATACATAAAATCCAACGCAGAAACCTATGGGGTCGACCCAGAGGTGTTCGATAAATACAATGTGCACATTCACGTGCCCGAAGGTGCCACGCCAAAAGACGGCCCTAGTGCGGGTATCACTATGCTGACCTCGCTGGTATCCCTCTTTACACAGCGTAAGGTGAAGAAGAGCTTGGCAATGACGGGCGAGATTACGCTCAGGGGCAAGGTTTTGCCCGTGGGAGGGATCAAAGAAAAGATTTTGGCCGCTAAAAGGGCGCGCATTAAGGAAATCATTCTGTGTACGGATAACAAAAAAGATATTGAGGAAATCAAGGACGAATACCTGAAAGGGCTTACGTTCCATTATGTAACGGACATGAGCGAGGTTATCGACATTGCGATTACCAAGCAAAAGGTTAAGAATGCAAAAAAACTCTAGTCTCAACTACATTTGATATATTCCAACTTCAAAGGCCCAAAGGACTTTTTGTAAAGGAATTCCCCCCTAAAGGCGACTTTAGGGGTGTTATCCCTATTTTTGTTTCGATGAGAAAAATAACAATAGCAATAGATGGATATTCCTCCACGGGAAAAAGTACCATTGCCAAAAGGTTGGCTTCTGCCTTAAATTATATTTATGTGGATACGGGTGCCATGTACCGAGCGGTGACCCTTTTTGCTTTGCAAGAGGGCATCATCAACGATAAAGGGGAGTTGGATAAGGCTGCTTTGGTTGATAAACTATCGGAAATACACCTCAAATTTCTGCCCAATAAGCAAACGGGGCGTTCCGAAATGTTTTTGAACGATGAAAATGTGGAGCAGGAAATAAGATCTATGCGGGTGTCCGGTTTTGTAAGTCCCGTTGCCGCAATTAAGGAAGTCCGTGAAAAATTGGTGAAGATCCAACAAGCAATGGGCAAGGATAAAGGCATCGTGATGGACGGCCGTGATATCGGTACCGTTGTTTTTCCAGACGCGGAACTAAAACTTTTTATGACCGCATCTCCCGAGACCCGAGCGGCTCGCCGCTACAAGGAATTGCTGGAAAAAGGGGAGAAGGTCTCCTATCCCGAAGTGCTTAAAAATGTGGAGGAACGCGACCGAATAGACTCTACCCGTACCATTTCCCCATTGACCCAAGCCAAGGATGCCATTGAGTTTGATAACAGCGATATGGGCTTGGAAGAGCAGTTTGAGCGGATTTATGATTACTCCCAACGGGTGATTGCAAAGCTGGGTTGATGTGTTGGTGTTTTAGATGATTGGCGATATACGGTTCTGCCGTTTTTTAATAATCCTGAACCAAGACTTCAGTTGGAATATGAAGCGCGGTGTTTAGTTTTCGAATCATTCCCAAAGTCAACTTTCGTTTTTTATTCAAAATTTCGCTGACCCTACTTTTAAACCCCACAACTTCTGCCAAGTCTTTCTGTTTCATTCCCATTTGTTCCATTCGGAATTTGATGGCTTCAATTGGGTCTGGCATATCGATTGGGAAATTTTCATTCTCGAAACGATCGATTAAAATCGAAAGGATTTCCAGTTCGTCTCCTTCTTCCGTTCCTTTTTTTGCATCAAAAATATCCTCAAGCCTGTTGAGGGCATTTTGATAATCTTTTTCGTTTCTGATTGGTACTATATTCATTTGTCAGATGTTGTTTGCGTCAATCTTGTCATATTCCGCGTGGGTTCCAATAAAACGTATCCAGCATATTTGATATTCAAAGTTGAACTTTACAATCAACCGATAGTTGTTTCCTTTGATGTTGTAAACAATTCTGTTGTCCTTTAGAATACTTGCGCTTGGATAATCATTTTTTAGTTCGTTTATGTTTTTCCATTCGGACTTTTCGGTTTCCCTGAACCACGCCTTTAATTGATCCTCGCTGTCGGCGTGTTTCTCCCAGAAATTCCGTAATGTGCGTTTGGCTATTACCCTCACATTATGATTGTTTGTCGCAAATGTAGCAAAAAGTTACCGAATTGGTAATTATTTTTGATTTATTCAGATTTAGGTTCCAAGTGAGTTCTTGCTCTTTTTTGTAAAAACCGCAAGTACTCCCAACGGGTGATTGCGAAGCAGGGCTTAGAATAGTTTCTGATTTTGGAGTTGCTCTTATACAACTTGTTGTAGCCAGTAGTTCTTCATTACTTCAAAATCAGGTTCGCTCTTTTTTCCAAATCGTCAAGGTCATTTTTTTCTTTTATTGTTTCTTTTCCTAATCGCAACACCATCTCAACATGATTGATTATCGCCATTTTGTGACCTTCTCGTTTGGTGAAATTTTGGATGGTTATCAATGCTTCCAAAAGCCTTATGATTACCGAGGTGCTTCCTGCTGAAAATTGTCTGATTTGATTAAATGCGGCATTTAATACACCTTCAAAATCCAATACATCTGCAATAACCCTAAGATTTCCGTCTTCATCAACACGATACTTTGAAGGGAATTTGGCTTGTGCCAAGTAGCACATAGTCGCTGTTAGGTTGTCAATACATGCAATTGCGGTATATGGGTCGTTTACCCCTGGAGATAATGCCCTGGCCGCAATCTCTACCATTTGATGGATTGAAAATTCCAAATCCTGCTGGGAGGTTTTTATTTTTCCAAAAACAAATTGGTGTAGTAGTTTATCTATGGATTCTGCTTGCCAATCCATGTTTGAATAAATTACGCCGATTTCTTGGTCTTTCACTAAAAAGCTACCCGGTCTGTGCTTTAATTCAAACAAGGAATCATTATCAGTTATTATCTTTGATATTACTTCGCTGTCCAAATATTGCAGATAACCATTTTTGGGGGATTTGATACGTGTTTGTTTTTGATAGTTGGAAATAGCAGCATCTTCATCAAAATCTTTATTGTCCTTGAGTTCATCCCCTATTTTTTCCGGGAAAAGCGTTTCTACTTGTTCCAAAATAAGGTCTGATATATCAGAAATAACCTTGTCGGCTTGGATACTTACTGCAATTTGGTGTATAAATACGATAAGCAAAGTAATATTTGCTACGGCCATTAAAATGGCAACAAAAATGGAAATGGATGGAATGAAAGTATATCCATTTCCTTCCTTTATAGCATTTAAAACCAAGAGGCAATATAGGTACGTGGCAATGTATGAACCCAAAACTACTTGGTTGAGGCGTACGTACATAAAGTTTTTTATCAGTCTAGGGCCAAATTGAGAGGAGGCAAGTGTCAAAGCAACCAATGTTACTGAAAAAACTGTTCCTGCAACACCGATCATGGCACCTGAAATAGTAGATAAAATGCTTCTTGCAGAATCGGAGCTGTTCACCGAGAAAAAGCGAATCCAACCTTCTTGTGGAATGGTTATCATATTATCCAATGAAACCAAGCTTACTGACAATACTACTGCTAAACCAATAATTATAACAGGTACAAACCAGAACGTGGCAAGCAATTCTTTCCAGAAAAAGAGCAGTTTTTTCATTTTATCAAATAAAAGAACAGGGCCTGTAAATCATCTACAGGCCCTGTTGGTTAATCAAGAGAACAAGCCTTTCAACTTGTCAAATCCTTCCTTAAAAGAGTCTGAAGCGGATGAAAACGCATCTTTTGCTTCATCCCACTTTTCTTCGGATGCATTTTTAAGGTCGGCATATTTACTTTCCAAGTCCGATCGTTTTGACTCCAAATCCCTGATTGCTTTGTCATACTTAGATTTTGCGTCCCCACTGGCAGATTCTTTTTTTGCCTTCAACTCGTGGATTTTAGCCGAAACCCCGTCAATGGTTTGGTTCGCCTTGGCCTTGAATTCTTTTTTGTTCATTTTTAAAAAATTAAATGTGAATAATTGTGCCTGCCAGTAGGGATTTATGGATATCGTCCCTTTAAAATGCAAGGTCATCCAATTTGTAATGGGGTCGTTCTCCCATGGGGTACAGCGTCAAAAGATATGAATCGTTTTAATGATTTATATCGACCGATAAGTGAAGTTAGCATTTTTATGTTTAAAATTCCAGTATGGATTGATGGAGGCCTTAGCTGAGTCGGCACTACACGGTTGTGCCCAAACGTGGAAATCCCCAAAAACCAAAAAAACGCCCAAAGGGCGCTTTTTCTTATTCTGTCAATGTGGCAATTCCTTACAAATTCGGAATCACCAACACCTGATCGGGGTGGATCACGTTCGGATCCTTTAAAACATTGGTGTTCGCATCAAAAATTTTGGTGTACTTCATCGGGTCGCCGTAATAATGCTTCGCAATCTTGCTCAAGGATTCCCCGCTCTTCACCGTATGTCTGTGGTAAACGGATTCATCTTCCACAGTAATATTGGCCTTAATGTCCGATGGCTTTTCCCCACCAATTTCCTTGATCTTGTCCCACAATAGGTTTTTTTCGTATTGGGTCTTGGTCATCCCTTTTATTTTTAAGATATCGCCTTCAACTTTCACATCCCCGTTTTTTACTTCCAATTTCTCGCCCAGGTCTAATACAGGTTGATATTTTGCTTTTACACTCATAATTCGATTTTTTACAGTTAACAATTAGAATTCTCAAGATAGTTAATATGCTCAAATTTTGCTATTAAATAATGGTAATACTTTTTTTGCTGAAACCTTGCTTATAGGCTTTGTATATCAAGAATTTAATTGTATTTTTGCACCCCTTTTGGCAAGGAGGCAAGAGAAAAAGGGAATTTTAGAAAATCATTTTAAAAACCACTTCCGCGGTAATTGTTCAACTCTTGTAAAACGTGGAATACAAATTTTAATCAGCAGCATGGCTGAAGAAAAACAAAACGTTGAGGTAGAAGAAACTGCCGCAGCACCAGAAGTAAAAGAAACAGAACCCAAGCAAGATCCTCAGGAGTTTCTTGAAAATTTTGATTGGGACAAGTACGAAGAAGGAATTGAGCGCGTAGATGATACCAAGCTCAAGGAATTCGAGACACTTGTAGAGGAAAACTTTGTGGACACTGCCGATGAGGAAGTAGTGGAAGGAAAAGTGGTTCACATGACAGACCGTGAGGCGATCATTGATATCAATGCCAAGTCCGAAGGTGTAATTTCCTTGAATGAGTTCCGCTACAATCCCGATCTCAAAGTTGGTGATAAAGTTGAGGTACTTATAGATATCCGTGAGGACAAGACCGGTCAATTGGTGTTGTCTCACCGTAAAGCAAGAACCATCAAGGCGTGGGAGCGTGTTAACAACGCACACGACAAAGAAGAGATTGTTACTGGATTCGTTAAATGTCGTACCAAAGGTGGTATGATCGTGGACGTATTCGGCATCGAGGCATTCTTGCCGGGTTCCCAAATCGATGTGAAGCCTATCCGCGATTACGATCAGTACGTAGGCAAGACCATGGAGTTCAAAGTAGTGAAGATCAACCACGAGTTCAAGAACGTAGTGGTTTCCCACAAAGCTTTGATTGAAGCGGATATCGAAGAGCAGAAAAAAGAGATCATTGGCCAATTGGAAAAAGGTCAAGTATTGGAAGGTATCGTGAAGAACATTACATCTTACGGGGTATTTATCGACCTTGGAGGTGTGGATGGATTGGTTCACATTACCGACCTATCCTGGAGCAGGATCAACCACCCGAACGAAGTTGTGGACCTAGATCAGAAATTGAACGTTGTTATCCTTGATTTTGATGATAACAAGTCAAGAATCCAGTTGGGTCTTAAGCAATTGGAGAAACATCCATGGGATGCCTTGGGTGATGAGATCAAAGTTGGCGACAAAGTAAAAGGTAAAGTGGTTGTAATTGCCGATTACGGTGCATTTATCGAAGTTGCCGATGGCGTTGAAGGTTTGATCCACGTTTCAGAAATGTCGTGGAGTACGCACCTAAGATCCGCCCAAGACTTTGTGAACGTGGGAGACGAAGTTGAAGCTGTTGTATTGACCTTGGATAGGGAAGATCGTAAAATGTCGTTGGGTATTAAGCAATTAACGCCAGACCCATGGACCGATATTACTTCCAAATATCCTGTTGGATCAAGGCACAAGGGAATCGTTAGAAACTTTACCAATTTTGGGGTATTCGTAGAGTTGGAAGAAGGAATCGACGGTTTGATCTATATCTCCGATCTTTCTTGGACCAAGAAGATCAAGCATCCATCCGAGTTTGTTGCCGTAGGCGACACCTTGGAGGTGGAAGTATTGGAATTGGACGTAGAAGGCCGCAAATTGAGCCTTGGACACAAACAGACCACAGAGAACCCTTGGGACAAGTACTCCGAAGAGTTTGCTGAAGGTACCGTGCACAAAGCTGCAATTGCAGAGGTTGTTGACAAAGGAGCTACCATTGACTTCAACGAGGATATCGTTGGATTTGTTCCACAACGCCACATGGAAAAAGAAGACGGCAAGAAACTTGTAAAAGGAGAAGAGGCCGAATTCAAGATCATCGAGTTCAATAAGGATTTCAAGAGAGTGGTGGCAAGCCATACTGCAATCTTTAGAGAGCAAGAAGACAGAAATGTGAAAGCTGCAGCCAAGAAAAGAGCCGCATCATCCGATGAAGCTGCTCCGACCCTTGGAGATGCCAACTCCGCATTGCAAGCATTGAAAGACAAAATGGAAGCCGATTCCAAGAAAAAATAATCGGACTTTTCAATGATACGAAGCCCCGCTGGAAACAGTCGGGGCTTTTTTATGTCCCGAACATTTTAAAGAATTGCTTACTTTTGTATTCAACCGAGTTGGTCGCACATAGCATATGAGTCAAAAAGTTCTGCTTACTTCAAAGGAAATCAACATCATACTGCACCGGTTGGCCTGTCAGCTAATGGAAAACCATTTGGATTTTACCGATACCGCATTGATCGGTATCCAGCCCAGAGGCGTTTTTTTGGCAGAAAGGTTGGTAAAGATTCTCAAAAAAGAATACAAGATCAAACATATTGACCTTGGTTTCTTGGACATCACATTTTTTAGGGACGATTTTGGACGGGGAGAAATCCTAAAAGCCAATTCTACACAAATGGATTTTTTGGTGGAGGATAAAAAAGTGGTGTTCATTGATGATGTGCTCTATACCGGAAGAAGCATCAGGGCGGCACTAACGGCCATCCAATCCTTTGGAAGACCAAGCAACATCGAACTATTGACATTGATAGATAGGCGTTTTAGCAGACATTTGCCCATACAACCAACGTATAGGGGCAGGCAGGTGGATGCCATCAATAAAGAAAAAGTAAAGGTGATGTGGGAAGAGAACGACGGTGAGGATAAAGTATATTTAGTAAGCAAATAAAAGGGAATGAGCGAATTAAGTGTAAACCATTTGTTGGGAATCAAATATCTGAACAAAAAGGATATATCGCTCATATTTGAAACGGCCGATCATTTTAAGGAAGTGATCAATCGTTCCATTAAAAAAGTGCCCACACTTCGTGATATTACCATAGCCAACATCTTTTTTGAGAACAGTACCCGTACAAAACTATCTTTTGAGCTGGCCGAAAAGCGACTTTCTGCCGATGTGGTCAATTTTTCCGCAGGACAATCATCCGTAAAAAAAGGGGAGACCCTCATCGATACCGTTAATAACATCCTGTCCATGAAAGTGGATATGGTAGTGATGCGGCACCCCAATCCAGGAGCGGGCATTTTCTTGTCAAAACACGTAAAAGCGGCTATCGTAAATGCTGGTGATGGTGCCCACGAGCACCCCACGCAAGCACTCTTGGATTCTTATTCCATCCGCGAAAAGTTAGGTGATGTGGGAGGTAAAAATGTGGTAATAGTTGGTGATATCCTTCACTCAAGGGTAGCGTTGTCCAATATTTTTGCCTTAAAACTACAAGGGGCCAACGTAAAAGTCTGTGGACCAAAAACACTTATTCCCAAACATATAGAATCTCTGGGAGTAGAGGTGGAGACCAACCTAAAAAAGGCCTTGGAATGGTGCGATGTGGCCAATATGCTCCGTGTTCAGAACGAACGTATGGATATCAGTTATTTCCCATCCACTCGTGAATACACACAACAATTCGGGGTCAATAAGGGACTGTTGGACAGTTTGGACAAACAAATTGTGATCATGCATCCCGGCCCTATAAACCGCGGTGTGGAAATAACCAGTGATGTAGCGGACTCCGACCAATCCATTATTTTACATCAGGTAGAAAACGGAGTGGCAGTGCGTATGGCAGTACTCTACCTATTGGCATCAAAAATTAAGTAAAAGATGATTTTCGACAAAGACGGAACAACAACGATTGTTTTTCAGGAAAAGACCACCCTAAGCGGTTTTTTGGAAAACCTAAACAAAGCATACCCAAAACTCAAGCACGACAATATTGTTGTCAACCTTTTTTCTTTCAATACCTTAGAAATTGGCGATTTATTGGAGTTTTTGGACATGTCGAACACCCACAAAGGTGCTGGCAGGTCATTTGTTTTGGTGACCGATAAGTTAAACTACGACGAGATTCCTGAAGAGATAAGCGTGGTGCCTACACTGCAAGAGGCCAAGGACCTTATCGAAATGGAAGAAATAGAACGCGACCTGGGTATATGAAATTGACCGTACTTGGGTGCTATGCCGCTACGCCACGAACATTTACCAACCCTACTTCGCAGGTACTCGAAATAAAGAACCATCTGTTTTTGATCGATTGCGGTGAGGGAACCCAAGTGCAGTTGAGAAAATACAAGGTCAAGTTTTCCAGGATCAACCATATTTTTATATCGCATCTCCATGGGGACCATTTTTTTGGCCTTCCCGGTTTGATTTCAACCTTTAGGTTGTTGGGCAGGGAAAAGGAACTGCACATATACGGCCCCAAAGGAATCAAACAGGCTATCACCCTATTTCTAAAATTGGGTGATTCTTGGACCGATTACCCGTTGATATTCCACGAATTGGAATCCAAAGAATCTGAACTGGTTTTTGAGGATGAAAAAGTCAACGTCCGAACAGTTCCGTTGATTCATAGGGTATACACCAATGGTTTTTTGTTTCAAGAGAAGGAATCCCCGAGGACCCTCAACATTGAAGCGGCCAGAAAGTACGGCATAGATAAGAGTCAGTTCAACAATATTAAAAAAGGAAAGGATGGTATTGATGCATCGGGCAATCTGGTGTCCAATAAAAAACTCACTTTGGACCCACCGGAACCCAAAAGCTACGCTTTTTGTAGCGATACGGTCTATAATGAGGCCATTGTGCCCATTATTAAAGATGTGACGGTGCTGTATCACGAATCCACTTTTTTGGAATCCGAGGAACACCTTTGCGAAAAAACAAAACATAGCACATCCAAGCAAGCTGCACAAATCGCCAAAAAGGCCAATGCCAAATTGCTGATATTGGGCCATTATTCCACGCGCTACAAATCCATCGAACTATTTAAAAAAGAAGCCGAGGATGTTTTTCCAGTGGTGGACCTAGCCGATGATGGTAAAGTTTTTGACTTCAAATAATCTGTTTGTGCCGTGTCGAGCGAGCGAAGCGACGAGAAATCCATTTTTTGTGGTTGTTCCTAGTTAATTGTAAATCGAAATGTAATTCCAAGCTTTGCAATCAAGGTAAATTTCCCGAACTTCACGTCATGCAAAAAGACCTTGGTGATTATAGAAAAACTTACGAAAAAAGTGAGCTGACCGAAGCTTCCATAAAGGAAAACCCGTTGGAGCAATTTCAGAAGTGGTTTTATGAGGTAGAAGCTTCAGAAGGGGTAGACGAACCAAATGCCATGACGATTTCTACCATTGGACTGGATGGATTTCCGAAAAGCAGGGTGGTTTTAATGAAAAAATTCACCTTTGAAGGTTTCATTTTTTATAGCAATTACCAAAGTGAAAAAGGAAGGGCCATTACAGCAGACCCGTCGGTTTGCCTGTCTTTTTTTTGGCCAAATATGGAACGTCAGGTCATCATAAAGGGTACTGCAGAAAAAATAGCCGAAAATCTTTCCGATGGATACTTTGAATCCCGACCTCATGGCAGCAAGCTAGGCGCTATTGTTTCTGATCAAAGCGAGGTAGTTCCGTCCCGTGAATATTTGGAGGATAAGTTGAAAAAACTCCAACAGAAATATGAAAGCAAGGAAGTGCCCAGGCCTGAGTATTGGGGAGGGTATTTGGTTCGCCCCGTATCCATGGAATTTTGGCAGGGTCGTCCCAACCGATTGCACGATAGAATACGATACTCCCTACAGGAAGATTTTGATTGGAAAATAGAGCGATTGGCCCCCTAACCCCTACAAGATGAAACAACTTATATTAATGAGACATGGGAAATCCTCATGGGATTACGATGTTTCCGACAAGGACAGACCCTTAAAGCAAAGAGGAATAAACGACGCCCATTTGGTTTCCAAAACCTTTGGGCTGCATGCCCTTTCAATAGATTTTATATATTCCAGCCCTGCCAACCGGGCCTTGCATACCAGTATGATTTTTGTAAGAAATCTGGATTTTGACTTATCAAAATATAGCGTAAACAACGCGCTCTACGATTTTTCGGGCAACAGTGTTCAGCAATTTGTTCAGCAATTGGACAATAATTTGGATACCGTGGCAATCTTTGGCCATAATTATGCCTTTACGTCACTTGCAAATACATGGGGAGATCAGTATATTGAGAACGTTCCCACGGCCGGACTGGTTCACATTACATTTGGTGCGAATGATTGGTCCAAAATATCAGAGGGAACCACTAAGCAAATGGTCTTTCCAAAACACTTAAAAAAATAGATGGTAAAAACAAAGAACGAATATATAAATAGGGAAATCAGTTGGTTGCAATTTAATGCCAGAGTATTGCAAGAGAGTAAAGACCACAGGGTTCCACTGATTGACCGATTACGATTTTTAGGGATTTTCAGCAACAACCTAGATGAATTTTTTAAGGTACGTTATGCCACTGTAAAACGCATTGTAGATGCTGGAAAAACAGGTAAAAGTGTTTTGGGCGGTGAAAGAGCTAATGATTTGCTGGAAGAGATTACCAAAATTGTGATTGATCAGCAGACCCGCAGTCTTGAAATTTTCCAACAAATTGATAGGGAACTTCGTGAGGAAAATATTTTTATCATTAGGGAAACCGAAGTGAACGAAAGTCAGGCAGAGTTCATTCGGGATTACTTTTTTAAAAAGGTAAACCAGGAGTTGATGACCATTATCCTGAACGACCTTACCGAGTTTCCGCTCCTGAAAGATACCGCTGCCTATTTGGCTGTTAAGGTGGTTATGAAGAACGGTTCGAGCAAAGGGAAACACAATCGATATGCCTTGATAGAGATTCCGAAGGGAATCGACCGTTTTGTGGTATTGCCGAAAGAGGGCGATAAGAACTACGTTATCATATTGGATGATTTGATTCGTTTTTGCTTGGACAGCGTGTTTACGATGTTTGAGTTTGAATCCATTTCGGCCCACATGATCAAGATTACCCGTGATGCAGAATTGGATATAGACAACGATCTGAGTAAAAGTTTTATTGAAAAGATTTCTTCCAGCGTAGAGCACCGAAAAATAAGTGATCCTGTCCGCTTTGTATATGACAAGAGCATAGACAAAGACACGCTCCAGTTCCTAAAGGAAAAAATGGACATTATGGGCACCGATAGTGTGATTCCCGGCGGCCGTTACCATAACAGGAGGGATTATATGGGCTTTCCCAGTTTGGGGAGGCACGACCTTATGTACGATAAGATAGAGCCATTGCCTGTAAAAGGCTTGAGCATGAAAGGGAGTTTGTTGGATATGATTGCCCACAAGGATTATATGATCTACGCTCCCTACCATACCTTTAGCTATGTGACCAAATTTTTAAGGGAAGCCGCAATGGATCCACAGGTGCGCAGCATAAAAATCACTATATACCGATTGGCCAGTGACAGTCAGATTGCAAATGCTTTGGTCAACGCCGTTAAGAACGGAAAACAGGTGACCGTACAGATAGAGTTGCAGGCCCGGTTCGATGAGCAGAACAATATTGAATACGCCAACTTTTTGCAAGATGAAGGCGTAAAATTGATCTTTGGCGTACCCGGACTAAAAGTGCACAGCAAAATCTGCCTTGTGGAGCGCGAAGAAGATGGGGGCATCAAAAGGTACGGCTTCATTAGCACCGGTAACTTTAACGAGTCCACAGCGAAAATTTATACTGATTATACCTTGTTTACGGCCCATCAAGGTATTTTGAAGGATATGAACAAAGTATTCGGCTTCTTCGAGACCAATTATAAAATCAATAAATACAAGCATCTTATTGTATCGCCCCATTACACCAAGTCATCTTTCATGAAGATGATCGATAAGGAAATCGCTTTTGCCAAGGCAGGAAAGGAGGCCTATATCAAAATAAAGATGAACAGCCTTACTTCATACAAGATGGTGGACAAACTATATGAGGCCAGTAGGGCAGGGGTTAAGATACAGATGATTGTTCGGGGAATATGCTGTCTTATTCCCGGTGTGGAGGGTATGAGCGAAAATATAGAGGCCATAAGTGTGGTGGACAAGTTTTTGGAGCACCCCAGATTGTTCATTTTTGGCAATGATGGCGACCCGAAAATCTATATTTCATCAGCAGATTGGATGACGCGCAACTTGGACTTTAGGGTAGAGGTGGGTTGCCCCATTTACGACCCCGATATTAGACAGGAGTTATTGGATACGTTCGATATTTCGTGGAGAGATAACTCCAAAGCACGAGTGTTTTCCGCAAAACAGGATAATGCCTATAGAAAACGAACCAAAGGGGAAACTGAACTGCGATCGCAGGTTGAAATGTACAATTATTACAAAAGGAAATTGGAATCCTAACCGTGCATGGTTTCCTTTTTGCCGAGGTCTTTCATAAGTTGGGCCTCGTACTCCAAGAGGTCTTCCCATTTTTGGTCCACCTCCTCTTTTTTGCCGTATTTGCGGGCAAACTTTAGGAACATGGTGTAGTGGTTGGCCTCGCTTACCATAAGGTTCCGGTAGAACTCGGATAGCTCTTCGTCGTCTATTTCTTCAGAAAGCAATCTAAAACGTTCACAGCTTCTTGCCTCGATAAGGGCTGCATATAAAAGTTTGTGGACCAAATGGGTTTCACGACTACCTCCTTTTGGGAAGAATTTCATCAACTCGATAACGTATTCATCCTTGCGTTCGCGGCCCAAGACCCAGCCACGTTTTACTATTTTATCGTGTACCATGTTAAAATGACCCATTTCTTCACGGGCAAGAGCGGTCATTTCTTTCACTAATTCCGACTTTTCCGGAAAACCGATAATCAACGAAATAGCCGTGCTTGCCGCTTTTTGCTCACAGTACGCATGATCCGTCAAAATTTCTTCAATGTTTTTTTCAACAATGTTCACCCACCTTGGGTCCGTAGGTAATTTTAGGCCTAACATGGTAATCAATTTTGCACAAAGATAATCTGATAGGATTAAATAAATTCGCTGAACCCTCGTTATATTTGTAAAACCAACAGATTCTAGTCTATATCTTATGACCAAAACCTCTAAAGATTATCTCTCCGATATTCTAAAATTAAATTTAAGCGAACCTGAATTCCATTGGTTGACAAGTGCCGTAGCGCAAATCTCGAACACCAAAAGCAGGAAAGATCTATACATAACCTATAGTCTGTGCACTTCCAAAATCGACGATAGGCCCATAACTGATTTTGGTTCTCAGGATTTTGAATGGAAAGACTATTTGGAAATACAAAAGGCGTCGACCTTGGAGGTTTCCAGAATTTTTATACTCTCTTCCGTGCTCGAAGCTGGAGAAGAATTTTTAAAGCCGGTACAGCAATTGATTCAGGTTGCTGATAAAACCGAATTGGAAACTTTTCTAAAATATTTGGTTTTGTTACCAGAGCCAAAGAATTTCAAGTTTGCTGCCGTTGAGGCGCTAAGAACCAACATTGCTACGGTTTTTAATGCCATTTCCCAATACAATCCATATCCATCTGAATATTTTACCACCGCCGAGTGGAACCAAATGTACCTTAAGGCTGCTTTTATGCAGCAAGATTTGAAAAAGATACCTGAAATAGGGAAAATGGCCAACAAGGATTTGGCGCGCATCATTTCCGATTATGCACATGAGAGATGGGCGGCATCAAGAGATGTGGACCCTATGTTTTGGAGACCGGTATCCAATTTTTTGGAAGATAACTTGGTTGATGATATAGAAAGCTTGTTCAAAAGTGAGGAAGAACGGGAGCAAAAGGCAGCCACTTTGGTTTGTTTTCACTCCACCTCCGTTGAAGCGAAAAAATTACTTGATACATACCACACCCATCTGCAAAATGTGGAGCAGGGAGATATAACTTGGAAAAATTTATAATAGCATGGATGATAAACTAATGATAATAGACCCACATGTTCACATGACATCCAGAACCACGGATGACTATGAAGCTATGGCGGCAGCTGGGGTTGTAGCTCTGATAGAACCATCATTCTGGTTGGGACAACCAAGAACCCAAGTAGGTTCCTTTCAAGACTATTTTAGCAGTCTTGTGGGGTGGGAGCCGTTTAGGGCATCGCAATTTGGGATACAGCATTACTGCACCATTGGACTTAACTCAAAAGAAGCCAACAACGTGCCATTGGCCGAAGAGGTGATGGAATTGTTGCCACTATATTTACATAAAGAGAACGTTGTGGCCATTGGCGAGATTGGTTACGATGACCAAACCGAGGCAGAAGACCGTTTTTTCAGGGAGCAATTGGAACTGGCCAAAACCTTTAACATGATGGTTCAAGTACATACCCCGCACAGGGACAAAAAGGCAGGAACCATTAAAAGTATGGAAGTCTGTTTGGAGCATGGTATTGATCCAGGAATGGTGGTGATAGATCATAATAACGAAGAAACCGTAAAAGAAGTTTTGGATCGAGGATTTATTGCTGCATTTACGATTTACCCAAAAACCAAAATGGGCAACCAACGAATGGTGGAAGTGGTAAAAAAGTTCGGTAGTGACAATATTATAGTGGACAGCTCTGCCGATTGGGGCGTTAGCGATCCATTAGCCGTTCCAAAAACAGCAAATTTGATGTTGCAAAATGGAGTTGCCCGTGAAGACGTAGTAAAAACATGCTATCAAAATGCTTTGGACTTTTTCGGTAGATCTGGAAAAATGAAAGAGGAACACTGGTTGACCCCAGAAGCTATCGATCAGCGAAAACTATTTAATGACAATAGTGTACTTCGTGGTCAGGAGCCAAAGGTAGAGGATAACAAAATCGTTTAATGGGGCCACGAGTAAAGGCATATCTCCAACTGTGTAGGCCTCCCAATTTACCTACCGCTGCAGCCGATATTTTGGCAGGCATATCCATATCGGGCCTATTTGCTGGAATAGGGACATTTGCAATACCAACTGTGGATATGTTTCCATTTTTGATGTTGATATTGGCCTCCGTGTTTTTATATGCGGGCGGTGTTGTTCTCAACGATGTTTTTGATATTGCAATTGATAAAGTGGAGCGCCCCGAAAGGCCAATTCCAAGTGGGATAGTTCCTTTGGGCAAAGCAAGGTCATTTGGCTTTGGTTTGCTTTTGGTGGGGATTTACTTTGCTTTTTTAGTCAACAGCAATAGTGGTATCATTTCCATTTTTTTGGCTATGGCCATATTGTCCTACAACAAATTTGCAAAGCACCATGCTTTCTTTGGACCCCTCAATATGGGTATTTGTAGGGGACTCAACCTCTTAATGGGTATTTCTTTGCTCAATACTATGGAAAACTGGCCTTATGTCCTTGTTCCCATCGTATTCATATTTGCTGTGACCATGATCAGCAGGGGAGAGGTGCACGGAAAAAACAAGGGCAATATACTGCTGGCGGGTTTGTTATACGTGGCAGTACTGTCAGGCGTGTTTTATTTGCATCAAGTGTATGCCAATGGCGACCTTTGGTATCTATTGTTTTTGGCACTTTTTGCTTTTATGGTTTTTAAACCTTTGATCAAGGCATATCAAAATAATACACCAGAAAATATAAAGAGGGCTGTAAAATCAGGAGTGTTGTCCATAATATTTCTGGATACCGCCATGGCGGTCGCACACGCCAATTTAATTATAGGATTGTTAATGCTCTTACTTTTGCCATTATCCATGTATTTGGCCAAACAATTTGCAGTTACCTAGCTTATGAATAAAAATACATTACCTACGATTCGGCAAGCGTTTCAAGTAAGGTATACATATCAGTTGCTTTTTACCAGACATATCTTTGCGGTAGAGAACCCTTTGTTCAAAAATGTACTGGCAGAATATCGTCCAGGCCATGCTATCAAATGTCTTTTTGTGATAGATCAAGGAGTGTTGGACCACCATCCGAAGCTAGGTCAGCAAATAGAAGAATATTGTAATCAATTCAAGGATCAAATCCAATTTACTGATCTTATTGCGGTCCCGGGTGGGGAACAGAGCAAAAAGGACCAATCCAGTGTTAACAAATGTCTTGATGCCATCAATGAAAATGCCATTTGTAGACATTCATTTGTGGTAGCTATTGGAGGTGGTGCCGTGGTTGATATGGTCGGTTATGCGGCTACCATTGCCCATAGAGGCGTGAAGCTTATTCGAATCCCGACTACCGTGTTGGCTCAAAATGATGCTGCCGTTGGTGTAAAGAACAGCGTAAATGCTTTTGATAAGAAAAATTTTCTGGGCACCTTTTCGGTTCCTCATGCCATTATAAATGATTTGGAATTTTTGAAGACCTTGGAACAACGTGACTGGGTGGCGGGGATAGCTGAAGCTATTAAAGTGGCTCTAATAAAGGACGAACAATTCTTTGAATACATCGAATCCAATGCAGAAGCGCTGGCCAACAGGGAAATGGAACCCATGGCTTACTTGATTCATCGTTGTGCAGAATTACACATGGATCATATTGCCGAGGGCGGAGACCCTTTTGAAAGCGGCTCTTCCAGACCTTTGGATTTTGGACATTGGTCGGCCCATAAATTGGAGTATATGACGGGTTATAGCCTAAGGCACGGTGAAGCTGTGGCGATAGGAATGGCCATAGATATGGTTTACGCTAGTTTAATCGGTGTGTTGCAAGATGATCTTGAGCGTGTGCTTTCCGTCATCAAAAAAGTAGGCTTCCATTTGGAAGTGCCCTTTGAAGGGGATGGGAAAATCAAAGAATTACTCAACGGAATCGAAGAGTTTCGGGAGCACTTGGGAGGTGAGCTTACCATTCCGCTGATTCCCAAGATAGGAACCAAAACAGATGTCCACAGTATCGACTATTCATTAATGGAAAAAGCAGTGCGAAGCTTTATGTATAAACCGCAAAACTCTTTATGAGGATCAAGGACAAATATCACCTGACCTATTGCACCAATATTCACGCAGGCGGAGATTGGGAAGAAACCTTTACCAGCTTAAAGCAGAATTTGCCAAAAATCAAGAATAGCGTTTCGCCCAATGAAGCGTTTGGTCTGGGACTCAGACTCAGTAACACGGCCAGTTTGGAACTGGATGACGGACAACTTCAAGATTTCAAACATTGGCTATCCAAAAAGGACTGCTACGTTTTTACCATGAACGGATTTCCCTATGGGAACTTTCACGGGGAACCCGTAAAAGACCTGGTTCACGTGCCCGATTGGACCACTGGTGATCGGCTGGATTATACCTTACGCTTGTTCAAGCAATTGGATTTCTTGGCACCGGAAGGTATGGAATGCGGTATTTCTACATCACCTGTTTCCTACAAACATTGGTTTGATGGTGAGGCACAAAAGGAGCGGGCCTTTGCCAAAGGAGCAGTAAATATGGTCAAGGTGGCGTTGGAACTCTACAAAATAGAAAAAGCATCGGGCAGGTATATGCATTTGGATGTGGAGCCAGAGCCCGATGGATTTTTGGAGAACACCCAAGAAGTACTTGATTACTACAAAGATTATTTGGTTCCCAAGGCCATCAAAGCTTTTGAACCGTTTCAATTAAGTGAGGAAAAAACGGAGGAGCTACTCAAAAGATATATTACGATATGCTATGATGTTTGTCATTTCGCCTTGGCCTACGAAGCTCCGAATTTGACTTTTAAAAAGTTCAAGGCGGCTAACATTAATGTAGGTAAGATTCAAGTAAGTGCTGCTCTCAAAATTATGTATAACAGCGATAAGCAAGAGGAGTTGTGGAGTACTTTGGCCCAATTCAACGAGCCCGTGTATCTGCATCAGGTTACTGAAATGGTGAATGGAAAGGTGAAAACGTATAACGATTTGCCGATTGTTTTGGAAAAAAAGGCACCTTTTAAAGAGTTGCGTTCCCATTTTCACGTCCCCATATTTTTAAAGGATTATGGATTGCTTCAATCCACCCAAGACCAGATTGTGAAAGTGCTAGACTATTTGGAGGACAATTTTGTGAGCCATCACATAGAAGTGGAAACCTATACTTGGGATGTTTTGCCCAATGAACTCAAAGTGCCGATTACAGAGTCCATTGCAAGGGAGCTGGACTGGATGAAATCAAGATTAAAATGAAGAAGACCGTTGTAATCAACATTGTAGGGCTTACCAATCGATTGATAGGAGAGCACACACCATTTATAAAATCATTTTTGGAAAAGGGAAAAGGCGGTGTGGTAAAGCCTGTTTTGCCTGCCGTAACCTGTTCGGCCCAAAGTACTTACCTCACGGGCAAGTGGCCGACCGAGCACGGCATTGTTGGCAATGGATGGTTCTTCAAAGATGAATTGGAGGTGAAGTTTTGGCGGCAGGGAAATCCCTTGGTGCAGTCCAATAAGATTTGGGACGAGTTGAAAGCATTGGATTCAAATTTCACTTGCGCCAATATGTTCTGGTGGTACAATATGTACAGCACTGTGGATTTTAGCGCCACACCGCGACCCAATTATCTGGCGGACGGTAGAAAAATTCCGGACATTTATACCTATCCAGCAGAATTGCGAGACAAGTTACAGGGGAAATTGGGAACATTCCCGTTGTTCAAATTCTGGGGACCCAAAACATCCATAGCATCCAGTAGATGGATTGCTGATGCCACGATGGAAATGGACAAGGAAAACAATCCGACCTTGACATTGGTGTATTTGCCCCATTTGGATTACAACACCCAACGCTACGGATTGGATTTTGATGTTCTACAAAAGGATTTGAACGAAATTGATGCCGTGGTCAAGGATTTGGTCGTGCATTATGAAGCACAATCGGCCAATATTGTTTTATTGTCCGAGTATGGCATTACCAATGTATCCAACCCTATCCACATTAACCGACATTTACGAAAAGAAGGATATTTGGGTATTAGAGTTGAGCGGGGATTGGAACTTTTGGATGCTGGGGCAAGTGATGCTTTTGCGGTAGCCGACCATCAAATAGCGCATGTTTATGCAAAAGAATCCACAGATTACGAAAAACTGCATGAATATCTAAAGACAATCCCAGGCGTGGAAAAAGTCATTCCGAAGGACGAACGGGAAGTCAATCACTTAAATCACGAACGTGCAGGTGACTTTGTACTTGTAGCGGATAAGGATAGTTGGTTTACTTATTATTTTTGGGAAGATGATGCCGTAGCGCCCGATTATGCCAGAATGGTGGACATACACAAAAAACCGGGTTACGACCCCGTTGAAATGTTTACAGATCCCTCGGATAAACTCGTTATATTTAAAGTGCTGTGGAAACTCCTAAAAAAGAAGCTGGGCTTTAGAACGGTATTGGACATTATTCCTTTAAAAGCTGAATTGGTGAAAGGATCTCATGGAAGAATACCCGAAAATAAGGAGGATTGGCCCATTCTAGTGACCAATAGCGAAAGCAATTTGCCAAAGCAAGAACTGCTAGCCACGGAGGTTTATCAAGTGCTTAAAAATCATATAATTCAATAAATATGGAAACGTTTTTTAAAATTTTCGCAATTGTTTTTACGCTTTTGTTTGGCTATGCCATCGTGGTGCAATTCAATGACCCTGATGCGCTTAAATGGATTTTGATTTATTTGGCTGCTGCTGTGGCTTCGATACTATTTATCCTTAAAAAACTGAAATCAAGTATCTATTTCTTGCTTACGATTTTCTTTTTGGTGTTGTTCTTTATGTATTGGCCAGAGACCTACGAAGGTGTTCAACTTGATCATGGTATGAAAACCGTAAATATTGAAGAAGGAAGGGAATCCTTGGGGTCGTTGATTGCTGCGATAGTGATGTTGGTATATGGATTGAGAACGCGGTTTTTGAACAAATCAAAAGTCTAGATCGAACTCCTGACGGAGTAAATCCAAATTTGGATTTTTCTCCCGTAACTTTTCATATTTCTCTTCGGGAGTAAAGGCGAACTTTTTGGCCACCTCTTCGTTCACGGTAATGTAAAGCGAAATGGAATAGTTGTTCAATTTTTGTTTCAGGTAGTCGAGCATCAAACTTTGTTCGCGCTCTATTTCCTTTTTCATTGTACCGTTGGGAAGCTCTATCCAAATGGTGTTTTCGTTCTTAAGTTTGGGCACATCACTTTGTAGATTGCTCGCCAATATTTTTCTGCCCTGCTTTTCCAATTGATGTACAAAATCATCCCAATGCTTTTGCATCTCTTTTTCTTCAAAGGCATCTTTGGGCAAGTCCTTTTCGTCTATGCCTGGGGATTTTGTGTTCTCGTGTGCCTTTTTAACCTTGATGCTCGATAACGAAAGCCCCGAGACCCGTTTTTCTGAAGTTTTAATTTCAATTTTTTTAGGCTGATATGGCTCTTTGGGTTCGCTTAGCTGTTCCTTTACCGCTTCTTTTGGTTCAGGAGTATTATTTATGGGTTCTTTTAGGGTGGGCTGCTCGGTTGCTCGGTTGTCTTCTTTTGGTGGGGTAGGAGTGCCATTACTTTGAGGTGGCTTTGTACCGTTGGATGTAATTTTTTTCCCTGCAAAATAAGAAGCAGGAATTATGAAATCAGCGTTTTTTTTTTCTCCATCAAAAGTGATAGAGGCTAACTTCATTAGGGTAAGCTCAACGAGCAGCCGCTGATTTTTACTGGTCTTGTACTTTAAATCACAATCGTTCGCCAGATCTATGGCCTTGACAAGAAATTCCTTTGATGTCTTTTTTGCCTGGTCTTGATACTGATGCTTCACATCGTCACCCACTTCCAACAGATTTAAGGTCTCTGGATGTTGACAGACCATCAAATCCCTGAAATGTGAGGCCAACCCAGTGATGAAGTGATGCCCATCGAACCCGAGGGACAAGGTTTTGTTGAACAGCACCAGGAGTTCTGGGATATTGTTTGCGAGAATCAAATCCGTGGCAGAAAAATAAATGTCGTAATCGAGAACGTTGAGGTTTTCCGTTACGGCCTTTCGGGTCAATTCTTTTCCGGAAAAGCTTACCACACGATCAAAGATTGATAAGGCATCACGCATAGCTCCATCTGCCTTTTGTGCAATAATGTGCAAGGCGCTCTCTTCAGCTTCAATCCCTTGCTGCTCCGCAATATGTTTTAGGTATTCCGAGGCATCCTTTACCGTGATGCGCTTAAAGTCAAAAATTTGGCATCGGGATAGAATCGTCGGGATTATTTTGTGCTTCTCCGTGGTTGCCAAGATAAATATGGCGTGTTTTGGTGGTTCTTCCAAGGTCTTCAAAAATGCATTGAAGGCTGATTGGGAGAGCATGTGTACCTCATCAATAATATACACCTTGTACTTTCCGGTTTGCGGAGGAATGCGCACTTGGTCTATCAAACTACGAATGTCGTCCACAGAGTTGTTGGAGGCGGCATCCAGTTCAAAAATATTGAAGGCAAAATCCTCATCTTCCCTTTCCGTACCATCTTGATTGATTTTCTTGGCCAAAATACGGGCACAAGTGGTCTTCCCAACACCTCTTGGACCACAGAACAAAAGGGCTTGTGCCAAGTGGTTGTGTTCAATGGCATTCATCAAGGTATTGGTAATGGACGATTGGCCCACAACATCCTTGAATGTCTGAGGTCTATATTTTCTAGCTGATACTATAAATGGTTCCAATGCTGGGAAAAATACAATTACTACAAATATAAAAATAGGAACGGGCAAAGTTGCCTACATGTGCACAGTTAAACCGTTTTTTATTAACAATTGGATTACCTTTGCAAATAGCAGGCCACCTTATCGCTGCAAGTATGGGTAACCTTACTTGAAGAGGAAAGTCCGGACACCATAGTGCGGCATAGCGGGTAACGCCCGTCCGCCGTGAGGCGAGGACCAGTGCAACAGAAAGCAAGTACAGTTCGGCTGTAGTGAAATCGGCAAACTCTATGCGGTGAAACGTCATGTAAACCAATGTTTGAGGGCTGCACGCCCGAGTTGGAGGGTAGGCGGTTGGAACACTTGGGCAACCATTTGTCTAGATAAATGATAAGGGTATACAGAATCCGGCTTATGGCCTGCTTTTATTCTACTTCAAAAAAGCTGAAGATACTACCCCCATATTTTCTCCTCTCCGAAAATTTTGGATGTTCGGATAGGTCGGTCTGGTCGGAATGTTCAATGACTAAAAGCCCGTCATCCAACAATAACTCTTGTTCAAAAACCAGATTGGCAATGTTCAAAAATTGTTCGGTATCAAAATCATAAGGTGGGTCAGCAAAAATAAGGTCGAACTTATCCGGCGTTCCTTGTAAAAACTTGAACACGTCAGATTTTACCGTGTCGATGGAAAAATCCAGCTCCTGTGCTATTTTAGAAATGTAACGCACACAAGCTTGGTGACCATCTACCGCTGTTATCCTTTCCGTACCCCGCGAAGCAAACTCAAAACTAATGTTCCCTGTTCCTGAGAATAGGTCCAGCACTTTGAGTTCGTCAAAATAAAAGCGATTGTTCAAGATATTGAACAAAGCTTCCTTGGCCATGTCAGTTGTGGGACGTACTGGTAACTTTTTGGGGGCAGTCAGTCTTTTGCCCTTGTATTTTCCTGAAATAATGCGCATTAAAGGGAGCTTAAAATGGAAAAGTCTATGCTCTCGTTTTCCAATTGTTCCATAGGGAAGGAAGGATTGCTGGGCGCAAAAACAGAAACGTTTTTAATGTATTGGTAGCAAAGTTTGTAGATAGGGTCTCCTTCCTCAATAGCTCCGAAGAGTTTAAGTTGAATTTTCTCCAAATCCATTTGTAATTGTTCCAGACTGAACAACAGATAGTAAAGGAAATCTTCTTTGTTCTTGTACTCAAACTGGTTGTAGAAGAGCAATTTTTTATCGGACATCACCATCATTTCCATCTCTCGCCCAGATACTTGCACATAGCAAACCGGTTCCGAAGCAGTCCTGTTTTGGTTCAACAAGGTGTTGATGAGAACGGTACCGCTATGCTTAAATTCAAACTCCCCAAAAAGTTCAAAAATATAGTTGTTTACATTGGTGTAGGGAATGTAAACGTTCATAATTTCTTGGTTGGGAACCTCATCGTAAGCAATAAGGTCGTTTGCCATGATCTTGGCGTTGAATTTTAGGTAGTTGGGCAGCTCTTCCTTATTAAAAAGAGGTTTGGGAACCAACCCGAACATATTGTTCTTGTGAATGACCATTACTTCGGAAAAGTTCCTTCCGATCCCGCCCTGCTTGCTTAGCTTTTCTTTTAACTCCTTTAACACCAGGTAGGGGGTGAGCTGTGTTTGGAAATTCACTCTTTCAAAAGCCAGAACCTTATTGGTAATGGTGTCCAGTGCACAAAAAGAAAGTCCATTCAAGCCAGCTTGAATGGACAGTTTTCTATAGGTGCTATTTGTATCGTTCGGTGCTATAGCTAATTTATCTTTTTCCTATCGTAGATAGGTGGCCAGTTTCCGTTTGTACTAACATCGGTCAAGGAACCAACCTTTATTTCTGAACCATTAACTTCTTCAACACTCTGGTAAGAATTTTCCTTTTCGACCAAGTCTTGTGGCTGATCGTAAAGCACAACATTTTTCTTAACCTTGGCTTCGAACACTGGGGCTTTATATCCGCTTTTGTCGATAATGTCGGCCTTCATTTCAAACTTTTCATTGTTCTGGGCGTAGGGAACGTTCATCATGGTTTTGTAACGGTCATCTGCTCCAAAAAGGGAGTCCTTTACCTTGACAGTCCCCAAAGTGTCAATAATAATGGTGTCCTGTTGCATTTCAATTTGATATACCCTGTCGTATCTCATAAAGGAGGAGTCGCGCTGTGTGGTAATGGTATAGTTGCCGGTGTCGACGAATTTGATCAAACTCTCAAAGTCGTTGGCGTATTTTCCGTTTACTGTTTTATAAGCTTCTTGTGAATCTCTAATGTCCTTTAACTTGTTGATTACTTTAGTGAATCTTTCATTTCTTACCTTGTTAAACTCAATAGGAGCGTTTATGGAATGATATATTTTATAGCCAAGGTAAATGCTCAGAATCCCAAATAGAATTATTAAAACGGGCTTTACTTTTTGAGGTAAAAATCTATCAATAACGAAAACAAGCCCTATGGTCACAAGGCATATTAATACAACAATAAGAATTAAGTTTAACATATCTGATACTGTCTTTCAAAGTTAATTTAGTGGTTACAGACAAATCTACAATATTTTTTTTATTGGGAAACTTTTTGCTTTAAAAAAGACCACTATATTTAGCACTCATGAAGGATTTTGACGCACCCGCTTTTTTAAAGATTTTAACTGAAAAATTCCCGCACGCACCTACCCAAAAACAAGGGGTTGCACTTAATAAGCTGGCTAACTTTGTTTTAGAGGGCAAAAAGGACAATGTGTTCCTGTTGAAAGGATTCGCTGGAACGGGGAAAACGACATTGGTGGCCACATTGGTGAGCAGTCTTTGGAAAGTAAAAATGATCGCTGTTTTAATGGCACCGACCGGAAGGGCAGCAAAAGTAATGTCCGTTTATTCCGGAAATAAAGCCTTAACCATACACAAAAAGATATACTTTCCTAAAAAGCAATCGGGTGGTGGCATCCAGTTTGTATTGGCCCCCAACAAACACCGGAACACCGTTTTTATAGTGGACGAAGCATCCATGATTCCAGATACACCTGCAGATTCCAAACTGTTCGAAAATGGTTCGCTTTTGGATGACCTTATGTATTATGTACACTCTGGGCATAACTGTAAATTGATATTGATCGGAGATACCGCCCAATTACCGCCCGTAAAATTGGATTTGAGCCCTGCACTCGACGAAAACCGCTTGTCCTTAAATTATGATAAGGAAGTGGAATGTTTGGAGCTGGACGAGGTAATGCGGCAATCGGATGATTCGGGCATCCTTTATAATGCAACCAATCTTAGGGAACAGTTGCAATCAGAATTTTTCGAGGATTTTAAGTTTGAACTTAATAATTATAAAGATATTGTGAGGTTAATAGATGGTAACGAAATACAGGAAGCCATTGATTCATCTTATGGTGAAAATGGAAAGGAGCAGACGGCCATCATTGTACGATCCAACAAAAGGGCCAATCTGTACAATCAGAATATTCGTGAACGCATTCTCTTTTTGGATAACGAAATTGCCGTAGGCGATTATATGATGGTCGTAAAGAACAATTACTTCTGGCTAAAACCCAATTCCGAAGCTGGTTTTATTGCCAATGGCGACATTATAGAGGTGCTGGAACTCTTTGCCATCAAAGAATTGTATGGGTTTAAGTTTGCGGAGGTAAAGGTTAAGATGGTGGATTACCCCAATCAAAAACCATTCGAGACCGTTCTTTTGTTGGATACCATTACCACGGTGACGCCTTCCCTTTCGTATGAAGATGGCAACAAACTCTACCAAGAGGTGATGAAGGACTACGCCCACGAAAAATCCAAATACCGAAAGTTTTTGGGGGTGAAGAACAATCGATTTTTTAACGCACTGCAAGTCAAGTTTTCCTATGCGATTACTTGTCATAAATCCCAAGGGGGACAATGGGACACTGTTTTTGTAGAGCAGCCTTACCTGCCCAACGGTGTGGATAAAGATTACTTAAGATGGCTTTATACAGCCGTGACAAGGGCGGAGCGCCAACTCTATTTAATAGGTTTCAAGGATGATTTTTTTCTTGACTAGGAAAAACCTATTTTAGACATCAGCATGAATATTGAACCAGATACCATAATAAGTTTGTTCCTCGGAATTGGATTGGCAGCTTCCGTAGGCTTCCGTATTTTTCTACCCCTTTTTGCCCTTAGTTTTGCCGCATATTTAGGGGTTTGGGAACTCAATGATAGCTGGCAATGGATTGGAAGTTTAACCGCACTCATTACTTTGGGCGTGGCAACCATTGTGGAAATTTTTGCCTATTTCATCCCTTGGGTGGACAATGTATTGGATAGTATCGCCATTCCCTTGGCCGGAATTGCAGGTACCGCCGTAGTGGTGTCCACAGCAGCTAATTTGGATCCCGTGGTCACCTGGTCTTTGGCCATTATTGCAGGGGGAGGAACGGCAACGGCCATAAAAGGGGCCAATGCAGCAGGTAGGTTAACATCCACTGGAACCACTGGAGGATTGGTCAATCCATTGGTGTCGACGGTGGAAACGGGGGCTGCCGTAGCGGTGAGTACAGCATCCATCTTGGTACCGCCCATTGCAGCCATTCTGGTAATCATCATTTTGTTGATCATATTCAGGATTTATAGAAAGATCAGACCCAAAAAATAACATTCATTCAAGCAATAGATATAAAGTGAATATAATTTCCATGATTCCCGCCCGCTATCAAGCCTCTAGGTTTCCCGCTAAACTGATGCAGGACCTTGGTGGGAAACCCGTGATTGTCAGAACCTACGAAGCAGCCGTAAACACAGGGCTTTTTAGCGAAGTGTACGTGGTTACCGATAGCCCAATAATCTCCGATGTGATCAAAGAGATAGGAGGTAATGTGATCATGAGCAAAACAGCACACGAAAGCGGAAGCGATAGGATTGCCGAGGCTGTTGAGGATATGGATGTGGATATTGTGATCAATGTTCAAGGTGATGAGCCTTTTATTGATGCCGAAAGCTTGGAAAAAATTATCAAAGTATTCAAAAATGATACAGCGAAAGAAATTGATCTGGGGTCATTGATGACACCGATTACCGACTGGGATGAAATATCCAACCCCAACACGGTAAAGGTTATCGTGGACAATCAAGGTTTTGCCCTTTATTTTTCACGTTCCCCGATTCCTTATCCAAGGGATAAAGAAGTAGAGGCAACCTATTACAAACACAAAGGAGTTTATGTTTTCAGAAAACGGGCACTCATGGATTTTAAAAAATTGCCCATGTTGCCACTGGAGGCCAAGGAAAAAATAGAGGCCATCCGGTTTTTGGAGTATGGTAGGAAAATAAAAATGGTGGAAACCCACGTCACAGGCATCGAAATTGATACCCCAGAAGATTTAGATCGTGCTAGAAAAATATGGAAGTAGATTTCTCCAACATAAAAACAATCGGTTTTGATGCAGACGATACCCTTTGGGTAAACGAGACCTATTTTAGGGATACCGAGGAAAAGTTCGCGGAACTCTTGGAAGGCTACGAAACCAAGAACAAGATAGATCAAGAGCTGTTTAAAATAGAAATGGCCAACTTGGATATTTACGGATATGGTATAAAAGGATTTGTGCTCTCCATGATAGAATCTGCGCTGGACCTTTCCAATAATAAGGTTTCGCAAGAAACCATTGGGGAAATATTGAACCTGGGCAAGAAAATGATATCCCATCCCGTGGAATTGCTCGATGGGGTGGAGGAAGTCCTATCAAAATTGATGGGAAAATATAGGTTGATCGTTCTGACCAAGGGGGATCTTTTGGACCAAGAGCGGAAGTTGGAAAAATCCGGACTTACCAAATACTTTCACCATGTAGAAGTTTTGAGCGATAAAAAAGAGAGTAACTATAAAAATTTGCTCGAGCATTTAAATATAGATGTGAGCGAGTTTCTGATGATAGGCAATTCCTTAAAATCGGATATATTGCCCATCTTAAATATTGGGGCCCAAGCTGTTCACGTTCCATTTCACACCACATGGGCACACGAAATGGTTTCTGAGGACGAGCTGGTGAACAACCATCTAAAACTTAGTGGCCTCAAAGAAATTTTGAAGTATTTGAATAACTAATGAAGATAGAAAGCAATTTGAAAAAACATAAAGCAAACCCTACAAATAAAACCACCTACCGAAACTTTCCCATGGTACCCAAAGTTATTTTTGGATCGGGAAGTTTTTCACAATTGGGAGATATTTTGTTGCCGATGCGAAAAAACTCGGAGGCCCCTTTTATTTTTATGGTCGACGATTTTTTTGAAAACCAACAGTTCTTGGCACAGGTTCCCTTGATGTTCAATGATGAGGTTATTTTTATCTCCGCAGAAGAGGAGCCCAAAACAGCACAAGTAGATGCGCTTGTTGCCCAGATTAGGGAAAAATACAGCGAGCTTCCATCAGGTATTATCGGTATTGGGGGAGGAACGCTATTGGATTTGGCCAAGGCCGTATCCATTTTATTGAACAATAAAGGACTCGCCAAAGACTACCAAGGATGGGATTTGGTAAACAAGCCGGCATTGTATCATGTTGGAATCCCCACCATTAGTGGAACAGGGGCCGAGGTATCCCGAACCACAGTGCTGTTGGGGCCTGAAAAAAAATTGGGGATCAATTCGGATTTTACACCTTTTGACCAGGTACTTTTGGATCCTGATTTTTCAAAAACTGTTCCCAAAGACCAATGGTTCTATACAGGAATGGATTGCTTTATCCATTGTGTGGAATCGTTAACGGGCACCTACCTGAATGCTTTTAGCCAGAGTTATGGGGAAAAGGCCATGGAACTTTGCCAAGAGGTGTTTCTTGGAGATATTCCTGTAGAAGATTCCAGGGACAAATTGATGATGGCATCTTGGCACGGGGGAATGAGCATCGCTTATTCACAGGTTGGGGTGGCACACGCCATGAGCTATGGTTTATCTTACCTTTTGGGGATAAAACACGGAATAGGCAATTGTTTGGTGTTTCAACATTTGGAAGAATTTTATCCCAAGGGCGTAGCATTGTTCAACAAAATGATGGACAAGCACAATATTCAATTGCCTAAAGGTGTCTGTGCCGATCTAACCCAAAACGATTTTGATGTAATGGTAAACATCTCATTGGGCTTGGAACCTTTATGGGAAAATGCTTTGGGCAAGGATTGGAAAACCATTATGACCCCAGAACGTCTACAGGTACTGTACGAAAAAATATAGGGATTGTTCTATTTGGAACAATAATCACAATAAATGCGTAAACTGGCCAAGTTTATTTACTTCAAGTTGTTGGGATGGAAACTCATCGGCTCTTTTCCCGATGTGGACAAGTGTGTTATCATCGTAGTTCCCCATACCCATTGGTTGGATTTTTTCCTAGGCCTCTTGATCAGGAAGGTAATCAACCAAGAAATCAACTACATTGGCAAAAAGAGCCTTTTTAAGCCCCCGTTCGGATGGTTTTTTAGGTGGACTGGCGGTGCGCCCGTAGATCGTTCCAAAAATTCCAATACGGTAGATACTATTGTCCAGATTTTCAATACCAGAAAAATATTTCGTCTAGCATTGGCCCCAGAGGGCACCCGTAAAAAAGTGGAACAGCTCAGAACGGGATTTTACCACATTGCCAAAAAGGCCAATGTTCCTATTGTTACGGTAGCATTCGATTTTGGCAAAAAAGAAATCAAAATAGGAAAGCCTTTTTACACTACGGATGACCAAGAAAGCGACTTTGAGAAAATTCAAGACTTCTATAAAGGGGTAAAGGGCAAGGTGCCTCAATATAGCTACCCCTGAATTCGCTTGCCTTCCGACGTCACTCACTTTTTTTATAAAACCAAACCGACCTCAAGCTATTTCCGTAAATACTATACAATGTCAAGTGATCCTTGTCTAAGGAAAGCTTTCGAATAGATTCAATCCATATAAAGTCTTGGAGGAAGAGTTTATCGATAAACATTGTTTTAGGTTAGGTTAATTAGGTGTCTTAGAGGTCTAAAAAGTATTGAAACACGTCATTCTGAACCTGCCTACCGGCCAGGCAGGTTTATTTCAGAATCTCATCATACTGATAAACAAATCACTATGAGAACCTGAATCAAGTTCAGGTTGACGAAAATCGACTTTTTAGACCTTTAGTTTGCAAGTGTATTATATTTAAAATCAGAAAATCTGTTATGGTAACAACTTAGGATTAAAAAATAGTACCATTAGGCCATTTAGGGGTTAATTAATTTAAAAACCTTTAAATTAAAACCTTATTAACTAACAAACTACAGATGAAATTCTCAACCTACCAATTCATTGCAAAAGTTACACCTTGTTGCTTTTTATTCTTTTCTTTCGTTTTTACCACCAATGCCCAAGAACCAAAAAAAAGACTGCCCATTATTGACGTGCATGTGCACGCGATGGGAGGAAACCCCAATGCCTCGCCCTTATGCCCATGGTTTTTAAAGGATATGCCGGGCAGTGGCCCTAACCAGGAGCCACCATCTTTTATAAATAACGATTGTATTTCCCCATTACAGCCTGCCAGAAGCGATGCCGAAATGGATGCGGCCATTCTTAGGGCCAATAAAGAATTGAACGTAACCATGGTGGTGAGTGGGGATGCCAAGGTTATCCATAGATGGCACAAAGCTGCTCCCGACCATATAATTCCATCTCTGGGAATCAGCAACGCCAATGAGATGACAGTTGAAGCATTTAGAGATTCATTGTCCACAGGCTTTTACAAAGTAATGGGCGAGGTGGCACCACAATACCAAGGAATGTCTCCAAGCGATATGTCGCTGGATGAATACTTTGGTGTGGCCGAAGAATTGGGTATCCCTGTTGGAATACACATGGGAACAGGGGGCAATGGAATGGCCAATATTACCCGACCTAAGTACAGGGCTTCTCTGGGACAACCCTTTTTGTTGGAAGATATGTTGGCAAGACACCCTAAACTGAAAATTTGGGTAATGCATGCGGGTTATCCTATGGCGGACCAAATGATTGCACTCATGGGCGCCAATGCTTATGTTTATGTGGATTTGGCCGGTTTTATTTGGTCGTATCCGTTGGAGGAAATCCATGCGTATTTAAAGCGCTTGGTACAGGCAGGTTTTGCCAAAAGAATTATGTACGGAACGGATTTAATGATGTGGCCGGAATTGCTCGAAACTTCCATTGAAGTGATTGAAAGTGCCAACTATCTTTCCGAAGAGCAAAAACGAGATATATTCTTTAACAATGCGGTACGATTTTTTAATTTGGATGCTTCCAAATTTGAATGATCACTAAATAAGGAATAAACAAAAGGGGCTTGCCAATTGGCAAGCCCCTTTTGTTTATAATAAAGGAAATTTCTATTCTTTCATACTATGAAAAACGTTCTGCACATCATCGTCCTCTTCGATTTTTTCCAGAAGTTTTTCTACATCGGCCACTTCTTCTTCATTGAGTTCTTTGGTTACTTGTGGAATGCGGTCAAAACCAGAGGAAACGATTTCAATCTCTCTCGATTCCAATTCTTTTTGAATGGCACCAAAATTTTCAAAAGGCGCATAAATATGGATGCCGTCTTCATCCACAAATACTTCTTCGGCACCAAAATCAATCATTTCCAGTTCCAGTTCTTCGGGGTCGATGCCTTCTCCGTTAATGGTAAAGTTGCAGGTATGGTCGAACATAAATTCAACAGAGCCCGATGTGCCTAAGCTCCCGTTACATTTGTTAAAATAACTACGAATGTTGGCCACGGTCCGTGTGTTGTTGTCGGTGGCCGTTTCAATTAAGATAGCAATGCCGTGGGGTGCGTAGCCTTCAAAAAGTACTTCTTTGTAATCGCCCTGATTTTTGTCCGAAGCCCTTTTAATGGCACGCTCAATATTGTCCTTTGGCATGTTTACGGACTTGGCATTCTGAATTACGGCACGTAGCTTGGAATTGGCATCGGGGTCGGGACCACCTTCTTTAACGGCCATCACAATATCCTTTCCAATTCTGGTAAACGCTTTGGACATGGCTGCCCAACGCTTCATTTTTCGTGCTTTTCTAAATTCGAATGCTCTTCCCATATAGTCTTAAATTCTGGATGACAGCAAATTTAGCAAAAAAAGCCCCTTTGTCAAGTTGAATATTGGTTGTGCTACCCAACTATTTCATCTATGGATTTGGCCAGGTCGACATCCTTTTGGGTAACCCCATCCGCATCGTGTGTACTTAGTTTGATCGTGAGGCTGTTGTAGACATTTTCCCAGTTGGGATGATGGTTTTGCTTTTCACATTCAAAGGCAATGTGCGTCATTGTGGCGAAAGCCTCCTTAAAGTCCCCAAAAGTGAAGGTTTTCTCGATCATATCATCTTTTAAGGCCCAACCCGATAGGTTTTTCAAGGCTTCTGTAATTTCATTGGTGGTCAACTTCTTCATACATCTTCATTTTTCTAGAAGATAACCAATTAAGTGATGAAAAGAAAACTATACGGGGAGATGGTGCTCTATAATTTCTTGGCAACTGATGCGCAGGTTCTTTGGCAAGACATTGTCCTTGGGCAGAGCGGCCAAATATCTATCCTCGTTGGTGGTGTAGACCCTTTTATAAATCGGATGATAATTTCCCAAATGTTCAATGACCTCTTTGATAAATTCCTCATGCTGGATAAGATCGTTACTGCCCAAATGATAAATGCCTGTTTTGTTTCTATTGATGAGGTAGTGGATTTGTTGTGTAAGCCTATCATCGTTGGTCACGTTAATGATAAGGTTCGGGAATACCTCAATAGGTTCTTTGTTCGCTATGTTTTCCTTTATTTCTTTGATTCGGGGCGAAGCATTTCCAAAAACCATAGGTACACGAAGTATTGCGGTTTTACCTTTAGGCAAACGCATCATCATGTTTTCGATTTTTATTTTGAGGCGTCCATAGACACTTAACGATAGGGTTTTGTCATGCTCGTAGGATGGAAACTTGCTGTAGGCATCAAAAACATTGGCAGATGAAATAAAGTACAATTTTGTATCTGTTTGCATCAAGTACTCCATCAAATGTTGATGGGCCTGAATCTGTGCGGGAAAATTTCCCCGGAGCGATGATACAATTACATCTGGCTTAACCTTTTCAAGAACCTTAAAAATATCATCTTCCTCAATATCGTAGCGTAAAAACTGTTTGTTCTTGGCAAAAGAACGATTGGAGCAGTAAGTACCGTAAGTATCAAAATAGGAGCAGAGTTCTTTGTATATGGCATTGCCCACAAATCCACTCGCTCCCAATATCAATATCTTTTTTTTATCCAAATGTTAGTTAGGTGTTTTTGTAGAATGGCAATTTTACAATGCTTGCCAAAACAGTATTTTTTCGTATCTGAATATGGATAGGGGTATCAACTTTTGAAAATTCAGTGGTAACATATCCAAGGCCAATTCCTTTGGATAGGGATGGCGACATGGTTCCTGATGTTACTTTGCCTATCTCGTTGCCATCGGCATCCAAAATAGGGTATCCGGACCTGGGAATTCCCCGCTCTTCCATTTGAAAAGCAATCAGTTTTCTTTTGGGACCTTCTTCTTTTTGTTTGGCAAGGGCTTCACTGTTCACAAATTCCTTGGTGAATTTGGTAATCCAACCCAAGCCAGCTTCAAACGGAGAGGTGGTGTCGTCGATGTCGTTTCCGTAAAGACAATAGCCCATTTCCAAGCGAAGGGTGTCACGAGCGGCCAAACCAATAGGCTTAATGCCAAAATCGGCACCGGCCTCCAATACCTTGTCCCATACTTGCTGTACTTCGGAATTCTTACAGTAGATTTCGAACCCACCGGAACCGGTATATCCCGTAGCAGATATGATGACATGCTCAATTCCTGCAAAATCGTCAACAACAAAGTTGTAGAACTTAATGGCGGATAAATCCACAGAAGTGATGGATTGCATAGCCTCTACCGCCTTGGGCCCTTGGATGGCCAATAAGGAATAATCATCCGAAATATTCCGCATAGTGGCATCAACATCTTTATTGTATTTAGAGATATGCTCCCAATCCTTTTCAATATTGGATGCATTTACCACCAAAAGATAGGTCTCGTCTTTTACCCTATAAACAATTAGATCGTCCACGATTCCGCCCGTTTCGTTGGGCAAACAACTATACTGCGCTTTTCCTACGGTCAGTTTGGAAGCGTCATTTGTCGTCACTTTTTGGATCAGTTCCAAAGCCTTTGGACCCTCGATCAAAAACTCGCCCATGTGCGAAACGTCGAACACACCTACCCCCTTGCGAACGGTTTCGTGTTCAATATTTACACCTTCATAGGAAACAGGCATATTATAGCCCGCAAAAGGTACCATTTTAGCTCCCAATGCCTCATGCGTTTTGGTAAGTGCAGTATTTTTCATCCATTTTGGTTTTGCAGCAAATTTATTGATTTCAACGCAGATGCACCTTCATCCAAAAGAATGTTTTAAACAACACTTTGTTAAAATTGCCAAGTGTTTGACTAATTATCGAGCAAATAGGATTTTAGATTTTCGTATTCAGAAATTTGATGCGACTTTTTTTGTTTGTGCATTACCTTCATGATTTGTGGGGGAATCTCTGGACTTAACCCTAAAGTTTCTTCAACTACGTCCAAGAATTTAACGGGATGGGCAGTTTCCAAGAAAATACCATAGGTATCCGGATGGGATTTTTGATATTCCTTTAGTCCAAGGTACCCAACGGCACCATGCGGGTCCATAACGTACCCTGTTTTGGAATATACTTCTTTCATGATTGCTCTGGTGGCTTCATCCGTAAAAGCGTAGGAGGAAAGATGCTTTTGAAGTATAGCCAAATCATCTTGGTGCAAATGCCTGATGCGGACAAAATTGCTCGGGTCACCCACATCCATAGCATTAGAAATTGTTGCGACGGAAGGCATGGGTTCATAAATTCCGTTTTTCATGAATTTGGGCACCACATCATTTACATTGGTGGATGCCACAAAATGTTTGACGGGCATACCCAATTTTTGGGCGACCATCCCTGCACAAATATTTCCAAAATTGCCTGATGGTACCGAAAACACAATTTCTTTCCCTTTGGATTTTGCCTGTTTGTAGGCAAACAAAAAATAGAACAATTGGGGCAACCATCTGGCCACGTTGATACTATTTGCCGAAGTCAATTTTTTGTGCTCCGTGATTTCCGAATCCAAAAAAGCTGTTTTTACCATGCGTTGGCAATCGTCAAAAGTGCCATCAACCTCCATGGCCTCAATATTTTGACCCAATGTGGTCAATTGCTTTTCTTGTATCTCGCTCACTTTTCCGCTAGGGTAGAGGATAACGACCTTTACACCATCAACACCTAAAAAGCCATTGGCAACGGCACCACCGGTATCTCCCGAAGTGGCCACCAAAACGGTGACGTCTTGTTTTTCGCCTTGGGAAAAGTATCCAAGGCAGTTGGCCATAAAACGCGCGCCTACATCTTTGAAAGCCATAGTAGGGCCATGAAAAAGTTCCAAAGTGGCTACACCATCTTCAATATCGACTACGGGAAAATCAAAATCCAAAGTGTTGGCAATGATTTCCTTCAAAGCTTCATCTGGTATATCTTCACTCACAAATTGATGGATAGCCTTGAACGCTATCTCGTGATTGGAAAGCCCCTCAATGTTCTCAAAAAAATCAGCAGGAAGGGGAGTGATGCTTTCTGGAAAATAAAGCCCTTTATCGGGTGCTATTCCCGCAATGACCGCATCCTTGAAAGAAACTTGTATGTTTTGGTTGTTTAAACTGTAGAATTTCATGGAATTAAGTAATTTTCTTTACGCCTTGGCTGTTTACTTTGGAAATGTGAATATCAAAATCCACTCCAATGTTTTGATAGGTTTCTTTCATGGACTCGGCCACCTGTTGGGCAATTTCTTCTCCTTTGCTCAGTGCAAAAATGGATGGGCCAGATCCTGAGATTCCACTTCCTAGTGCTCCCACTTTTAAAGCGTTTGCTTTGATATCGTCAAAAGCGGGAATTAAAATGGAACGGATGGGCTCTACAATATGATCGTGCAAAGACCGCCCGATGAGGTCGTAATCATTTTGGAAAAGCCCGGCAATCAGTCCGCCCAAATTCCCCCATTGTTGAATGCCTTGTTGCATGGAAATCGTGGTCTTCAAAATTTTACGGGAATCTGAGGTTTTTATCTCAATCTGTGGGTGAATCACGGTAGCGAACAATTCCGATGGTGTTGGTATGGGAATTATGTCTAGTGGATTATAGCTTCGCACCAGCGTGAACCCGCCATAAATGGCTGGGGCCACATTATCGGCATGGGCCACATCACTGGCCAATTTTTCACCTTGCATGGCAAATTTTACCAATTCAAGATTTGAAAAAGGTTTGCCCAACAATTCGTTTATGCCCCAAACGGCCCCTGTAGAACTTGCGGCACTACTGCCGATTCCACTTCCTGGTTTTATGCGTTTATCGATTTCAATTTCAAAACCACCATCGTAATCGCTCTTTTCCATAAGGGCCAAAGCAGCTACGCCGGCTACATTTTTATCAGTTTCCAAAGGAAGGTCTTGCCCGATTATTTTGGTGATTCGAATGCCTTTTTCGGAAGTTTTTCGAATGGTCATTTCATCACCGACCGAGTCGAGTGCCAAACCAAGGACATCAAATCCGCAGGATACATTGGCTATGGTTGCCGGGCAAAATACTTTAATCTCTTCCATTTTTTAAAAGTTACCGATTCGAACAATATCCGCAAAGATACCCGATGCAGTAACATCGGCACCCGCTCCAGCACCTTTTATGATCAAAGGCTGGTCCACATAGCGGTCGGTAAAGAACAGTACAATGTTGTCACTGCCTTCCAAGTTGTAAAAATCGTGTCCTTTTGGAATTTGCTGTAAGCCCACTTTGGCGTTTCCGCCCTCAAACTGGGCGACATACTTTAGTTTGCAATCGGCATCGGCCGCTTCCTTATACAGTTTTTGAAAATCTTCCTCATATTTCTTCAAACTTTCAAAAAATGCTTCGTTGGAGTCGGTCTCTAGACTTGCTTTGGGCAGAAATGCCTCGTTTTTGATTTCATCAATATCCAATTGATAACCGCTTTCTCGTGCTAAAATCAAGATTTTTCGCATCACGTCGACACCACTTAAATCGATGGTAGGGTCGGGTTCGGTATAGCCTTGTTTTTGTGCTTGCTTTACCACGTCGTGGAACGTAGTGGAGTCATCAAAGGTGTTGAAGACAAAATTTAAACTGCCGGATAACACCGCCTGTATTTTTCTGACTTTGTCCCCCGAAGCGATCAAGTGCTTAAGGGTGTCAATAATCGGTAAGCCTGCCCCCACATTGGTCTCGAATAAATAAGGGGCATTGTATTCCTTGGCCAAGTGTTTTAGTTCCCTGTAATACTCGTAATCCGAAGAGGATGCAATTTTATTGCAAGTGACCACGGAAATACTGTTTTTGAGATAGCTGGAATAGCTTTTGGAAACCTCGTCACTAGCTGTGTTGTCCACAAAAATACTGTTGCGATAGTTCAGTGTATTGATGCGGTCAAAAAATGCTTCTTTATCGGCAGGTTCTCCCTGATCAAGGATATTTTCCCAGTTTTTGAGAGAAATTCCACCTTCATCAAAAGCCATTTTTCTGGAATTGCTGATGCCAATGACACGAACGTTGAGCTTTAGCTCGTCCTTTAAATATTTTTTCTGTTGATGGATTTGTGCCAAGAATTTGGCCCCAACATTACCAACGCCCATGACAAACAGGTTGAGCTGCTTGATATTTTCCTCGAAAAAGGTTTCGTGCAACGAGTTGAGTGCTTTTTTTACATCTTCTTTTTTGATGACCGCAGAGATGTTTCGTTCCGAAGCGCCTTGGGCGATTGCTCTAATATTTACATTATTTTTGCCCAAAGTGCTGAACATTTTACCGCTCAATCCTTGGTGACTTTTCATGTTGTCACCGACCAGGGCCACAATGGTCAGGTCTTTTTCAACTATTACCGGTTTTATCTTTTTGGTGGCAATCTCGTATTCAAAGGTCTCGTTGACCGCTTCGGCTGCCATGTCCACATCTTCATCGGCAATCCCCACACAGATGGAGTGCTCGGAAGATGCTTGGGTAATCAGAACGATACTGATATTTTTTATGGAAAGCGTTTCAAAAAACCGCTTGGAGATACCAGGGATACCGATCATGCCCGGGCCTTCCAAAGAAAGTAGGCTTATGTTGCCTACATGACTGATACCGCGCACCGTTTTGCCATTTCCGTTGTTGTTCTTGGCAATATGGGTGCCAGGACTTTCCGGGTCAAAGGTGTTTTTTATTGCAATGGGAATGGCTTTTCCCAAAACGGGTTGAATTGTTGGGGGATATAGTACTTTGGCGCCAAAATGGGACAGCTCCATAGCTTCTTCGTAACTGATGTTGGAAACACATTTTGCCTGTTTAACCAATTTTGGATTCGCGGTGTACATGCCGCTCACATCTGTCCAAACTTCTAGAATATTGGCATTTACCGCAGCAGCGATAATGGCAGCGGTATAGTCGGAGCCGCCTCTGCCCAAGGTTGTCAGGTTTCCCGTATTGCTCAATGCCACAAACCCAGGTAGCATGGTTATTTGGTGTTGGTTGGATAAAAAGTATGCCTCGCAATTGGCATTGGTTTTTTTGAAATCCACGTTGGCCTTGCCAAAGTTGTTATCGGTGATGATCAGTTCCCTGCTGTCCTTGAACGCTACGTCCAATCCTTCGGATTTTAAAAACTCACTAATAATGAAGGATGACAGCAATTCGCCATAGCTTACAATCTTATCGGAGAGTTTTGGGGTAAGTTCTCCGATTAAAAAAGCGCCTTCCAGCAAGGTTTCCAGTATGTTGAGTTCACTCTTTACTTTGCTGAGCGCGGCACTTTGGCTTTTAACGGGAATCAATTCCCTGATGGCGGAAATATGCCTGTCCTCAACTTCCTTGAGACTGTTTTTATAACTTAAATCTTGTTCCGACGCCAAACGGGAAGCATTGAGCAGTAGGTCGGTAACACCTCCAAATGCCGATACCACAACGGCAATTTGCTCGTTGTTTTGGTTGCTGAGGATGGATTTGACCTTATTTATATTTTCTGGATTGGCAACGGAAGTGCCTCCAAACTTTAAGACTTTCATGATGAAATGTTGTTGAAAAAAATTGAAAATAGATTAAAAAACGGACGGAATTATATATAGCAGACTTACCCCAAAGGGGTGGTGGTAGTAATAGTGAAAATAGATGAAAAGGTTTCCATCAAATTAAGGTTAATATCCGTTTGTTTTAACTCCATTGCTCGTTAATGAGGTGATAAATGTAGTACTTTTGAATACTTCATCAAATCGTTGGTGTTGTTTTTTACGAAATCTTTACAAATAGTCATTTTTTTTTGCTGAATGAAAATTTTTACCGCCCATCAAATCTATGAAGCTGATAAATCCACAATCAAAAAAGAACAGATAAAGAGTGATGAACTTATGGAAAGGGCAGCAACCCAGCTGTTTGAGTGGATACATTCCCGTTTACGCGGAACCCAGGTCAATATTCAACTGTTCTGTGGCATTGGAAACAATGGGGGAGATGGTATGGTACTGGCCAGAAAACTGCAGGAGCATGGTTATTCCATTAAGGTGTATGTGGTAAACTATAGTGATAAACGTTCAAAGGATTTTCTGTTGAACTTGGAACGGTTAAAGGAGAATAAAGTTTGGCCGGATTTTATCAATAAAGAAAGCGACTTGCCCCAAATATCGCCCAATGATATTGTGGTGGATGCCATTTTTGGTATTGGATTGAATCGAGCGCCAGATGCTTGGGTCGGAAATTTGATTCAGCATATTAACGGCTCACGAGCTTTTGTGTTATCTGTGGATGTGCCCTCAGGATTGCCTGTGGATAGAAATCCTTGGAATAAGGAGTATGTGATACAGTCCAGTTATGTGTTGAGCTTTCAACTACCCAAATTGGTCTTCTTTTTGCCGGAAACAGGTGTTTATGTGAACCAATGGGAGATAGTGGATATTGGTTTGAATCCTGATTTTATTGCTAAAACGGATGCCGATTTTGAACTTATAGGCAGACCGGAAGTACTGCCTATGTATCGGCCACGACTTAAGTTCTCGCATAAAGGAACTTATGGCCATTCCGTTATTATTGGTGGTAGTTATGGAAAGATTGGTGCTGTACAATTGGCCACTAATGCCTGTTTGAGTGTTGGAAGTGGACTGGTTACCGCTTTTGTTCCCAAATGTGGGTATGATTCTTTGCAAACCGCAGTTCCCGAAGTAATGGTGTTGACTGGATCTCGGGAGAAGGGTATTTCGGAAATAGAGATTCCTTTTGAACCAACAGTAGTGGGAATCGGGGTAGGAATCGGGCTGGATGGAGATACTGTTTCGGCCTTTGGCAATTTTTTGAAAAAGGTCAATTCTCCCATGGTCATTGATGCCGATGGGTTGAATATTTTATCCCAAAACCCTGAAATGTTGACCGATGTTCCCGGATTATCCGTGCTGACTCCACACCCAAAGGAGCTGCAACGTTTGATAGGTAATTGGACTTCGGATTTTGATAAGCTGGAAAAAGCCAAGGCATTTGCATCCAAATATAATATTGTACTTGTGATCAAAGGAGCACATACGATTACTATATATAAAGGTAAGGGCTATGTAAATACTACAGGAAACCCTGGTATGGCAACAGCGGGCAGTGGCGATGTTTTAACAGGGATGATTGCTGGGCTTATGGCGCAGGGATATCCATCTGTAGAAGCAGCAATATTTGGTGTGTACTTGCACGGTTTGGCAGGAGATTTAGGCGTATCTTCTAAAGGTTATGAAGCGTTGAAAGCATCAAGCCTAATAGAGAATATAGGGAGTGCATATTCAGAACTGTTCCGTCAACCGGAAATGGAACAGAAGGATAATACCCAGTAGTTAGGCACTGTTTCTTCCTTTTTTTGGTTTTATTCTTTTTTGCACCCAATCCAAAGCGTTGTCAAACTCTATAAAAAATTCCATAGGTTTTTTATAGAACATCTTTTCAATATTGAAATTGTGCATGTCTATTTCCTTTTTGGAAACAATGGCGAAGGCCTTTAAGTTGTCCAGGCCTCTGAGGTAATTGTATACAGTAGGGTCTATCGCATAGGAATTCTTTCTAAGGCTGATATAGCCAAAGTCTTTGTCTCTAAAGTGTATTTCCGAAATTCCAATGATTTGATAGGTCCTTTCTAATGTTATAGTGGCACCTTCATCAAAAGAAGCGACCATGTAATCGTCAAAAACCTGTACGGTACCGACTTCCAGCTGGTACTCGCGCACCACTATGGTCTTCTTATTAGAAGTTATTTTCATCCCCAATGTAATTATAGTGTCTCGCTCACGAAATTATACGGGAAAGTGAATCAAAGGAAAAATAATAGATTAAACGCTAAAATATCTTATGTATGGTAATTATAGGGTATAAAAAAAGCTGACCGAAGTCAGCTTTTAAAAACAAATTATTTTAAAAAAATTACTTTTCAGCTTCGGGTGATTTTTCAGCTTTTTTTATTTTGATGGTGAGTTCTTCTTTTTTCTCATCCAAGTCCATAAAAATACTGTCGCCCTCTTCCAATTTGGAGTTTACGATTTCCTCGGCCAGTGTATCTTCTATATATTTTTGGATAGCTCTTTTAAGAGGTCGTGCCCCATATTGCTTATCGAAACCTTTATCGGCAATGTAATCTTTTGCTTTATCAGAAAGATTTAAGTCGTACCCGATGTCCTTGATCCTCTCGTACAATTTGTTCAATTCGATATCGATGATTTTGTGGATGTCCTCTCTTTCCAGTGCATTGAATACCACTACATCGTCTATCCTGTTTAAAAATTCTGGAGCAAACGCCTTTTTCAATGCATTTTCGATGACACTTTTTTGATGTGTATCGGCCTGTGCTTTTTTGGCTGCCGTACCAAAACCTACGCCTTGTCCAAAATCTTTCAATTGTCTTGCACCGATATTGGAGGTCATGATGATTATGGTGTTCCTAAAATCGATTTTACGCCCAAGGCTATCGGTAAGGAATCCATCATCCAGCACCTGTAACAACATATTGAATACATCTGGATGCGCTTTTTCCACTTCGTCCAACAATATTACGGAATATGGTTTACGGCGTACTTTTTCGGTCAACTGCCCGCCTTCTTCATAACCCACATATCCGGGAGGTGCACCTACCAATCTCGAAATGGCGAATTTTTCCATGTATTCGCTCATATCTATGCGGATAAGGGCATCTTCGGAATCAAAAAGTTCCTTAGCCAATATTTTGGCCAATTGGGTCTTACCGACTCCGGTTTGTCCCAAGAATATAAATGAACCAATAGGTTTGTTTGGATCCTTGAGTCCGGCACGGTTTCGTTGTATGGCCCTTGCCACTTTGGACACGGCTTCATCTTGACCAATTACAAAACCTTTAATGAGGTTTGGCAGCTCGGCCAATTTATTGCTTTCGGTCTGTGCTATTCTGTTTACGGGAATGCCGCTCATCATGGAAACTACATCGGCAACATTATCTTCGCTAACGGTTTCCCTGTGCAGTTTGCTTTCTTCTTCCCAGCGTTCTTGAGCGGATGCCAAATCCTTTTCCAGACGTTTTTCGTCGTCCCTAAGTTTGGCGGCCTCTTCGTATTTCTGCTTTTTAACAACGCTGTTCTTTAGTTCTCGAACATCTTCCAGCTGGCTTTCCAGCTCCAAAATTTGTTTGGGAACGTCCATGTTGACGATGTGTACCCTAGACCCTGCTTCGTCCAGTGCATCAATGGCCTTGTCGGGAAGGAAGCGGTCCGTCATGTAACGGTTGGTCAACTTTACACATGCTAAAATAGCTTCGTCGGTATAGTTTACGTTATGATGCTCTTCGTACTTTCCTTTGATGTTCATTAAAATTTCGATGGTTTCTTCCACGGTGGTAGGTTCTACCATTACCTTTTGGAAGCGACGCTCCAAGGCACCATCTTTTTCTATGTATTGTCTGTACTCATCAAGCGTTGTTGCACCGATACATTGAATTTCTCCTCTAGCCAGCGCAGGTTTGAACATATTGGAAGCATCCAAACTGCCCGTAGCTCCACCGGCACCAACAATAGTGTGTATCTCATCAATGAACAAGATGATATCGTCATTCTTCTCCAACTCGTTCATTACGGCCTTCATCCGCTCCTCAAATTGGCCACGGTATTTTGTACCTGCGACCAAAGAGGCCAAATCTAAGGTTACCACGCGTTTGTTGTAAAGAATACGTGATACCTTCTTATTGATGATACGCAGCGCCAATCCTTCGGCGATGGCACTTTTACCTACACCGGGCTCACCAATAAGCAGTGGATTGTTCTTTTTTCTACGGCTCAATATTTGGGAAACACGCTCAATTTCCTTTTCTCTGCCCACTACGGGGTCCAATTTGTTGTCTTCGGCCAGTTTGGTCAGGTCGCGTCCAAAATTGTCCAAAACAGGTGTTTTGGACTTTTTGCTTCCTTTTTGGGAAGCACTGGAACCGAAAGAGCTTTCTTTGCTATCTCCCATATCATCTGTGTCCCCGGGGAAGGATTCCGCTTGCGGGGTATCTATATAATCGTCATCACTAGTGATCATGGATTTAAACTGTTCTTTGACATTGTCGTAATCCACTTTCAGTTTGTGCAATAGTTTAGTTGTTGGATCATTCTCGTTCCTCAAAATACAGAGCAGCAAATGTGCTGTGTTGATGGAAGAACTTTGGAAGAGCTTTGCTTCCAAAAAAGTAGTCTTCAGGGCCCGTTCTGCTTGGCGGGTCAAATGAAGATTCTTTTTGTCCTTCTGTATTGTTCCTGTATTCGGATTTGCGGGACTCAGGATTTCCACCTTTCTACGCAGGTGGTCCAAATCCACATCGAGTGCATCCAATATATTTATGGCTTTGCCATTTCCGTCTCTTAAAAGACCTAGCATAAGGTGTTCCGTGCCAATAAAATCATGGCCCAGTCTCAGGGCTTCTTCCTTGCTGTATGCTATAACGTCCTTTACGCGGGGGGAAAAATTATCGTCCATACGTTTCTTTTTCAGCAATTAAAATTAATAAAAGTATTGTTACGGTGGTCAAATACCGTACCCTTATTCGATAAAGTAGTGGTAAATGTCGGAATAATTGCCATTTTTTACTGATTTAACAAAGGTTTATTATCACATTTATAATTATGTCCGCACTGTTGATAATTTTTTTAATAAAGTAATCGCAAAGCGTTATAAAAGCTGCTATTTTCTGTATATTGCCATGATAATTTAACCACAAAAATCAATAATAAATAAGCATGGCGGAAGGAGAAAAGTTAATTCCTATTAATATAGAGGATGAGATGAAATCTGCCTACATTGATTATTCAATGTCGGTCATTGTGTCACGTGCCCTGCCAGATGTTCGTGATGGTTTAAAGCCTGTACATAGAAGAGTGCTCTACGGAATGCACGATTTGGGAGTAAGGTCCAATAGTTCGCATAAAAAGTCTGCCCGTATTGTTGGGGAGGTTTTGGGTAAATATCACCCACATGGCGATTCTTCAGTTTATGATACCATGGTACGTATGGCCCAGGAATGGAGCCTTAGGTACATGTTGGTCGATGGCCAGGGTAACTTTGGTTCCGTTGATGGGGACAGCCCTGCGGCCATGCGATATACCGAGGCCAAAATGCGCAAGATCGCAGAGGAGATGTTGGCCGATATCGATAAGGACACCGTGGATCATCAGCTCAATTTTGATGATACCATAATGGAACCTACCGTATTGCCCACCCGTATTCCCAACTTGTTGGTGAACGGGGCTTCTGGTATTGCAGTTGGTATGGCCACAAATATGCCACCGCACAATTTGTCGGAAGTGGTGGACGGTACTATAGCTTATATAGATAACCACGATATTGAAATAGATGAGCTCATTACGCACATTAAAGCTCCCGATTTTCCAACTGGGGGGCTCATTTATGGGTACGACGGCGTAAAGGAAGCTTTCCACACAGGTAGAGGACGTGTGGTAATGCGGGCCAAGGCGACCATCGAAGAAGTTCAAGGGAAAGAAAGTATAGTTGTTACCGAAATCCCTTATCAGGTCAACAAGGCGGATATGATCAAAAAGACCGCCGATTTGGTCAATGAAAAGAAAATAGAGGGAATATCCAACATTAGGGATGAGTCCGATAGAAACGGAATGCGTATCGTATATATTTTGAAACGAGATGCCATTCCGAACATCGTACTTAATATGTTGTACAAGTACACGGCGCTTCAATCATCTTTTAGTGTCAACAATATTGCACTGGTAAAAGGTAGACCGGAGCTTTTGAACCTAAAGGAGATCATCCATCACTTTGTGGAGCACAGACACGAGGTTGTGGTTCGAAGAACAAGATTTGAGCTGAAAAAAGCCGAAGACCGTGCGCACATATTGGAAGGACTTATTATTGCTTCTGATAATATTGACGAGGTAATTGCCATTATTAGGGGATCTTCCAATGTTGAAGAAGCACGGAATAGTTTGATCGAGCGTTTTAAATTGACCGAGGTTCAGGCCAAGGCCATTGTGGAAATGCGCTTGCGTCAGCTTACCGGTCTGGAGCAAGATAAATTGCGTGAAGAACATGCGGAACTTTTAAACACCATTGAGGATTTAAAAGATATTCTTGAAAAGAAAGAACGCAGAATGCAGATCATCAAAGATGAGCTTCTTGAAGTTAAGGAGAAGTATGGTGATGAAAGAAGGTCCGAAATCAACTACGCCGGAGGGGATCTGAGCATCGAGGATATGATTCCGGACGAGCAGGTCGTCATTACCATTTCCCATGCTGGCTATGTCAAAAGAACACCACTTACAGAGTATAAGACCCAAAATAGGGGAGGAGTTGGCCAAAAGGCATCCTCTACCCGAAACGAGGATTTCTTGGAACATTTGTTTGTGGGCACCAACCACCAGTACATGTTGTTCTTTACCCAAAAGGGAAAATGTTTCTGGATGCGCGTCTACGAAATTCCTGAGGGCAGTAGGACATCCAAAGGAAGGGCCATTCAAAACTTGATCAATATAGAGCAAGATGACAAGGTAAAGGCCTTTATCTGTACCCAAGACCTCAAGGACGAGGAATACGTGAACAGTCACTTTGTGATTATGGCCACCAAAAAAGGTACCGTTAAAAAGACTTCCTTGGAACAATATTCCAGACCGCGTCAAAATGGTATCAATGCCATCACCATTCGCGAGGATGATGAACTATTGGAAGCTAAACTGACAACGGGTACCAGCCAAATATTCCTAGGTCTTAAATCAGGAAAAGCTATTCGTTTTGAAGAATCCAAGACAAGACCGATGGGTAGAAATGCATCTGGTGTACGAGGTATCAGATTGGCTGATGATAACGATGAGGTTGTAGGAATGGTGTCTGTCCACAATTTTGAGGACGATATTCTGGTAGTTTCGGAAAGAGGCTATGGAAAACGTTCCAATATAGAAGACTACAGGATTACCAACAGGGGTGGAAAAGGTGTCAAAACCATTTCCATTACAAAGAAAACAGGGGATCTTGTCGCTATCAAAAATGTTACGGACACGGATGATTTGATGATTATTAACAAATCCGGAATTGCCATCCGAATGGGTGTCGAGGACCTTAGGGTTATGGGAAGGGCAACACAAGGGGTTCGCTTGATCAATCTTAAGGATAGTGACTCCATTGCGGCTGTTGCCAAAGTAATGAAAGAAGATGATCCCGTAGAGGAAGTCGATATCATGGATATTGAAGTCAAAGGGGAGGATGGCACGGCTATTGATGATAATACCGACGAAAAAGAATAAGCAATAATCGATTAACACTAAATAATTACAATTTTTTAACATGAGAACAAGAATATTAATACTATTGGCCATAGGAATATCCACAATGGGGTTTGCCCAAAAGGATGAGATGAAGGCTGCGGAAAAGGCACTTAAAGATGGTGATGCCGCAGCGGCAAAAGCTGCGTTGACCAGTGCTGCTTCCACTATTGATTCGGCCAAGGAGAAAGACCAGGCCGAGTACTATGCGCTTTTAGGAAATGCAAACTACGAATTGGCCAAAAAAGGAGATGTAGCTTCTTTTCAGTCTGCTTTGGATGCATACAACAAGGTAATCGCGGTAGAAGAAGCCAGCGGCAAATCTAAATACACCCCTGTTGCCCAAGAGAAAATGGGACAAATGACCGCTGATTTGGTCAATTCCGCAGTTGAGGACAACAACAACAAAAAGTTTAGTGAAGCTGCTGAGAAGTTGTATATGAGCTACAAGCTAAGCCCAAAAGATACGGTATACCTTTATTACGCAGCAAGTAGTGCGGTAAACGGACAAGACTACGAAGAGGCCTTAAAATATTACAAGGAGCTTAAAGATGTAGGTTACAATGGAGAATCTGTAACCTATACTGCGGTTAATGTAGAGACAGGAGAGACAGAAAGTATGGACAAGGCCACTCGTGATCTTTATGTAAAAGCGGGAACGCACAAGGATCCAAAGGAAGAGGTGAGCCCATCTAAAAAACCGGAAATCGTAAAGAATATTGCACTGATTTATCAGCAAATGGGAGAGAATGAAAAAGCTATCGAAGCTTATGCCGATGCAAGGGCTGAAAACCCGGACGATGTAAATTTGGTTTTGGGAGAAGCGAACTTGTACTATGCCATCGGTGACAAAGAAAAATTCAAGGAATTAATGGGACAGGCTTCTGCTATGGCTCCGGACAATGCCGATTTGCTTTACAATATTGGTGTTATCAACATGGAGCAAGGAAACTTGGAAGATGCAAGGGATGCTTATAAAAAAGCGTTGGCGATTGATCCAGGTTATATCAATGCCTTGTTGAACCTATCTACAACGTATGTGAATGAAGGTAACGGTCTTATTGATGAAATGAACGAATTGGGAACTTCAAAAGAGGATATTGCCAAGTACGATGAGCTTAAGGAGAAAAAAGACAGCCTTTTTAGAGAAGGGGCTGCAGTTTTGGAAGATGCACTCCAGTCCAATCCGGACAACGAAAGCATCTTGACCCAGTTGAAAAATATCTATGGAGCTTTGGGTGATAACGAAAACTTCATGAGAATCAAAAAACTTTTGGGAGAGTAATCACAATTCTTCCTAAAAAAGAGAGCCCCGTTTATTCGGGGCTTTTATTTTTATATCACTTTTTTAATGACCCTAAGTTGATGGGTATACCGTTTTTCTTCTGAATTGAAGATGCCGGTATGGTCTATCCTATCTATCCGAACGAGACCATTTACGTGTATGATATAGTTGTCTTTTAAAATAATACCGACATGGTCTATGATACCTTCGTTGTCATCAAAAAAGGCCAAGTCGCCAGGTTCGCTCTCTTCAATAAAGCTCAGGGCTTCACCTTGCTTGGATTGCCCTTCTGCCGTTCGTTCCAAAGAATACCCATTTATTTTATAGACCATTTGGGCAAACCCGGAACAATCGATTCCAAACGGAGTTTTTCCGCCTGCAAGAAAAGGGGCTTTTAAATACATAATGGCCGTATCAACCAAACTATCCTTCGGGTTTTTACCGCTATGGATACTGCCCTCAAAAGTGTGGTTCAATAATTCCGGAGCGTTGATCATAGATCCTATGAGGATAGGCAATAGCATACCATCATTGGTGTAGATATGGGATATAACATCGGAACATATCTTTTTTGGTTCCAGCGCTTCTAGGTTATTATATACTTCCTCGGCAATAAGTTTGAGTTGGTTGTTGGGTATCCAACCCTCAAAATTGTCATAAGCTGCCCGAATTCTGCTCCATTTTTTTCTGCTCTCCAAAACCTTGAAATGCTCGCCATATAATAATTGGGATGACATTTCGGCACAATCGTCCGGGTTTGTTCTAATGGGAACAATACTTAGAGGACAAATTCCATATTGCATTTACTGTACAGATTGAATCCCTCATTGAGGGTTTTATTCCCCGACGTTCTTTGTCGAAATGAATTAATTATTTTCGTTTGAATACCTCATGGGACCGCCCCGAGGTAGTTGGGTCACTAATTTCTTTCCAAAACAATCGATGAAGCTCCACCGCCACCGTTGCAAATGGCAGCAGCTCCCAGTTTGGCATTGTTTTGTTCCAATATATTCAACAATGTTATGGTAATTCTTGCTCCCGAGCAACCCAAAGGATGTCCCAGCGATACCGCCCCACCGTTTACATTTACATTGGAATCATTCAGTCCAAGGATTTTCATGTTGGCCAATCCAACCACCGCAAACGCTTCATTGAACTCAAAATAATCAATATCCTCAATGGAGACCCCCGCACGATCCAGAGCCTTGGGTAAGGCCTTTGCAGGTGCGGTTGTAAACCACTCGGGTTCATGGGCGGCATCAGCATACCCTTTAATGGTGGCCAAAGGTGTTAAACCAAGTTCCTTGGCCTTTTCTTCACTCATCAAAACAACCGCGGCAGCACCATCGTTAATTGTTGATGCATTGGCTGCGGTAACTGTTCCATCTTTGGTAAAAGCAGGCCTTAGCGACGGTACTTTTTCCAATTTCACATTTTTGAATTCTTCGTCTTCACTTACAACAATAGGTTCTCCTCTTCGTTGAGGCACTTCAACGGGAACCACTTCGTTATCGAACTTTCCGCTTTTCCAAGCTTCGGCCGATCGCTTGTAGGATTGTATGGCATAGGTGTCTTGGTCTTCTCGACTAAATTTATATTCCGTCGCACAGGCATCGGCACAAACGCCCATGGCATTTTGGTCGTAGGCATCTACAAGGCCATCCTTCTGCATTCCGTCCATTAGGGTTGCTGGACCAAACTTGGTTCCTTTTCTCATGTAAGCATAGTGGGGTATAAGGCTCATGTTCTCCATGCCTCCGGCCACGACAATGGAATTTTCGCCCAAAGCAATGGACTGAGCGCCTTGCATAATGGCTTTCATACCCGAAGAGCATACTTTATTTACGGTTGTGCAGGGCACGGTATTGGGGATGCCGGCAAAAATAGCAGCTTGTCTGGCAGGTGCCTGTCCGGTACCTGCTTGTACCACGTTACCCATCAAAACTTCTTCAACAAGTTCGGGTTTTAGACCTATTTTGTCCAAAGCCCCTTTTATGGCCACAGCTCCCAATTTTGGGGCAGGAACGCTGGATAGTGCTCCCATAAAACTTCCAATTGGGGTCCTTGCAGCGGAAACGATTACTACTTTTTTCATATGTGCATTTTTACTCTTGCGAAAATACTAAATTTAAATGCAAACCGATAAGGAGCTCGGGCAACGGACTTCTTATATATATTTTCTATTTTTGAAGCTAACAGTTTTAGGGAATGGGAAAAACTTTGGATAATGTATATAAACACCAATCGCTGGTCTACAAATATTTCCTGTATGTAGTTTCGATTGCCCTGATTGTATTCTTTTTCCCAAAAGGGGGGAAATTTAAGTACGAGTTTCAAAAGGGCAAACCGTGGCAATATGAAAACCTGTATGCCCCTATTGATTTTTCCATAAAAAAGACCCAAAAGGAGATAGAAGAGGAAAAATCCTCGATCAGGGCCAATAAAACCGACTATTACACCTATAATGCTTCTGTGGTTTCTGATGTTAGAGCAGAAGTTGCTGCAGAGTTGAATACACTTTTTCAATCGGGCAACTTTTCTTCACAACAACGACAGTCTTTGAGGAGTCTTTTTGAAGAAGTTCTTGAAGACATTTATACTGATGGAATTTTTCAAACTTTACCGGAATCCGAATCCACTGTAGTGGTAAAAAATAATGAAGCACAACCTGTTTCTCCAAGTGATTATTTAGTTCTTGAGCAAGCTAAAAGAGAAATATCGAGCCGTTTTTCAGGGGCCAACATGGTTGGGGCTCCTCGTTTGACCGGAATATTAAGAAATAGTCTAAAAGCAAATCTTTTTTATGATGAAGCCCTAACTGAAAGTGCTTTAAGTGATGAGCTTTCAAAGATTTCGTACACTCGTGGCGAAGTGGACCAAGGAAAATTGATCATTGCCAAAGGGGAAATTGTGGAGTCGGAGGACTTTAAAATATTGAACTCCCTTAAAGATGAGTATGAGTCGAAGCTCTGGATGGGAAGCAATTATTATTTTATTTTACTTGGGTATACCGTATTGGTAGCGTTGGTGCTCATTATGTTGTTCCTGTTTTTAAAACGATACAGGAACGAGATTTTCCAGAACAATAACAAGGTGACTTTTATTTTCTTCAACATTTTGTTGATGGTACTTGCCACCACATTGATGACGAAGCACTACGAGAACTATATCTATATGGTTCCCCTGTGTATTTTACCATTGGTGTTGAAAAACTTTTTTGATGCCAGGTTAGGGCTGTTCGTTCATGTGTTGACTGTTTTGATTCTCGGTTTTGTTGTACCCAACAGTTTTGAATATATCTTTTTACAGACGATTGCTGGTATTGTTACCATTTTAACGGCCTCAGAGCTATATAAAAGAGCCAATCTGTTTATATCGGTAGGTCAGATTACCTTGATCTACATAGTTGGTTATTTTGCCTTCCATGCCATTCATGAAGGTAATTTGCAAAATATTGAATGGATATTGTTTGGTGTTTTTGTGCTGAATGGTCTTTTGACGCTTTTTGCCCAACCGCTGATCTATATGTTCGAGAAAGTGTTCGGACTTGTATCCGATGTGTCGTTGTTGGAACTTTCCGACACCAATTCTAAATTGCTCAAGGAATTATCGGACAAAGCGCCAGGCACCTTTCATCATTCTTTACAAGTAGCGAATCTTGCAGAGGCCGCGGCCAACGAAATAGGTGCCAATGCCATGTTGGTTAGGGTAGGGGCGCTTTACCACGATATTGGTAAGATGGAGCGTCCGACCTATTTTACCGAAAATCAGATTACCAACGTTAATCCGCATGATGATTTACCGCCCAAGGAGAGTGCCAAGATTATTGTAGACCATGTAATCAATGGGATAGAAATAGCCCGAAAAAGCAATCTGCCAGACCGTGTTATTGATTTCATCAGAACCCACCATGGAACAACTGTGGTCTACTATTTCTATAAAAAACAACAAGAATTGGATCAAGAGGTGGATGAGGAAGATTTTAAATACCCTGGACCAATACCTTTCTCCAAGGAAACTGCAATTTTAATGATGTCGGATGCTGTAGAAGCTGCCTCTAAAAGTTTGAAGGACCCCACCTTTACCATTATTGATGAATTTGTAGAGAAAATAGTGAAGGGACAGATGCAGGCCAACCAGTACTTGAATGCCAATATTACCCTCAAGGAAATTGAAATGGTAAAGAAGGTGCTCAAACAAAAGCTTACAAACATCTATCATTTAAGGGTGGAATATCCTGAATAGCAGAGAGCTGATAAAAGTTCCATTAAAAAAATGGAAAAATAGTTGCGATCTTACATCTGAAAAGGTACATTTGCATCCGCATTTTCAGAGTGCACGTTCATAATAAATTAATTGGAGAGGTGCCGGAGTGGTAACGGAGCAGATTGCTAATCTGTCAGCGCGTAAGTGCTGCCCGGGTTCGAGTCCCGGTCTCTCCGCTTTTTCCAACACACCTCGGGGTGTAGCACCTCGACATTGCTCGGTATAAACTCCGCCCGAGCGGGCTACTTCAAAAAGTGGTTTGTAATTTGGAGTTTGAAAAATTGAAATTTTCAGTCATCACGACTGTCTTCGGGGTGTAGCGTAGCCCGGTTATCGCGCCTGCTTTGGGAGCAGGAGGTCGCAGGTTCGAATCCTGCCACCCCGACAGAAATGGTTTAATTGACAACAATTAAAACCATAATTAATTGAAAGCCAGAAAATTAATATTTTCTGGCTTTTTTTGTTTTGGTCTGAAATCAAGGGTGAGGATGTCCTATATGATGTCCTATTTTTGTCGGGGAAAATTTATTAACTTGTACTTCCCGATTTGATTTTTCGTGTGATTTGACTTTCGCTCAACGGATTGTTCCACTTAAGGCGAAAACACATGAACAGCTCTAATTCATTCAGTATCAGCTTTTGGCTAAAAAAAACGGCCAAAAAAAAAGATGGGCGGATTCCCATTTATGCCCGGATAAGATTTGAGGGCCGTTATTCCGACCTCAGTGTCCACAGATCGACTTTTGAAGAACGATGGTGTCCTATTTTGGGCAAAATCGATCATCGTGCCAATGAAGCGAACAGTATCAACCGATATCTAGACGATGTCCACGCCAAACTCTTGGAGTGCCATCGCCAGTTAATAGCGGAGGGAGCGGTGATCAATGCGAAGATCATCAAATTGCGCTACCTTGGAAAGGACAGGGTGGTCAGGACATTAAAGGACATCATCGAATTCCACCGTGACCATGAAATGCCAAAATTGGCAATGGGCACGATCAAGAACTACTCGGCCACGGAAACCTATCTCTTACGGTTTGTCAAAAAAAAGTTCAACTCGCAAGACATAAAACTGTCCTTTATAGATTATGCCTTTTTGGTCGAGTTCGAGAGCTTCCTTAGAAATGGTACCCCGATTAACAAGGCACAGCCTTTGACCAACAATGGTATTATGAAACATATGGAACGCTTCAAGAAATTGGTGGGCACTGCCTTTAAGTTTGGGGCTATCCCTCAAAACCCCTTCAACTTTTACCATATGAAGTTCGAAGAGTACGAAAGTGATTTTTTGGAGGAAGAGGAAATACAAAGATTGTTTTCAATGCACATTGACGAAGGCGGCATCGCCATTGTAAGGGATATTTTTCTTTTTGCGTGTTATACAGGCCTAAGCTATATTGAGGTCAAGCTCTTAAAGAGAGGTGATATTGTAACAGGAATAGATGGAGAAGAGTGGATCAATGTCAAACGGAAGAAGACCAAGACACCTGTGAGGGTTCCCCTGCTGTATCATGCCAAGGCCATATTGGACAAGTATTCCGATCATCCCAATGTCGATAATGACCATACGTTATTGCCTGTATTTTCCAATCAAAAGGTAAACAAATACCTAAAGGTGATTGCCACCAAGGCACAAATCGATAAGCACCTGACCTTTCATGTGGCCAGGCACACTTTTGCGACCACTATCACCCTGATGAACAATGTGCCCTTGGAAACGGTATCCAAGCTATTGGGGCACACCAAACTATCGACCACCCAAAAATATGCAAGGGTGGTGGAGAAAAAAATCAGCAAGGATATGGCCCAGTTGAAAGCGGTTCTCGAAAAAAGTCCCGAAAAGGAAGTAGTGAATGGCCAGAAACCTGAGGCCAACCTGCGAATCATAAGATAAAATTTAATAGCTTAACCAATATCATCGAAAGCTAAGCCCGCAAAAGTTTGTCGGACAAGGGACGGCATAAAGCCGCTCCTTTGTCCCTTTTTATTCCGTTTCCTTGCCGCTCCAAAATTTTGTCTACCACTTGTTCCATGCTCAAATATTGTTTAATTAAAAATTCATTTAACATGGAAACAAAAACAAAAGAGACCGGAACCAAGAAAACGGTAACAAGGCAAAAAGCATCCAACAAGGATGTCAAGGACCAATTGACCAAGGAAGCCACGTCAAGCATCAATGGGGCCGAAAAGCCCAAAGAAGGTAAGGCACCGGTGGTGGTTCCCAAAATCAGCATCGACAGCCGGATCCAGAAGTTTGAAAAGTTGAGAGGCTTGGCGACCAACAGGGAACGCCTGAACCAGACCCTTGGAGAACTCACCAAGTTCAACTACAACCAGGACGGTTCCAGTTCGTTTTACATCAGGGATTCCCATGGTCTGGAGTTCAAGACCACCAACAGCAATCTCATCAATTTGGTTACCACCCAATTACAGAAGACTTTGGAACAACGAAAGTCGGAGTTTGAGCAGGAGATTCTTGCATTCGAACTGTAATAGGTCCAAAAACCTTAAAGCCCATCCGATTATTCGGATGGGCTATTTTTTTTGGTACAATTGATTTAATGATATAGTCCAGCAATAAGGTGATGTTTTTTTTTGAATTACAAATATGATTGCTTTCACGAAACACTTCTCAAAACCATTATTTGCAATACAGTTGCACCTAAATCTTTTTATCTTTGCCTCGTGAAATTTTTGGCAATCATATTATCCTTTTACTTTTTGGCGCTTAATACTGTGCCTTGTGGTGATACAGCGAATGGTTCCAATGATTCCCAAGTTGTTACGGTAATCGATATTGATACAGACCATGACCAAGATTGTGGGCTGTGTTCACCATTCTGCCAATGTCATTGTTGCCATGTCCACACCATAGATTTCGGACTTGTCACATTCGAACCGCTTCAGCCTGAAATCCCACACGAATTCTTTGCCCATTTTGATGACCTCGGCAAGGATATCCCACATTCTATTTTACAGCCCCCTCGGGCATGATCCAGTTTTTGTAGGATAAAACTATCCTGTTTTGATGTGTCTTTTTCATGGATACGTTCATATCGTGCGTTGCTTTTTGTCAATGTACCCGACGAGAATTTAAACTGAATCAATACCCTTATACATGATCAACAGAATCATTGATTTTTCAATCAATAATAAATTTATTATTGGTCTGCTCACCCTCGCATTGATCGGTGCGGGCGTTTATAGCATGACCCGAGTTCCGATCGATGCCGTGCCGGATATCACCAATAATCAAGTGCAGGTCATTACACAGTCGCCCAATCTGGGAACGGAGGATATAGAGCAATTTGTTACCTATCCCGTTGAGGTTGCCATGAGCAATCTGCCCAACGTCAAGGAAATCCGTTCTGTTTCCCGTTTTGGACTTTCCGTTGTTACCATTGTATTTGATGACGATGTGGGCACCTATTTACCCAGACAGCTCGTCGCCGAAAAACTGCCCGAGGTTCAGGAACAGATCCCTTCGGGCTTTGGCAAACCCGTTATGGGACCGATTTCAACGGGATTGGGCGAAATCTACCAATATATCCTTGAAGTCGATGATGGACATCAAGGCGAATATTCGTCAACGGAACTGCGAACGATCCAGGACTGGATTGTACGGAGACAGATGGCCATGGTCCCCGGGGTGGTCGAGGTAAACGCCTTTGGTGGCAATAAGAAGCAATACGAAGTGGCGGTTGATCCGGACGAACTCCGTGCCATTGGCATTACCATTACTGAAGTGTTCTCGGCCCTCGAAAACAACAATCAGAATACCGGTGGTGCCTATATCGAGCGTAACCACCAAGCCAACTTTATCCGAGGCGAGGGGCTGGCCAGGACCATTTCGGATATCGAAAACATGGTGGTCAAGACCGTTAATGGCATTCCCATCAAAGTGAAGGATATAGGAATGGTAAGTATGGGGAGTGCGGTACGCTACGGTGCGCTCACCAAAGATGGAAAGGGCGAAGCCGTGGGCGGAATGATCTTGATGCTCAAAGGGGCTAATTCCAACGAGGTGATCGAAAACGTGACCCAACGGGTGGAACAGATACAACAGTCCCTTCCTGAAGGTGTTTCCATTAAGCCTTTCCTTGACCGTAGTGAATTGATTGCCGAGACAACAGGTACTGTAACGGGGAACCTTCTGGAAGGTGGCCTTATCGTGATCTTCGTGTTGGTCTTGTTGTTGGGGAATTGGCGTGGAGGACTTATTGTGGCTTCGACCATACCCTTATCCTTATTGTTTGCCTTCATCCTGATGAATGTTTTTGACGTATGGGCAAACTTGATGAGCTTGGGGGCAATCGATTTTGGAATCATTGTAGATGGTGCGGTGATCATCGTAGAGGGTACCGTTTTCTTAATGTACTCCTATGTGGTCAAAAAGAAAGCCGTAAGCAAAGAAAAACGGGACGACATCGCCGCTAAGGCCTCCAAAAAAATGATGAATGCCGCCTTCTTTGGCCAGCTGATCATTTTGATCGTATTCCTGCCCATTTTGGCTTTGGAGGGTGTTGAAGGGAAAATGTTCCAGCCCATGGCCCTGACCTTCATTTTTGCGATGATCGGGGCAATGCTATTGTGCCTTACCTATGTGCCGATGGTTTCGGCCTTGTTCCTACGACCGCCAAAATCCGAAAAACAATCCTATGGCGATAGGTTCGTGCATTGGATCGAGCGGAAATATGAACCACTGTTGACCAAGTCACTTTCCAAGGCCAAAGTGGTCGTAAGCATTGCCATTGCCCTTTTTGCGGTTGCCATTTTCGTCTTTACGAGAATGGGCGGCGAGTTTATACCACAATTGGACGAAGGCGATATTGCCTTCCACGCTATCCTGAAACCCGGCAGTTCCCTGTCGGAAACCATCGAAACCACCACAAAGATTGAGCGCATCGTGAAGGCCGAATTTCCAGAGGCGGAAACCGTTCTCAGTCGTATCGGTGTCGCCGATGTACCTACCGACCCGATGCCCATGGATATCGCCGATGTATTCGTCATCCTCAAACCAACGGATGAATGGACATCTGCGGATAGCAAGGACGAACTGGTGGAAAAAATGAAGGAGGCCATCAGTATCGTTCCAGGTGTGAACTTTGAATTTACCCAGCCTATCGAAATGCGCTTCAACGAACTGCTTACGGGGGTCCGAGAGGATGTGGCCATTAAATTGTTCGGGGAAGACCTTGACGTATTGGCAAGCAAGGCCGAGGAAATGGGGGAAATCATTGCCACCGTTCCCGGTGTGGCCGATATGAAAGTAGAGGCCACGGACGGCCTGCCCCAAATCACCATCGACTACAACCGCGATAAATTGGCACAGTACGGTCTTAAGATCAACCAACTCAATAAAGTGGTACAGGCAGCCTTTGCGGGTGGAAAGGCTGGCGTGATCTTCGAGGGCGAAAAAAGGTTTGACCTAGTGGTAAGGCTTCAAAAGGAAAACAGGCAAAGCATCGAGGACATCCAAAACCTGTTCATCAACCTGCCCAATGGCTCCCAAATCCCATTACGGGAAATTGCCGATGTAAGTTATGAACCCGGTCCGATGCAGATAAGCCGTGACAATACAAATAGACGGACCTATGTAGGTATCAATATTCGCGACCGTGATGTAAAATCGGTGGTAGAGGATATCCAGGCAAAATTGGACGCCCAGTTCGACCTGCCCGCAGGATATTACATTCGGTATGGTGGAGCTTTCGAAAATCTGGAACGCGCCAGCAATAGATTGCAAACTGTTGTCCCTATTGCCTTGTTCCTGATTTTCATATTGATCTATTTTGCGCTAAAGTCCTTTCCACAGACCTTGATGATCTATCTCGCCATCCCAATGGCCACCATTGGTGGTGTATTCGCCCTGTGGTTAAGGGATATGCCCTTCAGTATTTCCGCAGGCGTCGGCTTTATCGTGTTGTTTGGTGTGGCCGTTCTGAACGGGCTGGTCATGATCAGTGGTCTGAATGAACTGAAAGAAGAAGGGGTAACCGATCTTAAAGATAGAATTATAGAAGGCACCAAGCGAAGGATACGTCCCATTATGCTGACGGCCTTTACCGATATTTTAGGTTTCCTGCCCATGGCCATTTCCGCATCGGCAGGGGCAGAAGTACAACGCCCTTTGGCCACCGTTGTCATTGGCGGCTTGCTAACTTCGACCCTCTTGACGCTCTTTATCCTTCCCATCTTTTACCAATGGGTCGAGGGACGTTCGGAACGGAAGAGGCCCAACCCAAAATGGATTACCCCTACGGTCATGATCTGTCTTTTGTTCACTACCGTTTGCGCAAAAGCACAAGAAGTTCAACCGCAAGATTCTCTGCCTACTATTTCATTGGAAGATGCCGTGGAAATTTCCAAGAAAAACTATCCGTTGTTGAAAACAAAACAATGGGAAGTCCAAAAACAAACCGCCCTTAAAGGAACGGCCTACGACCTTGGCAATACCCAAGTCTTCACAGGTGGCGAAGAAATTGTGGATGGAAAAGGAATTTATACCTTGGTAGGGGTTGGACAACAGAATATCGACCTTTTGGGCATCAGTGCAAAAAAGCGTTTGCAGAAACAACGCATCGCTTTGGCCGAGACAGCTCTTGACCTTTCCGGACTGCAAGTAGAACAGGAAGTGAAAAAAGCGTGGTCGGAAGCCTATCGACAACGACAGAAATTTGAACTGTACCATGAACTGGATTCCATTTATTCACAGTTTAAAAAAGCAATAGAGCTCAACTTCAAGGTGGAAGCCATTTCCAGATTGGAATATTCATCGGCTACAAATCAGGCCTTGCAAATCAGCAATAAACTGCAACAGGCGGAAAGCGATTATGCCATCGCCCTGCAAAAGCTCAATCTATGGTTGGTTTCGGATATCTTCTATTCAGTGCCAGCAAAACTTAATGAAAGCGCGGTAACGGTTTTGGAATTGGATGGGGATTTGGGAAAACATCCAGAGCTGGAACTTTCACAAAGGCGCATCGAGGAGGCCGGGGCCACCTATGATGCGGCACGTGCCGATCTCCTGCCTAAGTTCAACCTTCAGGGCGGACTGCAACAGATCAATGGCGATAGCGGGTTCTACAACTATCAAGCCGGTATTTCGGTTCCTTTGTTTTCGGGTACCGAGCGCAGTCGGGCCAAGGCCGCTAAAATTGAAAGTGAAATCGCAAAGACCAATGCGGATTATGCCAAACGCCAGCTGCAATCCGAATATCGGCAGGCCGTGCAAGCCTATCTGAAATGGAGGGCATCGTGGCAATTTTATAGGGACAAGGCCTTGCCACTTGCCCAAGAGCAGCGCAAGGGTGCATTGTTGGCCTACAGGGAAGGTGCGGTGGACTATGCAGCGTTCACACAAATTGTTCGGGATGCCATAAACACGGAAATGGATGCCCTTGACGCCCTTGACAACTATCTAGAATCAGTATTTGAACTACAATATTTTAAACAATAGACAAATGAACAATCTTTTTAAATATAGCCTTATTGGGCTCGTGACGATGCTCTTGGCACTTACTTCCTGTGGGAATTCCAGAGCCGATACCGAGGAGGCAATGCAAAAAAATCCTGAAGTGGGCGAAATGCAGAAAGAAGGTGAAGTCAAGGAAGCCATGCTAACGGAAGCGCAATACCGCAACCTTAACATGAAAATTGATACACTTGCCCAACGTGTCATGAAGCAGTATGTGGAGGCCAATGGGCAACTGGAGGTCCCACCACAGAACGAAGCGACCATTACTACCGTCGTAGGTGCCAATGTGGTGTCCATAGAGGTCATTGAAGGCGACAAAGTAAGCAAAGGACAAACGGTTGCCTATCTGTCCCACCCCAACATCATCCAGAAACAGACCGATTACCTGAACGCCTACAGCAACAGCCAGTTTCTTATGAAGGAATTTGAAAGACAAAAAACCTTGTATGATGCGGGGGTGGGCAGTGGGGCGAATTTTCAAAAGGCCGAAGCGGAATACCGGGCATCCCAAAGCCTGGCAAAGGGATTGGAAGCACAGTTGCTACAATTGAACATTGCCGCATCCGGGGTGAGAAACGGGACTATTTATCAACAGGTTCCATTGCGAAGTCCCATTGAGGGATTTGTCCAAAAAGTAGCGATCAAGACCGGGCAGTACGTAGAACCGCAGACCGACCTATTTGAAATCGTTGATACCCATCACGTCCATGCCGATTTAATGGTGTTTGAAAAGGATGTGTACAAAGTAAATGTAGGGCAGCAAGTATCCTTTAATGTTCAATCCATTCCCGGGAAGGAACTTACCGCGAAAATTTATTCCGTTGGGAAAACTTTCGAGCAAAATCCCAAAGCGATACACGTCCATGCTGAAATCGAGAACAAGGAAGGGCAGCTGATCCCCGGGATGTATGTTGAAGGACGTATAGAAATCCAAAATTTCGAAACCATTGCGGTCCCTGAAAGTGCAATCAGTTCGAACGAAGGAAAAAAATATATTTTTAGGGCGGACCGGGAAGGCAATGACTGGAGCTTTAAACCCGTAGAAATTACCACAGGCCCCCATGAGGGGGATTGGGTCGCCATCAGTTTTGTAGACTCCGTTGGACCAAACACTACATTTGCATACAACAATGCCTACTATTTGATGGCCCAAATGAAAAAAGGGGATGCGGGCCATAGCCATTGATAAAATAACATTACGATGACAGAAATTGAAAAAACATTGGAAAACAAAGGTGTCCGCCCCACGGCGATGCGTATCTTGATCTATAAATATATGGCTGAAAAGGAAGTGGCCATTGCCCTGACCGATATAGAGAACGCTTTCTCGAAAGCCGACAGAACCACCTTGTACCGGACCCTGAAAACCTTTGAGGAAAAACGCATTGTGCACCAAATAGATGATGGCACCAATATTTCAAAATATGCCCTGTGCGAGCCAGGTTGCAATTGTGAAATGGAACAAGATCTGCACCTGCACTTTCATTGCGGTAACTGTGATGAAACGGTGTGTCTCACTGAGCATAAGATCCCCCATATCAATCTGCCCGATGGGTATGTGGCCGAAAATGCCAATTTGGTCATTAAGGGAATCTGCGACAAGTGCAGCGGACAATAAATGCACTTCCGTTGCACCAAACATATAACGACCTTTCGATCATTATGAAAAAGAAAAAAGTAAAACTACGTGACCTGGGTTCAAAAGAACACCAGGGCGAAAACGGACACGAAAGTGGCCATAACCCTAGCGGTCCTAAAGGTGTATCTAAATTCAAGCCTTATTTACCGGCCATTTTCAGCTTTATAATGCTCATTATCGGCATTGCTGTGGACTATTTTGATACTTTGCCTTTTTTCAAGGGTTGGATAAGGGTAGCATGGTACACCCTTGCTTATTTACCTGTTGGTTTTCCTGTCATCAAGGAGGGTTGGAACAGTATCAAACATGGTGATTTCTTTACTGAATTTTTCCTGATGTCCATTGCCACTTTGGGGGCCTTTGCCATAGGCGAATACCCTGAAGGCGTAGCCGTAATGCTATTCTATGCCGTGGGCGAACTGTTTCAAAGTGCAGCTGTAAACCGGGCAAAGGGGAACATCAAGGCCCTTTTGGATGCACGACCGGACGAAGCTCTGGTATTTCGCAAAGGGGGCTTTGTTGCCGTAAATCCCGAAACCGTCGAAGTTGGCGAAAAGATTCAGGTGCGCGTGGGCGAGAAAATTCCCTTGGACGGTATTCTGTTATCCGAAAGAGCTTCCCTCAATACGGCTGCCATCACTGGCGAAAGTAAACCTGATACCATAAACAAGGATGAAAAGGTCTTTGCCGGAAGTATTAACCTCGACAGTGTTGTCGAAGTGGAAACGACTAAGGAATTCAAGGACAGTTCCATTGCCCGGATTTTGGATATGGTGCAAAACGCGACAGCCCGGAAATCAAAGACCGAACTTTTCATTAGAAAATTTGCAAGGATCTATACGCCCATTGTGGTCTTTCTTGCTATCGGATTAACGTTCCTTCCCTACTTTTTTGTGGATGGTTACGTATTTAGGGATTGGCTTTACCGAGCCTTGATATTCCTTGTAGTTTCCTGTCCCTGTGCCTTGGTCATTTCCATTCCGCTCGGTTATTTTGGTGGTCTGGGTGCGGCATCCCGAAACGGGATCCTTTTCAAGGGCGCATCTTTTTTGGATGCAATGACCAAAGTGAACACGGTCGTAATGGACAAAACAGGGACCGTTACCAAAGGGGTTTTTAAAATCAAGGACATCAGGTCCACCCAATTTGAGGAGGCCGAGTTTATGAATTATTTGATGGCCATGGAAGAACAATCCACCCATCCCATAGCCAAGGCGGTTTTGGAATACAAGGCTGAGGGTACGGGTTTAGGGGCAACCGATGTATCGGAAGTTGCCGGAAAGGGGTTAAAAGGAACGGTCAACGGGAAAACGGTACTGGTGGGCAACAAAGCCTTGATGACCGCAAACCACATAGAGGTCCCTTTGAAAACCGATGCCATTGTGGAATCCATTGTCATGGTTGCCATTGACGGAAAATTTGCAGGCTATGTGACCATTGCGGATGAACTCAAGGAAGATGCACATCAAGCCATCAAGCAAATCAGGGGTGCCGGGATTTCGAAAATCATCATGCTCTCTGGTGATAAAGATTCCATAACGCAACAAGTTGCGAAAGAACTGAACATGGATTGGGCCAAGGGCGGCTTATTGCCCGAGGATAAGCTCAGCGAAGTGGAAGAACTTAAAAAACAACCCGGCACCAAAGTGGCCTTTATGGGGGATGGCATCAATGATGCACCCGTTCTGGCCGCCAGTGATGTGGGTATTGCCATGGGGGGTTTGGGCAGTGATGTGGCCATTGAAACTGCTGATGTCATCATCCAAACCGACCACCCGAGTAAGATGGCACGAGCGGTAAAAATCGGGCTCTCCACCCGTAGGATCGTATGGCAGAACATTGGTTTGGCATTTGGGGTGAAGCTAATCGTCCTTATTCTGGGCGCGGGTGGTTTGGCTACAATGTGGGAAGCGGTGTTTGCCGATGTGGGCGTGGCGCTTTTGGCAATATTGAATGCAATACGGTTACAGAAAATGAAATGGGAATAGGTCATTTAGTCAAGGGACCTTTTTAAATACAGTCCATTTTACTAAAAGAATGAAACCAAAAAAAGAGATACTCAAAAAGGTCAAATAAAAGACTTATTCCGCAACACTTTCAATTTTTAGCGGTTGGCTTTAAGGTGCAATGTTTGGGCCCTTTATTTTTTCAATTTCTCGGCGCATAGTAAATTATGCAGACACCCAATAAAGCAATCAAAGCACCGACAATATCGTACTTGTCCGGGGTGTAATTATCAAACTTCATTGACCATAGGATCGACATCACAATGAATATTCCTCCGTAAGTTGCATAGACCCTTGCAAAATTGGATGTCTGCCACGTTGCCACAACACCATAAAAAGCAAGTGCAAGTCCCCCCAAAAGCCCGAACCACCAAGGTTTATCCTCTCGCAACCATAGCCAAATGAGATAACCGCCCCCTATTTCGCAAAGCCCTGCAAGAATGAAAACAGGGATCGATCTAATCACTTCCATTACAGTCCGAGTTCTGATTGGACAAAGTCTTTGGCACCTTCCGGTCCAGTCAGTTCCAACCAAGCTTCGCTTTTGTCCCCACTGATGGAAAGGCCAAAAATGAAAAAAGTACAGCACGCCCTTTCTGTTTTAATGAACTCGGAGAGTTGGTCAAGTACCTTGTCGGTACCCGGAAACTGGAAAGCGTAGCCATCTTCCAATTCTTTTTTAATGAGCACTTGTTCCTTCAAGTCCTTCAGTACGGTTTCCTTTCGTTGAAGGAGTTCGGGTGTGGTCAGTTTACAGGAAAGATCGTTCGTTCTGTTCTTTGCTTTGATTTTTTTCATGTCGATTGATTTATTTTCCCTGTCGGCAATTGCCGATGGATTTAGGGCCGATGTTTTTTCTGTATTGTTGCAACCTACCAAAGTCAGGGTCGCTGAAAGCAGTAGCAAGGGTATTCGTTTCATTCCTATTTTTTTTAAGTTATCTTTTCAAAGATAGACCGTGGAGAATGGTCAACGATCAAACGAAATGTGAATTTTATCTTTAGAATAATATGCAAATTGGCCAGTTGTCCAAGAAAACAGGGTGGAAAAGACGAATGGACAGAACCTCCAAAAACGGATTTTTTCAGCCACAGCCAATTTTGTCTCAGAAGTTTGTTTTTCAAATAATTGCCAACGTTTTTGCTATGCTCAATTTTTTCTGGCAATGGTGGTGGTATACTTTGTCCGTCTTTTCCAGTTAACTACAACAATCTCCTTTCTGTTGAACGGGTGGACAAGCTACCGTGCCATAGGAGCAGAACACACAACAATCGCCCTCTTTTGGCCTTAAAACTTCCTTGCAATTTTCACAATCGTAAAAGAACTGGCAAGCCGTGGTCGGCATCAGTTCTTTTTTGCGGTGTCCGCATTTGGGACACGTAATGGTAGATGCTAACACAGTTTCCATTATTCGATGATCTTATATCCGGTTTTTTCAATGGCAGATGCTATTTCATTGGCACTTACTTTACTGTTATCAAACTTTACAACAGCCCGGGATGTCCCATAATTTGCATCTACTTCCAAAATGCCCTCTAGTTTGTTGACCTCGTTTTCAATATGGGCTTCGCAACCCGCACATGTCATTCCCTCTATGGAATAGGTCAATTCACTTACGTTACTTTCAGACACATAGACTATTTGCCTCTCAGCATTTGAGTCAGGGTAAAATATTTTAGAATAGTAGGGAAATGCCAACATTGTACCTGCAAAAATGGTAATCAAAAACAGGAAAGTCTTGGATTGTATAAACTTAGGTTTGTCATCCTCACAAGCGCAATCAATATCCTGTGGACGTGGTTTTAATTTTTGATACCACGCAAATCCAAGAATCAAAACGGTCACACCCATTAAAATAGGTCTGTACGGCTCTATCCAAGAAAATGTGGAAGCAATTCCAGTAGTGCCGGAAAGCAGAGCCAAGACAGGGGTGATACAGCACAGTGAGGCCACGAAAGCTGAAAATAATCCAGTAAATGCCGTTCGGTTGGATGTCCTCGTTTTTTTCATGTTATGCAATTTTTCTTTCAGAGGCCACATTGCTCAAAATAGCAGCCAAGAACGCTTCGTTCTCCTTGGAAATACGATATAATATCGTTTGTCCTGCTCTACGGGCAGAAATGACATTTGCATCCTTCATCTTACGTAAATGTTGGGAAATAGCCGGTACGCTCATTGCTAAAATATCGGCAAAATCACAGGGGCACAGTTCTGTTTCCCGTTGCAACAAATACAATATTTTAAAACGAACCTCATTGCCGGCCAGTGCCATAACTTTGCTTATTGCCTCGATAGAAGTTGTAACGGCGCTCAAATCTTCCTTGCATCGCAATATTTGAACATGATCGGCCTCTGCCCGGATACAACTATTTTGAATATCCATATGAACGATTTTCAACTAAATTACAATTCTATAATAATATAAGCAAATACTTAAATATGTAATTTCTATCCACGACCGTTTTTCTTAAGGATGGAATCCAAACGAATGATCTTCTATTGGAGTTTTTGTTCTTTTCCTTAGTATTCTGGTTGGATAAGCTTTTTTGGATTATCAATGATCCTTGATTTTAAAGCCTAAGATATATATGCTCAACCCACCACTTGATTCACTTTGCTGGGATAAATCGAAAACATCGGAACAAACTTTTATACTCGGGTCTTTACCCAAGTGGTTCAGATCATATGGTTTTCCACTTTGAATGACACCATGGCCCAACACCCCGACCAATCCTTTGCACCAAGGTAAACGTCGCATCCTGTCACCGGACAAGGGACGGCATAAAGCCGCCAATCGCTTTTTATTCCGTTTCCTTGCCGCTCCACAGCCTGCCTCCCGTTTGGATTTCCATGCAAATATTGTTTAACCTTAAATCCAATGATTATGTATTTAGACAGATTGCAACAGGACGAGGTCTTCGTACCGACCCAGGTAAGACCGTTAAATGAACTGACCCCAATGCCCTCCCGTAAAGGGCTGGAACGCGCCATTGTCAGCAATGGCAAGATTGTCAATATTGTGTCCAAGAGCTATGGGCACATCCCCAACGAGCTTTTCTTCAAAAAAGCGGAACAGATGCTCATCGATTCGGGTCTTGACTACCACCGCCAAACCATCAACCGCTCAGACCGTACCTTCTGCATGGACTTTATCCTTTCCGACAGCTCCCAGTTCTCGGTGGGCAATGGAGAGGATACCATTCTGCCCATGCTGCGGTTTACCAACTCCTACGATGGGAGCGAGCGCACCTCGGGACATTTTGGGTTCTACCGCCAAGTATGCTCCAATGGCCTGCACGTGGCACAGGCAGAGATTGCCTTTTCCATCAAGCACAGCACCAACGGCGCCCACTTGATCATGCCCGAGATGGAGGGGCTGTTCAAAAAGTTCATGGACAACGAGTTCTATACCATCTCCGACAGGTTCAGCCAAATGATGGCCGTCGAACTGGTGGACACCAAGACCTTCGTAAGGGAAGTGCTGGAACGTACCAAACTGTTCCGTTATGAGTGCAGCGACAAGAACGCAAACCCGTCCAAAAAGGCCCGTGAGGTCATCGACATATTGGACAATGAGGCCGTATTGTTGGGCACTGCCCCAAACCTCTGGTTGGGCTACAATGCCTTCAATGCCGTATTGCACGGTACCCTGAAACGAAGCTTTTCACGTCAAGAGCGTCTGGACAAACAACTCTTCCAGACCGTCCTTGACATGGCCTAAGTGTCCCGGTCGGTCATCAAGAGGGCACAACCCATGAAGGGATCGCCATTGCCAATACATCGACTCCCGGTACCTGAAGTATCGGGAGTTTTTTTGTTCGGTCATCAAAGCATTTAAATACTATCAGGAATCGGTCAAACAAGGAAGCCCAACGTCCAGTGCTTTTTCACGTCATCCCCGGCAAACCCTTCTTGGGGCTTTGCTCGTGGATTCCTAAAGCCCTGTCGTTGGTCTGGTGATTTTAAGGGGTTCATAATAAAAGAAGCCTTTGGTTGTTTTTCGGGGCATCGAAAAACAGGGCAGTGCCCAAGGACTTCCAATCAGGACGCCATCCCCTTAGCTCGCTTAACTTTCCGTACGCTCGCACGGGTCTGGGTCGGAAGGAATTCCTAGGGCCCTTATGGAACCCGTCAAGGCCAAGCGGGTTTTGCTCACAAATAGGGTTTCCACTTCCTAGTTTTTAGCCCTTCGGTAAAAACCACGTCGCAGAGCCTCCCGATTTCCTCCCAAAAGCCTTGACTGAACCCCCTTCTTTTATTGTGCTGCGCACCCAAGAAGCAAACAAACACCCCTTAAAATCCGCACACAATTGCATGGAGATACGGGGAAATCAGTAACCCGTCTGCCAAGAGGGCAGGCATTTAAAACCTTTTATTATGAGCAGTTTAAGAAACAAAGTACAGTTGATCGGTAACGTGGGGCAAGACCCAGTGATCACCAACTTGGAAAATGACAAAAAAGTTGCCCGTTTGTCCTTGGCGACCAATGAGCATTACAGGAACAAAAAGGGCGAAAAGGTCACCAATACCGAATGGCACAACGTGACCGCCTGGGGCAAGACCGCCGACATTATCGAAAAGTTTGTAAGCAAGGGCAAGGAACTTGCCATTGAGGGAAAGCTGACCTCCCGTTCCTACGAGGATAAGGAGGGCAACAAACGCTATGTGACCGAAGTGGTGGCCAATGAGATCTTATTGTTGGGCGGTAACGACCAGTAACCAAATGAGGGTGCAACGGGGAAGGTTGCACCCTCTTGGAATATTCAATCACATGCTAACTATAAAGAACAGATTTATGGAACACAAAGTCAATGAAATACAGGTAAGTTACCGTGAAAAACTGAGTACGGTAAATGCCACTTCGATTACCGGTTCACAGGCGGTGGCGCAATTGCTCTTCAAAAACTGGAACAAAAAGACCATTGGGATGCACGAGACCTTTAAGGTACTACTGTTGAACAATGCCAACAAGGTCAAGGGCATCTATCCTTTGTCGCATGGGGGCATAACGGGTACATTGGTGGACGTGCGGATATTGTTCGCCATAGTGGTCAAGACCCTTTCGGTAAACATCATTTTATGCCACAACCACCCTTCGGGCACATTGAAGCCGAGCGAAGCGGACAGGAAGATTACCCAAAAAATCAAGAGGGCAGCGGAACTCTTTGACGTGCGGGTACTTGACCATATCATTATCACACCCAATAATGAATACTACAGCTTTGCCGACAATGGAGACCTTTAAAGTATGCACCATGAATGACAAAGAAACCGAAGCAACGGAATTTGAAAATGACTTGGAAGGAATCCAAGACCCAAAGGACTATCCCGATGGGTTCAATCCCGACCTATATGATTTATAGAAACCACAACAGCCAAAACCCATGGAAATGATACACATCAATTTCAACGACCTTGATGACAGCGCACAACAACGGTTGATCGCATTGTCCAAAAGGGACGTAGAGGCAAAATTTGGGAAACAGTTGCGCAGCTATGCCAAGACCCAATTCAGCAACTACGACAAGCTATTGGAACAGGAAGCCATCCGCAACCTTTACAATTATAGGTACAGTTTCAAGATTTGAAGTGTACCGATCGGCCAAGACCCCAAGCCCATGGGGTCTTTTTTTTCGCAGTTTGGTTTTCGTGCGTATCGAACCCACAAAAACCAATACGGGATGTGCCACTTTATAAAGGACAGTCCAGCCCCGAACAACACCTATCCCTTATTTGACCGCAAGAAAGCCCTTCAAAAATATTCCCATCAAAAGCGTTCGGCATAAAGCCGTTCGCATGCTCACTTTTTATTCCGCTTCCTTTTGAGCTGAAATTTTTGGGAAGGGCGGGGATGCCATCAAATAATCGATAATTTAAAATCAATTCTTATGAAAACAACAGTAAAAAAGTCGTTGGAAATCCCGGCACGGAAACACCAAAAGGAAACCATCGAGAAAGAAGCACCTGCTGAAAAATCCTTCTTGCTGGTAATCAATCTTTGGATTTTCAGGTTTGAGTACCGCAGGGAGCAATTGCCCACAGATGCATAGATCACCAATTGACAATAAAGGCTCTTGAAAAAGAGCCTTGTTTTATTGTCGTGCCGTCCCCAATCTGACGTCCAATTTTTTCCAAAACGCCCGTTCCATACAATTTGGTGCAAAACCGAACCAATTGGCAGCAATCCACGTTTTTTGTTTCACCCAAAACCCGATATATTTATGGTGTACGGCATTCGATTTAGGTTTGACTTTCCCAAAGTCCGTACAATCAATTGCACTGAGAACATGCAACCAGCTTTTTTAAAGACGGTTGTGCGATACGATTTTGTCCCTGCGGGACAAATCGGAGAAGCAAGAGGGTAGCACGCTAACGCGTCCTACCGATCATGATTGCTCCGCAAGGCCCCTGTTTATGGGGTTTCGGGTGTTATTGAAAAAACAGGGTGTTCGATTTTTGGTGAAAAAACACGCTCAGCCCAGTAAAACCAGCAAATTTTTGGTGAAAAAATGGATAAAGGATATGAAAAAGAACGATTTGCAGCCATGAAGGTCAAAATTTCCGTGGCCATAAAATTCAGGAGCTTTTCCAAGCGTCAAGGGAAATCACATTCCATGACCCTCTTGGCCATGGTCGAGTTTTTTGAGCACAACGGGATCTCCCCGGACGAACGGATGCACGAGACCATCGCCAGTCTCAAATATTTGATCAAACGCCGCTTCAATGCCATGGTCGCCATCATGCGCAGCATCGAAAAGGAACAGACCCTGCCCACCGTTAGCATGATCCAAGCGCTCTTTGAACAGGAACTGGAATCCAATGATGAGGAATGGGACAGCGATTTTGACTTTATCGAACAGCAATTGACCGAGGCCAAGCCACCCAAGGAGACTGAAGCTTTTGATGGAGAGGTCACCGTGCCCAAGATTCGTTATGACCGACTGGAGGAACAAATGGAGGAGCTCAAGGAGGATTTTAAATACGTGTTGGACCATGTATCGGTGTTCCATAACCGCTTTGGGAAGGACCATCTCAAATTGGATTTGAACCCCGAGGCCATCGAAAAATACCGTACAAAACTTAAAAAGCAATAATTATGTACATCGCCATCACACGCCAACAACTGGGAGACAATTTTCGGGGGAGTGCCCGGGATTTTGTCAAGTACCTGGAAAAGGAGAACGAAGGGAAGGCACCGGAACTACAGGAAGGGTATTTCAATCAGGAAGAGAACAACATCGATGCGGAGCGGGTCATTGCCGAGATCGATGCCAATACGGCCAAGCTCAAAAAGCGGGAGCCCAAGTTCTATTCCCTGGTGGTCAGTCCGTCCCAAAGGGAACTCCAGCATATTGGAAACGATCCCGAAAAGCTACGGCAATACACCAGGGAGGTCATGCAGGCCTATGCGGCCTCCTTTTACAGGGACCGCGAGGTGACCGTCAAGGACATCCTCTATTTTGCCAAACTGGAGCGGGAACGCACCTATTCCGAAAAGGATCGCGAGGTCAAGGAAAACCAGGCCCATGCCAGCAAGATATTGGAACTGCAACACCGGGTCAGGGCCATCCAAGTAGGGCGGGAGCAAGGGGATATTCCCAAGCTCCAGGAAAAAATAAATGCACTAGAAGGAGAGGCCCCACACCAACTCAACGGAAAGCGTATCGTTCCGGGGATGGCCAAGGAAGGCCACCAGAGCCATATCCATATTATCGTGAGCCGCATGGACAGGACCAATAACCATAGCCTCTCCCCGGGGTCCAAGTTCCGAACTTCCGAGACCACGCTCCATGGGCAAACCGTCAAACAGGGATTTGATAGGGACAAATTCTTTAGGGCAGCGGAAAAGACTTTTGACCAACAATTCAATTACCGAAGGAACTTTGTGGAGACCTACCATGCCCGTAACCTGTTGGATAAGGATCCCAAACGGTTCTTTTCCGCATTATTGGGATTGCCAACGAATGAACGGCAAGCGGCCAAGCAGTTGCTCTTCAAGGCGGGCATCAAGGTACCGACCATACCGGTCAACAAGGCCCAATTGGCCTATAAGGCGATGATGCAGCTCAAAAAAGGGATCGGAAAGGCCTTGGAATCGGGGTCGATTGGAATTTAAAAAATATGCTATGGAAAATTTAGGATGGATGGAATGGATAATCGGTTTGATTGTTGGGGGAGCGGTCTCATTTGTGGCCAATCGGTATCTCAAATACGGTTTTCTGTATTATCTCAGCATCCTGCTTATGGTGGCAATTGCCATTGGAGGGATATTCGGCTGGGACCTACTTTTGAAACAGTCGATGGGCCTATGGCTCCCTTTGTTTTTTATGCATACCGTGATCTATGGCCTGGTGGACTACCATAAGGATACGGGCAAACCATCAAAGGTGTTCGAGGTCAAGTTGAAGGTAAGAGGAAGGCCCTTGGTGCTGGGCAACATCCGTCGTGGCGTGTCCGTGATGGCCTCAGCAGGGAGCGGGAAGACCGAAAGTGTCATCTATGGCTTCTTGGAGCATTTTAAAAAAGAAGGCTTCTCGGGGGTCATCCACGATTACAAGGATTTTGAGATCACGGAAATGGCCTGTCCTCTTTGGAAAGATCAAAAGGTGCCCCTAAAGATTGTGTCCTTTGGGCCGATATACCATCGCGTGAATCCCATCGCACCCCGTTACCTTCCCGATGAGGAAAGTGTCCATGAGGTGTCCCGGGTATTGTTGGAAAACCTGATGGAACATCGGGACTCCGATGAGAACAGTACCTCCCGTTTTTTTAAGGATGCTGCTGAGGGCTTGATCAGCGGAATGATATGGCGGCTCAAGACCGAATACCCCGACTTCTGTACGCTGCCCCATGTAATGGCCCTCTACCAGCAGTTGGGTACCAAGAGCTTAATCAAGTTTCTGAAGGGGAACCTTACCTCACGCGCCATGGCCGATGCCTTTATCAGTGGGGTAGGGTCGGAGCGACAGACCGCTGGGGTGATGAGTACCTTGGCCAATGCCATCAAAAAGATCAGTACCCGCAAGATTTTTATGGTATTGTCCGCCGATGAGATTCCATTGGATATCAATAATGAAAAGCATCCTTCGGTCATTGCCCTGGTGAACAATCCACAAAAGGATGCTTCCCTATCTCCTGTGATCGCCACCATTATGCATACCATCTCCAAACAGATGTCAAGACGAAACCGCAAACCTTCCTTTATGTTGTTGGAAGAGGCTTCGACCTTACGGCTATTGAACATGCACCGTATCCCGGCTACCCTTCGGAGCTACGATATTGTGAGCGTATATGTGCTACAGGACAAGGTTCAGAACGATATGATGTACGGGGAGAAGGCCAGCAAGGCCATTTTGTCCAATCTGTCCTATCAGTTCTTTGGGAAAGTGAACGACCCGGATACGGCCCGCTATTATGAGCGGTTCTTTGAACTGGTCAAGATGCCCACCCGGAGTGTGAGCAAGAGTTCGGGTCTGAATCTGGAGCGACGCATTACAGAAGGGGAGAAAGAAGTGTCCAAACGTAGGGCCGAGGTGTTCTTCCGGTTGAAGCAGGGGGAGTTTGTGGTGTTTGCAGATGGGAAGGACCGGAAGGTACAGTTCCGAAGGCCCGAAATTCCCAAAGGGTTGCCCAAGCCCTTTGAAATCAAGGAAGGGGATTTGGAGCGGCACTATTTGAAGGTGCACCGGGAGGTAAGGTCAATTTATAGCCAATCTAGCATTGTCAATGATTAAATGGAATAGAAAGCTCCTCTTAGATTTTTGATTATGAGTTGGTCTATTCACTCATAGTTTTGATTGTTTGCGTAGTCCTTCAACCGCGCGGTGGATATCTTGTTTAGCCTCTTTATTACTCCATTCCTTCCAAAATTTGATTGTCGCACTATCAGGTTTAATGGTTGGTTCTGAGATGAGTACTCTTGTTGGGAGCAAGGAAGCATCTCCAACAATTAGCGCTTCACCAATATCTAAAATTGGCAATACTTCCGTTAGTCCAGATAAATTATCAGGTAAAAGTCTTTTTACAACAGCTTGGTCTTCTGCATTTGATAGACGCAATGATATGAAATTGTTGCACTGACTTAAAACAGTTCTATTTACTTCGGCAGGTCTTTGACTTATTACAGCTAAGCTAACACCATATTTTCTACCTTCTTTGGCAATTCTTTCAAAGCTTTTTAAAGAAAGTTCAGAAGCACTATCCTGATTAGTTCTTTCAGGAATGTAGAGATGTGCTTCATCACAAAACAGACAAATTGGATGTTGCATTTCTTTGGTTGTCCATTGTTGTACTGAAAAAATAATTCTTGCAACTAATCCTATTACTAAAGGCAAGACATCTGACGGGACTTCGGAAAAATCAATTACTTTCACTCCTGATTTATTTCCGTTGATTTCTGTTCCTTCCATCAATGAACTACAAAATTTATTCATCCAATCTATATGTAATTCATCATCTGAAACTTGAAATAGGAACCCCAAACGCTTGTCTTGACTTTTAGCTTCTAATCTTTGAACAAATCTTGTGAGTTTTCCGAAAAAAGGCCCTTGTTTTTCACTTCTTGCACCAGCAACCATTTCTTCGTCAAGCCTTTTAAGTTCATTAAGGACATTTTCAATTCTATATGGAACTGGACTATCAATTGTGATGCTGTCCTTAAAACTAGTGTCCTTTATATCATCAAGGTATTTTTGTTTCTCGGTAAATACGGTTTTTGAAAAAAGCATTGCTTGATTAGGGGCATTGCTGTCGCTTCTATCAAGCAGCATAGCGAGCATTTCTTCGTATGTTAAAAGCCAATATGGAATCATAAGAACACCTTTCTCAAGGTTTCGGGTTTTTCCTAAATCGGAAGGATTAGCAACTTTTAAATGTTGAATGCCATCAGCCTTAAAGTGCTCGCCACTGTATTCTCCGTGTATGTCAAATAGGATTCCATTTGCCATAGGAAGTTTTGCTATTTGTTCGATTGTTCGAGCAACACACCAAGATTTTCCCGAACCTGTGCTCCCAACAATTACCGCATGACGTTGAAATAGTTTATCTCCATCCAAATAGGCATCAGCATTTTCATCAATGGAATATTTTCCAATTGATAAAGGGATTTCATAGTTTTCTTTAGATGAAATAGTTTGCATGAACTTGGTAATATTTTCTCCATCTATTGGAAAACATTTTGCTTCTATTTCGGGAACTGTATCAAGTGTTCTTTTGAATACGTTTTCTTTTTCTCCATGCTTATTCAATAGCGTACCTATTAAGTTCACTTTTAGAATATTTTCAGTGAAAAGGAAATTATTTAATCCTAAATCATCACCTGTTGGCTGCTCATTATCTGAAGCCTTTCTTGTTATTCGGTTGATTATTCCTATTAGGTGCTGTCCAGCCTTTGAACTTTGAATCGCTACTAAGTGATTTACTTGGAGTTTTCTCAGTTTTTCAAGTTCATCAACTTTAATAATTAGTGTTGCCGTGTCAACACTGAAAACCGTTCCGATAGAAGAATTATCTTTAAAAGTGAATATTGCCATAGTTCGTCATTCGATTAGTTTGAGATATTCAGCTAAGTTCCAATAGCCCACATTTTCCATTATATGTTCTCCCTGACTTGATGAATAAATTTTTGTGTTTGAACCTTCATTTTCCTCCATCAAGATGTAATTTTTACATCCACCACCTATTATTGCTTCTTTTGTTTTTGGAGTTAATTCCTTTGTAATTACAATTATGGGTTTTGTCTTAATTTGCTGGATAAGTTTTGGTTGGACATGGACATCATTAAAACCGTAACCAATGCACATGTAGCCATTTGCATTTTGAATTTCATTATCTGCTTGTGCGAATATAGTTCTGTAAGGTTCATTGTGTGTTTCTGCATATTTACTGAGACCAGGAGTTACAATTAAAGGCTTGTAATTTTGTGGAATCTCTTGGCGTAAAGGCAAGTGAACATTTTCTTTTTCAATTGTTTCAAACCAATCTAAAGAACCATGAACTTTCCAAATATTTGCTTGTCCGCTATATCCCTTGATGGTCGCTAAAGCATTAGTTTGGATGTTATCAGAAAAATGTCCGATATAGTTTTGGGCATAGCCTGTACATATAAATGCTTCTGCTGTGCTTGCACTATATTCAGCAATACGATCATAATTAGTAGTAACTACGGAAATTTTTCTGTTAGTTGTTGAAAGCAAATATTTCATGAGTTCAACTAATGGAAATTCTTCTCCTTTTATTACAAATTGTTCGTATGCCTTTAAGTCATCTTCCGAAATTAAATTCCAAGTTGCTTTAATGATTGCATTTAAAACGTTAGTGTTGAGTTGTATTCCCAATAAGGTTTTTTCTAAATCTCTGTTTTCGTCCAGACTTTTTTTAAATGTTTCAAGCTGGGAGTTGTCAATGTCATTATCAAACGATAACGAATTTTTTAGATGCTCTCCAAGCTTCCACATTGAAGGCAGGCCAAAAGGAATAGACGCACCACTTCCTAAAATGATAAGAGGAACTTTATTTGTCCAATCTTGTAGCTGTTTTAATAGTGCCTCAAAGTCCATCTTATTTCCCTCTGTTCAATCTACGTTTTGATAATTTCCTCCAAATGCTGTCTGCTAATTCAATTTCTGAATCGGTAAAACCAAAGTTCTCTTTTAGAATCTTTTGATTCGTGATTTTCAGGATTTCGGAAATGTCTTTTTTAGCCCGAATCATTTTGTCGATTTCAGGTAATAAGTCAGCGTTATTTGAATTGTAAGGAAGTAGTATTTCTTCCACTTCATTTGGCATTAGTTCCAACACGCCACCGCCATGACTTCTACCGCATATTTCTGAAAATGCCAAAGACAAAGAATTGTAATAACTTGCTGTTAACGCTTTTATCTCTGCATTCGGTTTCACCATTACACGGTGCATAGTGTCTGTTGTATATGCTTCCGCTTCATTGATAATGAGTTTGGGATAAAGATTATTTCTGCGAATGAAAAGTGCATCCGAAATTCTCAAAGAAGGCACAATTTGCCATTCGTCACGGATTCTACATTTGTAGCCTTCGTTTATCTTTTGTTCTTCGCCCCAAGCTATATAATCTCTTGCCCCCAAAGAACCGTTTAAATCATTCTTTTTAGGGAAAGTCAGCAAATGTGTTCGAGCTTCCATTGCACGATTTTTTTGCCAATCCTTTTGCGTAAAAATGGCACTCGGCACTTGCACGCTTCTACCGACTAAAGGCTTAGCGTACTTTTCTAAATCGTAAAATTGAACCGTTGAAAGCGGAACGGTAAAAAATGGATTTGAACCTGTTGTAATGCCCACTTCAACTTTTGCATATTTACCAAGTTTCTGGATTTGTTGGTTTTCTTGAAGTCGTTCTAAAAAGTCGATTTCCTTTTGGTCAAGAAAATAGAATGTCCATTTATTTGATTTGAAATCAATTCTCTTTTTAGGGCTTTTCAAACGTGAAACGTCCAGATTTTGAAGCTCTTCGGCATCACGTAGTTCCAAATGCTCAATTAAGTGCGTTTTAGAATTGTTCTTTTCACAAAGCAATAAAACCACTTCTTGTTGAATGTCAGGAAAAACCAATTTTTCGAAAGAAACGATATTGATTTTGTTGTAAAACTTAGCGAGAAATTCACGTAAAGTTTGAGCGTAAGAAACTTGTAAAATCTCAGCAGGAAGCACAAAACCAATTTTTCCCTGTTCCTTTAGAAGAAGGGACGAACCAACCACAAATGAAACCCAGGCATTGGTCAGTTTTGAATATTTCAAATTGGCTTTATCGAAAATTTCAGCAGCAAACTTTTGTTGTTGCTTATCGAAATACTGGTAACGGATATAAGGAGGATTTCCAATAATAAGATCAAAACGCTTTTTGGTGTTGATGCAGAAATCGTGAAAATCGGAATGAATCACTTTCGAATCAGCCAATCCAATATTTCTTGATTTTTCGGCTTCAACTTCATCAAATTCAATGGCTGTTACCGAATTGTATTTATAACCGCCTTTTTGAATCTCTTCCAAGAATACACCATCACCGCAACTTGGCTCCAGTATTTCCAGTTCTTTATTGCCATTGAAAGCCCATTTTAAAATAAAGGCTGCAATGGGATTAGGAGTGTAAAATCCACCCCTTAACTTTTCTTCGGATGCGTTTTTAATGAGCTGCATACAATTCAGAAATTAAAGGGATTAGATTATCAACTTCTCCCAGATTATACAATGCTTTTAATATGTCGTTTAATTCGGTTTTCTTGTTACCGAACTGACGTTTAAGCGGAATTAGCTCCCTTTGGTTTCCTGCATTTTGGTCTATTTGACCCTGCAACTGAATTAATGCTTCTTGAAGTGAAGCGATTTTATCGTGTAACTCTTTTTCCGTTTCATTTTCAAAATCAATTACTCGAATAGGGAGTTTCTTCAAAACCTTTGTTCCACGAGCAATGTAGCCACCTCTGAAAACTTCTCCGTTAAGTGCTGAGAACCATTCCAAATATTTTGAGTTCAGCAAAGCTTGAATGTAATAGATGGAATAGGAGAAATCTTCGGGCAGAGTTATCATACAATATCCTGCTGTTCCACCTGATGAAATCAAAGTTCCATAATAATCAATGGCGTACTTGTTTCCTTGGGATAAAACACCAACTATGATTTTTGCAGGTACATCACATTTGTCCAGACTTTGGTGTCGTCCATATCTGTACCATTCATTTTCTGTTTCAGGTGTCGGCTTAATATCCCTTTTTGGATTATTTAGAGCTTCTTTATAGTGGTTCAAGTAAGCAAAAGCATTCGGATAATCCGATTCCAATTGTTCAATTTCTACAAACTGAATGCCTTCATCTGTTTTCAGATAAGGATAGATAACAAAAGCATTGGGCGAAAAAGGGCGATAAGTGTTTAGGTTATCCGAACCACTGGACGTTTTGAAATAAGGTCGGGTTAATTCCTTCTCTATTTTCCAATCAGTACCGTCCTTTTGAAAATAGTAAAATTGTTCGTCCTCATTTGTTGCTGTATGGATGTAAATATTGTTGGCACTGGTTTGTATGCCGTTATAAATGTTTTCTGAACCAATTAATAATTCTAATGTTTGAGATTGGCTTTCAATGGATTCAAAAATTGGTTTTAAGTTTCCCGGAACCAATGTCCAACCATCATCATCCAATTTTTCAAATTCTACAGAATCGTAATTGTGAGAAGCAATATTTCTTGTTTTCCAATCCTTTAAAGATTGAACTTCCAAATAATTCAGGTGTTCCTGCTCTGTTTTTTTTAGGATTAATAAGCAAGTGTAAGTTGTTTTATCTTGAAAGATTTGATTTGCTCCAAAGGAGATAATTTGCTCAACTTCTTTTTTGGAAGCTAAGAACTCTCGTAATTTTTTCCCTGCTCCAACTTTTGTGAACTTGCTTGGAACAATGTATCCAAAAAGTCCATTCGGTTTGAGCAAATTCAATCCTCTTTCAATAAACAGGAAATATTTGTCGAACTGCTTGTAAGCAGATTGGTAATGTGTTTTGTACAATGGCAATTCCAAAGGCGTGAATTGCTTCATGTGTTCGGTTGCCATATAAGGCGGATTGCCAACAATTACGTCAAATTTGGTCGCACCAAAATCATAAGGATTAATATCCCGTTGGTTTTCGGCTGATGTTTTTTCGGAATCTAAAAGGCTGTTTCCAAAGTGGATGTTCGCATCCATATTTGGAAGGGCGGGAGTTGGAATGGTGTTGTTGTCTTCGTTTTCCAATAATTTCAACAGTAAGCCGAATTTGCAAGCTTCAACCGCATTGTAATCTTTGTCAACTCCGAAAATGCAATTGGTTAAAAGTTGTCGTTTGGTTTCAAATTTGAGTTTGTATGTGCTGATTGCTGTTTGTATCAGTTCAGCAGGATTGTTTTTCAAATAATAATCGACCAATGTATCATGCAACAATTGGTACGTTTCAAGCAAAAAAGCCCCCGAACCACAAGCAATATCAGCAAATGATGATTGCAGTATTTCAGTGTCGGTTTTTCCTTCACAGTGTTTTGCAATGGTTTCTCTGAGAATGTCCTGAATGATAAATGTTGGTGTGGTTACAATGTCCCTGTCAATGTGTTCGGGTTTCTTTTCAAGTGTTATTCCTTCGTTAGTGATTTTGAGTTGTTCTCCAAGGAAGATTTCATAGATGTTCCCGAGAATATCCGAAGCGAAAACCACAAACGAGTATGTGCTTTCAGGAAAATAAAGTTGTTTAATGATTATCCAAAAGGCCGAACTATTATTGGTTATAATTTCTTCGGTTAACGCATGATTGAAAAGTCCTGCATTGTATTTTCTATCGGCTTCTCTGAATTTTTGAATAAGTGCGTTGAAATCTTCATTGTCAGCGAAATTCAGAAGCGTTTTATAAACTTCAATGTTCCTGTCTTCGCATACCCGAAGAAAAATGATACTGTTGATGTAGCTTTGAACAATGTCGTTTAATTGAGCTTCATCCAACTGGTTTTGGTGGGAGTGGATTTCTTTTCCGAGAATTAAACGCCATTCATTAATTTGTTTCAGAAATAAATCATCAACACTGGAAAGTTTGAGTTGGCTTTCAATTTCTTTCCAGATTTCGTCAAATTCACCTGTGTAAACAACCTCGTGGCTAAGCTGTTTTTGAATTTCTTCAAATGCTTTTTCGTATTCCGTGTAGTGGTAAAGTTTTATTCGTGCTTTCGTTGCAGAATCGTCTTTGTCCACTTTTTGAGAGCAGTCATAAATGGCCAAGTGTTCAAAGTTGGAAAGAACGGATATTTTGAGTTTGGCCGTAAAACCATATCTGCGAACCTGTTTCGCAGGTTCGGTATCAGAATCTATTTTTACGTGAGGCTTCTTGGCTTCTAAGAAAAATTTTCGTTCAGAAAAAAGTCTGAAAGTATAGTCAGGTTTTTTCGTGTTACTATTCGCATCTTCTCGAAGAGCTTCTTCAACCAAGACTTCTCTTTCATTGGTCGGTTTTCCGTGATTGTTTTTGATGTCCCAACCCAACATTTCAAATAATGGGTCTAAGAAATCGGTACGCAACTGCGTTTCGTTGTAGTCTGCTTTCAAATAAGCAGTTCTGTTTGCATGATATTTTTGAACAAGGTCTTTAATCGTCATGGTTATAAGTCAAGCGAACCTTGTTGAAGATTCTTGTTTTTTAAGTATTTGATTTTTTCTTCGGCAACTTTTAGAATTTGGTCTGGATTTTCTTCTTGCATCAAGTCGTAAGCAACTTTGTCACTCATCAGGATAAGCCCTAAGTCTTCTTCACTTTCGTTGAATAAATCCGCTAAAAGCGGTAGCATTTCCTTGTTGGCAGAACGTTCTCCACGTTCAATTTTACTGAGTGTGGATGGGTCAATGTCCAATGCCGCTGCAACTTTTCTAAGTGGAAGTTTTTGGTTTTCCCTTAATGCTCTTATATGTTCCCCAAACGATTCTTTTGTTGTCATTTCTTTTTCTGTTCTTGAAAATTATTTCAGGACAATGGTTGTCCAAATCTAAGTAATTTAATTGATTTTTAATCTATTTAGGTTTGAAATCAAGCTTACGAAATAACAATGCCTGGGGTATGAATTTAACCCAATCATCTCTAAATTATGTTTGCTACGAAAATGTAATAGCAGTATGGGCGCAGTCCCATCAACCAACCAATAAGGTTGAGGGGGGGTAGCGGGACTAAAAGGTAGAAATTTTATAGAATTGAGTCTGGGAAATGATTTCGACCCGATTTTATTTTTGTTCTTTACTCAATAACTTAAATAAATCTTGAATTCTTCTTTTTAGAGAATTATAGAAATTAGTCTTGTCTTGAGTAAGCTTGTCTTCAAATCGCATAGCTTCCTCGACGATAGATAATAGGGAATCCACACCTTTTATTTTTAAAATGTCACACAGGTTGACGTCCAATTGTTTGCAGAGCATGTAAATTTTTTCCCAACTGGTTTTTCCCTCAGCTCTTTCAATTCTGCCTATCAATGTTGGATTTGAATCTATTTGGTGTCCTAATTCAAGCTGGGAAAGCCCTTTTCTTAACCTAGCTAACCTTAAGATACAGCCAACTTGAATGTTGATTAATTCAATTTCTGTGCTGCTGTACTTTCTCATTTAGTAAAATTTGAGAAAAACGAGACATTTATTCGATACAAATTTGTATCGAATAAGGTAATTTGGTATATTGCCCAAGAAATACATAATTTGCGATTCTTCGTTTAGAACATATTTGAAGCTTTCGCTTAGAGTCTTGGTTTGAAAACTGGTAATTTTTATGCAACAAGACAATAAGCAGATGGCTCACGACCCGGGCGTGGGCTCTCTTATTGTTGCAAGGTATACCAGTGCCCCAAACCGATAAGTTGAGTTCCACGCCCAACTTTTTCTTAGCGTTTGGTTTCTTTGGTCCTTTCGGGGCATCGCCCAACCATTTGGGTTATGGGAAACTTATGGCAATTTTTTTGTTTGGGGTTCACAGCGTGTTGTTGTCCTGTTTTTGGGGCAGCGCATTCGGTGTTCGATATCCTGTTTAAAAAGAAGCCAAAGAACCCCATCTAATCCTTGGGCCACGATTGTGGGATACACGTTACACTTTTTTCCGGCACACGATATCCTTTAGTCCCACAATCAATACACACACTTTTTGGGCAACCGGCCCGATCACGAAACCATGGCCTTTATTGGTTTAGGAATCCTATTTCTGGGTATGCATTTACCCGGGCAGGATGGCCTTTGTCCGAACCTTGATGTCCTTGTTGGAAGTTACGGCTTTTCCGTGACTTATGGGGCAGTGTATAGAATAACTAACACTTTAATTAAAAGAACTCAATTTATGCAACTCATAACAATACGCATGCGCAGGGGAATCCTGCCTGTGCTCCTATATGCCTTTCTAATGCCTCTTTTTTCATTTAGTCTGCAAGCGGGCACTTTCTTGGAACCACCACAGGCCACCGTTTCCGGCACCGTGACCGATACGTCTGGGAATCCCCTGGCCGGGGTGAACCTTGTGGTGGAATCCAAGAATATCGGGACCATGTCCGCTCTGGATGGTTCCTTTACCATTAATGCAGGCCCTGATGATGTGCTCATCTTTTCCATGGTCGGTTTCAAGACGCTTACCGTGCCCATTGCGGGTAGGGAAGAGGTCTTTGTTTCCATGGAAGAGGATGTAACGGTATTGGGCGAGGTCGTGCTCAATGCGGGCTATTATACCGTATCCGAGAAGGAACGCACGGGAAGTATCGAGAAGGTGTCCAGTGTAGAGATTGAAAAACAGCCCATTTCCAATCCCTTGGCTGCTTTGCAGGGACGAATGCCCGGGGTGGAAGTCGTACAGACCTCTGGTATTGCAGGGTCCGGTTTTTCCATTCAGATACGGGGAAGGAACAGTGTACGGGATCTGGGCAATGAGCCCTTGTACATTGTTGACGGTGTCCCGTACGATTCCTCTTCCCTAGGGGAGGAAGCAGCCTCCGGAATTCTGCTGGGACGGGGATTTAGTCCCTTGAACACACTCAACCCCATGGATATAGAAAGTATCGAAGTCCTAAAGGATGCGGATGCGACCGCTATTTATGGGTCTCGGGGCGCCAATGGGGTGGTATTGATCACCACTAAGAAAACAGGATTTAGCGGAACCCGGGTGAGCATCGGTCTGGAAAGTGGACTTGGGCGGGCCTCCCGGACCATGGACGTATTGAATGCCTCCGAATATCGGTTGATGCGGACGGAAGCCTATGCCAATGATGGTATCGATCCCTTGCCCTTTAATGCCTACGATATCAATGGGACATGGGACCCGGACAGACGAACAGATTGGCAGCGAGAACTGTTCGGGAACACCTCCTATGTCAATAATCTGCAAGCGTCGATCACTGGAGGGGAAGGGCGTACCCGTTTTATGCTCAGTGGTAATTATCATGGTCAGACCAGTGTCTTTAAGGGAGATTACCGAAACGAAAAGATTTCAGGGCTCGGTAAAGTAAGCTTCACCTCCAAGGACGATAGGCTTTCTTTACAATGGTCCAATAATTTTACGTGGAACAATAATGACCTGCCCGCGAATGATATTACCTTTTTGGCCATTAGCCTTGCACCCAATGCACCTGAGCTATATAATTCGGATGGCAGCTTGAACTGGGAAAACTCCACTTGGAACAATCCCCTTTCCCGGCAACAGGGAAAATTTCGCTACAATGCGACGACCATGGTCAGCAATGCATCATTGGATTATACATTGTGGGATGGGTTCAAGGCAAGGGTCAATCTGGGATATACCGAGAGCCATTTGAAGGAAATCCGCACCAACCCATCCACCATCTTTGATCCGGCCTTTGGTATTGGCAGTGAGTCTTCTTCCGCGATCCACAATACCGGGAAGAGGACCTCATGGATCGTGGAGCCCCAATTGGAATATGGGCTGTCATTGGGAAATACAAGCGTTACGGTCTTGACCGGACTTTCCTTTCAAGATCGTAGAACGGCACGTTTGTCACAGTTGGCCCTTGGTTTCTCCAACAACAGGTTTATTGAGAACATATCGGCGGCCAGTACCACCATCGGATTGGCCGATGTAAACCAACAGTATAGGTACCAGGCTGTTTTCGGTCGGGTCAATGTGAACCACAATGGAAAGTATGTGCTCAACCTCACCGGAAGAAGGGACGGTTCCAGTCGATTCGGCCCTGAGAAGCGATTTTCAAATTTTGGGGCCATTGGTGCCGCATGGATTTTTTCAGAGGAGCCTTTACTCAAGGAGCATGTTCCGTGGCTCAGTTTTGGAAAGCTTCGGGCCAGTTTGGGAACCTCCGGAAACGATCAAATAGGGGACTACCAATACTTGGACACCTATTCTTTTGGAATAGACCAATACCAGAACAGCGTTGGGATCTTCCCCACTAGGCTTTTCAATCCCAATTTTAGTTGGGAATCCAATGAAAAACGGGAAGTGGCCCTTGAATTGGGGATGTTGGGAGATCGGATCCGTCTGAATGCGGCCCACTATCGCAATACGTCCTCCAACCAATTGGTCGGCATCCCCCTTCCGGCAACCACGGGTTTCTCCAGTGTCAATGACAACTTGAATGCCACGGTTTTGAACGAGGGCTGGGAATTTGGCCTGAACGCCATGATTGCCCGTAGTGAAAGGTTTAGCTGGGAAACATCCCTTAACCTGACCATCCCCAAGACCCGATTGGAGTCTTTTCCCAATTTGGAAGGATCGACCTTTGCCAATCGTTTGAAAGTAGGGGAACCACTAAACATCGCCAAGGTATACCAAGTCAATGGCGTTGACCCGGAAACGGGATTGTATGTGTTCGAAGACTTTAACAATGACGGGGCCATCACCAGTGTGGATGATCGGGAAGCCATTGCACGTTTGGACCCCAAATACTTTGGCGGTTTCACCAGTCAATGGACCTATGGCAAATTGACCGTCGATGCCCTGTTCCAGTTTTCCAAACAACTGGGACGGAATTTTTGGTCCACGGGAGGTGTGGCCCCGGGAGGATTGGCCAATCAGCCCAAGGAGGTGCTGGATCGATGGACGCCATCCGAACCGGATGCCGATATACAACGATTTACGGCGGGCCAGTCCCCAGAGGCCAGACAGAGCTATCGGAACTATGTTTCCAGTGATGCAGGTATTTCAGACGCCTCCTTTCTTAGGTTAAAGACCGTGTCGCTGTCCTATAACCTGGTGGCCAAGAAGGATAATGGTCTGGGATGTATGCTTTTTCTCAGGGGGCAGAACCTTTGGACATGGACCAACTATCTGGGATTGGACCCAGAGACACAGAACAGTGCAACAGTGCCCCCGCTGCGCATGGTCACCTTAGGAACACGTTTCACTTTTTAATCACACAACTATGACATCTACAAATAAAACAATACGAGGTATTATACATACAATCCATCGGTCTTCACTTTTCGTGCTGATGATGGGGCTCTTTTTAGGGTCTTGCGAGGAATTCGTGGACATAGCTCCCCCGACCAATGAACTCACGGGAAGCGTTGTCTTCGAAAAAGCGGCCACCGTGGATGCTGCTTTTGCACATATCCACTCCCAACTAAGGGAGGATGTGTTCACTACAGGGACCGTATCGGGACTATCCTATCTAATGGGACATTACACGGATGAACTGACCCTGTACAGCAACGTATTGCCCGAAGTACAGGAATTTGCCAATGGCCGTCTAACGCCTTCCAATGGGAGTGTTGAACGGCTTTGGGACGGGGCCTATGAACTGATCTATGCAACGAACAGTATTTTGGAGGGAGTCCAAAACTCCACGGAACTGGCACAGGAGGATGTCCATCGGTTTCTGGGCGAAGCCTATTTTTTGAGGGCGTTCCTACATTTCCATCTCATGGAACTGTTCGGCCCCGTACCCTTTATCGATTCGACCAATTTTGACATCAACAGTAAAGTAGGCCGTATGGATTTGGAGCCACTTTCCATCTTAATCTTGGAGGATTTGAGATTGGCAAAGGAATTATTGGCCCAAGTGGAAGCAGCGGACAATTACAGACCGAATTATTGGACGGTCACTGCGTTTTTGGCCCGCTTTTACCTGTATCGGGAAGAATGGTCGAATGCCCTTACGGAGGTCCTGGAGGTGGGTAAGGACGGTCCGTTCGGGCTGGAAAAGGATTTGCTAGAGGTTTTTAAAAAGGACAGCCCTGAAACCCTTTGGCAGTTGGATTCGGGCCTGCCGGGCAACAATACCAAAGAGGGGTCGACATTTGTCTTTTCGGAAGGTCCACCTCCGAACTCGGCCCTTAACAACGACTTTATCAACCGGTTCGAAGCTGGGGATGGCCGTTTGCAGGCCTGGGTGGGCCAAGTCGTAGGTGACAGTGAAACCTGGTACTATACCAATAAATACAAGTTGAACGCCCCAAGCCCCAGTACGGAGGAATGCTCCATTTTATTCCGGTTGTCCGAGCTGTATTTGATTGGCGCGGAGGCCTATGCACGTTTGGGCCAGGATACTGAGGCCCTGATTTATCTGAACCGGGTCCGACAACGGGCATTGCTTGACCCGATTTCGGGACTGTCCGGAACAGCACTTTTGGATGTGATTTATAAAGAAAGGGCAGTGGAACTGTTTTCGGAGCAGGGACATCGGTTTTTCGATCTGAAACGGACCGCTAGGGCCGATGCCATTTTAGGTGCCATCAAACCGGAATGGAAGCCTTTTGCCATCAACTTGCCCATTCCCCAATCCGACCTTTTGTTGAACCCAAACCTGGCCCCTCAAAATGAAGGTTATTAAGATTATGTTTTGGATTAGCTCCATTGCCTCGGGAAGGAAACGCACTGTCCATAGGGCTCTTGCCCTAAGTGCGCTACTTCTTTGGGTGGCCTGCCCTCTTTGGGGGCAGGCCAATAATGGTATAGGGGCCTATCTGGAGGACAATCGGCTTTTGTTGGTACTGGATAGGGCCATAATGGAAGAACCAATGCTGTTTGTAAGGCATCATAAAGGGCAATTGACGGTACGATGGTCACAAGTCGGCGAACAGGTGGTACTGACCCAACACCGGGTGCGTTCTGCCCTTGGCGAATGGATTCCCATTGATGCCGACTACAAGATCGAAGAACGGGTGCTGGGAAAGTTCAAGGTCATCAAGGAAAAAAGCAATGAGGTTACCTTGACCATTGATGCTACCGAACTCGTACTGGCGAACGATATCAAGTGGTTTGCCTACGATTCCCCTGAGCGCATTGACCTTCGAAAGTCATACATTTATAAGGTGGAGAAATTGGATGGGGAGACCATCATCCGAACGAAACGGACAAAGAATTCCGGCACTTCGTTCAGGACCATTGATGTGGATTTCAGTTTTTATCAGTTGCCCGATCGGCCCATGCGACCAAGGTTGTTCGATCACCGGATGGGATACTATTTGGAGGATGTATGGGATGCACAAAGAACGGATAATTATAAGGCGGCCATCATGCGTTGGCGCATGGAGAAAAAGGACCCAAGGTCGGCGTTGAGTGAACCTGTGGCCCCGATCACCTTTTATTTTCACCCTGATGTTCCCGATGTCTGGAAACCCTATATCCGGGCGGGAATATTGGCATGGTCGGCCCCTTTTGAAGCAGCTGGGTTCAAGAATGCCATTGAGGTACGGGACTTGCCGGAAGGAGTGCCAAGTGGTCACAGCGTGACCTATTCCATGATCCGATGGGAGAATTTTTCAGGGGTTCGTGGATCGGAAAAGGAAAGCGGGTCAACGGCGAAAATGATCGTGGACCAACGAAGGGGAGAAATCCTTAAGGCGGATATTCTGATCAGTTCCTCCGTGCGCAGTCTCGTTGAGGAATATGTGGTGCGCTGTGCGCCCATGGATGCAAGGGCACAACGATATCCCGTGCCCAAATCCTTGGTAGGGGAGCTTTTTCAATATGTGACATCCCATGAAACCGGCCATGCCTTGGGGCTTATGGATGGCAATTACGGGGAATATGCCTACCCCATGGAGAAAATACGGGATGTGCAATGGCTCCGGAAAATGGGGCATACGCCAAGCATTATGAACTATGCAAGGCATAACTATATTGCACAGCCCGAGGATAGCATTCCTGCATCATTATTGCTACAAAAGGTAGGGCCAATGGACCTTTTCCAAATTAAATGGGGCTATAGCAACTTCCCTAGGGCTACCTCCCCACTTGAAGAGCGACCTATTTTAGATAGCATTATCCTTGCCTATGATAGTATTCCATGGTATCGGTTCAATGCCGATTGGTATGGTAGGATAGGACCGGGGAACACCCATGAGGCAGTGGATAATCGTGACCCCATATCAAGTACGGAACTAGGGCTTAGGAATATGGAAAAAGTGATGGGGCTATTGCCAAAGTTGAACCGTGATCAACCGGATGATGCCCTTTTGAAACGGCTTTATAAGAAAACCTTGGAGCTCTGGTTCCATGAAATGCGTCATGTACTTTCCCTAGTGGGCGGTTATACGATCCATTATAGATCAGGTACTCAGTCCGATGCCGTATATACGCCCATTTCCATGGAGGAACAGCGCAAAGCCCTTAGGTTTTTGCTCCAAAATGCCTTTGAGGTACCCCAATGGTTGGAACATCCCAGTTTTCAATATCGGCTTGATGAAATAAGCGGTTCCGATATGTTATTGGTCTATCAATTACAATTATTGTCGGAACTGTTGGGCGTATCCCGAATGGGGAGGTTGGAGCACATGGAGGGGAATCACCACTATGAAGCAGTACTATGGGAAATGATCGGTATGTTACAGGAAGGCTTGTTCCAAGAATTGGAAGATCCCAGGGCTGACATTTCGCCAAGACGTCAAGCATTGCAGAGGGCCTATATTGAAACCATGTCGTCCCATGTGCGCTCTGAATCACCTTCAAGTAGGCTTTCCACGGAACAATTGCAACGTTTTCCGAGCCAATATGTCAAAAGTGAATGTCGTTTTGGTTTAAGGCAACTTCAAAAAAAAATGGAAATGGTAGTAGCAGAGTTGGAAGATGGACAGCAAAAGGAGCATTTACGGGCATGCTTGAACATGATCAATACCTGTTTATGATGATCAAAGCAAATAAAAGGGAGCTTTTTTTGGCTCCCTTTTTCAAAGGCCTATTGCCTTTTCAATTGAACGGTACAACTGGTACCTGCCCTATAAACGTCCTCCAAACCGAATTGGCAGACGTTCTGCCCTGTAATGGAGCAATCGTCAACCGAAATGGGTTGGCAGGGTTCGTTGGGGTCTGGATAGTATTCCCCAAGTATCATGTTCTCATCAAGGACTGCATTGTCCTTCATGGTAAAGGCACTTGCGGCCACTGCGAATACAATGGCGAATGCCGGAATCAAAAATTTGAATTTTCTCATCGTGTTACATTTAAATGATGATCTACTCTGTTATCGGGTTTTCGATCTTCTCCCGCTATCGGCCGATAGGTTTTGGAGGGTCCTCCAATTTTATGTAGTAAGTCAGTTGACCCATATTAGTGTCGTAATTCATAAACGGATAATCGGTTCCCTACAAGTGCATAGAGCAAATTGTCAACAACTTTGATTTCCCGTATCTTTTCCCGTTCTGTTTTGTGTATGTATGTGCTGAACTCATAGGTGCCTTTTTTCCAGTCGTATACATCCAGTATACTGGCTTGGTTCAGTATATCCATGTTCTCATACTTGCCCAATCGGTTGGAAATGATATAGGCACGGGAACCCTCCAGGGATGAACTGTTGTTGATGATCACAGGAGGGGCCAGCATTTCCGATATTTGTCCTTCCTTCAATGAAGTCACTTCGATTTGTGCGGTGGTGACGGTATCCAGCGTGTTTTGTCGCTTTATGATATTGAGATGGGAATCAAGTACAATGAATTCGTTTCGGTAATAATAAGAATAGAGAAGCAAGCTATGGTCGGGGGTACTTGTCATGGCACCATCCACATCAAAAACCCCGTCGATCTGTTTTTCCAAAATTTCTGGTTTAAGGTTGGCCAGTGCATTTGTGTCGAAATGAAATGAACCAAGGGTGATGGCCTGGGAATTGGTATCAAATGTCCTACATACCAGATCGGTCTTACCAACGGGTATGGCTTTATCGAAAAAGACGGGACTCATTATCGAGTCCTGTATGCTCCAATCCCCTAGATCTCCCCTCAAGACAATGGGAACAGTTCCATCAAATAAGAAAAAATAGGGTTGTAGTACGCTGATTTGAACATTCCGAAATTGTAATCCACTATTGTTTACATATAATCTGATATGTGATGTGTCCAGCGATTTTAAGTCGATTTGGAGTACATGAAACGGGGCTGTTCCATTGCCCAAATACATATTGTTATTGTCGTAACCGGCTATATAATATGAATTAAATCCTAGATCAAGGTCAAATTTTTTGGTAATGGCATGTGGAGGGATTCTTCGGGTAAAAGCATTGTTGCGGTGCACTTGACGCTCCGAGGAGAGGAAAAGAACAATGACCAACCCCATGCCCAGACTTGAGGTCCCTAAAATTTTCATTGCTGTTTTTCCTTTTTTCATGATACACTTGTTTTGAGGGTTGGATGTGCTTCCAATAGTATAATTCCGATGATGGCCAGGGCAACAAAAAATAGGTTGAACACAATATGTTCCGTCCAGCCCAAGTCCTCCAGCACGCCTCCACAGGAACAAGGGATATAGTCACTGAAATTCAACACCAATAGGATATAGGTGGTGAACATCACCATCAGGACAAGACTGCCATAGAAGGCCACCAATCTTGTTCCATTGAACAATAACAGTAAGGCCAAGAGGTATTCCACACCGGGAACCATCCAGGCCACCCCATCCACATAGGCCGTCAGAACCGGGGACTGCCCCAATTGCACTTTGAACTGCCCGAAATCCCAAAGTTTGCTGGTCGCCGCATAGATGAACAGCACGACAAACAGGAGGCTGATGGTCTCGACAATGCGATGACTATGTTTTTGACCCCATTTCATTTTATTTGTAACCATTTGATTTACAATGTAAAATTAAGGGGTCTGAAGGATCTCTAAGGGATTATTTAGGCTCTGAAAAGGATTATTTTGACAGTCTTCTCAACACAGAGGGACTATATCCGTACCTTTTTCTGAATTCCCGGGCAAAGTGGTTGCCCTTTTTGAAACCTACGGTCCTGGCTATGGCAAGGATGGTCTTGTTGGAGTGCTCTATCAGGATATGGGCCTTTCTGAGTCGTTCATGTTTTTGATATTGAAAGGCCGTCATTCCGAAAAACTCTTTGAATCCCTTTTTGAACTTGTACTCGTTGGTGTTGCAAATATGGGCAAGCTCTTTGATCGAGGGCAGTGGCGTATCGAGGTTATCCATGATATATTGTTTGCCCTTCCTTAGGTTCTCCATGTCCATGGCGTGAAGGATATGGGTCTGTGTTTTTTGTGGTTTTGGCAAAAGGCCATGGGACTGTAATTGCTTTTTCAGTTTCTTTTGAAGGAATCCCTGATCCGTCTCCTCTTTCTTGACCAGATCAAAGGATATAACCTTAAAAGTTCCCTTTTTGCCTTCATGTTCCGGGAAATAAATGACCTTGCAATGGGCGGGGAGCTGGAGCCCCGATTGTTCGGTAAAGGTCAACCGTAGGGTCAGTTCCCAAACCCGATCTTTTGAGGAGGAATTCAGCAGTTTTTTCCATCCCTTTTGGGAGTCCTTGGCCAAGAGCTGCACAAAGGGACGCCCGATCAAGGCCCCTTCCTTATGGTTCAATAATGTTTCGACTGTAGGGTTTATCCTGACGATATGACCTTTGGTGTCCAGTTCAAAGAACAATTGAACTACCATATCGTAGGAATTGGGAAGTTTGATAAAGCCCTGGTGCAGAAAGGCGTCCCTGAGTTCCTCGGTGGTCGAGTTGACCAAAAAAGTCAGGGCCTCCAGTGCATCGTTTTTGTCCGTCCGTTCGATCTGGTAGGAGAAGTTTCCATTGGCAATATGTACCAATTGGGTGTAGATATCCTCCAATCGCTTTTTGTTTTCCAGGCTGTCCATAATCGTTTCCTTGTCTTACATCTGTAAAATGATCGGAAACGGTATACACCTACCTATCGATGCTGCATCAGGTACTTGCGGGCCGTTTCCATGTCGGGGAACACTTTGATGGGCGCCGAACGCAGTCGGGTCGAAATATATTTGGAGAACACCCGCTCTAGGGGCGTGGCCGCTACCAGGACCAGTTCCTCGACCAGTTCGGCACCTTCTCCAGATAAAAAGTGCCAGGCTTCCTTCTCGATATGCCTGACCCCATTGATGTTGCAAAGGATGCGGTAGGGCTTTCCCTGTTGCAGGAGCATGCGACGGGCCACCGTTTTTTTGGCTCCAGAAAGGTCAATGGAGATGCCCTCTTTCCAAACAAAAAAGAGGATATCATTTTCCAACCACATGGTGGTCCATTCGGTTTCCACAATTCTTTTCATCCGTTGCGATTTCAAAAAGGGCGGTTAAAATAAAAAATTTTTGAAAATATTTTTAACAAGAAAAATCTGCTTTTTTAACAAAATGGGCTCTAAAACGTAAAAAAACCTATCTGTAAGGGATTTTTTTGGCCTCAGCATGTCCTTGATGTACAAAACATTATGGATTTTGTTTAGTTTGAAACCGTGCGATTTGATACCAATTCGTTCAGCAGTTCAAATTTGTACAACTGATTTGGTACCGATTGGATTGATTTGAAGGATATCCAGCAGAAAAGTTCCCTGAATACGAAATTGATGTAAAGTGCCCTCCCCTTGATGATATGGCTAAGGGAGGGAACACCATAAGTTTTTGGAGACTACTAAAGATTACCTATAATGAAATATCAAAAACTGCTATCGGAATTTGAGGGCCAGTTGGAGGCCTTGGAAAGTGGGGACGGTGATATCCTTTACAAAGCGGAGAAGGGCATAGCACTGGTGGAGAAGTGCATCCATAAACTGCAAAAACAGATTGTGGGGAAGAGCTTTGAGACGCAGGCCGACGAGATTTATTTTTTTAAGCATGTAAAGCCCCAGATCTTTAGCAAGCTCATTTATTACATCAGGCTCTTTAGCATTGAGAGCAAACGGCCACGGGGTAAGGATGTGGCCCAAGTAAAATACCTACAGCAACAGATCGATAAACTGCAAACCTTCTTCAACGACAACTTGGAATTCTATAATTATTACCGACGTGGGGCGATGTCCATGGACGAGCAGTATTTTGTCAGGGGCAACCGGGACCTGCGCATGCCCTTGGAATCCTTCCACTTTTTGATCGATGACCAGTTCTCCACCTGTCAGGACGGAACGGTGGCCACCATTATGGCCTATGACATGCTCATCGTATACCTGAGAAAGGAAGTGGACGACCTCAATAACAATATGGAACCTACAAAGAACACAGCAATGGAAAAACCATCAAAACTTTTTTGGACGGGGAGCAAGACTGATCTCATCGAGCTCCTTTATGCGCTACATACCAGTAAATCTATCAACGGCGGTACCGTGGACATCAAGGAAATGGCCTCCCATTTCGAATACTTCTACAATGTTGACCTGGGCAATTACTACCACACCTTTATCGATATCCGTTCCCGCAAAAGCAGTAGGACACGGTTCTTGGACCGGCTTATTGAGATGCTCAACCAGCGGATGGAATCCCTGGAAGAATAGCACCCGGATTTTTCCCAAGTTGGTACCAACTTGGGAATTTTGGTTTTCGGGGGTTTTGGTGCCCCTTTTTTGCGATTTTGAAGCTTTTTTGGACCTCCCAAAAATCCAAATGGGACTAAATCGATACAAATTTTAGGATAAAAAAATCGTTCCCAAGTTGGTACCAACTTGGGAGTTTTTTCCAAAATGCTTTTCGAGTTTTGTCCATGAAAGTCAAATCGATGGAAGGGCCATCAAATGAAATGATAGTAATGCGGTGGTCCTTCTTTTTAAAAACTCAGAAACTATGGGAGCGACCATAATTACTACAGAAGACCTGATGGAGTTCAAAATGGAACTACTGGAGGACATCAAGGATTTATTGGAAAACCAAAACAAGCAAACGAACAAAAAATGGCTCAAATCCAATGAGGTCCGAGAACTACTGGGTATTTCTCCTGGTACATTACAAAACCTTCGTATCAACGGTACCTTGCCCTTTTCAAAAATAGGCGGGGTGTTGTACTATGATTACCAAGAGATCATTGAGGTTTTGGAAAAGCATAAGGTCCATAACCGTATCTAGTTTTGGAAGACGTCAATTACATCAAGCATCTCAATGGGGTATTTGAACAATTCTCCAAGGACAGCCGGCTGAATCCCACCCATATTAGTCTTTATATAGCCTTGTTCCAATTCTGGAACACCAACTACTTTAAATCGGAATTCTTTATCAACCGGGATGAAGTCATGCAGTGTGCCAAGATCGGTTCCAAATCCACCTATCATCGATGCATCAAGGAACTTGACCATTGGAGCTATATCGTCTATACCCCGTCCCACAATCCTTTTAAGGGGAGTAGAATCAAGATGTTCGATTTTGGGACAAGTGCTGGACAAGCAGTGGACCCAAGCCGTACCGATATCGGGACAAGCAGTGGACAAGCAGTGGTACCTATAAACAAACACATACAAACCTTGAAAAACCAAAAAAACAATAACAAACCACGAAATTTCAAAAAATTGGATTTTGATGGTTTGGAAAACAGAAACAAACAGAAGACCACTGTCCCATATCAGGACAACCTAAAAACCAAGAAACAAAAAAATTACAACGAACCCCTGTGAGATACCATGCTCCACATATCATCACTGAAGGAGCCATCCAATATCCGTTGGGCACCCTGAATGGCAGAGAAATTCAATATGATTTTGAAAAAATCCTCATCTATCTCGACGCCAAGGGAAAGCTCCTGTTCGGCAAAAAGTTCAAAATACACCGAGAAGACCGGGAAATTCTGTACAAGCTTTGCCTTTATTTTATCCAAGACAAGGCCCGTTGTACCCAAATGGGGATTGACATCAATAAAGGACTCTTACTCTCTGGACCGGTAGGTTGTGGCAAGACCAGTCTCATGAAACTGATGAAACATATCGTCCCCCACCAAAGGCCATATGAGGTCGTCCCTTGCCGGAACATCGTGTTTGGGTTTAACCATATCGGCTATAAAACCATTGAGGATTTTGGCAATTCCCAGTTCTTCTGTTTTGATGACCTAGGAGTAGAGCCTATTGGGCGATACTTTGGGAAGGACTGCAATGTAATTGGTGAAATTATGCTATCCCGACACGAGCTTTTCATCAATCATAAGCGAAAGACCCATGCTACCACCAACCTCAATGCAGCGGAGTTGGAAGAACGCTATGGTAACCGGGTTCGTTCTCGAATGCGGGAGCTGTTTAATTTGGTAGCCTTCGACAAAGGGAGCAAGGATAAGCGAATGTGATATGAAATACGCGGTTTTAGACCTTCCTTTGACAAAATACTTGAGCTTAATCGATGCACAGCAGGGATTGGTTCTGTAACTAAATATTTTTTCAATCATGATAACGATTTGTTAACGCGTGATCGATAAAACTACATTCAGAATTCTATTTTTGAAGCAAGTTGTGGTGTTAGGCATTCGTCGACTCTCCACGAGCTGTAATAATTCATCAATCAAGGCTAGCCTTATAATCAAAAAACAACATGATATGAAAGAACTGGATGAACATGCCCATCGGGACAAGGTAGGGAAAACAAAGACATTAATTGTTTTTATAGTAACCATTGTTTTGGGGTATCTGCTTTTTATAATTCCCGATGTATTTTTTGGAGTTACCAAAATGAATGGGGGTAAAATCGGTATAAACTTGCTTTTTATGGGCCTTTTCCAATTGATATCCATTATGGTCCTGCTCTATGCTTCCCTCAAAATCCTTAAGAAGAAGTTCAGTGCTATTGGCCTTAGGTTCGAAAATTTCGGAAAGGACATTCTATTGGGCCTTCTGTCTGGCGGCTTATGGACCTTTCTTCAATTTGTTTTTATCATTCCCAATACGGGGGGTATCAACAGGATGGACATTAAAGGAATGTTGGAAATGTATGACGGCAGTTTAGTGGGGACTTTATCTTTTGTTGCGCTGGGAGTTATCGGCGGCGGTATTACCGAAGAGCTTTTTAATAGGGGTTATTTTATCAATGTGTTAAAGGAAACTTTCAAGAATCCAAAAACGGGGCTCTGGTTTTCGGCAGTTTTGTCCATCTTGATATTTGCTTTGGGCCATATGCCGCGTACTGCCTTGGATTGGTTTGATATTTTGGTGCCCACCATTCTTTATACGGTATTGTTCATTTGGACCAAACGCCTTACGGCTTCCATGGTGGCGCATGGGGTGTACAATATGTCGGCCATTATTTTAACGTATTACATGTATTTTCTTTAGGAATCAATGTCAACCCAATGGTGGGTAACGTGACCGTCACCAGGTTGTGGGTTTTATGGCGTCCCTTACCGTCCTAGTTTATATTCCAGAATGCCCCTACTAACAAGATGAGTATCGCTCGGCTTTATCGCGGGATATACACAGGAAGATCGGATGAAATGGATAAAACAGAAACCCGAGTTTTCTGAGATACGGGAGGTTTATCAACACTGAATTGAAAATTGAAGCCTATTGGATTGCAGGTGTGATTTTTATCAAAAACTACATCCAACCATCAAATATTCATTATGATCAAAATATGTTATATCATACCATTACTGGCCGTACTGTTCTCCTTTTGTTCCCCAAAAAAGGCACAATTTGAAACTAATGAACTCATTGGGGTATGGTCTGGATTGTTGTTCCAGACCGAATCAAAGTACGATTCTTTAATCTTGTCACCTGCAAGTGATCCCACCGAAGCCCGCTTGTACTCGAAGGGCAAGGAAACCGTTCACTATATCATCAAAAAAGGAACAGATTTAAATTTCAAGGATTCCTCAGGTTTCCGTTTTGATGCTTTTCTGACCCAGAATGAAAAGACTTTGCATGGAATGCTTACCCATGATCTATGGGCACAAAGCCTCAATTTTCAAAAAAAAGGGAAGCAATGGACCGCCAAAATCCATAAACCGGAAATAATTGACACTGATTACCTTGTCTATTTGGAGTTTTATAAAGATTCCGCAGGTGCGGTACAGGCCAATATTCAGAGTAACAAGGAAAATAGGGAGCTGCATTTTACCATCGATGAGGTTTTGATCGAAGGAAACCATATCGACTTCAACATTACGAACGACCGATTCGGGATTTCGGCTGAGTACAATACAGAGAAAAGGAATATATCCCTTACGTATGGCAATGCTGGGGGGAAAAGGGAAATTCAGTTGGAAAAACTCAACGACGATCAACTGGAAGGCTATTTGCCAAGATCGCCCCATGAAAACTATGTGTATGAGATTCCCAAGGCTCCCGATTCCACCATGCAAACAGCTTCTTTGGAAGATGTCGGCATCAATAAGTCGCTTTTGGACCTCATGGACCCAAAGAACAACAAGAACCTGGAGCACATCCATAGTATTCTGATCACAAAGAATGGAAAACTTGTGTTTGAAGAATATTTTCACGGTTATAATAGGGAATACCTTCATGATGTACGGTCCGCTTTTAAATCCTTGGCATCCTTGGTGGTGGGCAAGGCAATGATGCTAAACCATGAGCTCAAGGTAGAAAATGTCATTTTGGACTACTATCCTGAATATGACATCAACGATGGCCAGAAGAAAAACATTACCGTCCATCATGCATTGACCATGAGTACGGGCTTACAATTGGAGGATGAAGATAAAATGCAATGGGAGCACGATGACTGGGTGGGGTACAAACTCAACCTCCCCATGGAGCACGAGACAGGAACCGTTTACGAATACTCCTCTGGAGGCAGCAACCTTTTGACCGAGGTCATTCAGAAATCGGTGGACACCTATCTTCCTCTTTTCTTTTATGAGGAACTATTGTTGCCCATGGAAATCTATAACTTTCAAATGCTCACATCGCCACAAGGGAGAGGATATTTGGCAGGCTCATTTTATATGCGGCCCATCGACTTTACCAAATTCGGATTGTTGGTGCTCAACAAGGGGGCATGGAACGGAGAACCCTTGATTTCGGAATCCTGGATCAAGAAATCCACGACACCCCATATAAAAGGAAGTTGGCCCAAAAATTCAGATTATGGGTATTTGTGGAGGCTGCTGGAACGCGAAGTAGGTGGGAAACAGATGAAAACCATTGAAGCTTGGGGCAATGGAGGCCAATTTCTTATCATAATTCCTGAAATTGAAATGACCATTACCATGACAGGGGGCAACTATAACTTATTTCCGGACATGGAAGACCGTCCTTTTTCAATTGTAAACAAATACATATTGCCCGCCGTTCAATTAAAATAAGTGCTTACATCATCAAACCGAAAAATGAGTTTAAATGAAATCTAAGAAAATACTTAAAAAGATCCTATTGGCCCTATTGTTTTTGATCGTGGCCTTTGTGATCTACAGTCTTATACCAAGGGTTGGACATTCACAAAATTCGTATGCCAAGGCACTTAAGAAATCCAACGTACTGTCAAAATCGTTTCAAGAAGAGTTGAGGAAATTTGCACAGGACACGGCCACAAAAACAGAAGTTGTCATTGCGCTAAAGAACAACGAAATAATTTTTGAAAAAGGGGACACAAAAAAATTGATCAACCTCCATTCTGCAAGAAAAAGCATTATGAGTCTCTTGATTGGAATTGCAAAAGAAAAAGGGATGTTGCAATTGGATGAAAGTTTGGGGAGTTTGGGTATTGATGAAAGCAAAACACCTTTGACAGAACAGGAAAAAACAGCGACAATCAGAGATTTACTCATGGCACGTTCCGGAGTGTATCTTCAGGCAGAGGCAGAAGTGGACTATGCCAGGGACAATCGCCCAAAACGGGAGCAATACAGACCAGGAGAGTTTTTCTTTTACAATAATTTCGATTTCAATGTTTTGGGGGCCATCCTTGAACAAAAAACAGGGAAATCAATCGGTGAATTTATGGAAGAACATTTAGCCAAACCTATGGGAATGCAAGATTTTTCTGCCTCAAATGTGGTTTATGACAGTCCTTGGCCCATCCCCAACAAATCCTTATCCGATTATCCGGTCTATTGGATATATATGAGTGCAAGGGATTTGGCTAAAATAGGCACTCTGGTTGCCCAAAACGGAAATTATGAAAACAAGCAAATTATATCTGCCGAATGGATGGATGAAAGCTTGAAGCCATATACAAAATTAGCTGACTTTAATTTGGACAAGGCTCCATTGGACGCTTACGGATATTTGTGGTGGCTTGATACGGATGAAAACCTGATTTGGGCAGATGGCTATGGCGGGCAATATCTTTTGATAGACCCTGCAACCAAGCTCGTATTTGTGCAACGGAATTTTACGGGAAATTCATTGATGTCCTCTGGACTTTTTCTATTGGACAAGCACCGGGATGCTTCGCACAAAAATGATTTAAAACATTTGTACGAGAGAACAAAAAAGTATTTGGAAAAATGAAAAAACAGCTTCCAATAATCAACTTCGCTTTTCTGATTGTTTTGACCTGCTTTTACTTTTATGACAGACAGGTCAAGAATGTGGAAACATTCAAAGAAATTCAGGCAGAAAGGTTGAGCATCATAGGACCTGATAAGAATTTATATATCTCGATCAGCAATCCTGAAAGACAAGCCTTGGCCACTACCCATGGTATTCCACATAACCCAGGCTCAAAAAGGGATTTGCCGGGAATCATATTCTTTAATCGCGTTGGGGATGAAGTAGGAGGTATCTATTATGATGGAACTGATGAAGAGAATTTTGCAGGTATCACCTTTGATCAACAAAAGAATGACCAAATAATGGCCATTATGAAAGATGAGTACCTGGAAGGGGGCGAGTGGAAAAGGTGGTATGGAATGTTCTTTAGGGAACGGTCTGACTCCATACGGGTTGAAAAATTATATAATCAGTTTCTTGAGAGGACGAAATCAATGACAAAAAAGGAAAAAGACACTGAATATTTGAAATTCAAAAAACACCTGGACTCCGAAATTAATGTGTACAGAATGTTTCTGGGTCGTGAAGAAAACAAGAATACCGGCTTGTTTATTTATGATTCAAAAGGAAATGAACGGATAAAGATCTACGTGGATGAATTGGACCAATCGCATTTTGAAATTATCGATGAGAACGGTTTTAAACAACCCCTTAAATAGTAACGCATGAAAAAAATAGTTTTATTCCTTCTGGTCATCCTTTCAGCATGTAAGGATAGAAAGAATGCAGAAACAACAGCCATAGGAGGGCATGGCGATTCTGTAGCACCAATTGAACATATAGAGAAAAACTTGGTCCCTGTTCATTACCTGACCGGGAGTACATATAAAAAATCTATCCAACAAATCATGCAAGCAGATCGTATTGCAGGAGTCAGTATAGCCTTCGTTGATAATGGAAAGATTGCCTGGCAAGGGACCTATGGATATTCCCAACTTGAAGATTCCACAGCGGTTACACCACATACGGTGTTTAATGGCGCTTCGTTAAGCAAGCCTGTGACCGCTATGGCGGCCTTGCGCTTGGTCGAGTTGGGTACCCTGAACTTGAACGAAAATGTCAATAATTACCTCGAGGGTTGGAAGGTACCCGAGAATGAATTTACCGCGCAGGAGAAAGTGACCCTTAAGCGACTCATGGGGCATACCGCCGGTTTTGACCGATATGTCCAATCGTCCTTCTATCCCGATGAAGCCCTTCCCACCATTACGCAAATGTTGACGGGAGCGTACCCCTCTGTGGATCCAGCTGTTTCCTTGGTATACGTTCCTGGAGAAAAACAACTGTATTCAAATCCTGGGTATTCCGTTATGGAAAAATTAATTGAGGATGTCACCGACAAGCAATTCAATACGGTACTCACCGAATTGATATTTGAACCATGTGGCATGACCGAAAGTTCTTTTGAACAGCCAGTCCCCGATAGGTTGACCCAACAAATGGCCACAGGTTACTCCAATGATTTACAGCCCTATCCCTATAAGTTATTTCCGTATAAGGCAGCAGGAGGGATTTGGACCACCCCTACCGATTTGGCAAAGTTTTTAGCGACCGTCTTGAAGGACCATCAATCGGGTTCGAATACCATTCTTTCACAGCAAATGACCGATAGCATATTTGCCAAGTCCCCAACACGATTGGGGTTTGCCAAGATCTGCCATGATGAAAGTCAAGATGTTCTCATCGAACATTGGGGAAGTAATTCTGGATTTACCTGTTATATGGTCGCTTCCCCAAAGCATAATCAGGGTCTGGTCATTATGACCAACAGTGATAACGGGATGTCACTGATGAGTTATATCACCCGTGCCGTGGCCAGGGAATATGACTGGGATTTTTTTCAACCTGTGGCATATGACCCCATAACATTGGATGCCTCTAGCTTGACGCGTTTTACGGGAACGTTTACAGGTGGGAATGAAGTTTTGGAATTTAAGGTGACCGCAGGAGAACTTCATTTGATTGCACCAATGGGCACTTCGCTAAAACTGGTTCCTGTGGCGGAAAACAGCTTCATTGATGCCAATGATCAAATACGTTATGACTTCTTGGACAATACGGATGGAGAGGTAGGTTTTGTGCGCATGACAAAAGCAGATGGCTACAATAGTGATTATATCAAACAATGAGCAGATTGCAACATAAGTTCTTGATTTTTGTACTGGTGTTGGGTGTTTCCTTTGTTTATGGGCAAGTGAATCGGAATGAAATACCAACCATCAAAGGCAATCGGATATTGCAATCGGACGTCGACGAATTTATACGGCATCAAATGGACTCACTACAGGTGGCGGGCCTTTCCATAGCAATCGTCCGTAACAATACCATTGTTTATGAAGGAGCGTTTGGTTTTAAAAACCTTGTCACCCAAGACGAGTGTACACCCAATACACTCTTTGAGGCATGCTCACTTTCGAAACCAGTATTTGCCTACTTTGTGATGTTGCAGGTGAAGAAAGGGTTGCTGGATCTGGATAGACCGCTCTACCACTATTTGCCAAACGAGGATTTGGCAGATGATGTCCGTTATAAACGGATAACAGCCCGAATGGTTTTGTGCCATACTTCTGGTTTGCCCAATTGGAGGGAAAATACCGGTGGGAAATTGAAACTTTTGTTTGATCCAGGGTCCAAGTTCGGATACTCAGGGGAAGCTTACCAGTACTTGAAGGATGTACTCAAAAGGGTGTTGAATGTGGATGAGGTTGGCCTGGATGACCTGTTCCAGGAAGCGGTTGTTCAACCATTGGAACTGGAAATGATGCGTTTTACATGGCAAGATGTATTTGCGTCAAAAAAAGCCTATGGACATCGGGATGGGATTCCGACACAGAATGGCCCCAAAGCATTACGGAAGGGGGAAAATACCTTTGGCGCAGCCTACAGCTTGCATACCACAGCTTCCGATTATGCCAAATTTTTGATTCATTTGATGGATAGGGACAAGTATAATGATGAATTTGTACAACAGTGGTTGTCCCTGCAAATGGATATGCCGAATGAAGAAGGCGAGATGCATCGAAGCTTGATTTTTCCAGTGAAACAGGTGGGGGAGACCATACGTTATTATCACTCTGGAAACAATGGTGATTTTAGGGCGTATTGCCATTTTTATAGGAGCAAGGGATACGGTCTGGTCATGTTCAGTAACAGTGATGTATTTTTTTCCTCTGGATGTGCCCAACGCATCATCGAGTTTTTGAACGATAAATGGTTTTATATGTGATGGACGGGTGATTTGAAGCCGCCGCATCCTTGCCCCCTTGTCCAAAATGTTTGTCATCTTAATCGTGTTTTAGGGGGCAAAATATCGTTTATGGTTTGAAGTATCTCCATATCATCCCCCCCTTTTTGTAATGCCATTAAAGGATCAAACATAGGAGGGAGAAGGATTGCTCCAAGATATCCTCTTTTTTTTAAGGGATTTGTAACCATTTCAAAAGTCGTCTTGTCCTATGGATGTGAATTCACAAAAAAAGACGAATTATCAATTTAAAATCACATAGAAATGATTACTGTTACATTAAAACGATTTTCCTTTTTCCTTTTTACCCTGACCCTGTTTTCAGGTGTAAATGGCTATGCACAACAGAAAACGATACATACCATGTATGGAAAAAGTGTTGCGCCCGCTGAACTTACCGAGGGCATCAAAAAGATTATGGAACAATATGATGTCCCTGGTCTCTCCATTGCCGTGATCAATGACAATGCATTGGTCTATCACAATGCATTGGGGGTCTCCAATATCGAGACCAAAGAGCCTGTGGACGGCCAAAGTATCTTTGAGGGAGCTTCCCTGTCCAAACCCATATTTGCCTATTTCGCCTTGAAAATGGTGGAGGAGGGAAAATTGGACCTCGACCGTCCACTCTACGAGTATTTACCACATCCTGGTTTTGCAGATGAATCCCAAGAGGATGCCAAGTTGATTACAGCACGAATGGTATTGGCCCATCAGACTGGAATGCCTAACCATGCTTTTGGCAAAAAGATGAAGTTGGCCTTTAAGCCAGGTACCGGATTTGAGTATTCCGGGGAGGCCTATCAATATTTGGCCGCGGTTATTGGGAAACAGCATGGCATCGGCTTTAAAAGTGATTTGAACAAACTTTTTGAAAAGAAGGTGACCAAGCCTTTGAAGATGCCCCATTCTACTTTTATTTGGGATAATTATGTGGCCCAACATAAGGTATATGGCCATGATGAGGAGGATGGAACGCCAAAGCACAGAGTACCCTCAGAAGGATATTGGGATGATGGGGTCTTTAGTGCCTATTCCAGTTTGCATAGTGAGGCCAAGGAGTACGCGCAATTTGTCATCGCCATGTTAAAGGAAGAGGGCCTGAAGCCAGAGACCTTTGATGAGATGCTTAAGGAGCATACCCATTTTGATAAGGACAATCCCTTGCGTAAGCAGGTCGGTCAGACGGGGTGGGGACTTGGATTTGCACAAAAACGAACTCCTGAAATGACCATGCATATGCACACGGGAAACAATCATGATTTTCAGGCCTATGTGATGTTTGTTCCAGAGAAGAACTATGGATTGGTACTGTTTACCAACAGTGGCAAAATGATCCAGGTGGTTTCCGGTATATCCCAAATCTTAGGGCCACAATTCTAAAGAGGATGCCCCGGGATGGGAAAATTAGTACCTTCTTGGGGCATAATATAAACGCAATAAAAATAATAGTATGGAAGATTTTCAAGATGCCATAGGGGCCGTAGTCCTGATGTCCGGATTGGTAGTGGTCACTTATATCATTGCACGATATACCTATCTGGTCAAAAAGGCCATGATCGAGAACGGGCTTGCATCGCCCACAAAATCAAAGCAAATCATGTTCATTGACTTTGGATGCATTTTGGGGGGCATTGGTCTTGGCTTAATGGTTTCTTCTGTGTTCAGTGCGATGGACTTGGACGAAAATACCACTGACCTTTTGGTGTGGGGAACCATTTTGATATTTGGTGCCGTGGGCATGATCCTGGCCCACTTTTTAAGAAACAAATTTGGCGATCAGGGATAACGATATAGATGCCATATTGATCGAAAGGGTCAAGGAGGGAGACGAAAAGGCCTTTGTTCAGCTTGTTGACAAGTACAAAGACCTTTCCCTTTCCTTGGCCCATTCCATCATGAAAGATCGGGACAAGGCCGAGGATGTGCTGCAGGACGCCTTTATCAAAGTTTATGAAAAGGCAGGAAGTTTTAAGCACCAATCCGCCTTTTCCAGTTGGTTGTACCGTATCGTTGTCAATACGGCCTATAATGCCCTGAAAAAGGAAAGGAAATATCGTGAAATGGATGATTTCACTTTGGAGGGCAAAGGCATTGAGAATCCTCCCGATTCGGACAAGATTCGAGACGGGGATCGAAAAAAATATATTGTAATGGCCTTGGAGCGGTTACGACCGGATGAAGCCCTGGTGCTCAGGCTCCATTACCTTTGCGGGTATACTATCCCGGAAATTCATGAGATTACCGGATTTGGCAATTCCAAGATCAAGGTGGACCTACACCGGGGAAGAGGCCATATGGAAGAAGTCCTTACGGATTTATTGGGAGATCATGTCAAAGATCTATTGTAACGGATACTAAATCAAATACAAATGGAAGACAAAGTGTTTAAAAAAATAATGATGCAAAGTGAGATGGCCACCTCAGAGGGGTTCACGGATGAGCTGATGAAAAAACTGGCTTCCCGAAAAGCGGAACGCCCCACGTTGATACAAATAGCACTTCGACCTGCGTTATGGGGTCTGGTGGTGGTAGGCATGGCCGTATTGGTCATCCTCTTTCTGGTACCGATGTCCTCTTTTACCGTTCTCGAAATGGTGGAGATGGGAAAAACCCCGCTAATGGTAGGGTTTATATTCCTGTTTCTGGCAGCTGTTAACCATTTACTGCGACTTTCACAAAATGTGGAATCCTATAACCAATTGGCCAAACAATAAGGTATGGACTATCAGCGTATCTTGCCTTGCCCGGAGTTGAGAAATTATATCAGTTATTTCTGGGTTGGGACTTGGGATGTGAACCTACCGCCCAACGATATATACTATGTGGTCGCCAATAGCCTTACCGAAATCTCCTTTGCCTTTGAAGGAAATCAACGGGAGGATGACCTTTTGTTCACGGTCGTGCAGGGACAGACCCATCGGCCACAACAGTTCAAGGTGGATGGTTTTTACCATGTGATAGGCGTCTGCTTGCATTCCTTTGCCATCCCCAAGCTTTTTAATATTTCGGCTACGGAATTGTATATGGGGTTTTTGACCTTGGAAACCTTCTTGGGACTGGAAGGAAGGGAGCTTACAGAGAAGATGGCTTTGGCCGCTACTACCGGAAAACGCATTGCCATTTTGACCGATTTTTTCAAGTCATTGGTAAGGAAACGACAGAGGGAGGATCAATTGATTGCCCAAGCCGTACAGATTATTAAAGATGAGGGAGGATCTACACGGATCAATGAATTGGCACAAGAGTTCTGTCTGTCGGAAAAACAATTTAAAAGACGATTTAAGGCCAGTACGGGCTTCAATCCCAAACTCTTTAACCGGATCGTTCGTTTTGAGTCCGTGATCAAGACCAATCCAGACTGGACCAATCTCACTGAAGCGGCTTACAACAATGGGTATTTTGATCAATCACATTTAAACCATGACTTCAAAACATTTACGGGGTTTAGTCCGACCGATTTTTATAAGTTGAGTACTTGAGTTGGCCAATTTATGGGGGAGGCCATAGCGTTTGAAAACTTACTTTAAAAGGTCTTTTATTCATTGCTAACGGTATGTTAACGGTTTGAATGACATGCTATTTTCAGTCATTCTTAATCAAGGTATTTTTGGCTTTAACCATTGGAAGCGATACAAAAGGGTTATAGAGGGCGGTGTTGCGTGTATTGTTGAATTCCTATGAAGAGATGGGGAGTGAAACAAAGATGATCTTAAAATGTCCCTTTTTTACAAGCCTGGTATATACTGCCCTTTATAGTTTTGTTGCCGGTTTTGATGCTGCATTTATCGTTGTTTACGGCGGTGCCGGGTGCATTGCATCAACATAAACTATGAACAGAACGATTGCTCCCACATCGACTATGAATAGGATATCTTCCTTGGATTTTCTGCGGGGGGTCGCCATTTTGGGCATTCTGCTCATCAATATCGAATCTTTTGCTTATCCCAATCCATAGGAGAAGTTATGGCGAACATTGACCTATAAAGCAAATTAGAAGTAATGAACAAAAAAATGTTATTGGTAGGGATTGTCCTTGTATTGGTTATCATACCCCTTTTGGGATATGATTTTGATTCGGACACTGGAGTGGAACGATATCAGAATGGGCAATTGGAATCCACTCGGGACGTATATGCCGATAGTATCGTGAACTATATCAAGCATAATTACTCGGTTTTAGCACTTCGCAATGCCACGATTATTGATGGTACCGGAGCCCCTCCCAAGGAAGAGCAAACGATTATTGTCAGATCGGGAAAATTTCACCTGATCGGAAATGATGATGAGGTGACCATCCCTAGAAATGCAATCGTGATGAACATGCGGGGGAAAACGATCATTCCAGGCCTGGTCGGTATGCACAACCATCTTCATATTCCAGGTTTTCCCGACGTTGGGGAAGTTGCGTCCAAACTGTATTTGGCCGCTGGGGTGACGACCATACAGACCTGTGGGGCCACCGATGCCGGGAAAGAGCTTTTGCTGTCCGATGAAATTGAGCGAGGGCAAAGAGTAGGGCCCAATATTGTCCCGAGCGCCCCTTTTGTAAATGGTCCCGGGGGAAATCCGAACATGATCATACCAAAGAATTGGGGGCATTTGAAGGATACCCTGGGCTATTGGTTGAACAGGGGTGTTAAATGGATCAAGGTCTATAGAAATGTTGACCCGGATGATCTTGAGGTAATCATTGATATGGCGCACAGTAACGGGGCAAAGGTCCGTGGACATTTGTGTTCCGTTACCTTCGAAGAGGCCACCAATTTTGGAATCGATGGCATCGAACATGGATTGAACAGCGCAAGCGATTTTCGTACCGATAAGGCTTACGGTCTTTCCGGGGGAGGTAGGGAATATATGGACCAATTGGACATGAATGACCCGAAAGTCACAAGCTTGCAACAACAAATGATCGATAAAGGGGTGTTTTTGACATCCACACTATCGATATATGAGGCCAGTGTACCCGGTAGGATTTATTTGGACGATCGAGCCAAATCGGTCATGTCCCCCTATTTGATCGGTCAATATGAGGAGCGGTTGAAAGAGGCTCAACGACATAGGGATGATATGACCAGGGAGTTGCGTTTGAAACGTATCATGGCCTTTGAGCGACAATACTTCAAAATGGGCGGTCTTTTGTGCAGTGGAGTGGATGCCGGTAGACATATTGTTCCCGGTTTTGGGGATCAACGAAATTTTGAGTTGCTGCGCGAAGCTGGTTTTAAAACAGAGGAAGCAATCCAGGTCATGACCGGAAATGGGGCCAAGGTACTTGAAAGAAATGATATTGGTTCGATAGCGGTTGGGAAAAAGGCGGACTTTGTCATTTTGGACGGGTCCTTGGTCAACGATACCTCGGTAATCCATAAGGTCAATACGGTATTCAAGAATGGCTTGGGCTATGATCCCGGTAAACTGATTGGGGATGCCCAAGGTAAATTTGGTCTCGAATGAAACGGGAGCGTTTGATGCTGGTCATATTGGTGGTGGTCGTTCCCTTGATGTTTGCTGCCTCACTGTCCTATTTTGGACCACCTGTCTTGGCGTATCTCGGTCAAGATAGCCCAACAATGACCCCAAAAATATTCGCCCCTGGGGTTATTTCCCAAAAAGATGTCTCCGAGTTTGGATCTGTTTTCAATCAGGAGGGAACGGAGTTGTTTTATGGGGTCGACCTCCAAGGTAGATCTGAAATTCGTTACACTTATCTTAAAAATGGTGAATGGACAAAACCTGTGGCCCTTTTGTCGGATAGCCTTGTGAGTTACAATGATCCATTTCTTTCTCCCGACGAAGATCAACTTTATTTTATTTCCAATTATTCGGGTGAAGACCAACCGCCCAAAAGTGATTATGATATGTTGTATATCAAAAGGGGGAAAAAGCACTGGGAAACAAAGGTTTATAATGTGGGACCCAATATCAATACGGATAGGGATGAATACTATATGTCCTTTGATGAAAGGGGTACCGTTTATTTCTCTTCCAATTTTAATGCGTCCGTGCATCGGGAACATGATTTTGATATTTATGCCTCCAGCGTTGTTGATGGCGACTTCCAACCCTCCATTCTTTTGGATGAGGCCATCAACACCAATGCCTATGAGGCCGATGTCTTTGTGGCTCCGGACGCTTCTTATATACTATTCTGTGGGATAAGGGACAATGGCTATGGGCAAGGCGATCTGTACATCAGCTTTAAAGATGAACATGACAACTGGACCAAAGCGGTAAACATGGGAGATGATATCAATACCGGGTTTCATGAACTGTGTCCTTTTGTGACCAAGGATGGTCAGTATTTGTTTTTTACCAGAAACCAGGACATTTACTGGGTAGATGCTGACATTATTGAAAAGATTAGAGCGCGATTGGGAAGAAGTTTAATAATTCAAAATAAAAGCTGATGTATCATCCAAGACTTTATGGGAGGTATTATGATATGGGTTTCAAGTATGGGAAACTGTTATACGAAAAGGTAAATTTTGGTGTACCCATTATAAGTAATGAAAAGATGGATTTTGGATTGAAATCCTATCAGATGCTAAGGGAATACTACCCCGAGGTCATTGAAGAAATTGAGGGGTTTGCATGTGGGATACAAGATCGACCCGAAGTTTTGGGTGCCTTTTTACTCAGTCTTGGGGTTTTTGATACCACGGGACAGTGCAGTGTTTTTGCCTGTAGGAACAAAGAGGATGTTATTATTGGACGCAACTATGATATGCGTTATGACTTTAAAAAGTTCACCGAAAGTTCATTGATTGCCCCAATGGACAGGTATGCCTATATCGGGCAATCCGATGTATTTATAGGCCGATCGGACGGGATCAATGAAAAAGGACTGTTCATTGCGATGTCCTTTGTCAATGGAACGAAGGTCCAGCCGGGAATTGGATTCCATTTTATTATCAGAAAGGTGTTGGAGAACTGTAGCGTTACCCAGCAGGCCATTGAAGTTGTTCAGCAGGCCAATATCTCTACGGCCTGTAATTTTCTCATTGCGGATCGTATGGGTGAGCTGGCCGTTGTGGAATCATGTCCCCAAGGAAGTTTTGTGAGAAGGCCCGGAGCAGGAGAACAGCATCTATTTATCACCAATCAGTTCCAAAGTGCGGAGATGAAAGCGTTCGAGGCAGAAGGAGTAGCCTGGAGCAAAAGCGCCGAACGCTATCAAGGAATGGAAACATTGCTTGGTGGCATGGATGGTATGGACCTACAGAAGGCCAAAGCAATCTTATCCGATGGTTGTGTCTGCCTGGATTTAAAAAAAGAGCGCTTTGGGACCATATGGTCCGTTGTATCCAATTTGAACAAGGGCATCATTGAAAGGGCAGAGACGAAACCGAGGATGAATAATTACAAACAGGATACCCGACTGGCGTGGTGGCTACAAAAAAGAAGTCGGTCCTAATGGATCCAATAGAGCAAATGAAGTTAGAATGATAAAAACAAAGAAGGACAAATGGGGAATGAAAACATAAGGTCAAAACTATTTTTTAAGCGGGCCATTTCAGGGAACCTGGTGGTGCAAGGTATTCGCTATGCTCAGGACAAGTTTCTTTTGATGCTACTGATGCTATGTTTTTTCCAAAACGGTAGAGCACAGGACAAAACAATTTCCATCACCATAGACGATATCCCGAATACCGAAATGTACGAGCAGAATGGATTCCGCTCGGACCTGCTGTTGATGTTGGACGCCCTTGACGTTCCCTTCACCATTTTCATCAATGAGGACAAAATATATAAGACACGATTCCGGGCCAAGAACGAAAAATTATTGGAAGCATGGATAGCGAATGCACAGTCCTTAATTGGAAACCATTCCTATAGCCATCCCAGGTATTCCGAAGTGGGGTATGAGGCCTTTATGGCAGATGTGGTCAAAGGCGAGGAACTGTCCAGGGACTTGGCCATCAAATATGACAAAGAGCTTCGGTATTTTCGCTTTCCCTTCAATGATATGGGGAAAGATTCCCTTCAACACCATCGGATGAGAGACTTTATGGAGTCCAGAAATATGGTCATCACACCCTTTACCATTGAAAGTTCCGATTGGATGTTCGATGTGGTTTACCGATATTATCTCGAACAAGGGGAGCTGGAAAAGGCCAAGGCCATTGGGGAAGCATATGTGCAAAAGACCATGGCGATGGTGGAACATTTTGAAACCGTTGCCCAAACCGAGCATGGGCGCCCCATGAGCCATATCTATCTCTGTCATGACAATCGGTTGAACACGGATTACCTAGAAGAAATCATCATACGGTTAAAGCAGCAAGGTTACGATATTGTAGACCTTGATCAATCTTTGGAGGACCCATTGTATCAACTCCCGGATCATTACTATAGAAAATGGGGGGTCAGTTGGTTGTACCGTTGGATGGCATCCCAAAAAATCAGGGTTTCATGGATGAAACAGGAACCCAGCCTCAAGGATATTGAGAGCACCTATCATGAAATAATCAAAAAACGACAGTAAATACGTAACCTTATTTAAACAATCAATGGACATGAATACATGTATAATCAGAAAATTCAAAACAGTTTTTTTAGTCTGTTCCCTCATTTTTTTGGGAGCCTGTAGTAAGGATGATAACGGAGATGGTGGGCAACCTGTTGTCCCTATAATTAGTGATTTTGCCCCGACCAGTGGTCAGGTAGGGGACGAGGTCACTATAAATGGTAAACATTTCAGTACCACGGCCAGTGGGAACGCGGTGAAGTTCAATGACATCAAGGCCACCGTAAAGACGGCCACGAAGACCCAATTGATAGTGACCGTACCTGAGGGGGCAGCAACTGGAAAGGTCTCCGTAACCGTTAATGGGGAGGTTGGGACCAGTTTAACCGATTTCACCGTGTTGTTTTCCCCGAAGATTACCGTTCTTTCTGTGGACAATGGTTATGTGGGGGACCAGGTGACCATCGAGGGGGAAAACTTTGATGCCACCACCAGTGGCAATGAGGTTCTTTTTAACGGTACTTCAGCAACAGTGACCAGTGCCACGGAAACCGCTTTGGTGGTGACCGTGCCCGAAGGGGCCACAACGGGCAATATCAAGGTGACCGTCAATGGCATGACCACCACAAGTAGTGAAGTGTTTACGGTCAACCAACCACCAAGCATCAGTGGTTTTTCGCCCTTAAGCGGAATTATTGGTGAGGGAATCACCATTGAAGGTGAACATTTCAGCGCTACGGCTTCGGAGAACGAAGTTCTTATTAACGGTATGGTTGCCAATCTCATATCGGCTTCTGAGACCACATTGGTAGTGGTGGTTCCTGAAGGGGCCAGTACAGGAAAAATCAGTGTCACTGTCGATGGAAAGGAAGTGATCAGTGGTGAAGACTTTGCGGTCCTGCCCCTGAAACAAATCGAAGCAGGAGGATATCATACCTTGATGGTAAAATCCGATAATACCTTGTGGGGATTCGGTTGGAATTACCAAGGCCAGTTGGGTGTTTCCGGTCAGGACAGGTATTTGAAGGCAGTTCATATCATGTCTGATGTCAAAACAGTAGCAGCGGGTGAAAGACATACTTTGATTCTAAAAACCGATAATACCTTGTGGGCAACCGGTCGCAATACGTCGGGTGAACTGGGCGATGGTACCCAAACAAATGTCTTTGTACCCAAGCAAATCATGACAGATGTCCAGGCTATTGCGGCTGGACAGGCACATTCATTGATTTTAAAAACAGACAACACCCTTTGGAGTACTGGGAGTAATTCTTTTGGACAATTGGGCAATGGCGGTTCGGGAAACATACATGTTGATTGTCAACAAGTAATGACAGATGTCAGGGCCATAGCTGCAGGGGCTGCCCATTCTTTGATCGTAAAGGAGGACAATACCTTATGGGTTACCGGATTCAACGGATATGGGCAGTTGGGTGACGGTACCCTTGTTCATATTCCTACTCCTAAGCAAGTGATGTCCGATGTGCTAATGGTTTCGGCAGGGCACAGTCACAGTTTGGTGATTAAAACAGATAAGACCTTGTGGGGTATGGGCCATAATGAATTTGGACAATTGCGGGGTAATGAAACAGAAAACGTTCTCATACCAAAACAAATCATGGCCGGTGTTGCCAAGGTATCCGCAGGATATGTGTATACGCTGATATTGGATCAGGATCAAACCTTATGGGGATTGGGCAACAATGAACATGGACTTTTGCATTCTGGAACCACCGAAGTTTCCAATTTTGCCCCAGTACAGATAATGGGGAATATCAAACTACTGTCTGCCGGTAGTGTTCACAGTATGTTATATAGGGAGGACAATACCTTATGGAGTGCAGGAAGCAACAGTTATGGTCAATTGGGAGATGGGTCTACTACTTCCTCCACCAATTCTGTTGGGGTGGAAATACCTTGAATTTCAGTTGATGTTATACTTGAATGTTGGCCACCTCTTCTAAGCATCGACTATTAATTAGAGACGTATGAAAACTTTTTTTTTCAACAATTCAAGACCGATATTGCTTGTACTTTTATTAGCCATGGGCCATATTGATTCTTTGAGTGGACAAAATGTCCTCTTTTCGGAAATAAGATATTTGATTGATCACGTCAATGTAGTGGATGTCAAGAAGGAAGAGGTGCGTCCCGACCAAAGTATTTTGGACTCAAAAGGAATCATCGAATCCGTAAGGAACTCCTATGGGGTAGATGTAAATGATTTTAAAACGGTCATTGGTGCCCAAGGGAAATATCCTTTTCCGGGTCTTAGGGATATGCATTCCCCTAAGCGAGGGAATCGTATGCCCTCCTTTATTAACAGGGAATGTATGATACCGTTTTTTATCGCCAATGAGGTAACCGGAGTTCGCGATATTGTCCTTGGTGGACGCATTCCCCTTCGTAGGTCAGAGGCAGATGCGTCCCGTAAAGGATTGCGCAGTTTGGAACATGCACGTGATCTGTTGTTTGAAGGATTTTTTAACGCCGAGGACTTTCGGCAATTGGCCATGTCCCAAGACCCTTCAGCGGAATGGATGCAGGCGATAGTCGGTCTATACGATCCGGATCGGACAGCAGATATTTCTGAGATCATGGTCAAGAACGATACATGGTATGTGCCCACCCACGTGAAGTGCAAAATGGAGACATTTGATGACGCCCCCAGTTTTATTGAGGATGCCAGAAATCAATATAGCCTCACCATGCTTTTGGATGCTTGGAATGCCGATGCTGATCGGGTGGTCGCCTTGGATTCCACAGCATATGGAAGGGAAGCTTATCGAAAGTTTTACCGAATGGGATTGGAAATCACCATGGAGGCCTTTGACGCTGGGATACGGATCTTAGTGGGAACCGATGTTGGCGACAGTTATGTATATCCCGGATTTGCTGTGCATGATGAGTTGGAAGAACTGGTGTTTGCCGGATCGACCCCTATGGAAGCCTTTCGTGCGGCTACAATCGATACAGCTGAATTTTTAGGTATGGAAGGGCAATTTGGAACCATTGTAGCGAGAAGGGAAGCTGACTTTTTGCTATCGGATGCGATTCCTGTTCGGGACATTGGTCATACCAAGGATATCCATGTACTAATTTGTAGAGGGGGCAGTACCTAAATCGGGATCGACTTGATGGCATGTTGGAAAGTATTAAATCATTGCCGTTTGGCAACTAATTCAAATAATCATGATGAAAAAAAAGATGTTTGTGCTTTTAATGGTTTTGGGAGTATTTGTTCGAAGCAGTGCCCAAGTACCTGAACCAGTAAATCAAACCATCATACGTTTGACCGTGGTCAAGGACGGGGATAAAATCCTAATCCGAAAAACCCCGTACGGGTGGATGACCCCGGCAGTTTATTTTAAAGAACCGCAAAGCATACAAGAGGTTATTGATAAAATGGCGGGAAGCTATGGTGTTCAAATTTCCGGGATTGGTCTAAGGGGACTGTTTACCTATACCTATGATTTTAAGCCTACCGCTGATATACGCCAACTTTATGTGGCCAATTATGTCCGTGGGACCTTGGTGCCGCCATCCAAAAATGAGGAAGTGTATTGGATGCCGATAGAGGAGGCCTTGGGCAAATTAGGTGCAACGGTACCGGCATTAAAGGAAATGACCAAACAAATCTTGGATAAACCCGACAAGGTATGGGGAGGAGCTTTTAATCTTTTTAAAGTAAATGGAAATATGAAATCAAGTATGGTAGAGGACTTTTATCCATTGGCCGGTATGTAATGGATAAATCAAAAATCCTTAGTAACCTCCCAATAATTTTCAAAAATAAAACGGTGTTTAAAAAAATGATCTGTTACCTATTTAGTAAGATGCGATTGTTCACATATAAACCAATTATGATGCTTTGTGCAATTATGCTCTTGGGAATGTTCTTTAATGGAACCTTTGCACAAGATATGGATATCAATAGGTTGGATACCTATTTCAATACCTTGGAAAGCAATGACAAGTTCATGGGCAGCGTGGCTATTCTAAAAGATGGCAAGGTTGTCTATGATAAGCAGGTGGGATATTCCAATTTGGAATTGGAACAACAACCGGATGTAAACACAAGCTATGGGATCGGTTCTATTTCCAAGGTATTTACCGCTGTCCTGATTTTTAAGGCCATTGAGGAGGGGATGCTCGATCTGGATGGAACCATTGAAGGGTATTTTCCTTCGATAATAAATTCGGAAAAGATTACCATTGCCCAATTATTGAGCCATCGAAGCGGTGTGTTCAATTTTACCGATGATAAGGAAAACTACCTTAGTTACCATACTTCCCATAAATCCCCCGAGGAAATGGTCAACATCATAGCGCAAGGGGGAAGTATGTTTGAACCGGGGGATAAAGGGGGGTACAGCAATTCCAATTATGTATTGCTCTCCATTATTTTGGAAAAGGTGTACGGGCAGTCCTATGCAGCGATTTTGTGGGAGCAACTGATCGATCCGCTAGGACTTGCCCACACGTATTTTGGAGGTCCTATGAATGGGAACCAGAAGGAGAGCCGTTCCTATACGTATGATGGCCGATGGAAACTCATGGAGGAAACAGATCCTTCCATTGGATTGGGAGCGGGGGGTATTGTTTCTACCCCGTCGGACCTATTGGTCTTTGCTGATGCCCTGTTTACGGGTGGCCTATTGTCCAAGGCAAGCCTGTCCAAAATGAAGACCATACGGGAGAATTTTGGGATGGGACTGTTCAAGATAGCTTATAATGATCATGTCAGTTATGGTCATAATGGTGAGATTGACGGTTTTATTGGGGCTATGCGATATTTTGAGGACGATAAGTATGGTTTTGTTGTCCTATCCAATGGATTGAACTATACCTTGAACACCATAACGGTCACCATGGTCAATGCGCTTTACGGTAAGCACTATGATATCCCGGACTTTAGGGTGTACCACCCTAGGGCTAAGGAATTGGACGCCTACCTTGGCGTGTACTCCAGTGAATCCTTTCCTGTAAAATTATCGATTACCAGATCAGGGAAACAATTATTTGTACAAGCCCCAGGAGATGCAAAAATGAAGATGGTAGCCACTGCAAAAGGTGAATTTAAATATGAACCTGCGGGGATTGCGATCAGGTTTTTCACTGAAAATGGTCAATTGGCCATTATCCAAGGCGGGAAAACACATGTGCTGACACGGGAGTAACTAAAAATTTATATGAAATACGTACATGATGAAATTTGTTAATCGTAGGGATACCATGGCCGGGCTATTGATTTTACTGGGCCTTGTGGTGGGAATCTTGAGTATTGCCCCTGCCGTGGACAGTGAGGATTTTCTGATCAATGTGGTTGTTGATCCCATAGGAGTACAACTTAGTGCGCTGTTCCAATTCATTCTGTTTTTGACTTATATGGGGTTTGCGATTCTTTTATTTCCCATTTTGCAAAAAATAGACAGGGATCTGGCCCTTGGCTTTTTAAGCTTTCGAATCATTGCCGGTTGTATTTTGATTTTTGGTATCATGGTCATGCTTGCCATTCTGGCCCTAGGGCAAGAATTGGAGCTTTTTGGAAGTGGAAATGTTGGGGTCGGGCAGGCCGTTGGCCAGATGTTAAAGGTAATCAGGGATCAAACCAATCATGTTTTTATGGTCTTTGCCCTTGGTACGGGAAACCTGATGCTTTATTGGATGTTGCTTCGTTCGGATTTGTTACCGGACTGGCTTCCGTTATGGGGTTTGTTTGGCACCATGTTGTCCATTTCCGCTAGCGGGTTTTTATTGTTTGAATATGTGGAGGTAATCACTCCGGAATATTTGATGATGAATGCTCCAACGGCACTTTTAGAACTGGTGTTGGGGATTTGGTTGTTGACCAAGGGGTTTAAGGTGAACAAAGGAGGTGAAGGGCATGTTTTGTAAAATGGTCTGAAAGTATTGAAATATGTCTTGCGTATATGGGTGAATGATATACTATGGGTTTACCCATTTAAAAAATAGTGGTCTACGCTTGGATTACCTTGGCTGTTGATGCGATGGGAAGGACAGTTGGCCCATTCCCTTGCCCCGGCACGAAGGTATATTTTCCTTGTCTTTCGGCTTCTATTTGGGCAACTTTACGGGGAATAAAGGCGTGGAAACAGTGCATATTGAGTTTGGAGACAAAATAGGTGAGGTAGAGAACAATTTTCCTCCTAACATGATGACATGTTTTTGCAGAAAATTTCCTTGGACAGCCCCTGTGTTTTGGGTGAACCAGGAGCCGTATTTTTAATCATAGGTATTGCCTTGTTTTGAGAAAACCAGGAAGTGATCGGTATGATAGGAACAAGAAGTTTGGAACCCTTAAAAAATGAGGTGTATGCCTTGGAAGATTTGTTGAAAAACATTCTAAAAATATCCGATGCAATGGGCAACCTTTTGTGTGTCCGTTAATCAAATATGTAAATCATTTAAACATAAAAATGGCTATGAAAAAAAATGTTTTGGCTTTTGCCGGTTGGGTTTGTTTTGCCTTAATTGTAGTATCCTGTGATTCGGATCAGGGTAATGCTTGTCCCAAGGATTTTGTGGGTGCATTGACCGGGCAGGAAGAACAGTTGGTCGGTACATGGGTATTGTCCGAGATAACTTCGGAATCTGCAATTGACCTGACCGATGATGAAGAGCAGAACCCTTCGACCGATCTGTTCGAACAATATTCCGAATGTGACCGGGATGCTTCCTATATTTTTGATGATGACCGAACCTATCGTTACGATCTAGGTCAACGTGTTGGAGATTGTGATTATCCTATCACTGCAACGGGATCTTGGAAATTCAGTGCCCAAATATTGAGCCTAACTTCGACTTGTAGCATTCAGACCGCTCCATTGAAGTTGAACGCGGAGGGAGATACTTTTACGTTTTCAGAAGTATACAAGCTAAAGGATGTTCATGGAACAATCATCCAGACCAAAATAGTATTTACCTATTCGTTGGCCCCATAGTTGAAGTACATGGCGTTCCCAATGGTTGGTTAGGCGGAGTAAGTTGTAGATATCGGAGATATTGTTGTTGGCTTTTTCCCATGATGGAAGGCTAGATTTCCACCATTTTTATGAATAAATTTCAGTTTCAGGGATAGGAAGGTAAAAAGCTGTTCTAATCCGGTTTAGATTGACCAGAAGGAAGTTCCATGCGTTTCAAAATGTTATTCAATGACGACCATTAAAATCAAAATTATATGTACAAACGGATGAAAGCTGTTACCCTAAATAAGTACGGGAAACCAGATGCACTTCAGTTGGTAGATATTGAAATGCCCATACCCAAGGAGGATGAGGTCTTAATAAAAATTGATGCCATACCCGTTACTACGGAAGATCCGTTGCAAAGAATGGGGAGGCCATACTTTACAAGATTGTTTTTTGGGTTTACCAAACCTAAAAACCCCATATTGGGCGCTGAATTTTCCGGTGAAATAGTGTCAACTGGAAAGCATGTTAGCCAATTTGAGACAGGTGACAAGGTTTTTGGGCATTCCGGAAAAGGATTGGGATGTTATGCAGAATATGTCTGTGTTCAAGAAAAGGGGCTGTTGTTAAAAAGGCCGAAGAAGATTAAGGATGAGGAATTGGCGCCGGTTTGTACATTTATGGCCGCTTGGAACTTTATGGTGTCACTCGCTGAAGTAAAGCCCAACCAAAAGGTGCTTATCAATGGTGCTTCTGGAACCGTTGGTACCGCCGCTGTTCAAATAGCAAAATCATTCGGTGCACAGGTCACCGGGGTTTGCAGCACCTCTATGATGGAAGTGGTCCAATCCTTGGGTGCCGATAAAGTTATCGACTATAGCTGCGATACCTTCACTGAAAATGGAGAGATTTATGATATCATTTTTGATGTTGCCAACAAGACTTCATTTAAAAAATGTTTAAACTCTTTGAGTGAAACGGGTGTCTATTTGAACCCGGTGCTTTCCATAGGAATTATTATACAGATGTGGTGGACCAAAGTGTTCTGTAAAAGAAAGGTGCTGTTTTCTGCAACAGGTCTTTTACCCATTTCAAAAAGAAAAGCATACCTTACAAAACTGTCCAAATTGTTTTCGGATGGAAAATTGAGAACGATTATTGACAAAAGATATCCTCTCGAACATATGGTTGAAGCACACCGATATGTTGAAAGTGGGGTGAAAAAGGGGAATGTGATTGTTGATCTGAATTGGAAATCCAATTCATGAAGGCTGTTTTTCCAAAGTTCAATGGATTAATGGCCCAAATTAAGCATCAAGTTCAATTAAGCCTTGGTGCTACCTAAAGACGTTTTACAAAAGTCACCAGGTCTTCGGAGGCGTCCAATCCCAATTTTTTTTTCAATCGGTTCCTTACCACTCTTAGGCTTTCCTTTTTTACCATCATGATTCGCGAAATATCCGATGAGGTCATCCCTATCCTCATAAAAGCCAAGTGCTTCATATCCTTTTGGGATAGTGTGGGGTAATGCGTGGATAAGTTGGTATAAAAATCAGGATGTACTTTTTTATAGTGCATCATAAAATCCTCCCAATCTTCATCTAGGTTCATGGTTTCCTGAATATGGCATAGGATGCTTCTCAATTCTTTTCTCGTGTCCGGTTCAACCTCCAAGATCCGCTGTTCTATTTTTTTGATAATGTTCTTCTTTTTTTCAAATAATATGGAAGACATCAGGAGGTTCTGTTGGATAATTTCTTTTTCCTTTCGTTCCAATTCCGCCAATTTTCTGTCCTGAATATTCCGGGTACAGCTCAATACCAATACCACTTTGTCCTTTTTATCAAATATCGGCTTGGTATATCCTTCAAACCATTGGTAACCATGGTGTTTGGTCTTGAACCTCAGTTCCAATTTTTCAGGCATGGAGGTCAAGCCCTCGGAAGAATTTGACACATTTTTCAGAAGCTTGGAATATTGTTCGGGATGAATGAAATCATAGGGAACTTTTCCTTTAAGATCTTCCGGGGTATATCCCATGATACGTTCCGTCGAAGGGCTTGCATATAGATATTGTCCATCGGCAGGATGGTGTAAACAGACGACATCAATGGTGTTTTCTGCAATCAGCTTCAACTTGTCCAGTTGTTGAAGTGCCAACATTCTGGACAAAGCTTCCCCATCAAGGTTGTTGTCCTCCTCCAGCAATCGCAACAGCCGTTCCGTCTCTTTACCTTGTCCCTTTGTTTCTTTCATGTATACATTTTGGGTCCCTCTGACCGTGGGATGCTACAAAACTACTATGGTATTTCAAGTTAAAAAAAATGATTGAACCATTATGTTTGTTGTTTGGTTCAAGGCTGAAATTAAACCTGTTCCATGATCTTTCGAAACCATATCCATTGAATATAGGATGCTTATAAGGACTTGGGTTGTTTGGATATGAATAATTTTTTTGGAATTGCTAACGCTATGTTAACGCGACTGAAGATTCAGTCTTGTCAGCGCTGCCATGAACGGCTAGATTTGGCCCAAAATTTAAAAAACGAAGTGTTCTTGGATACTTCACAATTCCTAAATCTTAATCTTATTAATTATGAAAAACATGAAATTCACATTGGCCGTTATGGCGGTAGTCTTACTTTGGGTAGTTGGATGTAGTAAGGATGATGGTCCTGAAATGGCTCCCGCAGCATTTTCAGTGGATAAAAATACTATTGATTTTGGCGAAGTAGAGATCGGATCAATAAAAAAGGTGAAAATTAAGATAACCAATACCGGTGAAGATGATTTGGTATTAAAGGATTATTCGCTTTCCAGCGCTGATACATCTGGGTTCAGTGTGAACTTTAGTGAGTCGGAAGTAATTTTGCCAGCCGATGGAACATATGAAATGGACGTGAATTTTAGTCCAACGGAGGAGGGGGAGAAGACTTCCGTTTTGACCATTGTCAGCAATATTGGTGAGCATAGGATAAATTTATCTGGTAGAGGTGATCTTGGCGCAAATGCCATAGTGCATGTTCCTGACGATAACTTTAAAGCAGGGCTATTGGCCCATGGTGATAGCTTGGTGGCAGCAGATATCAGCAAAATCGATATCAATGGTGATGGTGAGATCCAGGTTGGCGAAGCGGAGGCCTATACGGGACGTATAGCCTGCGTGGGGATGGGTATTACAGACCTAACTGGTATCGAGGCCTTTAAGAACATTAAGGTGCTGACCCTGGTAGATAACCAGTTGACCAGTTTGGACCTTTCCAAAAACATTGCCCTTGAAAAGTTGGTTTGCGACTCCAACGAACTGACCGGTTTGGATGTAAGCAAAAACACTGCCCTGATTGAGCTATGGGTGCAGCGCAATAAATTACTCAGTTTGGATATCACACAGAATACTGCCCTTGAACGATTGATTTGTGACAATAATCAACTCACTGCGCTCGATGTTTCAAACAACACAGCCTTAAAGCAAATATGGGTCCAAAACAATACGTTGACCAGTTTGGACGTATCCAAGAACCTTGCCCTTGAGAAACTATACCTGTCAAACAATAATTTGACCTCCCTGGATATTTCCTTCAATACGGCCCTCAATACCCTGGCGGTCCAAAACAATCAGTTGACCACTTTGGATGTTGCCAATAATACGGGTCTTTATGACCTCGCGGTACATAACAACCAGCTTATGGATTTGGATGTTTCAAAGAATACCGAATTAAAGCATTTAACGGTGACCAACAATGAAATAGCAATTTTGGATGTTTCTCAAAACACCCTTTTGGAAGACCTTTCCTGTGACAATAATAATCTGACCAATTTGAACCTTGTGCAAAACACCAACCTTAGGGAACTCCGCTGTAATTATAATCAAATTTCAGATTTGGATATTTCCAACACTACCAAACTACAAATCTTGGCTTGCGTAGGCAATCAATTGACCAGTTTGGATGTATCCCAGAATGTTGCGTTACGGACTTTTGCTTGTGGAGCCAATCGGTTAACCAGTCTACGATTGGTGGATAACGTTGAATTACGGTCGCTACGATGTGAGCAAAACCAATTGACTTTGTTGAATCTTGCCAACGGGAACAATAGCCTGCTAACGAATGTATCCGCTACCGAAAATAATCTTGATTGTATCCAAATAGATGAAGGATTTACCCCTCCCAATGATAGTTCTTGGTTAAAGGACGATACCGCGAGCTATAGTTCGCTATGTCCGTAATAATTCCTCCCAGGGGGCGTTATCCTTTACATGGGTTAGGTGGTTATCACCTGTAAACAACACTGCCCCCTTTATTTTTTTTGGAAGCATATATTTAAAAGGTAATTTTAAAACATGCATAATTTTAAGGTTTCCCCGAAGATACTTCCAATGCTTGCTTTCCTAACCCTGATATTGGTGTTTTTTGGCAATGGCCCAGTCCAAGATGTTCAAAAATCTGTTAGTAAGCCCATGGTACGGAAGACTGTTGCCGATACGATGGAGCTTAAACGGTATCAGGTGAAACAACGGGAATTGATGCTTGCCGTAAAGTCCTATTTTGATGCCGCCATTGCTTCAGGGAAAATTGTAGGAGCGGGTGTGAGCATTGTCAAAGGGGACTCCATTCTTGTTTCGGAAGGATTTGGAAGGAAAAACGCCAAGCGGCCCGATAAGGTGGACCAGGAAACCATATTTAGATTGGGCTCTTTGTCCAAGGGATTTGCTGGTGTATTGGCGGCCAGCCTTAAAAATGATGGCCTTTTGGACTGGAACGATAGAATTAGTGATTATGTCCCCAAGTTTCAATTGGGGGACATCGAAAACACCCAAAAAATTACATTGGCAAACATTTTGTCCCATACGTCGGGTACCCCGTATCACAGTTTTACCAATTTGGTGGAGGCAGGTCTTTCTCCTAAGGATATCGCAAGCCGGTTCAAAACAGTGGTCCCTATAAGTGAGCCCGGGACCATATACAGCTATCAAAATGCTATGTTTGCACTTTGTGGAGAGGTGGTCCGGCAAAAAACAGGCCAGGATTTGAAATCAGTTTTTACTGAACGAATTTTCAGGCCTTTGGGGATGCACACCGTCAATATGGATCATGTGACTTTGGTCGGTTCACAGAATCGGGCCATTTCCCATAGCAATACGAGTAAGGGTTGGAAACCCCAAAAATTGAAGGATAACTATTATAATGCCATCGCGGCTGGTGGTATCAATGCCAGTGCCCTGGATATGGCCAAATGGATACGTTTTTTATTGGGACATAATCCTGAGGTCTTGGAGGAATCGGCATTGAATGAAGCCTTTACACCTTTTATTGAAGTAAAGGGACATAGCAAGTATTACCAACGTTGGCCAGGCCACTTAAAATCCTATTATGGGTTTGGCTGGCGTATCCATGAGTATGTTGATCGGTTTACCCGAGAAACAAAAACCATGGTACATCATGGTGGAAGCGTCAATGACTTTAGAAATGAAATTGCCCTATTTCCTGATGAGGACTTTGGTATTTGTGTGCTCTTGAACAGTCACTCCAAGATGGCCTCAAGAGTGATTCCTGATGTACAGGCAATCTTTCAAAAGGTGTACCATCAAGATGACCCTGTGCAAAAAATTGATCCAATCAACTCTTAAGGGTGTTGGATATCGGGTATAAATGAATGGAAGTGATTTCATTTTGTTATTAAAACCATACTTTTTTTTGAGACGCTAACGCTATGTTAACGATGGTCGTGTTATAGCCTTGTTCAAGCTGAAATAACCCTTTACTTTTAATCAAAACTTGTAAGCGAAGTGTTTTTTGGATGCTTCGATGTATTCCTAAATCTTTTTAATTATGAAAGACATGAAATTTGCTTGGGCCACTATGGCCGTTGTTTTGTTGTGGGCCTTTGGATGTAGCAAGGACGATGGGCCTACTGTTCCTTCTGGTACTTTTGAAATCGATCAAAGCAGTATGGATTTTGGCCATGTGCCAAAGGGTGAGGTGAAAAGTATGAAAGCTACCGTGACCAATGAGGGGGTAGGGGATTTAATGCTTAAAGAAGTAGCCTTTTCAGGAACCAATGCCTCGGATTTTAATTTGGGCAGTAGTATCGCTGATAGGACAATCCAAATGGGAGGTTCCCTTGAATTGGAGGTTGTTTTTGAGCCAACACAAATAGGCGCTAAAGAAGCCTTATTGACCATCAATAGCAATTTGGGAGTTCATACGGTAAAGCTATCAGGGGAATCATTGGATCCTGATGGTGTGGTAAATGTCCCGGATGCTGCGCTAAAAACCCGCTTGTTAGGCCTTGGAAAGACTTCCAATGGTACCCTCGAAGGGTATACGACATCCATAATTGATACCAATGAAGATGGTGAGATACAGGTCAGTGAGGCCTGGGCACAAGAAGGACTACTTATGTGTTTGGATGGTGAAGTGACCGATATGACGGGCTTGGAAGCTTTTGTTAATATTAGGGCACTGCTGATATCGGGTACCCAAGTTTCCGCTCTGGATCTTTCCGATAACCAAGCTTTGGAGTTTGTATTTGTTCAGGACAATGTTTTGACACAGTTGGATATATCGGAACTCCCCAATCTTCGAGGGTTATATTGTAACGACAATCAACTGACCTCATTGGATGTATCCAATAACCCAGAGCTAAAGGAACTGATGGTTTATAAAAATCAACTGACCGGGTTGGATGTTTCCCAGAACCCAAATTTGAATCGATTGGTAGCATCGGACAATCAATTGGGTTCCTTGGATGTGACAAACAATACCGAGCTAGTCCAATTAAGGGTGCACAATAATCAACTGACCGCTCTGGACGTCACCAACAATGCTAAGTTGATCGCACTGTGGGCGAATGGAAATGAACTTTCACAATTGGACCTATCCCAAAATACGTTATTGATGGATCTGGACATTTCCAATAACCAGTTGAATACCTTGGATATTTCCAAGCTTCTTCTTTTGGAGGAACTGTCCTGTGGCAACAACCAATTGACAAATCTCGACCTGAGCAATAATGTGGAATTAAAAAGTCTGAGCTGTATTTACAATGCGTTGACCAATTTGGACGTGACCCAGAATACCAAGTTGATTTCACTGAGTTGTTTCGATAATGGGTTGACCAGTTTGGATGTGTCCCAAAATGTAACATTACAGTCCTTGTACTGTGGGGTCAATCAATTGACCGCCTTGGATGTTTCCAGCAATGTGGCATTGAGCTATTTGACCTGTGAGCAAAATCAATTGGTCAGTCTGAACCTGGCCAACGGGGTCAATGAAGAATTATTTTTGATGAACGCCCAAAATAATGATTTGAGCTGCATTCAGATCGATGAGGGCTTTGTCCCTCCTGTCGATTGGGTTAAAGATGAGACGGCCAATTACAATTCAAATTGTCCCTAATCCACAATTTCTGTCCTTTTTTCCCATGGACTTGTTTTCATTGTTAAAGCCTTCTTGGTTTTTTGGCTTCGCCAAATTCTTGGTAAGGGGTATTTTATAGCTGTTTTTTATTGTGGCCACTGTATGGACTTTTTGTTCTGCAGTGGCCCATTGATTTATACAGCGTTTTTGGTAACTTCCGCCCAAGCTAATGGGTCAGGGTGGCTCATTGAGGTTGGACTCTTATGCAAGTTATGGAACCACGTTACTTTTCTCTCCCACCATCCTTGGACCCCAAGGAATGAACAACCCCCGAGTCGTTTCCCAGAACTAGTTGATTGACTGTTCCTGTGCCTTCAAATAGAATCCTAAGGCCCAATATTTTCTTTGGAGATTTTGGCACGTTCAAGGTGAATACGGATGTATCGTTGATGCGGATGTCCATTTTCCTGTCCTTTGAAACACAATCCAGTTTCACACCTTTGGACATGTCGACCCCAAATCTGGAAAGGTCGTTCTTTTTGCCATCGATTATCGAATCAAAGGCAAATAGCGAAATATTGGAAATACAACCTTTGTTTGAGAGTACCATACTTATGGGGCCATCTTCGTGCATGATTTGGATTTGGGCTGCCTGGCACGGACTGGCACCGGATTGAAGATTGTTTTTCAAGCTAAGGGACAAATTAAACGCATCCGTATAGATACTTCCAAAATCCCTCACCAGATAAAACCCCGTAATGGTATGCTTGGCAAGGGGATTCACTCCGTGGGAACGCAAGGTTTCAGCTGAGGTGCTGAGCCGATTTTCATATTGATATGCTGTTTTGTTCAAATAGATGGGCAAGGAGTCGGTTTCAATGGTGCCCAACCAATCTTCTGTGGGAATCAATATCTGCCTTTCCTTTACAATGGAATCATCCACCACTAATTTGGATTTGAAATAACCAGGCCAATAGTAGATACTTGTCGACACACTGTCCTCTCTATTGACGGAAACTCTTTTTCCCTCGTCCCAGTCTTGTTGGATAGCAACTTTGGCATCCTTATCGGCCGCTTTTGCATTGTACCTAAAAACAACGGAATTAGGGATTCCCGTGGAGACCGATTCGGCATTGAATTCAAAATCGTTTGCATCATAGTTCACGGGCTTGCGGTAAATCATGAGGAGCACGGTGACCATTATGAGGGCCAACACCAGCAGGGGTTTGGCATATTGAAGCGACTTAGGTGTTGTTGATTTTTCTTTTTTTTGAATTGGATCGGGCTTTTCTTGTGATACAAACGTACGCCAATCCGGATATCCCAAATAAGCTGCCAATACATCCAAGGTGGTTGGGTTGGGTTTTGAGGTATAACTGACCTTCCCACTGAGCCGTTTCAAAGTGGAAACACTCAAAAGGGTACCCGTCGCTTTGTGTATCGATTCACTGAGTATTTGGAAATCGCGAGTGCCCCATGTCGCTATGGGCCCCCACGATAACTTTTGGGCTATGAGGTCAAAGCAATGGGCAAGATAATTTTTGTGATCTTCCATGTAAGGGACGGCTTACCGCCTGTGAATAAACTTGAACAGATTTGAACAGGGTGTTGAGGCCTGTCATATGTACCGCTAAACTACTTTTGACTTTCATCAATCCATAGCAATCAAAAATAAAATTTTAATATGAGAACAAACAGTTTGACTATCCTAATCTTTGCCATTTTGATCAGTACCCTGTCCTGCGGACAGCAAGGACAAATACATAATGGAAAGCAGTACATTCCCTTTAGCAATTCCCTCTGGGACATTTATGATCACAAGGACTCCTTGCTCAGTATCCATGTGGTGACCGATGAGGGAAAACAGGCCCTCAGGTTGGAGCCGGGCCAACGTGCATTGGTCAAGGACAGGAACTTTAAGAATTTCCAAGTGGAGTTTTGGACCAAAGGTCTTACTCCGGGTATAGGTTTTAGGATGCAGGATGCCAAAAATTTTGAGTACCTCTATTTGAGGGCAGCTAAAGGAGGCTATAAGGATGCCCTACAATATGTCCCTGTTCATGGGGGCAATTTGCCATGGCAATTGTACAATTACCCAAAATACGAAGGCAAGGCATCTTTTCCCAGAAAACAGCAAGCTTTATTACCGATATCCTTTAAATCAGATATCGTCAAGGGAGGGGCCAATGAAAACCTCTTAAATGCCTTAAAGAATAGGGGTCTGGTATTTTCTAAAACTTCCTTCATTGATTTTATGGAAGAAGATTTATCCTATATATATGATCCTGAAACAAGCAAGGTTCTTGGCATCCGGTTCACTGAAAAAGGTATCTCTTTTTTGGAATTTAAGCAATGGATTCAAGTGAAAATCATGGTGGTGCAAGACCAAATGTCCGTTTTTATTGAGGATATGGATAAACCAGTTTTTACGGTTGACCATTTGAAGCGGGATGACCTGGGAGGTGGAATCAGCTTGATCAGCAGTTTTGACCCCGTGCTTTTCAGTGATTTTTCCGTTGCTGAAATAAGCGATACAACAAAACCACAAAATGTGGATAAAGGGAATCCATCCGATACGGAAGAATTTCTAAAGACATGGCACATATCACAGCCCTTTGCAAAGGATTCCACAAATTTTAAATCGCAAGTGGATTCAATTTTAAAGCATCGAGTAAAATTTAAAACCGTTTTGGCCGATGAAGATGGTTTGATCAATATCAGTAGGTATCATGATGATATGACCAAAACCGTAGTCTTGACCTGTAATTTGGTATCGGATTCGGATAGGACCGTACTCATGAATTTTGACTATGCCGATCATTTGGTGGTGCTATTTGATTCCAAAATACGATTTGATGGAGGTATGGATTTTCGTCCCCCTGCCGACAAGGGGGTGGAAGGACGGGTCATTGTTACGGACGAGCAAGTGCCTTTGGAACTGAAAAAAGGATCGAATGAACTGGTTTTTATGCTTTCCGGGGATGCAAGACAACAATTCAACTGGGGCTTTATCGCAAAATTGAACAATATGGAGGGAATATCCATTGAATGATAGTATTGAAGTATGATGTGATAACCAAGGACTTTTGTCCTTGGTTTTTTTGTTGGCATCCAAATGGGTTGTGCTATTCTGTAAGACCGTATAATCGTTGGTATCTCAGGAATTATTGTTTAAATCTGTTAAATATCGGACATTTGAAATGAAGCAAACTATTGAAATTAAGGGTTTGCCTTTCTATTTTTAAAAAGTACGTATCGTGTCCAAGATAAAGGAAAAAAGAGAGGAATTGAACATCACACAGGAACAGTTGGCGGAGAAATGTGGGGTTTCCACAAGGACCATACAACGTATTGAGGCAGGTGCGGAACCCAAGGGCCATACTTTGAATGCACTGACAAAGGCTTTAGGACTAGAGGTTTCGGATTTGAAGGAAAGTCCTTCCGTTATGGTACATAGTGACCATACCTGGCTAAAGATCATCAATTTTTCTTCCTTGCCGCTTACGGTGCTGCCTCCTTTGAATATTGTTGTGCCCCTTATTATCATGTTTGCCAAAAAAGAAGTGAACAGGATGAACAAACAGGTGGTGACCCTTCAGATTTTTTGGACCATTGGGGCCTTTATTCTTTTTATGCTGGCTTCATTTATGAAGAATTGGTTTGATTTGGGCAATAAGCTTATTCTCGTAACCATGATTGTTTTGGTGTTGTCCAATGTGTTTGTCATCCTCAGGAATTCCTTTGAAATCGATAAACGGGGAAAGCTTTATGTTGACCTTAACTTCAGTATCATATAGGTCTGTCGTGTGATTGTCATGTGATTGTCGTATGTCTTTTTGGTCGATTTGAAGTGTGTTGCGGGATATTTGCAAAAAATACATTCATCAAAAAATCATCAATCATGAAAATCACAAAGTTTATCATTTCGCATCTTATGTTGACCTGTGTCGGTTTGTTGCAGGTTTGTGCGCAAGTGGGTAGGGATTCCGAACTGTTCCATACCCTCAAGAAACAGGACAGTATTTTTTTTGCCAGAGGCTTCAATCAGTGCGACCTCACTTATTTGGAGGCCCATATTGCGGACGATTTAAAGTTCTATCACGACCAAAGTGGATTTCAGGACAAAACCTCCTTCTTCGAAAATACCAGAAAATACATCTGTTCCAATCCTGATATAAAGCCCATCCGGAAAGTGGATGCCAGCAGTTTGGAGGTATTCCCATTATATAACAACGGTACTTTATATGGGGCCATCCAAAAAGGCAAGCATGATTTTTACATCAGGGAAAAGGGAAAAACCGATATCAAAACGAGCTCGGCCCTTTTTACCCATGTTTGGCTGGTAGAAGGGGAGGATTGGATATTGGGCGAAGCATTGAGCTTTGACCACCAGGACCCGGAGAAGGGCAAGGCAAGTGTCTCTACTATAGAAAAGATGCTTTTGGAAACCAAGGTCCCTGCTTTGGGATTGGGGATCATTGAGGATGGTCAATTGACCAAGGTGAAGGTGTTTGGGACATTGGACAAAACCAAGAAAGCACCTTATAATACTATTTTCAAGGTGGCCTCACTTACCAAACCATTGACTGCATTGACCGTGTTGAAATTGGTGGACCATGGGTTGTTGGATTTACAGGAACCTTTATATAAATACTGGATTGATCCAGACCTAAAGAAGGATAAGCGTTACAAAGAACTGACCCCTTATTTGGTCTTGACCCACCAGACTGGATTTCCGAATTGGAGGTACATGACGGATTCCAATAAACTGCATTTTCAATTCGATCCCGGGGAAAAATACCAATATTCCGGGGAAGGTTTTGAATACCTTAGAAAGGCCATTGAGAAAAAATTGGGAAAGACCTTGGAGGACCTGGCTCGGGATTTTATTTTTGAACCTGTAGGTATGAACGATACCCGATTCTGGTGGGACGGTTCCATGAATGAATCCAGATACGCCAAAAACTTTGATGAAAACGGCAACCAGATTGAAACCGTAAAATATTATGAGGCCAATGCAGCGGCCAATCTATTGACCACTGTAGAGGATTATGGAAGGTTTGTGGCCTATGTAATCAACGGGGCAGGGTTGGATGAGCAGCTTTTTAAAGACATGCAGAAGCATCAGGTGAAGTTGAAGGAAAATGATTTTTTTGGTTACGGTTGGGAAATCTTGACCGGTTTCAATGATGATGAGTTCGCCATGTTGCATACCGGGAAAGACCCAGGGGTAAGTACCTTGGCCATCATGTTCCCTAAATCCAAAAATGGGTACGTGGTCTTTTTGAATGGAGACAATGTCAATCAAATTTATGAATACTTGTTGACCCAAAAGTTGTATCTAGGTCAAGAGCTGTGGGACAAAAGGTAATATTCTATATTAAGCTAACATAATCATGGGTGTTTTGGGAGTGGGAGTGTTCGTGCTTTATGGACGTGCTAGGTAGTTCCAATATATTCATCACTTTTTTTACTCGATTGATAACGTTTTGTTAACGGTCTACCTTAAATCTTATTGTTCATGCATATTCCCCTGATTACTTTTGGTATGGTCTTTCAAAGCCAGTGTTACTTGACTCCAATTTGACTTGGGTTAGCGTTTCGATACCTTGAGAAGCAATATTTGTATTGTACCATCATGAAACCAATTCAGAGGTCATTGTAGCAATGAAGGGAACACTTTATTGAATGGTTTCATGTATTGTCTGGATAATACCCGTCCTTTTGGACCATACAGGCAATACCAAAGTTGTTGATACCAGTGAACTAAAACTGTCCCATAGTGCTTTGTGACTACTTTATCAACCGATTGGATGACATATTGCAGTGGCTTGAAAAAGGGCAACAGGGACTTAACGATTTTCCTTGTCGGTTCCTGTTTTACCGTCGTAGATGTCCCGAAGAGTTTGCATTACCTTCACTCAGTTTCTGATGATTACGTGAGGTCGGATGATAGCATTTGATATGATATAGAAGCGTTTCCTTAAAGTTAAGGAGGTATGGTCAAGGAACAGGGTCATTTATTTTTTAAGCGTATTGACGTAATGTTCGTCAGGTTTTTTCTATGGAATATCTCAAAAACTATCTTGGGGATTTTCTGTTGTTTGATGATTGGATTTGGGATAGGTCAAGAATGGGATTCGAACTTGTTCTATCTGAGTGGGGGTACCTTGTACCAAAAGGTGTCTCCTGTTCAGATGAAAAAAGATCATGGAAAAAATTTGAAGGCATTGGATGAACTTGATTCGGATCAATTGTTTATAAATGCTATCCGTATTGCGAGTTCTGGCGGAGTTTCGAACGTGCTCCATCCTTTGGGTACAAGGGGTATAAGCAATATGGTTTTCCCACATATTGCAGGACAACGTACAATCTCTCGCGCCCTCACCTTTCTTAAATGGTCCAATTTTAAATCCGAACCGAAATATGATGTGATGATGTCCACGAGTCACGTGCTCGGCCTTTATCAGATTAGTTGGAACAACGGTTGGCCCATCGTTCGGAAGTATTTGGAGCGGCATGTATCCATAGATACGATGAAGTATTCCTTCATACAGCAAGGCAGTGCTACAGGAGGCAGGTTGCCCTATATTGAATTTTTTAAGATACTTCCCTTTATCCTTGTATTGCTGACATGTCTTAATTATATGGGTATCATCCTATCTCGTTCAATAAAGTGGTACCGGGAAATAGGGGTAAGAAAAGTTATAGGGGCAAGGAAAGGGACATTGAGGATGCGTTTTTTTACGGAAGTTTTTGTGCAGATCGTCATGGCCATGATACTTGCTGCTGTTTTAATGGAATTAGCCTTGCCTTTGATCAACACAATAACCTCAAGTCAACTGGACATCAACTTATACCAACCCAAGTTATATTTTTCGATACTGGTCATGGCATTCCTCATGCTGATTCTTGCCGGATTATACCCAGCAATGCAATTGGCTGCACTCCCGCCGTTAGGAGCACTGGAAAAAGAATTCCAAACCAAAGGCTTCCCATTGCCGCTGCGTAAAGCCTTGTTATCGATTCAAGTCGTCATAGCTGTTATTTTAATGGTTTGCTTAGGTACCATTTGGCGACAATTGCCAGATGTACAGGAAAAGGCTCCTTACCACTATTTTACAGGTAATCCATGGGACAGCGAATTCAATACCCACTCCAAATCCATGAAGCCAATGCTTTCCCCCAGTAAATTATCTCAAGGCGACAACCAAGCTATCACAATAAAATATGGCGATTCAAAGCAAACTTTGGCATATTTTGATAAAGAAGATCGGCATGTTGGGGAGCAACCATTCCGTTCCAAGTCACTGGGCCAAAACATTGAACGAAACCATATGAACATTCGAAAAGTTTGGACATTATTGATAAGCTGTTCCCTGGTATCCCTGTTTATGGTCTTTCTGGGCATATGGGGTATAGCGATACAACTTTCCAATGCGCATCAAAGGGAATTTGCCGTTCGAAGAGTATTAGGGGCCGGAACCATTTCAATTTTTATCGTCCTTTCAAAGAATTTCATCAAGCCCTTGCTATTGGCTTTTTCAATTGCAATACCAGTCTCAAGCTATATAGGGGTACGATGGCTGGAATCATTTGCCATACATGCCTCCATGCCTTGGGGGAGCTTGGTAGGTGCCATTTTGGTTATCATTTTTAATGCCCTTGTCACCATTTGTGCACAGACCTATACGATTAACAAAAGCAATTGGGTAGGGAGCCTGCGGATGGGGTAAGACATAATTATGGGTTCAAATATTAAAAAAAGATGACAAAACTGTAACATTATGTTATACAAGGTATCTTTTAATGTAAACTACTAATCAAAAATCAATCTAAATGAAACTGAGATTACAACGGGTTTTGCCCGTATTCACACTGGTCTTTATCATGGGATTTACCGCTTCGACTGCACAATATAATGGTCCAAAGGGAAAGCGTGGAAGCTTTACAGACCATAGGGATGGGAGTAGCTATACGACCGTGGAAATAGGAACGCAGGTTTGGATGGCAGAAAATTTTGCCTATTTACCAGAGGTTGACACCATGAACATATCAGTATACGGTTATAAGGGAAATTCTGTTAAAGAAGCCAAACGTAGCAAGTACTACAAAAAATATGGAGCCCTTTATTCATGGGAAAAGGCCAATGAGTTGGCTCCCAAGGGTTGGCGATTGCCGACGGACAAGGATTGGATACTTTTGGAAACCACTGTGGGCATGTCCAGAGATGAGGCCGTTAAAGAAGGTTGGAGAGGAACAAGTAATAGCGTGGCATACTTAAGGGAAAATGGAGGTGCAGGTTTTGATGTTCAGTTGGCAGGCTGGCGAACAGATTACGGTGATTTTAGGTTTATGGGTGAGCATGCCAATTTTTGGGTAGCGGACAGTCATGATTCCGAAAGGGCCTTTGAAAGAATGATTGGTGCGACCAATACGAAAATCGGTAGGGAACAAGGAAACAAAGGCTGTGGATTCAGTGTACGCTATGTTAGGGATGTTCCGGCCGAAAAATATATTACCTATCCTGAAGCTGAATGGGAAATGATGGAGAACGTCTCGGAGTTTGGCTGGAGCCAGGATAAAATAAACCAGCTCTACCGCTATGCGATAGACAGTACACATGCTACGGGTATTATCGTTGTCCAAAGTGGCAAAATGATCTATGACTATGGCGATACCCATGAACTTAGCTATATCGCATCTGTCAGGAAAAGTATGCTATCCATGTTGTATGGGAAGTATGTGGAGGATGGTACCATTGACCTTAATAAGACCCTTGAAGAATTGGACATCGATGATGTTGGTGGGCTCTTGGAATCCGAAAAAAAAGCGACCATATGGGATATCCTGACCTCTAAATCCGGAGTGTTTCATGCAGCCAGTAATCCTGGCGGGAATGAATGGTTGTTTCCTGAACGCGGGAGTAAGGCACCCGGGACCTATTTTATTTATAACAACTGGGATTTCAATGTGGCCGGTCACATCTTTGAGCTGGAGACCGGTCAAAATATCTACAATGCCTTTGAGAACGATATTGTCAAGAAAATTGGGTTCCAACAATGGGACCGCAGTAAGCAGCAGAAATCCGGGGATACCTCCAAATCCAAGTTCAAAGCCTATCATTTTGAAATGTCCACTAGGGATATGGCCAGGGTCGGTTATCTGATGCTACGCAAGGGCAAATGGAAAAATGAACAGGTCTTGCCTGCTTCTTGGGTGGATAAAATGACCACGATTACCACTAGTTATGCGGACATGTACCAAGTCGACCCAAGGCTCAAGGATTGGCCATGGTGGAAATGGGGACAAGGATTGATGTGGCGGATTTGGGACAGTCCGGATATATTGCCTGAATTCAAAGGAGCATATACCGCCACAGGGAACGCAGGTCAATATATTACCGTTATTCCATCAATGGATATTGTTGTCGCCCTTAAGACCAAAGCTGTTTATGGGAGAAGGACAAATAAAGAGGTCTACGAAAAGTTTTTGTATCAATTGTTTGATGCCAGGAAATAATTCCCCTCGTTATTCTTATTTTAGGTAGTCCACGCAATACAGGGATATCTTGCGTAGAAGACCTTGCCGATTGCAAACCTGAAAAGTTGAAGTCGGCAGGTTCTTTTTCTATTGAAGGGGGTATAAAACCTGTGAATTTATTCATTGTAATGAAAGCAGTAATCACCATATTTTTTGTTGTACTAGCCTTGGGATTGGATGTCAATGCCCAGATAAACCCAGAAGAGCAAGCTAAAATCGATAGTATTTTTTCCCAATGGGACCATCCCAACTCCCCCGGGGTCGCTATTGGGACTGTTAAAGATGGAAAATTGGTCTATTCCAAAGGTTATGGTATGGCAAATCTTGATTACGGGATTCCAATATCTGGAACATCAAAATTTTATATCGCTTCTATGGCCAAACAGTTTACCGCGGCATGTATCGCCTTGTTGGCCATTGAAGGTAAGATTGACCTGGATGATGAGGTCCATGCATATATTCCTGAATTGCCCAGATATGGAGAAGTAATCACGATTCGTAATCTGGTGCACCATACAAGTGGTTTACGTGATTACTTGGAGTTGATGTACCTGTCAGGAACGTCGTTCGAGGACTATTTTACTATTGAAGATGGAATTCAACTTTTGGGGCGACAATCCAATGTCAATTTTTTACCGGGTGAGAAACATAGCTATTCCAATTCCGGATATATCCTATTGGCCGAGATTGTTAATCGGGTCAGTGGGATGACCATTCGGGAGTATGCTGATAGGAACATCTTCAAGCCTTTGGGCATGAACGATACTTTTTTCAATGATGACCACAGCCAAATCATTAATAACAGGGTTGTGAGTTATCGAAAGGAATCCGATACTTTCAAACGATATGTACAGAATTTTGATGCCTTGGGAGATGGTAACCTGATAACAACCATCAAAGATTTGTATTTATGGGACCAGAATTTTTATCGACCAAAAGTTGGAGGAGCAAAGTTTCTGGACCTGATGTTGACCAAGGGACGATTGAACAATGGGGACACCATTGATTATGCCTTTGGTCTGGTACACGATACCTATAAAGGGTTACCTACCCTTTCACATGGTGGGGCTTTTTTAGGTTTTCGAACACAGTTTATTCGTTTTCCAGAGCAACGGTTTTCGATAATTGTGTTGGCGAGCGTTTCAGGTTCAAATCCTACAGGGAAGGCCTATCAAATTGCGGATATCCTTCTGAAGGATAAACTTTCTGCTTCTGAACCAGAAGTTCAGAAGCTAACATCGTTCGAGGTGGAACCAGTCCCTTTGACTAAAGATGAATTACGCCAGTTTGAAGCTTCCTATTGGAGTTACGAAGAGAATTATTCAAGAAAGATTTACCTGAAAAGTGACACCCTAAGATATTCACGTGGGGAACAAAATGAAAATAGGTTGTTGCCAATCGATAGGAATGAATTCCAAATGTTGGATGTTACGGATGGTCTAAGGGTCAATTTTCATTTGAAATATGGTAAACCCTATAAAATGATTGTTACGGTCAATGGAAACAATCCAAGTGAATTATATGCCTATATGCCCTTGGAAGCAAAGGACCAAGACCTTAAGGCGCTGGAAGGGTCTTACTACAGCAAAGAACTTGATTGTACTTATGTGCTAAAAGTTAGGCTTGATGGGTTGGTCCTCATGGTCAATGATGTAGAGATGGGGCATTTACGACCGGTTATGGATGGATTGTTTGTTATTGAGGATTTCGGTGTAATTAAGTTTGATGAGAAAAATAAGAACGTATTTGTTTTGGATGCTAACAGAGTCAAGCAAATAAAATTTTCCAAATCGAAGACTATAGGATGAGCCATATGGTTTAGACCACCAAAAACGGAAAATGTTAGCCAATCAATTTTTCGATTTAGTGAACCGAAAATCAGTTTTTTGCGTTAGTCTTGAGGGTGTTCACTTTCATCCGCCGCTGGTGGGATACATTGACCGCCCTATCCACAGGGACAAGCTCATGTCCGGGGAACGGTTCAAGATCTACAAGGAAGACCGTAGGATATTGCTGAAACTCTGCAACTACACATCAAGGACTATGACAGCTGCAAAAAGGACGGCATCGATCCCAACAAGGGCCTGTTGCTGACCGGGCCAGTGGGCTGTGGCAAGAACAGCCGGATGCGGCCATTGAAATTCCTGGAGCCCTACCAAAAACCCTATTCCGTCATTCCCAGCCGAAATATTGTGTTCGGGTTCAACCACATTGGTTTCAAGGTCATTGAGGATTACGGCAACGGGCATTACTTTTGTTTTGATGACCTTGGCGTGGAACCCACGGGAAGGCATTATGGAAAGGATTGCAATGTGATGGGGGAGATCCTGTTACCGCCCTATGAGCTTTTTGTCAACCGGCAGATCAAGACCCATTGCACCACCAACCTCAATGCCAAGGAGCTGGAGGAAAGTTATGACAAGCGGGTTAGGAGTCGCATTCGGCAGATGTTCAATCTGGTGGCCTTTGAAAAGGACAGCAAGGACAAGCGCAAATAACTTCATTACCGTTTGAGCACCATTCCCAATAGTTTTCCGATGACCTTGATGATCTCCATTAAAAATGCTTTCATAGTTCCAGGTTTTTATAATTGTCAATGCCCAATAGGATGGCCCTGATGTTCCTGCCCTTTGATAGATAACCTACTTCATCCTGGTGGGAGAGAAAGGCGATTTCAGCCAAAACAGACGCACAAGTGTGAACTTCCCGCAGCACCTGAAAGTGGGCAGATTCAATGCTTCGTTGTTTGATGCCAAGGTTCCATGCCACTTCATTCAGAATTGACCTTCCCAATGCGAGGGATCCCTTGCTATGGTTGTGCGGTGTGCCATGTACAAAAACCTCCATGCCTTTTGTTTCCGGGTTTTCCGCATGGTTACAATGCAGCGACACAAACACATCGGCACACAGGGCTTTTGCCAATCTGGAGCGATCATCAAGGGATATCAAGGTATCGGTGTAACGGGTAAGATAGATATCGTATTTGCCATCCAAAAGGGTATGGTTCCATCGAAGGATTCCCCTAGCCACACCTAAGGTCACATCCATTTCCCTAACTCCGTATACCCCAATGGCACCGGAATCCACCCCACCATGTCCGAGGTCAATGACTATAATTTCTTTACGGGGTATTTCCTGACCAAAAAGCGAATTGAAATTGCACATCAAAAGGACAAAAACTTTAACTGAGCGAAGTCGAAGTTTAACGTTTTTGACGTTTTTGAGGGTTTTGTAGATCCAAGGTTTTAAGGTTATCAACATGGCATTCCGCTTTTTACATAGATTTTGGTACCAATCCGCAGCAATAAAAACCAAATCATATCAATGAATATGTTATTCACAAATATCTGAAATTCAGTTGTTTGTGTATCAATATAAGGTAATTTTCGAATATCAAAACCAAACGAATTTTTAAACACTTTTTGATATGAAAAAAGCACTGTATTTCACCCTGTCAACATTTTTTGTTCCCTATGGTCTTTTGGCCCAGATCGGGGGCATTGAGGATTCTGTCAATGATATTTCCGATACCATACGGGCCATCTTCCCTATTATACTGGGGGTCATCTTTCTGGTGGGCTTTCTGTTCAATGCGGGACATTTCTTTGGGGAGAACTCCGACTTGAAAAAGGGCATTACCCGGGTACTGGTCTTTGTGCTGATCGCGGGGGCCGTTGTGGGCATCTTCACTTATCTCATCGGAATAGTGGTCTAGAATGAAAAAGTACGAGGTCTATAGAAATATCCGCAAGCAGGCCATGATCATGGGCTTGTCCCTTTCCCTGTTTGCCTTGCAAATGGTATCGGTCATCGGTTCCCTGCTGATCATCATATTTTCCTTCAGTCTTGGTGTCATCGTTGCCCTGCTGTTGTTCAATGCCCTGTTGTTCGGGGTATTGGCACAGTGGGTTAAAAACCCCCATATACTTGCTATCCAAAAGGTCTTTCCCCGGACCATCAGTAATAAACGCTTAAGCCCCTTCTCCTATGCATAAGATCAACCTCAATGCCTATCATCCCATTCTGGACATCCAGGGGCATACCGTGTTTGCCTCCAATGGCAATGTAGTACTTTGTTACAAAGTGGATCTTCCCGAGGTGTATTCCCTTTCCGAGCCCGATTTTGAGGAACTGCACAGTATGTGGTTCCAGGCCTTCAAACCCCTGCCCACGGGTACGGTCATCCATAAACAGGACAACTACCAAAAAGTTGGGTATGATAGCAAGCAATTGCCAAACGGTACCTTTTTGGAAAGGGCCACCCATGATTATTTTAAGGGCAGGGAATACCTAAAACATCTAAGCCATCTGTTCTTTGTACTGCCCTTGGACAAGGCCCTGAATGCGGCCAAGTATGTCAACCCCTTTCGGAAAACGGAAAAAGGCTATTATCGAAAATTGGACGTCCAGGTAGCGGAATTCATCACCGCGGTGAACGATGCCGTTTCCTTCATCAACAATGGCCAAAGAGTGTCATTGGTGCCCATGGCACCCGCTGGGATTCTTACCCATACAAACGATTATTACAACGGTTTCAACCAAGATTTCGATACGGATATTTTGTTGGACAAAAAACATATCGAGATCGGGGACCATTATTTTGATGCCATAGCCGTCAACAATGAAGGGTGTTTTGGCGGAACGGTCCAGAGCAGTAAGATCAATGAAAAATTTACTTCGGATGACTTTAGCTTTCATCAAGGGTTTATCGATGGATTGGGATTGGACCTTAACGAGAACCATATGGTCAACCACATCCTCTATCTGGATGACAAACACAAATGGCGCAAGCTCTTGGACAAGAAAGTGGAGGAACTCAGCAAAAGTTCCAATTTTGGTTCCCAGAACAAAGTGGTCCTCAAAAAGGTCCAGCATATCCTGGATCAGATCAATAGCGATGATTCGTCACGTATCATCCGTGGCCATCTCAATATCATTTTTTGGCATCCGGAAACCGAACAGCTAAAACGGATAGGCTCCAAGATCAAGGCCGAGTTCAAGGAATTGGACATTACACCCTATCACCCCAATGGCGAGGAGCGCAAGCACTACTTTTTGAACTCGCATCCCTGCCATACCACCAACTTCTCCAACGAAGATCTGTATGTAACGGATCTCAAACATGCGCTGTGCCTGTACATCAACAATACGAATTACAGATCCGATGATACGGGCATCCTTTTCGGTGACCGCCAGCACAACATTCCTGTCTTTAAGGATGTCTGGGACGAACGGAAAAAACGCATTAAGGCACGGAACTTTGCCATTTTCGCCCCCACCGGGGAGGGAAAATCCTTTTTGGCGAACAACATACTCCGCCAATATTTCGAGGCGGGTGTTCGGCTGGTCATTATCGACCTGGGGGGCTCCTACGCCAAATTTGCCAAGCTGTACCCGGATGACCATATCATCCTGAGGTACGAGCAGGACAAGAACCTGGGCATCAACCCTTTTTTTATTTCGGATGAATCCGACCTTACCCCTGAAAGGCTGGAGGACCTGGCCGTATTCTTATTGGAACTGTTGGCAGAGGGCAATACGATGTCCAAAGGTAGGGAAGTGGCCATGAAAAAGGTGCTGCTCCATTATTACAAAACTGTACGGGAACACCATTCCCTTGCCTCACTGTACCGGTTTGTGGACCATCATAAGGACAATCTGATCCAGGAGCTCCATATCAGGGAGGAGGATTTCAGTGTTTATGGATTTCTGCACATCCTTTCGGAGTATGTGGATAATGGTCTTTACAGCTTCCTGTTCCATGTCGGGGAGGATCAAACCTATACCATCGAGGACAAAAGGATGATCGTCTTTGAACTGGACGAGGTGCGCGACAACAAGGAAATCCTTTCGGTAATGCTCAAGCTCATCAAGTCGGCCATCCAACGGACCATTTGGAGAAACCGTTCCGAACGGGGCATCATCCTCTTCGATGAGTTTGCCAAGCAGCTGAAATTTGCGAACGTGCTGGAAAGTGTGGAATTCTATTATCAGGCCATCCGGAAGCAGAACGGGGCCATTGGCATCATCCTACAGTCCATCAACCAATTGCCCAATAATTCCACTTCTGCCAGCATTTTGGAGAACACACAGGTGATTTACAGCCTCCGTAACGAAAAGGGCTATGACGAGCTGAAAACCAGATTGAACTTATCGTCCCATGACCTGAATCAACTGCGGTCCATCCGCAACAACCTGACGGGGGATAGGAAGTACACCGAGATCTTTATCAAGATCGGAAAGGAGAGCAACATCTTCCGCTTGGAGGTGCCACCGGAGGTCTTTGCCGCCTATCTGACGGATGGGACAGAGAGTACACAGATATTGGAACTTTTCGAAAAGACGAACGATATGGAACAAGCCATCACCACATTTATTAACTATAAAGACAAAGCGACATGAAAACAATTAGAAAGCTCACTTTTGGGAAAAAGATACTTACTCTGGGATTTGCCCTAACCTTCACTTTATTTATGCCCGGCCGAGCCACGGCCCAGGGGATGCCGGTGTATGACAATACCAACTTTATCAGTCTGGCCAAACAGCTTGTCGAATCCGCCAAACAGACCTCCCAACTGTTGAAGACCGTGGAGTTTTTACAGCAGCAGAAGGAACGTATCGAACAGGTCAGCAGTGTTCTGCAACAGCTCAATGCAGTTCAGGAACTCATCCAGAACAACCAACAGCTCTTCCATATGGTCCAGAACGACCTACAGGAGATATTGAACTCCCCCTATATCAAACCGGGGGAAATTGACAGGATTACGGATTCCTTCAATGATATCATAGAGCGTTCCATGGAAAGCGTGGATTATGTCAACACCATCCTGTCGAGCGGACTTTTGAAAATGGAGGATGCCGAACGTGCCAAGGTATTGAAGGACCATGAACTCAAATCCAAGGAAATGGTCGCCGAGATTCAGGCCAAGACCCGTCGCTACCGGGAGATCATTTCCTTCAGAAAGATGCAGGACAGGATCAATAATCGTGAAACAAATTATTAGGAAGCTATGTTCTTGGGAATAGGATTGGAATATGTGGATGCGGTCTACCGGACCATCATGGACAGTGATTTTGCCCAGTACACCATTACGGGCATGAAGGCACTGGCCGTCCTGTTTTTTTTGGTGAACATCTTAAAGAAGTACAACGAGGGCATCGCTTCGACCGATGGCCATACCTGGGGGCTGACACCTACGGAACTGGCCAAGAACTTTGCCATAGTGATCTTGGTGATATTCTCCACACAGGTATTGGATGTCTTTGATACCATTTTGGTCTCCATTGAGGCCCAATACAGGGATACGGCCCCGGCGCTCCTCCCGTTACAGCTACAGGATGTGGATCTGGAACGGGATGTGGGCGCACTGGAGGCCGCCAAAAAGGCGTTGGCACTGTTGTACGAGGCCTTGGTGACCCCCTTGTACGGATTGAAGGTGCTGGCCTTTATCATCGGCATTTTCCTTTGGATGATGGACCTGTTCATCTATCCGCTGTTCCTGGCGGAACGTTTTTTCTTATTGGGCATTATGCGGGCCTTCTTTCCCTTGGTGATCAGCTTGGCCGTGTTCGAAAAGTTCAGGGGACTGGCCTATAATTTCTTTAAGCTTTATGCGGGGGTCTATATGCTCGTACCGGCCTTCTTTTTGGTCAATGTCTTCGTCAATGCCCTGTACACGGAGATCAACACAAACTTTTGGAACAACCTGTTCGGGACGGACTGGGGCAGTGAATTTTTTGCGCCCTTGATCGAACTGGCTTCCATTGGATTCATCGTGCTGTTGAAGTTCAAACTGTACCGCAAGGCCACCTCCTTTACCTTCAAACTCTTTGGTACCTAAGGGTGCCTAAGGCACATTTATAATTGCATATTATCTGCACTAAAAACTACTACTGAAATGAAAACACCCTATAAAAACATATTCGATGTTCTTAAGCTTAACCGCTTTATCGTGCTGGGCACGATCATCGGGGCCGTACTGACCTGTATCGTTTCGGTGCTGATGGTCATCAAGCTCCACAGGGAAAGTATGGACAATGCCTTTGTGGTCAACGGGGATGGAAGCGTGATTCCGTTAAAAATGGTCTCCCAATTGGAAAACCTCGAAGTGGAGGCCAAGGCACATCTGGAACTGTTCCACGGCTATTTCTATGGAATCGATGCCAGCAATTATGAGAAAAACCTTGAAAAGGCACTGTGGCTGGGCAACAGCTCGGTGGATGCCCTCTACAGACAGAAAAAAGCGGAAGGGGTCTATAACCGTTTGCTTCAATATTCCCTGGTACAGAAAATACGTAGCATTGCATCCAAGGTGGACCTGCAAACGGAACCCTATAGGTTTGAGACCGTCACCGTATTTGAGATCAACCGGGGGTCGGTCACCGATACCTATGAGCTGACCACCACGGGGAACCTGATCCATGTATATCGGAACTTTCCGAACAACACCCATGGCCTGTTGATCACCAACTTTTTTGAAAACACTTTAAAAAGAATTGAAAATTATGAAAGTAGAGAAAAATAAGATTGTCTTTGCGGCAGTCATACTTTGCGTGGTCCTGTTCATTGTGGGCTATGCAATGATGGCATTGGGCGGGGACGAAGAGCCAAGTATTGATATTAACCAAATTCCCGTGCCGGAACTGGGGGAGGAGCAGGAGCAGTACAAAACCAAACTGGAGGCCCTGGATGCCATCAAGGAAGAGCGGCAGACCAACGCCCCGAGCATTTATGACGAGGGCTTCTTGGATTCTACGGGTGTATACGACCCGGACCTGATGGAAAAGAAAAAGATGCGGATCATTGACAGTATCTACAACGAAGGGCGCATTGATTACTCGGAAGGAACATACCGGAATCCCAAGACAGGGAAAGTGGCATTGGGCAATACCAAACGGGATACGGCATCAACTTCTAAAAAAGTTGATGACAAAGACCCATCCATTGAAGTGAAGGAATTGGGACTGGAGCACCAGTTGTTCTTTGCTTCAGATCCCATGGAACAGCCCTTGGAGATGAATGGAACCACGAATGCCCAGATCCTGGTCAGGGTGGATGGCACCCAAACGGTACGCCAGCATTATCGGTTACGGATGCGGCTCTTGGAAGATGTTATGATCAATGGAACTGTGATTCCAAGAAACACGGCCATTTACGGATTCGTGAGATTTAAGCCCAACAGGGCAATAATTGCCATTAATAGTATCGAGCATAGTCCCGTTAGATTGGCCGCTTACGATTTTCAGGATGGCAGTGAGGGCATCTACATCGAGAACAGTTTTCGGGCGGAGGCCAGGCAGGAAGTGGTGGGGGATGCCATTGACGACATCAATATCGGTGGAGTGCCGCAGGTAAGGAGCATCAAATCACTTTTTCAAAGGGACAACCGACAAGTCAAGGTGACCGTCATGGACAATTATCAACTCATATTAAAAGTCCTTAAGGGACAGTAAAACCAATCTTATGAAAACAGTAATTATTATATCGCTATTGGCATTCACCAGTTCATTAAGCGCACAGAAAGTTTTGGATACCATCTACGCCAACGAGCATAAAAATGTGGCCCTGTTCTTTCCAAATCCCATCCGACAGGGCATTGTAGGTTCTTCAAATTTCGTGTTTACCTATAACAGGCAAAAAGAGCAGCACTTTGGATTGTTGCAAGCAAGGCCGGGAGAGGAGAGTAACCTATTGGTGTTGACCAAGGGAGGTAGGGTGTATTCATATATCCTTAAATACCAAAAGGAGCTTAATAAGCTGAATCGCTTCGTGGCCGGTTCTGAAAGCATTGGAACTGAGAAACCACTCGTAATCCCAAAGGAACTGGATAACAGGCAGCTTGACAGTATTACCGAACTTAGGGAATATTTTCAACGTTTTTGCAACTACCTTTTAAAGGCCAAGAACGAGAGATTGGCCACCAAACGAAAAAGGGGAATCAAGCTTCAATTACAGAAAGTGGCATACAATGGGAATGTGACCTATTTGGTAATGGAAGTGTCAAATACATCAACTATAGATTTTGAGGTGGACTATATAAAAGTTTATAGTGTTACCGGGACCAAAAAGAAGAGGGCATCCCAGCAAAAATTGGAGATTATGCCGATACATCGATACAAAATGCCCCCTTCTATCAAGAAGGGAGAATCCAAAAGGTTCGTGTATGTATTGCCCAAGTTCGTATTGGACAAGGGAGAGCATTTGGAAGTGGAATTGCATGAGTTAAGGGGGCACCGAAAGATAGTGCTCATTGACCGTTGATGATCCAATCCATGGCATCGATGTGCCATTTGTTGCCGATTATACATTGATGGTTTCCGGTTATAACGCTTTTGGTAACTTAGTAGGTCCCAAAACCATTAACTAAACCTTGCCTTTGATTTGGAACCAAAAAGAGTACTGATCGTAGAGGACGAGCCCTTGACCTGTCATGCCCTTAAATTGGCATTGGACGATATTTCACAAAAGGACCCTGGCCCAGAATTTGAAGTTGCAATCTACCATACCTATGGTGAAGCCCAAGATTTCATTAGTTCCAACAACATGGTGCATCTTGCTCTATTGGATTTCACGTTGGGACCCGATACCAGTGCCACAGGGTTCAATCTTGCCAAACTTTTAAGAGCATCGGCTACCAATGCCAAAATAATATTCCTCACGTCCATCAGTGATCGGCACCAGTATTACACCATTTTCAGGGAGATCAACCCAGAAGGCTTTATTATCAAGAGCGAATTGGATTTTAAGGGGATTGAAGGAGCCTTGACCAGGGTAATTTCCGGAGAAACCTATTTCAGTCCATCGATCCAGGATTTTTTGAGAAAGGAAATGTCAATACCGAAGGAGGTCGAGGATGTGGACCGACAGCTTTTGTTCCTGTTGTCCAAAGGGGCCGGTACCCGTGACCTTTCAGAGGAACTCAAAATGTCCCCTTCAGGAATCGAATGGCGAAAACGAAGGCTTGCCAGGTTGTTTGGACTTGAAAGCGGACAGACCCTTCCCCTTATCGAAAGCGCCAAGACCAAAGGTCTTTTATAGTGAAACCTTAGTAAAACTAAGGTAAATACCTTAGAAATTCCAAGGAGCCACCGTTGAGTGAAAAAGTAAATTTTGATTTACCTTGCCCCCATATTTCAGAACCAAGAACCTCATGGTCTTGGGACTGAAAAGAGCCCAATCTACCAACAAAACCTAACCAAGTATTTATGGTACATGGCTACTTTTTACACCCTAAAGGGAACCTACTTGATTCCGACTTTATTTCCATTTGGTTTAGAAAAAACCGGAACAAACCATTAATCCATATCATATGAACAGAAATCCGATCATGGCACTTATTGCCATAGTATTATGTATATCCCTCCATGCGCAGGAAGTGGACAACGATTCCATTCTGAAATCCGTAGAGGACTATATCTACCTTGGGGACCTTGACAGAAGGGAATCAAAGCGTGTTTTTACCAAGGTAAAGGAGCTTTCAGAAGCAGGGGATGCAGCGGCTACATGCCTGCTCGGTATCCTGTACAAAGACGGTATTGGGACCCAGCTAAGTTTTGATAGAGCCCGGGAGCAGTTCAGGATAGCCCATGAAATGGGCAATGCCAAGGCCAGCTACAGTTTGGGTTACCTATACCTTAAAGGCTTGGGGAACATCTCTCAGGATTATACCAAGGCCGTGGAATGGTTCACCATAAGCGACCACCCCATGGCCAAGCACTGGTTGGCAAAGATGTACTATTTCGGATATGGGGTTCCGAAGGACAGGGCAAGGGCTTTGGACATCTTAAGCAACAACCCCATTTACAATAGTGAGGTACTATTGGGCCAATTGGAAAATTTGGATGTAATAAAGGATTCAACTGCTCAAGAGGAAATAGAGGATGGGGAATTGTTTGAGGCCATGGCCGATGGGCAAAGGGAAATCCTTTCCATTGCACCAACTGAAATGGGAACCATTCCGGAATCCATTACAGGAAATTGGAAAGGCCAATGGGTGGAAATGGACTGGTCGGGGACATGGATGATCCGAAATTTTCCCGCAAGTTTGACCGTTGGGGAGGTTTCTGATGTCTACGGAACCGTGGAAAGCACCATTCAAGTAGGAGAGAGTTCCACGACCAGCGAGGCCATTTGGAGGAACGGAGATCTGACCATTTTTGATGGGCAGGTGACCATCGAGAAGCAATTTACCGACCATCCCGATTATACAACCCTCGATTACGGATTAAACTCTATGTCTTTTACCGTGAGGAATTTGGAGGGTACTGATTACCTATTGGGAAGATTGGAATCACAGATTCTGAATTGGTCAGAACCCGGTCCACCGATATTGATGGTACTGACCCGTGAAGGTACCCCGATTTCCGAAGAGGCCCTGGCCGCCTTTGCCGAACAGGGGGACAGCTTTATCAAACTGTACCCGAATCCCTTTATGGATGACCTTCTTATCCATTATGGACTGGAATCCGATGCCCATGTACAGGTAAGGCTCATGGACTATTATGGTGGTGCCAATGTGGAAAACGTGGCCAATGGTTTTCTAAGGGCAGGTGAGCATGTCCATACCATTTCCAATGGTTCCCTGAAATCTGGAATCTATGTCGTTCAGGTCCAAGTCAATGACAGATTGTATACAAAATTGGTAATCAAACGATAATCACAAAAAAATGAAGAATCTATACATAACTATATTATTTCTTTCGTTCTTCCTATTAGCGGGGAAAGCAACCTATGCCCAGTACGAACTGCATTATTATGACAAGCAGGCTGCCATCGATGCGGAAAAGGCGGATGTCTCTGGCACTATAATTAAAAAACCAGTGGCCAAGACCGAGGAAAACCCCTTTAATTTTGAAATCACATATAATAACATGCAGGTTTTGCTTGATCTGCAAAGTGCAATTTCCATAGCACAACAAAAAGCGGTGGATGATTGGTTAAAAAAACAGGAGGCCAATTTCACGAAGGAAATCAATAGGCAATTAGGAACGAACCACACAGATTTTGGAACTGCTCAGAAGGCTTTCTTCAAGAATTTTGAAAAGAATTTTAGAAGGGTCGAAACACGCGCAAGATCGGTAGCGTATAGCCATACAAAGAAGGCCAATGGTTTCGACGAGGAACAAGAACAGTATACTTTTGAGCTAAACCTTCTTGATGAATGGGACCAAGTAAAGGGAACTTGTGGATCATACGTAGAACACCGAATAGACTGTTACTTATTTGATATCAATGTCAGAGGGGTCAATTTGGGCCGAGCTAGTGGAGCCCAGCTCACAAATGTTAAAAATCAGGCCACCAAGGATTTTGCTGATCCGGAATATAATTCGGCATTAAACCGTTCTTGGGCACAGGGCTTGATTAAAATAATTAACAATGGGAGTTTGGTCAGTACTATGGCCGGCAAGCATTATTCTTATTATAGACAAAAAGGACTTCAGGACAGGATATTTCTGATGACCGCCTACTTGACCCAGTACAATAACCGTAATTCAGGAGTTATGTCGGTTCCGATTTCAAGATATAACCTTCCGCAGTTCTGGGAATCCACGACACTTTTGAACTTAGGTAAAAAGAATGCCCCAAGCTTATCGCTTGATGCCCTGGTCTTCAATGACGCCTATGTTACAGATGTCCTGAACAAGCAAGCCCAAGGGGTTGGTCCTTACCCTGGAAAATCACCAGGCCAGGTGGCGGCAATGTTCAACGATATCAAAGAGAGGGTAATCGAGGAGCACAAGGATGAGTTTTACACCGAGAGCGAGGCGGGACTGACCTATAAATTGGACAAATTAACGGATGGGTTTCTACCCTCCAATGGTTCGGGTAAATTGGGAGGTTTGGATGCACTGTCCTACAATACCTATGTTTTGGATGGAAGGGGACCTAATAGATTTTACCATCTCAATAATGGCGGTTGGGTTTATCGTTCCAGTTCCCCAAGAAAGGGGATAAACGGGGGGAATTCTTTTTCAGAGCCGAGCCTAAACGATGATGGTTACTACTATTACATTTATAACAAGGAACTTGATGGGTGGCACGAGCTCCTGATGCCTGCTAGTGGTTACAGCACAACCAGTGACCCTTACTTGGCCCAGGTATTCTGGAAGGGCATGAAAGGCGTTGCTAGGTACGCCCTTCCATTTGAGGATGTTGTGATTCTTGTCAATGGAGAGGATTTTGATGGGAATGAGGTCAGCCGAGTGGAAGCAGGTGTTTGGTTGATAATTGGTTCAGTACCTGGTGGAAAAATACTGAAACCAGTGGCAAAGATTACAAAAGCCGGACTGAAAATATCTGCAAAAATGGTCAAAGTTGGAAGTAAGACCGTAAAACTATCATTCAAAACGGTAAATGGTCTTGTTGAATTTGGAGGCAAATCAAGGTTCCGTGAAATTGTCGGTGCAATATCAGGTGAAGAAGCGCACCATATTATTCCTTGGGCTTGGCGCGAAAACAAGGTTGTGCAAAAAGCAGCAGAATGGGGATTTCACATGAACGATAAAATCAATGGGATAGCACTAAAAAAATACTTTCAGGGAATAGGTGGTGTCCATGCCAACCACCCTGCCTATAGTGATTATGTGCTAAGGAGATTAAATCTTTGGGCCAAACAAAACGCTAGTTTTACAGGAAAGGATGCGGTTTATTTTCTGGAAAAGGAGTTAATCCCAGAATTGTTGGAGCTGATTGAACGAGCAGAAAAGTCTGGTTTAAATTTGAATGATTATTTTAAAAACTTATAGTATTTTGGTTTTTATGAAATACTCAAAATTTAGTCATTCAACAGAAATATCACAAATTGGGATTTTTCCACAGTGTGAGTTAAGCCGCAATGTCAACCCTAGGGCTCCAGATGGGATATATAATGTTCCTTACAACGAGTTTCCTGATTTCATACCAAGAGTTGAATTCGATTTGGCCCCTAAAGCTAAATGGACGGATATAATGACATCGGGGGCATTGAGCCACGGATATATCGTAAGCGAAAGAGTTAAAGAAATATTCGAAAAGCACAACTTGCCATCCCATGCATTCTACCCAGCAAAAATCCATTCAGGAGATTTATCGAAGGATTATTACTGGTTTCATTTCTTCAATAATGATTTCTGGAATTGGGTTGATAGAGAGAAATCTGAATTGTACTTGCGGAGTATTTTTCCTGAAGAACGGGATGATATTATCATGGAGGCCAATTTAAAAAAGGATAATGAAGGGTTTATGGAGATGGCACGAAATAAACCAAGTTTAACTGATTACTATTGGGAAAAATTGGTTTTCAATGAAAGTTTTCCAGACCTCGATATTTTTACGACTTTATCTCCCAGCATGCATGATGTTATTAGTAATCGACTTTTAACTGGCTTAGAAGATGTAGGTATAACTGGATATGAGGTTAAGGATTTCTGTATAGAGGAAAGTAATTTAAGGCTTTGAAATTGACTGCAAAAGGAAGTTTATCCGAATTTTGATAATCAGAATACCGTTGGAATTTGAAGAGGAGTTTATTCGAAAATTCATGAAAAATTGGGTCTCCCAAGTATTCTTGTAAAACATTCAATAATATAACTTAATGATTAACAATGCATAGGAATATAGGGTTTAATAAAATTTAAATTTCTTTGTTTTCATTTGTGTTAATTTAAAACCATTTGGTATATTTGCAGCCGTGAAAGACTCAAGTTTCACACGAAGATGTCCTATAGGATGTCCTATTTTGGAATACAGAACATAAACATCTGGTTTATATGGGGTTATGGTCAAGGGTTCAAGCTCTGCCACCCCGACCAATCTAGCAATAGATAAAAATAAAAGCACTGTTAATCAATTGATTTTCAGTGCTTTTTGCTTTTTATGCATTTATCTGATATCATTTAAGACCAAATAATAGGTGTGCAATCAGGTGTGCAATTCGGTGTACAGCCATTTACTTGAATTGTCCTATCTTTAAAGAGCTTTTGGATATGATTTGACTTTCGATTCAACATTATTGTTTAACCAAAGTCATTCAAAAATGAAAGCTAAAAACACATTCGCGGTAAGCTTCTTTACCAGAAAATCAAGGAGCGTTGCAAACCAATTATCCATTTATGTCCGCATTACCGTGGACAAAAAGCGCTCGGAAATCAGTCTCAAACGTAATGTTTCCACTAAAAATTGGGACAATAACAGAAATCGAGTTAAAGGAAGTTCCCAGCCAATAAGGGAATTGAATTCTTACTTAGAGAGCGTATATGGGGCACTGTTAGTGTGCCATAAAGAACTATTAGAAGAGAACAGGGTGGTTACATCAGAGGCCATCAAATCACGTTTTCTCGGGGAGGATGATCATAGCAAGACCTTAAGGGAACTCCTTTGTTACCACAACGAGAAGATGTCCGCTGTCCTTAAAGAAGGTACTATGAAGAACTACTATACCACGGAAAGGTATCTGCACAGATTTTTATCCAAGGAAAAAAAAGTGGATGATGTATTCCTCAAACAATTGAACTATGCCTTTGTGACCGAGTTTGAATACTACTTACGTAACTATCGAGACTCAAATAAGAAACTCTCATTGGGGAATAATGGAGTCATGAAGCATCTGGAAAGATTCAAAAAGATAATCAACCTTGCCGTAAAATTGGAGTGGATGGAGAAGAATCCGTTCAACCAATTTCAATTAAAGTATCACAAGTATGATAGAGAATTTTTGGACGAAGTGGAACTTGAATTATTACAAAGTACCGAGCTAAAAAATGAACGTTTGGAGAAGATAAGGGATTGTTTTGTTTTCGCCTGCTATACTGGCCTTTCCTATGTGGATGTGAAAGAACTCTGTATGGAGAACATTGTTAAGGGAATTGACGGCAACCAATGGATCAGTACCAAACGGGAAAAGACGGACAAGCCTGTCAAAGTTCCATTAATTCCCCAAGCAAAGGCGATTTTGCAAAAGTATAAGAATATCAATGGGACTGGACCGAAAGTGGGGCTATTGCCCATAAACTCGAACCAAAAGACCAACGCCTATCTAAAGGAAGTGGCCGCAGCATGTGGTATTGAGAAGCATTTAACCTTTCATGTGGCCAGGCATACTTTTGCCACTACGGTAATGCTCTCCAATAATGTACCCATTGAAACGGTCTCCAAGCTTCTGGGGCATACCAAATTATCCACGACCCAGATCTATGCCAGAGTAGTGGAGTCTAAGATAAGTGAGGATATCGATGATCTTTTGGTTCGTTTCAAGAGAAAGGAAAGCAAAAGAAATACTGGAACATAAATAAGGTTTGCACTGTTATAATTGAAGTGTGGATGGGATGGTTATTGAGAGCCAATTAAAGTAGCTAATTTGAACTACCCAATGTTTTTTGCAATGGTTTGTAAATCATTATCTTGGGAACGTTGGATAGTGCTCTATTCTTTTCAGTGAAAATGGTATAGGCTGCCTTTTTTTCGCAAAGTTGGAAACAAGACCCTTTAATTGCAGTACTTTTTCCGGAATAAAACTTTTCTGTGGATTGGTTCAATGGGACTGTAACTATATTGTCTCGGCTATCCATTCATTTTCATTTCTTAAAATTTTTTTAGTGATATTCTCATTTATTTCTACACTATACTAATAGAGACCTTGAACAAATGGAACTAAAAGAAAAAACTAGCGTTAAACAGGGAACTGCCAAAAATATGAGGGAAACCTATGAAGCGGCTTTTCCAAAAGTTGCCCGATTTGTAAAAAAAATGGGGGGTTCGTTAGACGATGCAAAAGATATTTTTCACGATGCAATGGTTGTTTATTACGAACTCAAATCAAAAAATGAAAATAATATCCATACCTCCGAAGTAGCGTATATTTTGGGAATAGCCAAGCACATGTGGATTAAAAAATATAATGGCCAACGCATTCACGTTTCTTTAAACCTTATGGAAAACCAGATTGTGATTCCAGAAGATTATAATTTGGGTGTACAGGATAAAAAACTGCTTAGCTTACTGAGTTTGACAGGGAAAAAGTGCATGGAATTATTAAGGACCTTTTATTTCAAAAGAACAGCATTGGATGAGTTGACCAAGGTTTTGGGGTATCCAAACAAACACGCTGCAAGCGTCCAAAAATATAAGTGTCTAGAAACGTTAAGAAATTTCGTCAAAAAAAACGCTCTTTCGTATGATGACTTTAAAAAATAACACCGAATTAATAGAGAAATATATTGAAGGTTCCTTAAACCCTTCCGAAAAGGTATTGTTTGAAGCAAAACTTATTTTAAGCCCTACGCTTCTAGAACAGTACCATTCACAGAAAAAGGTTTATGAAATGGTTAAATCATACCATCGTATGAAGCTAAGGGAGGAATTGGAAACACTGCATGGAACGATATTCAGCGATTCTAAAAATTCTAGGTTCAAACTTAAAATTTATAAGATATTCAATTTATGATACAGTCCAATTTGATCCCAATGGTAGTTGATAATACGGGGGCAGGGGAAAGAGCTTTTGACATTTATAGTCTTCTTCTAAAGGAACGTATTATTTTTCTAAATGGGCCCATAGAATCAAAACTGGCAGGGGTTGTTATAGCCCAACTTCTTTATCTCAATAGTGTGGATGGTAAACGTCCGATAAACCTTTATATTCAAAGCCCTGGCGGAGAAGTTTACTCAGGTCTTGGCATATATGACACAATGAATATGCTGACCGCTCCGGTACATACTTATTCAATAGGATTTACAGGAAGTATGGGTACATTCTTGTTAAGCGCTGGTGCTAAAGGGCACAGATATGCGCTTCCGCATTCAACCATTCATATGCACCCAACGGGAGGTGGGGCCAAGGGCTATACGGAGGACGTGCGCATTGCCACAAGGGAACAGGAACGCTTACAAACCCAAATCTTTCATATAATGGGAAGTAACTCCAATAAAACGTGGAAAGAGATTGAAGCATTTTTTTTACGGGACAAATATTTAAATGCCATTGAAGCCAAAGCATATGGAATTGTTGATGAAATATTGGGTGATACAAGTAATCTTGTTGCTTTGAACAGAGAAGATTTTAAGGTGAGCTTTCTTTCGGAGGATAGTAAATAATGACAATTCAACTAACTGACCTATATTGAAATTGTATTGAAAGGGCCAAATGGCCAAACCGTTCTGGGCCTTCGACAATGTCTTTATCAAAAGGCCGTGGAGAAACATAACATACGAAAAGATTTACTAGAGCCCACCATTTGATTGGGACTTGAAAAGATTGTTCATTGCACCTTTCCAGCAAACCTTTGGCCGATGGCCATTCCATGGGACATCTTTATTTTGGTTTTAATAGCTAAGGATTCCATCAATATTCATCGAAAGATAAACCCGCAAAATATTTCTCGGACAAGGGACGGCATAAAACCGTTCCTGACCTCACTATTTATTCCGTTGCCTTGCCGCTCCAAAATTTTGTCTTCCGTTTGGACCATACTCAAATATTGTTTAACCAAAATCCAAAAATCATGGAAGCACAAACAAAACAAAGAGCGACCCGAAAGAAAAGCAAGGGGCAATCAACAAAAAGACCGGAAATCAAAACTGCTAGAAAAGTAGCCGTAGCTCCACAAATCCAAATACTGGACATCGGATTAATTTCCCCCGATCCCGACCAACCGAGGAAAACCTTTGATGAGCAAAACCTGAATCAGTTGGCCCAGAGTATTTCAGAACATGGGGTATTGCAGCCGATCACGGTCCGTAAATTTGAGGAAGGCTATACCATTGTTATGGGGGAACGAAGGTATCGGGCCAGTAAATTGGTAGGGAAACCGACTATTCCTGCCATGGTCAGGGAGTTTGCGGACAACGATGTCCTAGAGGTACAGATCATCGAGAATCTGCAACGCAAGGATGTGGAACCCACAGAGGAGGCTGAGGCCATCCAGTTTCTGTTGGATCGGTACGAACCTTCAGAAATTGCCAAACGTCTAGGCCGTTCGGAAAACTATATCCGGCAGCGTATCAAATTAGCCAGCTTGATTGAAGGATTTAAGCCCTTTGTACGAAATGGGGAAATGACCTTGGGCCTTGCTGTGGCAGTGGCCCTGTTTGAACCAGGGGAACAGCAGCTGATTCTGGAGAGCCTAGAAGGTGATTTTCAGCCTCATCGAGTTAAACGGATGGTTGATAGCCGGACCTTTGATCTGACCAGGGCCCCCTTTGCTTTGGACGATAAAACTTTGGTACCCAAAGCAGGGGCGTGTACTATGTGTCCCTTCAACGCTGCCAACCAAGGGAACCTATTCGGGGAAGGAAAGATGGTCTGTACCCGGACATCCTGTTTTGAGAACAAAAGGACCAAGACTTTTATGAAACTCTTGAAAAGAGTGAAAAAAGAGGGATTGAAACTGGTGCCCAACATTAGTAAATACTGGTTGGATGAAGAACGCAACCAATGGGTCATGGCCCAGATGGAAAAAGAAGGTCTTCAGGTACATTTGACCAATGAACTGGAAATTTTAAAGGAGCCTGCCGAGCCTACTCTGGAAAACATTAAAGAGGAACATCGGCACTATGAATACACCAAAGAAGAATTGACCGAATTCTTAGACGAGGCCAAGGAATCTTTTACCGAGGAAAAGGAAGCTTGGGACAATGCCATAGAACATGGATTTGAAAAGGGTATCCTACTGGAAACGGACACCTATTTGACCCAGACCATTTTTGTGAAGGTCAGGGAGGAAGTCAATCAAGCAGGTTCAGGCTCCAAGCCCTTGGAGAAACGAAAGATGGCCGAGTGTACTCCAGCCGAACAGATCATAAAGATCAATTCCCGGGAACTGCGAAAAAAGCAGATTGAAAACAACCACCTGTTCAAGGAGGTGGTGGACATGATTCGTGAGACCAATTATATCGAACAAAAGAAAGCCCTGTCCAAGGATGAAATGGTGGCCATCTGCATTTCATTGTTCGAGAACAATATTGGGTTTTACGCCCAAAGAGAGCATTTTGTGGGATTTCTTGGGGATGATACCAAGTTATCTTATGAAGATTCGGTGGCGCAATTCAAAAAGGACTTCAAAAAGGAGTCGTTTTATAAACTACTTCGGTACCTGTTGACCAGACAAGTGCATCTGGGGGAAAGCAACCATACCAATGACCTGACCAATCAATCCTTCTATGTGGCGATGCAAAGCTTTTACAAGGACAATATCTCCGTCATTGAGGAAACCTATAATGAAAAGCGCAAAAAGCGAGAGGCACGGATAAAGGAAAGGGTGGCAGCGTTGGAAGAACGGGCCAAGTTGTTGGAAGAATAGTTGAGATATATTGAGGGGCCTGGAAACAGGTCTCTCTTTTTTTATGGTCATCCATAGGAAATGGAAACCTCCTCGTAGTCCACTTTGTCAATGATGCCTGCATAGTTGGAATCTACACTTCTACTGTACAGGTCCTTGGTGACTGGATAAGCTTCCAAATCTCCTTCCCATAGATCGTCATCGATAAGATCTTGAACATCGGATTCATTATTGCCATTATGTAACCAAGCATCTAAATTTTCATCATCAATGATCACCGGGCGTCGTTTCTTTTCATTGTGGATTTCTTCAAACATAGGAGTGGCATCCTTGGTCAATACAGCAAAGGTCCTCCGTCCATCTGAGGTGTTGGTATAGATGCCTGCAAGATATATGGGGTCACCGTTCTTTCTATGGAAGTAAAAAGGTACTTTAAAGTCTTTGCCCTTGACCTTCACTTTGGTATTGTGGGGTTCGAAGAACCCATCCACAGGAATGACACACCGCTGGTTCTCCCAACAGTATCGGTACACGAAATGGTCAAAGAGCTTTTCGGATTTTGCATTCAGCCCACCAAAGGTCTTTGGGTTCTTGAAATACTCCGTGTAATTTTCCTGCTTTTCCTTTGGGGGCATGATGCCCCACATCGCTGGGAGCAGGTTGTTGGGCTCTTCCTGGCCCAAGGTCCACATTACAGGATGGCTCCAACCGTTGGCATGGAAATAAATAAGTTCCAGGTCGGTGTCGAGATCACCGTACATGGCCTTGACGGATAACAGTTTTTCCAGCTCCTTCCGTTCCCGGGTCTGTCTGGTCGAATAGCACATCTTGAGGTTGATTTTTGTAGCAATAAGATACGCAAAATTGTTAAAGTTTTGAAATGGGTTATCCCTTTCCGTACATTTGGATATTTTCCAATTTATAGGAATAAATCCAATAAAGTTTATGAAACCCACCATTCTTCATCTCGATTTGGATACCTTCTTTGTCTCCTGTGAGCGGCTGCTGGACAGCCGTCTGATGAAGCGGCCCCTCTTGGTCGGTGGGTTGGGGGACCGTGGGGTGGTCGCGGCCTGTAGCTATGAGACCCGGCGTTTTGGGGTGCATTCGGGCATGTCCATGAAAGTGGCACGGAGACTGTGCCCAGAGGCCACAGTCATCAAGGGCAATGCAGGAACCTATATGAAGTTCTCGGACAACGTGACGGAAATCATCAAGGAGAGTGTTCCGGTCTTTGAAAAGGCCAGTGTGGATGAGTTCTATGCAGATCTCTCGGGAATGGACCGCTTCTTTGGCTGCTATAAGTATGCCTCGGAATTGCGACAACGGATCTTGAAGGAGACGGGATTGCCCATTTCCTTTGGACTCTCCCAGAACAAGGTGGTCTCCAAAGTGGCTACTGGGGAGGCCAAACCCAATAATCAGATGAAGATTGATCTGGGGCTGGAAAAGGAGTTCTTGGCCCCTTTGCATATCCGTAAACTGCCCTCAGTGGGGGAAAAGACCTATGGACTCCTTTCGAATATGGGGGTGACCACCATAAAGACCGTACAGGAACTGCCCTTGGAACTATTGGAAAGTGGTTTTGGACGGCACGGGCATACCATCTGGATGCGGGCCCAAGGACTGGACAATTCCCCCTTAGTCCCGTTCCATGAGCGGAAGTCCATATCCACGGAACGGACCTATGGCAAGGATACCACCGATATGGACAAACTGGAGACCACCTTGGCTGCCATGGGGGAGAACCTTGCCTACCAATTGCGCCGGGCCAACAGGATGACTGGCTGTGTCAGTGTGAAGATCCGGTACAGTGATTTTAAGACCTATACCAAACAAAAGCGAATTCCCTATACCTCTGCGGACCATGTGTTGGTACCCTTGGTGAAGGAGCTTTTTACCGCTTTGTATGATAGAAGGATGTTGATTCGATTGGTAGGGGTCAACTACAGCCATATTGTTGGGGGGCACTATCAGATCGACCTGTTTGCCGATGATGAAAAGCTGCTCAACCTCTATCAGGCCATGGACCGGGTAAGGAACCGCTTTGGGGAATCCAGTCTGATGCGGGCCTCGGCCATGGGAGCCCATAGTATTGGAAGGGGTGGGAACCCCTTTGATGGACAGCCACCCATCTTATTGGCCCATAGACAGCAATAATGTACCTTAACTGTCATACATACTATTCTTTGAACTATGGGGTGCTCTCCGAAACGGAGCTCTTGGACCTTGCCCGTTCCCATGGGGTGGAAGTGCTTGCCCTGACCGATATCAACAACAGTTCGGCAGGGATGAACTTTGTGCGCTCGGCCAATGAGCAGGGGATACGTCCCATTCTGGGGATTGATTTTCGGAATGGAAATGTGCAGGAGTTTGTGGGCCTGGCCCAGAACAACGAAGGGTTTCGGGAAGTCAATGCCTTTCTTTCCGAACACCTGCACAAGGGAACACCCATTCCGGCTGTGGCCCCTGCCTTTGAACATGTCCATGTCATCTATCCCTTCGAGAAGATCCAGGAAGAGGAACGGACGAATTTTATGGTCTATGAATATATTGGGGTCTCGGTGGAAGAACTCCGGAAATTACGGTTCTCCCGGTATCGGGATTATAAGGACAAATTAGTGTTGTTACAGCCCGTGAGTTTTCGGAACAAAAAAGATTTCAATACCCATCGCTTGCTTCGGGCCATAGGCTTGAACACACTGTTGAGCAAACTGCCCCAGTCCGAGGAGGCCAGACCCACCGATACCCTTCGGCCTATGGAGGAACTGAAAAAAGCTTTGGTTGATTTCCCCCATATCTGGGAGAACACACGCCGATTGATGGATTCCTGTTCCATTGCCTTTGGGTTTGGAAGTGAGCGGGTTTCCCAGAACCAGTCCCGTTTTTTGACGTCCAGAGCATTGGATGTGGAACGGTTGCGGGAACTGGCCTTGGATGGCTTGTCCAAGCGGTATGCCCATCTCACGGAAAAGGTCAAGGAGCGTATGTTCCGGGAGTTGAAGACCATCCAGGAACTGGATTTTGTGTCCTACTTTTTGATCAACCATGATATTGTCTCCTATGCCAAGTCAAAAGGTTATCCCTATGTGGGCAGGGGGAGTGGGGCCAACAGTCTGGTGGCCTACCTAATCGGAATCACCGATGTGGACCCTATTGAACTGGACCTGTATTTCGAACGGTTCATCAATCCCTTTCGGGCCTCGCCCCCGGATTTTGACATTGATTTTTCCACCTGGGACCGGGACGATGTCACGGCCTATATTTTTGAACGCTTCAAGCATGTGGCCCTATTGGGAACCTACAATACGTTTAAGTACCGGGCCGCCGTTCGGGAACTGGGCAAGGTGTTCGGTCTGCCCACCGAGGAAATCGACAAGCTCAGTGCGGGACGGTACGAACAGGGCACATTGGATGAACTGGCACGATTGGTCTTGAAATATGCCACCTATATCCATGGGATGCCGAATTATATCAGTGTGCATTCCTCGGGGATCTTGATCTTGGACCGCTCCGAGCATTGTTATTCAGCCACCACCTTACCACCCAAAGGGTTCCCTACGGTGCAGTTCGATATGATCATTGCCGAGGATGTGGGCCTGTTCAAATTTGATATCCTTGGCCAACGTGGATTGGCAAAGATCAAGGAAGCGGTGGAGGTGATCAAGGGCAACCAACCCCATGCCGTGCTTTGGGACATCAAGAGTGTGGAAGCGATGAAGCAGGATGCCAACATCAACCGGCTGTTGAGCCAGGGGAGGGCCATTGGGGCCTACTATGTGGAATCCCCGGCCATGCGGGGGCTGATGAAGAAACTACGGACCCATGACTACTTGGGACTGGTGGCGGCCAGTTCCGTGATCCGTCCTGGGGTATCTTCATCTGGGATGAAGGATGAGTACATCCGTAGGGAACGGGAGCCGGAACGCCGCAAGGAGGCCAATCCCATCCTGTTGGAGATCATGCCGGAGACCCATGGAATCATGGTCTACCAAGAGGATGTGCTCAAAGTGGCACACCTCTTTGCAGGACTGGACCTTGGGGAGGCCGATGTGCTGCGGCGGGGGATGAGCGGAAAGTTCCGTTCCCGGGAGGAGTTCCAGGCTGTGAAACTCAAGTTTTTTGAAAACTGTAAGCAGAGGGGGCATGATGCTGCCTTGACCCAAATGGTATGGGAACAGATCGAGAGTTTTGCAGGCTATGCCTTTGCCAAGGGGCATTCCGCTTCCTATGCCGTGGAAAGCTACCAGAGCCTGTACCTGAAATGTTATTTTCCCTTGGAGTTCATGGTGGCCGTGCTCAACAATGGGGGAGGGTTCTATGATACGGAACTTTATGTCCATGAGACCCAAATGTGGGGCGGGGTCATCCATCCTCCTTGTATCAACCGCAGTGACCACGTCAATGCCATCTATGGCAGGAACATCTATCTGGGGCTGGGGCAGCTGAAAAGCTTGGAACGTCTTATCATCCAACGTATCCTCAACGAAAGGCAGCTCCATGGCAAGTTCAGGGATTTTGATGATTTCATCGACCGGGTCCCCATTTCCATCGAACAGTTGACGATCTTGGTACGTATCGATGCCTTTCGGGGCTTTGGCGTGCCCAAGAAGCAAGTGCTTTGGCAGGCCGTGTTCAAGACCAAGGCCCATCGAAAGGATACCATTCAGAAGTTGCTCTTTAGACCCAACCATAGGCATTTTACCTTGCCCGACCTGCCGTCCCATCCCATTGAGGATGCCTATGACCAATTGGAACTCTTGGGATTCCCGCTGTGTGGGTACTATGCGTTGATGGATGCAACAATTAAGAGCCGGTTGACTGCCGGTGATTTTGAAACCCATATCAACCAAAAGATTTGGATCTATGGCTCCATGGTGCATACCCGTTTGAACACTACATCCAAAGGGGATACCATGCGCTTTACCACCATGCTCGATCTGGAGGGACAGTTTTTTGACTGTGTGCATTTTCCGCAATCCATGGCATCCACACCCATTCAAGGAAAGGGCATTTATCTGTGCCACGGCACCGTGACCGAAGAATTTGGGCATTATAGTCTGGAAGTGGTCAGAACCATAAAACAGCCCTTGAAACCCGATCCGAGGCAAGTCAAAACAGTTTCCTTGGCCAAATGACCCATCCCTTGCACCACAACATATGGGATAAACCTTTATTCATAGTATAGCCGGGTTTCCACAGTGCCATTTCCAATCCATTTATAGTGTGTCAAACAATGCCATACAGTGACCAAATGGACACTTGGAGGGTTTCTAGGCAAACCTACGGCCCGCACCGATATACCATTTCGCCATGCTCATGGCTTAATCGGTCTGGGCGGCCCGTGTGCCGATTGCATGAAACTTCCAAGCATGTAACCATTTAAAAACTGTATATCATGGCAAATCATTGTTACAACACCATTACCATTACTGGAACCGATGCCGAGTTGGAAACCCTCCATACGCTGCTTACCAAGGAAAAGGACCATATCGATTTTGAGCACGTCCTAAAGCGCGAGATTCCCTTTAAGGATATCTACAAGGTCGTTGGCACCAAATGGTTCACTCCCGACATTGATTTTAGGGACGGGGAATTGAAACTCTATGGCGATAGTGCATGGTCACCGCCCGTACCTTTTTTCGAAACCCTTGTCGGGACCTACCCATCCTTGAAAGTGGCCATGCGTTTTGAAGAACCGGGGATGGGCTTCGGGGGAGAACTGGAAATCAACAGTGACGGGACCAATATCATATTCGGGGGCACGTACTGGCAGTATATGGTCTACCTGGATTATGAGAGTTTTTACCAAAATGCCATCTCGGAATTGCAATCCTGTTTGGAGGATGGTTACATCTCTACGGAAACCCAACTGATGGAACAGGATATTTTCAGGTGGGTCTACAAGGAGGACCGCCCCAAGCTTCTCAAGAAACTATGGGAACTTACAGGTTTGAAACTTTATACCGTCACATTTGAGGAAAATCCTCATATCGAGGAACGGGTTTTTGCTACCTCTATCGATGACCTGAAACAAAAAAGTCCCAAGGCGGTCATCAAGGAGGACAACTGATAGAAAGGACATTACCACGAAAGAGACTTCCGGTACTTTAGTGTATTGGGAGTTTTTTTGTTTGAACAAGAAGGTACTGGCCAAATACGGAAGGTCAACTGCACGGGCTTCCTAACGTCCTTCCTGGCAAACCCTTCTTGGGGCTTTGCCACGGAACTCCTGAACCCCGCTTGTTGCCCACAAATTTTAAGGGGTCTGTAATAAAAGAAGCCCTGGTTGTTTTTCGGTGCATCGAAAAACAGGGCAGTGCCCAAAGACTTCCAATCAGGACCCCATCGCCTGCACTCGCTTAACTTCCCGTACGCTCCCTGGTCAATGGGTCTGAAGGAATTCCTAAGGGCCCTTATCGAACCTGTCAAGGCCAAGGCAGGTTTTGCTCATAAATAGGGTATCCATTTCCTTGAAAACCGATCCGGCCATTAAAATGACCAAAGGTTTTCTACGTCACGGAACCTCCCGATTTCATCCCAAAAGCCTTGACAGAACCCCCTTCTTCTATTGTGCTGCGCACGTAAGAAGCAAACAAACGCCCCTTAAAATTTGGGAAACAATGACCAAAGAAAATGGGGGGAATTTATTAACCAGTCTGCCCTTATATCAAATGGATGTAGAAGGGAGGCACTTAAAGCTTTTTATCATGAGTACATTGAGAAACAAAGTACAACTTATTGGAAATGTGGGACAAGATCCCGTAATCACTGATTTAGACGGCGGCAAACGTGTGGCACGCCTGACCTTGGCCACCAACGAACATTACAAGAACAAACAAGGGGAGCGTGTCACCAATACCGAATGGCATACCCTGATCGGTTGGGGCAAGCTGGCCGATATCATTGAGGGCTTCGTGACCAAGGGCAAGGAGATTGCCATCGAAGGGAAATTGACCTCCCGTTCCTATGAGGACAAGGAAGGGAACAAACGCTATGTGACCGAAGTGGTGTTGAGTGAGATCTTATTGTTGGGTGGAACTACCAACGAAGAGTAGCAACCATGGGGTGCCCGGGCGTAAAACTTGGGTACTCCATTCTTTTTTCAATTTTAAAACGACCACAATGGAACATAAAGTCAAAGAACTACAAATCAGTTACCGAGAGAAATCGAATACACTTGATTCCACTCCGGTAACCAACTCAGCGGAAGTGGCCCAACTGCTATACCAGAATTGGGATGCCGATACCATCGGACTTCATGAAACCTTTATGATTGTTTTGCTCAACCAAGCCAATCACGTCAAGGGAATCCATGCGCTTTCCAAAGGAGGTATTACGGGAACAATGGTGGATATTAGGGTTCTTTTTGCCATAGTGCTAAAGTCGTTGTCCGTTAAGCTGATTTTAGCCCATAACCACCCGACAGGGGTATTGGTGGCCAGTGAATCGGATAGAATGATAACCCAGAAAATCAAAGAAGGTGCTAAACTCTTGGATGTACAGGTATTGGACCATATCATTCTCGCACCCGATGGTAGATACCATAGTTTTGCCGATAAGGGCGAGCTGTAAGGGAGGGCATGCCCATTAAGATTTTCTGAACATGGATGACAATTGGAACCAAATGAACCCAATCATTATGATTGGGTTTTTCTATGTTCAATGGCTTAATTTTCCTATTTTTAAATCGTTGCTAAATAGCACTTAAAATGTACGGCAATTCGATTTGACTTTCCTAAAGTCCGTACACTTCGATTTGACTTTTAGATAAAATGCAACTGGTTTTTAGGCCATGTTGTGCGCATCATTTTTGTCCCTACGGGACAGAAAGGAGGAGCAAGAGGATAGCGTGCTCGCGCAGCGCTACCGACCATAGTTGCTTCGCAAGGCCCTGTTCATAGGGGTTTTGAGGTGATGTTGAAAAACAGGGTGTTCGATTTTTGGTGAAAAAACCCGATCAGCCCAGTAAAAACGGGAAATTTTTGGTGAAAAAATGGATAAAGGATACGAAAAAGAACGGTTTGCAGCCATGAAGATCAAAATCTCGGTGGCCCTAAAATTCAGGAGTTTTTCCAAGCGGCAAGGGAAGTCCCAATCCCTCACCTTGTTGGCCATGGTGGAATTCTTTGACCACAATGGCATCTCCCCGGACGAGCGGATGCACGAGACCATTGCAAGTCTCAAATACCTGATCAAAAGACGCTTCAATGTCATGGTCGCCATTATGCGCAGTATCGAAAAGGAACAGACCTTGCCCACGGTCAGTATGATCCAGGCACTCTTTCAGCAAGAACTGGAGTCCGATGGAGAGGAGGGATGGGAAGGGGACTTCGATTTTTTCGAACAGCAGCTGACCGAAAAGAAAATACCTTCCAATCCCGAACTCTTGGATACGGAAACCACGGTTCCCAAGATCCTGCACGAACATCTGAAGGAGCAAATGGAGGAATTGAAGCGGGACTTTGGGTATGTCCTGGACCATCTAAGCTTGGTGAAAAACCGCCTTGGGAAGGATTACCTCAAATTGGACCTTGATCCTGAGGCCATTGAAAAGTACCGACAAAAAATCAAAAACCTATAAATATGTATATCGCCATTACACCTCAACAACTGGGGAACAACCATCGGGGCAGTGCCGGGGACTTTGTCAAGTATCTGGAAAAGGAGAACGAGGGGAAATCCCCGGAAGACCGGGAACTGTTTTTCAACCAGAGGGAAAACGACATCGAGGCCGAAAGGGTCATCGCCGAGATCGATACCAACACCGGCAAACTGTCCAAGCGAGACCCCAAGTTCTATTCCATTATGGTCAGCCCTTCCCAGGCAGAATTGAAGCATATCGGGGATGATCCCGAAAAACTGAAACAGTACACCCGTGAACTCATGAAGCGCTACGCTGCTTCCTTTTACCGAGACAATGAGGTGACGGTAAAAGATGTGCTGTATTTCGCAAAACTGGAACGGGAACGGACCTACTCCGAGAAAGATAAAGCGGTCAAGGAAAACCAGGTCTATGCCAGTAAGATATTGGAACTGCATCACCAGGTCAGAGCTGTTCATAGGGGAGAAGCACAAGGGGATATCGCAAAGCTCGAAGAGCGAATCCAAGCCTTGGAACGGGAAGCACCGCATAAGCTGAACGGCAGACGTATTGTTCCCGGGATGGCCAAGGAAGGTAAGCAGAGCCATATCCATATCATCGTCAGCCGAAAAGATGTCACGAATTCCCATAGTCTTTCCCCGGGATCCAAGTTCCGGACCTCTGAAACCATCCTCAATGGGGAAAAAGTAAAACAGGGCTTTGATCGGGATAAATTCTATCGGGCTGCTGAAAAAACATTCGACACGAAGTTTGGCTATCGAAGGAACTTTGTGGAGACCTACCATGCCCGTAATCTATTGGATAAGGACCCCAAACGCTTCTTTGCGACACTCTTGGGACTTCCCGTCAATGAAAAGCAGGCCGCCAAGGAGTTGTTGTTCAAGGCAGGGGTCAAGGTGCCGAGCATACCGACCAACACCGCACAGTTGGCCTACAAGGCCTTGATGCAATTAAAAAAGGGTATCGGAAAGGCCATGGAATCTGGATCGATAGGAATTTAAACTTTTCAATTATGGAAGAAATAGAAGCAATGTACAGTCTATGGTCAGTACTACTGGGAGGAGGGATATCGGTCGTGTTCAATAGGTATGTAAAATACGGGTATGTGTATTTTGTTGGAATCCTTGTAATTGCGGTTTTGACCACAGCCTGGGCACAACATTGGGATGATTTTTTAAAAGGGTCCTTGACCCTTTGGCTCCCCTTGTTTTTTGTGCATACCGTGATCTATGGCCTGGTGGATTACCATAGGGACGCTCCCAAAAAATCCAAAGTTTTCGAGGTGAAACTAAAAGTCCGTGGAAGACCTTTGGTCTTGGGGAATATTCGAAGGGGCGTTTCCGTGATGGCCTCGGCAGGAAGTGGAAAGACCGAAAGTATCATCTATGGGTTGCTGCAACATTTTCGAAAGCAAAGGTTTTCCGGGATCATCCACGATTACAAGGATTTTGAGATCACGGAAATGGCCTATCCGCTATGGAAGGACAAAAAGGTGCCTTTTCGGATCGTGTCCTTTGGCCCCATATACCATCGGGTCAATCCCATTGCCCCTAAATACCTGCCCGATGAGGAAAGCGTGCACGAGGTGTCACGGGTACTGTTGGAAAACCTCATGGAGCATAGGGACTCGGGTGAGAACAGTACTTCCCGCTTCTTTAAGGATGCCGCTGAGGGTCTGGTCAGTGGGCTTATTTGGCGATTAAAAACGGATTATCCCCAATACTGTACCTTGCCCCATCTGATGGCCCTTTACCAACAGTTGGCCACCAAAAGCCTGATCAAGTTTTTACGGGGGAACATCACCTCTCGTGCCATGGCCGATGCCTTTATCAGTGGAATGGGTTCCGATCGGCAGACGGCAGGGGTCCTCAGTACCCTGGCCAATGCCATTAAAAAGATTGCTACACGAAAGATTTTTATGGTCCTCTCCAAGGATGAGATTCCCTTGGATATCAATACGGAAAAACACCCGTCCATTATTTGCTTGGTGAACAATCCGCAAAAGGATGCTTCCTTGTCCCCAGTAATCGCCACGATTATTCACACGATCTCGAAACAGATGAGCCAACGCAACCGTAAACCCTCCTTTATGTTGTTGGAAGAGGCCTCTACCTTACGGTTGTTGAACATGCACCGGATACCGGCGACCTTGAGGAGCTATGATATCGTGAGTGTTTATGTGCTACAGGATAAGATCCAAAATGATATGATGTATGGCGAGAAGGCGAGCAAGGCGATACTTTCCAATCTATCCTATCAGTTCTTTGGAAAGGTCAACGACCCGGATACGGCACGGTATTACGAGCGTTTTTTTGAACTGGTCAAAATACCAACTAGGAGTGTGAGCAAGAGTTCGGGACTGAACCTGGAACGACGGATCACGGAAGGGGAAAAGGAAGTATCCAAAAGGCGTGCCGAGGTGTTCTTTCGGTTGAAAGAGGGGGAGTTTGTGGTGTTTGCAGATGGGAAGGATCGGAAGGTTCGGTTTCCGAGGCCTGAGATTCCCAAAGGCTTGCCCGATCCGTTGGAGGTTACGGAGGAAGCGTTGGAACAGCATTACTTGAAGGTGCACCGGGAGATCAGTTCGATTTTTAAGGGTTTGCAATAATCTTGACGAAAAGTTCAATTTTCCTTTAAAAAAGAACCCGGTCTATTAATATGAGGTGGTACATATTTTTCAATGATATACTCTGTAATCTCATCTAAAGTCTTTCCAGTGGTTGGGTGAAGCCCTGGAGCTGTGAAGTATTCAATTTCATCATCTTTATTTTTGGTGTACCAAATTAGGGGCTGGTTGGTTTGATCAGAAAAAAATTGGGTGGCCATATTCACCTCTACTTTTTTGAAATTTTTCATTTTTTTGGAATCCAAAGGATCAATGGAAGTACCATATGTGGACAATGGTCCTTTATCACAGGAAATGGGAACATATACAGAGTCTGCCCAAGTCATGCATTTTTCATTATTGACCGCATTTTTCGATTCGTTTACGGGCCATATATTATAAACCATGATCAATAAAATTATTCCAATCACGACGAGTATGGTAGACTTGAGTCTTGTCGCTGAAGTTGGCTCCGAAACGGTATCTGTTGGTGGCTTTTCTTGTTCTTCGGTTTTGCCCTCATTTTTTATGAAACCCACATAATTTTCAAAACCTAAATATTGACAAAAAAGGTCAATGCTCTCTGCATTACGTTCACTTACCGTCGTGTCCTTTATGATATGGCGGTCATACGCCCTTTCCAAGGTGCGATAGCTGATATATCCGTGATTTTCCTGGATTTGATTTGCGATATGTTTGGAAAGGGCACTTTTCTTCTGGGAAACACACTCGGTTTTGGCCTTGGCAAAAACCTTTTGAACGATTTCACCGATTCTGTTGTCATCCATAATAGGTAAAAGTACAAATTTAGAATAGACCGTTTTGTGATTTTGTACTCTGGACCCCTTGAATTCATTGGTGTCCAAAAGATGTCCAATACAAGTCTATTCTTTGTCCGCAATCTTGATCAACACTTCAATTTACTTTGTTGCAGAAAATGGATTCCGCTATGTGTTGCTGACATAGCCGTTCTAGAAAATTCATTTTTATGGGATGCTGCAATGTGACCTGTATAGGGTTCATTGGAAAGTAACCTAAAGGGTCACATGCAGTTTCCACTTTCCAACCATAGCAAAGGAGTACTCCAAAACTCGTAGGGTGGCTGTAAAACTCCATCGCTCCGGAAAATCCGGACAGCCCCCTCTTTGTTAAATCTTAAAATTTCATAAAAATGAAAAAAGTGTTTTGGGCCTTGATGGCCGTTGTTTTGAATATGTTTCTGTTCTCTTGTTCCACTACGGATACGGCTGAGATTGAGAGCGAATATGATATGGTCGCGACCGAAGGTGATGACCAAGATCCGACCCCACCACCACCTCCACCACCCCCCGGAGAAGGTGATCAGTAAGAATAATTTCATTAATTTGAGCCATGTCTGGAAATCGGACATGGCTTTTTTAATGAACCACAACTTCTTTATTCTTGAAACGGTACCCATTCCTTATCATATTGACGATTTTAGTTTCCTGTGTACCATCCGATAAAGGTGGGACAAGGGTTGTTTCGGATAAAAACGACAGTATAAACATCTACTATACTCGCTCCATTGGTAAGGATGTTTCATTGGAAGAAAAAAGGGAAAGTATAGACAGGGCCCTTTTCTTGGCCAGAGATCTGGAAGCGGATTCCATCTTGGGCAAGTTGATGTACAAAAAAAGTTCCTTGCTCTTTCAAGCTGGGGACTACGATAGCTTGGTGGCTTACCATGACAGTTTTATCACAATGCGATCCCAATTTGATAACCCTAGAATAAGGGCGTCCCAGTACTACCTAATGGGCTATTATTATGATCGGGTCCGGTCTGATTATAGCAAGGTATTTGAAAATTACAGTGCAGCCAAAAGCCAGTTCGAATTGGCAAAAGACAGCAGCTGGACAGGGAAGTGCTTATTGTTTATGGGGGTTATCCAGAAGAACCAAAATGATTTTTTCGGAAGCAAGGAAACCGTGACCGAGGCCCTGCAATTTTTGAGGGAATCTCATGACAGTACTGAAATTGTCCAATGTTATGGGCTCTTGGCTACTAACCATAGGAAGTTATTAAATTTCGAGGATGCCATATTCTATTATTCCAAGGCCATTAAAAATAGCAATTCTAAGGATGATAGGGTTGCATTTGAAAACAATTTGGCAGCCACCTATATTGATGATGGAAGATATGAAGAGGCCATAGTACTTTTAGATAAGATTATGGGAAATACAGCTTTGGATTCCACTCCTGTGGTTTATGCAAGGATATTGGATAATTTGTCCTATGCCCAATGGCTATCCGTGAATAGGGACGTTGAAGAAGCTTTGCAAAAAGCCCTACAATTTAGAAAGGTGAAAAATGATATACGAGGGCAAATAGCCAGCTATACTCATTTAGGGGAATATTTTATGGAAAAACGGCCCCAAGTGTCCCGTGCTTATCTGGACACTGTAATCCAATTGGCACAAAGAATCAAAGTACCAAGGGCGGAGACCGATGCATTGAAGTTCCTGATGCAGATAAGTCCCGAAAATGTAAAACTCCGTGACCGCTACATATTTTTGATCGATAGTCTTGATGCTAAAGAAACGATGGTCAAGACCCAATTCGCCAAATACAAATACGACGACAAGCTGAAGCAAGAATCCATCTTGAGATTGGAAAAAGAAAATGCGGAACAAGCCTTGTTGGCCACCGAGGAACGCAGTAAGAAAACCATGTCCTACCTAGGTTCCATAGTCTTATTGTTGGGCCTGAGCTTTGCCATTTATTTTTTTGGTCAACGTACCAAACGTTTAAAAGAGCGAAACAAACTCGCCAAGTTGGAGGCTACCCTCGAAACGGAAGCTGATATGTCCCGACGGCTCCATGATGATTTTGGAGCGGGCCTCAACCAGACCATGCTGATGGTACAGGGGGATATGGATCGGTCAAAGATCTTAGATCGCTTGGATGGACTCTATAACCAAAGCAGGAATTTTTCCAGGGAGGTCAATGAGGTGAGCACGGGAGGCCTATTTAAGGCTGAGTTTTTGGAAATGCTACGTTTTCGAACCCCAAATGAGGCGAACCTTTTTGTTACCGGTGTCAAGGATATTGATTGGGGTGAAATGGCCCCTTTATCGCAAAAAGTGCTCTTCAAGGTGATACAGGAACTGATGATCAATATGGGCAAACATAGTAAGGCAAATGTGGTCACCATTGGATTCAAACATACCGGAAAAACCATAGTGGTGAAGTATTCCGATAATGGTGTAGGGGCATCCAAGGAAGAACTAAATGCCAAAAATGGTCTTCGGAATACGGAAAAGCGTATTCAGGCCATTGGAGGAACCGTTATTTTTGATTCCGGTAAGGGTGAGGGCTTTACGGCCCATATCACGATTCCGTTTTAATAAAAAAAACCACTATGTTCAAAAAAGTATTGATTGCCGAGGATTTTCAGGATACCAATCAGGGGATTTCTGAAATGTTGCGGGATACATTGCATATTCCTGTGCTACAGGATGAACTCTATTGTGATAAGGCATACAACCGTTTAAAATATGCTGCAACCAAAAATGAACCTTTTGAATTATTGATCACCGACCTGTTTTTTAAACGTGACCATGTACAACGGAAGCTTACTTCGGGACTTCAACTGATAGGGGCCGCTAGGGCCCTTCAGCCCAACTTAAAGGTCATCGTGAATTCCATGGAGGACAACCCGGTCACGGTCAATGCACTTTTCAAGGAAGAAAAGATCAACGGTTATGTATGCAAGGGACGCCACGGGCTTACCGAATTGGTCAATGCTGTTCAGGAAGTCTATCATAACCGTACCTATGTGTCCCCTGGCATCGACTTGAATGTTTCCAATAACGTATTTGAACTCGAAGAGTTCGACCTGATGATTCTGCAAAGTTTGGCGGGAGGACTTACCAAAAAGGAGATTTCGGAAAAGTTCAAAAAGGAGCATATCACCCCTAACAGCGAAAGTACTATAGACAAAAGGGTCAGTAAAATGTTCGATGAATTCGGGGCCAAGAACACCAATCATTTGATCGCAAAAATGATCCGGGAGGAAAAGATCTGATTTATAGTTTGTTAGTGAACCTTTGAATTTCCCTTGCAGATATCTGTAAGGGATTTTTTTGTTTTAAGGCTAGGTTTGACCAACATATAGAATCAATACAATTATGAGAAAAACCATCATTCTAAGCATTTCGTTATTAATTGTCGCATCCCTGAGTTTTAGTAGTTGTGCCACCTTGTTCGGAAAAAAGAGCCATGCATTGGCCGTAGGTTCGGATCCCGCAGGTGCTGAGGTGTATGTCAATGGATTTAAAATGGGCACTACGCCCGTTGAGCTCAACCTGAAGGCTGATAAGAGTTATACCATTGAATACAGGAAGGAAGGTTATCAGAATGTAACCCGCATCGTTAACACAAGGGTGGGGGCCGGTTGGATAGTGCTGGATGTACTTGGAGGACTAATTCCCATTGTTGTGGATGCAGCTACCGGAAATTGGAACAAACTCGATCAAGATGCCGTCAATGCCGTATTGGAAGAGCAACAGTAGTAGCCAAAAATCCATAACACTGACCATTTTTGTTCACTTTAAAAGAGTGGTGTACTAACGTTCACCAAAAATTTTTTGGACCACATTGATGTCCCTTACAGATTTCTGTAAGGGATTAATTTTTTATAGGGGTAGGTTTGAAAATATAATCAATAATGATCGATATGGCAGTAAAACATATTCCAACAGGAGAAGTACACAAAGGATACAAGGGAGGAATTACAGATTGTGGATTTGATACAAGGGCAAAGCCAGACCATTGGGAAGAAAGCGTTGAGAAAATTACATGCGATAAAAAAGGATGTAAAAATTAGCTATTGGTAAAATGGGGTCGTTTTTAATTTCATATGATTTGTATGTTCCAATTCGAAATCATCAACTATTGGTTGAAGAAATACAAAGAATTGGAAACTGTAGGCAATGTTTGGATTCGTTGTGGGTGGTAAAATCCAATGAAACCTGTGGTTTAATAAAGGAGCGGCTCACCAAACATATCGATAGGGACGATAAACTCCTTGTCGTTGGATTAAAACCCCACTGGGCCGTACATAATCTGAGTAAGGACTGTACCGATTGGCTATCTAAAAAAATATAAGAACATGGAACTTCAGAACCAACTTAAGGCTTTGGCCGAAAAAGTCATCAAGCTCAAAGAGCAAATCGATACCGAGGAATCCACCAAACATGCCTTTGTGTTGCCATTTATCAACTTGTTGGGGTATGATACCTTCAACCCTACCGAGGTAGTGCCTGAATTTACCGCAGACCTGGGATTGAAAAAGGGGGAGAAGGTGGATTATGCAATCTTTCAGCATGATGTTCCCATCATCATTATCGAATGTAAAAACTGGAAAGAAAAGTTGAATGCCCATAATTCCCAATTGTTCCGGTATTTCCATACCACGAAAACCCGATTTGCACTGCTGACCAATGGTATCGAGTATCAATTTTTTACCGATTTGGAATCGGCCAATAAAATGGACGAAAAGCCCTTTTTGGAATTTGATATTACCCAATTAAAGGAGAATGTGGTCAACGAGATAGCTAAGTTCCACAAGACCAACTTTAATGTGGATGAGATTGTGGACAATGCCAGCTCACTGAAGTATACCAAGGAAATTAAAAAACTTATAGGCGAAGAGCTGCAAGCGCCAACTTATGATTTTGTCAGGCTTTTCGCATCACGGATCTATACTGGCCGGCTTACCGAAAAGGTAATGGGGGAATTCACCGATTTGGTAAGCAAGGCCTTTATCCAGACCATTAGCGAAAAGGTGAACGATCGTTTGAATTCAGCGCTTCATAAGGAAGCGGAAAAACAACAGGAAGAGGACAAAGAGCCGGAAAAAGTGAGCAAAGTCGATACCACAGAGGAAGAGATGGACGGGTATCGCATTGTGGTGGCCATTTTGCGCAGAAAACTCTCGGTCGATCGTATCGTGCATAGAGATACCCAGTCCTATTTTGGTATCTTGTTGGACGATAACAACCGAAAACCCCTCTGCCGTTTACATCTCAATGGGGGCAATAAATACTTGGGTACCTTTGATCAACATAAGGAGGAGACCCGGCATCCGATTGAAACGGTGGACGATATTTATCAGTTTGAAGAACTTTTATTGCAAACCGTGGATTACTATGAGGATTAGGATTTTTTTGCTCCCGGTACTTTTTATAGTGCTCTGTGCTTATGGTATGCCTTCCAATAATGATACCATGGTCTATGTATGCATGGGAAAGGGAAGCAAAAAGTACCACTATCGTAAAGACTGCAGGGGCCTTTCCAATTGTTCCACCAAGATCTATGAGGTCACTTTGGCCAAGGCCAAGGATATGGGGCGGGCCCTTTGTGGTTGGGAGGATTGAAGCTTTTTCTAGTTCATCCTAAATTTTATAAATACCGGCAAATGATCGGATAGCTTTCGAGCCTTTTCCAATTCATCACAGTAGCGTACAAAATCTATGACCTTTCCTTCCAATTTTTGAATATTTTTAGAATAAAAAATATTGTCAATGGGGTGGTTGAGATAATCAGTTCGTTCACAGCTCCATTTCAAAGTGGTCTTTTGGTTGGTGATGGCCGTTTGGTACCCCGATTTTTTCAAGGAATTGAAAACGGGCATCTTTTCATCAACATTAAAATCCCCGGCAATGATCAAAGGGGTTTTCAGGGAATCGGTAACATATGTTGAGAGGGCCCGAATCTCACTTTCTGGGTCTTTGTTATAGGGCCTGGAATGAAAATTGACCACGGTGAACGGTTTTCCCTCGATATAGAAGTGTAGTAAAAATGGCTCCCGGTCAATTTGGGTTGCCAATTCGGAAATGAGCCACCCCCTGTTCTTGATCTTGATTCTGCTGGTCTTCCAAATAAAGGCATAACGCTCGGAAACATATTTGGGGCTGTTGGTGGGGTCACTGATGACATAGTCCCATTTGCTCCCTTTTCGATTGAGGATGTCCGAAAGCTTGGCCACCGCTTGTGCTCCGCCATAGCCTGCTACCACTTCTTGGATGGCCAAAATATCGGTATCCCTAACGATTTCTGCAATTTGATTGAGTTCTTCCGTGTTTTTGGTTCTGCCAAAGTCTTTGATGTTCCAGGAAACCAAACTGATCTCATCGCTTTGGGAAAATGCAAGGAAATGGAAGAAAATCAGTACTACTAACGCCAGTCTTCGTATCATGGGGTTGTTTGGTTCAGTGGTTTAAAATTAACAAAATTAAATCACGGGGTTTACGGGAAACTGTAAAGCAATGTGGATGGGACAGTGTAATTTTGGACTACCTAAAGATTTTTGAAAATTATAAAACCAAAGTCCCATGAAAAATTTTAAGCTACCACTAGCTTGTGCTATCGTTTCCTTATTAAATGTTGCCTGTAGTGAGGAATCCGTTACCGATGAATTTGAAGATGCCAATGGAAATGTGGAGGAGAAGTTAATCCGCAGTGTTTCGTACATCTCCCCGGAAAAGCCGGAAGATAATACAACGATCGGTTTCTCCTATAATAATGATGGTAGTTTGAATACGGTCTCCGATGGGACCGATACGAGCATCTTTTTGTATGAGAACAGTGAATTGAAAACGATTACCGGCTCCAATGATAACCTTGATACGGAAGAATTATATCAGTCTCCCTATGATGCCTTTGACATAGGTCAGGTGGTTTCCTTTGATGATAATGGAAATCCAGAAGTGATTGAGTTTTTTGAAGAAGAATGGGATGAAGGGTATGGGGATTATATCGCTAAAGTGTATACCGCAAACTTAGAGTACGACGATGCTCCTAATCCTTTTTATTATACAATGAAATCTGGGGGATTGATAGCTATGCTGGACAATGTACAACTCAACTTTTCAATGACCCCACAATCTTCTGAAATTGTGCAGGCCAGATTGTTGTTTCCGGTAAACAACCTTTCACAGATCATATATAAGAATGAGGAGGGAGAGACAGTGTATTCCATTAATGCAAACTTTGATTATGACGAAGATAATTATCCGACTTCCGCGGATATCACTGCGGTTTCTGTAATGGATTCTGATCAAGGAGTGGTGTCATTGACTTTCACCTATATGGAGTAGGAAACAGGTCGCGATTATTTTACAAAATATGCAAAGGATTTTTTGGGTAGGGGTAATATCAATGTTTGACGTATGAAAAAAATAGTATTAAGTATAATCGTATTGCTGTGCTTCAAGGGTTTGAAGGCCCAGACCTGTGAGGAGATGATGGATTTCGTGAAGTCGGAGAGCTATGGCAGTACTTTCTATAGCTACGATAGTGATGCCATTTCTAAGGTTACCTTCTACAGTGTATATATGGATTATAAAACGTACTATTTTGCAATCGTATGTTTTAAAAGAAAATACGCCTACCAATGTTCGGAATATATTTATCAAGTTGCCTCGAACACCAAAATGTACTATTCCATGAATTATATGGAAAGTGCAGGTAAGGCGTTCTGGGAATATATACAACCCTATAATAAAAATTTGGGATGCGCTCCAGATTTTTAATGATAAAACATATACACTAGATTAGTCCAATACGTGTAACATTTGCGCACTTTGTAAAAGAGAAATAGGGATTTGATAAGGGGAGTGCTGGTACATGTTATAAAAAGGATGGAATTCTTGAAATAGCGGGTTCATTGCCACACCACGCTGTCTTTATCAGCCGTCTGTGCCCCCATCACCCGCAAGGTGCTGGCCCATCCTTGACCGCGGTGTGGCAACTATATGGTAAATTTACGGAAAAGGATCGGGGTCCATCGATGTTTCACGATGGTAAAAGGACTTTTTTACTCTGAACTACTGGATGATGGGCAATTTGTTTTTCTATCGTAAAAGCCTATTTACTATACATGTGATAACAGTATTGTGGAAGTTTATGGGAGGCGTATAAAACAAAAGACACACCCTGGGACGCTGTTCTTACGGTGTAGCGTGGTGTGTACTATTAGTGCAAAATTACTATTCTTATTTCATATTTCACTTCAAATTTTTGGAGTTTATTGTTTTTAAGATGTTAAACAATTGTTCTCAAAAAAATATGGAAGTTCAAAACAAAAATTGGAAATTCCCATTGGTGTCCGTAGATTTGTCCGTGTCCGTAAAAACGTCCGCAACCTATCATGGCAACATTTAACTTCTATCTCGACAAGACCGACAAAAAAGGTTTTTCCCCTATCCATCTGAGGATCAATTGTAATTCCGAACAGGTAAAGATCTCTACCAAGGAGAAAATCAGACCGAAAGAATTTGATAAGGAGACCCAATCCGTGATCGACACGGCAGAGAGGGCAATTGAGATCAATCATTATTTGGGATATTTGAGGGATAGGGCAGAAGAACTTTTCAACAACTCCCCCAAGAAAAATTATACAGATAAGGAAATAAAGGACAAACTCTCTGATTATGTCAATGCCTATAAAGAGGGCCATGATGTCAATATTGTAAGGGAACCCAGCTTCCCAAAGGGAGAGGCATTTACCTTTGTAGACCTGTTCGCCGGTGCGGGGGGATTCAGCGAGGGTTTTTTACAGGCAGAGAGCAAAAACAAGTATTTTGAATTTTTGTTGGCCAATGACATCAATGAAAATTCGGAATTGACCCATTTGGTGCGGTACAATTATCAATTGGGCCTGGATGCCGAATTTTTGTGCCAAGACATCACAGAACCTGATTTTTTGGACAACTTGCTGACCAAACTCAAAGGAAAGCAGGTGGATGTGGTCTGTGGGGGACCTCCATGCCAAAGTTTTAGTCTGGCGGGAAAACGTAAAAAGTTCGATAAGAAGGACGATCTCTTTGCCCATTATCTGGAGGTCATCAAAGTATTGCAGCCCAAATACTTTGTGATGGAGAACGTAAAGGGGATTCTGACCAAGGAACGGGGAAAGATCAAGGAATTGATATTGGCGGAAATCAATTCAATAGTGGACATAAATGAAGTTCCCCGACTGTCAACCTTTATTACGGCGTTGAAGAAAAGCAACCCAGAGGAAAACTTCATTTTGGACTGTCTGGTCAAGCGCATTGAAATCGAACGGTTCACGGATGCCAAGGCGGAAATGGAGAAAGAAAGTTATATAAGGAACGTTGACGCCAGATTTAAAAAATTGACTCCCAATATTGTCGATTACAAAACAAGCAAGACAGATACCCGAATCAGTACCATCAGACACGGTTTCAATATACTGATACGGAACAAGGAATGGGAAAAGCTTAAAAGGGACATCATACGGGAAAAGGATTTCTGCAACATCGACAATGATGCATTTGTGGATACCTTCACCCAATTCCTGACGCATCTTGATTCGCAAGAAATCATTGACAAGATCGAACAGGCCTTCAAAGAATTAAAAGTAGAGAAGAAATTCCGGAAACAATGCGAGGATATTATCCATGCTTTGAAGATCTATATCCTTAACATCGATGACTGTCTATCCATTATCAAGACGTTTTGCAACAAACGACAAAACAATGAGCTTCAAAAGATAATCGATGATATCAGACTGTACAGGATCGAAGCACCATTTGTGGCCAACTCCTCAAATTATGGGGTGCCGCAGAATAGGGAACGTGTACTCTTCATTGGTTGTAGAAAGGACCAGAAGTTTATATCTGAAATACCTGCCACCGTTACCGAGCAGGAGAAAGTATCGGTATTTGAGGCCTTGTACGATCTGGATTTTATCGGCAACAACCAAGAGGCTCACCATTATCATCTTGTCGATATCTCAAAACAGTACAATGGTACTGCCAAAAAGATGAAAGGCTTATTAAAACATCGATCAATTGATGGAAAACCTTTGGTCAAAAAGGGTAAGACCTTTGCCGAGTGGAGCAAGTCTGGCCGCCTCAATGGTAGGTTTACCAACGCCACAAAGCCCTTTTATGTCAAGAATTCGGAGGCATTGGATAATAATCAAAAAGATTATGCCGTGCTGCACAACCACAAGACCAGCAATCAAGGGGAAGATGTCATCAAACGTTTGGATATCATCCTAAAGGAAGGGGATTACAAGAAAGCACAGGTAAAACTGAACCAATATGGTCTGGCTTCAAACAAGCGAAACTATAATGTATTGAAACCTGAATCCCAGAGCCCCACGGTAATGACCATCCCGGATGATTATATCCACTATAATACCCCAAGGGCGCTTACCGTCCGAGAAATGGCCCGTTTGCAATCCTTCGATGACTCCTTTGTGTTTCAGGGGAAGCGCTCCACTGGTGGAAACAATCGCAAATCGGAACTGCCCCAATATACTTTGGTCGGGAATGCGGTTCCCCCTTTGATGGCACGGGCAGTGGCGATGGAAATCTTAAAGAATATCAAGTGAGAAAACTTTCCGACGCCGAACAGAATAAGATAAAGGTCTTAACAAAATACCAAGTCCCATTTACCTTAATAGAGCCGACTGAAACAGGGTTGAAAAAATCCATTATGGATGCCACCGGTGCGGTGCGCAGCTTTTTGGAAGAGGAGAATATCCATAATTATGAATCACAACTGCAAGGACCGAAGAATAAAGTACTGATGCCAGCCGTGATATATGAGGGGTTAAAGATTATAAAGTCTACAGCTTCTCTTTACCGCCCTTTAACAAAAAATGGTGATCCCAGAATCTGGTTCTACGGGCTGTCCAATTTTGCAGACCCCAATGATATTGTTGCCATCATCTATTATGATAATAGTTTTCAGGTCTTTAACCTGACAAAAATGGATGTGGAAGGACTCATAAGCTCTTCCATCGGAAATCCGCTTCAGGAATTGATACTTGAAATCAACACTACGGAAAATGAAGTGGCCCTTGAGCTTTTGGCTATACTGCGAAAACTGGCAAGTAAAGGTCCGATACCCTCCATGGTGGATGCGGACACCTCAGTGGGCAGGACGCTGGAAACAGCATTGGGAATCGATATCAATTCATCCAAACAACCGGACTACAAAGGAATTGAACTCAAATCTTTTCGTGGTAAAAGAAACAATAGGAAAAACCTTTTTGCACAAGTGCCCAATTGGACATTGAGCAAGTTCAAGAGCTCCCAAGACATTTTGGATGCATTTGGTTATGATCGCGGAGATGATTTTAAACTATACTGTACCGTCTCGGCAATAACACAAAACTCCCAAGGCCTGAGCCTTAAATTGGATTCGGACATCGACCAATTGATTGAGAATTCCAACAATCCTGGTATTGGTGATTTTGTGGTGTGGACCTTGGACAAGCTTCATAATCGATTAAGGGAAAAGCACAAAGAGACTTTTTGGGTGGAAGCAGATAGTATCCATAAGGATGGGAAGGAACATTTTCAGTACAAATTGGTGGAACATACCAAAAAGCCCATCACCTCACAATTTGATCTATTGATTGATCAAGGAATAATCACTTTAGATCATTTGATCAAGCGAAATTCCAAAGGAAAGGTTGTTGAAAAAGGTCCATTGTTTAAGATAAGACCCAAGGGAATTGAGCTGCTTTTTCCACCTAGTGAGACATATGCCTTAATTTAAATAGGCAGTCCATTCTGGTTTTTTTCAGATGGCAGTGAATTAAACTGACTTGGTGCGGCACCAGCCACATTTTTCGGGGAGGGTTTCAGGTTGGGTGAAAAATATGCAGTGATTAAGGATGGGTTTGCATGCTTTTACTCAATTACCACTGGCTTTTTTTTATTCCGCAAATGCAAATTTTTCAATGTGATAGTTTTCATAAAGTAAGAAACTAGCATTGTTAGCCTTTCGTTATTCTTTTTCCGCTAATACACTTTCTCTCGTATCAATAACCTCAAATTTAATTCCGTTCAATTTTGATTTTAACTGTTCGATTATCAAATCAATTCTTTGCTCTATGAATATGTCCAAAGCATTTTCAGGCATTTCGGGTAAACTTGACCATTCCAATACTTGTTCAGGGATTAAATGTGATTTAATAGCTGTCGGGAAGTCAGGATTTTTATCATAGTCGCAGATATAATCTAAAGGATTTTTATTGCTAATTTCTAAATTTGTTATTTGTGTCAAATAAGCAATATTCATTAGAGAATTATTGTCGATAGTATTAGAGCCTGGGTTTTTTGCAATGTAGTCTGTTGGGAAAATGTGGTGTAAATTTGGTTTGTCAGTTGAGAAAAAGAAGTTTTCCGCAATTACATTTCTATCAGTAAATTTCCAATCTTTCGGTTGGTTAGTCGCAAAAAGTGCAAGGATTGCTCTTGAAGATACACCTTTTGAACTATATGAAGCTTTTCTCAAAGTGTCTCGGTCAATTAAGAAGCGTTCAAATTGATATTCTTCTTTATTTTTCTCCTTGTTTAGAAAAGTAATATGATTTTTAATATCGGTGGTATTGCTCAATAAGTCGTCTCTATGCAAACTATTAAACCAAAAGTATTTCTTTAGAAAATCGTAATCTGGATTGTTGTTTTGATAGAAGTAATTTGATATTGTAAGATAGAAATATCTGTATGGTATTAACTGTGGACCTTTTAGGTTCAATGTGTTCTCGAAAAAGTCGAATGTCTTTAAAATTGCCTTTTTAGAATCTGCCCAAATCGTTTCTATCTGTTCCGTTTTTATGTCGTTTAAATATCGAGGCGTAATGTTTGCAATTCCCGAATTTTCGATATTTTCCCTAATTAGAATTGATAGAATTTGCAGATAGTCAAAGTCACTTAATTGTAGAAATCTACTGTTGTTAATTTCTCGAAATCCGTCTATTAAATCTCTTAAATAAAATCCGCTGTCCGAATCTGATTTTGGTCTAAATGTTTTAGCTACAACTATATCAAAAATATCTAACGGTTTTCCTGCTTGATTTATACGCTCAAATATTTGACAAACTTCTGAAACTTGAATGCCTTTTAATTCAATGAATGAAAGTCTGTAATTATCAAGAACTTGTTTTATACGACCGAGTTCCTCAATATATTGGTGATCAAAATTCAGGTCAATTTCTGGATGTTTGATAACCGTTTTTTGAATATCGTTGTACTTTTCTTTAATATCGATTAGCTTTAAAATCAGTCCTTCGTCAAACTTTTTTTTCTTGCTAATGTTCCTTTTAAAAGTTCCGTTCTTGTCGTCAATTTCATCCCAATAAAGAAATCGTTTTTTGTAGCTTTCGTCATCTGTATCGTCTGAACTCTCAACTGTAATATCTACAAAAAGTGCTGGGTCTAAATCTTCTCTGCCCTCAATTTTTCCACCATAAAGTGAAGTCAGTAGGGAAGTGGTTCTTTGCTGTCCGTCTAATAAATATTGATATTCAGTTCGGTTGAAATTGTCATTAACGATTTTATGTCCGCCAATTTCTCTGTGATTTTGAAGCTTTAAATCAGTTTTCCAAACGAGAATACTGCCTAATGGATAGAATTTATAAATACTGTCCCAAAGTTTTTTTACATTTTCCTTTTCCCAAACTACGTCTCTTTGGAATGTTGGAATTTGATAATCTTGATTTTTCAGTTCGTCAAGGTAAGTTGTTATTCCTTTGTCTGTTGGTTTTATTCTATCTGTAAAGTTCATTCAGTTTCTCGTTTTTTTTAATGAAGGCTAACGGCAGTCTGTCTCAAAACCACCTTTGATTTTGAATAAATTTACACAATTTGTGATTTAGGGGGTGTTTGGCCGTAAGAAGGTTGGATTTTCACAAATGTGGACATATTGTGCCAAGAACGCGTTTTCCAGCCTTTTAAGGTTGATCAGGAGCATTTTTAGGGCACAGATTGGCTGTTTCATGTTTCTTTTGGCCTCCCATCCCAATTTCATCAGTCTTTTGAGGTTGTACGCCAATGCAATGAGCCCAAAGTCGGCACTGGCCGCGGGCATTCCCTTTTTGGTTATGATGTGGTCAAAGCCCCATTGCCTTTTTATGGTACCGAAGGGATGTTCGACCAGGGCCTGTCGTTTTTTGTAAATATCGGGTTGCGCCGTTACCCTGCGGGCGTTGCGTTCGATGAATCCGGTGAACTCACTGCGTTGCAGGATCTTGCCGTTTTGCTTTGCCGATGTGCATAGGCTTCGGACCGGGCAATGTCTGCATGCCTTTGTCCTGTATTGCTTGAACCGGTAGTTGCGTGCCCTGTACCAGTTCCCGTTGCTGGTAAGCCCGTGGCCCTGTGGGCAGCGATAGCTGTCCCGTTGCGGGTCGTAGTCGAAATGTTCGGCGTTGTATGCCGGGTCCGGTGCTTGGCTGGCACGACCGATACCGGGCACGGCCACCAGGGTGTCGATCCCAAGGTCGCTGGCCATCTTGAACTCGCTCCCAGTATGGTACCCCTTGTCATATAGTGCGTTAAAGGCGTTGGTCCCCAAAATGGCCTTTGCCCTTCTGAGCATACCGCCCATGGCCTTTTTGTCGTTTTGGTTGGTGATCTTGTAATCGATCAGTAGCTTATGTTCGGCATCCACCGTTGTCTGTGCGGTATAACAGACCTCCGTTATGGTGCCCCGCACGATCTGGTGGCGGCTATCGGGGTCACTGGTGGAGATCTGTGGGTTTTCGGTGGAGGTATCGGCCCGCAGTTCCTTTTGGATGCGGACATACCTCTCCCGTTGTAGTTCCCTGTTCTTTGCCAACTGACGGATTTCCTCTTTCCCGTCACCGTCCGCCTTGGCCAGTTCCCGTTGGTGTTCCCCGAGTTTTTTATCGATGTACTCCAGGTGGCGTGCGACCTTCTTCAGGTTGAAGTTGTTCTTTTTGCTGTTCTGTGCCCTGAGTTTGGTGGAATCCCCTGCTATCAGTACCGCCCCTATCAGCTCGTGGTTCTTTGCAATGGACACCGTGGCACGGAACACCCGCTTTATGGCCTTTGGATTGTCCTTCCTGAAACGGGCGATGGTGTTATGGTCTGGCCTTAGGTTGCCGAGCAGCCACATCAGCTCGATGTTACGGGAACACTCCAGCTCCAACTGTCGGGAAGAACGTATCCGGTTCAAATATCCATAGATGTAAAGTTTTAACAGATCTGCGGGATCGTAAGGTGGGCGTCCTTGCGATGCCATGGACCCAAAACCTAAGGAATGTAGATCCAGACCGTCCACAAAACGGTCAATGGTGCGTACCGAATTTTCCTCGGCGATCATATCGTCCAGGCAAGTGGTGTAGAGGGCAAGCTGGGTTCGGGATTGTTTCTGTTGATACTCCATACTTAAAGATAAAGAATATCAAACCTTACAAGGTAAAGCTATCTTTAAGTTTTGAGACAGTCTGACGTCTCCGTATATGAAAAGTAGCGCTGAAAATAGGCGATTACTTTTCGGATAAAACACAAGCCGAATTTTTAAATTTTACTATTTATCTTTATTATTGGGAATCGTCAAATTTAAAAATTTGGCGACTTTCCAAAAAAGCCCAAACCTTAGTGTTAGCAAGGTTTTGCGCTATTTTTTATATACATTGTTGCCATTAGTTATTTTTTCGTCAGTTCTTTTTCAGTTATTTCAATCTCTTGAATTGTTCCTGACTTACTTGCTGTTTCGTTATTGGCTGAATTTATGACTACGAAGTAAAAAATCTTATTATTAAACTGAATTGATGGCGGGAAAATATTACTGTTATCTGTAAAATTAAAATTCAATTCGGCTTTATCCATATTGAAAATTACTAAGTATCCAACATCTTTATTGTAGTCATTAGCATATTTTACTATTTGATTAAATCCATCTTTAATTCGCTCCTTTCCATAGCTCTTGCTTCTGTCAAAAATTTTTATTTCTACAACTAATGGGTCATCAGTTTCAATTTCTCCAATTATATCGGCTCTGCCTGAAGCGGAAGTCGGTGTGGAAAATGGATAATCAATTCCTTGGTCAAAAAGGAATAATCTCAAATCATCTTCAAGAATCTGTTCGTAGCTTTTGTCAGCCGTTTTATATTTTTCAAACAGTTCCTTTTTAGTAAACCATTCTGTTCGCCTTTTATATTTTTCTAATAAGTAGATTGTTGAATTAGATTTGTCAAGTTTATCGTGTAAGTAGTAGATTATTGGCGAAATATAATCTTCAACAATTTTAGTTTTTGTGTCATTAAAGTCTCTACGTGAAAAAATGGTAAGATTGTGTAGATTATGATTTCCAGATTTTGCAATAATATACTTTATAAATTGATAACAATAAGCCGTTTGATGAATCTCAGATTCAAATTCCATATCAAGACCTCTTCTTTCTCGTTCGGTTTGTTTGTCAAAATCCTCATCAGAATAAGGATGCTTATTTATTGTTTCTTGTACAAGACCTTTTATCTGTAAATTGTTGTCAAGGTTATTGAGTAAATATTTGAGCTGATTACCAAATTGAGCATATGGTGCTCTGTATAATCTATTTTTCCATTCTTGTAAATCTGTTCTTAAGTTATGGTTTGAATAATTCATTTTCCGAAATTCTTTAATGTGTTTTCAAGTTCCTTTAAAGCATTATTCATACTATCAATTCCTGTATGAACAGAAGCTTCGCTATCGGAAAGTTTTATTTGAATTTTGCAATTATGACAATAGATGGTTTTTTCTGTCTTTGCATCGATTAGCTGTATCTCGTCCTGATATCCACATTTCGGACATTCCATATCAACCCATAAATTGTCAAAGTCTATCATTTTGCTGGATGAGTCATAATTAATGGTAACTCGTTTATATCCCCAACTTTCTTCGACATATACCACCAAATAGGTTGGCTACGCCCAAACTTTTACATTTCAATGCAAAGCATAGCTTCCTTGGCGTTCAATAAAGCTTTGGGGGGAGATGACGTTAAATGTAAGAATTTTCTAAGACAAGTAAATGTGGAATTCTGTAAGGAAATTAAAAAAAAGAGAAAATCGATAAGTTGAAGGAAGCCAGAATTATTGATTTTTAAATGAGTCTGAAGCAAAAAAATCTTTTAGGTTTATGTTTATCATTCTGCAAAATCTATTGATTGTGTGTATTGAAACTCCTCGGTCATCATTAACACTTTCCCATCGATTTAAAGTTTGCCTTTCCAAATCATTATTTTCTGCAAACCTTTTTTGATTAGGGTCAACCTTTATGCGCAATTCCTTTATTCTACGCGCAATCTTATTGTTCAATGCAATATCCTCTGGTTTTAGCTTACCCATATTGCAATTTTCATTTAATTGTAAAAAAACATGTAGGCCATTTGGATTACATTTTTATATTTCGTTATATTTGGAACTGAATACATACATTTGCGATTCTTCGTTTAGAACATATTTGAAGCTTTCGCTTAGAGTCCTTAAATAGAAAACTGGTAATTTTTGCAACAGGACAATAAGCAGATTGCTCACGACCCGGGCGTGGGCTCTCTTATCGTTGCACGGTATCACCAGTACCTCTATTTAGATAAGTTGAGTTCCGCGCCTTTTTTTGGTGCAATGGTACATTGCAACTTTCTTCTTAGCGTTTGGTTTCTTTGGTCCTTTCGGGGCATCGCCCAACCAATGGGTTATGGGAAACATTTGGCAATTTTTTTATGTAGGGTTCACTCCGTGTTGTTGTCCTGTTTTTGGGGCATCATATTCGGTGTTCGATATTCTGTTTAAAAAGAAGCCAAAGAACCCCGTATAATCCCAAGGCTAGGGTTGTGGGATACACGTTACACTATTTTCCGGTTCACGATATCCTTTAGTCCCACAATCAACACACACACTTTTAGGGCAACCGGCCCAATCACGAAACCATGGTCTTTTTGGTTTAGGAATCCTATTTCCAAGTGCTTTTGCTTCTTGGACAGGATGGCCTTTATCCGAACCTTGATGTCCTTCTGGAAGTTACGGCTTTCCCGTGACTTTTTGGGCAGTGTGGAGAATAACTAACGCTTTAATTAAAAGAACTCAATTTATGCAACCAATAACAATACGCATGCGCAGTGCATCCCTGTTCGTGCTCCTTTATATCTTTTTAATGCCCTTTTGTGCCTTTTATATGCAGGCGGGCTTCTTGGAACCACCGCAGGCCACCGTTTCCGGCACCGTGACAGATACTTCGGGAGAGCCCCTGGCCGGGGTGAACCTTGTGGTGGAATCCAAGAACAGCGGAACCATGTCCGATTTGGACGGTTCCTTTTCTATTCAAGCTGATGGTGACGATGTACTGATCTTTTCCATGGTGGGTTTCAAGACCCTTTCCGTGCCCATTGGGGGTAGGGAAGAGGTCTTTGTTTCCTTGGAAGAGGATGTAACCCAGTTGGGGGAAGTGGTGCTCAATGCGGGCTATTATACCGTTTCCGAGAAGGAACGCACCGGGAACATTGCCACGGTAAAGGCTTCAGTAATCGATAAACAGCCCGTGGGCAATCCCTTGGCGGCCATGCAGGGCCAAATGTCCGGGGTCAATATCGTCCAGACTACCGGGGTGCCCGGGGGCGGCTTTTCCGTGGAGGTCCGTGGCCGGAACTTCCTTAACGGAGTTACCGACCCACTTTACATTGTGGACGGAGTGCCCTTTGGGTCCCAATCCATGGGTGATTTTCAAATCTCAGGCCAAATCGTGGGCGGGAATATCAGTCCACTCAATGCCATCAACCCCAACGACATCGAGAGCATTGAAGTGCTCAAGGATGCGGATGCCACTGCCATCTATGGTTCCCGGGGAGCGAATGGGGTCGTACTGATCACCACTAAAAAGGGAAGGGCCGGCAAAACACGATTCGATGCCCGTCTGAGCACCACCATGGGAGAGGTTTCCCATTTTTTGGACTTATTGAATACCCAACAATATTTGGAAATCCGTCGGGAAGGGATTGAAAACGACGGTTATGGGCCTTTATTGGAAGGTTCCGCCTTCGATGCTTTCTGGCCCGATGTCAAACTCTGGGACAATAGTCGCTATACCGATTGGCAAAAGGAACTCATAGGGGGTACGGCCTATCGGTACAATGCCCAGCTTTCGGTTTCAGGTGGGAGTGAAAGGACGCAGTTTCTGATCAGTGGTGCCTACCAAAAGGAGACCACGGTGTTTCCTGGGGATTCCAATTATCAAAGGGCCAATATCCATAGCAATGTGAGCCACCGATCCAATGATGGTCGTCTCAAGCTTGACCTTTCCACCAGCTATGCCCATGAGGACAACCTCATGCCCAGAACGGACTTTACCGCAAAGGCCTATACGCTTGAACCCAATGCCCCTGCACTTTATGATGATGAGGGCAACCTCAATTGGGAGAACAATACATGGGAAAACCCCTTGGCTTCTTTGGAAGAACGTTTTCAATCCAAGTCCAAGACCCTAATCTCCAATGCCATGGTCTCTTATGCCATACGGCCAAATTTTGAACTACGTTCCAGTATGGGCTTTACCAATTACCGCTTGGATACCTACCGGGCCATGCCAAGTTCGGCCAGAAACCCTGGGTTCGGCCTAACGCCACAGAGCTATTCCAACCTGACCACCAATGCCTCCCAAAGGCAGTCTTGGATTGTGGAGCCCCAACTGCATTGGAACAAGCATTGGAACAAAGTTTTTATGGATGTGCTCATCGGAACGACTTTTCAAAAGGAGAGCACCGAACGGTTGATATTGAGAGGGTCCGGTTTTCCCAGCAATGAACTACTGCTCAATATGGCAGCTGCACAAGAAATAGATGCCATTTCCAATACTGATAGCGAGTACAGTTATAATGCAGTCTTCGGCCGGGTCAATCTTAAACTAATGGACCGCTATATTCTGAACTTGACCGGTCGTAGGGACGGATCTTCCCGATTCGGGCCAGGAAAGCAATTCGGGAACTTTGGGGCCATTGGTATTGCCTGGATCTTTTCCAAAGAGGCCCTTTTCGGCGAAGATTCCGTATTGAGCTTTGGCAAGCTGCGAGCCAGTTATGGGACAACAGGAAGTGACAATATCGGGGACTATCGCTATTTGGATACCTATACGGTCACAGGAAACAACTATGATGGGGTCACCATTGTTGAACCTACCGGTATTTTCAATCCCGAGTTCGGATGGGAAGAGAACCAAAAACTGGAGGCAGCAATGGAACTTGGATTCTTCAAAGATCGATTATTGCTCAATGCCTCCTGGTACCGAAATCGTTCATCCAACCAACTGGTCGGGATACCCTTGGCAGCTACCACCGGTTTTTCACAGTTGACCGGGAATTTTGATGCGATTGTGGAAAACTCCGGGGTGGAAGTGGACCTGCGAAGTGTCAACTTCGATTCAGGGAAATTCAAATGGTCCACGAACCTTAACTTGACCATCCCCAAAAACAAACTGGTCGCTTTCGACGGATTGGAGACCTCCACCTTTGCCAACCGTTATGTCATTGGGAAACCCTTGACCATCTTGAAACTCTACCATGCCCTAGGAGTAGATTCTGAAACCGGGCTCTACCGCTTTGAAGATTATGACGGGGACGGAAATTACAGCAGCATTGGGGACCGGCAATGGATCGAGGACCTCAACCCTAAATGGTATGGCGGTCTGGGCAATTCACTTAGTTATGGGAAACTATCATTTGAATTCTTTTTCCAATTCAAAAAGCAAAAGGCCTACAATACCCTGCGCTTTGATGCGACCCCTGGGTTCAAAAGAAATACCTCGGTCGAATTGTACGATAGGTGGCAACAGGCAGGGGACGACAGCCCCTTTCAAAGGGCTTCCGCCGGCCTAGTGGGTGGACAAGATCTTGGGGAACTCCAAAAGGAGAGCAGTGCCGCTGTTTCGGATGCATCCTTTCTCCGTTTGCGAAGCGTTTCCCTGAATTATAAGATACCCTTTTCGCATCAGGGAACCGAAGTGAATGTGTATCTGCAAGGGCAGAACCTCTGGACCCTTACCAATTACAAGGGGCCAGACCCAGAACAGCCCACCAATAGCCGTTTGCCCCCATTGCGCCAGATTACCCTCGGATTACAAGTCAGTTTTTAACAAAAAAAAATAAACATGAAATATTTGAACAACATAAATATTGGGCAGTCGCCCCTACTTCGAGCATTACTTGGAATGAACCGATTGCTCCAACGCACCCTCCTTATGGTCATCAGTATGATGTGGTTGGGATGTTCCGATTTTGTGGAGGTCGATCCCCCAAAGAACAACTTGGTTTCAGAGACTGTTTTCAAAGATCCAGCCACAGTGGAATCTGCCTTGGCCAACCTCTATTACGGGATGAGGGAACAAGGGATGGTGTCGGGCTCCTTCGGCCTGACAACGGCCTTGGGCATCTATGCCGATGAATTGGACTATTACGAATTCAATGCAGACCAGATGCAAATGTACAACCACAATGTTATGGCCGACAACAATCTCCTGTTGGGGTGGTGGAAACAGGCATACCATCTGATTTATGCCGCCAATGATATTATCAGGGGAGTTGAAAGTTCCAAGGACCTAAATATGGATGAAAAGAAAGCCTTTCAGGGGCAGGCCCTTTTTGTGCGTGCCTATTTGCACAGTCTGTTGGTCTCTCTTTTTGGGGATGTACCCTATATCACCGAAACGGATTATTTGACAAACAACAAGGTGGCCCGTTTGACTCAGGAAGAAGTCTATGATCGCATCATAGAGGACCTTAACGAGGCCATGGCACTATTGGAGGGAATAGGTTCGATTTCCGAAGAACGGGTATGGCCGGACAGTGATGTGGTCAAAGCCCTATTGGCACGAATATACCTCTATACCGAAAACTGGGGAATGGCAGCAGCAACAGCTACCGATCTTATCAATGATTTTCCCTTGGAGGCCGAACTGGACCATGTGTTCTTAAAGGATTCCCCAGAAACGATTTGGCAACTCAAGGCAGATGATGATTTTCCAAGGAACACGCGGGAGGCCGGACAGTTGATCATCCAGACAGTTCCGGGCCAGACCTACGCACTGACCGATGAACTCTTGGCATCCTTTGAACCTGGAGACCTTCGCTCGGACCATTGGATCGGAAGTGCAACGGATGCCGAAAATGGGACTACCCTGTACTTTGCCCACAAGTACAAGGCCGGTATCAATGAAACGGAATCCCTTGAATATTCCATTCTTTTTCGATCTGCCGAGCAGCATCTGATCAGAGCGGAGTCCCGGGCACACATGGGGAATCTGGTCGGGGCACAAAACGATCTTAATGCAATACGCAACCGTGCTGGGCTAAGCAACACCATGGCCAATACCATGGACGGTGTTTTGGAAGCCATTCTTCAGGAAAGAAAGATGGAACTGTTTACTGAACAAGGCCATCGATGGTTCGACCTAAAACGTACTGGAAATGCAGGGAACGAATTGAACGGGATAAAAACGAATTGGCAGGAAAACCATGTATTGCTCCCCGTTCCTGAGGACGAATTGGAGATTAACCCCAATTTATTGCCACAGAACCCTGGGTATTAACTCCATACAATCATGACCGGAAGCTCATGGGATATGGGCATCCGGTCCATTGAATATTTCATTAAAATCAATTGAAGGTTATGAAAAGTATTGTTCTTTTATGTCTTATTTTTCTGGTTCTCACCAGTCATGCCAATGACTCCCCAAAAAAGAGTGTACAACAGCATACCGTGGTTGCAACCTCTGGTAATCAATCTTTTTTGAGCTCCTTTATTAAAGGGGGTCAGCTCTATCTGGACATTCCAGATCATCTATTGGACAAATCCATATTGTTTACTTGTTACGGGCGTATGAGGCGTAGTTACATGCAGGTGGCCTGGTCAAAACACTATGGTAAGATTGTATTAAAGCGTCAGGCGATCAGCTCGACCTCTGGCATTATCTTGCCCCCAAGTAATGGCCTTGTTCAAATGGACAATATCCTCGCCATATTTCCCATTGAGACAGCAGATGATACGCCCGGTCATCACCGGGTCAATATCACGGACTTTATTTTAAGGCAGGATATCGAATGGCCCCAAAAGATGGGGGTTTCCTTGCAAAATACGGTTCCGAAATTATCCCTGTTGCTTGGAGCAAAGGACATGGATAACGAAGTACTGATCAAAACCCAAAGGGGTATGATAAAAAACAAATCCAAGGTTTCCGTTCCCATATTCTTCGGCTTCGGTGCCCTGGGACCGCCTATGGAGTCAAGAAGTTTCGACTTTCGCATGGGCTTCTATGCCGATGAAAAGATGGAGGTCAGATTTGGCTTGAAGAACGGAGCGGCCAATATTGCCCGATGGCGTTTGGAAAAGAAATATCCAGATCAGGAAATCAGTGTTCCGATAAAGCCCATCACCTTTTTAATCTCCCCCGAAGTGCCCAAGAAATGGCGGCCCTATCTCAAGGCGGGTATCGAGGAGTGGTTACCGGCATTCGAATCGGCAGGTTTCAAGGACGCTCTTGTGGTCAAGGAAGTGGACAGTCTGGATCAATGGCAGGCCCATAGCATCCATTCCAATGTGGTGTACTGGAACCAAAGGAAATATTTTAGGGGTTCGGAATATGAGGACTATGGAGGTACCCTGGGCCATATCATCGATCTAAGGACCGGGGAGATCCTACGGGGCGATATCTTTATGGGGGCTTCGGAACGTACTGTTTGTGAAAAATACTTTGTAAGGGCGGCTCCCCTGGACAAAAGAGCGCAGCGGTTTCCCTTTCCCGATGCACTGACCGGGAGATTGTTCCAGGTCATAGCAGCCCATGAAGCTGGACATGTGTTCGGCATCATGGATGCCAATTTTGGGGAATACCATTACCCTTGGAACAAAATGAACGATAGCCTATGGCTGCGAATCATGGGCCATACACCTAGTATCATGAACTATACAAGGACCAACAATATTCCCCAGCCGGAGGACAGCGTTCCCCCAACCCTCTTGCTCCAAAAGGTTGGGCCCACGGATAGGTACAACATCCAATGGGCGTATACGGAATTTCCAGCGGACATGTCCGCAGAAGATAAAAGGGATGCTTTGGAACGTATGGTCCGATGGCAGGATTCCGTTCCTTGGTATAGGTTCAACATCAACCAAATGGAAGTGGTCGGACCCAATGCATCGGATGAAGTGGTGGAGACCAATGATCCCGTAAAAAGTACCAAACTGGCCCTTAAAAATGTGAAACGTGTCATAGGCCTAATACCCGAAGTTTCTTCTGGTCAAAACGAAGATGGGCGTATGGAACGGCTATATGATAAATCCATTCAGCTTTGGAACAACCATATGCTACATGTCTTGACCCTTGTCGGGGGGTACGACATACATTATAAAGCCTTGGGCCAACCTGGCGACCAGTTTATTCCCATACCATGGGAAGACCAAATGGAAGCTCTTGATTTCCTGCTGGAGAACGCCTTGGAGGCTCCAGAATGGTTGACCGAACCGCCTTTCTTGGAAAGGACCGGATACTCCACCTTCCCCGACCATGTTATGCACTATCAACAGAAATTGGTTTTGGACATGCTTACGGCACGAAGAATTAAACGTATGGAAAACCTGGAAAAAATACCGGATCAAGAAGGTCTGGTCAATGCTTACATAGAAAGGTTACAAGATGGATTGTTCAAAGAGTTGAAGGAGGATTTTGGTCATGTTGACCGAAGGAGACAGGAAGTTCAAATGACTTATATCGACTATTTGGGAATGGTCTTCAAGCAGAAAGAAACGGTTATGGATATCCAGTCCCGGTTCTTTGTACATTCCGATTACTCCAAGGGAATCATGATGCAGCACCTTTTGGATTTGAAAAAGGAAATAGAAAACAGACTCAAAAGAAACAAGGAATCAGCGACTTCTGCCTATTGGCAATTATGTCTCAAAAAAGTCAATTCAGTTTTGTAGGGGTTTTCAAATTTTCGTGGGTAAGACCAAAGGTCTTTTCAACCATGGAGATGTTTGAATTAGTGAAAAAGGTGCCTTTGAACAAGGCACCTTTTGTTTGGATTGGAATGGAAACCCTGATTTTAAGGTTTGCTCAATTCCGTGCTATCAAATCGAGGAGCAGAATACAATTGCTGTCCCAAATGCAGACAGGCATTACTTCCTCCATCATAGCAGGCATCCTCCACTGTGGTTTGTTCCCAGTTTTCGGTCCCCGGGATGTTGTAATAGGCATCCATTACCACAACTTTATCTTCAGTGGCAAATGCCAGGCCGACCGCCAACAAAATGGCGAAGGCCGGTAAAACGATTTTTAAAAGATTATTTTTCATCGTAATATGTTTTAATTGTTTTGCCTACTCTTTTCTAGGTTTTCGGCTTCCCCTGTCCCTACGTAGTATTTTAATGTGTTTGCACGTTATATTGTTTTTTGGACCAAAGCATTCCCAAAAAGGCAAGGACCATAAAAGTGATGTTCAATAGTATGTGATCCTTCCATCCCAATGCTGAAATGACCCCACCGCAAGAGCATGGGATGGAATGACTGTACTTAAGAACAATTGTGATATAGGTGGTGAACAGTCCCAAAAGGATAAAACTGGCATAAAATGCTATGATTTGATATCTACGAAACCACAATAGTCCAGCAATAATCAATTCCAGAAAGGGTACGGCCCATGAGAGCAAAGAGGCATAGGGAGCTATGTAGGGCATCCGCTCCAGGCGGAATTCAAAGCTATCCAAATGGATCATTTTGCTCACCGCTGTATACACAAATAAAAGGGTCAGTAAAAGGCTGAACAGGGTAACAAGCTTGGAGTGGATTCCTTTGTTTGACATATCCTTTGATTTGATATGACAAAGTTCGGGAGTTTGGTTTATCCCTTAGGGAGCAATTGTTATCCGAAACGGATTAAATTGATGTTTTTGAAGCTGTTACGACCGTAACTCGCTTGGGGAACGCCCATATTTATCCTTGAATGCCCTTGAAAAATGGGTCTTGCTCTTAAAGCCTGTCATTTGAACAATTTGCTTTATAGTATGCGTACTGTGCAGGATAAGGGTCCTAGCCATTCTAAGACGTTCCTGAATCAAAAACCGAAAAATGGTCGTGCCGTACACTTGTTTGAACCCATATTTCAACTTGTACTCATTGGTGCCCTCTTGATGCGCCAACTCCTTTAAGGAGGGAAGGTCCTTGTCCAGATTGTTGATGATCGCGTCATGGACACCACGGATGATCTGGATATCTTTTGGGGTCAAGGTGACCTTGTGTTCCTTGGTGCCCTTGGTCACTTTAAGTGTCTTTTTGGGAAGTCCCGTTTCAAAAGGTTCCCCTTTGGAAAAGAAAACCGTGTTCAATAGGATTTTTTGACCGCTCCCATCCAATGCCTGGTAGACCGATATTTGACAATCCTTGGCCAGCAAAAGACCATTTTTCGTAATGAATTCCAGGAACAATACCGTTTCAGATCGCTCTCTTTTCAGGTGTTTGGACAACTTTTTGGTCCATCTTTCCCGGGACTTTTCAGTCATGAATTCGGTGATATACGTTCCAATAAGGTCCTTGGGGAGATAGGATAATAGGGAGCAGGTTCCGTTGGTGACCAATTCAATTTGACCGTGACCATCCAAGATAAGAGACAGTTGGATGACACACTGTGGAGTATGGTGTGCGTTGGCAAAACCTTGGTGGATAAAGGCAGCCCTGATTTCTTCACTGACCATGTTCAGCAGGACCACCAGAGAGGCAATATTGTCATTCTTATCCGAAGGTTCAATGGAATAGAAGAAATTGCCCTTGGCCATTTCCAAGAGCATCTTTTGTATTCGTTTTACCCTAAAGTCATCACTGTTTGGCATCCTGTTTTATAGTATAGATCAGTTGACATCGGTTTCCTTAATGCCCAAATAGGCCAGTGCCTCCGCTTTTTTGGTAAAGGATCGTGTAGGTACCTTTTGGGCATGGGTATCCAGGTAAATGGAACTGATCATGTCTGTAACCGGTGGATCGATCAAAAAGGCCAATTTCTCGACCCAAAGGGAACCTTCCAAGGCCAAATAGTCCCGGGCCGCCTTATTGATGGTCCTCACATCCCGAATATCACAGAGCACCGGCATTTCCCTGCCTTCCTGCAAATGCATCCGATCCTGAACGATCAACTGCGCCGCCTTCAGGTCGATGAGGGGCACCTTTTTATAAATGATGTGTATCAGCTCATGGGTCAGGAGATAAATCGCATAGTTGTTTTCATGTGTTCTTTTCATTTTCTGAAAACTGGTTAGCTGGATGAATTTACAAAAATATTGTAATTGGATGAATAGAAATGGATATATCCCATTTTAAAAGGGCTATAGAGTTATCTAAAAAGGAGTATCTGTTATCTCAAAAGGATTATATCATTGTTTGATAATCGTTAATCTGACAATTGCCAGTACTTTTTAGCACAATTTAAACCAAACGATATGGCAAAGATCAAACACCACAATTTTTTGAACACCGTACACGAGGTGTTCACCGATGCCAAACAGGCCGGGGTCCTACATCTGTATGCCGGGGGGAAATCCTTTTCTGGGAGAACCATTGAAGTTGAAGGCAGGGAACTGTACCATTTCGGGACCACGGGTTATTTGGGCCTGGAGCAGGATGCCCGATTAAAAGAGGCCGCTAAGGAGGCCATTGATAAATATGGCACCCAATTCCCCCTCTCCAAATCCTATATTTCCAATCCATTGTACGAGGAACTGGAAGGTTCCATTTCCGAAATGTACGGGCATCCCATTGTCATTACCAAGAACAGTACACTGGGACATTTGGGTGTCATCCCCAGTGCCGTGGACGATGATGATGTGATTATCTTGGACCATCAGGTCCATTGGAGTGTACAGAATGCCGCCAAGATGCTAAAGACACGAAGTGTTCCCATCGAAATGATACGGCACAATAATTTGGAGATGTTGGAGGACAGGATCAAGAAGTACCAACATTCCAAAAGGCATATATGGTATATGGCCGATGGCATCTATTCCATGTATGGAGACTATGCCCCCGTTAAGGAATTGATGGCACTATCTGAAAAATATCCACAACTTCATTTTTATTTTGACGATGTGCACGGGATGAGCTGGACAGGCAGGAATGGTACGGGTTATGTATTGGACCAATTGGGAGATCTGCCCGAAAATGTGTTATTGTTCGGGACACTAAGCAAAACCTTCGGTGCCAGTGGTGCGGTGTTGGCCTGTTCCAATACCGAGATGTACGATAAGATCAAGACCTTTGGCGGCCCCTTGACCTTTTCGGCCCAATTGGAACCGGCTTCTGTGGCCGCTGCCATGGCCTCCGCACTGATTCACCTTTCTCCCGAAATCTATGACCTTCAACAAGAATTGCGGGAACGCATTGACTATTTCAATGCATGCCTATCCACGACCGAGTTACCATTGATAGACCAAAATGAATCCCCGGTATTTTACATTGGTACAGGAATGCCCAAGACCGGCTATAATTTTGTCAACCGATTGATGCGAGAAGGATTCTATGTCAATCTGGGCATTTTTCCTGCGGTACCGGTCAAAAACACCGGGGTACGAATTACTATTTCACGGCATAACGAAAAGGCCGAGATCAAGGGATTGGTGGAAGCCATGCAACATCATTTTCCATTGGCCTTGGAGGATACCCAAACGAATCCAGAAAGGGTCTTTCATGCCTTTAAATTGGAACCCAAGGTCAAAAGGGAACCGCAGCAGTCCACCGAACTGACCATCGAAATTTTGGATACCATCCATCAGGTCGATAAAGTAGCATGGAACCGATATATGGGTGGGCAAGGTGCATACGACTGGGATGGGTTGAAATTTTTGGAAGCTGCTTTTCAAGGAAATATCAAAAAGGAGCACAACTGGTTGTTCCGGTATGTGATCGTCAAGGATTCCAAGGGTATTCCCATTTTGATGACCTTTGTGACCCGTTCCCTGTGGAAGGATGACATGCTGGCCCAGGCGCAAATATCAGCTGCCATTGAACAAGAGCGGAAAGAAGATCCTTATCATTTGTCGTCCATGGTACTATCATTGGGTTGCTTGTTTACGGAAGGGGAGCACCTGTTTTGGGACAAATCCCATGAACTGAGCGGTTCTGCAAGGGATGGCTTGTTGGAACTCATGGAAAAAATGGAGCACCACTTAGGGGCAAAAATGACTGTGTTGCGGGACTATGGGGCAAATACAAATTGGAACGAAGCCCTGTATGGCCATGGGTTTTTACGGGTACAGATGCCCAACTCCTGTACTGTTGACCTGACAGGAATTGATTCGATGACTATGTATATCGAACAATTATCAGCTAGGAACCGAAGACATTTTCGGAAGGATATCCAACCATTTTTCGATTTGGTCCAATCCGAAATTATCCCCAAGGCGAATGCTTTCCAAATACAGGAGTTCAAACGTCTCTTTGGCGGGGTACAAAGGCGGAACCTGGGTCTCAATACCTTTTCCTTTCCCGACAAACTGTTTGAACGAATGAACGAAAATGACCTTTGGGAATTTATCGTTCTTACGCCAAAAGGGAAGCCCAAAACCATCCTCGGGGTGATGTTCTGCTATACCAATCAGGCAGTTGTCTATGTTCCTGCTTTTGTCGGCATGGACTATGACCTATTGGAAACCTTTTCCCCCTACCGCCAATTGCTGTACCGGACCATTGAACGGGCCATAGCACTTAAACTACCCAAAATTGATTTTGGGATGACCGCCTCCTTTGAAAAACGAAAACTGGGAGCGAAGGTCCATGAAAAATATGCATATCTCCAGACCAACGACAATTTCATCATGGAAATGATCGGGGTCATGGAAGGGCAGCACTAATGGGCAGTAATCATGAAGTACCAAAAGCTGCTATCGGAATTTGAAGGCCAATTGGATACCTTGGAAAGCGGGAACGGGGATGTGCTGTTCAAGGCAGAAAAGGGCATTGCAATTGTGGAGAAGTGTATCCGTAAACTGCAAAAGCAGATAACAGGGAAGAATTTTGCCACACAATCCGATGAGATTTACTTTTTCAAGCATGTAAAGCCCCAGATCTTTAGCAAGCTCATCTATTACGCCAGACTATTTAGTATCGAGAGTAAGCGTCCCCGGGGCAACAATGCTGCCCAGATCAAATACCTTCAGCACCAAATTGACAAGTTGCAGGCTTTCTTCAATGACAATTTGGAATTCTATAATTATTACCGTCGCGGCGCCATGTCCTTGGACGAACAATATTTTGTCCGTGGCAACCGTGACCTTAGACTGCCTTTGGAATCCTTCCATTTTCTGATCGATGATCAATTCTCGACCTGTCAAGATGGTACGGTGGCAACCATTATGGCCTATGACATGTTGATCGTATACCTGAGAAAGGAAGTGGACGATTTGAACAACACCCTTGAACCCCCAAAACCCATAACCATGGAAAAACCTTCAAAATTATTCTGGACAGGGAGCAAGACCGACCTTATCGAACTGTTATATGCGCTACATGCCAGTGAATCCATCAATGGCGGTACGGTCGATATCAAGGAAATGGCCTCCCATTTTGAACACTTTTACAATATCGACTTGGGGAATTACTACCACACCTTCATCGAGATCAGATCAAGAAAGACCAGTAAAACTAGGTTTTTGGACAAGCTCATTGAACTGCTTAATCAACGCATGGAATCCTTGGATGAATAAACAAGGATTTTTCCCAAGGTGGGTCCCACCTTGGGAATTTTGGTTTTGAGCCAGTTTCGGGCTATTTTTTTTATCCAACAAGGCAGTAGAATTGATTGCTATATGTCAAATCCCTTCATTTGTGACCATACTTTATGTTGCAAAAATCTTTCCCAAGGTGGGCCCCACCTTTGGAAGTTTTTCCAAAATCATTTTTGAGTTTTGTGGGTGAAAGTCAAATCAGTGAAAGGGCCATCAAATTGAATGAACCCAAGGCGATGGTCCCTTTTTAAAAAACTTAAAAAGTATGGGAGCGACCATCATTACCACAGAAGACCTTATGGAGTTCAAAGTCGAACTGCTGGAGGACATCAAGGATCTATTGGAAAACCAAAACAAGCAAACGAACAAAAAATGGCTCAAATCCAATGAGGTCCGGGAATTGCTGGGCATTTCCCCTGGCACCTTGCAGAACTTGCGCATCAATGGCACTTTGCCCTATACCAAAATAGGAGGGGTGTTGTACTATGAGTACCATGAAATCATGGGGGTACTGGAGAAGAACAAGATCCATAACCGTATCTAGTTTTGGAAGACGTCAATTATATCAAACATCTCAATGGGATATTTGGGCAATTCTCCAAGGACAGCCGATTGAACCCAACCCATGTCAGCCTCTACGTGGCCTTGTTCCAGTTATGGAACACCAACTACTTTAAACCGGAATTCTTTATCAACCGGGATGAAGTCATGCAGTATGCCAAGATCGGGTCCAAGTCCACCTACCATAGATGCATCAAAGAACTGGATCATTGGAATTATATCGTCTACACCCCATCCCACAATCCTTTCAAAGGGAGTAGAATCAAGATGTTCGATTTTGGGACAACTCCTGGACAAGCGGTGGACCCAAGCCGTACCAATATCGGGACAAGCAATGGACAAGCAGTGGTACCTATAAACAAACATATACAAACTATAGAAAACCAAAAAAACAATAATAAACAGGCTAATTTTAAAAATTTGGAATTCGATGGTTTGGAAAACGGAAGCAAACAGAAGGGCAGTGTCCCATACCGGGACAACCTAAAGACCAAGAAGCATAAAGATTACAACCAACCATTGTGAAGTACAGTGCGCCACATATCATCACCGAAGGAGCCGTCCAATATCCTCTGGGCACCCTCAAGGGCCGGGAAATCCATTACGATTTTGAAAAGATCTTGATATATCTCGACGCCAAGGGTAAACTTTTGTTCGGCAAAAAGTTCAAAATCTATCGGGAGGACCGAGAGATTCTCTATAAGCTATGCCTGTACTTCATTCAGGACAAAACCCGTTGTACCCAGTTGGGAATTGACATAAACAAAGGGCTGCTCCTCTCCGGGCCCGTAGGCTGTGGCAAGACCAGCCTGATGAAACTGATGAAACACATCGTCCCCCACCAACGGCCCTATGAAGTCATTCCCTGCAGGAACATTGTTTTTGGCTTCAATCATATCGGGTATAAGATCATAGAGGACTATGGCAGTTCACAATTCTTCTGTTTTGACGACCTCGGCGTCGAACCTACCGGATGGCACTTTGGCCAAGATTGCAATGTCATGGGGGAGATATTGCTCTCCCGCCACGAGCTCTTTATCAACGATAGACGCAAGACCCACACCACTACCAACCTCAATGCCCAAGAGCTTGAGGAACGTTATGGTACCCGTGTGCGGTCCCGAATGCGGGAACTCTTTAATTTAGTGGGGTTTGACAGAAAGAGTAAGGATAAAAGAAAATAAGTATGGATTCAAAGGGAGCCTTTAACCTTTACGAGCAATATTATCGGAACAATAAAACTTACGGGTTTTATTTACGGGAAAGCACCTGGTATTCCATAGGTCAGGTACTTTTTATCGTGGGCGTCCGGGAAGGGGACGAGCTCCAGGGAACTCTTCCGTATTTCAACAATCCCCAAGTGTATGTCAAATTGTACTACACCAATTCCATTGGGGAGATAAACGAGGCTACAAAATACAAGGTCATCAGAATTGAGGATGGAGGCAGTTACCGTTATTAGCCCGTGGAGGAAGATTTTATTCTAACGTAAAATACCCTCCATGCCCCGGAGGGATGCTCTTTCCAGTAGTCTTCATAAAATTCTTTTCCATCAAAACATACGGAATGGGAAGCTTTGTCGAATAGCCCTTTATCCAATCAACACATCATGGAAATACGGTTATTTCATTTTGATGGCTGACTTAAGTTGGATCAATTCCCCAAGCAGCCTCGTATGCGTCACAGTTTCCGGTATTCCTAGATCGTCGGCCAGTTTGGCCACCTCTAAGTTCAAGCTTTCGATTTCCGTCCTTCTGTTATGGAGGATGTCCACATACGTGGAAATCAATTGGCCATCCGAACGCTGGCTGATCAGCATCAGGTTTTTCTCTATGGTGTCACAATCCAGGTCGATTCCTTGTCTTTGAGCCAGTGAAACACATTCTTCAATAATGGTTCTAGCCAATTGTAGCGCATTTGCATTTCTGATAAAAATCCCATTATCGGTTTCGAGCAATGGACAAATGGAATTAAAGGCACAATTCGCGATGACCTTTGTCCATATATGTCGCGTGATATCAGGTTCGCTATGAAAACTGAAATATGGTGTGTTGATCTTATCGATCACATCTTCAAGGCCATCATTATTTCCCTGTAAGTTTCCTACGGGCGATGACATCACGGATTTAAAGGTAACCTTGTTGTCTTCCGTTACTTGACTGGTGGAAAACAGGACACAGCGATATACCTTATCAAACTCTTGAAAAGGGCGTTCGACATGAAGTCCATTTTGAAGGAGAACTAAAGAAAAATCTCCTTCTTTGTCTTTGAGTTTTTTAGCGATTACCGTATTGGCGAATGCCTTGGTCGCGATCAAAACAATACCATTAATGGCCTGTATAGCACTAAATGTAGTTGTGATGATCCTTTGTTGAAATGTGTTGTCTTTTCCAACAACAGTAATAGTATCTTCCGTGTCAGGTATATTGTCCTCTCTGCCCCTGACCAGCACGACCTGTTTGTTTTCCTGTTGTAAAAAGACGGCCAGTGCTTTTCCAATGGCTCCCGAGCCAACAATATAAATTTTTGAGTTTTTCATAGTTAGATTTTTTAAAATGTACCTGTAGTCCAAAAAAAATTACGTTGATCCATCTGAAAACCGGTCTATTTCATAATCGGCCAAATCGAATGACATGTTTTTGTTTCCCTTGGTATAGGCAATCACGGTCATGCCAGCAAGGTTGGCAGCTTTCATTCCTGTCTGACTATCTTCAATTACTACACATTCCTGGGGCTTGACCTTCAGTTTCCTTGCCGTATTAAGATATATGGCCGGGTGGGGCTTGCCTTTTTCTTCACAATCTGCGGATGAAATAATATCAAAAAGAAGCGTGGTCTTGGTTTTTTCCAATACCGTCGGAATGATTTTTTCCGGTGCATTGGTCGCAAGTCCTATTTTATAGTGTTGTGCTTTGAGCTTTTTGATAAAGGCCCTGACCCCCTTGATAATACAATCTTCTGAGCGAATCAGTTCCATGACCCTTTGGATGACCATTTCTTCCACTTCGATAAGTGTTTTTCCCTTCCAGGGAAACTTTTGATACCAAAAACGGGTAACCTCTTCGGTGGTCATACATTGGGTCTGTAGACTTTCTTTTTCTGTTACCGAAACCCCGAGCGAGGAAAAGATTTCAAACTCCGCTTGCTTCCAGATGCCTTCACTGTCCACCAGCACCCCGTCCATATCGAATATGACCGCTTTTTTGTCCTTTAATATCAGTTCCATGTTCTTCCGGTGTATGCCGCATCCCAGAAATGGTACTCCAAATGCGAAGCATGGATAAAGGCTTCGGTCATCCTAGCTCTTGTCCTGGGGGTGGTACGCTCCGCTGCAAGGTCACAGATCATGATTGCACGTTGCACACTTTCGGAAAATTCCTCCCCGCCATAGGTGTCGATCCATCGTTGATATGGGTTGTTGGCTATCTGTTGTCCATTGTAAATGTGGTCGCCCACTTTTTTATAGATCCAAAAACAGGGCAAGGTGGCGGCCATGGCCACTTCCACAGGTTCCAAGGCTGCCGTGCTCTTTAAAAAGTGGGTATAGTGGTGACATGCTGGTTGTATTATACCCTTGTCCCTTACCCCAAAATCCTCAAAATAGGATTCGTGCAAGGCATTTTCCACCACTATGGCCCCTTCCGCAAAACGGATATATGCCAATACATCCCCAATATCATGGGATTTGGCACCTATCAGTGCAAGCGCCCTCCCAAAATGCTCCAAGTAGAGGGAATCCTGCGCCATATAAAATTGAAACTTGGTCTTGGGCAGGGAGCCGTTCGCCAACTCTTGGACAAAGGGCATGTTCAAAATGGCATTGTAATTTTTATCTATTTTTTTCCAGGTCTGTTCAGTCCATTTCATTTTTGATCATTTTTTGAGGGTTAAAAAAGTGGTTCAAGGGACCGTTCCCTTTTCCGGTCCGTACATTTTTTCCGCTGTGAATGGCATGGTGCACATAGCGTTGGCCAAGAGCAACGGCATCGTACAAGTTTTTGCCCTGTGCCAGATAGGAGGCTATGGCCGATGACAGGGTACAGCCTGAACCATGGGTGTTTTTCGTTGGAATTTTAGCCACTTCAAAGGGATGGCATTTATCGTTCTGGTCAAAAAATAGGGAAGTGATATGGGTTGTTTCCTGATGTCCCCCTTTCATGAGGATACTGTTGCACCCCAGTTCCTTGATACGTTCCCCGGCAGTCCGCATTTCTTCCAAGGTCTTCACTTCCGTGTGGGCCAATAGGGCCGCCTCGTCCATATTGGGTGTAATGAGCGTTGCGATGGGCAGCAACTGCTCGATCAGGGCATCTATCGTATCAGTTTCGATAAGACGATGTCCGCTGGTGGCGACCATTACAGGGTCAAATACGATGGGTATCCTGTTGTAATTTCCTAAAGTCCGTACAATGGTTTCCACTAGTTCCGGAGTATGTACCATTCCTATTTTTATGGCTTCAGGTTGAATATCGTCCATGACCGCTTCGATCTGATCGGCAACGGCTTCAACGGGAATGGGATAAATCTTTCGCACCCCTTGGGTGTTCTGCACGGGCAAGGCGGTCAGTACGGAAGTAGCATAACAACCCAGAGCCGATATTGTTTTGATATCCGCTTGAATTCCGGCCCCGCCGCTTCCGTCAAAACCGGCAATGGCCAATACGGATGGATAGGTGTATTTCTTCATTTTACGATTTCATTTTTTAGTTCATAGGCTGCTTTCTTGGGGTTGTCGGCACCACATATGGCCGATACCACGGCAATACAGTTGGCACCTGCCTGTATAACGGCTCCTGCATTTATTGCATGGATGTTGCCAATGGCCACCAATGGTTTTTGCGTCAATTCGCGTATTGTGGCAAGGCCTTCCAATCCCCATTCCGTTACGGTATCCCTTTTTGTATCCGTCCTGAATACCGGGCTTATCGCGAGATAGTCGGACACGGTCGTTTGCGCATTGTCCAGTTGTGCCAGATACTCTATCGAATATCCTATCAGCTTTTCCTTGAAATAAGGCTGCTGTCTCAAGGTTGCGGGACGGGAATCCTTGTTGCCCACATGAATGCCGGCAGCATTTACCTGGTAGGCAACCTTTGGATTGTCATTGATGATCAACGGGACACTATATTTCTCAGTGATTTCCCTTAACCGTTGTGCCCTTTCCAAAAACAGATGCTCCAGTAGCTTCTTTTCACGCAATTGGAGGATATCGACACCTCCCTGAATGGCTTGTTCCGTAACTTTCAACATATCTTTTCCTCTGCAGGCTTCTTCCGAAATGACCAAATACAGTGGGTAAGGGAATTGGGAATGGAGCTTCATGGCTTCGATATCTTGATATAGTCGCAAAACTCCTTTTCCGTTAAGCTATAGAGCTTATCCAAAAGATGCAGTTGTAAGGTACCGGGGCCTTTAGATTGTTTTCTGGCCAATTCACCGGCTATGCCCAACAACGCCATTGCTGCGGTCACTGCCTCGGTTTTATTTTCCACAACTCCAATAAAAGCACCGATCAATGCAGATGCGGTACAGCCCGTTCCGGTCACCTTGGTCATTAAGGGTGTTCCATTGGCTATTTGGATTCTTTGCGCACTATCTGTGATAATATCCGTGGCACCAGATATACAGACAATGGCATTATATGCTGAGCAAATAGTATGTGCAGCTTCTATGGCTTCATTGCTCGCCGCCGTACTGTCCACTCCTTTGGTAGCCTCTTGGTTTGCTTGGGCCAATGCCATGATTTCAGAGGCATTGCCCTTGACCACGGTTGGTTTAAAGTTCAACAATTCTTGCAGTACTTTATCCCTGAACGGGCTGGCTCCGGCACCAACAGGGTCCAATACCCACGGTTTGCCCAATGTATGGGCTGTCTCGGCGGCCAAAAGCATGGCTTCGGACCAGTATTCGTCCAGGGTTCCGATGTTGATGACCGTTGACGAGGCAAGGGCAACCATATCAGGGACCTCGGATTTTGCATGTGCCATAATAGGGGATGCTCCGGCCGCAAGAAGGGCATTTGCCGTATTGTTCATCACGACATAGTTGGTGATATTGTGTACCAGTGGGGATTTTGTTCTTACGTATTGGATGTGTTTCCAAAGATTTTGTTCCATTACCATTTTTGATTTTAAATTAAAATGGCCTTAGGAGCAAATCGGAAAACAAAGGAAAGTAACGTCACAAGAAAGTGATGCCTGTTTCGCTTTTCCCTACGTCGGTGTGAGCCGTATCAGGTTCCAAGGGACTCTCTCAATTCTTTTCAGAATACCCCTAAAGCATAGGCGAATATACATATAATTTAAGCAAAAAAGGTGTTTGAAATACTACTATGCAGTCCCATCCGGGAAATGGGCGAAGCACAAATTCAGAATTATCAGAAAACAGCCTGATTCGTCCAATTTTTTTTGTCCAATGAATTCAAATGGAATTTTATAGCACTATTCTTGCCGGTGATTTTTTGCCTGTCAACAGCGATACCTCGAATTACCCTTCAGGATAAAGCCAATTCACATTAAAACGCAGTCTTTGGATTGAAACAATATGTTATTCACAAATATCTAATATTCAGTTATTTGAGTTGGTATTTCAAGTACTTTTCGTCTATCAAAAATCGTCTAATCCAAAAGCGTTTACGATATGCGAAAATCACAATTCATTACCATCCTCTTACTTTTCGTTTCCAGTTCCATTTTGGCCCAGATCGGGGGTATCGAAGATTCCGTCAATGACATTTCCGAAACCATCCGGGCCATATTTCCCATTATCCTTGGGGTCATCTTTTTAGTAGGATTCCTTTTTAATGCAGGACATTTCTTTGGGGAGAATTCAGACCTCAAAAAAGGGATTACCCGTGTACTTGTCTTTGTGCTGATTGCAGGGGCCGTCGTGGGCATCTTTACCTATCTCATTGGAATCGTGGTCTAATGAAAAGGTATCAGGTCTATCGGAACATTCGAAAACAAGCGATGATCATGGGACTCCCCATAGCCCTTTTTGCCCTGATGATGGTATCGGTCATCGGCTCCTTATTGGTCATCATCTTTTCTTTCAATTTTGGTGTCATCGTGGCCCTACTGCTGTTCAATGCCCTGCTTTATGGGGCATTGGGGCGGTGGGTCAAAAATCCTCAATTACTTGCCATTCAAAAGGTCTTCCCTGGCACCATCAGCAACAAACGCTTAAGTTCCCTTTCCTATGCATAAGATCAACCTGAATTCCCATCATCCCATTCTGGACATCCAAAACCATGTGGTCTTTGCCAACAACGGCAATGTGGTACTATGCTACGATGCAGCCCTTTCCGAAATCCATTCCCTCTCCGAATCCGATTTTGAGGAACTGCACGGGATTTGGTTCCAAGCCTTTAAGTCCCTGCCCACGGGTACGGTCATCCACAAACAGGATGGCTACCAAAAAGTGGGATACAATGCCGAACGATTGCCCAACCGTACTTTTTTGGAAAAAGAGACACATGACTATTTTAAGGGGAGGGAACACCTAAGCCATCAAAGTTACCTGTTCTTTGTACTGCCTTTGGACAAGGCTTTGAATGCTGCCAAATATGTCAATCCCTTCCGGAAAACCGAAAAGGGCTACCACCGAAAGCTGGATGTCCAAGTGGCGGAGTTCATCTCTGCGGTCAATGATGCTGTTTCCTTTGTCAACAATAGCCAACGTGTGTCATTGAGCCCAATGGCTCCTGATGACATTTTTTCCCATACGAACAACTACTACAATGGCTTTAATCAAGATTTCGATACGGATATTTTACTCGGTAAAAAACACATCGAGATTGGCGACCATTATTTTGATGCCATAGCGGTCAACAACGAGTGTTGTTTTGGCGAATCTGTCCAGAGCAGTAAGACCAATGAGAAATTCACTTCAGATGATTTTAGCTTTCATCAAGGGTTTATCGATGGATTGGGATTGGACCTGAACGAGAACCATATCGTGAACCACATCCTTTATCTGGACGATAAACACAAATGGCGCAAACTGCTGGACAAGAAAGTGGTGGAATTGAGCAAAAGCTCCAATTTCGGTTCCTTGAACAAGGTCGTCCACAAAAAGGTCCAGCATATTCTGGACCAAATCAACAATGATGATTCATCGCGTATCATCCGGGGCCATCTCAATGTCATTTTCTGGCATTCGGAAGCTGAACATTTGAAACGGATAGCATCCCAAATCAAGGCAGGTTTCAAGGAATTGGACATCGTGCCATATCATCCCAATGGTGAGGAACGCAAGCATTATTTCCTGAATTCCTATCCCTGTCATGCCACCAATTTCTCCAATGAAGATATGTACGTGACAGATATGAAGCATGCCCTCTGCCTGTATATCAACAACACCAATTATAAGTCGGATGCTGCGGGCATCATCTTCAATGACCGGCAGTACAACATTCCCGTATTGAAGGATGTCTGGGATGAAGGGAAACATCGCATCAAGGCGCGCAACTTTGCCATTTTCGCCCCCACGGGCGAGGGCAAATCCTTTCTTGCAAATAACATCCTTCGGCAATATTTTGAATCCGGAGTCCGGTTGGTCCTAATTGACCTGGGAGGTTCCTATGCCAAGTTTGCCAAGCTCTACCCGGACGACCATATCATCCTGCGCTACGAACAAGGCAAAAATCTGGGCATCAACCCTTTTTATATTTCCGACGATGCCGACCTGACACCGGAACGGTTGGAAGACCTTGCTATCTTTCTCTTGGAACTACTCGCTCAAAACCATGCTTCCAAATCCCAAGAAGTAGCCATCAAAAAGGTGCTGCTGTTGTATTATAAAACCATACGACAAGACCATTCCTTGGCTTCGCTCTACCAGTTCGTGGACGACAGAAAAGACATGCTTATCCAAGATTTGCAGATCAAGGAAGCACATTTCAGCACCTATGACTTTTTGCATATCCTCTCCGAATATGTGGAAGGTGGTCCTTACAGCTTTCTGTTCAATTCCGGGGCCGATCAGACCTATACCATCGAGGACAAGCGGCTCATCATCTTTGAACTGGACGAGGTCCGGGACAACAAGGAAATCCTCTCCGTGATGCTCAAGCTTATCAAGTCGGCCATCCAACGCACCATTTGGCGGAACCGTTCCGAGCGGGGCATTATTCTCTTTGATGAGTTTGCCAAGCAGTTGAAGTTCCCCAACGTATTGGAAAGCGTGGAGTTCTACTATCAGGCCATCCGAAAACAGAACGGGGCCATCGGCATTGTCCTGCAATCCATCAACCAATTACCGGAAAATTCAACTTCGGCCAGTATCCTAGAGAATACCCAGGTCATTTACAGTTTGCGGAACGAGAAAGGTTATGATGCACTGCAAAAACGACTCAACCTTTCTAGCCATGATTTGAACCAACTGAAGTCCATCCGCAACAACTTGACCGGAGACCGGAAGTACACCGAGATATTTATCAAGATAGGGAAGGAAAGCAATGTCTTTCGTTTGGAAGTCCCACCAGAGGTCTATGCCGCCTATCTCACCGATGGGGTCGAGAATGCCGAGATCATGGGGTTGTATGAACAATTGGGTTCGATGGAAAGGGCCATCAAGGAATTTGTAAAACAAAAAAGCACAAGACTATGAGAAAAGTATCAAGACAAAGCATTGGGAGATGGGTACGTACCCTCGGTCTGGCCCTGATTATCGCCATTTATCTGCCAGGCCATGCTACGGCCCAAGGAATGCCGGTGTATGACAATACGAACTTTATCAGCATGACCAAATCCTTGTTGGAATCCGCCAAACAGACCTCGGAACTGTTAAAGACCGTGGAGTTTTTGAAGGAACAAAAGGATAACATTGTAAAGGTGAACAATACCATCAAGCAATTGAAGGCGGTCCGTGAATTGGCGCGGAACAACGAGCGGTTGTACCGGACGGTGCAAACCGATTTGCGGGATATTTTAAACTCGCCCTATATCAAGGCTGGGGAAGTAGAGCGAATATCAGAGTCTTTTGAGGAAATTATGGATGCGGCCATCGATGACCTTGATTTTGTCAACCAGATTTTGTCCAGCGATTTGTTGAAGATGACCGATGCGGAGCGCACCGCTATTTTGATGGAAAAGAAAAAGCAGTCCCAAGAAATGGTGGCCGAACTGGAGGTCAAGACAAGACGTTACCGGGAGATCATCTCTTTCCGGAAGATGCAGGATATTATCAATAACCGTGAAACCGAATATTGATGGCAGGGTTCTTTTTGGGCATAGGATTGGAATATGTGGACGCGGTCTTTCAGACCATCAAGGATAGCGACTTTTCACAATACACGATTGTGGGGATGAAGGCTTTGGCCGTGCTGTTCTTTTTGGTCAATGTGTTGAAAAAATACAATGAAGGCATCGCTGTGACCGATGGGCATACCTGGGGGCTCACCCCCACAGAGCTGGCCAAGAATTTTTTGGTGGTGCTCTTGGTCATTTTTTCCACACAGGTATTGGATGTGTTTGATGGTATCTTGGTCGCCATTGAATCCCAGTACCGGCACACAGCTCCGGCACTCCTCCCGTTACAGCTGCAGGATGTAGATCTCGAACGGGATGTGGGTGCCCTGGAAGCCGCCAAGAAGGCCATGGCCCTGTTGTACGATGCCTTGGTCACCCCCTTGTACGGATTGAAGGTGTTGGCCTTTATCATAGGCGTTATCCTGTGGTTGTTGGATATATTCATCTATCCCTTGTTTTTGGCCGAACGGTATTTCCTTTTGGGGATTATGCAGGCCTTTTTTCCACTGGTCATTAGCCTATCGGTATTTGAAAAGTTCCGAAATCTGGCCTATACCTATTTCAAGCTCTATGCTGGGGTCTATATGCTGGTGCCCGCTTTCTTTTTGGTCAATGTCTTTGTAAACAACCTCTATACCGAGATCAATACCAACTTTTGGGGCAGCCTGTTCGGGACGGATTGGGGCAGTGAGTTCTTTGCCCCGGTCATCCAGTTGGGCTCCATCGGTTTTATCGTATTGCTCAAGTTCAAACTCTATCGAAAGGCCACAAGTTTTACCCTGCGATTGTTCACCGGATAAACAATTATATAAATGAAAACACCTTTTAAAAATATTCAACAAGCTTTACGGTTGAACCGATTTGTGGTCTTGGCCTTGATCATCATGACCGGCCTGGTCTGTATCATTTCGGTCACTCTGGTCGTCAAGATCCATAGACAGACTTTGGATAGTGCCTTTGTTGTCAGTTCCGAAGGAAATGTCATCCCTCTAAAACTGGCTGCCCAACGTGAAAATCTGGAAGTTGAGGCCCTGGCCCATCTGGAACAGTTCCATAACTGGTTCTATGGGGTGGAGGCCAACAGCTATGAGAAAAACATGGAAAAGGCCCTATGGTTGGGCAATGCTTCCGTGGATGCCGTCTATCGACAAAAAAAGGCCGATGGCTTCTATAACCGTTTGCTGCAATATTCATTGGTCCAACAAGTGGAACGCATCGATTCCCAAATCGACATGACGAAGGAACCTTATGCCTTTCAGACAAGAACGATGATTCGGATTAACCGAGGAACCGTTACCGATACCTATGAACTGATCACCTCGGGTCATTTGATCCGTGTGGAGCGGAATTTTCCGCACAATCCCCACGGGTTGTTGATCACTGATTTTTTTGAAAACTCGTTACGTAAAATAGAAGATTATGAAACCGCAAAAGAATAAGATTGTATTTGTATTGGTCCTGGTGGGCGTGGTGCTCTTTATCGTGGCCTACTCCGTTTTCACCTTTGGAAAGGACAAAAAAAGCGAACTCAAACCGGATCGCATTCCGATGCCCGACCTAGAAGAAAACCAAAAGGTTTATGAATCCAAGATGGAGGCCTTGGATGCCCTCAAAGAGGAGCGCGAGGTTACCGCACCACAGATATACCCCGACCATATGGTCGATGATAAGGGCTACTTCAATCTGGACTATATGGAATATGAAAAACAGCGTATCATCGATAGCGTGTACAGCCATTCAAAACTTGTGGGTAAGGGAAATGCTTTACTCCATATGGAGCGGGAAGAAAAAGTCCCTGAAAATCGGATGGTTACCTCCGAAAATAAAAAGGTGGAGGGGCCTGAACCTGTGTCGATTCAAGAGCGATATCTTGCTCACCAACTTTTTTTTGCCTCCAATCCCAATAGGACACAGGCTATGATTTTCAGGTCAGGAGGGCATGGGATACTGGCCTATGTGGATGGGGACCAGACCGTGAGGGATGGACACCGTTTGAATTTGCGGTTGGCACAGGATGTACAGTTCCATGGAGTATCCGTTCCCAGGGATACCCGAGTCTATGGTTTTGTGAAGGTCAGGCCCAACCGGGTCCTGGTGGACATTCTTGGGTTTGGGGATAAAGACATTTCGTTGAAGGCCTATGACCTTGAGGATGGGCGGGAAGGTGTTTATGTGGAAAACCATATAAAGGGAGAAGTGGTGGAACGGGGCCTGGATGAAACCATAGGGGAGGTGAACCTGCCCGGAATGCCTCAGATCGGGGGACTGAAGCGTATCTTTCAAAGGCGGAACAGGGCCATAAAGGTGGATATCAAGAACAACTATCAAGTAGTATTAAAACCGGCATTATGAAAAGTAAGGAAGTTATCCTAGTTGTTTTGGGATTGTTTTGTATCGTTGTTGTCAGGGGACAACGGGTATTGGATACTATTTATACCAACGAAACCACCAATGTGGCACTATTCTTTCCTAGTCCCGTTCAACAGGCCGTAACGGGGCATGAAGGTTTTGTCTTTTCCTATGATAGGGAAGAGGCAGGCTATGTTGGGTTGTTGCAGGGTGTAGAGGGTCCCAATAGTAATTTATTGGTGATCACTTCAAATGGTGGGGTATATGCTTATATTCTTAGCTATGCCAAGGAGCTTTTGCAACTAAACCACTTTGTCCAGAAGGAACATCGGATTGGGATTGAGCGACCGAATGCTGCCAAAGTTCCCATCAATTCCACATCACATAGGGTCAGTGGCCATAATGAAAAAATAATTGGGAAACTGTTGGGTCAAAACTCTAAATCCTTGGCAAGGGAAAGAAAGAAAGGAATGGTATTTCGATTGGAAGATATGCATTATATCGAAAATGATGTTTATCTAGTGGGTGCTATCAAGAACAGATCGGGAATTGATTTTGAGGTAGGTTATTTGGAGGTGTTACGGATCAACGGGTCTAAAAAAAGAAGGGCCTCCTATCAAGAAATTCAATTGGAAGTAAAACAAACCGTTGGATTGTCCCATACCATTGCCACGGGAGAAACCATACGGTTTGTGCTGGTGATGCCGAAATTTGTTCTTGGGGATCAAGAACGATTAAAGTTGATATTACGGGAATTACAGGGAAATAGAACCCTTGAAATTATATATTAGTACCCAATGGCCTAAAGCAAGTTTTGACCCCTTAATTAAGTACGTCATTTCTCAACAAGCTCCCTTTTGGACTTACAACCAAAAGTAATCATACCTGTTTGGACAATAAACAATATAGCACGCCAGTCTTACCAGTATAATCTTTAATTGAACAACTGAGGTTATTAACCTAAAGCATATATCGGGGTGTATTTTCAGACATCTAAGCTATATATTGGGAGATATTTACCATTACAAATTTTAATAGAATATATTATTTTATATGGTAATGGGTTAACCAAGAAATTAGAGTTGGAAATGATTCTATTACCAAGGTAAGTTCAGGTTCAATGATGATTTCATGACACTCAATCCCCTTCCGGTAACGCTCATGATTTTTCACTTTATGAAGCTAGGATGTTACTATAGATTCGTGCCATAATTTAAATCTACTTTGTATTATGAAAGTTTTATTACGAATAGGGCCACACAGCGCAAAAAAGACTATGGCTGCGGTTAGAGGATATTGTGTATGATGGAAGGGAGGAATATATGGTTTTGGCAATCCGAAACCATTCCAGGATCGATTTGGAAGTGAACCGTTTGGAGGTGTTCCGGATCCATGGCAGTAAGAAACGAAAGTCCTCTTATCAGGAAATCCGGATGGTGCCCGTCCACAGGTAACATTACCCCAAAAAAGTGAGACATGGCGAAGCCAAACATTTTGTGTATGTGCTACCTAAGTTTGTATTGGGCACGGGGGAACAATTGGGAATTAGGTTAGGCGAATTTGGAGGCAATAGAGAGTTGGTGCTAAAGATTCACTAGCCAAAAGGATTTTCCATTAAACTTATTCACCTAAAATCCTTAAACCAACTAAGTTGTTTGATCCTTACCTAAAATTGTATTAACAGGGGAAAGAAAAGCCTATCAGAACCAATTCAAATGGAACTTTTGGATTAAATCGCATTCAAGGGTTTTGACCTGTTTGCTTCAAACCTTTCAATTTTCGGTTAAAATGGATAACATATGTGGCGGTAAAGCCAAAATTGAGGTTGGGGTTCTTGAAATTGAAGTTATACGCTGTATCCGTGATATAGGCATCCTCAACTATATGTGAGGCGTTTGTGAGCATAAACTGGAGCATAACATCCCCCAATTCCCAATTTACCCCGATGCTAAAGGGTCCATAAGTATTTCTTGATGTAATGGGATTGAATACCGCATAATACTCCGAGACAAAGGAAATATGTCCTCCCAATTTATACCTTCCCCCAAAGCCAAGTGCAAAATGATTTTGTGGGTCTTCTCCTGAGAACCGTAACCCTTTATGCACAAATGTTGGGGCTATTTGAAAGGAAAAATCGGAGGTAAACTTTCTTGCAATAAGCGCCTGTGTGGTGAACGACAACCTATTGGAAAAATCATCATCAATATACGGTCCAAGGGCTTCGCTGTAATAGCTCGCATTCTGAAAAAGGGTAATACTGAGCGGGGAACCGCTTTTATCGCTTCGTTGCCTTATCAGTTTATATTTTACATACCCATCAAAAAGTCCATCCCAGGTACTTCCTCCCCATCCTGTTGAAAGTCTGTCGCTGATGCCATATTCCAATGCAATACGTGCATTCATTTTATCTGCCCCAAAACTTTGGGAATAGAGACTTGGGGTATTCCAGAACCTGTTGGCCACCGATACTTCCAAAATTCCTTTTTTACGGGTTTCAACAGAATGGCCATAGGAGATTCTCGTGGCCTTAAAGGTAGCCATGGTATATTGAGGGGCGTCTTCTTGCTCCTTTTCCAAAATTTCCAACAGTCCTTTTTGAGCAAGCACACTATTGGCCAAAAGGACTAAAATCAAAAAAAATGTAATCTCTTTAATCTTCATATGGCAAACATTCAAATCTAAAATTCACGGAAACAGTTTTGGCTATATTACCGGCCAAAAGGGGCGGTATTTTTATCTCATAATCCTTTACCACGGCTTCAAAAGTGCCAGATATTATATAGTTTTCATTTATGTGTTCGATTCTGGCTTTGATTTCCAGTTCCTTGGTTACCCCATGCATGGAGAAATTGCCTTTCACTATTCTCGTCTGGTCTTCTTGCTGATTGACATCAAAGTCCTGTATGGTCCCTTCAAAAGTGGCCTTGGGAAATATGTCGGATTCCACATAGCTTTCATTGAAATGTTCACGCATCAGGGCCTTTTCAAAAATAAAGGCGTTCATCAGCATACTTACCGCTATATCCCCATGCTGTAAATCTACGATTCCCAGCACCTGATTGTTTTCAGCTTTTATATTCTCAACCGATGTATACGAAAAAAAAGCTACGTGCCCCTGTCTGGCAATCACCTTCTGCGCCCTTAATTCATGGCTGAAAATTAAAATACTAATACAAAGAAAGGTATGCTTAATCATTCGCTTGGCTAAAAGTAACAATGCAGTCCAAAAATACGGCATCCTTGAGATATCCCTTGAAAATACCCTTTATTTTGACAGAATCGTTTGGTTTGAATTGTGATACTGTCTTCTTTTGATGGGGCATCATATCACATATAATATAAGGAGGGCTATCATTATTTCCTTTTAACAGCACGGTCATCCTTCCATTCATCAAATTGGTTTCTTTTACCAAGCCCGTTACCTCAACAATTTGTTCGGTTTTTAAGCCATTCATTAATTCTTGGTTTCCATCATTAAAAACAGATAATAAATTTTGTGCTGTGATCTCCACTTCCGCACTGGTATTCATCACATTTGTCTTTTTCGTGCCCAGTAGTCCCCATCCAAATAGCAATGCAACACCAAATAGTGTTGCAAAAACTAGGAATTTTATTTTTTTGGGCATCTTGAAATGTTCTATACCAATAAGTAAAGATAAAGCTAGAAGTTAATTAAAAACCAAGACCTCTATATCAGAAGTCTTGGTTTCTTTAGCAAAAGAATTCTCTTTTTCAATCAATTATATTGATAGTTCCTGTCATGGGACTATGAAACTCACAAACATAAAACAAGGTATTCGGAGCGTTTTCGGGAACTGTAAATACCACTGTGCCAGAGGATGCTCCATTATTTGTCACACCATCATCATAGGTGTCCGAAGTGCCAGTACTTTGTACTGTTTTTATCCAAAATGGATGTCCAGGGGCACTCACATTAAATTCGTAAGTATTGCCCCTTTTCAGCGTTAAATCGGGGTTTACAGTATTGCTGAACCCGTCTCCATTAAAAGTATATGCGGTCGCCTCCTGATTGGCTACATCGTACGAGATTGTGCTAGACTGGGGTTGGGGTGCAGTTTCGGTATCGGAATTGGCAATGGGCCAAATTCCAGCAGATGGGAAACCTACACCATAGTTATCGCCACGCTCCTCATCCTGTCCAAAATAGTACAGGGGCCAACCCTTATAGGTCAATTGTTGCCTACCAAAAACATCTATTGAGCCAAAATCCCCCGATGTAAAAGCACTTGGTACTTCTGAAAGGGTCTCCTCAAAAATGGGCCATACACCGTTGTTGGAAAAATCTTCGGCCGTAAAATTATTTACTCCGTTTTCATCGTTGGAGAAAAGATATAGGGTATTACCATAAGCATCGGTCATATAAAACGTCTGTTCATCCCCTGGTTCATAATTGCTGGTCAAATTGGTCTCGACCCCACCGGAATCCCTGCCGACCAATTGGGCCCTGACCTTCATCACGGAATAGTCCGGTTTGGCCACATACCAAATTTCGTTGAAGCCATCGCCATTTACATCGCCTTCCGCACTATCACTTGCATAATAATACAAGGGCCATCCCTTATAGGTTGTTTGCATGGCTCCATCCGCACGTGTAATTGTACCAAAATCATCGCTGTCCAGACCTTCATCCAGCTCTGGGTCAGTAACGTGGAATACCGGCCAAACACTTAGGCAACCCTCTGTACAATTGGACTCTCCTTTGCTGTCCAGAGAGAAAAAATACAATGTTCTCCCATCAGCATCCGTGAGAATACTTCCAAACGTTCCGTTATTGACCAACCTTACCATATCGGAATCACCCGAAGGTGGTGGCGTATCGTCACCTGGTGGTGAATAATCATCCGTTGGGTCTTCTCCCATCGAACCATCACCGTTCATTCCCTCGTTATCAGAACTTGAGGAACATCCCAAAAAAAGTAACATGACCAGAAAAAAAGTGATTTGCTTTCTCATTTTTATTTTTATTAAGTTGATTAACAATTCAAATAAAACATTAATTAAAACCTTGTCCCAAAAAACCTTGGTGAGGACGAATAATGAAGCATAAAAAGGAATTTTAGCCTTTGAATTTTTTAGCTTTTTAAAAAATCCGAAGCAGGTTAAATCCAAAATAAATATCTGCCTTGTCCCAATCTCCTGTGGCTTGGTTTAAAAATGTATTGATGTTCATGGGTTGTGCATTGGTAAAATGCAATTGAAAAACGTGTCCCCCAGTTTCTATATCCACCCCCACGGACAATGGATTTTTGAACGGTGAATTTGAAGCCCTGTTCAAGTGAACGCCATAGTCCGCATTCAACGAAACCCGATTGGAGATTTTATACCTTCCCCCAAATCCAATGGCATATTGTGAGTTGTCCTGCTCGTCCAAGGACACCAAATTGTCATGGAAGAAGGTGGGGATGACCTCAAGCGAAAGTTTTTGACTCATTTTTCGAGAAATCAGGGCTTGTACCGCATAGGACAATCTGTGTTCAAACCCAAGCCCCGGCAAATTATCCTTGTCCAAGGCCCCATTTAGTAGAACAGTGTTGAACGATACAATGTTGAAAGGCGCCCCATTTTCACTTTGTCTCACCAATCTGAGTTTTAGGGAGCTTTCATAGGTCTTTTCAAATGAACTTCGGGATATCCCTAAATTGATGCCGTCCGTAATTCCGTAGATAAAATTCAACCTGGTCACGGCCTGGTCAAGCCCAAAAAAATCTTCGATACCTGTTTTAATACTCCCAAATCTATGCGACACCACAAAGTACAGCCTGCTTTTAGGCACCATTTTAGTGGTCTCAAAATTGACGATCTTTAGCCCCTTGAAGGCGGCAATTTCATAATCGTTTTGGACCGTAACCGTATCTATTTCCTCCAATAGATCATCTTGGGCCAAAGCCAAACAGGGTACGAGGAACAATGCGAGCAGTATTTTTTTCATTTTAAAAAATTGTGGTTTCATTGGTTTATTTATTTTTGAATTATGGATGCTTGATCCAATTTCACTTCTTCCAATAAGTCGTCATAGCCAATACATCTTCCTTTTATGGCAATGCTGTCCCCTATCTCAAGTACGTGGTCAGAAACATCCAAAAGGTTTACAACCACACCATCTTCGAGTGTAATAATGTTACCGTCAATGGCAGATATTCTTCCATAGGTATGAATCACTTTGTCTCCATATTTCTTGGCCATTTCTGCCTGGGACATCTCCTGGGTCAATTCGTTGGCGGAAAGGATGAAGTCTGCACTTTGTGCAGCAATATTTCTAGGCTCAGGGTATAATGTTTTGTAAACAATGACTATTAAAACGCCTAGCAGTAGACCTATCACAAGCAACCGTGTTCTCCTATTTCTCATAATCACCAATAAGTTTAAAATCAAGTTTCACCAATACCTTTTTGGCAATTTTGTTCTCAACTATCTTGGGGATTTCAATATTGAAATCCTCTGGAAGCACTATAAAGCTGCCACTTATTGCCATAACATTATCTATTCTTTGGATTTGGACCGTGGGTTCAATCTTTTTGGTTATTCCCCTAATTTCAAGAGTACCCTTTATAACATACTCCTGTGTGGTGCTACCGGCATGGTCAATATCAAAGTCCACGATCTCCCCCTTGAACAGAGCCTTAGGGTATTGGTCCGATTCAATATAATTTTCGTTGAAGTGTTCCTGCATCAAGGAATTCTTGAAATGAAACCCTCGCATAAGGGCCAATGATGCTATCTTATTGTTCGATGCATCAAATAGCACCGAAACAGATTCGTTTTTTGCCTTTACCGGTTCAAACAGCTTTTCGGAAGCCTCAAAAACCACCACGCCCTTTCTATCAATATACCTCTCCTGTGCATAGGTAAATCCAAGGCACAACATTCCAATTAACACACTTATTTTGATTCCAATTCTTCCCGAAAATACCATACGTTGTTACGTTTATTTTTAATCCTCCAAAAGGCCATCCGCTATCCATTGTTCCACTAGGTCAATGGTGGCTTGGGGCATCCTTCCCGTAGGCGGCATTGCTCCTGCCTCCCCCGTCTGTTTGCTAATGGCTGCGAGCAACGAACCATTTTCTGCCCTATTTTTTACTTGAGTGTAGGTGGTAAGGGAAAAGGGTGCCCCGTTTGTCGGTGGGCTGGAATGGCAACTCAGGCAATTGTTACTTATAACAGCCTTAATATTATCGTTATAGGTTACAAATTCATTTTCATTACCGGTTTGCGGACCGGTCAGATCACTTTCACTGTCATTAGAGCAGCTTAACAAAAACAAAAAGGCGAAAACAAAAACAGTCAATACATTTTTCATGGGCGATTATTTTCTATTTCAAAGCAATCAAATCGTTGAAAGACTCACAATTAAACTTTGGTGAAGCGGAATTATGGAGGGTGAAAAGGAAAAATTGGGATTGAAAATTTATGGTAATCTCTAATGGGAGACTTCATCTATTTTAAGAGCTTTGGAACGGTTTCGCCATCGGAACTTATTGTTATCTTGTGACGGAATTGAATTGTCAAAGCCCAATGAGAAAAGACAAATTATACTTATTTACTTTTTTGTCCGTCGCCATTATTTACTTAATCGTGACCATGGTGGCCATTACCTATTTTTTGGAAGCTACCACATACGAACTCATTGATTCGCAATTGGAGTTTGGCAAAAAGGAAACCAAAACGTTTGCCACATTGGTGAGCAATGAGTTGCTGAACGGCACCCCAAAGGATACTGTAGTGGCACAGGTTCAAGAAGGTCTGCATGACACCGATCAGAACAATGTTTTTTTGAGTATCATTGATTGGTCCGGTAAAATTGTTTGCCATCCAGAGATACAAAATGTAGGGCAAAGTGCACGTTCCGAGGAGTCTTTTGTTTCCTCTGTTGCCGATAATTTGACCGCCACAGAGTTCTACAACTTTTTCAAGGAAGTGGATGTTTCCGAAAACCCTTCCGAAGTTACTTTTATGTTTCCGATTGAAAATTCTGATTGGATTGCGGTTTCCCACATAAACCTTAAAAAACTAAGCTCCAAAACAGAACGGCTCAAGTATCGGTTTTATACCATTTTTTCCATCATTGGACTTATCATCATCCCCACTTTTGTAATGACCACCCGCTACATTGGGGCTATTTATGAAAAGCGTCTGGAACTGCAAAAACAAAAATTGGAGGATGAGGTCTTAAATCTTTCAAAGTTGAATCGGGCCGTTGGGGATTATCAGCAAAAAGTTACGGAGCATTCGAACTCCAATGTGACCAAGAAAAGAATCTTGACACAATTGAAAAACGAACTTCTATCCATTCCAATAGAAGAAATAGCCTATATCTATACCGAAAACTCAATAACGTATGTTGTTGGTATTGATGGGAAAAAATCGACGAGCAATTCCAGCCTTGATGAACTGTTCTCTTATTTGGATGGAACCACATTCTTTAGGGCCAATCGTCAGTTTATCATTGCTATTTCAAGCATCAATAAGATTGTAAAGTACGGTAATAGTCAATTAAAGATATTGGTAAATCCCGGAACCAATGTCGATATTTTGATTAGCAAGAACAAAGCGGCCGAATTTAAAAATTGGCTGAACTTATAATACCTTGGAGATGAGAAGTATGCATTAAATCGGTCCAAAAGCCATCCAAGGAATCCCATCTTGCATTCCAGAAGTCTATGGGAATGCCAATAAACTGATTCGGAACCAGTTTGTTTATACACCCGATGGAAGTTCCCTTATAGGATACTTCCCGAAGAAAAATATACAAATGGGCACTCTTTTTTTGTTTGCAGGGAAACGAGCTGGTTATAGGGGAAGCAAAAACCATATTTCTATTGCTTTCAGAGAGTCTGTAGCGATATTGCAATGGGTTCAGGATCTAATTTTCTACCAAGAGGGAGTTGAGAGGGTATATTTTCATGAAATAAAACCCAATTTGGGTAAACCATTGGCAAAATGTTGCCCTATAGGGATTTATTGAAAATTTTCAATAAAAAGCATTGAATATTTTCATACAATTTTCAGAGTTTCCCCCTGGATAGGGTTTAATTTTGGGCAGAAGACTTTTAAAATGGAGATTAGATACTTGAGATTGATAAAGGCAATCGTGGAAGAAGGGGGGATAACCCGTGCCATGGATGTGCTCCACCTGTCCCAAAGTGCCTTGAGCTATCAATTGAAGGAAGCTGAACTCCAAGTTGGCACACAATTGTTTTATCGCCGGAACAAGAAGCTCATTTTGACCCCTGTGGGCAAAAAGCTGTACAACAGTGCGATTAAAATACTTGCCGAGGTGGACAGGACCGATGAGGAGATCAAACGAATGGTCAATGGGGAGAGTGGCGTCATCCGGGTAAGCACGGAATGCTATACCAGTTACCACTGGTTGCCCGCCGTGCTGAAAAAGTTCAATGGCGAGTTCCCGAACGTGAAAATTGAAATTGTCTTTGAGGCCACCCACCACCCAGTCGAGAATTTGGTCTCCGGTAACCTTGATATTGCCATCACCAGTAATCTGGAACAGACCGATCAGGTGGATTTTATAAAACTGTTTTCTGATGAGATGCTGGCCGTGGTGAGCAAGAGCCATCCCTGGGCAAAAAGATCGTTCATCGAGGCCGAGGATTTTCAGGATGTCGACCTGATCATACATTCACTGCCCCTGGAAACGGTATCCATTTTCAGATCGGAACTGATACCCAAGGGAATCAATCCGAAAAAGATAATTGTGCTGCCCCTGACGGAGGCCTCTATCGAATTGGTGAAGGCCAATTTGGGTGTGATAGTAATGGCCAATTGGGCGCTGAGGCCCTATTTGGATAAGTCGATAAAAACTATCAAGGTAACGGCCAATGGGTTCCAGCGACAACAATATGTAGCCCGGATGAAGGATAGAAAGTACCCCATGTACTTTGATTACTTTATAAAATTTCTGCGCGAGGAGATCAAATTGGATGCCGAGCCTTAAGGGCCGGCCCTATTAAAAACAATAAAAACAAAAGTATGAGTTTAAAGATTGGAGACACTGCTCCTGATTTCAGTGCGGAAACAACTTTGGGAAAAATTGATTTTTATGATTGGACAAATGGACGTTGGGTCATACTGTATTCGCACCCTGCGGATTATACCCCCATTTGTACCACGGAATTGGGCCGCACCGCCCAACTGAAAGATGAATTTGAAAAACGGAACACCTCAGTGCTGGCCCTTAGTGTAGATGATGTGGAATCCCATAGAGGATGGATAAAGGACATCAATGAAACCGCCAATACCCAAGTCGAGTTCCCCATTATAGCCGATTCGGACAAGACCATCGCGAATGCGTATCAAATGATCCATGAAAATGCATCAAGTTCCGTTACGGTACGCACCGTGTATTTCATTGGACCCGACAAAAAAATAAAGGCGACCATAACCTATCCAGCATCCACCGGACGAAACTTTGCAGAAATCCTGAGAGTTTTGGACTCCCTACAACTGACCTCCGAATTCAGTGTGGGGACCCCAGTGGATTGGGAAGACGGACAAGAGGTAGTGATATCCCCATCCGTGGGGAATGAGGAGATCCCGGAAAGATTCCCAAAAGGACACCGTGAAGTGAAACCGTATTTGAGGTATACCCCGCAGCCGAACAAATGAGTGATACATTGCTAAAGGGTGGTCTGGAAAAAGGTCCTTTTTCCAAGCAACAACTCACCTACCTTGATACATCCCTCAAAAGTCTCAATACAGACCAATTGCAATGGCTTGCGGGGTTTCTTACTTCGTTTTCCCGGATACCAATGGAACGTGTGGCCGATCCGATAGATTCCGTTTGGGTGCTGTACGGAACACAGACCGGAAACAGCGAAAGATTGGCAAAGTTGACCGCGGAACGATTGGATGGGCTGGGTATTGGCAATACCCTGTGCAGCATGGGTTCCTTCAATCCGCGGGAACTTGGAAAGATAAACCAGCTATTGGTGATCGTAAGTACCCAAGGGCTGGGGGAACCGCCGGTAGAGGCCGAAGCTTTCCATAATTACCTTCATGGCAAAAGGGCCCCGTCACTTGGACATATGAAATACTCCGTCCTGGCCCTTGGGGACAGTAGCTATGCGGATTTTTGCCAGACCGGAAAAGAATTTGACAAAGTGTTTGAAGATCTTGGGGGGAAAAGATTTTTCGGAAGGGTGGATTGTGACGTTGATTTTGAGGACGACTATGAAGAGTGGCTCGACGGTGTTCTGAATGAAATGTCACAATCCCATGCCCTTTCCGCCAATAGCATTGAAAAAGCAGTTCCGGAAACTTCTGAAATGGAATTCCGTACCTATGATCGGAAGACGCCATATGAAGCAGAGGTCCTTCAAAAAATCAATCTCAATGGTAGGAATTCAGCCAAAGAGACCCTTCATATTGAACTGGACCTGGGGGATTCACGGATACAATATCAGCCAGGGGATGCCCTAGGGGTCTATGCCCATAACCCGGATGAGCTTATGATGGAGGTAGTGGAGACTTTGGGACTTACTGGTACTGAAAATGTTACATCCCATACAGGAGAAAAATCCCTCATGGAAGCCCTAAAGACGGATTATGAACTGACACCGTTGACAGGGGCCAATGTGATCAGATATGCAAAATTGACCAAAGACCCCCGTTTGGAAAAAATAGTCGATGATAATATGGAACTGTTGGAATATCTGCGTGGTAAGGATGTTTTGGACATGATCAGGGAAACCCCATTCAAATTGTCCGCTGAAACATTTATAACGCTCCTGAGAAAGAACAGTCCCCGTTTATATTCCATAGCTTCTTCAAGTGAAGTGTATGGAAATGAAGTCCATATCCTTGTGTCCACCGTCAGGTACGAGGCCCATGGTCGCAGCAGGGGCGGACATTGCTCCACCTATATGGCGGACCGCATACAGGAAGGGGATCGTATCAGTGTGTTCGTGGAGCACAACAGTAGGTTCAAACCCCCAGTGGAATTGGATGTGCCCATGATCATGGTGGGTGCCGGAACCGGGGTTGCCCCCTATAGATCTTTTATACAACAGCGACAATCGGATACGGCCCATGGTAAGACTTGGTTGTTTTTTGGAGACCGCAACTTCAGTAAGGATTTTCTGTACCAGACCGAGTGGCTCGAATATTTGAAAAATGGGATACTGGCACGTGCCGACGTAGCCTTTTCCAGGGATCAAGAGGAAAAGGTCTATGTCCAGGATCGACTGCTGGAAAAGGGAAAGGAAGTATACCAGTGGTTGGAGGAAGGTGCCTACTTCTATGTATGCGGGGATGCCCAAAAAATGGCCAAGGATGTGAACCATGCCTTGAGGTCCATCATTATGCTGCATGGGGGGATGACCGAAGAAAAAGCCAAGGAGTATATGGATTATCTAAGGGCCGCCGATCGCTATCAAACCGATGTTTATTAATGTAATCTAAGCTATGAGAGAGAATTTAGTGGAAAAACGTTCCAAAGAGGAAGGTATAAAGGACAATAGTGATTATTTGCGGGGTACCATTGCCAAGGGATTGGGGGATCCACTCACAGGGGCCATTGCAGAGGACGATGCCAAACTGCTGAAATTCCATGGTTCCTATCAACAACATGACCGTGACCTAGAAAAAGAACGAAGACAACAGAAACTGGAACCCCTGTATCAATTTATGTTGCGTGTAAGGATTGCGGGAGGGGTCACTACCCCGGAACAGTGGTTGGTCATGGATGAACTTGCCGATCGCTATGGCAATGGTACCCTTAAATTGACCACGAGGCAATCCTTTCAGATGCACGGTATCTTGAAGGGAAATCTAAAGCCGACGATCAAGACCATCAATGAGGCCCTGATGACCACCATTGCCACATGCGGGGACGTCAACCGAAATGTGATGTGCAACCCCAATCCCTATCAATCCAAAATACACGGGCAGGTATATGGCTTGGCCCAAGAGGTGAGCGATTATTTTCAGCCCAAGACAAAAGCCTATTATGAACTGTGGTTGGACCACAAACGGGAAATCGAGGTTCCCGATCAGGAACCATTGTACAAGAAAACATATTTACCGAGAAAGTTTAAAATAGCCTTCTGTATCCCTCCCCACAATGATGTGGATATCTATGCCAATGACCTGGGTTTTGTGGCCATAGTGGAAGAGGGAAGGTTACGGGGCTTTAATGTCATCGTTGGGGGAGGCATGGGGATGACCTTTGGCGACGACAGCACTTATCCAAGATTGGGTACCCCAATTGGATTTGTTGCTCCCGATCAGGTACTCCCCGTGGCAGAGGCCATTGTTTCCATACAAAGGGACTTTGGGAACCGCGTAAACCGAAGACAGGCCAGGTTTAAGTATACCATCGACAACTATGGGGTCGATTGGTTAAAAAATGAACTTCCCCAGCGTTTTGACGGCAAATTGGAAGATACAAAACCCTTCAGATTGACCACCAATGGCGATCAGTACGGTTGGGTAAGGGGAATCGATGGTCATTGGTTCCATACCCTGTTTGTTGAAAATGGAAGGATCAAGGATGCCGAAGGGCATTTCCTGAAAACGGCCATCCGTAAAATAGCAGAACTCGGAATAGGTGATTTGAGACTGACCGGCAACCAAAATTTGATCATTGGCTCCATTCCCGAAAATGACAAGTCCAAAATAGAAGAGGTGTTGAAGGAATACCACGTGCATGAAAAAAAACACATGACGGGACTGCGTTTGGGTTCCATGGCATGTGTTGCCCTGAATACCTGCGGTTTGGCCTTTGCGGAATCAGAAAGATATCTCCCCTCCCTTTTGGATAAAATTGATGTGCTCTTACAGGAGAATGGCTTGGAAGACAGGGCCATCAATATACGGATGACAGGATGTCCCAATGGATGTGCCCGTTCGGCATTGGCAGAGATTGGTTTTATCGGTAGGGCACCGGGACGGTACAATATGTATTTGGGCGCCAGTCACAATGGGGATCGGTTGAACCGATTATATCGGGAGATGCTCTCTGAAGAGGAAATCCTGGCCGAACTTGCCCAACTTTTAAAAGATTACGCCAAAACCGGACTTCCTTCCGAACACTTCGGTGATTATGTGATCCGAATGAAAATTGTTTGATCTAATCAAAATAGTACTATGATGGAGACCCTATGCGTGCATCCAATATATGACCTTCAAGGAGGAGGAAATTCCTTGCTTCCAGATATCAGACCATCGACTGCTTATAGGTATTTGGAGTCCGAAACATTGCAATATCCTGGTTTCCACACCACCTATAACCAAATCCGCCTAGGAGAGGTCATGGCCAAGCTCGAACACGGATCATGGGGATTGGCCCTGAGTTCGGGAATGGCCGCTATAACCACCGCCATCCTCGGATTGGTCAAGGAGGGGGACCATATCATATGTACCCGGGAACTATACGGGGGGACCCGAAAGTTTGCCGAACATGAACTGCCAAGAAGGGGAATCGAAGTGAGTTATGTGGGCAGTTCCCCTATGGAATTGGAAAATGCCATTACCGATAGGACCAAAATCATTTTTATGGAGACCCCTTCCAACCCCTTATTGGATATTTTTCCATTGAAAGCATTTACAGAGGTGGCCAAACAATATGGTTTGACCACCATCGTGGACAATACATTTGCTACCCCGATCAACCAGTTGCCACTCTCACTGGGTGTGGATATCGTGGTCCACTCGGGAACTAAGTTTCTGGGAGGACACAACGATCTCTTTTTTGGTGTGCTTGTGGGAAACCGGGAGTCCGATCGGGAAACCATTTTTAGGACGGCCAAGTTGTATGGCGGGGCGCTGGCGGCCCAGGAGTGTTACCAAGCTGAACGGAGTATCAAGACCTTGGCCCTTAGGGTGGAAAGACAAAATGCCAATGCCATGGCCGTGGCCCAATTCCTTTATGGGCACCCACTGGTGGAAGCGGTGTACTATCCGGGCCTGGAATCCCATTCGGGGCATAAGGCGGCCAAAACCCAGATGACAGGCTATGGGGGCATTCTTTCCTTTAAGCTAAGGGCTTCGGACAACCAGGTGGACAAATTTCTCAGAGCCCTTACCATCATTCAGCCAACATTGAGCTTGGGAGGCGTGGAGAGTATCATATGTGCTCCAAGTGCCACCTCACACAAGGATTTGACACCGGACCAGAGAATGGCTTCGGGGATTACCGCTAATCTTCTGCGGTTGTCCGTCGGTATTGAGGACAAGGAAGATTTAAAAAGGGATCTGGGACAAGCCATGGAGGCTTCGTTGGGCCATCCCAATACATAACCTACAATGAGTAGATAAGAAACAAAAAGAACTGGATTACAGCGTTAGCCATATGATTTACAATTAATATTCATTTATAAAATAATGACCATGAACGATTCCAACATTCAAAAATTTTCCACGAGATCGATACACTCCGGACATGATGTCCAAGCTACTGCGGGTACCAGGGCGGTTCCGATCTATCAATCCACTTCCTATGTGTTCCATGACTGTGACCATGCGGCCAATTTGTTCAATCTATCCGAACCTGGTTATATCTATACAAGACTGAACAATCCCACAACCGATATCTTGGAAAAACGGATGGCAGACCTAGAGGGAGGAATTGGAGCCCTGTGCACTTCCTCGGGAATGTCTGCGATCTCCACAACAATTCTCACCCTTTTGAAATCAGGGGACCACATTGTTGCCTCCAATAGTCTTTACGGCGGAACGTTTAACCTTTTCAATGTGACCCTACCGAGATTCGGGATCAGCACCACATTTGTGGACGCCTCCAATCCGGAAAGCTTTAAAAATGCCACTAGGGTCAATACTAAGGCCTATTTTCTGGAATCCTTGGGCAATCCCAAATTGGATATTCCGGATATTAAAAAAATAGCGGATGTGGCCAAGGGCCTCGCTATCCCCTTTATCGTGGACAACACGGTGGCCACTCCATACTTATTGAGACCTATTGAACACGGGGCCAATATCGTGATACATTCCTTGACCAAGTATATCAATGGGAACGGAACTTCCATTGGGGGTATTATCATCGATGCGGGTACCTTTGATTGGAGCAATGAAAAATTCCCAGAGTTCAATGAACCTTCTCCTGGATACCATGGACTGGTCTATAATGAGCAAATTGGACAAGCGGCCTTTATTGCCAAGGCCAGGCTGGAAGGGTTAAGGGATTTTGGTGCCGCCTTGAGTCCCTTCAATGCATTCCAGATTTTGCAGGGATTGGAAACATTGGGAATCCGTGTAAAAAGACATTCAGAAAACAGTTTGGCCCTGGCCAAATGGTTGGAAACACAAGAAGAGGTGCAATGGGCCAATTATCCCGGTCTGGAAAGTAGCCCATATTTTGAACTGGCCTCTGAATACATGCCTGAGGGTCAGAGTGGTATTGTCACTTTTGGTGTCAAAGGAGGGTTTGATGCGGCAAAAATAGTGGTGAACGGGACGAAATTGTTCTCGCTTTTGGTCAATATTGGAGATACCAAGTCCTTGATCGTACACCCTGCCAGTACCACGCACCAACAACTTAAAAAGGAAGAACAGGAACTGGCCGGTGTTACTGAGGATATGATACGGTTGTCCGTTGGTCTTGAAGATGTGGAGGACCTTAAAAAGGATTTAAGACAGGCTTTTGACCTGGTCAACCATTAAAACACCTATTTTGAATATCCTTGTTTATGGTGTTGGGGGAATCGGTGGTTATTTTGGCGGTAAATTGGCACTTACCGACCATCATGTCACATTTTTGGCCAGGGGAAAACATTTCGAAGCAATACATGAAAATGGTCTGTTGGTCAAGAGTTGGCAAGGTGACTTTACCGTTCGCCCCAATATGGTCACAGATGACGTTGCTTCCATTGAAGTGCTCGACCTGGTGTTGTTGGGTGTAAAGAACTGGCAGGTCCCCGAGGCCATTGAGCATCTGCGGCCCCGTCTTTTGGCGCACACAATAATCTTACCTCTGCAAAATGGTGTGGACAATACCCAAAGAATCACCAAGTTGTTGACATCCGGCCACGTACTGGCCGGGTGTTGCAATCTTATCAGTTACATTGAGGCTCCCGGGATCATTAGGCATGCCCATTTTATCCCCAGTATTACCTTCGGGGAAGTTGATGATAAATTGACCCAACAGGTATTGGATGTCAAGGAATTGTTTGAAGAGGCAGGAATAGCCAATAATATTGCATTTGATATTGAAAAGGAGCTCTGGAAGAAATTCCTGTTCATTTGCCCGATCAGTGGGGTGGGGGCCTTGACTCGATTGCAGATAGATACCATTTGTGCTGCTCCCTATCTATTCAAAATGGTTCGGAATGCTGCTTATGAAATATTGGAGTTGGCCCAGACCATGGGAATTGCATTGTCCCAAAGGGATGTGGAAAGGACACTGGAAACACTAAAAAGCCAAGAGCATATGAACACCACGTCCATGCAGAGGGACATCATCCATGGCAGACCCTCCGAGCTGGAACATTTGACCGGATATGTGGTGCATCAAGCCAGAAAAAGAGGCATCTTCGCGCCCACAAATAGATTGATCTATGAATGTTTGTTACCGTCAGAACTGAAAATACGGGAATCCTTAAACTAAAATTGCAATAAGGTCGGGACTGGATTTAATTATGTTTAAGTTGTTCATCGTGGCCTTTAATCCTGATGAGTTATTTATAGTGTCGCATAGATATTCTTTGTAAATATTTAAGGTCGTGAATGTCCTTAAAACAAATTAGGGAGGCTTTGCCTCCCTAATTTCGATCAAAAAACTAACTAGATTACGTGTAGTACAAGTACAACCCAGCAAGTATTGTTTTAATTTTTGATCAAGATCATCTCCCTATCGGAAAAGAAACCGTCCACCGTATAGAATATGGTAATGTTTCCGGATTCTGGATCTACTGTTCCAGCTCCTGAGTTGGGGATTCCGAAATTACTTGGTATATCTCCGCCTACAACCGTTAAGTTGCCACAGATGTCTGTGATCAAAAATGCAAATTCACTTGTAAATGCATTGTCCCCGCTCACCGAAAAGACTCCTGGACTGACCTCGGTAATGGTGGCCTCCCTTGTCACTCCGTTTGCATAGGTATAGTTTCCTTCGATTTTGGATTCACAAATGGCCTGCAGTGTAATTTCCGTTTTATTGAAATCGGATACCGTCTCAGTGGCACTGTCAATCTGCAAAACCACTTTTTTTGGTGTTAAGGCATCCAGGTTCCCCGAAAAAACCGTAATGGGAAACGTTCCAACTCCCGTTCCACCCGGAATGGTGATTTCCGTTGTGGAAGGCAGTTCATATTCAACCCCTGATTGAGCGGTACTTTCTTCGGTATTAACAGAAACGATGACCTGGACATCAGTGCCCAAAGGAGTTCCATCTCCACCAAGGACGACTATGGGGACCTCTAGGGTGTAAACTGGGTTTTCTTCAGTCTGTAGGAAATTTTCAGTGGAAACACGACTTTCAAACTGTACAATGTGCGGACCTTTTCCAAAGTCTGTTACATCATCATCGAGCAGACATGAGGAAAATAACAACCCCACGGCCAAAAGACTTGCTCCTATCTTTAACTTATTTTTTATCTGATTCATAATTAATTGGGCTTTAATTCCAGAAAGGAGGTTTGGTAAATGCATCCTGTACGGTTTGTTGGGGTACATTATTGGTGTTACGTGCAATCTCAGAGGCAGGATAGAGTAATCTTACAGGCCTTGTTCCGTTGGATTCTGCGGGTACCGGAAGCCCTGTCGGAAATCCTGTCCTGGTTTTTTCTATCCAGAGTTCAATTGAGGATGTCCCATTCAAGGCTACCCATTTTTGGGTGATGATGGCCTCAATCTTGTTTGGTGATGCATCCCACAATACATTTTCAATGGGTTGACTATAATAGGCAGCTGCACTGTTGAGTGGGTCTTCGACACCCAATCGTGAAAAAGACTCGCTGATGGCTGCGTTGTACAACTCCTTGGCCATTGTATCATCGCCAGACAAGTATCCTCTAACAATCGCCTCCGCTTGCAGTAGAAGACTTTCTTCCAAGAGCATGATGGGCTGATCTTGGTCCGCACTGACCAATAAACCAGGACCAACCTTGGAAAGGTCATTGGATGTAAAGCCACTACCGGGCAAGATCGTGGACTGTTCAACACCCTTGAAATCTCCATTGGAGGCTGATTCTGCATACAATCTGGAAATTCGCTCATCGTTGGTGTCCAATAAATAATCAATGGTGAAATCACTGGCAACCGTAAAATCCCCGCGATCGCTTTCCTCTCCAGTCGATGGCAAACGGAAATATCCAAAAAATGGACTTTGTTTGTTTTCGTTGTCGGAATAACCCGGGTTGGCAGAAACGGTCATATCGATGAAACCGACACCATTTTGCTCAATAAGGGCAATTTGCTCGTTGATATAGGAATCTTGGCCTAGATTGCTTAACCGAACCAACATGCGCAATTTTATCGTATTGGCAAACTGTGTCCAAAGGGTCACATCGCCATGGAATATGATATCCTGTGTCCCGGGATCCTCGGCGTTCTCCGGTAAATTTTGGAACATCTCCACAGCTGTTGTCAATGCTGCTATATTGGCTTTATAGACAGTTTCGGCATCATCGTAAACGGGTGTGGTGTTCTCTCCCCTTTGGTTGGCCTCAGTATAAGGGATGTCCCCATAGAGATCTACCAAATATTGGTACTGATAGGCTTTTAATACCAGGGCAATGGCCTTGTAGGTGGTATAATCGACCGCCCCACTGGCATCCTCAAAATGTTGGATATAGGTCAAATTTTTGAATATATCCACATAAGAGGTCTCAAAGACCGTGGAGAAAAAGTTAGAGGTCACATTGTACCTTGAAAAATCAGCATTGGCCGACCAATTTGATGGCGTGGCCCAGTTATAGGCCAGGAAATTTCCCAAATAAGTCATGGTGGTGGCATTTAAATTTGCCAGGCTTTGCTGAGCTACCGGTAAGGTCAAGCTCGGAGTTGAAATAGGGGGGTCGTTCGGATTGTCGTTGACATCCAAAAAATCGTCGCAACCGACAAGCATCAGTAACAGTGCGAACATGGATGTGAACTTTGTTATTGTCATTTGTTTTCTCATGTTTTTTTTTTAAAAGGTTACCGTCAAATTCATACCGTATTGGCGTGTAGGGGGAGTCTGGGACTGTGTACCCACTCCGATTGCGTTGCCAGTGGTAAAGTTGAATTCAGGATCTGTATAGACATTGTCCTTGGGCCTCAGGGTAAATAGATTACGTCCAAATAGCCCAATACTTATATTCTGTACGGATAAACGCTCCAGTACTTTGGGACCAAAAGTGTAGGAAAGTGCAATTTCCCGTAACTTGAGGGTAGTGGCATCGGTCACATAGTTTTCCTTGATATCATTGTAAGCATCCCAAAAAGCATTTCCACCACCTGAGGTAAGTCGGTTCGTATTGGCAACAAAACCACCGTTTCCATCGGAGTATGAGGAGTTCGGGAATACAAAAGGTTGTCTGCCGGATGTGACACTGTGTTGTGTCAATCCCGTAAATTCAAGGGCATTTACAATATCATTGAAGAATACATGCCCGGTCCTATAATCCGCCACAGCATATAATTTCCAGTTCTTAAATTTGATATTGGTGTTCAGACCTACTATGTAATCAGGTGTGGTCTTGCCCTGTATCTGGTTTCGACTGTCCTGAATCGGGTCCCCGTCATCACCTACGATGACACGTCCTTGATCGTCCCTTAGATAGGCCGTTGTGCGAATCTGTGGATAAGGTTGACCAACTTTTGCGATGATCTGGGCGGAAGCAAAGCCACCTATGTCCAGTTCATCCACACCATTAGCCAGGGAAAGCACCTCTGATTTATACCCGGTATAGTTCAGACCAAGATCCCATGAAAAATCTGCAGATTTTAAAACGGTTCCGTTAAGGTCCACCTCCAACCCCATGTTCTCTATTTCCCCTATATTGATCAAACTAGAGGAGGCACCAGAGGCAAATGAGGTATTCACGGGAATTATTTGGTCCGTGGAATTGGTCTTGTAAAATGTAGTGTTCAGGTTCAAGCGGCTTCTGAACAAACTCAGTTCCATGGCAGCCTCTATGGATGTGGTAAACTCAGGGCTTAGGTCCGGATCCGGGTCTCTGCTTGATTGCGACAATCCGGCAGTGGAACCATAGGGAAAGTTGCTCGGTGCAAAGAACGTTCCTTGGGTAGCATATATATCAGGATCGTTACCTGTTTTTGTCACATTGAAGCTGGTCTTTAAGTAATTAATACCCCTTTCACCGGTTATCCCAGGAATGGCATTGGAGACAACAAAAGAAATACCGGCTCCTGGATAAAAGAACGAACGATTGTCCTTGGGCAACGTAGAGGACCAATCGTTTCTAGCCGTAGCACTGAGGAACAGATAATCTTTGTATCCTATGGTCAAATCCCCATATACCCCTATTTTCCTGAACAGTTCCGTACCTTCCCCACCGCCAAGGTCACCTGTCCTAGTTGAAACATTGTAAAAATCGGGAATGATCAAATTGGCACCACTGACACTTATTTCCTTCCTTGTGGTAAGCCGTGTATTGTGACCCAATGTCAATTTGGTACTGATATCCTCTGTAATGTTTTTATCAAATTGAAGAATAAAGTCATTGTTCAACCGAGTGGAATTGATCATAGCATCCTCTGTGCGGGCCCCATAGGGTGCAATCTCCGAATAGGTCTGCTGGAGATGGAATGCATAATCGAAGCCTCCAAATTCCCGTTTGAAATTTTGTGTGCTTCCTGTGTACCCCGTATGTAAAGTGGCGGTCAACCAATCGGTAATTTGGTACGAGGCATTGAGCAGGAGGTTGAACTCTTGAAGGTCCGTTTTTTCCCGTTGTGTATCGATGATGAAATATGGATTTTCATAAAAACGAAAATAGGACACCTCATTTCTGGTGAACCTACCGGTTCTCCAATTTTTCATTTCACTCAAAGGAATGTGCAAAGGCGTGTTCAATACATTCCAATATAAGGGTCGGTCCTGACGTCCACCACTCCCGACCAGGTTGGCATGGGACCTAAAAAAGGATAAATTCCCCCCAATGGTGAACTTGCCATATTCCCGACTGGCCTTCAACCTTGCATTGGTGCGATTGTACTGGTCATTGGGAACTGTACCACTGGTATTGGTTTGATCCAAGGAGAATAGAAAATCACTTGTATCGTCCCCTCCACTGATGGTGATACCATGTCTTGTCGTAAACCCAGTATTGAAAAAATTCTTGTGGTTGTCCGGAATAGGGGTGAAGGGTACCAAGAATACAGACCCATCGTCCAAAGTTTCACTAGCCGCTACCATCCGTCCATCATACCGGGGACCCCAATTCACATTTTCCAAGGGCCAAAGGGTCCCATCCGGAAAACCACCGACCCCAAATTCGTCTTGGAGTTCTGGTAAATAGGCAACGGACTCGAACTGGATGGAGTTGTTATAGGTGAACTGTAATTTTCCCTTGCCTTTTTTGGTGGTGATCACCAGGACCCCATTGGCTGCTTCAGAACCATAAAGCGACGAGGCATTTGCCCCTTTCAAGACACTGATATTGTCAATATCATTGGGATTTATCCTGTCCAATACACCTCTAGAGGATGGAAACCCATCCACAACGATTAAGGCTTCATTGTTCCCCAAGAGGGATCTGTTGCCCCTTAAGACCACACGGGTATTTGGGTTCACACCATTGTTCAAGGTGTTGATCTGCAGACCGGCAACCTTACCCACCATGGCGGTGGCCACATTGACCGCCTTGGTCTGGGTGATCTCGTCATTTTTAAGGTTATCTATCGAATACGACAGTTCCTTGGGGTTTCGTTGGATTCCCAAGGCAGCGGTGACGACCACTTCTTGTAGCGCCTGTGCACTTTCGTTCAATTGTACATCAATGGTGTTCGCATCCGAAACAACGACTTCTGCCGTTTCTTGTCCCACATAGGAGAAAACCAATGTCTGACCTTTTTCCGCATTGATTGCATAGTGTCCATCAAAGTCCGTAAGGGTGCCCTTGGCCGTTCCCTTGACAATGATGTTTACACCCGGTAGCGGTAGCGAATTGTGATCGGTCACCGTTCCCGAGATACTTTTTTCCTGTGCTTGCGCATGGGTGAGCCCCGTAAGAACAAGCAATAGAATAGCAAGTTTAATTCTCATAAATTTTGAGTAGTTTATGTTAGACTAGTTTTATGTACAATGAGGGGAGTAATCAGATGGGTGGAAGAGCTATATTTCAAAAATTCAATAAAATGAAAACAAAGTTTTTCATGAATTCCAAACACTATATACCCCCCTGGCTTTTGTACAGGACAAATGAATAACCGATCAAGATCATTTTGGTTAATCAACATGGAGGTTATCGTATTTCCCGACCCAGCGTAACAAAAATGTAGAAGGACGTGGATCATGGATTTTTGGAATTTTAAATACTTGTTTTTGATAACCACATATTGAACAGATGGAACAATTGCGATTTATTGCTGTCTAATGTTTTAGGATATATAAGGAAGGGATTGATACAGGATCATCATTGTTCCTGCCGTCCGAACCGGACTTTGCAGAAATTGGACAAAACACATTTTAATCAATGAATGATCAAAATATAGGGAATGGTTTACGGGATGATTGCCATACACAAACTACGGGCAGACAAAATGGTTAATGATCACACTCACACTCGCAGCGGTGGGAGATATTTCTTTGGATTTCCCGATACTCCGTGGGTGTACAACCCTCAAATTTCTTAAAGGCCTTGTAAAAGGAAACCCTATTATTGAAACCGGCCCTATATCCAATTTCCGTAACTCCGGAATCGTTGTCCATCCGAAATAGTTTTTTAGCCTCTTGGATTCGAAATCGATTCACATAATCATAAAACCCAAGCCTGTATTTTTGGTTAATGATTTGGGACAAATGGTATCTGGTCACTGAAAGTTTTGTTGCCAGATCGTTCAATGAAAGATTATTTTCCAGATGTGGTTTTTTTTCCAACATTATCTTGTCCAACTTTAATGCCAAATGGTTCAACATTTCCTCTGATAGACCTGAATTTGCATATTTTGTCTTATCAAAATCAATAAAGGAAAAGGTGTTCCTTTCCGGGAAATATCTTTTAAGCACTTCCAGTCCCATATCAAACCCAACAAGTACAAGTGTACCAAACCCATAGGTTGATGCCAGGCTATAGGCCAAAATATTTTGTCCAGGTGTGATGAATGAAAATTCAAGGCTGATCTTGTAATAGGTGATGAATAAAATAATATAAATACCAATAAACTTATAGGCAAACAATCTTTCCTTCAATGAACGGGAGGTTTCTGTAAACTCATAAATCAAAAGAAATGAAAAGATGGTATAGAGCATTATATAAAGCAGTTCAAAGATGCCCAACCAATCGAACACACCTTTCCATACCATCAAACCATGGGGTAGCAAAACCTTAATATAGACCACTGCCAAAAAAAAGGGTGTAAAATGCCCTATGTCTCCCTTCGATAATCTTCCATGAAGCCCCCGTTTCAATAAGATGTGGATAAAAGGACAAAGGAGTAGTGAAAAAAATAAAAGTACTTTACTGAAACCTATGCTTATGGTCAAACCCATGTTCGTATTGTATTCCTGTTAGCATCCGTGGTATCTATGTAAACTTCATCGGTACATCAAAAGCCCTTAAAGGGTATGAACATTTTAGCATTCATGAAAACATGACACCCAGTTTCACAAGGATACCAAAAATTGATATTCGTAATACGTTTGATGATTTTGAAGGAGATCGGTTACAAAACTTCAATGGATTTATTGTTACTGATAGAAAATATGGGTAGGGGAAGAATGATACCCTGTCCCTCTGATCTTGCCCCGATCCTCCTAGCGGTTTTCAAAAATGTTTACGTAAAGCATTGTCGCGATTTTTCTGGCCCGGTTTTTTGCGATCCATGCCCTTTCTCCCTCGAAAAGCTGGTCCAAGGTCTGGAGCCATAGATTGAGCCATTGGCCAAAGTGTTCCATCATCAGGGTTCCATTTATCCTTTTATCGACAGCCTGATGTACCTTAATGGGGTTGCCTTTGTATTTTTTGGCCAGAAATAACTGGGACTCCCAAAAATCGGTCAACAGTTCGAAGTGACTTTCCCAGTCCATGACCATTTGATCGAATATGGGACCAAGCGTCTCGTGTTCCCGTATCTTGCCATAGAAGGTACGGACCAGAAGATCAACATCGTTTCTATCCAAAATATCATGCTTAATTTCTTTTTCCATGGCTTTTATGCATAATGATCATTAAACTTGGTAGGGATCCTACATGGGTTGTCCATTTATCACAATGAACTTCTATTTTACCATCCCATTACTTTTCATAGGTAAATGGATAACCAACAGATCAATAGCTTACCCTTCCCTCCAAGACACACTGTAATACCAGGGCATGGTTGTGTTTGGTGTCCTTCGCACCATAAAGCAAGGTCACATTTTGCTTTTTGGCCTTTCTGGCAATTTCATCCAATACCTCTTGTTTGTCTTCCAGTTCAATGAGGTATTTTTTTGCAAATTCCCAAAATCTATCAGGGTCATGGTCAAACCATTTTCTCAAGTTTTCCGAAGGGGCGATCTCTTTCTTCCAACAATCGATCTCTGCTTTTCCTTTCGACACCCCCCTGGGCCAGATCCGATCTACCAATATACGGTAGCCATCTTTGTTGGATGAGGCTTCATATATCCTTTTGATCTTAATTTTTGACATTTTAATGTGTGCTGAAACCTTATTTTTCAAGTGGTGATCATTTGGGAGACATGGGACGTATGGTCAATTCGTCGATCAATAGCGTATCCGGGGTCTCCAGAACATAGATTGCCAAATCGGCAAGCGCTTGTGGCGCGATCATGCTATCATTGGGAAGGATACCGGAGTCCTCAAAGAACCTTGTGGCAATGGACCCTGGATTTAAACAGCTTACCCTGATGTTATGGGAGCGCAACTCCTTGAACAGGGCCGAACTAAATCCCTGTACCCCATATTTGGTCAGGCAATAGACCGCGGCTTCCTGTCTTGTGGTCTTTCCCAATATGGAACCGATATTGATGATATGACATGTTTCCTTTTGCTTTTTCATCAAAGGGACCAGCCCGGCAGTCATATAAAAAAGGCCGTTGAGGTTGGTCCCGATCATTTCATCCCACTGTTCATACGACAGGGCATCGATTTTTGAAAAATATCCCGCTCCTGCATTGTTGATCAGAATTTGAGGGGACCGCATCCCTGAAAATGTTGCCGCTATCCACCCCATGACTTGTTCCCGATTCGAAATATCAAGGGGTACCGGGACGAAATTGCTCCCTAGTGTGGTGTGCAGAGCAATCAAGTCGGCTTCAGTACGGGCCAACCCATAGACCAACGCTCCTTTACTTACAAGGGACGTCGAAATGGCCTTTCCCAAGCCCTTGCTGGCCCCGGTGACCACTGCTATCTTGTTCTTGAGTTCCATACGTTTAAATGACTTTATTTTTTTTTGGGTCGGTGCCTCTACATACCGTATGGAAACATTTGGACAAACGGTTCCAACCATTGGTGGCAATGATACAAAAGGTCAGTGCGACAAGGTCTTCTTCGGAAAAATAGCCCCGTGTGGTCCTATACAGGTCATCCGGAATTTCATGGGCCGCGATCAGGGTCAATGCCTCGGTCCATGCCAAAGCGGCCCTTTCCCGTTCTGAAAACAAGGCAGAGCCTTTCCACTTGCCCAAGGCCATTAAGCGCTGCTCAATTTCTCCTGTGGCCAGGGCATTCCTAACATGCATGTCCAAACATTTGTTACATCCGTTAATCTGGGTGACCCTCAACTTTACCAGTTCACATAGGGAAGGCTTAAGATTTGAACTGGAAGCGCACCTTTCCATTTCTAACAGCCCTTTTAAGGCCGTGGAGTTTGATTTCAGTATGTCCAATCGTTCTTTCATCACGTATGGTTTCACGGATTCTTTTCCATTTCCTCCATGGCGATATTGGCGTGGGAGTAGGCGGCTCCGGCCCGCATTTCAGCGGCCACCCAAATGGCCTCCATAATCTCTTCCTTACTTGCCCCTTTGCGCAATGCCAATGGTGTGTGCGCCTTGATACACCAAGGACATTGTGTGACATGGGCCACCGCCACCGCTATGAGTTGTTTTGTCTTTTCGTCCAGGACCCCCTCCTTAAAGACCGTTCGACTGAACTTGCGCCAAGCTTCAACCTGGTTCGGGGCAAGATCAGCTTTTTTTTGTGCCAATTCTGTTTCTTTGCTCATCGTATTTCTGTTTTGTAGGAATGGTTATTGTAATTCCGCATCCAAGGTTATTTCCAGATCCAGGGCCTTGCTGACAGGGCAATTGTCTTTGGCCTCATGGGCGCACTCCATAAAGGTTTCTTGGTCGATGTCGGGTATGATGGCCCGTAAGGTCAAATGGGATTTGGTGAGCTCAAGGGAATCCACATCCATGGAGACCGTACTGGTGACATCCAGGGATTCTGCCGTAAACCCGGCTTCGTTGAGAAAAAGGCTCAGGGCCATGGCAAAGCAACCGGCATGTGCCGCGGCGAGCAATTCATCCGGATTGGTGGCCTTACCATCCCCGAACCGGGAATTGAAGCAATATTTATGGTTGTCCAACACTTTGCTCTGGGTGGTGATGACACCTTCTCCTTCCATTAAGGAGCCGTTCCAAACAGCATTCGCATTACGTTTCATAATTTTTTGTTTTAAAGATTAGTATACGATTTAAGGGACCCTTGTAGGTCTTCCTTGATTTTATTGTTTTAAATATTGGCGCAGTACATACTGTAATATGCCACCATGACGATAGTAGGCAATTTCAATTTCAGAATCCAACCGTGCCGTTGTCTTGAACCTTACTTGGGTTCCATTTTGTTTTTGGGCAATCACCTCAAGGTCTTTTAGGGGTTTCAAGTCTTCCATTATACCGGTAATGGTAAATATTTCATTACCATCGAGATTTAATTTTTTTGCTGTATCACCCTGTTGGTATTGTATGGGCAAAACGCCCATGCCAATTAGGTTGCTCCTGTGGATCCGTTCAAAACTTTCGGCCAATACACATTGGATCCCCAAAAGAAAAGTGCCCTTGGCCGCCCAATCCCTGGAAGAACCACTACCATATTCCTTACCGGCCAGAACGACCAAGGGTGTTTGATCTTGCTTGTATTTCATGGCGGCATCAAAGACCTTCATTACCTCACCTGTGGGTAAATACCGGGTGTATCCCCCTTCTTGGTCCACAAGCCCGTTCTTGATACGGACATTGGCAAAGGTGCCCCGAACCATGACCGCATCATTGCCCCGACGGCTCCCATAGGAATTGAAATCCCTTGGGCTTACCCCACAACTGACCAAATATTGGCCCGCGGCCGAATTTTCATCAAAGGAGCCCGCCGGGGAAATATGGTCTGTGGTAATACTGTCCCCCAATACCAATAGGGCCCTTGCATTTTTGATGTCCAGTGTTTCCGGTACCGCTGTTGGAAGGTCATTGAAGAAGGGTGCCTCCTTGATGTAGGTGGAACCCCCGTCCCAATGGTACAGTTCTCCGGTTGGGACCTCAAGGGCCTTCCAGCTATTGTTGCCCGCAAAGATTTCCCCATAGTTTTTGGCAAAATCCTCGGGGGAAAGTACATCGGCCAAAATGGAATTGATCTCGGAATCCGTTGGCCAGATGTCCTTGAGGTATACGGCTTGTCCATTCCTATCATGGCTTATGAGCTCTTGGGTCAAATCAATGTCGATCCTTCCCGCCAGGGCGTAGGCGACCACTAGCATGGGGGACATTAAAAAGTTCATTTTTACCTGGGGGTGTACCCGGGCCTCAAAATTTCTATTGCCCGACAATACCGAGGCGGCCACCAATTGGTGTTGGTCGATCGCTTGGGCAATGGAAGGGGGCAAAGGCCCCGAATTTCCAATGCATGAAGTACACCCATAACCGACCAAATGGAATTGTAGGGCCTCCAGATCCTTCATCAAATCCGCTCTTTCCAAATAATCGGTGACCACTTTGGAACCGGGGGCAAGGGAAGTCTTTACCCATGGCCTGACATCAATGCCCCGCTCCCGGGCCTTTTTGGCCACAAGGCCCGCCCCGATCATCACGTAGGGGTTGGAGGTGTTGGTACAGGAGGTAATGGCCGCAATGACGACCGAACCATCCGCAAGCATGAACCCATCATTACCCTGGTCGATCCAAGCCGTTTTGAGCACTTTCCTTTCCTTGGAACCCAAATGCTCCGAGCCGGAAGGAGAAGATTGGTGACCTTGTTTATGGGATAGGGATCCTAAGGTGGGCATTGTCCTATGGTCAGGGGATACATAGTCCCTGTGATGGGATTGGGAGAGGAAATCTATAAACGTGGATTTTAGATTTTTCAATAAGATTTTGTCCTGAGGCCTTTTGGGACCCGCCACTGTGGGTTCTATGGTCGAGATGTCCAGTTCAAGGACCTTGGTGTAGGCGATACGATCCTCATCCTCCCGCCAGAGCATATTGGTCCTACAATAGGATTCCACCAATGCCAGTTGTTCTTCCGGACGATTGCTCGCCCTCATATATTCAAGGGTCTTGTCATCAATGGGGAAATAGGTGACGGTACACCCAAATTCTGGCGACATATTGCCAATGGTGGCCCGATCCGGCACGGAAAGGTGATCCAATCCTGGGCCAAAGACTTCCACAAATTTTCCCACGACCCCCTCTTGCCTCAACAGATTGGCCACGGTCAATACCAGATCAGTGGCCGTGGACCCCAAGGGAAGTCTACCCTTGAGCCTAAGGCCAATGACCTCTGGCATGATAAAGTAAAGAGGTTGCCCCAATACAGCAGCCTCGGCCTCGATGCCCCCGACCCCCCAGGCCAATACACCTATTCCATTGACCATGGGTGTGTGACTATCCGTCCCGACCAAGGTATCCGGAAAAAGTTCACCGTCCCTTTCGATGACACCTTTTGAGAAATATTCCAAATTGACTTGGTGGCAGATTCCCATTCCCGGGGGGACCACCCTAAAATTGGAGAAGGATTTCTGTGCCCACTTCAAAAACGCATATCGCTCTTGGTTCCGTTGGTATTCCTTTTCGATGTTTCGATCATAGGAATAGGCCGTGCCAAAAAAATCCACCTGGACGGAATGGTCAATGACCAGATCAACGGGGACCAAGGGATTGATCGTTTTCGGATCCTTGCCCTTTCGAGCCAACTCGGCACGTAACGATGCTATGTCGACGACAGCGGGAACACCGGTAAAGTCCTGCATCAATACCCGGGCCGGCTTAAAGGGAATATCCTTGTTGGAGGGTTTGGACCCCCAATGCAAAAGGGTTTCAATATTTTCCTGGGTTACCGAGAACCCATCATGGTTCCGTAGGGCATTTTCCAATAGGATACGGATGGAAAATGGCAATCGATCAATATCATGGCCCTGTTTTTTGAGTTCCCCAAGGCTATAATATCCATAATCTTTCCCATTTACCGTAATCTTCTTTTTTGTAATGTAAGGTGTATTTGCCATCGGTTCATCTTTTTTTGTTCCTGTTTATATCATATCCATCTTTCAGTAAGGTAAGAAAATGTCCTTGCCCCTTAAAAGTAAAATGCTCCATATTGGGAAACCACCGCGTCTATCATGTCCGACCGTTGTTCCAGTGATTCATTTCTGGTCAGATAAATTGGATTTCAGCATTCACGGCCATGGTGACAACAGCCTTGAATTCTTTCAATACGGTGAGGGTATGTTCCTTTTTTGCAGGGATGATGAACACACTGTCCTTTCCCAGTTTATGTTCGCCATCACACATTTTTAAAAGGGCCTCTCCCTTTTTGACCATTACCACTGCTTCCCCGGTACTATGATGGTGGGGCATTACCATGCCCGGTAACCCTACGACTTCCAAAACCTTGTAGGTTTTACCTTTGACCATAACCTGTAATTCGGGCCTCTTCATTGTTTCCATAATCAACTACTTTTTGTTTCTCCCCACTGTTCCTTTTCACTTTCAGTCCATAGCGCTGGGAAGAATTTGCGCTGTTGGTGGCTCGGATGTAGATACTTTTTCCATTGGGAACCCCCAGTAGCAGTTTTCTTTTCGTCTTTACTTTCCAAATAATGGGCGGCCGTCTTTAGGTGTACCAAGGGCCACTCCACATTATAGAGATGGTCGAATTCCTTGAGGATACCCAAAAGTAGGGTTGATGGGTCCTGTATGCCCTTTAGTTTATCCTGTAAGGTCTGCCCCCGTACCTTTTTGGCCAAAATCATGAAATCCTCAAGATACCTTTCCTCAAATCGCGCCAAGGTCAAGGTCCTTTTGCCCGTTTTACGATCATACCCGGCATCCCTCCAATAGATATGGTCAAAGTAATCCTGAATGGATGGTTCTTTGGGGAGTCTTTTCCTGCCTTCCGCGTTTATGAGGTTTTCCAAAGGGGTACAAAGGAGTTCGATGTATCGGAACTGGGCACTCTGAAAACCACTGGCAGGGGTCAAGGTCTTACGAAATTCCTGGTATTCCCCATAATCCATCCCATCTTTCATGATAGCAAAGGAATCGATCAGCATTTTGGTGTAGCGTATGCAACGTTTGACCTTTGTGGCCATCTGCTCCCAATCAACTCCCTCCCTGTATACGAGCTGCTCCAGTTCATGCCGCATCATTTTCAATAGGAGTTCGGTAACTTGGTGGTACAGGATGAAGATGGTTTCATCCTTGAACGGGGTTCGGGGCCTTTGCAGGCTCAGCAAGGTATCGACCCCTATATAATCCCAATAGGTAATGGGTGCTGCATGTAGGAGCCCTTGTAGATAGGTTTCCGGGTTCTCACCCATTTCTTGGTATTTGTTAATGATTTGATCAATCGTATCGGTCATAAGCTATCTTTTAAAAAGTTTAGTGCCCAAAAGGGCCAGACAGACGACCTTTATGATTTCCATACCTTCGTAATACAGATGGAGGTATGAATTTTCTGGCTCCTGTCCTTGGAGCAATAGTTCCACCCGTACATTTAAAACTGGTAGAAGCCAAACGGTCTGAAGGACCAATAAGGTCAACGGTATGGCATAAAGAATGGTTCTGGGTGAAGGAAAATGGGCCTTGCCCACTACAAAATTGCCCAGTATGATAAGGGCAAACACCCATTCCACTTTGTTAAGGGCACTGAACACCAAGCGGCCTATGCCCAGTCCAAGGGGTACCGTTATGCCAGGGGCCTGGAACTTGAGCCAAGCCTCCATAAAACTAATGGCCCCGATAAAACCGATCCAAAGAAAGGAAGCAGCCAGTGCAATTGGATATCGTACATGTGCCCTCATCTCCATACATTTTTATTATGATTGGAACCGGTTGCAATGTTCTGATGGAACATTTCTGCCATTTTAGTGATCTGTTTTTTGAATTCCTCGGTTTTTTTGCCTTCAAATAATTGATCCAAGGTTTCATGGAACAATGTAACCCAGTGATCAAAATAATCCTTTTCATGGGGAAGGTCCACATGGGGCAAAAAAGGATTTCCGAAATATAAAGGATCATCGAGCAGCACGGAGTGCCAGAATCGGTACATTTTGTTCCTATGCTCGGGCCAATTCCCCTGCAAAGCCTCTTTGAATACAGGACCCAAAAGGTCATCGTTCCGTACCCCATCATAAAAGGTGTCGACAAATAGTTCAATATCATCTGCTGGCCGTATATCGCGTTTCATTAAAAAAAGGATTTATAGAATTCAGGACTCCAGTACATGATTGCATAAAAAAGTGCGAAACCGACAAAAATGATCAAGAGGGCCCACACCCATGCGGGGATGGCCTTTGGGGTTTCCGATCCGCGGATAACGAATGAATCGTTCGTCTCACTGCCATATGCATTTATGGTAATGGGGACCTGGGTATCGACCACTTCATTGTCCTTTAGGCCGACTACGGCAATTTCAGGACCATTGCGCACCTCGAAGGGAATGGTCCGTATCCCTTCCACATTATTGGATGACCGAGCCACGATGCGCAAACTGTGCTTGCCATCGGGTATCTTGGTGGTGTCGAGGACAAACTTCACGGGAGGGGAAAACTCGGCAAAAGGCCTGGGTTCCTCATCCAAATAAACCTTAATGATCCTATTGTCCTCCATGTTCTCTTAAATTATGATCCCAAACAATATTCTTGATGTGACCGGGATCACTCTCCTTGGGTCGTACCAAGAACTTTATACTAAAAAATAGAGTGACCACGACCAGAACAATGGCGGACCATGTTATGACATAATCCATATTGCCTGTAGGTCCCTGTCCATGGGTGATATTTTCAAAACCTTTGGGCTGGTTTTTTTTACATAGGTCACATGCCCATGCCATCTGATGGCCCAGACCAAAAAGTATGGCGTAGATGGGAATCAATCGTTTCATTTCCTAAGGGTTTAGATCTTTGTTTATGTATTCACGTATCTTACGGACCTCTTCTTCGGTCACCTTTGAACCTGTATTGCCCCAACTGGTCCGCTCATGGGTGGCAATGGCAGCAATCTCGGCATCAGAAAGCTGATCGGCGAAGGCCTGCATGGTCGCAAATTCAGAACGTGCATCATAGCCCTGTAAGATGATCTTGATCATCAGCTCCGGATCCTCGTCATTGACAATCTCGCTTCCTACCAAAGGTGGAAATGCACCGGCCACTCCCTTACCGTTGTCCTGGTGGCAAACGGCACAGGTCTGCAGGTATAGGGTTTCCCCATTAAGGGAACTGGTATTATTGATGTCCTTTGTATCGCCAGTTTGTTTTCGCTCCAAGGCGGGAATGAACTTTTCTTCCCGACCATCGGGCAGATCGGTCTGTTGCAACGACTGTAGATAGGCCACCAGTTGCAATGCTTCCTTTTTGGCTATTACGGTCGTGCCCCCGGGTGGCGCAAAGGACTCGGGAAGATTGACGACCTTGTCGTCCCCGTCAATGGAATTTGTATCAATTATTTCAAACAACCACGGATAAGAGGGCATGATCGATTGTCCAACAACCGACCGTGGATTGTACAAATGAAGCAAGTGCCAATCAATACTGGGCTGGCGTTTTCCGATATTGGTCAGGTCGGGACCTGTACGTTCACTTCCCAAAAGGGAAGGGGATTGCCTCCAAACCCCCATACGTTCCTTGCCGTAATAATAATCAGATGGAATGGAGGGACGGTCCCCCCACATGTTGTCCATTTCTATATTGCGTACCTGTTGGGTATGACAGGCGACACAACCCTCCCGGATATAAACTTCCAGGCCATTCCTTTCGCTCTGTGTCATCACGGGTTGTTGGGGCAGGGGTTGGACATCCTGCATCTGATAGGCTGGAAACACCGCAACGATAAAACTAAGTGTTACAAACCCGACCAGGGCGGCTATGACCAATACTTTGTGATTTTTATGAAAATCGAACATAACATTTATCTTAATTGTTCCCATGTTCCACTCCAGGAACACTTAAAGATTCTACAGACTTCCTTTTGTTGACCATAATATAAAAGTTATAGGCGAAGACCAGATGCGAAGTGAACATCAACGACCCTCCAATGGCACGCCATAACCAATACGGTTTCATCAATATGACGGAATTCAGAAATGCATTGCCCTCAATCCAGCTCAGCCCTTTATAGGTACCGCCCACCATTAATGATATCATATAGGCAAAGAGTCCAACAAAGGCCATCCAGAAATGCGCCCCTACAAGGACCTGTGGTGGTTCCTTGCCGGTAAGTTTGGGCAAAATGGTATAGATACAGGCCCAGAGTATGAAGGTAATGATACCATACATGGTCATATGCGAATGGGCCACATTGAAATCGGTAAAGTGCCACACGTAATTGGTAAACCTGAATGCTTGTACACTGCCCTGGGTGGAACCGACAAAATAAAAGATGACCCCGACCAAGAAGAAGGGCAGGACATAACTCTTCGATATGTGTCTCCAACTTCCCCTCATGGTCATCAAGAAATTGGTCGTGCCGGCCACTACAGGGATGAACATGCCCGCACTGAAGACGATGGCCGTTGTCTGCAACCACCAGGGGAGGGGGCTGAATACAAAGTGGTGCGTACCGATCATGGTGTAGAACAGCATCTGGGTCCAAAACGCCAATACCCCCAGAGAATAGGAATAAATGGGTTTGTTCAACGAAGAGGGCAGGTAATAATAGATCAGTCCCAAGGTGAAGGTCATGAACCACATGCCTACGCCTTGGTGCATGTAATATCCCTGTATAACGGTCTCGCCCAGGCCATTGGAGAAAAAGGGCATGTATCCGATAATGGCCAATACCGTGGTCCAAATCAATGCGGCCAGCATGTACCAATTGGATACATAGATATCCGTAATCTTCCTAGAGGCGATGGTTTTATAGAAATTCCGAAATGTAATGACCAGGCCAATGGCAAAGAGCAGCATCACAGGCCAAGTGTATTCCCGGTACTCGCCACCCCCATTGTTGATTCCTGACATAAGGGAAAGAGTGCCCAGAAGTACAGCAAGATTGATCAAGCGCCAGGTCCACCATGCACTCCCATAACTATGGATCTTGGCATTTGAGGTTCGGGCGATCACAAAATAGCCAAGACCGATCATGGCCAGGGAGGCCCACCCCCAAAATACCGCGTTCGTGTGGACAGGGCGCAACCTTCCAAAGGATAACCAGGAAAAATGGTCCATTTCCGGCCACAGAAATTTCATACCCACATATTGGCCCACCAAAGTCCCAAATACCAACCAGAACACTGATGCCCCCAAATAATAGGTAACGATCTTTTTGAGTGCATAGGGTGTCTCGATGCCCAGTGGTGTTTTTTTCTTTTCATCGAACAGAGGATTTTCAGGTTCATTGGTTACCCGACTTACCAGGCCCTTTTCATCCACAGCTCCGTGGTCACTACCAAGTTCTGTGCCTTTCAATCGGTACTTCAATCCACTTTTACGTTGCTGGAGAATGGTATCGATCTCTTCCTCTTGGAGTGCCAATAGCTCTTCGTTGAAAGCAAGGTTCTTCTTTTCGAGCTGTCGATGTTTCAACAGCTTTACATAGGAGTTGAGCCTCGCCATGAAGATGAGGACCGCAATAAAAACAACAATGAAGACCAGGACCAAAGTGCCAATTATCCCGGGACTCGTTATCCAATCTTCCGAATTCACCGTTGTAGTTTGTGCTACCGCCGTAAGGGGTAGGAAAAAGAGTGATAAAATAAAGATCTGCCTACTATAATCCATTATATTTCTTAAATAGGACAATTTTGTCCTTTATTTATTTAATTTTTTTTTAACCTTTCAAACCGATAGTTGCTTTAAACAACCTTTCCGGAGGTTGGTATTAAGTGTCTGGATATAGACGCCCACCAAGTTGGTCATGGCTCCCCTTTGTACAAAAATGCCCCGAAATAAATCGTTCAACTCACATGTGGCCCCCAATTGGAATTTTTTGGTACTCCCACTGACAGGACAATTCACGCCACATTCTTGGGCAGTGGGATTCCTTTGGTCCATTGGCGGTCCTAATGATCCAAACAATATCTCTATATAAACATTGGACCACTGGGGCGCTTCGACCATAAGTTCTTGTATGATTGATCCGTCGAACATAGTTGGAATAGGATTTAGGACAAAGATAACACTAAAAATAAATCGGACAAAAATGTCTTAAATAATTATCCATGAAAAAATTTAATGTATCATTTCTTAGTTGATCAGGATGGTAGGATAAGATTATATACGGTTGAAAAATAAAGGACCATACTAAAAAAGGCATGGTCCTTTGAAGGCATCATGAGTAAAAAATTGTGCCTGTATCGTTGTTCAATAATTTCACAATGTGTTCACTTGGTCAACATTTTTCACAGGAAGTCTACTCGGATAATTTTACCAAGGACAGGGCCGCAATGGCCATGACCAAATCCCTTACAGCGACATCCAGGTGATTTCCGGTCACGATCAGGACCAATGCGATCAAAACCAGCCATAGAGCGACAATGTAACCACCAATTTGAGGGCGTACCAAAACCACTATTCCAGCGGCAATCTCAATCACCCCTATAGTGCCCATAAAAATTCCAATATCCACGGGCAATAGTTCAACAAGGCCTGTTGACATATATTGGGACCAATCGGTCAATACATTCGTAAACTTATCCAATCCAGCTACGATTGGAACAATACCAAAGGTGTATTTCAATAAATTTTGCACTTTTTGTACATTAGCAAGTATCATAATTTTAGTATTTATTTGTACCCTTTAGATGCAGATATTGAGAAGGGGTTACAAAAATGATGTAGTGAAGCCGTTCCTGTCCTAGGTTTTGGAAGTGGACCTAACTAAATTCCATGCCCTGTATCCTCTTAAGGACCAGTTCCACAAGGCAATCACATTTATGGTTGCCGAACTCAAAAATGTTCTTGGTGTTTGTGGTTGTGAAAATATAGTCTTTGATCATGTTCCTTGCTCTGAACAGTCGCACTTTTACATTGCTGACGGTCAAATCAAGCGTTTTTGAAATTTCAGAAATTTCCATTCCCTCAACTTCCCTCAACATATAGATAATCTTGTACTTTTGGGGAAGGGTATCTACCGCCTTTTCTATAAAGGCAACCGACTCTTTGTAAATGGTGCTGTTTTCTGGGTTCATGACTGACGTATCTGCTATTTGAAGAATGCCCGACTCGTGTTCTAGGGCTGTTGTTCTATAATTTTTGAACTTTCGTTTGCGTTGTAGTGCTTCATTGATCCCTATTCGTACCAACCAAGTTGAAAATGTGGATTCATTTTTAAATTGATACAATTTTTGGTAGGCCTTGACATAGGCGTCCTGCATGATGTCCTCAACATCAGAATCCTGATTGATGTAACTTCGGACAGTTCGGTATAACAGTTCATTATAACGCCTCATCAATATTTCAAATAATTCGGTCTCCCCATTCAATACTTTTTCAACGACCAAATGGTCCGGTAGTACTTTTTGGGTCTGAATGGGATTGTTTTTATTTGATACCACGTTTTCCTTTTTTTAGTTGAGCCACATTCATTGGATGCAGTACGCTATAATTGGTTACAAAAATGTAACCACTTTATAAAATTGTCATCTAATGAACGGCAATGGATTTTTCCATTACAATGGTCCAATGCCCAAATTTGATGATCGAATGATTGCGACTGTACCTCGATGATTCAATCAAGGTACGAAATTGACTTTAACAAAAATACCATGAATTATTCTGTAAAAATTCTTAAAAAGGTGTGGTTGACCCATAATGTGGTCCAATTTGTTTTGGAGAGACCAAAAGAATTTCAATGTGCCCCTGGAGATGCTGTGGATGTCATCTTGGATACCGGAGGGACAAACCAACGGTCGGCACCCTTTACCTTGACCAACATGCCTGATTCGACTGTTCTGGAATTGATCATTAAGGTCTATCCGAACCTAAAGGGGTTTACCCACACCATTTCCCAAAGGAAAGTAGGAGATACACTGAGCATAACCAGTGCCTGGAAATCATTTGAGTATCTAGGCAAAGGGACATTCATTGCGGCAGGATCAGGCATTACTCCCTTTATTCCCATGATCAAGATATCCGAAGAACAAGGTACCCTATTGGGCCATAAATTGATATATGCCAATAGAAAATTGAAGGATGTTATTCTTAAAAAGGAACTCGAAGAAAAACTAGGATCTCATTTTTACAATATCCTGAGCGAAGAACAAGTCGAGGGATATGGCTATGGAAGGATTGATCGAAAATATTTGGATTCCAGAATTGTTGAACCCGATCAGTATTTCTATGTGTGTGGACCGGATGACTTCTCCACCAGCATAAAGGGCATTTTAATGAATCTTGGGGTCAAGGCGCATAATATACAAATAGGATATTAATGAAGAAGGATATGAAACCTGCTGACCAAAGCAGGACAAGCACTGTGACCCAGGTCAATGGAACGTTGTGCAATGGAGAGAACGGTCAACGTCTAAAGAAGAATGATAAAATTGCCGAAATCGCCCATCATTTTGGAAGGATAATGGAAGTGCTCGGGCTGGACCTGGATGACCCTAGCTTAAAGGATACTCCGGCACGGGTCGCAAAAATGTTTGTAAATGAAGCTTTTGTCGGTTTGGATGAGACCCAATTTCCCGAAGTGTCCTTTTTTGACAATACCTACAACTTTGACGAAATGGTGGTTGTCAACGACATTAGTCTGTATTCCTATTGCGAGCACCACTTTGTGCCCTTTTTCGGAAAGGTGAATGTTGCATATTTTCCGAATAAAAAGGTCATTGGGCTTTCCAAGATTAATAGGATCGTGGACTTTATCGGTAGAAAGCCACAGGTCCAGGAAAAATTGACCAGGGAAATCGCAGAGACCTTATCCGTGCTTTTGGACACGGAACATGTGGCCGTATATGTGGAGGCCAACCATCTTTGCGTGGCCTCGAGGGGCATCAAGGACCATAACAGCCATACAAAGACGGGGAGTTATCTGGGGAAGTTCAAAAATGAATGGACCAAAAAAGAGTTCGTGTCGACTTTCCAATAAACTTTTGTAACCGCATTCGCCCGTTTGCATCCAATGGGTGTATTAACAAATAAAAACAATAAAAATGAGAAAAGCTTTTAGCCTAGTGGTCATTGCGATGATGGGTGTTCTTACGTTTGGGCAGGAAACCCCGTTGATGGACACAGAGGTGGCGTCAGTGGCCGTTGTGGCGAACCAAATTGATATCGATTATGCACAGATAGCATTGGAAAAGTCCAATAACAAGGAAATATTGGATTTTGCCAACATGATGGTAAAAGATCACAATGCAGTCATTGCACAAGCTGTGGCCTTGGTCAAAAAACTGGGTGTGGACCCAAAAGATAATGTTGTTAGCCAATCCTTGTTGAAGGATGCCGAGAAAACCAAAAGAAAGCTCAAAAGAACCTCCAAGAAAAAATTTGACGCAGTTTATATCGACAATGAGGTGGCTTACCATAAAGCGGTCATAGGAGCGGTGAAAAACCTTTTGATCCCTGAGACCGAGAATGGTGAATTGAAAGAATTGCTAAGTGCGGTCGTTCCAGCTTTGGAGGCACATCTGGGACATGCTGAGATGGTCCAAAAGAACATTAAAGGGTAGTATAATGAGATCCTTGATTCCAAAAATAACGGTGTCCTCGATAATCCTGTTGACATTTTTTATGGAGGTATGGGCCTATAACAAGCTCAAAGTCATGGAGGAACCCCCAAAGAAGCATACAGTAAAAATATTCCGGATGAAGTTTATTCCCGATCATTTGACCGTGAAGGAAGGAGATACCGTGGAATGGGTGAACAAAGATTTTTACCTCCATGATGTGACCGATGAAAAGGACCAGAAATGGACTTCAAAACCTTTTGGCCAAAATGAGGTCTGGAGTAAAGTGGTGACAGATGATGAACAATATTTCTGTAACCTTCACAAGGTTATGAAGGGAACCATTACGGTTGAATAAAGCTTTTTGAAAAAGAAAATTATGACGAACCGGTTTGGGACGTTGTTGTCCAAATCGGTTCAATAACTGATTTTAAAATCTAAATTAAACTACCATGAACAAATATTTCTATTCGAAATTATCAGTACTTACCGTGGTGCTCGTTTATTTGTCCAGTTGTACAAAGACAGAGACCATTACCGAGACAATTACCGAAACGGTCACGGATACCATTATCGAGACCACTATAGACACTTTGCACTTGGACCCCGTACTGGTGGCCCAGGGAAGAGAAGTGTTCAGACATGATACCTTTGGTGACGAGGCATTTTGGAGCGGTGTTCTCCATTTGGACAAGGCCATCCTAGGAGCGGATAATGGAGGGTATGGCGATGGGGTGAGCCCAGCAACAGCACTGGCCGTTGGGCTTAAGGTGGATGCCGAGGCCTTGCCCGCTGAGGTGGTCTCCCTGATACAATCAGGGGATGTTGACTTGAATGACCCGGCCACCACAGTGGAACTGCTCCGGTTGAATTCGGTTGTCGGGATCAAAGGTAATTTTGATGAGACAGGTGACCTGTCCTCTATCGGTATTACCTGTGCCCTATGCCATTCCACGGTGGATGATTCCTTTTCTGAGGGTATCGGTAAACGATTGGATGGTTATCCCAATAGGGATTTGAATGTTGGCGTCATTGTTTCATTGACGGACAATGCCCAATTTTTGGCCGATTTGCTCCATGTGGATGTCCCTACGGTCAATGCGGTATTGAATGGTTGGGGCCCGGGGAAATTTAATGCCGGTCTGATGGTGGATGGTATCGCCACACGACCTGATGGATCCATTGCCGCAAACCTACTTCCCGCAGCCTATGGATTGCAAGGCGTTAATTTGGCAACCTATACCGGTTGGGGGGATATGGTCTATTGGAATGCCTTTGTCGCCAATCTGGAAATGCACGGTCAAGGGAACTTTACAGATGCCAGGCTGAACGATGCAGGCATGTTCCCCATAGCCGTGGAAAATAATTTTGCCAATGTGGTCAACTCCCCGGATTTGATTACCGGAAAACTTCCAGCACTGCAGGCCTACCAATTGTCGTTGGATGCACCGACACCTCCTGAAGGGAGTTATGATGTGGCGGCCGCTGAGCGAGGCAAAGTCCTTTTCAATGGTCCTGCACAATGTGCCACCTGCCACATCGCACCCATTTTCACGGATGCCGGGTTTAACCTGCATACGGCAGAGGAAATTGGAATCGATGATTTTGAAGCGAGTAGATCGCCCACAGGAATGTACAGGACCACGCCCTTGCGAGGCTTGTTTGCCCGCATGAAAGGAGGTTTTTATCATGATGGGAGATTTGCCACCTTAGCCGAGGTCATCGATCATTACGATGGACATTTTGACCTTCAACTATCACAGGGTGATAAGGACGATTTACAAGAATATCTAAAATCGATATAAAAATTTGGTTGGTTATTGATTGATTGATGGATTGGATGAATGATTGATTGATTGATGATGGTTGTTCCTAACCAGGGCCTCATTGGGTATTACAACCAATGGGACCTTGGTTTTTGATTGACTGGAAATTGGTACTAACGAAAAATTAATTTTCGCTTTAATTCTAAAAAAATTATGATTGGATTTATACCAGAATTGGTCTTTGATGCCCTTTTCGTATCCACAAAGGTTAAACTGGACATTTTGTTGAAAAAGCATGACAAATGTACTTGGGATTGAATCACACAGGTAAAATAATGATCGTCACATTTGGGGCGTTCTTACTCTATTGGGTGCTGGATGATTTGTACTTCAATAGGCTCCGATCCTATTTGGACTTGTTCATTGGGCAGCGGGGGATAAGCCACATACTAGCATATACACTTTCTGCCTTGCCACTTCTTTTTGGTGTATGGCTCGTTCACAAGAAATGGAACTTTGCACGATACTTGGGATTGAACGGAAACATAGGTAAAGCCCTGTTGCTTTCGGGTGTGTTTACAGCCCCAATGTTCATTGGCTATTATTTGGCATTTGATGTAAATACGGAAATCACTGTGAACCAACTATTGGTTTCAGTGATTGCGGCAGGATTTTTTGAAGAGGTTTTTTTTAGGGGATTTTTATTTGGTCAATTGTACAGGTTCACCAGAATGGGTTTTGTTCCTGCAATTTTTATTGGAGCCCTATGGTTTGGTGCCATACACCTGTACCAAAGCCATGATTTGAATTCGGCACTAGGGATTTTTGGGATTACTTTTTTAGGTGCCGTCTTGTTTGGATGGTTGTATACCGAGTGGGAGAATAACTTATGGATGGCCATATTTTCCCACTCCCTTATGAACTTGAGCTGGTTGCTTTTTTCGGTGGATGAAAATGCCATGGGAGGTTGGTATGCCAACCTCTTTCGATTGATTTCCATTGTTTTGATGATTCTACTGACCATTTATTCCAAAAGTCATAAGAATAGATCGATGGCCATTAACCGCCGGACAATTTGGATGAAAAAATAATGATATATCGAAAATGGGATAATGCCTTCACTACTAGGGATTGTTTGAAAAGTGATGATGATTTTATGGATGGTCTTAATCCTAATTACGTATTATGAAAACAATATTCATAAAATTGATTTTCTTCTTGGGATCCACTTGGCTCATGGTGATACTTTTTGTTACCCTTGCCTTGGGAATGGGTCTGGGAACATTTATTGAGAATGCACATTCCATTGATGCGGCCCGGATTACAATATACAATTCATGGTGGTTTGAGACCTTGATGGGGTTGTTTGTGATCAATTTCTTTCTGAACATTAAAAAATTCGGACTGCACTTAAAACATAAATGGCCCACCTTGACCATACATTTGGCCCTGGTGGTCATCATTATAGGTGCCTTTATCACCCGGTATCATGGATTCACTGGACTGATCTCCATCCGTGAAGGGGCGACTTCCGATGAAATCCTTTCGGATGATGCCTTCTTGGAGGTGGAAATTAAAGCAAGTAAGGGAACCCGAACCTTAAAACAGCATATCGAGAAACGGCAGTTGTTGTCCAGTGCGACACCTAGGCTAAATACGTTTTCAATCAAGACCGTTTTCGATAATAGGGATATTACGATTTCATATAAGGACTTTGTGAAGAATGCCCAATGGAGCTTTAGAAAAGAACCCCAAGGTGCTCTATTTTTAAAGATTGTGGAAACAAAACAGGGCGAAAGACACGATCATTTTATCAAGGAAAATGAACTGTTCCATTGTGGGGATATAAGCTATAGCCTCAACAGGCCAGTGGATGGGGCCTATAACTTTTCGACCCTAAGGGAAGAGTCCCTACTTGAGCCACCCTTGACAGGCTCCTTGTTGGAAATGGCCACTGGTAGGGAAGCCGAAATCGTAGCCGGGCAGAGGGACACGGTAAAGACCAAAGCGCTCTATGACTTTGGAAAGGTAAAATTCGTTGTACCGGAACCTCCCTCTAGGGGGGCATTGGTATTGACCTCGGGTACTCCTTCAGGGGAATTGGATGGTTCGGATGGATTGATCCTTACCGTGGCCAGCGATACGATTCAGCGAGAGGTAGTCGTATTGGGTAAAAAAAGAAAAATAGGCGAGCGCACAACTACCGAAATCAATGGATTGACCTATACCTTCACCTATGGGAGCAAGGTACATAAATTGCCCTTCCAGCTACAACTTGATGATTTCATTGCGGAAAGATACCCAGGGACCACCAACAGTTACTCGGCTTTTGAAAGTAAAGTGGAGGTGTTGGATGGCCAAAAAAAACAATCAGCGGAAATTTATATGAACCATGTATTGGACTATAGGGGTTATCGTTTTTTTCAATCGTCCTTCCACCCGGATGAAAAAGGTACCATCCTATCCGTTAACCACGATTTCCTTGGTACAATGGTCACGTATATAGGCTATTTTCTCTTATATTTTGGGCTCTTGGCCATTCTTTTTACCAAAAAATCCCGGTTCGGCCAAGTGATAAGAAAACTAAAACGGCTCAATGTCACGACCAAATGGGCTGGAACGATCATCCTTTTCCTTATTTCATGCCAAGGCTATGGCCAGAGTGATATCGATCCCATGGATTCTATATTCCAAAAAAAATTGGATTCCATTTTATTGCACTATAAAGTTCCGGAAACACATGCTGCAAAGTTCGGCCGCTTGGTCATCCAGGATGCCAACGGGAGGATGAAGCCCATGGACACCTATGCTTCGGAGGTATTGCGAAAAGTCAGTAAAGATTACTCGTATAAGGAGCTCAATGCGAACCAAACCATATTGTCAATGGCACAGTTCCCCGAGCTGTGGTTCAATGTCCCCTTGATTTACATCAAGAGGGGGAATGACAGCCTTAGGAGCCTCTTGGAGATATCGAGGGAAGCTAAACTTGCCCCATTATCGAAATTTTTCGATAAGGAAGGCGAATATAAGATCAAGGACCAAGTGACACTGGCCTACAAGTCCATGGTGCCCAATCAGTTTGAAAAGGACTTTATCGAGGTGGATCGCAGGGTAAACCTCTTGTACAATACCCTTAGTGGGGAGGGTCTGAGATTGTTCCCGATACCCAATGAGTCGAATAATACTTGGACCTCAAATCGCCAATTGGCCGGACTTGGCTTCCAGAAAAAGGACTCCCTGTTCGTGGCAGGTATACTGCCCCTCTATTTCAATACATTTTCAAAAGAGATACCCACCGGGAATTTTCAAGAATCCCTCCGTTTGCTGGAACAAATTGAAAAATACCAATCGAAGTTTGGCCATGGGGTCATTCCCAATGCCTCCAAAATCGATCTGGAGATTCTTTATAACGAATATGACGTTTTCAAGAATCTTTTTTCTTGGTACCTTTCCTTTGGATTATTGCTGCTGATCGCGGCGATTCTCTACCTCTTTAAAGGAAAGGGTACGTTTGCTAATATACTTTGGATACCCCGGGTCGGGATCTACCTATGCTTCGCCGCACAAACCCTAGGCTTGTTGGCCAGATGGTATATCTCGGGACATGCCCCTTGGAGTGATGCCTATGAATCCATCATCTATATTAGTTGGGCCACCATGTTGTTCGGGATTGTCATTGGACGAAAATTTGACTTGGCCTTGGCTGCAACCGCATTTGTAAATGCCATAATCCTTATGGTCGCCCACTGGAACTGGCTCGATCCGGCCATTGCCAATTTACAGCCCGTACTCAATTCCTATTGGCTGATGATACACGTAGCGATCATCGTGGCGAGCTATGGCCCCTTTACACTGGGAATGATCCTTAGCGCACTCAGTCTATTGTTCATGGCCCTGTTGAACAAAAGGAACCATGGTAATCTAAGACTGGCCATCAAAAAATTAACACTGCTCACAGAGATAACACTGACCATTGGATTGGTAATGTTGACCATTGGTAATTTTTTAGGGGGACAATGGGCCAACGAGAGTTGGGGCCGTTACTGGGCCTGGGATCCCAAAGAGACCTGGGCATTGGTAAGTATCATGGTCTATGCATTGATCATCCATATGCGACTGGTCCCTAAATTGAACAATACATGGTTGTTTTCAATCATGGGGGTATTGGGCTTCTATGCCATCCTTATGACCTATTTCGGTGTGAACTTCTACCTGTCAGGACTCCATTCGTATGCCCAGGGGGACAATATCGTCACCCCAGGTTTTATCTACTATTCCATTGGTGCTGTGGGCATATTGGCAGGGATATCCTATTTTAAACGAAAACGATATCCTGTTTAAGGTAAGTTGTTCGTTTCGATCAATGCCCTTTCCAATAAATGCATAAGAAGGTCTATCTCTTTTTTGTGTGTCCTAAAGGACAGTAGGGCGGCACGAAGGACAAACCTATCATGGATCATAGTGGAGGAGAGGAAGATGCGTCCGTCCGATACAAGGAACCTTAGAATGGCCCTATTGTGTTCATCATTGTACAGATGATCATCCGGCCTGGCTTCATACCTAAATGCAATAACGGTAAGTTCCGGTTCACAGAGCACCTTAAAGTTTAGCTGTACCAATTTCCGATAGAGATAATCGGTCAATACCAGTTTCTCTTCCAAGTAATCGGAAAATACCTTTGGTCCATAAAGTTTTAACGGCAACCACATTCGCGGCCCCCTAAAATGTTTGCTCAATTCCGGAGAAAGATCGGCGGGGGAGAAATGGTCATTTTGATAGCTATCCTGCATGTAATGTGCCCCTTGTTTAAAGGCCCTTACCAAACACTTTAGCTCCTTTACCAGAACAATACCGGATCCGTATGGTAGAAATAGGCCCTTATGGGGATCGAGGATTACGGAATCCGCTTGGTGCAAACCCTTGAGTTTGGATTTTCCAGTGGTTGTCAGTGTGAAAAAGCCCCCATAGGCAGCATCCACATGCAACCATATTCCATGTCTTTTGCAAATGGCGCCCAATATTTCAATGGGGTCAATAGCACCTATATCCGTGGAACCTGCATTGGCGACGACCAAAAATGGGCTCAGCCCCATTTTGACATCCCTTTCGATCTGTTCCTCCAGATATTGGGTCGATAGCCTAAATTGTGCATCCAAGGGAATTTTTTGCAGGACACATTCTTCCAATCCAAGCAAATGTATTGCCTTATAAATGCTATGGTGTGTCTGCGTGGAGCAATAGATTACACTTGTTCGTACATTCCGGGAGGAGATATCATGGTGTTTTTTGGCACAGGAAAGTGCTGTAAGATTAGCCAAACTACCCCCAGAGGTCAAATTCCCACCAAACCCATCCTTGTATCCTATCAATTTTCCGGCCCACTGAATTAGGGCATTTTCCATTTTTACTGCACCAGGGGACGCATAGAATACCCCAGCGTACCTGTTGGTCAATGCCGCCAGGTAATCCCCCAGTGCAGAACTGAACAGTCCACCACCTGGAATATAGCCCAAATGGCCACCCGATACAGGGTTTAACCCAGGATCCACTACCGCTTGATCAAAAAAGCTTAGTAGCTCGCCAAGACTCGAGGTATCTTCCCTAATCCTAAATTCCGGTTCAAGATTTTTAAGAGTTTCGGAATTTGTGTTAAAGGCTTTGATGGTTCCCAAGTTATCCAGAAAACCGTGGCCGAATTCCAATATCAATTTTTCCATTTTCCTCCGCTGTTCCCCATCCTCCTCCAAAAGGACATTAGGTTTGTTCAGGAAATCTTGGTTTGTTTCTAAAGCCATGGTTCGTCAGGAATTTAAGATTTTGCTCTGTCCAAACTTATAACCTGTTTGGATCCGTTTTTGGTCAACACCTATTTTCATCAAGTGGGTCATCATATCAAATTCGAAGGACTTGGGCCCACAGATATAAAAATATTGATCTTTTTTTTGAACAATCGATTTTAGGAACCCAAAATCAATACGTCCTGGAAGTTTTTCGCTTGCCGTTGGACTGCTCAACCTCATGATGAAATTGCTGCCCAACATTTTCCTCAATCTTTTTTCAAACAATATATCCTCTTTGCTTTTAGTGGCATAGACCAATAAATGGCTTTCCGTGAACTCGGGACCAAACCTATGGATATAGTCCAGAATGGGCATAAAGGGAACAATGCCCGTGCCGGCGGCAATAAAATGTCCATAACCCCTATATTCAAAAGTATCCCAGGGCCGACTAAGCTGGATTACCGCGCCTGGCTTTAATGCGGACAAACGGTAGGTCAGACTGTCCTTGTTCGGCCGTATCTTAATGATGAACTCCAGACATGGGTCATCTTCGGCACTTATAATCGTAAAGGGAGCCACCTCCAATTCACAACCGGGCTGGTCGATACTCAGTTCCACGGCCTGGCCTGGAATAAAATTGAATCCAAAGGGTCTTTGGACCGAAAAGCGGACGACATTGTGGTTGACTTTTTCTTTTTTTACAAGTCTTGTGGTATAGGGAAAGATGAAACCGTTCATAGTACAAATGGTATGTTGGTTACCAATTGGATTAAAATGTGCGGTCTGGGTTACAAAAAATGAAGATAAGCCGATACGGATTATACCGATTTTGAAAAAATCACTTCATCCGTTCCCATATGGAACATATCCTTTTTTAGAGTGGAGAGGAGATAGGTGATGATATCCTTTTTTGAAAAGGTCGATTTATATTCAAAACGGACAGCGCCACTGTTGGCAAAGCATAGATTATGTTCATCGTTGCCATCCGACATATAAGGGATTTCATAATATTGGGCCAAACGTTGTACAAATTCCATTTTTACATCCAAGGACAGGAGTTCGTCCCTTGAGTACCTAGATCGGTTCGTGGTATTCCCGAAAATTTCTGAAAGTTTGACCTTCATAAGTCCTTGTTATTCAATATGCTTAAAATATTCAATCTTCAATTGGAACATCTCCGCCATCTTTTCCGCCCGAAACTTGGCCTCAGCGGCTTTTTCACCGGTAAAGTTCTCATCCCCCGTTTCCATAAAGAGCTGCTTCCATCGGTCAAAATGTGTTCCTTGGACCGGTAGTTTGATATGGGGGGCTAGGGGACTACCATAATAGGTGTGTTCTCCCAATAGGACCGTTTGCCAAAACCGGTACATTTTTTCCAAATGGGCTGGCCAATTGTCTTGGATTACGCCATTGAAAATATCCGACAATATATCATCATTGCGAACCTTGCCATAGAAAATATCCACCAGTTGCCGTACTTCCTCCAGAGTTACGATTTCTTATTTTTGTATCACTTTTTATAATAAAATAACTATACACCAAATTCCATGAATCCATTTTGGATTTTTATAGGAACAGAACCTAAAATTAGCATAAAGATGCGGAGATTTGAAAATTAACGGATATTTTTGTCCGAAATATTCATTGTATGAGTATCCCTGTCAAAACAAAAAAAAAGAAAATTAGAAAACAGATGTTGCGTCAACGGAGCCTTTTGTCCCCTGCCGCCAAGGCCATTTATGATCAAAATGTCTGTGAAGCCCTATGGCATCTGATGGAACAGAAACGATGCCAAACGGTTCATACCTATCTACCAATGGGTTCCGAAATCAATATTTTTCCATTTATAAAGCAGTGTTTGGCCCATCAAAAAACAGTTATTTGCCCACAGACCTTGCCCAAAAGGAGGTTTATAAATTTGATCCTTACATCCTTGCAGGATTTGGAACCTGGGGTTTTCGGAACCAAGCATCCCGCTGGCAAAAGTATATTTGAAGGGACCTATGACATGATTGTGGTTCCTGGGTTGGCGTGTGATGGTGATAGGTGTCGACTGGGTTATGGGGGAGGATATTATGATACTTTTGTTGCGGATTGTCCGAAGGCCCACAAAGTAGGGGTTTTTTACCCTTTCCAGCAAATCGATAAGATACCTCTTGAACCCCATGATATGCAATTGAACGATTTGTTGGTTTGCCAAGCTTGGATGGACTAGACTTGATATTGTGCCATAAGATTTCAAAGACCTCCTTGGCCCTGGAGCAATGGATATCGTCTATTTATTTATGGAAGAGCCATCCTGATGTGTTGTGGTCCTTATTGAAATAACCTTCTCAGTCCTCCCTTCTTACTAGCGAATGAGAAACAATCATTTGGGCAACATCCAGTATATTTGCCTGTTCATAGAGAGTAGGATTTACCGCTGATATCGACAAAAGTCTACGGACCTTCCCATGGAGAACCTTCAACTGCCTAGCGGCCCCCTTGAGATCTTCTGTACTCCGCACAATTCCCACCTTGTTCCGCATCAATGCTTGGAGGTTGTGGACATGAAGCTTGACCAATTCGAGATCCACGGGCACGGAACGTTTTTTTTCACAATATGAAATTCTCCTAGGTGGTGGGACAAGTGGATGGGAACTCAAATGGGTGTAGGTATTATGGGTATATACAAGGGCTTCCAGTAAGAAGTTTGAGGTCAATTTGTTCGCCCCATGAAGTCCAGTCTTTTCACATTCCCTGCAGGCAAAAAAGTTTTTAATGAAGGTCCTTCCATACCCATCGGCATTAATGCCCCCACAGAAATAAGAGCAGTTGGGACCACAGGTATCAAATCTCTGTCAATTGGGATGTTATGGCCCAGACATTTCCTGTAAATTGTGGGGAAATGTAATTTGAAGGCATCGGTATTCAAATGTGTGCAGTCGAAAAAGGAATGGAGTTGCCCTGATGTCATCAGTTCAAATGCAATGCTTTTGAAGACCACATCCCTTAGTGCGAGTTCCCCTCGCTGGTCATGGTTCACTACCTGAAAATGATGCTAAAACATATCTGGCGCAGTTCATTTAAGTTCATTGTATAAAATTAGAACAAGGGTTTAAGGAATAATTAGAATAGGGCAAAAGTTATAAAAAGACTTATTAATAATAAAATAACCTTTTTATCATTTATATGTATAATCAATATAATCCTTTAATTAGGTGGTCCAACTTAATATCCTAGTGGAAGGCTGGGGATTTTTAAAAGTACACCTGTAAGAGGTGTGGTAAGAAGGTGCTATCCCGTCCTTAGGGAAGAGCTAAGCCAAATACATAAGAATGACTCCCATACTGAACAGCACGCTCAAAATCAATATATTGAATGTGGTCAAAGGTTTCAATTGTGCCAATACGGCCCCATTGAACGCCATGCAAAAGATGGTCACAAAGAATAGTAAGGTCATTTGTACCGCGGTATCTAATGCTCCCATCAACAGTACCATTACTGCTGCAGAGCCCAAACAGCTTTGCCCTATGATTGCTATGGTGGCATAGCCCATCTCACCTTTCTTGTATTCCAAGAACAGACGCTTGTGAACGTTGGTAAGGACATTACCTTTGCTTTTAGTTCCAGAATGGGTCATAGGTATTGTCTTTGAATTTTTCATGGTTGTGATATTTTTGTATTAGGTCCAACTGGGCGTCACTGGCAATTTTTTGAATTTCATTAAAGAGCTGGCGTTCCTCATATCGTATATGTTGTTCCAGTTCCTCTTCAATCTGTACCAACCTCCTGATAGGGTCAACGCTGGAGGTAAATAACCGGACCAATCTGCGATGCTCCCTTAACGCTTTTTTAATTTTTGGATTATCCATACCCAAAATGGGAAAGATGTGATTTTCCTCCAATTCAAAATGCGGGATCAAATGGGTCTTAAAGAACCAATCCACATAGGTCTTTATGCGTTCCGGTGCTACCTTTTTTGAAAGTCCCGTTCGAATCTTCCAACATAGGAGCAGGCCGTGATGGTGTTCACGGCTTACTCCCTGTAGGGCCTTATGTCGTTTGATGGGTGTTCCGGCCATAAGGGCTTTAGTTGCTTAGTACTTTTTTTTCCAATGTTTCTGCTTTTGGGAACAGGATATTGTTCTCCAAATGGATATGTCGATGAAGATCTTCCTCAAATTCCTGAAGAAGGGAAAAGGCAACCCTATAGGTATTACAGGCATCGGAAGGTGGGGTGTAATCACCGCTCAGGGCAGCTATTTTTCGGAACCGTTCCCCTTCATTGTCATGCTCCTCCATCATCATTTGAATAGGGTTATGGACTGTACCAAATTGCGGTGGTCCCAAGGTCTTTCCATCTGCCGTTCCGGCCACCATTCTACGAATCCAGGGGAACAGGACCTGTTCTTCCTTCTTCATGTGCATGGCAAGTTCGCCGGCAGAACCGGTGAAATGTTCAAAAATACCAAACAGTTCAGGGTGTTTGTTGCCATGTACGTGACATAGCTTGTTAAGATATTGCTTTAAGATCGGGATACGTTCCTCAACGTACCGATGGTGCTTTTTTTCGATATAGTCGATCAAAAGATCTAAAGGCCATGTATTGAAATCGGGCTGATCCGATTGACTGTCCCGTTGGACTTCGTCCAGTTCATGCAATAGAACTTCCTTGTCCAGACCATTTTTGTCGGCAACTTCCTGTAAGGTCCGATTGCCTTTGCAGCAAAAATCAATTTTATGATTTTTAAAGACCTGGGCGGGTACGGTAATCCTCGGCCACCATCTGGCCCACTGTTTTTTCCATGGTATCGTTCATGATATTAGAATTAAATGTTATTTCAATAAATAGGATAAAAATGTCCTTTATTAGTTTAAATTTTTTTAACGCTTCAAATAGGTCAGTCCAACTTCCAGTCCCATTGCCAGTTCGTACAAACTGGTATTCTCCAACATATTTTTTAAATCGGTCCTGATATCTACAAACTTGTCATGGAGAGGACAGGGCTGGTTTGCGTTGCACTCCTTGAGACCAAGGCCACAGCCGACATAGGTACCATCCCCATCGATGGCATGGACGATACTGCTCAATTTTACGGTATCCATCTCGGTTCGGTCCAACTCAAAGCCACCTGTGGGCCCCTTGACGGATTGGATGACCTTATTCCTCGAGAGCTGTTGCAAGATTTTGGCCGTGAAAGCGATCGGAGAATCGATTTCTTCAGCAATTTCATTGACACTGACGCGTCTTCCATCCAAGGATTGCAGTGCAATATAGGCCACAGCGCGAATACCATACTCACAGGCTTTTGAAAACATCATTGCTAAATTTATTCATTACAAAGATAACATTAATTTTAATTCGGATAAAAATGTCCTTTATTATTTTCCCGAATCGGGACTGCCAATCGGTCCCAAATATATACTTTATGCTAAAGAAGGATGGCATACTTGAAACTTATATTCGATTTCGGTTTAGGACCCTCAATAAAAGCGGGCTATATAGTATTGATAAACTCGCCAAAGCAGGGATTTCCGTATAATCATTAAAGATGGGCAATGTCGCCAAGCTGGATGGGACGGACAATGAGAACCACTAAAACGGAAAGTTTGAGCCATTTTTTATTCTACTGTAAATGAGTGAGTCAATGACTTATTTGTAATTTAACTATGCTCACTTTTTTCCAGCGAAGGTGGTATACCATGCCCGTTTTTTGCAAACAACCTTGTGTAACATTAAAGCAAAAAAAAGCGACATAAGATTAAACTAATGCCGCTTTATATGTTTTCACAACGGAATAATCCTTATTGTGAATATGGACTTTGTTAATTATGCTCTGTGGCTCTTCCATTTTAGAGAAACCCACAGAGCAGAAAATTCTACCTTAACCTAATACTTGGACTAGGTCATAATTTTTTCTTCTTTCTCCATCTGGGAACTTATAAACGGAATTCTCGGAGCTAAAAAATAGCCTGTCAAACTTGCGAATAAGATTGGAATAAAATGTCCAAACCCTGTCAAGGTGGCAAGTAAAATGGTCGTGCTCATTGGCGTTCGGGTTACACAAGCGTTAATTGCCGCCATACAGCTGACTATCGCTAATGTCAAATTTATTGAAGGGAACAGTTGGTGGATAATCAAGCCCAGCGTTGCCCCCACAAAAAAGAGCGGAATAATAAACCCACCTCTCCAGCCCGATGTTACCGTTATGGAAATGGCTATGATTTTAAAGATCAAAATTGCGAACAACAACGTCATTGAAAAATTTCCATTCAATAGTTCGTTGATTTCGTAATGGCCAAAATATCGGGTTATTGGAAAATAAAATGCTATGACCCCAAGAAGGATTCCCCCGATCAAGGTTTTGACGTAAATAGGTATTGGCCTTTTCTCGAACACTGTTTTGAAAAACTTGGTGCAAAAAATGAAGGTCCAACCAAAAGCAGCACCGATTATGGCAAAGAGAACAGCATGGCCAAAATCAAAAATCCCTGAATACTCATAAGCAGATAGGTCCCATGTTGGACCAAGTCCCAAATGAACGATCAACGCAAACACCAAATAACTGAAACAACTTGCGACAAATGCGGGAATAATGGCTTTGTAGTACTCAACTGCGTGTTTGTGGTGAAGTATTTCCAATGAAAAGAGACTTCCGCCCAAAGGAGCTCCAAATAATGCAGTAAAACCCGAGGCCATTCCTGCGATACTTAATGATCGTAACTCTTCTCCTTTTAGCCGGAACAATTTTCCTAACCAAGTACCGGTTGAGCCTGTAACCTGAACCAATGGTGCTTCGGGTCCGAGACTACCACCTGATGCAATACACAACAAAGAAGAGAGAACCATTGACGGATTGTTCTTTGGATCCAGTTTACCCTTGTTGAACCGAATGTTGTTTACAATCAAATGGATTTCCCCTGGGTCTCCGATGTAGTGAATTATGAAACCTGCCAAAAGTCCACATATTGCCATTACCGGAATTACTTGCCAACCACTAAAAAAAGCCAATTGATGGGTCAGAAACTCAAGTACAATCCAATAAACCCCTGCAATTACCCCGCCTATCAATCCAAGTAAGGCCCATAACATAAAAGTCCGACTGAAAACGAAAGGATTGAACCGAACAGGTTGGTCCAGAATATTTAAATAGGTTACTAATTTTCTTCTTCGTTTTAATTTCACTGCTTTGCTATTGTTTTCCGGTGTGTTGGTGTGCGTGGTTTTTATTTTTTCCACGCCCAAATATTGAAAAAGGAATGGCCAAAATCAAATGTGCCAAGGTAATATAAGTATAAGTGTTATTTTCTCCACACTATTTAAACATCCAATAAAATTCGGCCAAAAATGGCAAGAAAAGGAATATTATACCACCTAAAAACCCATCATGTTAAAACAAAAAGCCCCTTAAAAGAGCTTATGCAACGGTTGCCATTTTAAGTTTGATTTTTATATTTCTCATCAAATATGTCTATTTCCTTAAATAGTGAATCAATATATTCTTCTGTCAAAAAAGGATTTAGTAAAACTGTTCTTAACCATAAGTCATCTTTGTATCTGGGCAAGGAAATGAAGAAATCCGTTTCGTTTATCAAATGGTTTTGTAGGTTTTTATTCCATTCGTCAAATTCTGTTTCTTGGATATAATTTGGTTCTCCACGAAAGCAAATCAAATTCAATTCTGGCTTACTCACAAGTTTTAAATATTCTCGTTTTTTAATTTCTGAAATAAATTTTTCGGTCATTTCAAAACTGAAATCAATAAGTTCTTGAATTCCTTTTTTACCTAAACCAAGTAATGAAAGCCATAATTTTACTATTTCAGCATATTTTGTTCCTTGAATGTTGATTTCACCCAAGTTGATAAAATCCTCTTGCTCTTTCATGTAAGGTGCTGAAATTCTGAAATTCTCTATCATATTTTGGAAATCGCTGAACAAAACCATTGAGCAGGTTTTTGCAACGTATAACCATTTTTGAGGGTTGAATGAGATTGAATCTGCATTGTCGATTCCATTCATTAAATGCTTGTACTTTTCCGAAAAAATGACAGCTCCACCATAAATGGCATCAATGTGAAACCACAAGTTATTTTCTTTGGCAATGCGGTTAATGTCATCCAAAGGGTCTATGTTTCCGGAAACGGTTGTTCCTGCTGTTGCAACAACCGAAAAAGGTATCTTGCCCAGTTTTTTCTGTTCTTCGACCTGCTGTTCTAAATGGACAACGTCCATTTTTGAATTTTCGTCCGCCTTTATTTTAATTACGTTATCTGCGCCAATGCCCAATATCATTCCTATTTTTTGAATGGATGAATGAGAATGTTCGGAAGTGAAGATTACGGGTTCTTTTTGTAAAGCGGAAATGTTTCCGTTATTTAGATTTAGTTTTTCGTTTCTGGCCACTATCAATGCTTGAAGGTTCGATAATGAACCACCACTTAACATAACTCCACCTGCTGAATTTGGAAACCCGAAAAGAGTTGCAAATTGTCTTGTAATCGAATATTCCAATTGAGTTAATATTGGGGACATTTCTAAACTCAATTGATTATTGTTCATTGCAGAAGCAACGTAATCCCCAATAATTGACCAAAGTGTCGGTATTGAGTCCATATGACCAATATATTTTGGATTGGCAGGGTTCATGTTGAAATCAAAAAGTTCTTGTAACCTTAAACCTATTTGGTTGTCACTATTGGGTTCCGTTGGTATTTCAAAGTGTTGCGTTCCGAAATATTGAAATTTGGGATAAGTCGGTTTATTGGCTGCATTTGAAAGAAAGTCCAATAGTTGCGTTGTAATCTCTTGCAGTTTTTTTTCAACCAATTCTTTGTTTGTTCCTTGAGGGCTTATGAATTGATTTAGGATGTTTTCTTTTAAATGCATATATGGTTTTCAAATTGCTTATACAATGTTGGCGGGTCGTTTTTCTATTTATCATTCAGCAACCGATATAAATATTGTAGATACCCCGATCTTTAGGATAGGTTTTCTATAAAATTAATATAATTATCAAGCTGATCTCTTAAATAGATCGATCGGTCTTTCATAGTCAATGGATTGGTGTCTTCTTTCATGGTTGTAATAGTCAAAGTACTCCGCCAATAATAGATAGAGGTCCAATTCTCAAGCAGATAAATTTTTTGACCCTACCGTAGAGAACTTAAGAAACCTTGTTAATGCTCATGAGGTAATTGGTCACGTACACATATCGATATTGGAAGTTTAGGGACCAAACCATTTTATCCGCTATTTTTTATAAACGTAAATAAATCCGATGCTGGACCTAAGGTGTTTGATCAAATATCCATGTTGGCGGCTTCCAGTTTTTTTATATTGACGGAATAGAATCCCAACCCTAAAAAAAATTAATTGATATCTAGTAGTATAAGGTCCGATGATTTTTTCTTGTAGAAGGCCGTGTGGGACATACTCGATCATTGAATATCACATAGCTTCAATAGCTGCGTTGATGTATTTTATGGTATTGTCCGAATTTACCCCCAATCCTTCCTGTTGGAAGATCATTTCTCCATTAGGGGCAAAGACACTTATAATGTTTGAATGGGAAAAATCCATAGGTGAAATTTCCTTGTAGCTCACGGACAAAACAGCGGCAAATTCACGTGTGTTTTCTTCCGAAGAGCGTAAAAATAACCAGGGTTCCCCATCCATAAGGTTTTCTTGGGCAAAGGCTTTTAAACGCTCAGGGGTATCGGTTTCAGGATCTATACTTACAAAGATCATCTTCACATTTTTCTTGGAATGTTCGGGCAAGCGTTCTTCGATATTTCTCATATCGGCCACCAAGCGCGGACAGGCCGCTTTGCAACTGGTATAAATCATGACCATGACCAAAACATCACCTTGTAGGTCCTTGAGCTGAATATCCTTGCCATTTTGTGTTGTCCACGTAGATGGGAGATTGTAAATGGACATATCGGAATATGTCCTATCAGCGGTTTCTTTTGTTTTGTTTTCAACCTTGACCATATCCATATTGCAGATTGGACAGTTCCCCTTTTGGCCATAGGTTTTGTTTCCTTCGCATTGCATTGGGCAATGATATGCCACATCTTTGTCCACAGTCCTGGAATCATTGTTCTTGCAGGCCGTCAAGGCCAATATAGTGATCAATAAAACTATATAGGGTTTCATGTTTTTGATATTTATAGACTTTCTGTACTGTTCTTGGCACACCTAAATCCAAGATTCTTAATGCCGTACCTAGCTTTTATACTTCCCCTGAATGCATAGCGCATAAAGGCTGCATAGTTCATTAGATCTGTTGCGCCTATGGCTGCGCTCCCACAAAACAAATTACTGTCCTTATCCACATCCTTTCTGGATTCGCCCGAAATAAGGACGGAATTAAAATCAAGGGTCCACTCCCAGACCAGACCATGCAAATCGTAAATGCCCCAATAATTTTTAGGCGTTTTACCTATTGATCTCTCATCGGTTCTAGGTGTTTCGTACCACGAGAGTATTTTTTGGTTATAAGAGGCCTTTCTTCTGGCATCGCTGGTAACTTCGTCGGCCATTGCTACATATTCCCATTCATCTATGGTCGGCAATCGTTTTCCTTGGCATTCACAATATGCTTTGGCTGCAAACCAAGATACATTGGTTATAGGACCTTTGGGGTTTTCGGTATCCATGAGGGTCGTGTCGTTTTTGAATTGGCGCAAGTAATTGTCATCCGCAAAAAGCTTCAACACATTGGACTTTTGCCATTTAGGATTAGCCTTTAAAAATTGTATGAACTGGCTATTGGTTACAGGATATATGTCCAGTTGAAAATCTTGGACCTCAACAAGGGTTGAATCCCTTCCGTACAATGGAATATAACGACTTCCCTTGATGCTTGCCATACCTTCGGTCTGTGCGAAACCAAAAGTCTGGAAGACTAGATAGGCAAATGCTACTCCGAAGTTATGCGCAGACATGATATTAAGCTTAAACTTGGATTATTTGTTTTTTACTTTATTGACCATATCGGCGGTAACCACTGTATTGTTATTGCCCCAACTGTTATACACATAGGTCAACACATTGGCAACTTCTTCCGATGAGAGCATTTGTCTTGTCATGACGCTATTGTATTTTTGGCCGTTGACAGTGATTTCACCAGTTTTTCCGTTCAGTACAATATCAATGGCCCGATTGATATCAGCATTTAGATAGTCTGATTTTGCCAATGGCGGAAATGCATTCGGAATACCTTGGCCTTCTGCCTGATGGCAAGCAAAACAAGTTTGCATATATACCTGCTTGCCGAACTTCATTTGTTCTTCAAAATTTTTAGCTGGGATTTCAGATTCCACAATGCCATCAGTGGTCGGCATTTCCTGTATTCCAGGCCCCTCTGGCAGGTAAATGCCATCATATTGCTCACCGGAATAAATATTTTCGTTTTCCTCTCCTTCCACTTTCAGCATGCCCAATGCCCCTTTGTTGAACGCTCTAAAAATGGAATGGTCCACCAAAATAAAGGTCCCGGGAACATTTACGTGAAACTCTATAATGGCAGCTCCTCCTGCGGGGATCATAGTGGTCTGTACATTTTCGTTTATTAAGTCGCCTCCTTCAACATGCACCTTATCAAATATTTCCCCAATTACATGAAAAGAAGACACCAGACCCGGACCACCATTGCCCACAAAAAGTCTAACGGTTTCCCCAACCTTTGCAGTAATGGCATTGTCGCCTGTCAAGGCGCCCACATTTCCATTGAAAACCACATAATCTGCATTTTCATCGACGGCCTTTTGCATATCAAAAGGTTGTAGACCACGCTCACCATTGGCCCCTTTGGTGTAAAAATCCCCTTGCATGATGTAGTACTCCTTGTCAACAAGAGGCAATCCTCCGTCAGGCTCCACTAAAATCAAACCGTACATTCCATTGGCAATATGCATGCCCACTGGAGCGGTCGCACAGTGGTAGACATAAAGTCCAGGGTTTAAAGTTTTAAAGGAAAATACTTTTTCGTGCCCCGGCGCGACAAAAGAGGATTCCGCTCCACCACCAGGACCGGTAACGGCATGCAAATCAATATTGTGGGGCAACTTGTTATCAGGGTGGTTTTGTAAATGAAATTCGACTTCGTCACCGACCCTGGTCCTGATAAAGCTCCCAGGTACCGTTCCCCCAAAAGTCCAGAACACATACCTTACGCCATCGGTCAATTCTCCTTCCATTTCAAGAATTTCCATTTCAACGATGAGTTTTTTGGGCTTTCTTTTCCCTACGGGCCTGGGGACATTTGGTGGTGAAGTCAATTCTGCTTTCATTTCCCTGTAAACAGGAATATCCTCTGTGTTAGTGTATACTTTTTTTTTGCTTTTAAAGCAACCATACACTGAAAGAATTAAAGCAATTGATAGGATTTTTAGAATCGACTTCATTTTTGGTTGATTTTTTGGATATTCATTAAAACTATAAATTATTAAAGAGGAAGGCAAAAATCATTAATAAGATAAAGTTATCCTTTTTATGGAAAAAACCTAATCTAGTTCAAGTGGTATACCATGCCCGTTTTTTGCAATTGACCAAAGAAGGGGTTTGTGACAAAAAACTGGTTAATGAACCTACCATGGAATTTTCGAAGAAAAAATCATTGCAGACCTCCTTGTCGGGCGAGTCGTAGAACAAGCGCATAGACCCCTTTGATATAAAAGCCAACTTATTGCATACCTGTCCAGATTTCAGAAAGACTTCGTTTCTTTTAAGATGTTCTTCCTCCATCGCATTTCCAAGTGCGGACAACTCTTCCTTTGAAGCCTTAAAGGTTCTTTCTATATTAAAGATAAGATGGTTCATTGATTGCGAGAATAAAGTCAAAACTGGAAAAAATTGATTCTCAAATTTAATTTAAAGATTGATGTGTTTTGTAAAAAGAAAAATGATTTATCGGTGATTTTTGGGTTCTGTCGCATTGAATATCTAGGATTTAGAAACGCATATATTTTAGTGGTTACTAGCAAGATATTTTATGTCTAAGCACCATCGTTATCTCAGAAGTGTAATTTTATAAGCAGTTTATTTTAAACTACGATTCAATTTGGATCAGGTTGAACTCCGGTGTACCAGAGACAGTCATGAAAATAAGATATTAGTTGAATCGCTTCTAAACACATGGGTGCGAAATTCACCTTTTTTAAAAGTATTTCTTAAGGGTTTTGCAATTTAATACAGTATAAATTATGTATTGCATAAACAAAATTAACTTTAAAATACATATAACTAGAAATAAATTAACTAATAACCAACCATGAAAGTGTATCACAGTATGAAACTAATACCATCTTTGTCGGAAAGGAGTAAGGGAATAGCAACTCGGTTTTTCGTTCTTTTTGTTCTGACCTTCAGCCTATCAACCGTACTCTCCGCTCAGATTCAGAATACATCGGATGTTTATGAATCGACTAATAGGCCAAGGGCCCTGGCGGTAATAGGAGATCGCTACCACTCTCCTGTACATGTACGTAATGGGCTAATGGGGCCGCTGGCGCTAGAGAATATCCCTGTGGTCTACATAGAAAACCATAAAGCGTTGACTGCCGAAGCCTTGAACGGTGTTGATTTACTGATTTTCTTAAAGGATGGTCAGATATGGCACAACGGTTATGAGCAAGGCTCGCAGGTTATGTGGATGACTGATGAGCAACAACAAGCTATCTACGATTTTGTAAATAACGGTGGTGGATTTCTGGCGTTGCATAATTCGCATGGTATTTACCCACCAGATGGACTTTACTACGAGGTTTTCGGAGGAAACTATGGCGGTCATCCGGCGCCCGAGGAGTTTATGATTCGAGTCGAGGATAAGAACCATCCAATTACAGCTGGCGTTGAGGACTTTAGAACCTACGACGAACAGCACATGAGCAAATACTACGGAGAACCAGATCAGTTGTTGTTGAGAAATATCTCGGACGCCAACAAATCTGCTCCGGCCGGTTGGTGGCGGGAAGTAGGAAAGGGAAGGTTTGTTTACCTCGCCCCGGGACATACACCAGAGGCATTAGGACACCCAATGATGGTGAGGTTGATTCGTAATTCCGTAAGGTGGCTAACGAAGCAATCGGATGACAAGTAAAATAGAAGTATGGCAGATCATGTCCATAAAAGAAAAAGAATGACAAAAGAAATTAGTGCTCGGGAAAAACTGAAAAAACGTAATGGTTGCCAGAATCGTCCTTTGGGTGCTTCCAAATATACAAGAAGCTTGGGTTTGTATATAGGGCTATGTTTCTTTTTCACCTTGATTTGTATTGACAGAGGAATTGCTCAGGACCAAAAACAAGAAGTTTTGGGGCCATGGCCCACATCTACTTGGTCAGAAGCTAATCCTGAATCAGTAGGTATGGACGGTACAACGTTAAAAAACGCAGAACTAATATATCCACAGATTTTTCCAAGTGGTTACAGTTTGCTCATAATCAGGAATGGGAAACTTGTATCCGAATCATATTTCAATGGGCAAACTGAGGATGCTAACAATCATATATTTTCGGTTACCAAAACATTTGTGGCCACATTATTGGGTGTTGCGATAAAGCAAGAATGGATTAAGAATGTCGATGAACGTGTGGCCGACTTACTGCCTGAATATCAGATTCACCCAAAGTTGGCCGATCTAACCCTAAAAGATGTGCTCACGCACCGTTCGGGTGTGGAAAGTAGAAAGGAGTTCATGGATATTGGTCAGCTTCTTAAGGCAGAGCCCAAATTGACTCCAGGAACCACCTTTGAGTACAGTAACTATGCTCCAAGCTTGCTCACAGCTATTTTGGATAGGCAAGCGAAACAGGATGTTGCTGGAAATACTTCCGATGTCTCCGCTATGGCAGAAAAATATCTTTTTGATCAGTTGGGCATTGGTGTAAGTGAATGGAGAAAAGGCCCTGATGGTATTCCAGAAGGAGGAAACGGCCTCTATATGACTGCTAGGGATATGGCGCGTCTCGGTTACCTATTGCTCCGTGATGGGCGTTGGGAAGATAAACAATTGTTGCCTAAAGACTGGGTTAAAGAGGCGTCGAAATACCAAGTGGGGTTTGATAGGCAGAAAGGTTACGGATACCTAAACTGGGTTCGTAGACGCCCAGATAAAGTGAATACAGCCCGAGGGGAACAAGAAGTACAAGGGTATTTCGCCTATGGGCACCGTGGACAATATATTGGTGTATATCCGGAATTAGATCTTTTAGTGGTGACAACAGCCGATGCATCCGATGCTACACGAGATACTTTTTTTGTACCTGACTTACTGCATGATTTTGTGCGCAGATTTATTTTTTCAGCAATCCAAACAAACGATTCCACTGGTGAGGAATAAAGACGTTTCTCCCCGTAAGATATTGCAGTGCAATGCTGATTAATATATAAAAACAAAGTAATTCTAGATTTTAAAATAAAGCAAGTTTCCCAGAAACTGGGAAATACTTAAACAAATTAGATAACCCAAAACAATATTTGGCATGAAACCAAAATCATCTTTACCCAAAAAAAATGTCACGAGACGCTCAGCCATCTCGTCGATGGCAGGATTAACAGCTGGAGTAGTATTAGCCTCCCCAATAGCTTGTGCCCAGGCACCGGAGAAAACCCCTGAGAAAGCTCCGGAGAAAACATCGGAGAAAGCCACAATATTTGCTTTGATGGGCGATCACTATCACAACGCTGATATAGTACGTACGGCACTGACTCGCGACATTGTTAAGGATATGGGCATATCAGTTAAGATGACCGACGACTACACATCTCTCAACGCTGAGACACTGCAAGGTTACCAGATGCTTATTATTCATCGTGACGGCCGTATTTTTCCCGAAGGCAATGGACCCATTGGCGGAGGTGACAAAATGGTTCCGTCAACCTTCAACAATAATTTTGGCAAGGGCATTGATGAGGTCGCTGTTGTTAGTGATCCTCCTCTGGAGCCCACATCAGGCGAAATGAAGGCTTGGATACAACCGCACCAAGGCAAGGCCGTCCGTGATTTCGTCGAGAACGGTGGTTCGGTACTGTTTTTTCACAACGTTACGGACCTGGCAAGTACCAATACCGACATTCGTGACGTTCTTGGAGCTGTTTATGCGGGCCATCCGCCCATTCGAACCTTTAAGGTTAAGGTGAAAAGATCAGACCATCCAATCATGGAGGGGATTACCGATTTTGTGGTTACCGATGAGCAGCATTATATGGAGTACGACAAGGATCCTGAACACATCCTGATGGAGTCTGTAAATGAAGATGGTCTCCGCCATAGTTATCAAGGTAAGGACATGGGCACGACCGCTCCTGCGGTTTGGGCCTATGAATATGGTAAGGGCCGAGTTTGTTACTTGGAACCAGGTCATCTTCTAACAGCGCATTGGAATCCAATGTACCAGAAGCTAAAGCATAATGCCGTCCGTTGGTTGTTGAGACAGAGCTGATATTGTAACAGCAAGATACTGAAAGAGTAAAGTAGATGAAAATCACTTTGGGTGTCTGTCCATGTTCGATCAGCCATATATTTTTTGCAAATATTTTTTTAATTGTCTTCCACATAAACAACGATAAAGAAAAATTGGAACCATCGCTACTTGATGAAAACTTATGTGGGAACAATGATTTATAGTTTGGAATGGAGCAGATGTAGCAATCGGTAGATAATTTATTTATAGTAACACTAAATCGATATATAATAAAATGGGGGAGACCAAAGAAGCCTATCTTTTCGTTGGGAGTTATACAGGATATGAGCCAGGACAGCTACCCTGGGTGGGATCTAAGCAACCTGGAGAAGGAATTTCATCATTCTCCTTTAATAGTTCAGAGGGTACTTTTACTAAAGCGGGCAATATTACAAAGCAAGATTCGCCAACGTGGTTAGAGGTTCACCCGAACGGGCAATTTCTCATAGCCACACATGAGCTTTCCCATCATACGGGCGTAGGTGAAGGCGTTGGTTTCGTAACAGCATACAAAATTCAACCCAATGGTGAACTTGAGAAAGTATCCACACAGTCCACGGGCGGTAGGGGCAATACATGTGCTGCATTTGATCGTACGGGACGCTTTTTGTTGGTAACAAGATATTGGGAAGGTGGCATCTCTGTACTACCATTCGATCCCGATACAGGGAAAATTGGTGAAGTCACATCAACACCAGATCATTCTGGTTCGGGACCGGACCCAGTTCGTCAATCAATGCCCCACCCACACGGTATTCTTGGCGACCCTAAAACAAATATGGTGTATGCCACTGATTTGGGTACAGATCAGGTTCATCAGTACATTCTCGACACAAAAACAGGAATGTTGGAACCAAAGGATAATGTAAAACTAACATCTGGCTCAGGACCACGAGGAATCAAATTTCATCCATCGTTGCGGATAGCATACGTTAATTGCGAACTTAATGGAACTGTATCAGTATGTTCTGTTGATGATACCAAAGGACTTCTTCCAGTGCAGACTGTGTCCTGTTATCCGAAAGATTTTGTGGCGCGTGACCACCCGGAAAATCTAGGCAGGTCTGAATATTGGGGAGCTGAGGGATGCCTATCGGCAGACGGGTCGTATTACTATTATATATGCAGGGTACATCAAAGTATCGCCATTTTTGACGTAGGTAAAGAAAATGGCAAGTTAACCTTTTCGGGTCGATGTCAATTAGCGGATAATTCGAACGCCCGAAACCTTACAATGGATCCAACCGGTAATTTCTTGTTGGTAGCAAGTCAAGATGCCGATCGGGTCGAATGTTTCCGAATTGACCCCGCTTCCGGTGCACTTAAACTTGTTGATGTTCAGAGTGTTCCTTGCGCCGCCGACATAGCAGTGATTTAAGGACGAAAATTAAATTTTAAAAACCAGTCAATAATGAAAAAAGTGTCAATCTTGACCAAATTTGGCCTAAACCAAATTACTCGCTATATACTGCCAATTACTATGGTATTGATATCGGGGTGTACTTCACAATCAGACATTCCATTTCCGGTTGAAGTAGGGGTAAAACCAGAAAGTGTTACAAAAGGGTTTGCCGGAAATTACTACGTAACTGTAATGAACGGAGGCGAAGAAGGTGATGGTGAAGTAGTTGAAATTTCTACCAGTGGCATAAAAGTATTTGCCGAGGGTTTTAATGAGCCCAAAGGTATTGTTCATTTAGATGACCACCTGTATTTTTCGGATTTAACCCGTATCTGGAAAGTTGATAAAGATGGCAATGCGACCATTTTTATTGATAAAGAAGATTTTCCCGAAGAAGTTCTGTATTTAAATGATGTTGCAGTGGATGCTGAGAACAATGGTATTTATGTTACGGATATGGGAGCAACCAAATATATGCGTGATGAAAATAACGAACTGTGGCCACTGGACAGTGAAAAAGCAAAATTGGTCCCACAATTCGGACGTATTTACCATTTAGCCCTAGATGGTCAAGTATCCATAGCACAGGACACCTCGCCACTAATGTTGAACCCGAATGGTGTAGGGGTCGACAACAATGGTGATATTATGGTGGGTGCATTTTTCCTGGGTAATTTTTTAGTAAAAAAGGATGGAGAACTAACACCGCTTAAAGGTCTGTTTAGAGGCGCTGATGCGGTAGAACAAGATAGTAAGGGCAATTATTATGTAAGTAGTTGGGCTGCGGGTACAGTTTGGAAAATAGATGGAAAAACTGAAGAATCAACCGTATTGATTGATGGCCTGCAATCTGCCGCGGATTTTTATTTGGAGGAAGACAAAGGTCGACTACTCCTACCTGATATGTTGGCAGGCAAGGTCTACGAAGTTGATATCAACAGGTAAATAATGTAATGGAAATTCTTTCCAAATTTTTAAATAGAAGATAGCACATAAAGGTTATGAAAAATCATAAGAACTTACATTATAGTATATTCCACAAGCCATGGATATTTTTCTTTTGCTGTTTCTTGGGAACAATATCAGAATCAATGGGTCAATCCACACCATCTTATAAAACCTCAAGGGATGGGAGGGTATTTCAGGTTTTTCAATTCCCTAAAGACCAAATGCCAAGAATTGATGGGGATATGAGCGACTGGGAAATAGTTCCGGAAGATTATATCTATGGAACCGATTTGTTAAATGATACAGAAGATGGAATGGGAACTGACATTCCGCCCGAGGACCTTGACGTAAAGGTTACCATAGGTTGGGTAAAGGGTATGAGCCGTATTTATTTTAAGTATGAAGCCTATGATGATTTTTGGGACTTTGAGCGTTTTAACCCAAAGGGTTATTTGAACGATATATTTGAACTTGTGGTTGATGGAGATCTTTCAGGTGGTCCTTTCATCAAGAATCCCATGTACGACCAAGACGAATTGAAGTGGGATCCCCAAACGGATGCCTATATCGAAAACCATTTAAATTTTAGCGGAGTACATGCTCAAAATTACCATATCTATACCCCGCCAGTAAACAATGCATGGGTATTGGTATGGGGAAGTCAACCTTGGATTTCCGAATTTCCCAGGGCCAACTACGCTTATGATTTCGATTTTGAACACGGCGAAAGTGGGACATTGCAATTGGAAGGCTGGATCACACCTTATGATTATGCACCCCACGATGGGCCTCAAAGAGCCATAGAATCTAAATTATGGGAAAACAAAGTCATCGGACTCTCCTGGTCCATATTGGATTTTGATGGAGGTGATAGAGATGGCCATGTAAACCTTGCCCATACCGTTAGGATGGTGAGCAATGCCTCGTATCTATGCTCCTTTAAATTAATGCCATTGGAAGACCAGTTTCTGGAGCCAATTAAAGCTGCATGGACGTATAAGGTTATTGATGAGGAGAAGGGAATAGTGGCCTTTAAAGATGAATCTGTTGGCAAAATTGACCAATGGACATGGGATTTTGGTAATGGTGATAGTTCCTTGGTACAAGACCCAATTTATAGGTTTGAGGACAAGAATGTACGCACGGTCATTACCCTAGAGGTGAAAGGCCCCGATGGCAGTTCCAAACGCACCCGATATTGGGAGGTGATGATTCGCTAAACTTATGGCAATTTCAAAAATGTTGTTAACTAATTGATTTAAGAATAATTAACAAACCTAATAACCAACCGGAAATCCGGGTCTTGAATTAGAGTATTGACCCGGATTATTTTAAAAATGAAAGTTCAAACTATCATAATGTACAAAAAAGACTAAATGATGACTTTTATTGAGTTGGCTATTTGACATCAATGACAAAGCAATACGTGAAAAGCATGTCTAGCTATAATTAGGGGTGGTATCAAATCCACGACTACATTGTTATAAAATCTTTACCTTGGTCTAAAAGGCTATCCATTCCATTTGCATGCAGATTCATTGATTCCAAATAAAATATGTATAGTTGGGATGTTTTGAATTTTTTTAACATAAAATTACTTCCAATATTGACATCTCGGAAATGTTGAAATTCTGTTTTATAACTATTTAAAAAGTAAAAATAGCAACGGATCGTTCTCCTTAAAGGCTTCCCGTATTTTGGTAAAAGCAATGCGCATTTGTGACTCTACCGTCTTTACGGAGATTCCTAACTGGTCTGCTATATCCTTATACTTTATGCCCTGTATCTTGTTCATAACAATGATTTCCTTGCACTTTGGAGGTAATGCTTCGATAACTTGTTGCATTTTCTGAATACGCAATTGCAAAGCATCCGTATCCTCTTCGATTCTGTTGGCAAGAGCACGTTCCCATATTTGATTTAAAAGTTCATTTTGCTTTTTACTTTTCTTAATGGAATTTATGAATTTATTGTAGACAATGGCATAGAGATATGATTTCGGGGATTTTGTCTCGTCTAACTTTGATTTATTTTCCCAAAAACTAATGAATGCCTGTTGTACAATTTCCTCAGATTCTATTTTGTCATGTGTGTATGTTGTGATATATGCAACAAGACGATCATAGAACAAATTAAATAAATACTTAAAAGCCATTTGGTCGCCGCCTTTCATGGCAACCACCGCTTCAATTTCCGTCATTTTCGATGTAAAGTTTGTTTAGTTAGCTAGGTTCAGTGTGAAATTGAAAAATTTATTTGGTTTTTTTTAAGGGTTTAACTTTTTTTAGCAGTATTAATTATGTATTGCGTAATCGAATGCAATTTAAAAACTTAAAAAGAACTTGAAAGAATCTTCATCTAGTATAATGAAAAAAAATATAACAAAGCTTTTACTTGGAACGATTTCAGAAAAAGAGATCATGGAATTACAGGATTGGTTGGAGAATCCAAACAATCAGAAAATTCTTGAAGCTTATGTTCGCGACTATCATGATTTGAATTTGGCCACATTAAAGAACGATCTTGATGAAGCCTATAGCAAGGTAAACAATAGAATTGGTGATGAGACCAAACCGATTAAGAGACTTTTCCCAGATTGGATGAAGTATGCTGCTGCTGTTATCGTTTTGATGGCACTGGGATTGATTTATCAAAAAGGCTTTTTCTCCACAGAAGACCAATATGTACTTGTCCCAAAAGAAGACACTATTACTTTGGAGTTGAACAATGGAATCGTTCAGTCCATAGATGCTAGTGGAAATAAGGAATATCGGGATAGGGAAGGAAATGTTGTTTATGTACAAAAGCAAGGTTTGATACAATATTCAAAAGTAACTGAAAACGAAGTCTTATTATATAATACTTTGTTGGTGCCCAATGGAAAAACTTTTCAAATAGAATTATCCGATGGCACCAGGGTTCAATTAAATGCAGGAAGTTCTTTAAAATACCCAGTAAACTTTTTAGAAGAGGGGCTTAGGAAAGTATTTCTTACTGGGAATGCTTATTTCGATGTTGCCAAAAACACTGCAAATCCATTCGTGGTCAGTGTTGATGAGTTGGATGTGAAAGTGCTCGGTACGGAATTTAATATTTCGGCATATGAAGAGGATGAGAATATCGATGTTGTGTTGGTTGAAGGAGCCGTAAATATGGCAGGAAAAAATCAGTCTCAAGCTTTAGTTGAACTAGTCCCTGGACAAAAAGGGTCTTTTGACCCTAACTCGAAAGATGTGTTGGTTGAAGAAGTAGACACAAGTCTCTATACTTCATGGAGGCAGGGAAGTCTTGTGTATAGGGAGTTGGCCTTTAATAAAATCCTAAAAAAACTTGAACGTCACTATAATATAGAAATTGTCAACAACAATGTTGAACTTGGGGAGGAGGTATTCAATGCGCGCTTTGATAGAATGGAAATTGAAGAGGTTTTAGGGTATTTTAAGGATATCCACGACATCGATTTCGCAGTTGAAAACAATAAAGTGACGATAAACTGAAATCTAAAAAAATAAAACTAAAGTATAACCAAACAAATAACTGCAATGCCTATGATTTGAAAATTCAGAATCGTCATTCGCTTTCCAAAAAAACTAAACCGGAAAATGCGCTAACATTTCCCGGTTAAAAAAAGCGGTATGGCAAATTATTATGCTAACCACCAAATAACTTTTTAAAATTATGAAAAAAATCTTCAACCACTCCGAGTTGAGTGCAACTTTGTTGAAATTTGACTTAAAAATGAGATTGACCGTATTGTTATTGTTTACTGCATTGGTTGGATTACATGCTAATGACAGTTATGCTCAAAAGACAAAGGTCTCATTGAACGTTGAAAATGCTTCTGTACAGGAAATTTTAGATGACATTGAATCAAAAACAAAGTTTAACTTCGTTTATAATACAGAACATGTAAACCTTCAAAGAAAACTATCCCTTCATATACAGAAGGAGCATATTGAAAAAGTGCTCAATCGATTATTCTTGAATACCGAAACCAATTACAAGGTAAAGGGCACCCAAGTCGTTTTATGGCGGGATCAAAAGGCGAAAAACGCTAAAAAACCGGTTATAAATCCTGTACCAGTTATGAACAAGATGGTTCAGTTAACAGTTACGGGAACTGTAACCGACCCAGATGGGATTCCCCTAGCTGGTGCAAGTATCCTTGAAAAAGGAACCACAAATGGTGTGCAGACCGATTTTGATGGTAATTTTTCCATTAATGTATCGGAAGCAAATGCGACGCTGGTATCTTCGTACATAGGATACTCGACTCAAGAAATAGCTCTTAATGGGCAGACCACTTTATCCATTATGTTGGCGGAAAGTGCTGTAGCCATGGACGAAATTGTAGTCGTTGGTTATGGGTCTGTTCAAAAAAGTGACCTTACAGGCGCGGTTGCCTCTATCTCATCAGAAGACTTGGGAGACCGTCAAGCAACAAGCGTAGCAGGTCTTATACAAGGACGTGCACCAGGTGTGGATGCGACGGGCGGTAAAATTCGAATCCGTGGTATAACTACGTTTAACAATACTGATCCACTAGTGGTCATAGATGGTTTCTTGGGAGGTGATTTATCCACCGTTAACCCTAATGATATTGAGAACATTGAAGTCTTGAAAGATGCATCGTCCACTGCAATTTACGGATCGCGTGGAGCCAACGGTGTAATATTGGTAACTACCAAAAGTGGTCGTAAGGGAGCCATGAAGGTAAATGTGAATTTTTGGAGTGGTTTAAAATCTACTACCAATAAGAGAGATGTTTTGAATGCGAACCAATATATTGACTATGTACATGATGCTCTTAACAATGCTGGACAGACAATTCCGCCTAAATTATTAACAGATGAAGTGAGAGTTGATAGGAATGACTGGCAAGACCTAATTTTTCAAACAGGTCATAGTTCGGAGATCAACGCTAGTTTTTCAGGAGGTACGGAGAAAGCGACCTATTATTTTGGGGTCAGCCATCGTGACGACGAGAACATTATAATTGGTTCTTCTAACAAAGCAACATACCTCAGGACCAAGAATAGTTTTGAAATAAAGCCATGGCTCGATTTGAACGTCAATGCGGCACTTAGTTATAAAACAATTAAAGGGGCAAGCCCTAGTTATATTGGTATGTTGGGATATATGCCTTACAAAGAAATTTATGATGAAAATCAAATAGGGGGATATACTGATGTGGATAGGATTAATGACGCTTCAGATGTATCCAATCCCTTGACTGTTCCAAACAAAGTGAATCCCGAGACTAATACGTTGGCTTACCAGACACAGCTTAATTTAAAAATTAAACCTTTTAAAGGGTTTAGCTATACCATCCAAGCAGGCTTGAAAGGTGATTTTGAGCGGTTTTTTCAATGGCAAGATGAATATGTTTCTGCTGGGAGTCATAATGTAAACACGATGATGGAAAGCAGTTCTTATTTCTATTCACCAATTGTAGAATCCTACCTTAATTATACAAATCAGTTTGGGGATCATAATGTTTCAGCTTTGTTGGGTAACACCTGGCAGGATGGTGTTCAAGGTGGTGGAATAGGAATAGGAGCTACTGGATATGCCACAAACGAAATAAAATTGCTTAGTGTGGCTGGTAGTCCAATGCAACCCACCCAAGACCTTTTCATTGATTCAAGACTATCATATTTTGGAAGGATAAATTATGGTTTTAAGAGCAAATACCTTATGACTTTTAATATGCGGGCAGATGCTTCACCTAACTTTTCGCCGAACAATAGATGGGGTAAGTTCCCTTCTTTGTCCCTAGCCTGGAAATTGGACGAGGAGTCTTTCCTAAGAGACAATGAAGTGATCAATCAGTTGAAATTGAGAGCTGGTTGGGGTAAATCGGGTAACGATGCCATTGGGCAATACCGTTATCTATCTTCTGTATTCTCTCAGGGCGTGGGATACCCGTTAGGCATCAATCAGGAGTATCAACAAGGTGCCTCGGTGGTGCAAAATGCCTCCCCGGAAATCAAATGGGAAACTACGGAATCGTTGACTGTTGGTGTGGATTTCGGACTGTTCAACAACACCTTAACCGGTACTGTCGAGTATTTTGAGAAGCAAACTGATGATATACTCTTTGCAGTACCTAGTCCATTGTCCTTAGGATATGGATCTGGGCAGGATGGAGGAACCATTGATGGAAATGCCATTGTAAATGCAGCTTCTGTTAGTAACAAAGGTTTTGAATTTTTACTTGGCAAAAGAGGGGATATAGGAGAAAAGATAAGCTATGACATCAGTGCAAATTATACATTTCAGGAAAACGTGGTTACTGGTTTAGGGCTTGGACAACCCTTTCTTTCAGGAGTTTCACGAACAGAAAAAGGCAGGCCAATAGGATATTTCTATGGGTACGAAGCAGACGGTATTTATATGACACAAGCAGAAATTGATGCTGCAAATGCCGACGCAGTAGCAAATGGCCACGATTATTTCCAAGAAGCCTCTACAAGTGCTGGGGATGTTAAATTTAGGGACTTAAGCGGTGATGGAAAAATTGATGGAGACGATCGTACCATGATCGGAAACCCAATTCCTAAGCATCTCTTTGGGTTAAATGCCAGTTTAAATATTGGACAATTTGATTTTAATATATTCTGGCAAGGAGTAGCAAAAGTTGACATTTACGACGAAGGTTATAAATGGAATCGTGCAGGGGTTAGGATCTTGAATCAGGAGACCATTGTGCTCAATAGATGGAGAAGTGAATCCGAGCCAGGTAACGGTGTACAACCAAGGGCCCTAAGTGGGGACGCAGTCGCAAATACAAGACCATCTACCCTTATGGTCCAGGATGCTGGTTACTTTAGGTTGAAGCTTATGTCTCTAGGCTACTCTTTTTCTGATGAACTTACAACCAAATTCGGAATGTCCAGATTTAGAATATATGCAAGTGGCGAAAATTTGCTAACGCTTACAAAATACGATGGATTCAACCCAGAAATTGGTGGAGAAAACCTTGTACGTGGGGTAAATCAATTTACTCCTCCTGCAGCAAGGACAGTTGTTTTAGGAATTCAAATAAGTCTTTAAAAAAAAATATATGAAAACGATAACAAACACCAAGTTTAAAATGATAAGGGTATTCGTCCTTTTCTTTTTAACCTTTTCTTCATGTGACGAGGAAGTTTTAGAACTGAGTAATCCAGAACAATTTACACTAGAGACATATTTCAAAACTCCAGATCAAATTGTTCAGGGTACCAATGCAGCTTATGCGGCATTTTTTCAACATTGGATAGGAAGCTATCAATGGCCCGAAATTTGGGACGTATTGGGCAATGAAACAGAGGCGACTGCCGGAGCTTTAGGGAGTTACCACGAAGTTCCAATCATTCAAATGAGGGCATATCAGCATAATCAATTCAACCGCACAGTTGAAAACCTTTGGAGAATGTATTATATGATGATTTTGAGGTCTAACTTGGTCATTGATTCAGCTGATGCTTATTTGGCAGAAAACGATGCCAATGAACTTGTGATTCGATCACGGGGGGAAGCTTATTTTTTGAGAGGCTGGGCCTATTTTAATTTGGCTAATTTATGGGGGGACGTACCACTCCGATTGAGCTTTGATCAATCTGAGAATGTTGATGCCCCACTAAGTAGTGCCGAAGATGTTTGGGCCGTGGCCGAAAGTGATTTAAAAATAGCTCAATCGCTTTTAAAGGAGGTTGGAGAAATTCCTGACACCGAGCTGGGCCGTGCGACCAAAGGCTCGGCGACCGGTTTACTTGGTAAATTATACTTGTATAATGATAGACTTCCAGAAGCAGAAATTGAATTGGCTAAATTGGAAGGACATTATGATTTATTACCTGCCGAGGATTATCTGTACAATTTTGGGGAAATCAATGAAAACAACATTGAAAGTGTCTTTGAATTCCAATGTACATATGCAGGTCAAGGGGGTAGTACCGCAATGTTTACCAATGTTGAAGGTGGTTCAGCTCCGTTTTTGAACAATATGATGCAACAATTACATAGTTGGAACGGATGGCCTAACTGGAAATTCCAGCCAGAGAAGACTGAGGTTTTTATCTATGATGATGAGTCTGGTACAGAATTTATTGACCCAAGAGGAGCGGAAACCTTCTATGGAGGTGTGGCAGGAGATGATACATGGTGTGATTATTGTCCAGAAAACCCGAATCGTCCATATGATTTTGAAGGCTTACAATATTTCTGGAAAAAGAAAAACAATAGAGAGACCAGACCTGATGAAACCGGTCCAGGTGCGGGTGGTGCCGCTTCAGGTAATAACGTTAGGATTATGAGGTATGCCGATGTCTTGCTTATGAGGGCTGAAATCCAGCTTATGCAAGGAAATGCGCCAGGATGTGTCGATTTCATTAATAGAGTTCGTAGACGTTTTGGCATCTTTGAGTACAACGCGGCGAACTATTCTGATAGTGAAGTGTTTGAGCTTTTGAAACGTGAAAGGGAAATTGAGTTAATGGGCGAAGGTTCAAGGTTCAGAGATCTTAAAAGATGGGGAATATTGGAAGAAACGCTTAATCCTGAATTTCAGGATAAATACGGAACTCAACCGGTCAATGCAAGCCATTACTTTTTTCCAATACCTCAAGGAGAGCTTGACACTAATTTTGGAATATAAATCACATAGTCCATTGTTGTTTTAGTTTAGTTGCTGTAGAACAGGTTGATGTAACAAAATGTCGAGAGAAACACTCTCGGTTAAAAGTGGAGCACGATAATATTATCGCATCAATTTTTATGAATTTTGAATTTCAGAATGATAAATTGTATTCACTCTGTTAAGTCAACCTGTTTTTTATTTATGGACATAAAGTTCCTATAATATAGCTGTCTAAAATATTGTGGTTTTGGAGTGTTCAGCACCAACATAGGCAATCTCTATTTTTTTTACCACTAGCACACTAGCATACCGTAATCTGCAATGACTTCCATAAAGGGAACAACTCTTTCCATGTCTTTATTTGTGAATTTGTCTCCAGAATTTTTTTAAAAACTCCTTAAGGGGTAGGGATAAAAGAGAAGTAAATAGGATAGATATAGGAATGATTGTCTACCTAAAACCATAATTAAGTACAATAGATGATTTCACATTTATGGAGCGTAAGGGCAAGAGAAATCACTAAAATATTTACCAAGAAACGATAATCTATAAAATAAAAATATTATAAATGTCATCATTAAAAGTATATTTCTCCAAACTATTATGGATTTCCATAACACTTGTCTTCCTTACTGGCTGTGATCAAATATCAAACCTGCCAGAAGGCGATATCGACAACGGAGGACTTTTCTTGCCAGACAGGTTTGAAGCTCTGGTTGTGGTAGATAGTATTGGCAATGCCCGGCATCTGGCCGTGAATGACAATGGAGATATTTATGTTAAGCTTACAAGTGCTAAACAAGATTCGGGCAATGTAGCTATCAGAGATATAAACAGAGACGGTAAGGGAGATAAAATCGCCTATTTTGGGGATTATCCCGCGGAGGAAGGTTATGGTCCAACAAGTATGAGGATTTACAATGGGTACATTTTTTATAGTACCAAAGACGCTGTTTACAGGCAGAAAATAACCCCTGGTACATTAGTGCCGGAAAGCAAAAGGGAAGTTGTTCTCAAATATGAAATTTATACTTCACATATAGCTAAAACCCTTGCCTTTGATGACGATGGAAATATGTATGTCAATTTCGGGTCATTAACTGATAATTGTCAAGAGGAAGATAGAACTCCTCTTAGCCCGGGTCAATATCCCTGTCTTGAACTGGCAAAGCATGCTGGAATTTGGAAGTTTGATGCTGATAAAATCAATCAGACTCAGCAAGATGGAGTTAGATATGCCACTGGACTTAGAGACGGAATTGCCATGGACTGGAATCATGCTACTAATAGTTTGTTTGTGTTGGAACATGGTAGGGATGATATGCATAGAATATGGCCCTCCCTTTATTCAGAATGGGAAAGTGCAATGTTGCCGGCTGAAGAATTTTTGGAAATCAAGGAAGGAGCCAATGGAGGATGGCCCTATTACTACTATGATCAGATACAAAATAAAAGAGTGGTGTCCCCCGAATACAGAGATGTGGATTTAGAAGTAAAAGTTAGTGATGTAGTAGATCCTATAATCGGTTTTCCTGGACATTGGGCGCCAAACGACCTTTTCTTTTATACCGGAAATCAATTTCCAGACCGTTATAAAAATGGGGCGTTTATTGCTTTTCATGGTGGAGGTCGTCGAGCTCCCTATCCTACAGGAGGTTTTATCGTATGTTTTGTGCCATATGTAAATGGAGAACTTTCAAAATCCTTTGAAATTTTTGCTGATGGATTTATAGGAGAATCGTATAACGATGGCATGGGACCTTCAGCGTATCGGCCGATGGGCATTGCAATGGGACCTGATGGTTCCTTGTATATTGGTGATAGCCGAAAAGGGAAAATCTGGCGAATCATGTACAAAGGTGATAAAGATGATTTTAGTGAAAGTCAGTTAAGCAAGATGGAAGAGCGTAAAGCACTTACGCATATCAGGAATCCCCATGAAATCAATGACAATCTTAACTATCGTTTGGCAGATGAGGGCCAGAGAATTTATAATACTTATTGTATTGCTTGCCATAAGGCAGATGGTAAAGGGGACGGGAACCGTTATCCACCATTAGCAGGGTCAGACTGGGTAACTGGGGATAAAAACAGATTGATAAAAGCGGTATTGGAAGGCCTTGAAGGTCCTATAACGGTAAATGGAAAGACCTATAACGACTTGATGCCAAAAATGGACTTTTTGAACGATGAGGATATTGCCAAGGTATTAACGTATATCCGGATGAACTTAAACGAAGATGTTGGAGGAGTTCAGGAGAGAGAAGTGGCAAGGGTTAGGAATGGTACACAGGGCGAACAGCACTAGAAATTGAAATGTAAATAAGCATCTAGAAGATATTTTAGATGACGATGATGGGTTTTAACGATGTTTTACAATTTTCAAAAACAATAAAAATAATAAAGTGATAAAATTCAGTTTAGAAGGAAAGCATGCGATTATAACGGGAGGCGGCAGTGGAATTGGGAAAGCTATTTCCACCACTTTCGCAAAGCAGGGAGCAACGGTTCACATTCTGGAACTCAGCACCGAGAATGCCGATGTTACCGTGGCCGCGATCAAAGAGAACGGGGGCACCGCATTTGCCTACCAGTGCAATGTGGTAGATCAGGCCCAGGTCATCGAGGTTATTGATCGGATTACTGCAAAAAATAAAATTTCCATACTTATAAACAATGCGGGCATCGCCCACATAGGAAATATTGAAAACACTTCCACGGAAGATCTGGACAAAATCTATAACGTAAATGTAAAAGGCCCATATAATTGTATGCACGCCCTTATTCCAAAAATCAAGGACAAAGGAGGGGTCATCATCAATATGGCCTCTATCGCTTCGACCGTAGGCATCCAGGATAGGTTTGCCTATTCCATGAGCAAGGGTGCGATATTGACCATGACCTATTCTGTGGCCAAGGATTATATCGGACAAGGAATTCGATGCAACAGCATTTCGCCCGCAAGGATACATACTCCCTTTGTTGATGGGTTTATCCAAAAAAACTATCCGGGAAAGGAGAAGGAAATGTTCGATAAGTTGTCCAAAACGCAGCCTATCGGCCGAATGGGAAAACCCGAAGAGGTCGCGGACCTTGCACTTTACCTGTGTTCGGATGAGGCCTCTTTCATTACGGGGACCGATTTTCCAATCGATGGCGGATTTATAAAATTGAACGGTTGACAGACTGCCGTTCGGAACTATAAATATGAAAATATAAACTTTAACCGATTATGAAATTAATACGATTTGGAAAAGAAGGGAAAGAGAAACCCGGAGTCCAATTAGAAGATGGTACTAGGATCGACATTACAGCATTTGGTGAAGACTATGACGAGCATTTCTTTGGAACGGGAGGGATAAGACGGTTGGAACACTGGTTGGATAGAAATCGTGACGAAAGCCCTATCATTTCACAAAGTGAACGCCTTGGCGCACCTCTGGTGCGGCCGTCCAAAATTGTTTGTGTTGGACTTAACTATGCCAAACACGCTTCTGAAAGTGGAATGGAAGTGCCTAAGGAGCCCGTTTTGTTCTTTAAGGCAACTTCTGCCATAGTAGGCCCCAATGATGACCTAATAATACCCAAAGGGAGCGAAAAAACCGATTGGGAAGTAGAGCTGGGCGTTGTCATAGGTAAGAAAGCAAGTTATGTGGAAGAAGCCGATGCCATGGATCACGTGGCCGGGTATGTGTTGCACAACGACTATAGCGAGCGGGCTTTCCAAATAGAAAAGCAAGGACAATGGTGCAAGGGAAAAGGCTGTGATACGTTTGCACCCATTGGGCCTTTTATCGCTACTGCCGATGAAGTAAAAGACCCCAATAATCTAGACCTATGGCTAAAACTTAACGGTGAGACCCTTCAGAACAGCAATACATCGGATTTTATATTCAATGTACAAGAGGTAGTGAGATATATCAGTCAATACATGACACTATTGCCCGGTGATATTATTTCAACCGGAACCCCGGCCGGAGTTGGACTGGGCTTTAACCCACCACGATATCTGAAGCCCGGTGACGTCGTGGAATTGGGAATCGAAGGTTTGGGAACTTCAAAACAGCTTGCCAAAAAGTATCACTAAAAACAAAAAGGTGGATTTAAGTATAAATAAAAAGTACCCTTCGGTTTACGACCTAAGGGAAAGAGCAAAGAAAAAAATTCCAAATTTCGCCTTTGAATACCTGGATGGTGGATGTAATGAAGATGTGAACCTGCACAAGAATACCTCCGATATCAGGGAAGTGGAACTTTTGCCCTACTATTTGAGCAAGCATACCAGGTCGGATATGAAGACCGAATTGTTTGGTCATGTTTATGATGCTCCTTTTGGTATCGCCCCCGTTGGATTACAAGGACTCATGTGGCCCAATGCCCCGGAAATTTTGGCCAAGGCCGCCTTCGAGCACAACATTCCTTTTATACTTAGTACCGTGACCACGAGCAGTATTGAACGTATAGGTGAACTGACCGAGGGCAGGGCCTGGTTCCAGCTGTACCACCCCACAGAAGACAACTTGAGGGATGACATTATCAATAGGGCAGCGGCTGCAGACTGTCCTGTGTTGGTCATTCTATGCGACGTGCCAACATTCGGGTTTCGACCAAGGGATATTCGTAATGGTTTAGCCATGCCTCCCAAAATGTCGGTAAAGAACATCTTGCAGATATTGGGTAGGCCGGAATGGGCCCTAAAGACGTTGGTACATGGACAACCAAATTTTGAGACCCTAAAGCCTTATATGCCAAAAGGGCTTGACCTCAAACAATTGGGGAAATTTATGGACCAAACTTTTTCCGGTAGGTTAAACGAGGAAAAAATAAAGCCTATCCGAGATATGTGGAAGGGAAAATTGGTACTTAAGGGCGTGTCCAATGAAGCGGATGCGGAGAAAGCTATTCGATTGGGACTAGATGGGATTATAGTGTCCAATCATGGAGGGAGACAATTGGATGCAGGAGAATCGACCATAAGACCATTGGTTCGGATAGCCAAGGAATATGGTAATCAAATAAAGGTGATGATGGACAGTGGTATACGGTCAGGTCCGGATATAGCCAGGACAATGGCGTCAGGAGCCGAGTTTACTTTTTTGGGCAGATCTTTTATGTATGGTGTGGCGGCGCTTGGAGCCAAAGGGGGCGACCACACCATTTCACTGTTGAAAATGGAGCTGCAACAAGTAATGGAACAGATCTGCTGCGAAAACATAGGGGATTTTCCCAACCATTTGATAAAATAATATTGAAAATTTCAGGACTGTCCATTATATGCCGTACGAGGAAGTTGTGGATCGACCTGATTCCAGAAGTGATGTAAAGGACAATTTTAAAAAAAACGACCAATACCAAACAAATAACTATAACGATTTCGTAAACAACCTAATACGTATTGAGTGCTATGAAAAACAATAAAAAGTATATCCAAAGATTGAGTGAGATTGGGATGGATGATCTACCACGAGTTGGGGGGAAGAACGCCTCCCTTGGTGAAATGATCCAGAAGCTAACGGCCCAAAATATTAGGGTTCCCGATGGTTTCGCGGTAACAGTGGATGCCTATGATGCTTTTATTGCAGAAAACAATTTAAAGGAAAAAATAAATAACGCTTTGGAAGGGCTGGACACCTCTGATATCATCCAGCTCAGGAAAGCGGGGTCCAATATCCGGAAATTGATTTCCAATGGTAAATTCCCGGTTTCCGTTGAAAAATCGATTTTGGAGTCTTATTACGTTTTATCCGCAGATTATGATCAAGAAGCCACGGATATTGCTGTACGTTCCTCCGCAACCGCTGAAGATTTACCGGATGCTTCTTTTGCAGGACAACAATCCACTTACTTGAATATCCGTGGAGGGGAAATGCTGCTGACGGCAATAAGAAGTTGTTTTGCGTCACTGTATACGGACCGGGCCATTTCCTATAGGTCGTCCCGGGGCTTTGATCACTTTGTGATCAAATTGTCGGTCTGCGTCCAAAAAATGGTACGTTCTGATCTGGGGGCTTCGGGCGTTGCTTTTTCATTGGACACGGAGAGCGGTTTTAAAGATGTGATCCTGATCAATGGGGCCTATGGATTGGGTGAACTTGTGGTAGGGGGCGAAATATCCCCGGATGAATTCATTGTGTTCAAGCCAACCATGAAAAAAGGCTTTAATGCCATTATTGACAAAAAGCTCGGCAGGAAGACACATAAAATGATCTATGGAAACAAACCATTTGAAACGGTTCGGCAGGTCCCCGTGGAACAAAGTATCCAAGACACCTTTTGTTTAAAGGATGCCCAGATCATGCAACTGGCGCAATGGGTCCAAAAAATTGAAGAACACTATAGTTCACGCAGGGGTTCATGGTGTCCTATGGACATCGAATGGGCCGTGGACGGTCTCACCAACGAACTTTTTATAGTACAGGCAAGGCCAGAGACCATTCATTCACAAGAACAGTCTGACAGTATAAAGGAATATGAAATTGAGGAAGAGGACCAGTTAAAGGATAAACTAATTCTAGAAGGAGTCGCTGTAGGAGATAAAATTGGAACGGGAAAGGTACATCGAATCTTTACTTTGGATGGACGGGATGGCAGTTCGGACGAAACGGATTTCAAGGAGGGCAATGTTCTGGTCACCGAAATGACAGATCCCGATTGGGAACCATTGATGAAAAAGGCCTCGGCCATAATCACGGAAAAAGGTGGAAGGACCTGCCACGCGGCAATTGTGGCGCGTGAAATTGGTGTCCCCGCCATTGTGGGCGCTTCGAATGCAACAAGCTTGCTGAAGAACGGACAGAACATTACAGTATCGTGTGCGGAAGGCAATGTTGGAAAAGTGTACAAAGGAAAGATAAACTATAAACTCCACGAAACCGCGTATTCCGAATTTCCCAAGACCAAAACCCCTGTCCTGATGAACATCGGGTCACCAGAGTTGGCCTTCCAATACAGGAAAATACCCAATGGGGGCGTAGGTCTGGCCAGGGAGGAATTTATCATCAACAACTATATAAAAGTCCACCCTTTGGCACTGTTAAAGCACAAAGGGCTCAACGACCCTTCACTTTCCGCATCGATAGAAGAACTAATGAAGGGTTACGAATCGGAGGAAGCCTTTTTTATAAACAAATTGGCGCAGGGAATAGCAAAAATAGGCGCAGCGTTTTATCCAAATCGGGTAATTACAAGATTATCCGATTTTAAGACCAATGAGTATTTCAACCTGTTGGGAGGAAATTATTTTGAGCCCAAGGAAGAAAACCCGATGATCGGGTGGCGTGGGGCCTCAAGATATTATTCCGAAACCTTTAAAGAGGCCTTTGTACTGGAATGCAAGGCCCTCAAAATGGTAAGGGATGATTTTGGATTGGAAAATATTACCGTTATGATCCCCTTTTGCAGGACTCCCCAGGAATTGATCAAGGTGTTGGAGATCATGGAAGAAAATGGTCTCAAACGAGGAGAAAGAGGTCTGGAAATTTATTTAATGGCAGAATTGCCGTCCAACGTGATATTGGCAAATCAATTTGCTCCGATGATCGATGGGTTTTCCATTGGTTCCAATGATCTTACCCAATTGGTTTTGGGCCTTGACCGTGACTCCAGTTTGGTAGCGCATTTGTACGATGAACGCAACCCTGCGGTAAAGGATATGATAAAGTTATTGATAGCTGCTGCCAAGAAGCACAAGACCAAAGTGGGTATATGTGGCCAAGGACCTTCGGACTTTCCAGATTTCTCAAAGTTCCTTATTGAGGAAGGGATAGATACCATTTCAGTTACCCCGGATTCTATGTTAAAAACTTTGAAAGTGGTAAAGGAAATAGAAAATAAACTGAGATAGAAAAATCTAGGGTATATGGAATTGTTTTTTTCAAAACTCAAATACCATTTAAGAACAGAACAATGGAAACTTGTATATGAGCGACCGTTACATAATAAGGGCATACGTAAATAACCGAAATTTCCAGTGTTTGCTCTTGTACAGACAAACCGACAATTAAAATTAATCGATAATAAATTTAAAATGCATGGGAGCACCAAATATTGAATCAAAAAATACAAGACTTATATTATTTTACGCAAGTTGTTTTGCAGTAATAACCAATGCTTTTTCCTTTAGTATAAGAGCGGGTATTCTGCCTCAATTGGGTGAGGAGTTGAACCTTTCTGGTGAGGAATTGGGGTATATCAATTCCATGTGGTTCTTAGGTTTTCCCATTTCCATGATAATTGGTGGGCTGGTGTACAATAAAATTGGTGGTAAATTGATTATGCAATTTGCCTTTTTTGCGCATACCATTGGAATTATTATGACAATTTATTCTGGAAGTTATGCCGGATTACTGATTTCTACCTTATTGATCGGCTTCGGAAATGGATGTACAGAAGCAGCTTGTAACCCTATGATTGCGGATTCATATAAAGGAAATACGATAATTAAAATGATGAATCGTTTTCATATGTGGTTCCCGGGTGGTATTGTGATTGGAGCATTGATTTCGAAATTTATGACCGACGGCGGGTTCGGATGGCAATCTCAAATATGGATATTGTTGGTTCCTACCCTTATCTATGCTTATTTATTTTATGGAAAACCTTGGCCAGAGGCAAAGACAAAAGAAGAGGCTTCATTGTCATATAATTTTAAAGCAATGGGAACCCCATTGTTCATTTTTATGTTGATATGTATGTCTCTAACCGCGGCTTCAGAATTTGGACCTCAACAATGGGTCGGATTGATACTTGCAAGAAGTGGCGCTGAACCTATGCTGATTTTAGCTTTGGTAACAGGACTAATGGCAGTTGTCAGGTACTTTGGAGGAGCTGTTGTTAAAAAGTTGGACCAAACCGGTGTCTTCTTGGCTGCTAGTATTTTAACGCTTCTCGGTATATTTTTATTCAGTACCCAAACAGGTGGCATGGCCTATGTAGCAGCTATCATTTACGCTTTTGGAATCGCATACTTTTGGCCTAATATGCTAGGGTTTGTGGCTGAAAAAATCCCGAAAAGTGGTGCCATAGGTTTGTCGGTTATTGGTTCGGTAGGGATGGTCGCTGGTTCATTCTTTCAGCCGATTATAGGTGCTTGGATTGATTCGAACAGGTCAATAGCAAAAGCAAAAGGAATTACTGGTGATGAACTGGAGTTGGTTGCAGGTCAGGCCACTATGCAAAATATGACCATATTCCCTGCCATTTTAATTGTATTGTTCATTATCCTTTTTATATGGGTTAAAAAAATAAAGCAAAGCCAGTAGCGGAATATCATTAAACTGAAGTATTGTCCTGTTGTGTATCTGAAGGCTTGCTAATACGAAGTAGTTAATATAGCATTGCTTTAATTATCTCACGTCCATAATCATTTATCGAACTTTAACATATTTAGATTAATTGTAGTGTTCTCCCAACAACTAGACATCTGGTATCTGTATTATCGTGTAAAGTGTTAACTAATACAATGCCTTATTATGTCCTCTTTAAAACGATAACCATTGAGTATTTGTAATAGTGGATAGGACGGATAACGAGAACCACTAAAAACGGAAAGTTTGAGCCACTTTTTATTCTGCTGTAAATGAATGTGAATCAATGACTTATTTGTAATTTAACTATACTTACTTTTTTCCGTTTTGGGTGGTATATTATGCCCGTTTTTTGTAAGATAGAGCGTTACCGCCGTTCGATGAAGAACATCATCAAACTGGACAACTACTATCTGTCGGGGGAACTCAAAGAAAGATTGGAGGAGTTCGTGGACTATTACAACAACAGGAGATACCACGAATCATTGGACAACCTGACGCCTGCCTCTATATATTATGGGTATGGCAAAAAGATATTGGAAAACCGTAAATTGATAAAGAAAAGAACGATGCTCAAAAGAAGGAAAGAGCACCAAATTCAAAAGTTGAAACCATGACCTAACTTTGGACCGGTCCAGTTCAGATTCATAATTTTATCGTTATAACGGTAATTCAATACGCCTTTTTGATTATCATTCAATTTTTCAAGTGTAAATCATATATTTTACTGTTATGGCGGTAAAATTGGGTTTTTTACATTTTTTTATGCTCCCTGTAATAGTAAATAACCTATATTTACTGCTAAAACGGTAAAAATGAATAATTTTAGTTTAGGTTCTATGGTAAAGGACCATCGTAAGAAGGCAGGGCTTACACAGCTTGAATTGGCCAATTTGGCTGGAGTTGGGAAAACCACCGTTTTTGATATTGAAAAAGATAAAGAGACTGTTCGTTGGAACAATCTTTTAGCAGTGCTCGAGGTTTTAAATATAAAAGTGGAATTTACAAGTCCATTGACAACTGAACAATGATGAGAAAGGCAGTTGTATATACCCATGGCAAAAGAGCAGGAGTACTTACCGAAGTTTCTCCAAATGAATATCATTTTGATTATGATGAAGATTATGATGGAGATTCTATCTCATTGACCATGCCAGTAAGCCAGAAAAAATACAGTTTTAAATCATTCCCCCCCTTTTTTGAAGGTTTGTTGCCTGAGGGTGTAATGTTGCAGGGGCTATTGAGGATTGTAAAAATTGATCAAAAGGATTATTTCTCACAATTAATGGCGACAGGTGCTGATCTGGTTGGTGCAATAACCGTAAAACCAATGGAGGATGAATAGGTGCCCAATCACATACGAACTGTGCGGTACGGCGAAATACAGTGGGAGAGGACTAAAAATGATTGCACCCAAATTAACCGATCTGAAGGATTTACCCTATTCAGCAGCCGAATTGAGACGGGAATCAGCAAATAGGGCCAAGAAACTATCCATCCAAGGGGTACAACCTAAATTAAGTGCAACTGTTTCCGTGGTTGACCAGGAATTTAAAATTGTAGATCAATTCGGAACCTACATCATAAAACCGCAAAATGATTTATTTCCCCAGTTGCCCGAAAATGAGGACCTGACCATGCGCATGGCTAAAGCCTATGGCTTGAATGTTCCATTTCATGGGATGGTATATGCCAAGGATGGCAGTCTCTCGTATTTTATAAAACGTTTCGATCGTTATGGCAAGGGAAAGAAATACGCTGTGGAGGATTTTGCACAATTAACGGGAAATACGAGGGATACCAAATACCGCTTTACCATGGAAAGAGTGGTTCCCGTTGTTGATGAGTTTTGTTCATTTCCCGTTGTTGAAAAGGCTGATTTTTTTAAAAGGATAATTTTCTGTTATGTAACTGGAAATGAGGATATGCATTTAAAAAACTTTTCCTTGATTACAAAAAACGGAAAAACCACCTTGGCACCAGCCTATGATCTATTGAATTCCACAATTTCCATTAAAAATCCAGAAGAAGAAATCGCATTGACCTTAAAAGGAAAAAAAAGCAATTTCATAGCATCGGATTTTATTGGTTATTATGCGAAAGAGCGATTACAATTGAATGATAGAATAATTGAAGTGATTCTTGGGGACATGTATCAGGCAACTCCAAAATGGAAGGAGTTGATAGCAGTTTCTTTTCTTTCGGATGAAATGAAAGAGAAATATCTAAATCTATTGGAGTCGAGATTGAAATTGTTTTGATGCCGATGTTAAGGCTCAGCAGTTTTTTGGGAGGATAGTTAATTCCTATTGATTCTTTCTATAATTTTATATCATGAAATGAGGGCAAATCTTATTTCAAAAGCTCTTTTTTTGATTTTGTTGTGCAATCAGGTGTGCATGATTTTTGAAATTGTCATAAATTAATGATTAACAAAGTGTTATAAGTGTGTGGCTAAGTCTACCACCCCGACTAAAAAAAAGTTCATTTGATATCAAATGGGATTGTAAATAATTAAGAACCAGAAAATTAATATTTTCTGGTTTTTTTTATGCCCAAATTAAACCTAGTATAAAGATGTACAATGGGGTGTCCTGTTTTTATCTAATATCTACATACCCCCCGTCAAAATTAGGATTCAGTGATTAGGTTCGGATAGAATCGGAATCATTTTTTTTACTCGAATAGTGATTTGACTTTAGTATGATGGGATGTATCACTTACTTCAAGTATCTCCTCTAATAGGTCTAAAGTTATAGGTCTTGCCTTTGGATACCTGTTTTTTTGAAAGAAAGATTTCAGGGCACTGTTCAATTGGTTTTCTCCAATTAATTCACTCAACTCAACAAATACCATAGCGCCTTTTGAGTAGGCTAAATAGGTTTCACCCGGAGCCACTCTAAGTAGGGATTTTTTTTCGTGTAACCCTTTTTCAGCGTCATAAATTTGTTGATGGATGGCCAGACGTTCCATCATTTTTTTCTTCCCATACATTTTTTTGTAGACCATCATTTCTGTATACATGGCCAAACTTTCTGTCAGCATAGAATAGCCCTCTCGATAGTCAGGTGCAATTTGATTGGTGCCCCACCAAAAATGGGCAACTTCATGTCCCGCAAGTTCGTTGACTACGTCCTGATTGTCTCCTGCATCGAGGTTGGCATTGAAGGTCATGTTCTCCGTCATAAAAATGGTTCCGGGATAAGCAGTTCCCGCAAAGCCTTGTGTAAATGAAGATACCTCAGAGTACCTGATGGACGTAAAGGGGTAAGGGCCAAAATTTTCGGTACAGTAGTCCAAGGTAAGCTTGGTGTTTTTGATAAGGTGTTCAACATTGTTCTTATGCAATGGATGATGATATACGCTTATGTTGATGTTGTTATGCTTAACACTTTTTATTTGATAGGCTCCAGAAGAAAGTGCAAAACGGAACGGAATGGATTTGGCGTTGTATTCATAATAATTTCTATCATCAACCTGCCACTGTTTTTTCAATTCTCCGATACCTACCGCTATTTGATCTTCATTGGTGGAAATTTGCATGGTAAGATCAATGGCATCATCCCTTTTTTCCTTAGGTGCTTCCAGCTTTTGCCATTTAGTAGATTTACCTAAACCATGTGTTTCTCTTAATGCTACCTCAGTGAGTTCCTTTCCTTCATCATATCCAAATTGTGGAAAGTATCGGCTGATGCGCATAAATGATCCATCCTCAACAACGGAATTAAAAGGATTGTGGCCATTTATGGCTTGCCATTTATAGGAGGTTTTAAAAATCAGTTTTGCGGAATCTTTTGATTGAACAGGCCGATTAAGGATCAACTCCGATACGTGATCTTCAATTTTTATTTTTTCATTTCCATATTCATAAACAAGGGATATAATCTCCATTTCCTCGGGAACATCTATCAAAATGGAATCGATTGGTTTGAGGTGCGTGTTTTTTAGGATATATTCACCTTTAATGGTATAGGAATGTTCATCCGGATATAGATCAATTTGAGTATTTACTTTTTTGATTGTCGGTTGTTGTATGTTTTGATATTTCCTATACTTTTTTTCATAGGATACCTGCTCTTTAACCAATTCCTCTTTTCCTTTTTTTGGAACATGATTTTCTAAGTACCGTAAGGCACTGACAACTGCAAGGAATGTAAAAATGGCAATACCAATAACTTTAAAGAATCTTTTGGAAGGAAGCTTTATGAAGTTGTAGAGCATGAATACAGTCCCTATCAATGAAAAACCAAAGGCCAATCGCCAAAGGAAGGGATATAGGTAAGCACCATAGCCTAAAAAGTCGCTGTAAGTTCCTCGATATCCAGAGAAAAACCGAAACAACGAATTAGTTATGATGCTTTTGGCAATGGGGGTGGCGAGAAGCAAAAAACATACTATTGAAACACCCAATGCCATGGATTTGTTCTTGCTAACGGTATTTATAAAAAGTAAGAAAAGGGCAAAGAGCAACAAGGGAAGCGTATTAAAAACGAATACCCCAAAATAGGCTTCCCAATCAAAAACCGTGAAACGGAAAACCAACTGAAAAACAATAGCTTCCATCAGCATTATTGCCGTGAGGGAAAATATCAAGAGCACAATGCTTCCCATATGTCCGATACGCTTTTCAATGGCATAGTAGGTTGTTTTCTCAATTAAGGAAAAACCGCTGGCCTTGCTTCTCCAAAAGATATCGTTCACAAAATAAACCAAGACCAAACCTCCCAAAGCATAAAAAGTGCCGTTAATGGTTTGTGCTAAAAGACCAGAACTGGCATAGAGTTGTGGTAAACGGATTCCTTTGTTGATATCATCGAACATTTCTACACCTACATAAAACAGCAGCAATATGGATATGGATACAAAAGCAATGCTTTTGAATAAATAGATTGAATCAACCTTTATGAACGATAGTATTGCTTGCCATTTTGATGTATTGCTAAATACATTTGCCACCGTGGAGTAAGGCTGTGGCGGATAGCTTCTTTTTAAGCTGCTTAGCTGCTTTTTTGATTTCCTTTTAAATCGAGGTAGGAATGAAAAGGAGCGCATCCCAAAATATACCATGCCAAAGGAGAAAAGTATAAAAGCCAACCTGTTGATGAACAGTAGGTTGGAAAGGGGTACAACTTGATTGTTCCGTTGAAGGACATTAAGGTCTTTGGCTTCAAAAAAGTATCCGGATAGCCCAAATAAATCAGCTAAAGCGGAAACACGTTGCACCCATACGGATTGTGGTAACGCTTGAGCCATAAAAGGGGCATTGGAAAACATCAGGGCGATCATGTACAGTACATAGAGCAATACCCCCGAAATAGCTACTAATAATTTATTTTTAAATCTTTGCGCAACAAAAAACAGGATGCTGCACACCACCAATGTATTCACAGCTCCGAATATCAAAAACGGATAAAGAAAATTCCAGAGATCAAAGCCTGGGTTCATCTGGGTATCTGCAGCCAAATGAAGCCCGACAGCATAACCGGTAACCAAGATGAAAAAACCAAAAAGAGTAAATAGGTAAAACGAACAGAAACGCGCGAGAGCAAATGCTTTCTTCTTGATAGGGGTGGAGAAAACGATCAGACCATAATTGGCATCTTGTTCTTTGAACAATAAAGGAAAGGCCAGAACAGTGGCAATTAAAATGATGATAAGGCTCAATAGCCCGATCATAAACCCTACCGAATATGGGGCGTTTGCCGCAAGTTCATCGCCAACCGAAATATTGAACTTAAACCCGATCATGAACCCGATACCTACAAAAACCAGTAAGGCAATGTATGTCGCTTTTTGCTTAGCTAAGATCTGTATATCGTTTAAGAAAATTGTTCTCACAGTGCAGTAGTGTTTAAGTGGGCAAAATAGGCATGTTCCAAACTTGGATCTGTGGGCGTAAAACCAGCAGGCCGGTCGTCGGCAAAAACGGTAACGTTCATTACCCGTTCAACCAATCGCTTGTTTATGACCTGATAATCGGATTCCACTTTCTCCAGCTCCTTTTGAGTAACCGCTTTGCTCCATAATTTACCAGATAGCTGATGTACATAAGCTCTCGGGGACCCTTGCGAAATCACCTGTCCTTTTTTAATAATGGCCATCTGTGAGCAAAGGTTTCTCACATCTTCTACCAAATGGGTGGATAGAATAATGATAATGTCCTCGCTAATAGCACTGAGCAATGTATTGAAGCGGTTTCGTTCTTCAGGATCCAATCCGGCGGTGGGTTCGTCCACAATTACAATCTTGGGCGCTCCCAACAAAGCCTGTGCCACCCCAAAACGCTGTTTCATGCCACCGGAAAACGTATGTACCTCTTTGTTCCTAACATCGGTCAAATTCACTTTTTCCAATAAATTCATGATCTGATCATGACGTTGTTCCTTGTTCTGTACCCCTTTCAACTTAGCCAGATGTTCCAAGAGATTGTAAGCGGACACTTTGGGGTAAACACCAAAGTATTGGGGCAAAAAGCCCAAGCGTTTTTGAATCTCAAGCGGATTTTTAACGATGTCAACACCATTGAAACTAATGCTTCCTTCCGTTGGTTTTTGTAATCCAACAATGGTTTTCATAAGGGAGGATTTACCGGCACCATTGGGTCCCAATAGCCCAAATATTCCATTGTTAATCTCTAGATTTAAGGCAGTAAGCGCCTTGTACCCATTGCTGTACACAAGGGATACATTATCAATTTTTAATGTATTCATGGTTTAAATATGTTGAAGGAACTATGCTACATAGTCAATGATATCTCCCGGTTTACAGTCCAAGGCCTTACAAATGGCCTCAAGGGTTTCGAACCTGACACCTTTCGCCTTGCCATTTTTGAGTATGGACAAATTAGCTGGGGTAATGCCAATTTCTTCTGCAAGATCCTTGCTTTTTATTTTTCGCTTGGCAAGCATTACATCAATATTTATAATTATTGGCATAGCTTAAATGTATAGGTCTTGTTCGTTCTGTAATGACAGCCCTTGATTGAAAATTTCTGAAATGATGAATATGAAGATTCCCAAAACAAGGTGTAACGCTATTATAATGAATATTCCTTTTTCAATTTCAATAAAGAATGATGAAAAGGCAACAAGAACCATGGGCAAAATGATGTTGGCCAAATAGAATCGCTTTAAATGCTTAATATTGGGTTGGGTAAAAAGCTTATTCTGATAAAAGACGCTAAATACGTTGGAAAGCAGCCAAAAAAACAGCGTATAGGATAAAACGGGAATCAAAAACGCAAATAGAAAATACGAAAGATTGTTGTCCAATATTAGAAAAGAAACATCGGTAAAAGGATAATTGATGATCGTTGTGGTACCCGCGGTTTTGATATTGGTTTTGGTAATCCAAGCAAAAATCCCGTAAAGCCCAATTACCAAGTAGATCCAAGCAAGACTTCTGGTTAAGGCATATAATATCTTAGATATTATTTTTGTTTTTTTCATTATTGAAATAACTTAAATATTTCTGCAAACATATAATAAATTATTGTAAAACAATAATAAATTATTCTTTTATTGAATGTATTGTTTCTTAACGATAATTCTGAAGTGTAGCTTTAGTAGGCCTATTTCATTTCTTGTAAATCAACGAACCTGTAATAAGTGTACCGTTACTTACTTTAAAGTCTCTGGATAAAACCCCGAGGTTGCTACTGTAACCATCCTCATCGTTTCGGAATACTTTACCCTTTAATATCCCCCAATTAAAAATGTAGTGGTCACCTTCTTTGTAAATTTTGATGGTGGGCCATTTTTTTGAATTTTGATATGTGCCAATGATGTTGTCGTTATCCATATTGACCATCAGCATTTCTGAATCGGCAGGGTATTGGACCTCATTCTCTCTTTCAAAGCTTTGATTGAACAAAGTTTCTTCACTCTTGAAAATACTGTCTGCTGGCTGCTCATTGATTAAGTTGTAGGCATAATTTGCCATCAAATGTGGCAACAGATATGCTCTGTTATCATTGGAAAAAGCAATGACACCAAGTTTTTTATCGGGCATGAATGAAATATGGAAACTTATCCCTGCCAATCCTCCAAAACGTGTCAAAATCATATTGTTCCGGTATTCGGCAATGTCCCATCCCAAGCTATAGCCAGACCGGTGATAGGTGTAATATTTTTTGTCCTGTGTTGCTGTTGAGGTATGGAGATCCTCCCACGAATCATTGTTCAATAACACATGATCCTGATTAATGTTGGCAGCTAACCATTTGGACATATCATTCATGGTTGAAATAATCCCTCCAGAAGCGTGCATGGTGATATCAGACTTATAAAAGCCTTTCTCAACAATGCCTCTTTTTTGGGTAGCAGTTAATGATGGACCGATTATTAAATTTCCTCGAAGAGGATTTCTTTGGGTTTGCGAACCTTGCTTCTGAATTGGGTGTGGTCTTCCGTTGAGCGATACCCGACCGGAGCGATTACTGCAGCATTTAGCCCTTTTTCATCAAGCCCAAGGATTTTGTTGAATTTTTCTTGCTCAAACCCTTCCATTGGGCAAGAATCAATTTTAAGCTCAGCACATGCGGTCAACAGATTGGAAAGGGCCAAGTAGGTTTGCTTTTCCGACCAGCTTTGCCATGCCGCCTCCGATTTTGCCGATAAGCTCTGTTTGATCAGATTACCATATCCCTCTAGTTTTTCCGATGGGGTATCTTGGGTTTTTGCGGTAGCCTGAATATATTCATCTATGTGTTCATTCTTTCTTTCCGTGTAGTTGCAGAACACGAAAATATGGGAGGCATCGGTCAACTGGGCTTGGTTCCATGCCGCTTCCCTGAGCTGACTTTTCAATTCTTTATTTTGAATGATCAACACTTTGTACAGTTGCAGCCCGTAAGATGATGCCGATAGTTGTACAGCCTCTTTCAATTGCTCCAAATCATCTTCTTTGATTGTCTTCGATGCATCAAATTTTTTAGTGGCATAGCGCCATTTCAAGTTTTCCAATAAATCCATTGTTTTTTCTTTTTAAATTATGTTATAATCGTTCTTTCTTTAGTTTTTATTGATCATTAGGATGCCGATGGCCATGGCCAGCAATCCGAATACTTTTTTAATAACCATAGGTTCCTGCGGCAATCCAAACCATCCATAATGTCCTGCTACCGCAGAAAAGATCAATTGTCCAAAAAGTCCCAAGGAGATCATGGTAGATATGCCCAGTTTGGGAATGGTATAGTAGTAAAGTCCAATACCGACAACACTGAAAAACGCCCCTGTGAACCATAAATATTTGGGAATGCTCAGCAGATGTGATGCTTTCGGAAAGTCTTTGACACTCAAGGCAACGGCCAACAATGCAAACAGCATACTAAAAAAGAATGCGGTCAGCGAAGCCAACAGTGGGTTTTTGAGCTGAACACCAAGTTGTGCGTTCAATCCCCCTTGCATGGCCAGGAACACTCCTCCTATAAAAGCCAATAAAATGTTGATATACTGGTTCATGACTTCACTTTTTGATGTCACAAAACTAGCGGGAAGCTTTATGGGAAATCTTAAGGTAGCTTAAGAAACGAGAAGGGGGGTAGGGCTAATTTTGAATGCTGGTTAATGATGTTCAAGCACTTTCTTAACCAAAGTCAATGGAAAGCATTATTCCACAAAATAGTTTTGTTCAATTATGAGGAACGTAAACAATAAATGTTTTGGCACTGGATTGTCAAGGATTCAAAACCTGATTATTTGGGCGATGTTGGTTTGCCCGATGGTGAGTTTTGGCCAACTATCCAATAGGTTCAAGAATCAGGTTGATTCTTTGTTCATGGATTGGGATTTGGAAAATCATCCTGGTGGAGTGGTGGGGGTTATGCAATCAGATGAAGTTATTTATTTGAATTCCTTTGGAAACGCTAGCTTGGAATATAATGTTCCCAATACCGAGGCTACTTTGTTCAATATTGGGTCCATATCCAAACAATTTACGGCAATGGGCATTGTACTTCTTGAGAAACGAGGATTATTGTCCATAGATGACCCTGTTCAAAAGTACTTCCCAGAGTTTCAGATTTTTGATAAATCCATCACCATAAAGCATTTGTTACAACATACGAGCGGTTTAAGGGATTTTCACGATTTGATGGCGCTTGCCGGTTGGCGGGGTGATGATTACAGGACTAACGAAGATGTTTTACGATTGCTTCAAAAGCAAGCAGACTTAAATTTTGAACCCGGTGAGCAATTTATGTATTCCAACACGGGATATGTTGTGTTGGCCGAAATCATTGAAAAAGTAACGGGAGAGGATTTCAACGTTTGGATGCAAAACAATCTTTTTGAGCCTTTACAGATGCATAACACCTATGTGGAGGACAATTATCAGCGTATTGTCCCCAATAGGGCCACATCTTACTATCATAGTCATGATAGGGTGTTTGAAATGGCCCAAGGGTATTGGGCATATACGGGGGCAGGGAATATGTATTCCACCGTGGAGGACCTGTTGAAATGGTCCAATAATTTTTATAATCCCTCGAAAAAATGGAAGGGAGCGTTTAAAATGCTTCAAACATTGGGCGGTTTAAATAATGGCGATGTTATCAATTATGCCTTTGGCATTTACATAGATGAAATGTTCGGAAAAAAACGGATACAGCATGCCGGTGTGGTGGGAGGATATCGTGCCTTCCTTTGTATCTATCCAGAGGAAGAATTGAGCATTGTTGTGTTGACCAATTTTTCGAATGCGCCATTTGGGGAAAGGGCAGACGACATTGCTGGAATTTTATTTTCGAAAACCAGAAAAAAGAACAATCCATTTTCTAACTCCCATGCAGGGGAGAAGAAAGAAAATCAACCAAGTCCATCATCGGATGTAACGGATTACACAGGTACATTTTATAGCCCTGAAATTGACACTCATTATACATTTTACCTAGAGGGTGATACCTTAAAATGTTCCGATGCCAGACATGGTGAACGTATAATGGAAGTGGTTGGCCTTGATGTGTTCAAAAGTTCTTGGCCTTTGGAAACCAATAAAATGTCACGTAATCAAAAAGGAGAAATAATCGGTCTCTATATATCCACGGGGAGGGTAAAAAACCTATGGTTCAAAAAAATCAATTCATCATCAATCAATTAATATCATGAGAACAACAATCATCAAATGTTTGGTATACATTCTTTGTTATACCATTGGGTATGGTCAAAACGATACCATCATCATTCAAAATGTAAATGTTATCCCAATGCACCAAGAAGTAGTATGGGAAAATCAAACAGTAGCAATTGCGAATGGGAAAATCCTGAAAGTAGCCCCTTCAACCGATACTTTGGTTCGCAAATCGGCCAAAATAATTGACGGTTCCGGCAAATACCTGATTCCGGGATTAAGTGAAATGCATTATCATTGGCGTAACAAAGAGGGAGGAATAGCCCGTGACTTCAAATTGTTACTGGCCAATGGGGTTACCACAGTACGAAACATGGCGGAGTACGATTGGCAGGACCATGTTGCGATACGGGATAGCATAAACAGCAACCTATTGATGGGTCCCAATTACTACACGGCCGGTCCCTACCTCCAATCGGGGGATTTAAAAACCAGTGCAGATGTGGAAAGGTTCATAAAACAGCACCACAAAAAGGGTTATGATTTTATAAAAATTGCGGATAACCTTCCCAAGGATATCTATTTTGAAGTTTTGGAGCAAGCGGCAGCATACAAAATACCAGTGATGGGGCATGCACAGCGCGAGATGGATCTGGAATATTCCCTTCGGATGAAATCCATTGAACACGTAGAGGAGTTTGTGTATTTGTTCAGTGATGAGTATAGAAAAGATAGTCTGTTCCTGAAAAAGGCCGTGCAACAAATTAAAAACAGCGGAATTACCATTGCACCGACTTTGGTGGTTTTTGATATGATCGTAAAGTGTTTGGATGATAATTTCTTTGAGAAACTTAAAGAAAAAGAAGCCGCAACATATATGTTGAAAGGAGATTATGGGTATTGGTCATCGGAAGAAAACCCCTATCGACAAAATTTAAAGGGAAAGGTAATTAACGGAAAGGATGCATTGCCATTGCTGGAAGGTTACTTTAAATGGATGATGAAATTCACCAAAATGTTGGCAAAGGAAGATGTTCCCATGATGACCGGAAGCGATACTTTTGGATTTGTGGTACCCGGATTTTCCTTGCACGAAGAATTTCAATTTCTTCACGAAGCAGGTCTATCTCCCTACGAAATACTTAAGGCCAGCACAATGACACCTGCCAGATATTTGGGATCGATGGCCATGGAAGGCACTATTTCCGAAGGTAAAAATGCCAATATGGTCCTGTTGAACAAAAACCCATTGAAAGATATTAAAAACACCAAAACTATTGAAGGGGTCATATTGAAAGGTAAATGGTTGGATAGAGACCAATTGGATGTCCTTTTAGAAGAAGTTGAATTAGTAAATAACAAAATAAAATAACACATGCCACATTTTGTATTGGACTGTTCCAACACGGTCATTAGATCGCAATCACCGGAATCCATAATGCAATTGGTTTATAAAACCGCAGAATCTACAGGATTGTTCGACCCGCTGGATATTAAGGTGCGGATCAATCCTTTTGAACAATATATGGTCGGGAATGCAAAGGATGACTTTATCCACATTTTTGCAAATATTATGGAAGGGCGGACTACCGAACAAAAGGCTAATTTATCAAAACAAATTGTTTCGGAACTCAAAGGCATGTTACCCGAAGTTCCTATTATTTCGATAAATATCAGGGATTTTGAGAAAGCGACTTATTGTAACAAAACCATGGTATAATCTTCTACTATGAAAATGAAAGTAATAGCGGCGACCATTGCGATAGTTTTGATGTTTTTTGGTGTACAAGCTCAATCGGAGGGTATTCCGAATGTAGTCGGCACCAACCACCATCTTTCCTCTAAAATATTGAATGAAGAGCGGGGAGTTCAGATATATCTGCCTCCAAGCTATCAAAATTCAGATAAAACATACCCTGTGGTTTACGTGTTGGATGGCCAACGTTTCTTTTTACACGTAGTCAGCCTCAGCCAATCGTTCCAACAATTTAAACTGGCACCCGAATTTATTATTGTGGGGATTAACAACAGCTATCCCAACAGGTTTAGGCATCTTGGGGAGGGAAAGGAAAACTTTAAGGGCTTTTTGGAAGATGAATTGATGTCCTATGTGAACGAAAACTTCAGAACCAAGGGAGAAAACCTGCTTTTTGGTTGGGAATATGGCGGAAGCTTTGTTTTTCATATGATGATGGAACAACCTACACTTTTTAATGCCTATTTGGTTGCCAGTCCATTCCCCATTTTTGATGCCATTGATGATTTGGACATCTCTACCAATATGGAAACCCAGCTTTATTTTGCGGTAAGCCCCGATGAGTATGATGTGAGGCACAGTACCGAAAAATTGAACAGAAAACTGACATCGAACCCCATTGATGGGCTTGACTGGAAATATTTTGAGTTTGAACTGGAAGAACACCGCTCCACGGGGTATCCCACCTTGTATCATGGGCTTAGGGACTATTTTAAATATTATCAGGAGTTTGAAACGAACAACCTGAGAAAATTCATCAATGCGGGAGGTATGGCGTATGCTTTGAATCATGCTCAGGAAAGGGCCAAGCGCTATGGATTTGAGCCTGACCTCTCCCTATGGTCACGCTTTACCATTGTTCGCAGTGCCATGCGGGCTGATGATTTTTATCATTTTGAAACCTTATTGAATTCCATGGATAAAGATGTATTTATCAAAGAATTGATAGAACAAAGGGATTATGCCGTGTCTCAAATGGCTTCATTTTATGAAAAGAACAACCAGTTTCAGGAAACCATTGAACTATATGATCTTTTGCTGAAAAAATATCCGGATTCAGAAAGCTTGTTGGCCAAAAAAAAGAATGCAATTCAACAACTAACCAAAAAACAATAGAGAAATGAAGCTTAAATATATCCTAGCCGTAGTTCTACTAGGTATTACTTTTAATCAAATCAATGCTCAGGATTCATCTAAGGTCCAATCAGTTTCCAGTACTTATGTTTTGGACCAATACTACAAATTAAACCTAAAGGTTTTTCAAGCGGACTCGACTCCAGAAGACGTTGACAATATCTTTGAACTGTTTACCAACGATTTTACTTATGTGCATCCCCAATATGGAGGAGTATACACCAGGGAAGATCTATACAACGGTTACATGCGCAACCAGAACAATGGTGGTTATGATGGCAGTGTGGTCGACATTAAAGTGGAGAACAAAATATTGGGCCTCAATGCCATTGCCGTTAGCAAACGTTTCATTAAAAAGGAAGCGGGCAAAATTGTGGAGGGCGAAGCCCAAATGGCCCTTTTTGAGTTTAAGGAAGGCAAAATTTACAAGATCACGGAGTTTTGGTAGAGTTTTTAGAGTTAAGAATTATAATGAAATACGGAATTGTAACGGGAAGCAGTAGGGGGCATTGGTTTGGCGACCGTGAAATTGTTATCAGAAGATAAAAACTTACAACTATTAGGCAGTTCTACTTCAGGAAACCAATTCATTGAATCTAATTTATTTCAAGTCTATATCTGTTTGGCCGCAGGGGATATTCCTGTATAAATCAATTAAAAAATAAATTATGTTTAAAAAATATCGGATCGTTAAATGGATACTAACCGTTATAACTCTTATAGTAGTTATTCTTGTTTCCATTGGCATATATATCGCAAGTCTATTGCCTGAAGAGGATGAAACGTTAATTAACAGTCAAGCAAGTAATATTACTTACATCACTAAAGATGTACCCGCTTATCGCGGAAAAATACTGGCTGTTGTAACCAGCACAGATACAATGGGTACAAGTGGTAAAGGCACAGGATATGAACTAACGGAATTAGCAAGAGCTTACTATGTTTTTAAAGCCAATGGTTTTGATGTTGATATAGCAAGTCCTTTAGGAGGTAAGCCACCTGTGGTTTTGGATGATGATGATATGGGAATATTCGACTATGCATTTTTGAATGATTCAATTGCACAATCCAAAACCAATAATAGTCTATTATTAAAAGATGTTAAACCTGAAATATATGAAGCTGTTTATTTTGTTGGAGGGAAAGGAGCGATGTTTGATTTTCCAAATAACAGATTTATACATGCTCTAATACAAGATTTCCATAAGAATAACAAAGTAATAGGTGCAGTCTGTCACGGCCCTGCAGCGTTTGTAAATATTACTTTAGATGATGGGCAGTCCTTTTTAAAAAATAAGCAGGTAAGTAGTTTTACCAATAAGGAAGAGTTATTATTAATTCCAGATGCAGCATCCGTATTTCCTTTTTTATTACAAGACGAACTGATATCTCAAGGAGCGGTATTTAACGAAGGCATCATGTACCTTGAAAAAATAAGCTATGATAATAACTTGATAACGGGTCAAAATCCATGGTCAGTATGGGCAATGGCAGAAGCTATGGTAAAGCAATTAGGATACATACCGAAAAATAGAGCCATAACTGGGGAAGAAAACGCTGTTAAGGTCCTATTTGCTTATGAAACAAAAGGCAAAGAAGATGCTAAAGCAGTAATAAAACAAATTGTTGAAGACAAGAAACAATCCGTTTCTAGATCATTGCTAGTTAGTCATAGTGCTGTATCAGTAATTCAGGGAGATTTAAAAAAGTCATACGACCTTTTACGATTAGCGTCTTATACAAAAGATATTGAACTTGATAAATAAATAAAAAATGAATAACTTAATTAACAAGGAATTTAATCCAACCCAATTTGTAAGACTATCGTATTATGCAAAATCAAACTCCATAAGATGGAAAGATCTTTAGGATTTATGAGTATCGGTAAAAATTCTTTTTCAATTTTAGTGAGCATTCTGTTTTTGTCCACTTCCCATTTGATGGCACAAGCAAAATACGATGTAAAAAAAGTAAATGACCATGTTTATATTTTTACAGAATTATGGGATGCCAACGCCAATGGAAATTGTGGGGTTATTATTGGGGATAAACAAGTATTGCTCATCAACGCCATGATGCTCAGCAGTGCGGCAGACTTGGAAAGTGAAATTCGAAAAATCACGGATTTACCCATAGGTTTTGTAATCAACAGCGATTCGGATACTTACAATCATCATGCAAACACATACTTTGCAGATAGAGGGGCATCCATAATATCCCATGAAAACATAAAGCATTCACAGGCATACCACCAACTCCTATTTAAAGAAGAAATATCCATTCGCATAGGGGATGAAGTGGTAACCGCCTACCATACCCCATCCCATACCTTAGATCATGTTGATGTTCATTTGAAAAAAAGCAATGTCTTGTTCATGAGCGATGGTTTTCAGCCCCATTGGTTGACCTACACTGGCCCAAATGGAATTGAGGGCGTTCTGTCCGGTATTGACATGGCAATTGCATTATCCGATGATGAAACCATTATTGTACCGGGAAATACTTCCAAAAACCCGGATTTTTATTTTGGCAACAGGAAGCATCTTCTCAGAAACAGGGAAATATATATCAAATTCAATAATCGAGTGGGAGAACTGTTTAAAAAAGGGCTCACTGTAGAAGAAATTGCTTCGGATAAGATTTTGAACAGAATTGTTGAAAAGTTAGAGGCCTATCCAAAGTTTAAGCCCTTCTTAAAGTATGTGGTGGAAGAATCATTGGAAGTCAACTTTAGGACCAAAATCAACTAGGCATTGGTGATACTGTTCGTCTTTGAGGCGCGTAGGCTTTTACAGCAATAAATCGTTTTTGACTTCCATATTGAACAGTACTGTAATTTTCTCACAATACGTATTCATACGTTGCAGGTTTTTTAGAGCCTTTTTTGGTAGTTTTTGCCTAGCGGTTTCCCAAGCTTTTTTATCAGGCCATTGCGCATAGGCAATATAGCTGCCCATCCCGTTTTTGTGGAGACGGGAGCCTAGACCCCCAGCATGTTGTATAAATGATTCTGTTACCATTTGCCACAGCGTCTCAAAGTCTTTTTCCTGACCTTTGGTAACATCAAACCGATATATTACTGCATACATATTGGACATATTTTATTTGTTTTATTAATCCCAGGAGTTGCTTGTTGAGATAGCATGCTTGCCTGCTCCACTATAGAAAAAAGCAATACCGGCTACAATATAAATAAACAATAAATCCAGAGACCAACCTCCAAACGGGTTCAAGGTAAGCATGTTTTGAGTTTGGGCCATCAGTACGGCCAACAAACAATTAAATGACAAAATAAGCCCTGCCAAACGGGTCCTGAAACCTATGAGGAGCATTAAGGGAGCGATGATTTCACCCACAAATATGCCATTGGCCAAAAATAAAGGAAGCCCATAGGCTTCCAATAGGCTGCCTATAAATCCTGTACCGTTCTTGATCTTATCTATTCCATAAATAAGCATGGTAAAGGGAATGGCGATTCTAAATAAAAAAATAGCAATGTTTTTGTTTCGTTTCATGTTGTGGCTATTTGATGTTAAAAATTATATTTCAAAAAAATGCCCGTGTTCGTCAATGTTTTTCGGGCTTTGTTGAACTGGTCCAGATTTATGGCAAAACCGGTGGCCAGTTGTTCTTTACGAATTCCGATTTTAAGTTGTTGGAGTCCTCTTGCATACCCATTGGCATTAATGTTAGCTGTGGCAAGAAGATTTATGTAACCCTGATGATTTTTTCCAAAAGAAGGCAAATAAATGGCTACAATAGATTGCTCAAATGAAAATTCATCTTGATACGTGCTGCCGGCCGAATAGGTAAAGGAGAATCTGGGCGAACGGGAGCTAAAGGACATGGACACGGTCCCAAAAGCACCAGGGTTTTTAATTCCTATGGCCGTGTTGGCTCTTATATTTTTGGTAAGGGCATAGGAAATTGTATTTCTTATGAAATAAAGGTTGTTGAGGTCATTTCCGTATTCGGTATCAAAAAGGGTCAAATTGTCCACCGAAAGTTTTGGGTTGATTGAATACTTGATCAAATGTTTGTAGGTCAATGATCGGTTGCCAAATACCACATCCGGGGCGAAACTTAATTCTTGACCAATAACCAAGGTTGAAACGGACAAATAAAATAGCGTGAATAAAGATGTGCTTCTCTTCATTGTTATAGATTTTACCGTGGCAAACCTATGAGCAAACAAAAGGGGAATAATTAAGGTACCTTAAGAAAGCAGATGGACGATACCTTTCAAATCAAAAAGGGTATCGTTTTCCAATCTTATTGAAAAGCATATACCCTTTAAAAGCAATAAAATGGGTGATATTATATTAATGCAATGATAAGGAATAGCTCTCCAAAACCCCATGTGTTGTAAATCCCATTTTGGTATAAATCCGCTCTCCAGCCTGTGAAGCAACAAGGTAAACTTCCTTGCTTTGGTTTTCGATGGATTGATTTACAAGGAATTGGGTCATCTTCTTTCCAAGGCCCAATCCCCTATATCCCGCTTTGGTGCCGATCATATGAATGCCGGAAACACCATTTTGGTCCAAATACACCATGCCACAACTTGGAAAAGCATTTTCATGATTACCCAAAAAGATTTGGAATCCCGGCTTGTCGACCAGCGCACCAATGGTTGAAGGATCCACCGGATACCCAAAAGATTCCGTGGCTACTTGGGCAAATAGTTCCGCTTCGGTCGGAGAACCCACTTTTATAAATTCCGAAGCATCTATATTACCAAAGAATATGTTGGTTGTATCCAGTGTCATCGCTTTTATTTTCGAAGTGGCCCTTAGCCCTTTAGACCGGAGAAGGTCTTTAATGGCTTCGTTTTCAGGGACGGCAATGGAGTTGGGCAGCTCTTCTGATATAATTTCTTCACAAAGGGCATGGATATCCAACTTTTCCATAGTTAGGTCAAAAACCTTGTTGGGCCAGGAGCCGTTCGTAGGTTTTGCAAAAGAAAAACCATTTTCCTTGGTCAGGAAATTCCCATGTTTTCCAATCTGTTCCCAAAACTCGAATAAATGATCAATAATTTGTTTGTTCATGAGCTATCCTGTACTGATTTGTATGTCAGTGCAAACCTATTGCTGGAACATCACAGTAATCTTAAGGTGTATTAATAAATGGATTTATTTTATCTTTTTTCTGAGGGCACTTAAAAATTCAGGAGTAATGCCCAAATAAGAAGCTACCATGTACTGTGGAACACGCTGCTCAATGCTTCTATATTTTGACAGGAATTCCAAATAGCGCTCTTCTGCCGATTTGCTCATGGAGTTGATTGTACGGTCTTGCAAGGCAACATAGGCTTTTTCAAACTTTAACCGATAGAACCGTTCAATGGCAGGAACCTTTTCGTAAAGTTCATTAAGGGTGTCTCTATGAATTTGAAGTACCGTAGTTGGTTCCAGGGCCTGAACGAATTGTTTTGCTGGGGTACGGGTCAGAAAACTGTATAGATCGTTTACCCACCAGCCTTCAATACCAAATTGTACGATATGTTCTTTGGCCTCTTCATCCATATGATAAGCTCGCAAACATCCTTTGGCAACAAACCGCATGTGATTGGAAACCTCTCCTGCAAAAAGCAGCACCTCTTTCTTTTTGAGTTGGATTTCCGTGTAGCTGTCGCATACAATGGATTCTTCCTCCCGCGTTAGATCGATGGTTTCCTTTAAATGCGATATGAGTTTGTCCTTCGAGTTCAACATCTGAAATTGATTCAGAAAATTACTAAAAGTAGATCAATCAAAGCTGTTTGCAACGAATGAATGTTCATTTCATCCAGTTTAGTTTTGATATTGAAACGCTTATTGACCAAAGTCAACGAAGTTATTGTTGCTTGCCTCTAATTTTGCCCAAAACCATTAAGAAGAAGTAATGAATATTAAGCAAGCACTTTTGGTATCGGGCATTAGCTATCTTTTGATCTTTATTTCAGGGTTTTATGCCAATTTTGCCATCTTGGAAACTATGGTGGTGCCCTCCAATGCCGGGGTGACCGTTTCCAATTTTTTGAAGGACCATTCCGGGTTGGGTTGGGGCATTGTAGGGTTTTCGATCATGCTTTTTTTTGATGTGGTATTAGTGTTCTCCCTCTTTTTGGTGACTAAAAAAGTTAACCGAAAAGTAACGATGGTCGCCTCAGGTTTTCGACTGCTCCATGCCATTTGCTTTGCAGTGGCTTTGATGTGCCTGATCGAGATTTACCAAATCACCACTGATGCTACGGGGTTGGATATGGCAAGTTTACAGCAATCGGTCATGTATTTATTGCAGCAGTTTGATGAAATATGGACGTGGGGATTGTTGCTTTTTGGAGTGCATTTGGTCTTTTTGGGCTATTTGTCCATTAAATCGGATGTGATTCCAAAAAGTATGGGCTATTTATTGCTCCTTGCTGCCATCGGGTATCTGGTGGATAGTTCCGCCAAGCTCTTTATGTCCACTTATTTGGATCATGCGCAAATTTTTGAAACATTGGTGGTGGTATTGGGAGTAGTGGGAGAGCTGTCCTTTACCATCTTTTTGTTGATCAAGGGATTTAAAAACGCTCAATAAAGCCCTGATCACCTATCATCGTTTTGCGATTCGCTTCCGAATTCGACTTAATGACTCTGGTTTGACGCCCAAATAGCTTGCCAAATGATATTGTGGCACGCGTTGTAGCAACTCTGGTCGATTTTCCATTAGATCAACGTATCTTTTTTCCGGACTGGAAATCATGAATTGGGCCAATTTATCTTGATAGGCCCCAAGCTCTTCTTCCACGGAAACTCTGCAAATGGACTCAAAACTGGGTACGCTCTCAAAAAGTTCTTGTTCCTTCTCACGGGATAAAATGGCCAATCTGCAATCTTCCACACATTCCAAAAAATGATTGGAAGGGACTTTTAGGTTAAAGCTCCGCAAAGAGGAAATAGCTTCCTTTTCTACATAAAACTCGGTGGTTTTTTCTTCTCCATCCATCAAATAGTACTTTCTGACCAACCCTTTTATATTAAAATAGGACTCGTTGGAGACTTGTCCTTCCCGAAGTAAAACATATCCTTTAGCGAAAGTTTTGATAGGAATACATTCTGTAACCGCTTTGGCTTCCTCTTCGTTAAGGGTCAAAGCACCTTCGAGCAGTTGTACAATTTCACTTTTCAATTTGACGGTTTAGGTAAATGACATCAATGCCAAGACTAAACTATGAAATCATTTAACAACTTTTCACCAAATCAAATAATTTTAGGTATGTATGTCCTGCACTTATTTAAAGTCATTTCGTCATTGCTTTGAAGTTATTCTCAAATAGTATCCGTCCGGATCTACCAATCGGAAATCTTCAAGTCCCCAGCTTTGCATTCTCAAAGGCCCATGTATGGGATATCCATTTGATTTTACCTGTTCATAGACTTCTTTGATATCATCAACTTCCAGCACAATTTCTACCCCATAACCTTTTTGGGTATTTTTAAGGTTGGGATCAAAGTGGTGGTCTTTGGAAAGTTTGCCAATCGGACCGATTCCAAGGACTACATTTCCCTTCTTAATAGGTTGGTAGGATTTGTTGATCTTTTCACCTTCCATGGTAAAATCCAAAACTTCGGTATAGAAGTTGACGGATTTTTCCATATCCGAAGTGAATAATTCCATTCTAAGGGTCATTCCATCTTTAGCTGACCAATTCTTTCCAGTTAAACAGAAATACACAACAAGTAATAGCGTCGATAATATAATTGTTATAAGTCTCATCCCTTTATTTGATTACTGTTATACCCCATAAAGGGGCCATATTTGGGCAGATGCTTTTGTCATCCTTGGTTTACAAAACAACCTAAACAATGAATTAGATTTATTAACATAGGTTAAGAAAACTTTTTTCTGTTAAAGATATTTTCGCCTTATTCGTTAAATAAAAATCCGCTAGTTTCTGCACTTGATTCAATATGCTATAGTGATGGTAATCACTTTAAAGCTTCAAGAAAGGAGAATATCACATACAAACTCATTTCTAAATAATGTCGTTTGATTATTTTTACAATTAGAAAGTCCAAAACTCACACGAAGATGTCCTATAGGGTGTCCTTTTTTGGATGGTCAAGAAAAAACTCTGGAAACACAAGGGGTTGGAGATAATCGGTTAAAACTGCCACCCCGACGAAAAAATGGTTTATTTGACTTTAAATGAAACCATAAACTGTTAAAAACCAGAAAATTAATTTTTTCTGGTTTTTTTTATGCCCAAATTAAACTTAGGTAAAGATGCCCTATTTTTATCAAGTATCTCCATAACTCCAGTGAATTGTAGAATTCAGCGCTTGGGTTCGAAGAAGTGGAACTGGAACGCTCATCACTGCAAAATGTACGGAACATCTTTATATTCTGTTGTTATACGGGATTGGCCTATGTTGATGTCAAATCACCGAAAAGATCCAATGTAATCATTGGTACAGACGGGAACCCATGGCTATCGCTATGTAGGGAAAAGAGCGATGTGCCGGTAAAGATACCTTTGCTGCCCAAAGCTTTGTCCATAATGGAACGTTACGATACCTATGATGAGGAACTGTTACTGCCCGTATGTTCCAACCAAAAAATGAACAAGTACCTCAAGGAAATCGCTGCCAAATGTGAAATTGACCTTAAGGTTACCTGTCATATCGCCCGCCATACGTTTGCCACTACGGTCTCTTTATCCAACGGTGTTCCGATTGCCACTGTATCAAAGCTTCTTGGGCATTCCAAGATATCCACGACCCAGATTTATGCCAAGGTGTTGGAGAAAAAGGTCGGTGAGGATATGAAGGCATTACGGTCGAAACTGGACCTTCTTGAAAATGCTCAATGAACAGAAACGGGAATGTCGTGGAACCTTTGAAGCTGTGAAATATAATCGATAATTTATCGAACAATTTTTTATTGAAAAATAATTATATGGAATTAGGTTGGAATTTTAATTTTGTTGATTCCTATTCACTCAACAAATCTTGCGTAGAAATTTGAATAGCAACTAAAACCACCCCCCCTATAGCAGATAGCATTGATTTTGGTCGGTAAAACCCTTTTTTTGGTTGCCGGGCGGACCACGCGGCCCTTTAATTTTGTTCTCCAGGACTGCCGAAAATTAAAGGTTACCAATGAAAGGTTTAAAAATATTTTGTACCGTTCTTCTCATCATTTTTCAGGGTGGTATCTGTGCACAGGAATATTCAATGTACCCGACCAAACAGAGGGATAGAGGTGTCGAAATGGCAAACCGGGGATTCAGAAAACTATGCAACCGTATAGCTTTCAATGAAGATTTCGAATACCGTAAGGAACTACGAACTTCTAAGTCCAACAATACCATTTTTCATTTTAGAGACACTGTAATCTCAAAAACTCAGGTATTGAGGCATTTTAAAAAAGCTGCAAGAAAATCGGACAACATAGAGGAGTTCCAGCAGTACTTTTTAAAAAGAAAATTGCACTATATCAAGGTGCTTGACCGAAAGACATTAGCAGAGATTCATCATACGATACGTCTTACCACTTTGAAGGGGTATTTTGACATTCTGGAGATGTTTTGTCCTATTTGATTGGATTTTATCAAAGCTGGAAGGCATAGTTAAGATTTTGGTCATTTCTTAAACTATTATGGTTATCAAAAGTGACTGTTCTCCATATAATTTTGTCCCTGAAACTAAAATCAAAGTAAAAGTCATGATAAAACTAAACTTTAACACTAAAAGAAACCTGGTCCTTGGAGTGGTCGGTTTATCGATAGCCATATTCATCTATGCATTTACAACCGCAGGTGGAAAAGAGATTAATCAAAATGCAGGAATGGCAGCATTACCTGTAGAGGTGGCCCTTCCTGTTCATGAAAACATTACCGAGTGGGACGAGTACACCGGTAGATTTGAGGCCAGCAGTAGGGTAGAGGTCCGTGCCAGGGTAAGTGGATTTCTGGAAAAGGTAAATTTCGAGGATGGTCAACATGTGGATAAGGGGCAGGTACTCTTTGTTATCGATCAAAGGCCCTTTAAAATCGCATTGGATGAGGCTCAGGCCAACTATGCCCAAACTGCGGCATCGCTTCAAACTGCACAGGATAATTTTGTTAGGGTCGAATCCTTAAGGGAAACAGGAGCTTTGTCCATCGAGGAATATGACCGAAGAAAGCAGGCACTGGTACATGCAGAGGCCAGTATTCAATTGGCACAGGCAATGGTCGATAACGCCAAGCTCAACTTGGAGTTCACCAAAGTAAAGGCCCCAATTTCAGGACTTGTAAGCAGGGATAGGGTAAATGAGGGCAATATTATAGATGGTGGTAGTGCCAATTCAACCTTGTTGACGACCATTGTTGCAACCAGTCCCATCCATTTTTACTTTACTGGAAGTGAATCCGATTATTTAAGGTACGTGAGACTGGCCAGAAATGGTGAACGCGGCGAGGCTCGTTCTGAAGGATTGCCCGTGTTCATAAAATTGCTTGATGAAGAGGAGTTTGCACATGAGGCAAAAATGGATTTTGTGGATAATGAAATCGATCATAATTCCGGAACGATTGAGAGTAGGGCAGTGCTGGAAAACAAGGATCATTTACTTGAACCTGGTATGTTCGGCAAGGCCAAACTATTGGGAAGTGCTGAGCATGATGCGGTGATGATCCCCGATGAGATTATCGGTACGAACCAGTCCATGCGCTTTGTGTACACTTTGAACGATAAAAATAAAGTAGTAAGCAAAACGGTAACATTGGGACCGTTGCATTCCAACGGACTTAGGATTGTCAGGGAAGGGATTTCGTCAGAGGATAAAGTCATTGTCAACAACATACAAAAGATAAGACCAGGGATGGTAGTAAACCCTTCGCAAGTAGCGATCGAGGGGGAAACCAACAGTCTGACAACCGTAGCACAGGCGCACTAATCCCATAAAATAAAATCAAAATAGTACCACCTATACCTTCTGACCACCATTTTTTACTGGTGCAGGATAGGTAGTGGGAGACCTATTTTCAAAACAAAAACATAAAATGAAGTTTAGCCATTTATTTATCAAGAGACCCATTTTTGCTGCCGTGCTCAGTGTCCTTATACTAATCGTGGGCGGGCTGGCGTATGTCTCTTTGCCTATTTCACAATTCCCGGATGTGGCCCCACCGACCATTGAGGTGGTGGCTACCTATCCAGGGGCTAATGCCCAGACCCTTTCCGAGAGCGTAGCGGCGCCATTGGAAAAGGAAATCAACGGTGTGGAGGATATGATCTATATGACTTCACAGTCCTCTGCGGATGGTCGAGTGGTGCTACAGGTGGCCTTTGAATTGGGAACGGATCTTGATAGGGCCCAAGTACAAGTGCAGAACCGAGTGGCCATTGCAGAGCCGCGATTGCCCGAATCCGTGAAGCGTTTGGGGATTACAACCAAAAAGATATCTCCCGATATGCTCCTTGTGGTGAATATGTATTCACCCAACAAAACCTATGACCAAATCTACATGGGCAATTATGCAGTACTTCAATTGAAGGATGAGATTGCCCGTATAAAAGGGGTTGGTGATATCCAAATCTTTGGAGCTGCGGAATATGCCATGCGAATTTGGCTCGATCCGGATAAAATTTCGACCCTAGACATAACGGCAGGCGAGGTTGTTGCTGCATTACGAGCACAGAACGTACAAATTGCCAGTGGTACCCTAAATACTTTGCCTTCAGGGAACCAGTCAGCCTTTGAGGTCAATATACAGACCCAGGGTAAACTTGTGTCCACTGAACAGTTTGAGAACGTTATCATCAAATCCAGCGAAGATGGCAGAATCGTTCGGCTCAAGGATGTGGGGCGTGTCGAGCTAGGGGCGCAGAACTATGCCACCAAAGGGTATTTGGGCAAAGATCCGGCAATCGCCATGCCGATCTTTCAACAACCGGGGGGAAATGCCTTGGAAACGGCATCCCAAATCCAGGATAAAATGCAGGAGCTCGCTAAAAATTTCCCAGAAGATTTAAAGTATAAGATTGCCTATAACCCAATCGAGTTTATCCAAAAATCGGTTGATGAGGTGTACCGTACTATTTTTGAAGCTGTCATTCTGGTGGTGTTGGTGATTTTATTGTTCCTCCAATCGTGGAGGGCGGCCATTATCCCAATTCTTGCCATCCCGGTTTCCCTCATCGGAACTTTTGCGGTGATGCAGGCCATAGGATTTTCCCTGAACAACCTAACATTGTTCGGTCTGGTACTGGCCATAGGCATTGTGGTGGATGACGCCATTGTCGTGGTCGAAAACATGGAACGGTATTTGGCAAAAGGGCTATCCCCTAAAGAGGCGGCCTTTAAGACAATGGATGAGGTCGGGGGAGCCCTTGTTGCCATTGGGCTGGTTTTAATAGCTGTCTTTATTCCCACCGCGTTTTTAGAGGGTATTTCAGGACAATTTTATAAGCAGTTCGGGATGACGATTGCCGTGGCAACTGCCATTTCAGTTTTTGTTTCCCTTACCTTGAGCCCGGCCATGGCCGCACTGCTCATGAAGCATGAGGATAGAACACATAGGAAGAAAACATCTATGCTCATGAGACCGATGGCCTATATTGGCAATACCTTTAATGGTTTCATGGATAAGCTTTCCGAGCGCTATGGTAAGGCCGTTCATAAATTGGTACGGACCGCCACGATGGTCATGGTGGTTTATTTTGGATTGATCGCCATCACAGGCTTTGAATTCAATCGGGTTTCCCAAGGATTCATTCCTGCCATGGACCAACAGTATTTTATCACCATTGTGCAACTTCCCCCAGGATCTTCCCTTTCCAGGACCGATAAAGTTATCCGTGAAGTACTTGATCTGGGATTGGATATCGATGGAGTGGAAAACGCAGTTTCATTTGCTGGTTTCGATGCGGCCTCATTTACCAATGCGTCCAACGCAGCAGCTGTGTTTTTAACATTGGAGGATTTTGAACTGCGCAATGAAAAAGGATTGGATTATGAAGACCTTTTGGGAACGGTGAGGGCAAAATTCGCCCAAATTGATGATGCAATAGTATTGGTCATTCCACCACCGTCGGTCAGGGGCATCGGTAATGCTGGGGGATTTAGAATGATGGTCCAGGATAGGGCCAATTTGGGAACGGATGAATTGCTCAAGGCCACCAACGAATTGGCGATGGCAGCCAATCAAGACCCAATATTGAACAATGTGTTCAGCTTTTTCAATAACCAGACCCCACAATTATTCTTGGATATTGACCGTGTAAAGGCCGAAAAATTGGGAATTGATGTGGGCCAGATATTTCAATCCTTGGAAATTTATATGGGTTCCGCTTTTGTGAACGAATTCAATTATCTGGGAAGAACCTTTCAGGTCACAGCACAAGCGGATGCCCCGAATCGGTTGACACCGGATGATATTTCAAGGATAAAGGTCCGCAATAAACAAGGTAATATGATTCCGTTGGGTACGGTTTCCCAGCAAAAGGATATTGCAGGGCCTTCTAGAGTTCCAAGGTTCAACCTCTATCCATCGGCTTCCCTCAATGGGGATTTTGCTCCGGGCTACAGTTCTGGACAAGGATTGGATAGAATGGAAGAGCTTGCTGCGGAAATTCTTCCTCAGGGAATTTCCTTTCAATGGACGGAAATCGCCTATCAAGAAAGGGAAGCCGGGAATACGGCAGGTATTGCCTTTTTGTTGGCCGTAGTGTTCGTGTTCCTTTTATTGGCAGCGCAATTTGAGAGTCTGGTGTTACCACTTGCCGTGATCTTTATTGTACCCATGGTATTGCTTTCAGCGATGATCGGGGTCGACCTGGCAGGTCTTGACAACAATATCATGGTTCAGATAGGTCTTGTAGTATTGGTAGGTCTTGCTAGTAAGAATGCCATTTTGATTGTGGAATTCGCCAAGCAGTTGGAGGATCAAGGTGAAGACTTGAAAACAGCGGTGATCGAGGCTTCAAAATTGAGGCTGCGTCCCATTTTGATGACGGCCATGGCATTTATTCTCGGTGTGGTACCGTTGGCCCTGGCGACCGGAGCGGGAGCAGAGCTGCGGGTTTCGTTGGGTATTGCGGTATTCAGCGGTATGCTTGGAGTAACATTATTTGGAATTTTCCTGACCCCCGTGTTCTACTACTTGGGCCGAAAATGGTCTTTAAAAAAAACGAAGGAGAAGAAAGTAGCATTGGTACATCAGCATAATTAGAATCAGAAAAAACAACAATGAAAAAATCAATTGTAATACTAATTACCACATTCGTCTTGGCTTCCTGTGGCGTCACAAAGCGCGATTATGATGTCCGCAACCAAGTGAATGTTGGAGGGGACTTTCTTGAAAAGGAAATCGCCGATAAAGCTTTTACCCAAGCCATCATTACCAAAGCATGGTGGTCTGAATTCAATGACCCGGTTCTTGATACGCTTATGGAAAAAGCAAGAAGGCATAACTTGGACATCAATGCAGCAGTGGCAAATTATAAAGCCTCCCGTGCATTCCTAAAGGAGAACAAACTGGATCGGCTCCCAACGGTTACCGCCAACGGGGATTATACCAGGACCCGGTTGGGCGAAAATGTATTTGTTCAGGGCAGCAACCCTACTTTTAGCACCTATAGTGCAAGTTTGGATGCCTTTTGGGAGGTCGATCTTTTCGGAAGGGTGACCAATAGGATTAAGGGGGCTTATGCCAACAGTAATCTGGCTTTGGCCGATATGAACGGCATCTATGTGAGCATATTTGCTGAAGTGGCCAATAGTTATATGGAGCTTCGCGGAACGCAATATCTATTGGATATCGCCCAACGAAATTTACAAGGCCAGCAAGAAACTTATGATCTTACGGTCAAATTGTCGGAGGCCGGTACCAGTAATAGTCTGGATGTGTCCAGGGCTTTGGCCCAACTTGAGCGCACCCGTGCCAGTATTCCACCTTTGGAGGCCAGGGTAGAGGCACTAAAAAACAATCTCAGTGTATTGATCGGGGAGGTGCCGGGCAATTTGGATGCTGAAATTGCCAGTAAGCAACCTTTACCAAGTCTACCTGCAACGGTGGCTTTGGGCAATGTTCAAGAAATGCTCAGGAGGCGACCCGATGTTCGCCAAGCAGAAGCAGCACTTCAAGTTAGGATTGCGGCCTATAATATTTCGGTGGCGGATCTATATCCCAAAATAGAATTTGGGGGTTCCGTGGGATTTTCGGCTGTGGATTTTTCCAACTTTGGAGAAAAACCATCGTTCACTTGGAGCCTGGTTCCCAGCATCAGTTGGGCAGCATTCAATTTGGGCCGTGTAAAGCAGCAGGTCAAAAAGAACGATGCCCTTGCCATTGCAGCCATCAACCAATATGAAAAGGCCGTCCTTCAGGGATTGGAAGAAATAAAGACTTCTTTAAGCAACTATACCAAAGAGTTGCAAAGAAGGGAGATTTTACGCATATCCTCTAAAGCAAGCGCCCAGGCTGCGGACTTTGCAAAACAACGCTTTAATTCCGGATTGGACAGTTTTATTGATTATCTCAATGCGGACAACACTTTATTGCAAGCAGAGAATGCATTAGCTTTAAGCGAAATTTCGTCCGCTACGTCCCTCATTGCCATTTACAAAGCTTTAGGTGGAGGATGGGAGATCATCTCAGCGGAAGAATTGGACAGTAAATTTGAAACCATGCAATTGGCCAAGGCCAAAGGCGATTAAAATGACATGTAAGGTGGGTCGGATATATGAGACTAAACCTCGGTATCTCGACCCATCCGATTATTTATGAGCAAGGCTGACATACCAGTTTTTGAAAATACAAATGACCTTCATGAGGCCGTAGGGTTTGCCCATAGGAGCCATATACCCAATTTTGATGTCTTTGCCGTAGAGGATTTGGGGGCCACATCAAGAAGGTGCATGCCACCCTATCGACAGGGGTTTTATCAGATAGGGTTGCTGAACTATACGGGAACAAGTAGGCTGAACCTGAATACAGATGTGATGGAACTAGAGGAGTTTCCGTTGTGGTTCGTAGTACCAGGACAGATCTTCTCATGGGTTAGGGATGAGAAAATGTCAGGTTTTTATGTGATGTTCAGAAAAGAGTTTTTGATCAATACGTTTCCTGACCTTCATAAGGATTTTCCCTTTTTGAAGATGACCGAGAACAATGTGATGATGCTCACCAAAGAAGAACATGAATCGCTGAACTTTGATATAGAACGAATGCACTCCGTATTTAAAAACCCGCATCCCTATCAGGAAAAAATGCTCGAAGGTATGCTGGGCTCCCTGTTGTATTTCTGCAAGGCAATACATGAACGGCATAAGACCACGGAAAATCATTTGAGCAGGTCTCAAATTATAGCAAACCAGTTTGAGGCCTTGGTGGATAAGATGTATGTTGACACAAAGAATGTGAGCGATTATGCCGAAGAATTGAACATAACACCGAATTATCTGACCACGACCATCAAGAAATTGACCGGAAAAAGTGCCAAGGATATCATTCAGGAGCGACTTTTGATGGAAAGTAAGAGTTTGTTGAAATATTCTGGTCTCGATATATCGGAAATTGCATATCGTTTAAATTTTCAGGAACCGACCCATTTTACTAGATTCTTTAAGAATTTAAGTGGCGTTACGCCCAATCAATTTAGGAGAATGTAAAAAAGGTCCTGTAGCACTGATCGAACCGACTAAATAATTATGAAAACGATGTTTTTAACAATGAAAAACCGTACACTAAATTTGTAAAATGTTTTAAAAATGGATTGTAATGAATAGGAAGCATGTTGCCGTTGTTACGGAAGCTGGTAATGGATTGGGCAAGAAATTTGCAAAGATCCTGAAGGACAATGATTATAATGTTGTGCTGGCCGCTTGTAGGGAGAGTTATGAAAAACTTTCCAAAGACGGGGAAGGTTTACGTGATTATGAACTTATCGAAGTCGATTTTACTTCAGAAGAAAGTCTGGCAACATTCGAAAAAACTATCTGCGAATCGTATGGAAAATTGGACTTGCTGATCAACAATGCGGAAATCGTAAACGGTTTTGGACACAAAATAGATCAGATCAACATCGAGGACATAAAGGAAGTCTACGAGATCAATTTCTTTTCGGTCATACGGACCATTCAGGTGCTCAAGCCTTTATTGAAGAAAAGTAATGATCCCCGTATCATAAATATTACCAGTTCCTTGGGAGAAATCGATAAAATGAAGGATGAGTCCTTTTGCTATTCGGGGTACAGCCTTACCGCTTATTCTACGTCAAAAGCGGCCCTTAACATGTTTACCCATTTACAGTGCAAGGAGTTCAAGCCTTCCAAGATCAAGATGTACAGTTTTGATCCTGTAAATATGAAAAATTGCACCTATAATTCCGTTATCATTTGTGATGGTGTCAAGGATGAGTTTATCTCCTTGATCGAAAGAAAGGCATAGCATCTCATTTTCCCCTTAAAAATTTCTTGGCTGGGTGCTTCAATAAGTGTACTTGCAACAAAAAATTTGATAATTGTATAAGAGTCTTGCTGTTGACTATTCATGATACATTATAAATTTCTTTTTCAGATTCTTCTATTGTTTTATGGTCCAACATTTCATTTTTTCAAGCAGAGGTATCATCTGTCAGATGACACAAAAAATTAACAGGAACAGGAAGGCGATATAATTTAATACTCCCTAATCGTTATTGCTGTTTGGAGACACAACATTTCCCTGATAGCCCAAATCATCCAAATTTCCCCTCGGTACAATTAAACCCTGGTGAAATTTATTCTTCCATAACAGTGTACAAAATTTCAAATATGTGACTTTGGTTATGTGATCCCATGTCTAACCATTTACATTGTCAAATATAAAAAGCCCTAATAATTAGGGCTTTAAACAGCTTAGTGAAAGACTTAAACTTCCTTCAAAATTGCTTAGAAATAGTATTGTTTGTAAAAAAACTTATAGTTTTATTTGCTCCTTTCTTGTTTTTGCTTGTCCACCATGGCTTCCACGTCGCTCAACAATTTTTTAGCGTCATATATGATACCATCTTTAATGGTGTATTCTATTCCACCAACTCTTTCAACTTTTGCAGTGTCATCGTTCAAACGAACGGCACCAGTTCCATACAGCACTTTTAGGTTTTGAAGTGGGTTTTCATCCACAATGATCATATCCGCCAACAAACCTTCGCGAATCACTCCATATTCAATAGGTTTTTTTAAAGGTTTGAAGATTTCTTGAGCGCTGTGCATTGTGGCGGCACGAATGACTTCCAATGGATGGAATCCTGCTTCTTGAAACATTTCAAGCTCCAAGATTGTCCCAAAACCGTACAGTTGATATATGAAACCTGAATCTGAACCTAGGGTAATCTTCCCGCCCCTGTTCTTATATTCATTCAGGAACTGCATCCATACTTGATAATATTTTTTCCACGCCACTTCATCTTCTGTGGTCCAGTCGAACCAGTAAGCACCATGGCTTGTACGACTGGGTGAAAAGAAATCCATCAAAGATGGCAAAGTGTATTTTTCGTGCCAGTCTGCATTACGTGCTCTCATCACATCCCTGCCTGCGGAATAGATGGTCATGGTTGGGTTGATGTAGAAATCAAGTTTCAAGAATTCATCAAGTAGGGCGTTCCATTTTTCGCCACCAGGTTTCACCAAGTTCCATTGACGGGCAACTTGCCCAAAGCGATGTTGCTCATCTCCGTAATTGATGTCAACCGGCCAAGGTTGTACATCGTTGTTTTCGTACATGGATTCAAATAGCCCATAAAAGTGGGTCATACTGGTAAGTCCCAATCTGGCAGCATCAATGGTGTTCATTTGTGCCACGCCACTTTGTGCAAGGTGAGCGGTGCTTCCCATTCCCAATGAGTTTGCTTCGTCGAGTACGGCCTCCATGATGGCAGGACGGTGGGACACCAATTTTAGTCCATCCACACCTTTTTTGTTGGCGTAGCGCACCCATTCCCTGGCATCTTCCGGTGTCAAGATTTTACGGCCTTCCCATTCTTTTCCAGTTCCAATTCTATGGAAGGAGACCATTCTGGGCGCCACAATTTCATTTTTGGCACTTCTTTCCTTTTCTTTTAGCGACCATTCCAAGTTGCCAAAAGGTACGCCTCTGATTGTAGTAATTCCATGGGCCATCCATAATTTATATACGTATTCCGCTTCTGGGGCTTTTGGAGCACCTCCAGTGTGTACGTGTAAATCTATAAGACCTGGCATTACGTATTTTCCTGTGGCATCGATTTCTTTGGTTTTGCCATTGCCCAGTTTTGGACGTTTGGATTCGTCGATTGGAACTTTGGGAACACCGACTCTTGCGATATCCACAATTTTGTTGTCCTCGACAATAATGTCCACAGGTCCAGATGCTGGGCCACCGGTCCCATCAATTAAAATGGCACCTCTAATAATAAGTCTGTCAAAAGGGCCCTCTCCTTCACCCGGTTTTCTATCCGGTGCTCCAATGGTTTGGGCACACACCAGCATGGGGAGCAAAAGAAGTACTGCAAATAATAATTTTTTCATGATTTAAGGTTTAAATGATTGTTGGTTGGTCAAGCCCATAGTTATGGAAAATGGGCATAAACAATCCGTATTTAATAACACTGTTCAATACTATGTTAAAAAAATATGAATTTGGGGTGACAGGGGGCTGCTTTTTATCGTTTTTGATAAAAAAATTCAGCTTGATGGTGGAATTTAAATAGCAAGTGTAAAGGAAGGGGGCCAAATTAAAGAACCATCGAGCAATGGGTAGGAGCGCAATCAATAAAAGGACGGTAGCTGTTCCACGATTCGGGATAGCTGTATTAGCAGAATTACAGAAATATAATCTTCTTTTTTATAAGATCTTAAAAATGCATATGCCCGTTTCATTTGGGTTTTTACGGTGTTTACGGAAATACCATTGGCTTCTGCAATCTCCGTATAGCTTTTTCCATCCACCACGACCGACACAAAAATTTCTTTCCTCTTTTTTGGCAATTTATTGATGAGCTCGTTCAATTTATTATTTTGTTTGTCCGATTTGGTTTCGGGGACACCTGTATCCGTTTCAAAGGTGTCTAGGAGCTTTTGCTCTCTTTTCTTCTTTTCTAAATATTGAAGGCTCAAATTCTTGACGGATTTTTTGGCGTAGGCTTCGAAAGATATCTGTATGATAATGGATTCCCGTTTGTTCCAAAACGAAACAAAGAAATCTTGCACAATGTCCTTCGCAATATCCTTGTCCTTTACTATGGAAAAGGAAACCAAGCACAAAAGAGGATAATTGTTTTTAAAAAGCTCTTCAACCTTAAATCTCATATAATTGAGGTTTCGGGGGGTTCATGTAAATTTAAAGTTACCGAAATATAAAATTAAACTTGATCATTACCCAAATTGGTTAAAAAAATTATTGTTTTTTTAAAAAAACTTTGAGGATTGTCACCCTATTTCAAAAAAACATTATCTAATAAATGAGAACAATGATCGAATGCATAAGAAAGAAACATTGCGTACACTTTTAAAAAAGTTGAAGGAGTCGACCAGTTGGAAAGATAAATCCGATAAGGAGTTCGAATATTTCACTCAAGAATTGATCGAGCGTATTATTGAAGAGGATTTGGTGGACGAATCTTTGGAGCTTTTAGAGGGGTTGGATGTGGATAAGGATTGGAAATCCTTGCAATCTAAAATGTCGAAGAATAAGATTAAAAGACTATCCCCTCAAAGAATTTTCAAATATGCGGCCATTTTTGTTGGAATTGTCTCGCTGGGCATTGGTTTTGTTTGGGAAAGTACCACCAACGATGATAGAATGTTTTCCGTAATGGATGATGAGCATGTGACATTGGATACGGGTTCGGATAGAACCCTGATAGAGTCGCATGGTAGCCATGGCGTTATACTTCCATCTGGTGAAACGGTGGCTATTCACAATGGAGATACATTGATTTATGGTTCAAATGAAGAGATTAAGGACATTGTTTACAATGAACTCAATATACCCAATGGTAAAATGTTCACCCTTGTGCTGCCAGATGGTACTAAAGTTCGTTTAAACTCGGGCACAAGAATTAAATTTCCTGTAAAATTTCCTAAACAAGGCATAAGAGAGGTCTTGGTTTATGGAGAGGCATATTTTGATGTGACCAAGGATGAAAGACGTCCCTTTGTGGTCAACTCCAAAGAAATTGCGGTAAAAGTTTTGGGGACGCAGTTCAATTTGTCTTCCTATCAAGACCAAAACGAAGTAGCTATAGTATTGGTCGAAGGCTCAGTCAGTCTTTCTCATTCAGAAAATAGTAAGGATAAGATTTTATTGAAACCAGGAGAAAAGGGTGCTTGGAATAGGGACAAGGGAACAATCGAGGTGGAAAAAGTGGATGTTTCGCTGCATACAGGATGGGTGAATGGAGAGGTTGTTTTTAGAAATGCACCATTTACAGAATTACTCGCCAGTTTGGAAAGGACCTATAATGTGCAAATAGAAAATACGAACAAGGATATTGCTGAACAAACCTTTAGTGCCAGGTTCAATAGAAATGTAGAAAAAATAGAAGACGTTCTCGACGCACTCAGAATAATTACTCCTTTTGATTATGAGGTAGAGGGGGGTGACAATAGGAAAAAGGTGAGTATCAAAATAAAGTGACAGATAACAGCCAAATTATAAATTGCTAATATTAAAACGACTACGCCAATGAAATGACTTTTTTACTAAAAAAAGCACATAAAAAAAGGGAATGTTGGCCCATTCCCTCTCTTAAACTGTGTAATAAATATCGATTCAAACTAATTAAATCAACTCAAAATTATGAAAAAAAAACCATCTAGAATTCTTTTTTTAAGGAGTTTCTTGAAGAATGGTTTATCAACCCGATTGACCATTTTTCTAATTATCGCTTCAATCATCCAAATTCAGGCGGATCCTGGCTCCCAAGGGGAAAAGCTATCGCTTGATCTGGAGGGGGTTACCATAGAGAGTGCTCTTGGGGAGATCGAGTCCCGTTCGGAGTATCGCTTTATGTACGAGTACAATCAAATTCCTTTAAAAAAGAAAGTAAGTTTAAAAACCAGTGATCAAAAAGTGGAGGATATACTCACACTTCTATTTAAGGACACAAAAGTGGTTTTCCAGTTTAGGGGCAGACAAATTATACTGATGAAATCTGTTACTAAGCAACTTGAAGATGGATCCGCTTCGTCCGAGTCCATTAAATCTATTATCCAGAATACAGTAAGTGGTACTGTTGTTGATTTTAGCGGTGTCCCTTTATTGGGGGCAAACGTTATGGTGAAGGGAACTTCCAATGGTGCACAAACTGATTTCGATGGAAATTTTACGATAGATGCCGAAACGGGTGACGTATTGGTTGTTTCCTATATTGGTTTTAAGACGCTGGAGGTGGAAGTTACCGGTGGTGGACCAATCAACATTGTGCTTCAAGAGGATTCGGCACAGTTGGATGAAGTTGTGGTAACCGCTCTAGGTATTTCCAGAGAGAAAAAATCCTTGGGTTATGCAACGCAAGAAGTTGATGGGGAAGATGTCAACCGGACTCCTACGGACAACGTTGTAAATGCTCTTTCAGGTAAAATTGCAGGTGTTCAGATCAAGAACAACACCAATATGGGCGGATCCAGTAATGTTGTGATTCGTGGTAGTACATCTTTAACAGGTAACAACCAGGCCCTTTTTGTTGTGGACGGTGTTCCAGTAAGTAACTCCAACTTTAACACGTCCGATCAACAAAGTGGTACCGGTGGTTTCGACTACGGCAACATGGCCTCCGATATCAACCCAAACGATATTAAATCCATCAACGTACTGAAAGGTGCGGCCGCAACCGCACTTTATGGGTCTAGGGCCACAAATGGTGCTGTTATCATCACCACCAAATCAGGGGCAGGATCAAAACAAAAACCAACCGTTACCATTAATTCCAATGTGACCATGGGCTTTATAGATAAAACCACATGGCCAGATTTTCAATACCAATATGGTACTGGATATGGAGCGGTATATGGTAGCGATGGCAGTAGTTTTTTCAATGATCAAGATGTCAATGGAGACGGTGAGTTGGATTTGGTGACTCCAGCTACGGCCTATGGCTCTTATGGTGCACAATTTGATCCCAACCTAATGGTGTACCAATGGGATTCTTTTTACGAAGGCTCTCCGTACTATTTGCAGCCATCACCTTGGGTGGCACCCGAAAGTAGGTTAATCGATTTCTTTGAAACACCTGTAACCATGACCAACAGTGTTGCGGTTGCTGGAGGAAGCGATAAGGCGACCTACAGAATTGCCTACACGCGTTTCAATCAAGATGGATTGATGCCGAACAGTAACATGACCAGGGACAATATTTCCATCAATACATCTTTTGATATTACCGATAAGTTTTCCGTTTCCGGAAGTGCAAACTACATACTTACCGATGCTCTTGGAAGAAATAGAACTGGTAGTGAAACAGGTGCCAATGCACAAAACGTAATCTCCTCCATGAGAAGATACTGGGCCATGAACGTTGGTATAGATGAGCTTAGAGATGCTTATTTCAACACAGGAATGAATGTTGACCCATTTATGGGCGGAACGATCGACAATCCTTACTGGGTGGTTTACGAGAACTACCAGAACGATTCACGTAGCAGAATTTTTGGTAACGTATCTGCAAAATATAAGTTCACCGATTGGTTGAATGTTGAAGGTAGAGTGTCCTTGGATACCTATTCCTTTATACAAGAAGAAAGGAGCAACGTAGGTACTGCAGGTGCTGTGGGAAGATATTCCAGAAGAAACATCAACTATAGTGAAGAAAACTATGATTTGATGATCAACTTCAACAAATATGTTACCGACAAGTTGAACATCAGTGGTGTTTTGGGTACCAATATTAGGAGAACTGCTCTTAGTTCAATTTATGCCGAAACAAACGGTGGATTGGTGCTTCCTGACTTGTTTTCCCTGTCCAACTCCTTGAACTTGCCACCTGCGCCTATTGAGAATGTGGAGAAAGTGGGGGTTGATGGATTTTATGGATTGGCTTCCTTTGGTTATGATAACTTGATCTATATTGATTTAACAGGACGATTTGATCATTCCTCTACATTACCAGAGGAGAACAGTACCTATTTCTACCCATCGGTTTCTTCCAGTTTTGTGTTTTCCAATTTGTTGGATAAGAGCTGGTTGAGCTTTGGTAAACTTCGTTTGAACTATGCAGAGGTAGGCAGTTCTGCCCCCGCTAACAGTTTGATCGATGTATTGAACAAACCGACTCCGTTTGGTGCTGTGCCTTTGTACGGTACCAATAGCACCAAGAACAACGAGAACTTATTGCCCGAAACAACGATCAGTTACGAGACAGGTCTTGAAATGAGATTTTTGAACAGTAGGTTAGGTTTCGATCTATCCTTGTACCAAACAAATTCCAAGGATCAGATTATTCCCGTGGCCATTTCAACCACCACTGGATACTCTTCCAGATTTGTGAATGCAGGAGAGGTTGAAAACAAAGGTATTGAGGTAGCCATCAATGGAGACATTGTGCAAACAGAGGATTTTCAATGGAAAGCCAACATAAACTGGGCCAAAAACCAGAGTGAGGTAGTTTCCCTGTTCGAAGGAGGAAGCAACCTCCAATTGGGTACGGTCAGTGGAGTTTCCATCAATGCAACCGTAGGTGAACCCTACGGAACCATTCAAGGTACCGATTACATCTATGTGGACGGTGAGCGTTTGATAAACCAGGAAACAGGAGCTTACGAACGTACAACTACATCCAATAACGTAATTGGAAACATTACACCGGATTGGACGGCAGGTATTACCAATCAGTTGAAGTACAAAAACTTTGATTTGAACTTTTTGATCGATATCCAAAGTGGAGGGAATGTATATTCAAACGATATTTCAACAGGTAACCGTTCAGGTTTGTATGCCTGGTCCGTTGGACTCAATGATCTTGGCAACCCAATAAGAAACTCTCTGGCTGATGGCGGAGGTATTATTTTGGATGGTGTAGCTCCCGATGGATCTCCAAATACCGTTAGAACCGCAATGGACAACTACAGAAATGCAACGGGAAGTGTAATGGCACCACAGGCCTACTTTGTGTACGATGCATCCTATGTGAAGTTGAGAGAAGTTTCCCTTAACTACAATTTCCCAAAAATGCCCTTTATGGACAAACTGAGCATTCAGTCGCTCAGGTTGGGGTTGACAGGTTCCAACTTGTGGATAATTCACAAGAACTTGCCATATGCGGATCCAGAAGCTGGATTGAGTTCCGGTAACTTGCAAGGTTCTCAAAACGGGGTTTTGCCTACGGTAAGAAATATCGGTTTTAACCTACAAGTTCAATTCTAAACCCAAAAAAAAACAGAAAATGAAAAACTATTATATCATAATTTTAATGGCACTGTTTTTCTCATGTTCCGGTGATTTGGAAGACATGAACGTTGATGTGAAGAACGCAACGCAGGCTCCAGCAGAAAGCTTTTTCAACAATGCAGTAAAAAACCTGTCCGATACCATGAGCGGTATTACCTATGGAGCCAATGGTAACCCGTTCAATACAACAAGACTGTTGGTACAGCAGATTTCCTCCGTTACTTATAACGAAGGCACGACGTACTATTCCAACTTTACTTGGAACGAGGTCTATATGGATATCTTGAACAACCTTCGCCAAAGCGCAGAGGTAATTCAGAGTGCGGAGAGCTTGACTCCCGCAAACGAAAATCAACTGGCAATCATTGAGATTGTCCAAGTGTACACTTGGTCCAAGCTTGTGGAGTCTTTTGGCGATATACCATATTCCCAAGCACTGGATGTCGACAATATTTCACCTGAATACGATGATGAAGAAGTAATCTATACCGATTTGATTGCACGATTGACAGCAGCCATCAATGCATTGGATGCATCGCAGCCATCATGGGGACAAGATCTTCTTTACAACGGAGATGTTTCCAGTTGGAGTAGTTTCGGAAGTTCACTATTGTTCCAAATGGGAATGAGGATCATTGATGCCAACCCTACTTTGGGCACAGAGGCCATGACCACTGCCTTGCCGAATATCTTTACATCAAATGCAGATATTGCAGAGATAGAGCATTTGGAGTCTCAGCCCAATACCGCAGAACTCTGGACGGATTTAGCAGTAGGAAACCGTAGGGACTTTGTGGGAACTGATGTTTTTATAGACTATATGAACGATTTGGAAGATCCACGAAGAGCAGTCTTCTTTCAAGAAGTTGATGGTACCGACGGTGTTTACCTTGGCTCACCCTCTGGACTTGTAGTGGCGTATTTTGATTTCTCCAGATTTGGGACCCTATTCTATCAGCCGACCACTCCGGTCATTCTTTTGGATTACGCAACAATAGAGTTTTTGTTGGCGGAAGCCGCAGAAAGAGGAATTGCGGGGGTAACCGATCCAGAATCACATTACAATGCAGCCATTCAGGCAAATTTTGATTATTATGGACTTGGCGACAGCGCGGCCGCTTATCTGGCAAAGCCAGAAGTTGCATATGATACGGCTCCCGGTACATGGGAAGAAAAAATAGGCATGCAAAAGTGGGTGGCATTGTTCAACCAAGGATTGGAAGCATGGACAGAGTACAGAAGATTGGACTATCCAACTTTGGAAGCACCGCCTCAATCCTTTGTTCCTACTGTTCCGGTTAGATTGACATACCCTATTTCCGAGCAAACCTTGAACAGGACCAACTATGAAAGTGCAGATGCAGCCATAGGTGGAGACCTGCTTACTACAAGTTTGTTCTGGGATGTGGATTAAATTCAAGTAAATACAACCAGACTTTAACCATAGATTGCCGGGGCTCTCCCCCAGTCCCGGCTCTCATTGATTTTTTTATCCGTTTGATTAGCTCAAAGGGGCAGAATACACTCTATCTAAATTTTATTGCTCACTAAATCGAAGTTCTGCCCCTTTTTTATTGCTGGTTTGAATTACTAATACTAAAAATTGATATACCCGACATTCCGGGCTACCTACGTTATACTAAAACATAAAATAATGAACATAAGACTTAACAGAATAATATATCTTCTCCTTTTTATAGGTACAACAGTCTCTGCGCAGCAGTTGAATACCGCTATGGACTCCACTGTAACTGTACAGGGAAAAGTGAATATTAAAGGAAAAGAAGTAAAATATAAGGCAACCACGGGGAAACAACCCGTATGGGACGATAAGGGAAAAATAATAGCCGGACTGTTTTTTACCTATTACCAAAGAACAGATGTAGATAACATTGCCAAAAGACCACTAGTGATTTCTTTTAATGGTGGTCCTGGGTCGGCCTCGGTCTGGATGCACATTGCATATACCGGCCCAAAAATTCTGAATATTGATGAAGAAGGGTACCCGGTACAACCCTATGGAATAAAGGACAACCCAAATTCCATTTTGGATGTCGCCGATATCGTCTATGTGAACCCTGTAAATACAGGATATTCAAGGGCTATTGATGAAATGGACGACAAGACCAAGTCGGAGACCTTTTTTGGTGTTAAACAGGATATAAAATACTTGGCTACTTGGATCGATAACTTTGTTACAAGAAATAACCGTTGGTCCTCACCAAAATTTTTAATTGGGGAAAGTTATGGAACACCAAGGGTTTCAGGTTTGTCATTGGAACTCCAAAACTCCCATTGGATGTATTTGAATGGAGTGATTTTGGTTTCTCCAACAACCTTGGGAATAGAAAGAGGTACCGTTGCAGGAGCAGCCAACTTCTTGCCTTATTATACAGCTGCAGCTTGGTTCCACAAGCAATTGCCCGCTGATTTGCAGTCCAAGGATCTTGTCGAAATCCTTCCAGAGGTCGAAGCCTATACCATAGATGTGCTTACTCCTGCAATCTCGAAGGGAGGATATTTGCCAGCATCAGAAAAAAAGCGTGTCGCAGCAACAATATCAAGATACTCTGGATTATCCGAAAAAGTGATATTGGAACATAACCTACGCATACCAAAAACCTTCTTTTGGAAAGAACTGCTAAGAAATGAAGGCTACAACATCGGTAGATTGGATTCACGTTACTTGGGAATTGATGAACAGACGGCGGGGACAAGGCCCGATTATGCGGCAGAACTTACAAGTTGGTTACATTCCTTCACTCCGGCCATCAACCATTACTTCAAGAACTATCTAAATTATCATACAGACGTAAAGTACAACATGTTCGGGCCAGTGCGTCCCTGGGATAGAAGCAACAATAGAACAGGATACGACCTGAGGCAGGCTATGGCACAAAATCCATACTTAAATGTATTGGTACAGTCAGGTTACTACGATGGAGGCACGGATTATTTCAATGCAAAATACAACATGTGGCAAATGGACCCCAGCGGTAGACTCAAAGATCGAATGGAGTGGAAAGGATACAGGAGCGGACATATGATGTACCTTAGAAATGAAGATTTGCAAACAGCGAACGACGACCTAAGGGAGTTTATCGCTAAGTCGCTCCCAGCAGAAGGAATGCCTGCAAAATATAGTAGAAAGTAAACAAAAGGCCTTGGGCTTAAAATAAAGATTACAATTAACTTATAAAATGAAGAAACTAAAATTTTACATATTGATTCTTGCTGTTGCCTTGGCGCAAGGAGCAATGTACGGACAGATTGAAAAGGCACCGAAACGTACCGATGGAGAAGGGCCTTGGAGCCAACTGATCATCAGGGGAGCCACAATGATAAATGGTACACTGGCCCCACCACAGGGCCCCGTGGACATTGTGGTAGAAAACAACAAAATTGTAGATGTCAGAGTGGTTGGCTATCCTGGGGTTCCCATAGACCCCAAAAGACGTCCGGTACTAAAACCTGGAGGAAAGGAGCTAAATGCGGAGGGAATGTATATTATGCCAGGTTTTGTGGATACCCATGCCCATATTGGTGGAATGGCACAGGGCACCTCTGCGGAATATGTGTTTAAACTTTGGATGGGACATGGTATTACCACAATTGCCGACCCTGCTTCTGGCAACGGAATAGAGTGGACCTTGGAACATAAGAAGAAGAGTAAGAACAATGAGATTACGGCTCCAAGAATCAAGGCGTATACCGCTTTTGGAAGTAAACTTAACGGCGAAATGGGCAGAGAGGACATAGCGACACCTGAGCAGGCCATTGATTGGGTTCGTGCGAATGCCAAAAAAGGAGCGGATGGCATTAAATTTTTTGGAGCCCCGCCAAAAGTGATGGAAGCTGCATTGGTGGAGAACAAGAAATTGGGGCTACGTTCAAAAATGCACCACTCGCAAACCTATGTTGGGCAATGGAACGTCCTTCATAGCGCACGTGCCGGTTTAACTGCAATGGAGCACTGGTACGGACTTCCAGAGGCCTTGTTCGATGATAGGACCGTACAGGATTATTCCTTGGATTACAATTACCAAAACGAGCAAGATCGTTTTGGCGAAGCAGGCCAATTGTGGACGCAGGCAGCAAAGCCTTACTCCGATAAATGGAATGCAGTAATGGAGGAATTATTGGATCTAGATTTTACATTGTCACCGACAATGGTAATTTATGAAGCAAACCGTGATTTGGCGAGGGCCAGAAGAGCTGAATGGCACGAGGAGTACACCTTGCCGAGTCTTTGGGAATTCTACTCCCCAAGCCGTCAATCCCATGGCTCTTACTGGCATTACTGGGGCACTGAAAGGGAAATTGACTGGAAAGCCAATTATAAACTTTGGATGACCTTCATCAACGAATATAAAAACCGTGGAGGTCGCGTTACTGTGGGAACCGATGCAGGATTCATTTATGAACTTTACGGATTTGCATATCCAAGGGAAATGGAATTGTTGCGCGAGGCAGGTTTTCATCCATTGGAAGTAATTAGGGCAGCAACGCTCAACGGTGCAGAGTCTTTAGGAATGGATGATGAAATCGGTACCATTGCCATAGGCAAATTGGCGGATTTCGTAATTATGGAAGAAAACCCATTGGTGAACCTTAAATCACTATACGGAACTGGAGCCATCAAACTGATGGAAGACAACACCATAGAACGTGTTGGCGGGGTAAAATATACCATAAAAGATGGAATTATCTATGATGCCAAACAGTTGTTGAAAGATGTGAAAGAGATGGTGGATAAAGAAAAAGAAGCCAAGAACTACAAGATACTACAACCAGGAATTAAGGGCTAAATAGATAGTTAGTGCAAAAGTTGTTTAAATAGTTATTTTACTAGTTTAGTATGCCCTTTTAGGAGAGTCGTGGTGACGGTATAGTTGCCACGATTCTTTCCTAAACTACAATGCTACTTTGCAAAAATTACTAGGATACCGAAGATACCCGACGATTAAATCCTATGTTTCGATTCTTTATTAGATTTTCCCAACTCGGCAGGGTTTAAGCTTTGTAGACCTGCACCAACACCAATAATTCTTATTATGTCGGATATATTAGATTTCAATAATACGGAGACGGCCTTTGCGTCAAAGTCCAATATAGAACTTAAAAAGGCTAAAGTTTTGTTCGGAATGTTGGGTTATGACCAACTTACCAAGATAGCAAAGCCTTTACTCAATTTTGCATTCCAAAGCAGACTGCCAGTTGAGGGAGTCTTGAAGAGAACTATTTTTTCACAATTTTGTGGTGGAGAAAACCTTTTGGAGTGTAAAAATCAAATTGACAAACTATACCATAATGGAACGGTTATGTCCATCTTGGACTATTCCGTGGAAGGAGCAGAAAGTGAATTGAGTTTTGATTCAACCTTGGATACTCTGCTTAAAATCTGTAAGTTTTCTGAGTTTCAAAAGCAAATACCCTTTGTGGTTTTCAAGCCTACGGGAATTGGTAGATTGGAAATCTTCCGCAAAGTCTCGGAAAACGTACCCCTAAATTTGTCCGAAGCGGAAGAGTGGACCAGAGTTAAGCAAAGATTTGAAGCCATATGCAAGGCCGTAGCAGAGACTGACAGCCTCAAAATAATGGTCGATGCAGAGGAATCTTGGAGCCATGCCGCAGTAGATGGTCTAACGGAAGAAATGATGCTCAAGTATAATAAAAAGCGAACTGTAGTTTTTGCCACCGTGCAACTCTACTTAAGTAAAAAGTACGAATATCTCCAACAATTAAAAGCATTTGGAGAAAAAAACGGTGTCAAAGTAGGGGTAAAATTGGTACGGGGCGCTTACATGGAAAAAGAGAGGGATAGATCCTTGGCTTATGGATATGATTGTCCAGTATGTCAAGATAAATCGACGACCGATAAAAACTTTGACAGCGGGATGGATTATGTTCTGGAAAATTTAAATGTTTTTGATCTGTTCTTGGGAACCCATAACGAAATCAGCTGCAAACAATTGGTAGAAAAATTGCACAATAAAGAAATTGGCTCTACCGATCAGCGTGTTTGGTTCGGTCAGTTGTACGGAATGAGTGATAATATAAGTTTTAATATGGCCAAAGCCGATTACAATGTAGTTAAATATGTGCCATTTGGACCGATAAAGGATGTAATGCCCTATTTGATTCGACGAGCAGAAGAAAATTCATCTGTTGGATCACAATCTTCAAGAGAAATGGAGTTGCTCAAAAAAGAATTACAGAGACGAAAGGAAATGGCTAAATTGAGGTAAGGAATTCGTAATGAAGAACCCAAAGGTCGTAAAGGCATTGCTTTTATGATCTTTTTTTGCACCATGATATAGGTAGCAACAAAAAAGCCGTCATTTTGTAATGACGGCCTTTAAAATAGGTGTTTTTTGTTTTATCCCAAAAATGGATATCTATAATCCTCGGGGGTAACAAAAGTTTCCTTGATCAATCTGGGGGAAACCCATCGTAGAAGGTTCTGCATAGATCCTGCCTTGTCGTTGGTCCCCGATGCCCTTGCACCGCCAAAAGGCTGTTGTCCCACAACGGCTCCGGTGGGCTTGTCGTTGATGTAGAAGTTCCCTGCGGAATTCTGCAAGGCCTTCGTGGCCTCGTCAATAGAGTAGCGGTCTCCGGACAGTACAGCTCCAGTGAGGCCATATTCCGATGTACCGTCCACTAACTTCAAAGCCTCGCTCCAATCCTTATCCTCATAAACGTATACGGTAACCACTGGACCAAAGAGTTCGGTATACATGGTCTCGTACTGTGGGTTGGTGGTCAATATTACCGTGGGCTCTATAAAATACCCTACGGATTTATCGTAATTACCTCCTGCGATGATTTCGGCATCGTCATCGGCTTTGGCTTGATCAATGTACTTGGCCAACTTGTCGAAAGAGCCCTCGTGGATCACGGCATTGATAAAATTGCCCATGTCCTCTGGGGAGCCCGGCTTGTTGAAGGATGCGATGTCCTTTTTTACCAACTCCAAAATCTCATTGGCAGTGGATTTGGGCAGATACACCCGTGAAGCGGCACTACATTTTTGCCCTTGGAACTCAAAGGCGCCCCTGCTGATGGCCGTGGCCACCTGTTGGGGCTTGGCCGTTGGGTGGGCGAGGATAAAATCTTTTCCGCCAGTCTCACCTACAATTCTTGGGTATGTTTTATACTTGTGGATGTTGTTCCCGATCTGTTTCCACAGATTTTTGAATACATCGGTAGATCCCGTAAAGTGGATCCCCGTAAAGTCCGGGCTGTCCAACACCGTGTCGGAGATCATGACCGGATCTCCGTAAACTACATTGATTACCCCATCGGGCAGTCCAGCTTCCTTGAGCACATCAACAATCACTTTTGCGGAATAAATTTGGCTGTCACTCGGTTTCCATACCACCACGTTGCCCATCATAGCGGCACTGGTGGGAAGATTCCCTGCAATTGCCGTGAAGTTGAACGGGGTTATGGCGTATACAAATCCTTCCAAGGGACGGTATTCCACGCGATTCCATACTCCTTCGGAAGATTCCGGTTGTTCGCTGTATATCTGGGACATATATTCTACGTTGAAGCGAAGGAAGTCCACGATCTCGCAGGCAGAATCAATCTCGGCCTGATAAATATTTTTGGACTGGGCCAACATGGTGGCAGCGTTCATTTTTTGACGGTAAGGTCCAGCAATCAGTTCGGCGGCCTTTAAAAAAATGGCACAGCGTTGTTCCCAGGTCAAATTGGCCCAAGCATTCCTAGCCTCCAAACAATTGGCGATGGCCTTTTCCACGTGTGTTTTATCGGCAAGGTGATATTGTCCAATTACGTGCTTGTGGTCGTGGGGAGGGGACAGGGGCTTGGTGTTGCCCGTTTTTATTTCCTCGCTTCCAATGTAGAGCGGAATGTCCACTTTTTCGTTGTAAAACGCTTTGTACTGCTTTAATACCTCTTCTCGTTCTGGAGAACCCGGAACGTAAGTTTTGACCGGCTCATTGCTGGCGGTCGGAACTTGAAAAAATCCTTTTCCCATGTTTAATTTAAATTAGTTTTTAATATTTATTTACAGTTGAAACAAAGTTACTAAAAGGGATATCCATTTTAAACTTTGTAGAGACACAATTCAAGGAGGAAAACGCTAATTGTTGAGTAAAATCGGGTATGCAATAAATAAATATGTTTTTGATTCAGATGTTTATTTAGCAATTGTTCAACAGGAAGTTATAGGAGCACTTTGTCTTTTGAGTGATAATGAAGGTAATCTTGAAATTAAGAACATTGCGATTGTACCACATTGGCAAAATCGTGGAATAGGTTCTTGTCTTTTGTCTAAAATTGAAGAGACCGCCAAGAAAGAGGAATTTAAAGTCCTCACAGTAGGAACAGCCGATACAGGAAAGAGACAAATTTCCTTTTATAAAAAAATGGATGCGCCCAATATGCCATCAAAAGAAACTTCTTTTTAAAAAATTATAATCAACCAATTTATGAGAATGGTATTATGGCACTGTTCGTCGCTCAAAAATGCTTGTTTATTTTTTTTTGGTTAACATGTGTTGGTGCCACTTTTAGGGTTTGGGTAGTTGTCCGATTGATCTTCAACGGTTTCATCCAAGCATACAAAATCTTTTTCCAGCAATAGGGAAAGTCGTTCACCATGGGGTAAATCCATGGTTGTGCCAAAACCAACATTGTCAGAGGTCGCCCATGTCAATCGTTCTTCCTCGGATAAGTACATGGTTATGGTTTTTTCTTTGAATGAGGCTTCCAGTACATCAACACCCTTTTTTGCCATTAACTTATAAGTGAACAATGCATTTCCAAAAGTTGTTGTTTCCTTGATGGAACCTGTTTCGCAAAAAGTTTCAACTTCAGTCTTGGTCAGTCGGTATCGTATGGAATTTCCTTTTATCCTAATTTTCATAATCTTTTTCTTTTTTATTGCTAGTCTGCCTATTTATCTTATAATTGATGGTCACTCGTGTACCTTCGCCTGGACTAGAGCTGATGAACAATCTGCCATTTATATAACTGATGCGTTCTTTCATGAAAAAGAGCCCCATTCCACCATCACTATTGTTTTTTGGTGGACTGTCCAAATTGGAAGGGTCAAAACCTTGCCCATCATCATCAATAACAACACTTAACAGCTTATCTGAATGATCAATGGTTACTAATATATAGCTGGCATCGGCATATTTTATGGCATTGTTCACCGCCTCTTGCGTTACCCTGTAGATATTGGTTTCCGCCAAGGAATCAAAACGGATGTTTTCCTCTGCCTTGTTCTCGAACAAAATGTTCTTTCCAGTTAATTTACTCAATTCCGATGTCATTTTTTGCAAGGCTGGGAAAATACCGTGGTCGCCCAGTTCTGGTGGGGTTAGATTAAAGGTGGCGGTACGTACCCCTTTGATCAAATCCGAAGTCAGTGCCTTTAAATACGCTATCTTTTCCTTGGTTCGTTCTTTTTGATCGATATTGATGGATTCAATATTGAATCGCAATGCCGTGAGCATTTGTCCTATACCATCATGTATGTCCTTGGCGATGCGTTTCCGCTCTTCTTCTTGTCCTTCAACAATAAGACTGGCCTGTAACTGTTTTTGATACATACGGTCCTCATAGTTTTGAAGCGTCAGCTGTTCCACTTTTTCCTGATTTTTTTTACGTTCTGTGATGTCGGAACACAGTAGCAGTACACTTTGTTTTAAGCTAGTTTGGTGCATGGGAATTATGGATATGTCCAGCCATAATTTGTTTCCTGTTTGGGTTTTGATTTCAATTTCCTCGCTTCTGATGCTTTTGCGTGGCTTGGTCAATATCTCATTTAGGTATTGTTGTTGTCCTTCGTCGGTGGTCAGAATTTGCGATAAAGGCACGTTCGACGGAATGTCGGACACTTCCAAAAGTGAGCGGAACTTTTTGCTGATGAAAACTACAGTGCCATCGGTACGAGCGCTGGCAAAAAGAGCGGCATTGTCGATTACAAAATTAAGCTCCTTTAATTCTTGAAGCGATTTTTCCTTTTCCTGGTATATGATTTTGATGGCCTTTGCATCTTGTTCCGCTTTTAGCTGACTTTTGACCAGGTTTTGTATGGTTTCCCTTATCTGCACCGATAGCGGTTTGAAGATGAACAACACTTCCAACACCAAAATCAAAAGTGAAAATACCAATAACAGATATTCCTTTACTTTTAACCTTTTCAACCGGTCCTTGCTAATATCATCGTAGGCGTTTACGATAATATCCATTTTTTCCAAAAAAGGACCTTCATTGGACAATAGTATGTTGAGCTCAGGATTATATGGAACGGAATCCCCTTGATCTAGTATGGATTCAACGGCTTGGACCATGGCTTTATGATGGAGTGAGAGCTCTTTGAAGTGTTCAAGAATCAAGCTGTTGTTCTCTTTGGGGAGTCCAATACTATCATTCCCATTCTGAAGACCTTGATGAGATGTTTTCCAAACGTTCAAGGTATTGTCCAGTTTTTTCAAGAGTTCTTGTTTTTCATTTTCTTTTAGGTCACCTTGCGTTAACAAGAGCGCTTCCTTGACCAATTTTTGACTGTAGGCACGTTGCCTGCCCGCTACATTGATGACACGCGAATCATCAAGTTGTGAGTTGAGGTGTCGTTGTATAAGAATCTGGGCTACAATAATCGTGAATGCAATGGCGGAAAGCGCCAACAAATACCACTTGCGTATTCTCAAAAAAGTCGAGACATCCAAGGTCTGTTGCTGATTCTTTTTTATATCATCAAGTTTAGCCATCGTTTGGAATTAGTTGGACAGCGCTCTTGTGACCAGTTCTAGACCTCTTTGGGAGTAAGGGAGCGACAAGGCTGCTTGATGCCCTTTCGGGGACATCTTTTTCCAGGTTTTTTGTATTATGGGAATCATCTTTACGTCGTCATGCTTTTCTAAAAAAGAATCATAGTAGTACTTTAAAAAAACCAAACAGATCACGTCTTCCAGAGTTTGGGTCTCCTTATCCTTTTTTAGTTGTTTTTTGAGCAATAAAAAAACGACCCTGTCAATGATTTCATCATCGTACCCCACGGTCTTCAATATGGAACTTGCCTTTTGGGCATGAAATTTTTTAAGTTTCTGCCTCCATTTTAAATAGCCCACTCGATTCATTTCATAGGATTCCCTGGGTATTTCCCAACGACAAATATGTTGGCAGCGTACCGTTAGCTGTAAAGCTTCTGAAGCTTTTGGCTCGAATGTGTTCAGGATGTCCGTCATACGCTGCGCGTACAAAAGTTCTTTGGGATGTTCCTTTTCCCCAAAAAACTCCTTGTTGGGGTCTTCCGCATTTGCTTCGTCGAACCGTCTGAAAGCTTCCACCATTTTTTTGGACGTGCCCATGGAATTTGATTTTCTTAAATCTATTCAGAAAAACCAATATACACAACGCCATCTTCCAATTTTACGGGAAATGTGGCGATAGCGGGCAAATCTCCGTTCAGATTTTCACCAGTTTCAAGGGAAAACGTTTTTTTGTGCATGGGGCAGGCGACTTTTGCAATGCCTTCGGCATCACCGATCATACCCCTGGATAACACCATTTCCATTTTGTGCGGACAAAGGTTTTGACAGGCGTACCATTGTTGTTTGCGTTTGTAGTTGAAAATGGCAATCTGTCGGTTTTTATATTTGACACAGGCCCCGCCATTTTCTGGAATGTCCTTTTCCAGACATGCCTTGAACCAAATCTTGACTTGATCTATTGCAACCGGGTTGTAATTTTGTAGTAAAGTATCCATAACTTATAGTTTAATGGGTCCATGGTTCTGGCATTTTCTGTTCTCTCATAGGGATAAACGCCAAACTGTCATCCCTATCATCAGAGTTCACAAAATGCTTGAATCTTTTTCCGATTTCTTCGTTTTCCACAGCTTGTTTCCATTCGCATTCATACCTGTCCACGAGATCTTGCATATCGCTTTCCAATTCTTGGGCAATGTTTAAACTGTCTTCGATCACCACACGTTTGAGCTGTTCAATGCCGCCTTCGAGTTTCTCCAACCAGGCAGCTGTTCGCATCAGTGGAGCTGCGGTGCGTATATAGTACATTAAAAACCGGTCCAAGTATGTGATCACCGTTTCATTATCTATTTGTTCTGCCAGCAGTTGTGCATGTTTGGGCGTTGCCCCACCATTACCGCATACGTAAAGGTTCCAACCACCCTCTACGGCTATCACACCAAAATCTTTTCCTCGTGCTTCGGCACATTCTCTGATACAGCCCGAGACACCTCCTTTTAATTTATGTGGAGACCGTAGCCCCTTGTAGCGCTCTTCCAAGGCAATGGCAAAACTTACGCTCTCATCCATACCGTAACGGCACCAGGTTGAGCCTACACAGCTTTTCACCGTTCGTAAAGCTTTGCCGTAGGCGTGACCACTTTCAAACCCTGCAGCAATCAATTTTTTCCAGATGGCAGGCAAATCATTTAATTGGGCACCAAATAGATCAATACGCTGCCCCCCAGTTATTTTGGTGTACAAATCATAGGTTCGGGCTATTTTACCCAAAACGATCAATTTTTCGGGTGTAATTTCTCCACCCGGCACTCTTGGTACCACCGAGTAGGTTCCGTTCCTTTGGATATTCGCCAAAAAGCGATCGTTGGAATCTTGAATCACATCTTCCTTATTGGCCGTATCATTATAAATGGTGGCAAAAATGGAGGCCACTGCCGGCTTGCATACCTCGCAGCCATCTCCTTTACCGCACTCATCAAGAGCCTGATCGTAGGTAGTAATGCCCTTTACTTTTATTATGCCAAACAATTCCTGTCTGGTGTATTCAAAATGTTCACAAATAACACCCTTCACTTCTTTCCCCATGGATTTTAAGGTTTCGTTGACCAGTTCCACCACCATGGGTTTACATCCCCCACAACCTGTAGTGGCCTTGGTGCAACTTATAATATCCTTTAGGGAATCAGATTCACCATCTAAGAGCGATGAGCAAATTTTTCCTTTGGAAATACTTTCGCACGAACATATTTGAGCAGTATCGGGAAGATCCATTGCATTACCAAAGGCAGAGCCTCCTTCTCCACGGTTTCCTACGATCAATTCTTCCGCATTATCCGGTAATGCCATGCCGTTCAAATACATTTGGTGCAAGATGTTGTAATCTGAAGCATCGCCAACAAGGATTCCGCCCAAAAGCGTTTTGCCGTCATGACTTACATTGATGCGTTTATAGAGATGTTTAGTTTTATTTTCGAAAATAATGGACAGGCCTTTGTGCGCAGGCATGTAAGGCGTGCCAAAACTGGCCACATCAACGCCCATTAACTTCAGTTTGGTGGACATATCAATATCATCGGGCATAATGATGTCTTGGTTTCCCAAAATTTGGTTTACGGCCACATCCGCCATTTCATATCCTGGGGCCACAAGGCCGTATATCATTTGATTGTAAAGTGCAACTTCACCTATGGCATAAATATCCTTTACGGAAGTTTGCATTTTATTGTTTACCACAATACCACCGCGATTCCCCATTTCAAGTCCGCAGGTCTTGCCTAGTTCGTCCCTTGGTCGAATTCCTGCGGAAATAATGAGCATGTCCACATCCAGGCAATCATCTTCACCGAATTCCATTCCTTCAATGACCTTGTCACCCAATATTTGATTGGTTGCTTTGCTGAGGTGAATACGTATTCCCATGGATTCCAGTTGAAGCCGAAGCACATTGCTGCTTCTAGTATCCAATTGGCGAGGCATTAGTTTTGGAGCAAACTCCACCACATGGGGTTCCAGTCCCATATCCAAAACAGCTTTGCCGGCTTCCAGCCCCAAAAGCCCACCACCCAATATGGCAGCTCTTCCATTGGGCTTTATAGCCTTTATTTGTGATGCATAGGCCATCATATTTTCCAAATCCTCGATGGTACGGTACACAAAAACGCCTTCCTTCTCCATACCGCGAATTGGCGGGACAAAAGGAACCGAGCCGGTTGCCAATACCAAATAATCGTAGGTATAGGTTTGTCCTGTGGCCGTATGGATTTCTTTTTTACCATTTTCTATATCGGTAACTCGTTGCCCTGTAATAAGTTCAATACCATTACCTTGATACCAATCGGCAGGGGCTAGTTCCAATGCTTTGGCATTCTTACTCTCAAAATACGCACTGAGGTGCACCCTGTCATACGCGGGACGAGGTTCCTCACCGAAGACCAACAATCTATATTCTGACCTTGAGGGTTGGGCAATGAATTTTTCACAAAACTTATACCCTACCATTCCGTTACCTACAACGATTACTGTTTTCATATCATGAAATTTTCAAGCATAGGTCAAAACTAAGTATAATTACGTATTATATTAATAATATTTTCAAAAAAAATACGTATTCTTGTTACGAGATTCATAAAAATCAAAACATAATATTGGGATGCAGCAATACATGAATAAAGCAAAAGTTACTTTGGTAGGTGCAGGGCCAGGAGCCTCAGACCTAATTACATTGAGGGGTTTACGGGTTTTACGACAAGCGGATGTGATTTTGTACGATGCTCTTGTGGATACATCTCTTTTAAATGAGTTGGATGATGGTGTACCTAAAATATACGTAGGTAAACGATGCAGTAAACACAGTCTTGCGCAGGTGGATACCAATAGGTTGATTGTGGAAAGTGCCCTTAGGTATGGACATGCTGTACGATTAAAAGGAGGCGATCCCTTTGTTTTCGGAAGGGGTGCGGAGGAATTGGAATATGTGGAATCGTTTGGTATCCCGGTTGAGGTGGTTCCAGGCGTTTCCAGTGCAATCGCAGTACCGGCCAGCCAAGGCATTCCATTGACCAAAAGAGGGGTGAGCAATAGTTTTTGGGTGGTTACGGCCACCACCGAGCAAGGAGGGTTTTCCAAGGATTTTCAATTTGCTGCGCAATCTTCCGCAACACTGGTCATACTCATGGGAATGCGTAAGTTGGGCATCATCTCCGCCGCGCTTCGTCAACATAGAGGAGGAAACACACCCGTGGCCATTATACAGAACGGGACTTTGACTTCGGAAACTTGTAGTACTGGTGTGTTAAGTGACGCAGAAGCACTGTTGGCCCATGTGGATACCAGTCAACCCGGTATTATAATAATAGGTAATGTGGTTACCGAACATCCTGCATTTTTTGAAGAAACCATTCAGAGGGCTATAAATATGGAGCTTTAATAAATGATACAAATAAGTATCGAGCAGACAAGAAATGGTCTGTGAAGATATTAAATAAATAACTGAAGCAGCATAATTTTTGAAAAAATACAAATTAAGCCATCTGATTTAGGAGACTGTGTAAAAATACGTAGAAAATAGGAGTTTTAAATATTTTGATAAGTATTAATACTTAGTTTTAAATATTTAATCAAAAAAACTACGTATTATGAAAGCTACAAAATTAAACTTACTACATGTTAGAAGTATCCCCATTAGAACGTTTTGGATCTCTGCCATAGCCTTTTTCATATGCTTTTTTGCATGGTTCGGGATTGTGCCTTTTATGCCCGATGTGGTAAAAGACCTCGGCCTTACCCCTGCACAGAAATGGAACTCCATAATCCTTGCAGTTACGGGAACCGTGTTTGCACGATTGCTAATTGGAAAGTTATGCGATAAATACGGTCCCAGACTTTGCTATACTTGGTTACTGATTATCGGTGCCATACCGGTTATTTTAATAGGTTTGGCACAAACACCTTTTCAGTTTCTTCTCTGTAGGTTCTTTATCGGATTTATAGGCGCTTCCTTTGTTATTACCCAGTTCCACACTTCCATTATGTTTGCCCCTAATATTGTTGGTACGGCAAATGCCACGTCCGCAGGGTGGGGCAATCTTGGTGGGGGCGCCAACAGGTTGGGAATGCCCTTGATTGCTGCTGCAGTCGTAAGTTTTGGGGTTGCTGACGAGCTGGCGTGGCGCTATTCCATGATCATCGCAGGATTCGTCTGTTTTTTAATGGGGCTGATATACTACTTTTTTACCCAAGATACCCCCAAAGGCAATTTTTCGGAATTACGAAAAACGGGGAATATGCCCGTTTTAAAAAAGGATAAAGTTTCCTTTTTAAGTACGCTAAAAGATTATCGTGTTTGGATATTGTTCCTAGTGTATGCAGCGTGTTTTGGAATGGAACTCACGGTTTATGGCACCATGGACGATTACTTGCAAAATACTTTTGGCCTTGAGCGGATTACCGCGGGAAATATCGTACTGTCCTTTGCACTGATGAATATTTTTGCTCGTACCCTAGGTGGTTTTTTTGGTGATCGTTTTGGAAAACTCAAAGGCCTTCGTGGTCGAGTACTCTTTCTTACGTTTATATTAATGGCCGAGGGCATTATGCTCTCTGTTTTTTCCATGACCACTAGCTTAGTTGTAGGAATTATTTTTTTGGTGGCATTCAGTCTTACGGTTCAGATGGCCGAAGGAGCCACATTCTCCGTGGTACCCTTTATCAATAAAAAAGCGATAGGTTCTATTTCCGGGATTGTTGGTGCAGGCGGAAATGTGGGGGCATTTTTGGCTGCTCTCTTGTTAAAATCTAAATCAGCAATGGCCGAAAGTGCTGCCTTAAAAGCCAATGCTTCGTTGGGCGAGGAAGCGGCAAAAACTGCACAGGCCGCAGCTGCATCAGGAGCTGTGTCAAGCGGATATTTTGTTATTGGAATATTTGTGGTTGTGGCTGCGATAAGTGCCCTAGCCATTAAATTTTCTACGGCCGATGAAGAGGCAGTCCTTCTGGAAATGGATGGAAAACGGACCTTGTCCACTGTGGAAGCATAGTGTATCACTACTGAAAAAACGATTTGTCAACCTAATCTCATAAGGAACACTATGAAAACGATTAAAAAGAAAGGCATATTTGTACTTGCCCTTATTTGGATTCAATTTTCAATGGCACAATTTACCCTTGATGGGCAATTCAGGCCCAGGACAGAATATAGAAACGGGTACGGGAGTTTAATTCCCGATAATGCCGCCCCTGGTTTTGCAACTTCTACACGTGCCCGATTGAATGCTGGCTACCAAGCAACGAACTATTCATTTTATTTAAGTCTTCAAGATGTGATGGTGTGGGGGGAAAACCGGCAGTTACGACCGGATGATGAGAACAATTCCTTTGCGATTTTTGAAGCTTGGGCCAAACTTGACCTTGGTTCCGGTTGGTCCTCAAAATTGGGGCGACAGGTGCTTTCCTATGATGACCAGCGAATTTTGGGCGGAGTGGACTGGACGCAGCAGGGACGTAACCATGATGCAGCTATGGTGAAGTATGCCAAAGACAATTTCATACTTGACTTCGCCTTTGCTTTTAATCAGGATTTTGACAACCCCAGTGGGTATCAATCCATAGGCAATGCCTATAACACAACCGGATTTTTTAGTTACAAGACCATGCAAATGCTTTATCTGAAACAGAAATGGGAAAGTTTTGCCACCAGTTTACTTTTAATGAACAATGGTTTTCAAAACTTTGACGAGAACAATGAAGCAGATGGGGTAAGTAATTTGCAGACATTGGGCACGCACGTTACCTATGGTAAAGGTAGCTTTGGGATGTCCGGGAATGCCTTTTTGCAACTAGGGGAGAGGCAAGGAGAATTGGATGTGAAAAATGCCTATCTGCTTGGCCTTGACTTTAGCTATAAAGTTTCTGAAAAAGTTGGTTTGGGGGCTGGCATTGAAATTATAAGTGGGAATGATGGTTTGACCGTAGGTGAAACAGGTGCCTTTTTCCCTTTGTTCGGTACTAACCATAAATTCAATGGGTTGATGGATTATTTCTATGTGGGCAACCATGCCAATAGCATTGGAATAGTTGATCTACATGCCAGCGCAAACTTTAAACTTGGTGAAAAATCCACACTTTTGGCTAAAATCTGGAACTTTAAAGGTGACCAAGATTTGCCTAGTGGAGAAAACACATTGGGTACCGAAGTGGATTTGGTCTTGACGCAAAAATTTAATGGGTATGCACTTAAATTGGGGTATTCCCATCTATTTCCTACGGATGGCATGTACGAATTGAAAGGTGTGGACGAGGCAGATGCGGCCAGCAACCAAAATTGGGCTTGGGCCATGTTGATAGTTAAACCTAAATTTTTTACAACAGCTAAACGGGATTAGCATATTGATTTAGTTGGTTTTGAGAGCTGTTCCATCTTAAATTGGGGCAGCTCTTTTTTATATCCCTTATATTTCAACAAATCGATTATTTTTGTGTTATGCAAGATTCTGAAATTCAAGATACCATAACCATAGTTTTGGCAGATGATCATTCATTGGTTAGAGATGGTATCCGGGCCCTTTTGGAAGAGGAGCCGGATTTGGATGTGATAGGAGAGGTTTCCAATGGATGGGATGCCCTTAAAATGGTAGATGAAAAATCTCCAGACATTCTGATTATTGATATCCGTATGCCTGAATTGGGGGGAATTGAAACTGTGGAAAAGCTCAATGGCAAGGGCAAATCAGAGACCAAATCCATCATTCTTTCCATGCACGATTCAGAAGAGTATATTCTCAAGTCGGTACAGGCAGGTGCCAGTGGCTATCTTTTAAAGGATACGGGCAAAGCTGAATTTGTAAAGGCCATTCACATGGTTCAAGAAGGTGGGAAATATTTTAGTGGCGATATTTCCAATGTGTTGGTGAACAATCTATTCAGTTCTGGTAAAAAAGTCAAGACCTCGACCAAAGAACAAAAGAGCAACCCTTTTGAGCTAACCAATAAAGAGTTACGGGTATTGGAACTTATTTTGGCAGGATATACCAATAAGGAAATTTCAGAAAAGCTCGAAAACAGTAAAAGGACCATTGAGACCCATCGCTTCAATCTAATGAAAAAGATGGAAGTAAAAAACCTGATCGACCTTTCCAAAAAAGCCAACAAGTACAATTTAGTGTAGGTTTTAATTCTTCATCATTTTACCGAAATTATTGTCATTCTCTCGATTTAGGGCATCATTTTTATGATATTTACACTACGTATTTATACGTATTTTTTTAATTTTCAGCGTCGAAAAAACCTATACAAAGGCGATGCAAGAAAAACAGGCCTATAATACAATTTGTTCCTACTGTGGCGTGGGCTGTGGCATTACAGTGCATAAAGATGCTAAAGGCGTTCTTTCCGTGATAGGCGATGAGGATTATCCTGTAAACAAAGGGATGCTTTGTTCAAAAGGGAAAAATTTAAATTATGTAGCACAGGATACGAGCGATAGAATTTTGTATCCCGAAATGCGATGGAGTCGTAATCATCCTATGCAGCGTGTTACCTGGGATATTGCTTTTAAACGTGCCGCCGCAGTTTTTAAAAGTATCATGGAACGTCATGGTCATGATAGTGTGGGCCTATATGTGTCCGGTCAATGTCTTACCGAAGAATATTATTTGGCCAATAAACTTACCAAAGGCTTTTTGGGAACCAATAATATTGATACAAATTCCAGGCTTTGTATGAGTTCTGCAGTGGTGGGCTATAAGAAAACAGTGGGCAACGATGCCGTTCCGATTGCCTATGCGGATATTGAGTTGGCAGACTGTTTTTTGATCGCCGGTGCCAATCCTGCTTGGTGCCACCCTATTTTGTTCCGCCGTATAGAAAAGCATAAGGAACAAAACCCGAAGGTTAAGTTAATCGTGGTAGACCCGCGTAAGACACAAACGTGTGCATTGGCAGACTTGCACCTACAAATATTGCCGGGAACCGATGTCATACTTTTTAATGCCATGGCCAGATGGTTGATTGAAAAGAAAAAAATAGACAAATCATTTATACAGAAACACACCTCAAATTTTGAAGCATGTAAACAAATGGCCTTTGAACTTAGTATTCGAAAGGCAGCGGAAAAATGTGGTATAACGGCTGATGAAATTCGTAAGGCAGCCAAAATGATTTCGGATGCGAAAGGGTTCATTAGTATGTGGACCATGGGATTGAACCAAAGTGTTATCGGGGTCGATAAGAATGTTTCTTTATTGAACCTTTCCTTGTTGACGGGTCAAATAGGGAAGCCGGGTTCGGGTCCTTTTTCGCTGACCGGTCAACCCAATGCCATGGGGGGCAGGGAGGTTGGCGGAATGGCCAGTTTGCTGGCCGCACATCGGGATTTGGGAAATCCCAAGCACCGTAAAGAAGTTCAGCAATTTTGGGGAGGAAAGGAAATAAAAGGGGAACCTGGGCTTACGGCAACCGAAATGTTCGATGCATTGGAATCGGGGAAAATGAAAGCTATTTGGATTATTTGCACCAACCCCGTGGTGAGTATGCCCAATGCCAAGAAAATTGAAAAAGCACTCCAAAATGCCAATTTTGTCATTGTACAGGATATTTCCCATAATTCCGAGACCACAAAATATGCCGATTTAGTACTGCCAGCGGCAGGTTGGTTGGAAAAAGAGGGTACCATGACCAATTCCGAACGCCGGATAAGTTATTTGCCCAAAGTCATTGATGCTCCCGGCGAGGCCTTGCCCGATGCGGAAATTCTCTGGAGGTTTGCACAAGAAATGGGGTATAGTGGTTTTGACTACAACAATGTTTCCGAAGTCTATGATGAATACTGTTTGATGACCAAGGGAACCAATATCGATATCTCGGGATTGTCACACGAGCGTTTGAAAAAGGAAGGGAGCTTCCAATGGCCCGTACCTTCCCCAGAGCATAATGGAACTCCCCGCCTTTTTCAAGACCAAAAGTATTTTACCGCCAATGGTAAGGTACATTTTAATGCGCCTCGCAACCTGTATAACAAGTCAGAAGTCGCCACGGCGGAATTTCCATTGGTACTCAATACAGGAAGGGTGAGAGATCAATGGCATACCCGAACCAAAACGGGAAAAGTAAAGCGTCTTTTGACCCACATTCCTGCCCCATATCTTGAAATGAACAAGGTAGATGCCTATCTGCGTAAACTTAAGGAAGGAGATATTGCAGTGGTAAAAAGTCAAAGAGGTAGTGTTCGGGTTAAGGTAAGGATAAATTACGATATCAGGGAGCGTGTGGTTTTCCTTCCCATGCACTGGGGCAAAATATTGAACAATGATTTTAGTAGGGCAAATAACCTGACCAACGATATTGTAGATTCCATTTCCAAAGAACCGGATTTCAAGTATTGTGCCGTTCAGGTAAAAAAATATCGTAAGCCCAAACAGAAAATCATCATCATCGGGGCTGGAGCTGCAGCTTATCGTTTTATTCAAACCTATCGTAAAAAAAACAAAGGGGACGAGATTCATGTATTTTCCAAGGAAGCGCAACCGTTCTACAACCGCGTTTTGCTTCCGGAATATGTAAACGAAGAACTGTCTTGGGAATCTCTTCAAAAATTAAAAAAGGGAGAGTTGGAAAAGCTTCGAGTAAGCCTGCATTCAAAGAATGGCATTCAAACAATCAATGTCAAAGAAAAATTTGTTCAGGACGATTTGGGCGAGTTCCATGATTACGATCTTTTGGTTATGGCTACGGGAAGCCGAGCATTTGTGCCCAATGAGGTACGCATGGATTTACCGGGAAGGTTTACCATGCGGGAAAGAAATGATGCAGACCGACTCAAAAAATATCTTTCAGAAACAAAGCTACCCCCAAGCGAACAGCATGTGGTAATTGTTGGAGGGGGCCTGCTAGGCCTTGAACTGGCAGCTGCCCTAAAAAAAATCAATATCAATATCAGCATCATACAGCGTGCCCCCAGATTGATGGAACGTCAGTTGGACCCCGTTTCCAGTAAATTATTGGCCGAGGATGTTTCCGAGCGTGGAATTCAGTTGTTTTTTGACAACGAGGTCAGTACCATTTTTGAAGATGAAGGATCTCAGTACACCTTGATGGTCAATCTTAAGACGGGACGAACTTTACGGTGTAACGCCATTGTTTATGCGATTGGAACCAGACCCAATATATCTTTGGCAAAGGATGCCGGTCTAGAAACTAGAAGAGGTGTATTGGTAGACCCTTACCTTAAAACGAGTAATCCGTCCATATTTGCTCTGGGTGAAATCGCCGAGTTCGAGAACGCACTCTATGGTATTACCTCGGCAGCGGAGCAACAAGCCGATGTGGCCGCAAATTATATCATGGGGGACTTAGGGAGCCTATATAGCGGTTCCGTGCTGATGAATATTTTAAAATTCGAGAATCTGGACCTCTGTAGTATTGGTATGGTGAATGCCCCGAAAAACGACCCCACTTATGAGGAGGTTTTATTGATGGATGTAAGCAAGAGGTTTTACAAAAAATGCATCGTACAGAACGATACCTTGAAAGGAGCCATTTTAATGGGGGACAAAAACGAGTTTGCAGAATTTAAGCGATTGATTGAGGAAGAAATAGAACTCTCCGAAAAAAGGGAGGAACTGCTGCGGGGTTCATCAACCATGGAGCCGCTCAAAGGAGGTTTGGTCTGTTCCTGTAGTCAAGTGGGGGAGGGCAACATTAAGGATGCCATTGTAGGAGGATGCACAGATTTTGCGCTACTATGTTCCCAAACAGGAGCCGGATTGGGTTGTGGTAGCTGCAAACCCGAGGTGCAGTCCATATTGAATGGAGTATTGAAATCAACAATGGTATGAGAGCATGAATGACGATCTGTACAGAATATTGATAAGGGGCGGGATTACATCGCCAGGCGAGCTCAAGGATGGTATAGCAATGCTTGAAGCCGCTGGCTTGACCGAAGTGTATTTTGGTTCTAGACAAGACATGCTTTTTCCTTTGGACGGAATGAACAAAGAGCCTCTGGAGAGCGGAACAAAATATAAAACAGCGATTATAGCCGACCGCTCATACCAAAATATCGTGTGTTCCTATGTATGTGCAGATATCTTTGAAACCACCTATTGGCTCAAGGGCAGCACCTTCCTCTATATTCTGGAACAGTTTGATTACCTGCCTAGATTAAAAATAAATATAACTGATCCAAAACAACGATTGGTGCCCATTTTTAGTGGAAATCTTAATTTTGTTGCGTCTGAGGAGGAAGATTATTGGTATTTGAACATACTCTTACCTCATTGGAAACATAGCGCTTATTATCCCGTACTGATCTACAGTTGGGATATGGTTGCAGTTTGTAAGGCCATAGAGGAAGTGTATCATGCCATGGACAATGTGGACCAACTTTTTGCAATACTGAATCAAAAATTACAAACCGACAACAACAAGACAATAAAAAAAGAACTCCAGATTCCCTTTGTGACCTTTCCGTATTATGAAGGAATGAACCGGATGGGGCTGGATCAATATTGGTTGGGGCTATATTGGCGTAATAATCGCTATGATCTTCAATTTTTAAAGGAGTTTTGCAGGTTTTGTCTGGATAATAGTATTGGGAAAATATGCATCACTCCATGGAAGTCTTTCATCGTGAAGGGAATTTCCACGGAAAGTAGGCCCGAATTGGAAAGGTTCCTTGGACAAAGAGGCATCAATGTTCGACATTCGCAATTGGAAATGAACTGGCATTTACCAGTGGATGACAAAGAGGCACTTGAACTAAAGCAATATTTGGTACATAATTTTGATCAAAACGATATTAGTACCTACGGACTTACCTTTGGTATAAGTAAAGATGTGGGCAAACAATCCCATTTTTCATCCATAGTCATTGAAAAAAATCCTTCGACCCAGATAGGCTTGGATTATAAAGTAAGACCAACCTATAATGTTTGTTACTTTAAAGATTTTGACCCTAACACTAGAGACTATTTGATTTATGCCCAAGATGTGGATAAAAAGGAATTGGCCAATCTTTTAATTGAATTGAGCAGGGCATACTTTAAGCAACTCGGTCAAGAGAAGACCACACCAAGAAAAAAGACTGTTATCGAAAAACAAAAGCAAATCATGGTGCATCAATGTGAAAATTGCTTGACTGTTTACGATGATAAGATTGGAGACCCCAAATCCAATATAGCACCCAATACCCGATTTGATGACTTGCCGGAAGATTACAATTGTCCTGTTTGCAGCGCAGGAAAATCCTTTTTCAAACCTGTTAAGATGATATTTGGTTAAGGAATTTGTTTTAAAAAGAGATGCTTCGGTATTCTAGTGCTCGCTAGTCGGTTTATTTGCAATGCCAATTAGTTGTTCGGATGAGCCTTTTTTAGAAGTTTAGCTTGCTTTGTGGCTCCATCATATCTCCACTTAGTTTTTTATCCAGATTGCGGGCATAGATTTGGGTGGTGGCCAATTTGGTGTGCCCCAGCATTTTTGAAACGGTTTCGATGGGAACACCATTGGATAGGGTAACGGTAGTAACGAAGGTATGAGGTGTCATAAGGAAGGTCAAGTTTTTCCCCTACGATACCTGCAATCTACTTGAAATATAAATTCGTTTTTCATTGGTGATTTGTAGTAATAAAGTTCCTGGGTAAATCTTAGGAACTTCATCATATTTTATTAAACCTGCTTTACAAGGTGAATCGAAACGGTAAAAAGATGCCCATTCGGTTGCCCTTTATGAAAAACAACAACGTAACTTTTTGATTATAAGAATTTTTGTAAAAATATTTTTGGTTCAGTCATTATAGGGGTACGGAACGTGTTGTGTTTGTACTGCCCAAGTTTGTTCTTGGCTATAGGGAGCAACAGCAAATCAACCTTGGTGAGTTACATGCCAATAAACACAGACAATAACACATCTTTATCCAGTGTACAAAAAAGTATAAGGGTTAGCCTGTTTGATTCCTACGCCTCAATTGAATGGTATTTGGAATGCAAACTATTTTCAAAATAAGGTTTTAAAGTTGCTTAGCATTGGATGGCAACCACCAAACCTTCCTCGGAACTCCAAGAAATTAATCGAAACTTTCTACTTTTTAGGAAATAAGTGTAGAAAAAATAAAAAAATGGGAAGGTTTAAAGATTTTTTAAGGAAGTCTTTAAAGATACCGATTTGACCTTCGAAATTATTGCAAGGCAAATTGTTATTAAGAAAAGAAACAATACTACCCTTAAGAATTCGGTTCCACAACAAAAGGTTGAAAGTAGAAAACCTCAAACCAATCTTAAAGGTCTTGTGTTGGACGAATCCGGCATTCCCCTTGCCGGTGCCAGTGTTATCGCAAAGGGAACGAGTGTAGGAACTACCACGGATTTTGACGGTAACTTTGAGATTACCATGCCCATAGGGACCACCATCATTCAAGTGTCCAATACTTTTTGGGTGCAGCTCTTTTCCCACAATGCCCACCTGCAAGACAGGGCAGGAAAAACCCCCACATTTTTACTAACTTTATTGTTTAACCAAAAAACCTTGTTGCTTCTCAACGATACGAGAACCGTTCCCTGCAAGCTGAAAAACTAGGCACACAATTAAGCGAATCGAATCACGAGCCCAAAAAACATAAAAGGCGAGAGTAAACAGCACATTTGGTTTGAGCCGACTTACCTGCCGACTCTTAGGCACGTATGCCGACCGCTGAAAAAATAAAAGAGCTGTTTTTAGCCAAAACCTAAAAAATGTTCAGAAAGTTTGAACCACATCCAATGTTAAAAGATTTCATCCTGTTTTATTTTGAACTGGACTGGGAAAAGGTAGCCTCGGATGACGTCATCAACTACTTGAGCATACCAACTGGATGCAGTTTTATGGGCTTTCAAAAAAAGGGAAGGATGAAGGTGAAAATAGATGACTTTGTTTACGACACCGAAACTTATTATGTGAACGCCCAAACGACCATTCCTTATCAAATGAGTTCGCCCGACACTCATTTAAACGTGCTTGTTGCCTGCCTGAAACCAACGGCTTTATATCATTTGTTTCAAACCGATATATCGAAAATAGTAAATACAGGGGCAAACCCTAAACACTTGTTCAATGACGAGCTTGATCATTTTTCAATTGCATTTGATAAAGAAAACACCATAGAAAGGCGTATTGATTTGTTGAATGGCATTTTTAAAAAACAGCTCCAGATTGCAAAACCGGCTTTCAACTTTATAGACACAGCAATTGACTTTATCATGAAAAAAGAGGGGAAATTGAGTGTTGATGACCTTATTCTTACGCTTAATGTGAGCAAACGGTATTTTCAGAGAAAATTTAAGGAAATGGTAGGCATATCGCCTTTGCTGTACATAAAAATTATCCGTTACAATTTTATCTTTTCATCTTTTAAAGAGAAGGATGCCCACTACAATTCATCTTCAGCATTGCTCTATTTTTATGACAGTGCCCATTACTCCAAAAGTTTTAAGAAGTATTTGGGGATGCCTCCATCTGAATTTGATACCACCCAATATCCGTTTGTACAGTTAACTACTATAGAGAAAGCTGTTTGGACAAATGCTTTCCAGGCTCTTTCTACATAGTCCCTTTACATCTTAAACTTTCTTTTTCTGCAAAATTTCCGATTCCATCTTTTCAAAAGCAATGGCTTGTTTTTTCCTTTTCAAAAAATAAAAAGCCGCTTTTTTACAAAGGGCTGTTATAAAAAAACCTCATTTTAAGCAGTTAAATGTTCCTACACAAATTTTTTCCATTAAAGGACATAACCCATAGAAAAACAAAAACGATGGAAACACTTAAAACATTTTTTGCCCTGATTTTGTTGCCAACACTGGTTTTAACCGCTTGTAACAATGACGACGACACCCCAACACCCGAACCCACGGTACAAGAACTAGTTACCGAAACCGGAAAGTGGTACCTGGATTATCTCGAAAATGAAATCATGGATGATTGTTATAAAACAACCTACTATGAGTTTGACGGTAATACAGTCACAGAAGTGTGGTATTATACCGATGACAGCAGTGGCGATTGCCTGGCCGGATTTACCGAGACCAACAACATCGAATGGTTAAGCGACACAAAATTTAAAGTGCTCGACGACAACTATCCCTACGAGATTACTATCAAATCGATAACCGAAACCGAAATGATGGTGGATTATTATTCTATAGTCAACGAGGAAACAAAAGAGATGGTTTTGGACAAAAACCCTGGCGAGGGATAAACCTGTTTCAACAATAAAAAATGTAACAATATGAAACGAAAAGCATTATTTTTTGTACTACTGGGCCTGGCCTTTTTAATGCCCGTGCAACAAACCGAAGCCCAATTCCTGAAGAAACTGGGTAAAAAAGCAAGAAAGGCTGCTGAGCGGGGTGTTGAAAATACTGTAGAGCGCAAGACCGAGCAAAAGGCAGAAGAAAAAACCGACGAGGCCATCGAAAGTGTTTTTGGCGTTCCCAAAAAAGTAATGGACAAAGATAAGACCACTACGGAAGCCAACAATTTTGAAGGCACTTGGTATTATGAATCACTCGAAGGGGTGCCCGGCTATGAAAACCTGAACGACTGTGGTAAAAAATCGAACATTACCTACACAGGCAATAGCTATCGCACCCAATTTTATGATAATGACTGCAACCTGCTTACCGACAGTGTAGGTACCTACGAACTGGAAGGCAATGTTATGACGGTAAAAGCCGAGGCACAAGACGAGGTAAGCACCACCAAAATAACCACCACCCAAACCATTTTGGAACATACCAATACTATGCTTGTTATCGAAGATGCTATGACGGGCGCAGTGGTAACCTTGGTGCGTAAGGAGGAATAACAAAAAAAACAACAATTATGAAAACGCAACAAATTTTAATCGTTCTCGCCTTGCTCATATCATTTTCAAGTGTGGCACAAATAAGAATACCCAATAAGAATGTAAGAATAAAGGAATCTGTTAATACAAAGACTGATTTAAGGGTTAAAACCATTGCAATTCCCAAAAGAATAGACACGAGGGAGTTTGAAAATTTAAAACCCGCTCAAATAGCAAAACTTCCGGCTGCCAGAATAGACCGTGAGGCAGTATTGGGTCTAAGGATCAATAAATCTTGGGAAATTACACCTTCCCGATTTTCAGATAAAGACATGCAGGTTGTTGAATATTTCGGAGAATATCAAAGTAACCAACGCTACATCAGTATATATCCTGAAAATAAATATTACTCACGTTTAGATAACAATGCCCCCGGATTTTTACCTACAATGCGGTATTTGGTTTTAAAGTTTAACCCGGAAATGGGCGAAAGGTATCGGATGATCATTAAGTTAAAACCCGGAGAATACAGAAACAAAAAGGTAATGACAAATGTAACGGGCAGAAGTTTTGATTCATGGTATATAAATCACCAATATCATGAAGTGATGTTTGACTTTGTAGCATCTGGCAAGGAAATTAAAATAAGCCCCATCATAGCCGGAACTGAAAGCTATTATGTAAAATATGAGCCTCTTGAGATAGAAAAAATCAAGATAGACAAGGTTGAGGAATAACCATTAAATCATGATGATGAAAACCAAGCACATTTCAACCATCGTATTGGTAGTACTGTCTCTAACAAGCTGCGGCAATTCAGAAAAAAAGGAGAAAACAGATTCAGAAGCCGTGCCTGTCGGTATGCATGAAGCAAAAACCGAAACTGTCAAAGCTTCCGAACAGAACGATATCGACCTCAAGCAAAGGGGCGATTACACCCAGCTCTATGCCGAAAGTGAAGACTGTAAACTTACCATCTCCCAATTGGCCAAAGCTTTGGGATATAATGATAACCAAGTGGAGGAACAAAGCAATTACCAAGGCAGCTGTTGGTACAAAGTAACCCATCCCGACAATTTCACGGTCAATTATGGTATAAGTCTGGAAAAATGGGGTGACAAAGCCATAGTGGAAGATCAAATAAAAAGCGGACTAAAAAATGATTTAATAGATGTTCAAGTTAGTGAATCGGGGGACACCTATTTGAAAAGACACCCTGTACAGGGTTTTGTGTTGTTGCTTAACAGTAATTATGGAAATCCTATAAAAATCAGCAACAGTTACTTAAATACAAATGGTCATAAACTGACCGAAGCCCAAAAAGAAGAGCGAAAACAGAACACCTATAAAATTGCTAATTACCTTATTAACGCCTATAAAAACTAACGGATATGAGAGTAATAAAAGTCATATTGCTGTTCGCCTTTCTTTTTTCTGGGATTTCCCAAAGCCTTGCCCAACCCTTTACCTTGGACGAAAATATCAAGCACGTAGAACTCAAATTAAAGGAAGACAATAGAAAAGGGCACGAGGGCGAAATGAGCATTATCACACTAAGTACCGTCGATTCCACCCGGTACTATTTTGTAACCGGCCACGAACTGTGGCAGTTTTTGGACATCCTCGTAACGCCCTTGGATGATGACCGTTCGTTAAAAGTAAGCCTGGCCCAAGACAACTGGGAAGCCCCCGATATGGAAAAAACCGATAATGGCACTGACGAAAATGGCATTATTTCCTTTAAAATAAGAACTTGGGGTTCGTTTGGCATTAAGGTGGAATCGCCAGAGAACAAAACCACCAATTTTTCCATTGCAGTTTTGGCAAGCCCACCACAGCAAAATTATTTAGGCAGCCCCTTTGTAAAAATCACAGAAAACCAAATGAAAGCCAGCGGCAGTTCGGACGGTGCAGTTGAAAATCCAGCTTCCAATGGCGGCGGTAACGGCGGAAATACTTTGCTGTACATCCTTTTGGGTGTGGCCATATTGGTAATTGGCCTGCTGGCCGGCAAGCTGCTGGGCAAAAAATCGGCGTCGGTAATAGCCTTACTGCTCGCATTCTCTTTCCCGGTGGAAGCACAAAACGGTTCCGGGAACGAACAAGGTTTTTTTTATGACGACCAATTTTTTACCCAAGAAGACCTTGAAAACGGCAAGCTCACCAAGCATTTGGACAATAAATATGGGCAGCACAAAGAATTTAAAAAGAAAACCAAAGCCCTGGCAAAGAAAATGAAAGACATAAAGAGCACTTTGGAAAGTATTGTAAACCTATACAAAAGCTACAAGGGGCTGGCCGATTGTATCAACTCGACACCGCCTTCCAATGCGCCGCGTATTCCCTCTTTTTGCACCATAGTTTATGAATATACCATTGCGGGCGAGACAGGGCAAGAAGAATACGAAAAAGAAGGCTGTGCCGAGTGTTTTTTGGAGGCCAGAAAGCAATTTAATACGGTGCGCTATCTTTTTGAACAGTTGGCCACCATTTACAAATGCAACAAAACCTTTAGCGATGCAGCCATTGCATTTGGCGATAATGTTTCGGGTTACCACGGAGTGTCGGGTATGGCCTGGCAGACACAAAAATTGAATATTGAAAAATCAGTTCGGGATTTGCAGGCCGCCTATGACAAAAAATATGGCGAATTACTGCAAAGCCTGGCCGACTCAATGTACGAACTCAGCGAGTGCGAAGCCCGCTACGGCGTAGAAGATTGGTTCGACCGCTTTGGCTATATGTACTTTGAATTCATAAAGGACAAATACCAACGTAAAGATTAAAATGAAAACACTAAAACGTATCATACTTGCGATTTTCGCAACCTTTTTTGCAGGTTGCAAAGTCACCTCAGTCGAGCCGATGATTTCCACGCCTTCTATTGATAGGAACATTATCGGTTCTTGGGAAGGTTGCGACGGACGCGTAATTACCTTCACCAATGAAAACAACGAAATAATAGGGCGTTATACCAAATTGGGCGGGCTGGAAAGATATATGTTCAACATAGATGAAATAGGCTATAAACTTACAGAACAAAAGCCCGGAACTTACTTCGGAACGGTTAAATGGCAGAGCCTATCGGGCAATGAAACTTGGAAAAAGGTAACCGTAACCATTGAAAACAATGTTTATACAGACAATCAGTCTGATGCTTGCAGCAAAGAAATGGAACGGGTAAAAAATCCATAGTCAAATAAAAGCAATAAAAAAGACTTTAGCGCAGACGCAAAATATGGTATCTCATTCGTAATGTGCAAAAACGGGCATAGTATGCCATTTTCACCGAAAAAAATGAGGACAGTAAAAGAACCAAAAAGATACTGATCTTCAATTTATCACAACAAAATGTTGGGTGGTTCAAATCTGCCGTTTTCAGAGGTTCCCATTCTCCGCCCATCCAATGTAGGAATATTTGATGTGATATAATTGAGGAAATATATAACACTTCGTTCCTAAAAAAATCTTGTTTTGTTTTAAATGGAGTTCGTGCATTTAGTAGATCAGTATAGCCAAAGATTGTTCGGTTATGCCCTTACCTTGACAAACAATCATGAAATGGCCGAAGATGTGCTCCAGAACGTATTTTTGAAAACTTGGGAAAAACGGAGAAAACTTCGAATTGAGTCTTCCCTTCAGAACTATTTGTTCAAATCCGTTTACAACGAATTCATCAATCAATACAAAAAGAAACGATCGACCATGATTTTGGAACAAAAGTATTTTCAGGCTCTGGAAAAGTCTGTTACCCTGCATGACGATGCTTCTTGGGAAAAGATTATGGCCAAAGTCACGGAAGAAATACAGCGCCTACCTCCCAAATGTCGGGAAGTATTTCTTTTGAGTAGAAAGGAAGGACTCACAAACCTTGAAATATCCGAATATCTCAATATTTCGATCAAGACAGTGGAAGCACAGATTACCAAAGCCTTCAATAGACTAAAACAAGGACTGGGAAACAACTACAAAGCTATGTTGTTCCTTTTGTTTAAAACAAAATACAGCACTTAAGAATTGATTATGACATAGCCCTCCATTATTTTAACCTGTACAAATACGGCCCTCCCTTAACACCCTGCTTTTTTTTCTCGGTGTTCACCAAAACATCCATTTGGAATATACGCTTTCTAAAATTCCTTCTATCCAGTTCAACATTCAAAATATCCTCGTATAAATTCTGAAGTTCTTGTAAGGTAAATTCCTTTGGAAGAAGTTCGCCAACGATAAGCCTATGCCTTAAATTGTTCTGTACAAATGAGTACGCTTCGCTGATCAGTTTTTCATGGTCGTAACCGAGATTTTTGGGAATAGCGTCCACATCGAACCAGTCAATGCTCGTAATATTGTCCCTTAGTGCCAAAGGGTGGTTCTCGGGTTTGACCAAAGCATAAAAGCACACCGTAATAACTCGCTTTAAAGGGTGCCTGTCCAAGGCGGTATAGGTCTTGACCTGTTCAAAGTGTATGTCCCTAAAGCCTGTCAGGGAAAAAAGGACCTTTGCTGCACAGTCCTCAATGGTTTCATGTTCCTCCATTACCCCTCCAGGAACATGCCATTGGTTTTTAAAATGTCCCAACGACCTTTTTATAAGAAGGATTTTTAGTTTACCGTCAACATATCCAAAAACCGTTATGTCAGCTGTGACAGAACATTCGAACGAGTCCGGTTTTACTTGAATATCCTGGAGTTTTTCTTGAGTCTTCATTTTTTTGTGTAAAATTTTGGTTTTTTCTCTGAATGGATGGTAAAAATTTATATATTTGAAACCATGTAAAAAGTACACAGAATAAATTTTAACCTAATACAATACCTTGTTCAAAGAAAAATAATAGCAATGGATAATCCCAAATATAAAGAATTGAAAGGCAAAGTTGTGGCAATAACAGGTGGTGGAGGTATTTTATGTAGTACCATAGCCCTTGCTTTTGCTGATCAAGGCGCAAAGGTCTGCGTTATGGATTTGAATATGAAGTCGGCCGAGGCCGTTTCGGAAAAAATCATTAATGCTGGCGGGGTCGCAATTGCAGTTCAGGCAGATGTTCTTGATCGGGAAAGCCTACAGGCGGCCAAAAAGGAGATTGCGGAAAAATTTGGCTTTTGCGATATTCTGATCAATGGAGCAGGGGGAAACCACCCTTTGGGAACGACCAGTGAGTCCTATTTGCTCAAGAAAGACATGGAAAGGACAGCAGAGGATTTTAAAACATTCTTTGATTTGGATATGGAAGGGATTCAATTTGTGTTCAACTTAAATTTCATTGGAACCCTTTTGCCCACACAAATTTTTTCCAGGGAAATGGTAGGTCGCACAGGATGCAGTGTTCTGAACATCTCATCAATGAACGCCTTTACCCCACTTACAAAAATACCGGCCTATAGTGGTGCAAAGGCTGCCGTTTCAAATTTTACCCAATGGCTTGCGGTCCATTTTTCCAAAGTAGGCATTAGGGTCAACGCTTTGGCCCCAGGTTTTTTTCTAACGGATCAGAACAGAAGTTTATTGACCAAAGAAGATGGTGGTTTGACCCCAAGGGGGACTACGATAATCGATCAAACCCCCATGGGACGCTTTGGTGAACCGGAGGATTTGGTGGGCACCACTTTATGGTTGAGCAGTGAACAGTCTAAATTTATAACGGGCATTGTGGTTCCCATCGATGGTGGGTTCAGTGCATTTAGCGGAGTTTAAGAAAAGAAATTAAGAAGTGATAAAAATTCAATATTCATGGGTCTAGAACAAACATGGCGATGGTACGGACCAAAAGATCCTGTTTCCCTTGCAGATATCAGACAGGCCGGGGCAACTGGGGTTGTAACGGCATTGCACCATATTCCAAATGGTGATGTGTGGCCCATTGCTGAAATCAATGAAAGAAAAAAAGAAGTAGAAGCTTCGGGTCTTATATGGTCGGTTGTAGAGAGTATCCCTGTTCATGAAGACATAAAAAAAAGAACAGGTAATTATAAAGAGTTTATAGCCAATTACAAACAAAGCATTGAAAATCTTGGCTCATGCGGAATAGATACGGTGTGTTATAATTTTATGCCCATTTTGGATTGGACCCGAACCGATCTTTCTTATAAAATGCCGGATGGTTCCTATGCACTTCGGTTTGATGCCATTGAATTTGCAGCATTTGAACTCTTTATCCTGAATCGTGAAAAGGCCTTTGACCATTATTCCAAGGATACCATTCAAATGGCCAAGGCAACATTCGATGTGATGGAAGATGATGCCAAGAAGCGTTTGGTCCAGAATATAATTGCTGGTCTTCCAGGTGCTGAGGAAGGTTATACGTTGGAACAGTTTCAACAGGCTTTGGATATGTATCAGGACATTGGGGAAGAGGAACTAAGAGAAAACCTATACAACTTTATCAAGGAAATTGGACCGACCGCTGAAAAGTCCGGGGTCTTTTTGGCAATCCACCCGGATGACCCTCCATATCCCATTCTGGGGCTCCCAAGAGTGGTGAGTACGGAAGAAGATGCCAATAAACTGCTCGCTGCCTATGATAGTCCCCATAACGGACTCTGTTTTTGCACGGGATCTTATGGGGTTAGGGCGGACAATGATTTGGCGGGCATGGCCGATCGTTTATCCAAAAAAATCAATTTTATACATCTGAGAAGTACGAAAAGAGATTCGCTGGGCAATTTCCATGAAGCGGACCATTTGGATGGTGATGTGGATATGTATGGAGTGATGCATGCATTGCTTAAAGAACAGCATATCCGCAAGAAAAAAAATGTAAAGAACCAACGCATGCCCATGAGGCCCGACCATGGACACCAAATGTTGGACGATATCAACAAAAAAACAAATCCTGGATATTCCGCGATAGGACGCTTACGGGGTCTTGCAGAATTAAGGGGACTCATGTATGGTATTGAAAAATCCTTACGCTAATGGCATTTATAAAAGATAACTTTTTACTGGAAATCCCACAAGCTGAGGAATTGTATCACGGCTATGCGAAGGAAATGCCCATAATTGACTACCACAACCACTTATCGCCCGAATATGTTGCAAACAATCACCAGTTCAAAAATTTAACGGAAGCTTGGTTGACGGATGATCACTATAAATGGCGGGCGATGCGAACTTTTGGAATTGATGAGCAGTACATTACCGGAGATGCATCCGACGAAGAAAAGTTTCAAAAATGGGCCGAAACCGTCCCTCACACGCTTAGGAACCCACTGTACCATTGGACACATTTGGAATTACAACGTTATTTCGGTATAGAAGATTTGCTTACGGGCAACAATGCCGAACGTATTTATGAGGATACCAAAGAGCAACTACAAGAGAAAAGCCATAGTACAATTGGACTGTTACAACAGTTCAACGTAGAAGTTATCTGTACCACGGATGATCCTACAGACACTTTAGCGCATCATCGTAGTATGGCAAAGAAAGAAATTTCGCCAAAAATGTTACCAACGTTCAGGCCAGATAAGGTATATGCTATTGAGGACAATAGCGCTTACAGAACATATTTGGAAAAGTTGGGTGAGGTATCCGGAATCCAGATATTAACCTATCAGGATTTGATCATGGCCCTTAAAAAAAGGATGGTATATTTCCATGAAAATGGTTGCCGCCTTTCCGACCATGGTCTGGAACAATTGTATCATTTTGAGATAAACAACTATGATGTAGAGGTCATCTTTGGAAAGCTATTGAACGACCTTCCCTTGGAAAGAGAAGAGAAACAATACTTTACCTTTGAGACCTTGATCCATCTTTGCCGTGAATACCATAAACTGGGATGGGTACAGCAATTCCATTTGGGGGCACTGCGCAACACGAACAAAGGAAAATTGGCCCAGTTAGGGCCTGATACCGGGTTTGATTCGATTGGCGATTTTCCGCAGGCCATCAATCTTGCTAAATTCTTGAACACCCTTGAAAATACAGGACAGCTTGGTAAGACCATTCTATATAATCTTAATCCTGCCCTTAATGAAGTTTTTGCAACCATGGCAGGAAACTTCAATGATGGCAGTGTTCGGGGAAAGATACAAATGGGCTCGGGATGGTGGTACAATGATCAACTGGACGGCATGGAAAGGCAATTAAATGCCATATCGAATATGGGATTGCTCAGTTGTTTTGTGGGCATGCTCACCGATTCCCGGAGCTTTCTATCCTTTCCCAGGCACGAATATTTTAGGAGATTGTTGTGTAATATATTGGGGAACGATATAAAAAAAGGTCTTGTGCCGAATGACCTATCTTACATAGGTGGTATGGTTCAGGATATTTGTTACAGAAATGCCAAGGCCTATTTTAATTTAGGATATAATCAAAAAATAGAGATAACGGAATGAAAAAAGTGGTAACGTTTGGAGAAATTATGTTGAGACTCTCCCCTCAAGGTTTTCTAAGGTTTTCACAGGCCAATAATTTTGATGTGGTCTACGGAGGTGGCGAATCCAATGTCGCCGTTTCATTGGCTAACTATGGCGTACCCGTGGATTTTGTGACCCGCCTTCCCAAGAACGACATCGGGGAATGTGCACTGATGGAAATGAGAAAGCGTGGTGTTGGCACTGATCATATCATTTATGGCGGTGACCGTTTGGGCATCTATTTCTTGGAAACTGGTGCCGTAAGCCGCGGTAGCAAAGTGGTCTACGATAGAGCACATTCTGCCATGGCAGAGATAGAGCCTGGTATGGTAGATTGGGACAGTGTCTTCACAGATGTGGAGTGGTTCCATTGGACCGGAATTACGCCAGCTATTTCTCAAGGAGCTGCCGATGCGTGCTTAGAGGCTGTAAAGGTTGCCAGTGATATGGGAGTTACCATATCCACGGATCTGAACTACCGGGCCAAGCTTTGGAAATACTGCGATGATGCAAAGCGGGAGGAAATCATGTCCGAACTAACTTCGTACTGCGACATTGTCTTGGGCAATGAGGAGGACGCGGAAAAACACTTTGGTATCAAACCGGAAGGTTTGGACATTACGAAACAAGGGGAACATGTCAAGGCCGAAGCATTTTTGTCCGTGTGCCAGCAGATGATGAAACGATTTCCCAACGCCAAAAAGGTAATAACCACACTACGGGGATCTATATCTGCATCGCACAATACATGGGCAGGAGTGTTGTATGATGGCAAGACCATGTTCAAATCGCCCCAGTACCAAATTACACATATTGTAGATCGGGTCGGTGGAGGAGATTCCTTTATGGGGGGATTGATTTATGGACTGTTGACCTATCCGAACCATGATCAAAAGGCATTGGACTTTGCCGTTGCGGCTTCTTGTTTAAAGCACACTATAAAAGGGGATGCCAATTTGGCTACCGTTTCAGAAGTAGAAAAGTTAATGGGAGGTGATGCCTCTGGAAGAGTATCTCGATAATATTCGAGTTAGTTAAATTCCCATGGAACCGGGTGTTCCGGTTCCATGTTTTTAATCAAAAATTATGGCAACATATACAAGGTTGGAAGTAGTGCGGGTGATGCAGGAAACAGGTATGGTTCCCTTGTTCTATCATTCCGATATCGAATTGGGCAAAAAGGTGCTCAAGGCTTGCTACGATGGCGGTGCCCGCTTGATGGAGTTCACGGCCCGTGGCGATTTTGCCTTTGAGGTTTTTTTAGCATTGAACAAATATTCCCTGAAAGAACTTCCGGGGATGATCATGGGGGTTGGATCCATTACGGATGCATCGGCAGCATCCTTTTATATGCAAATGGGAGCAAACTTTGTGGTAACCCCATCTTTAAGGGAAGACATCGCCATAGTTTGTAATCGTAGAAAAATACTATGGTCGCCGGGCTGTGGCTCTTTGACCGAAATCAATAAAGCCGAAGAATTAGGTTGTGAATTGATCAAGCTCTTTCCGGGGTCTACCTATGGACCAGGATTTGTAAAGGCCATTAAAGGGCCCCAACCTTGGACAAGCATTATGCCAACAGGTGGGGTAAGTACAGAAGAAGCAAATCTCAAAGCTTGGTTTGATGCGGGAGTAACCTGCGTGGGAATGGGTTCAAAATTGATTTCCAAAGATATTTTGGAAGGTAAAGATTTTGAAGGGCTACAGAAAAAAGTAGCAGAGACCATAAAATTGATCGAAACTATCAGAAGGAAAAAATAATGAAGCACGTTCCTACCATTTTTTTATTGTACGCTTTGCTTTTCGCCACTAGTTGTGAAGAGGTCAGTAGTATCAAGACGATAAGGTTGGCTCATGGTTTGGATATCAACCATTCCGTACACAGGGCTATGGTAAAAATGGGGGAAGATCTTGATAGTGTTTCCAAGGGCAGACTTCGTGTAGAGATCTATCCCAATCAACAATTGGGCACCGAACGTGAAATCCTGGAGTTGATTCAATTGGGAAGTCTGGATATGACCAAGGTATCGGTTGCCACCTTGGAGAATTTTGCTCCAAAGACAAGAATATTGGGATTGCCCTATCTTTTTGAGAGCAGGGAACATGCCTTTGAAGTTCTGGATGGCACTATTGGGCAAACATTGTTGGACAATGCCAAACAATTTCGATTAAAAGGTCTGGGTTATTACGATGCCGGATTTAGAAGTTTTTATACCGAACACGAGCCCATAAATACTCCAGATGATTTAAAAGGACTCAAAATCAGGGTAATGGAAAGTGTTACGGCCATAGATATGGTCAAAAGTCTTGGAGGTTCGCCCACGCCTATTTCATGGGGAGAGCTCTATACATCCCTGCAACAGGGCGTGGTGGATGGAGCGGAGAACAATCCCCCCAGTTTTTACCTTTCCAAGCATTATGAGGTGTGCCCTTATTATTCGTTGGACGAACATACCTTTTCCCCGGACGTTTTGATCGTTGGTACCCAATTTTGGGATACCCTTTCGGAACAGGAACAGGGATGGGTTCAACAAGCAGTAAAAGAATCATTGGCACACCAAAGAAAATTGTGGGCCATATCGGAAGCCGAGGCACTGGAAAAAGTCCAGAAAGCAGGGGTAAAGATTTCATATCCAGATAAAACGCCATTCATCCAAATGACAAAGGAAATGTACCGGGCGTATGAAGATGATACGGAATTGAACAGCATGATACAACAAATCAAATCATTGGCAAAGTGATGGGACTCAAAAGGGCATTGGAAAATATTTTGGCGCATTTGCTGGTAGTACTGATGGGCCTCATGGTGCTGAATGTACTTTGGCAGGTGTTCAGTAGGTATGTAATAGGAGAACCAAGTGCATTTACGGATGAACTCGCCCGATTTCTTATGATTTGGTTGGGATTGCTGGGAGCGGCCTACGTATCTGGAAAAAATGGTCATGTGGCAATAGATGTTCTGGCTAAACGTGCCAATGCCAAAAACCAAAAAGTATTGAAAGGATTGGTGTCTGGTTTCATCATCCTGTTCTGTCTGGCGGCAATGGTAACAGGTGGCGGATGGTTGGTGTACACTACCTATGAACTCAAACAGCTTTCCCCTGCATTGGGGTTGCCCTTGGCATACGTATATATCGTGATTCCCTTGAGCGGACTGATAGTGGTTTATAATAAAGTTGTGGACATAATAACGGATTGAGCCTTATGGATTATATACCCTTACTTGTTTTGATCATTAGTTTTGTGGGTCTTTTGGCCATAGGTACTCCTGTGGCGTGGAGCATAGCTATTTCATCTATGTTGACCTTATTGGTCAGTGTTCCCTCCTTGCCCGCATTGGCGACCATATCACAGCGTATGGCCACAGGCTTGGATAGTTTTGCACTGCTGGCCATCCCATTTTTTATATTGTCAGGGGAATTGATGAACCATGGAGGAATTGCCCACCGTTTGATAGCTTTTGCCAAAACCTTGGTCGGTGCCTTGCCCGGAGGACTCGCCCTAATCAATATTATATCGGCGATGTTCATGGGCGCCATTGCAGGCTCGGCCATGGCCTCGGCTTCGGCCATGGGGAGCATTCTCGGACCAGAAATGGAAAAAGAGGGCTATGACAAAGGATTCTCCACTGCTGTTAACATTACCTCGGCCACTACGGGATTGGTGATTCCCCCAAGTAACATTTTGATCGTGTATTCCTTGGCAAGCGGCGGGGCATCGATTGCCGCACTTTTCTTGGCCGGATATATTCCTGGTTTGATTACCGGGTTGCTTTTGATGGTGGTCGCCATGTTTTGGGCGAAAAAGAAAGGATATGGTACCGGAGAGCGAAGTACTTTAGGTCAGGTTTTTAAAACCTTTGTTGATGCCGTTCCAAGCCTATTCTTATTGGTTTTGGTCATTGGGGGCATCGTAGCAGGAATATTTACAGCTACCGAAGCTTCGGCCATTGCTGTGCTCTATAGTTTGGTCTTAGGTTTTATCTATAAGCAGATAACGTTTAAAAAACTGCCCAATATTTTTTTAAACGCCTCGGCCACTACCGCTGTTGTCATGCTATTGATTGCCGCCTCCATGAGTATGTCTTGGGCACTCTCCTTTGAGCACATCCCACAGGACATCAGTGCAGGGCTTTTGTCCATAACCGATAACAAGGTAGCTCTACTGCTCATCATAAATGTAATATTGTTGCTAGTCGGTGTTTTTATGGACATCACTCCGGCCGTGCTCATATTTACCCCCATATTTTTGCCTGTTGTAACAAAATTGGGGATAGATCCGGTACATTTCGGCATCATCATGATCTTGAACCTTTGCATTGGACTGTGCACACCACCTGTGGGTTCGGTACTCTTTGTGGGAATAGGTGTAGCCAAAACATCCATTGAAAAAGTGATAAAGCCCCTGTTGCCTTTGTTTGTAGCTATGATCGTGGCCTTGTTCCTGATTACGTACATTCCAGCATTGGCCTTGTGGTTGCCCGGCCTATTTGGCCTTTAATCGAATTGTAGAATATAATTTTTAACTAATGATACATAAAATGAACAAATTAAAATTCGGAACATTGGCACTCCTGCTGTGTTGGGGGTGTGCTGAAGCTCCCAAAGATGACACACCATGGATTGACCTATTTGATGGGACCCTCAACGGATGGAACCAAAAGGGCGGTGAGGCCAATTATACGGTAAAAGATGACATGATCGTGGGTTCCACGGTGCATGATACGCCCAATTCCTTTTTGACAACAGATCAGATGTACGACGATTTTATCTTGGAATTGGAATACAAAGTGGATCCAACGATGAACTCGGGAATCCAAATACGAAGCAATAGCTTTCCTTATTATCAAAATGGAAGGGTGCACGGCTACCAAATTGAAATAGATCCATCAGAAAGGGCATGGAGCGCTGGAATCTATGACGAAGGCCGTAGAGGTTGGCTCGTTAGTTTGGAAAATAATCCGGCTGCCCAAAAAGCCTTCAAACAAAATGATTGGAACCACTATCGCATCGAGGCGATCGCAGATACGATCCAAACCTGGATCAATGGAGTACCTGCTGCACATTTGATTGATGACAAAACGGCGAGTGGCTTTATTGCGCTTCAAGTGCACAGTATCGGAAAAGATCAAAAGGAAGGAACGGAGATTGCCTGGAAAAATATCAAAATTTTGACCGACAGTCTTTCAAAATACAGTAAAGAAATGCCCTTAGCCCCAGTGATGACCAAAAACCAGCTTACCCTCGATGAGGAAAAGAACGGATGGAAATTGTTATGGGACGGAGAGACCACTGTGGGATGGCGTGGAGCACGTCTTGATGATTTTCCAGAGAAAGGATGGGAAATTAAGGATGGCGTATTGACCGTTCTGTCCTCCGGGGGCGAAGAATCGGCCGCTGGTGGCGATATTGTTACAACTGAGCTATATGGAGATTTTGAGCTCAAAGTGGATTTCAAATTGACAGAGGGTGCCAACAGTGGCATCAAATACTATGTGGACACCGATTTGAACAAAGGGCCAGGCTCGTCCATCGGATTGGAATATCAAATTTTGGATGACGAACGACATCCAGATGCTAAACTGGGTAACCATGAAGGTAGCCGTACGGTGTCATCTTTGTACGACCTTATACAGGCAGATGTCAATAAACCCATCAATCCTATTGGAGAATGGAATACTGCCAGAATCGTTTCAAAAGACAAGCATGTGGAGCATTGGTTGAATGGTACAAAAGTTTTAGAATACGAGCGAAAAAGCGAAGCATACCGCAAACTGGTCTCCGAAAGCAAGTATGTGAAATGGCCCAACTTTGGAGAGGTCGACAGGGGACACATATTGTTACAAGACCATGGAGATCATGTAAGTTTTAAAAACATCAAGATAAAACCTATTAAAAAGCAGTAAACCATGACTACAAGACGCGATTTCATAAAAAAAACAACTACAGGTACCGCTGCTGTTACCTTGGGCGCTGCAGTATTTCCTTCTTGGGCGAATGCCCGAATTCTTGGAGCCAACGATCATATCAATTGTGCGGTAATCGGTGTAAGGAGCCGAGCCAAAGCACATGTGTTGGCGATTCACCAAGATGTCAACGCCAAGATTTTATACAGTTGTGATGTGGACGATACCATTCTGGAAGAACACAATGCTTGGTGCCAAGAGCGCATAGGATATGTACCGAAGGTAGAAAAGGATTTCCGTAAAATATTAGAGGATAAGGACGTGGATGCCATCTTTATTGCTACACCCGAACATTGGCATGCTCCCATGGCCATTATGGGCCTACAGGCAGGAAAACACGTTTATGTAGAGAAGCCCTGTAGCCATAACCCTTATGAAAATGATTTGTTGGTTGCAGCTCAAAAGAAGTATGGAAAAAAAGTTCAGATGGGCAACCAACAGCGCTCGGCCAAAACTTCCATGTCGGCAGTGGAAGACATCAAAAAAGGTGTGATCGGAGACGTTTTCAAAGGAGAGGCTTATTATTCCAATAACCGCGGTTCCATTGGGCACGGAAAGGCAATTGAAGTACCCCAGACCTTAAACTGGGATATGTGGCAAGGTCCAGCGCCCCGAGAAAATTATCGGGATAACATCCACCCCTATAACTGGCATTGGTTCCGGAATTGGGGCACGGGAGAAATCCATAACAACGGTACCCACGAGATTGATATTTGCCGCTGGGCTCTGGGCGTGGATCTGCCCGAAACGGTAACAGCGTTTGGGGGAAAGTACACTTATGATGATGACTGGGAATTCCCAGACAACCAGCAAGTGACTTATACATTCCCAGGAGATAAATTCATTACATGGACTTCCCACAGCCGTGGTATAATGAAGCCAGAGCGACCTGGACGTGGAATCACTATTTATGGAAGCAAAGGAGTAATCGAGCTGAGTCGAAATTTTTACAAGTTGTACGATCTTGGAGGTAATCCAATCAAAATTGAGTTTGAGAAAGAACTCAGTGCCACCACCAATACCCAAGGTATCGGCGGGCTGGATGTTGATCATGTGTCCAACTTCTTTAATGCTATCCGAAAAGATAACTCTCTAAATTCTGATATAAGAGATGCAAGCGTTTCCACCATGCTCTGCCACTTGGGAAATATGGCCCACGATGCCGGGCATACCATCGAAGTAAATACCCAAACAGGCAAGGTCTTGAACAGTGAAAAAGCCATGCAGGGTTGGAAAAGGGAGTACGAAAAAGGCTGGGAACCTAAACTTTAAATGGTATGAAGCGACGAGACTTTATGGTTAAAGGTAGTTTGGCCGGTTCCGCAGTCTTATATGCTCCAACAGTGCTGGGGTACGGAACCCACAGTCCAAACGAAACCATAAATGTTGGTATTGTTGGAACAGGGGACCGGGGCGGTGGACTTATCCCTTTCATCAACCAGATTCCCAATATGAGGGTAGTCGCCTGTTGTGACATCATTCCCTTTAGACTTAGCTCGGGACTTTCAAAAGTAGAAGGCAAGGCCAAAGGATATTCTGACTACAAAAAAATGTTGGAGGACAAGGATGTGGATGCCGTTTTGGTGGCAACTCCGTTCAGTACACATTCCAAAATCGTTGTCGATGCTTTACAGGCAGGAAAGCATGTGTACGGAGAAAAGACCATGGCAAAGGGATATGAGGGCATCAAGGAATTGGTAGCGGCGACCGATGCATCCAAGAGCATATTTCAAGCAGGTCACCAATATCATAGCTCCCGTTTATATTCACATATCGTGGACGAAATCAAACAAGGGAAAATAGGCAAGATAACAGCCTTTGAGTGCCAATGGAACCGAAATGGAAATTGGCGCCGTCCTGTACCCGACCCAAAATGGGAGCGCATGATCAACTGGCGAATGTACCGCGAATATTCAGGTGGTCTTTTGGCCGAACTCTGTTCGCACCAACTGGATTTTGCCAATTGGGTATTGGATGCCACACCCGAAAAGGTCATGGGCATAGGGGGCATCGATTACTGGAAAGATGGCAGGGAAACCTATGACAATATACACCTTATCTACAGCTACCCCGAAGGGGTGCGGGCATCATTTACCTGCCTTACCAGTAATGCGATGGGCGATTACAAGGTCAAGGTAATGGGGGATAAAGGAACGTATATTTTGGATTATGTCAAGGCTTGGTACTATCCCGAGGGAAGTTACCAAAAAGAGATCGGTGAGGTCGATGGCGTTTCAGGGGCCACCTTAAATTGGGATCAAGGCCGGGGGATTCCATTGGAGTTTGACCATGAAGACCCCAGTAAGCAGGCTTTGATTGACTTCAGAGACAATATCATAAACAATACGCTGCCCGTTTCCAACGCCAAAACAGGTGCCATGGCCGCAGCTTGTGTGCAAATGGGACTGGACGCCATGTATAACGATAAAATTGTGGTCGATGCACGGATTTGATGATAGGTATGATCTGCCCCATATTATTGCTAAATAATCAGTTAGTCCCTCAATTTTAACCCATTGGTAAAATATACGGAATTATTTTCTTGAGCTTGTAACTGTCCGATAAATATTGAAAAAGCTACTAAGATTAAAACTCGTGATGTCATTGTATTTGGTTTACTTTTTATTCTAATAGATGCTCCATATAGAATGACAATGCTTATTTTCAATACCCTGACTTATTTGCAGTTTTTTTCAACTTTGTATGATTAAGCTTTCTTTTTTATTTGCGGATATTTTTGATGCAATAGATATTGAAATCCACTATAATCGGATAATTGTCCTATTGTCTCAACTGGCTGATAGGGGGCAGGACAAACTACTTCAAATTGGCATCCATCCGAGGAAAGCTAAAGAGGCTGGACGAATGGTTACCCAACAGGATTTGGTCTTATTCTTTGTTTACGTAATCCTTTCGTGTTCAGGGCAGTCCAAACGAATTTCAGATTCAGTAAGTTTTGTTTTCAGTAGATTACAATAATGATTTCCGTTTTCACCATTGTAAAAAGAGCAGGTAAAACACATGCGTTGAATGGTAATGACACCAGACTTGTTTAGGTCATAAATCAATTTCAGCAACCCGTTAAGCATTGTTGTTTTCTGTTCTTGTGTTAGTTTTTCAATCGGTTGTTCGATGGAAGAAGCAAAGAATGATGCTTTTTTAGCAATATTTTTTCCTTCGTCAGTAAGTGAAAGGGAATAGCTTCTTGTGTCGGTAGGGTCTGTTTCTTTGGTAACCAATTCTTTGGAGAGTAAAACCCTAACACTATCGCTAATAGTGGCTTTTGTCATATTGAACTCGTCTGCCAAATATCCCACTTTACATTTTTCCAAGGAATGGAAAGAGATGAATATCAAAATTTGAATTTGTATCGGGCTTAATGAGTTTTCTTTACTTTCGTTCCAAAGCAATACCCTGAATGCTTCCGAAATACGTTCCAAAGCAACCACAATTCGGCTTTCTATTTTTTGGTTTTGTTCGTTTAAATTGAATGATGGATATTTCATAGTGTCATATTTTTGCCCACATAGACCCAAGCCTTTTTTCCTGATTCAAAAGTTTCAAGTATTCTATGGTATTCACTTACTTCATAGTTGTCGGTTTCAGCAAGCTCGGTGTTCGTAATTTCAAATAGCATGCCTTCAATAAAATCACTTTCGTGTGCGGATTTTACGGCAATTGGGTGATGTTCCAGCTGACTTTTAGCAAGGACTGTTGTATCTGTAATTTGTATTTTTTCAGTTTTATACCCGATCAATCTATCTCGCTCTCCTTTTAAGGTCCGACCGTAATTTTCAATTTGTACCTTCTCTAACTGTAAGGTGCCGTAAGAGAATAATAAATGTGTTGTCCCTTTCATCTGCAATTTTCCATTTCAACGATAAAATACCCTTTTTGCTTAATCTCAGCTTCCCATTGGGGCCGTACTGTTTCCATGTGGCAGAACCTACATTCTTTTGATGTTAAAGCTCGTCCTTCTTGAGCTTTGGTTTTTAAATATTCTTTACCATAACCGTAAATTAAGGCTGTATCCCTAATTTCTTCAGGAGCAATAATGTCAAAGTGCATTACGCTACCGTCTTTTTTGGTTACATAGGTGTCCCAAACTGCTACTTTCATTTTTGTTTCATTTTGATAAAAAGGAAAGCCCTGTAAAGATAGGAATCCTAACTTTACAGGGCAAAAAATATTACTTGACTTTATAGGGTAGCGACAGGTCGCCACTTGCTACTGAATACACTTTGTAAACACCAAGCATTGGCTTGTCTCCCCCAACTTCTCCGCTTGTATTGACTTGCATAAAGGCTGTAACTCCATCATAGGAAAAATTCGTTTTGTTGTTCATTCGATAATCGGGAACAACTACTCGTATTGTATTCTTGTTTGTGATGACTTGAAAACCTGGTGAGTCCATATACATGGGCATTCCCGGATTGGTCGGCGGTAAAACCACACTAGTGTCTTTTGGGTCAAATTGCTTTACGGCCAAACCGCCTTCCACACGGTTGTCATCGGTTAAGACCACCCAATGCGGATGCCAAACAATGCCGTCATTGACAAAATTTAGGTCAGCATTTTCGTCCCAAAGTGGCGTGTCATCAAAGTCGGGATGTGAGGTCAAGGCAAGTGCCACAATGCCTTCGGTATCGCCAAAGCCAACATCGGTAGATTTTAAAGTAGTTGGAAATACGTAACCTAAAACAGGTGCTCCATTCATTTGACCTGCTGGTGTTGGCGTTGTTTTCCCTGCTGTTCCTTTTACGGTAATTTCCCAAATGGTAGCTGCAATGTCATCCGAGTGCTTTACGCTCACATTTTTAATTTGGAAATCGTCATTGTCGTAGTCTTTGCATTTGTCGCAGGCATAACTCTTAACAGCGAAAAGGGAAACTCCAAGAAGAAAGAATAATTGTTTCATTATTTATTGAATTTAAATTGTTAAAAGTTAGGAGCCTTACAATAAATTAGGACTCCTAACTTATTGATATAAATTTTTTAGCCTTTTACATCGGCCACAGATGCGCCAAAATTGATGTGCAATACATTCCCATTTGGTGTTAGCAAAGCTGGAACAGAGTTTACTCCTGCTTTTTCTGCTTCTGCGATTCGGTCGCGGTCTTCGCCAATGTGAACAAGTTCAACATTTTCCACACCAATTAGATTAACGATGTCGTGCTCTGCACTCACGCATACTGGACATCCTGCGTGATAGAAAATTGATTTAGCCATTTGATTAAGGTTTAAATTGTGTTTTGGCACTATTGCCGATGTAAATATAGTAAGGAATCCTAACAAAATAAATTATTTAAAGAATTTATTTCTGGTTACGTATATAGATACCTCAAAATTCAAATTGCAAAGACTGGCCTAAAAACAGAAAGCTCCTAAAAAGGGCTTAAACAGGTCTCTTTTCCACTGTTCAAGGGCTTGTACAACGGTTACTGTCGTTATAGTAAGTGGTTTACTTTTTCTCATTAATAGTGTCCTTTGCTTTTTTTAATGCGTCATCAATGTTGTCACAAATGTTGTGTTTTCCCAAGTCTTCATAAACTTTCATCTTGAGAAATTCTCTTTTAATTTCATCATTGGCTCCTGAAATAATTATTGTTGTTCCATGGGATTGTAGGTACTTGTATATTTCTTTCAGTCGGTTTATACCTGTCGCATCTATGAATGGAACGTGTCTTACTCTTAAAATTAAAATTTCTGGCTCTTGCTTCAAGTCTTTAATTACTTCTTGAAACTTTTGAGACGCACCAAAAAACAAAGGGCCGTTGATTTCATAAATCAAGACACCTTTCGGAATCTCAGGTATTTCTTCGTCAAAAAGTCGTTCGCCATTTTCATCTTCAGTTTTGAAATAACTCATTGCGTTTTGGATAGATGTTGATTCGCTCATTCGTTTCATAAATATAAAACTGGACAAAATCATTCCTACTTCAATAGCAATAATCAAGTCGAAAAATACAGTTAAGAAAAAGGTTGTGAGCAACACAATTACGTCCATTCTGTTGCTTTTTAGTAAAGCCTTAAAGTGGTGCCATTCACCCATATGCCAAGCAACTACTACCAAAATACCTGCTAAACAGGATAATGGAATTAATTTTGCCACAGGTGCAAAAAGTAACATAATCAATAATAAAACAATAGCGTGAACAATTCCTGAAATGGGTGTTCTACCGCCATTTTTAATGTTTGTTGCTGTACGAGCAATCGCACCTGTTGCAGGTATTCCCCCAAAAAGTCCTGAAAAGATATTGGCTGTTCCTTGTGCCACCAATTCCATATTAGAACGGTGTCTGCCTCCCATCATGCCATCAGCCACGACAGCAGAAAGTAGTGATTCGATACTACCCAATAATGCAATGGCAATAGCGGGTTGAATTAGTTGTTGGATGGTAGCAAAGTCTATGTTAGGAAATGTAGGTAAACTAATCTGGTTAGGTATTTCACCAAATTTTGTTTCAATGGTTTCAACGGGAAGTTCGAAGAAATAAACAGCTATTGTGCTTAATGAGATAGCTACAATAGAACCTGGGATTTTTGATGTGATTTTATTGAAATTTAGAGATATCAAGACCGTTCCAACAGCAATTGAAAAAGCTATCCAATTTATTCTTTGGAAATTTAGAAAATAGGCTCTCCATTTTTCAATGAAATCGGCAGGGACTTCGCCCATTTCTAATCCGAAAAAGTCTTTCATTTGAGATGAAAAAATTATAATGGCAATACCACTTGTAAAGCCAACAATTAACGGATAAGGAATAAATTTTAAATAATTGCCAAGCCGAGCCAATCCAAGACCAATAATGAGAAACCCTGCCATAAATGTGGCTATCGTTAGTCCACCTATTCCGTGAGTTTGAACAATTCCGTAAACAATAACGATAAATGCACCTGTTGGTCCTCCAATTTGTACACGACTACCACTCAGCGCAGAAATTGTCAAACCCGCAATTACTGCCGTTATAAGTCCTTTTTCCGGTGATACTCCTGATGCAATGGCAAAAGCAATAGCCAATGGTAATGCTACTATTCCTACAATTATTCCGGCAATTACGTCTTTAGTAATTTGTTTTTTGCTGATGCCTTCTTTGAGAAGGGTTAAAAGTTTAGGGGTGAATTCATTGTTTTTCATCTTTTTAGATAGTGAAGTGATTTTTAGACTTTTTTTGGATCGAAAGAGAGGGCTACGGATATTTGTGTTGCGCCACCCAAATTCCATAGCCCATCTACAAAGTACTTGACAAAGATATCATAGAAACGGAAATAGTACCCAACATCCCGATGCCCAGGCGCGGTTTTTCCCCGAGGGTGGAGCTGTCCGAAATCGTCATTGCCGTTCTTTACAAGATGAAGACAGGTGTGCAGTGGGAATATTTGCCCGTAACTGCTCTATTTTCCCAAAGGGCATTGGCCTGACAGGGCGTTTACTGCCATTTAGGGAAATGGTGCCTATCGGGTACCCTTTACCCATGTTGGACGGAAATACTTGAAAAATACAGGGACAGGCTCGACCTCTCCGGCATGGACCTTGACAGGAGCCACTCCTGCCCTAAGGGGCGGACAGGGCGTGGAGTACCAAGGTCGCGGCAACACTTGAGAATGCCAAGATAGATGTCAACGGTCTGTTCCTCAATGCGGATGCAGGTTTTGATCCCAAGGACTTCAGGTCGACCTGTGCAGCCAAGGAAATCAACGCCAACGTCTGTTTCAATAAAAGGAACGGGAACTTGGAGAGGGACGAATATTTTGATCAGGAACTATATGATGAAAGATATATAGAGCGCACCAATGTATGGATGGACAGCTTCCGCTCACTGCTCAACAGGTTCGATACCACCAGGGAAAACTGGAAAGGGTTCAACTACCCCTCCTTCATCGTGCTGGCCCTGAAAAAATTCAAAATCGAAAAGTCTAAATGAGTTCAATTTATGGTTCAGTACAGTTTTCTTATTGTTCAATAAATCTTTTGGGAGCACAAAAGCTTAAATGTAAGAATTTTGCAGAAGACTTGTGTGGTATAAAAGGAAGGTTGTATGTCGACTTAAAATAAAAAGTCAGATGTAGTTTTTTGCTCTCTCCAACAAGCTGTCTATTCAAAAAAGTGGGGCAAGTTACTTTCAAAAATCACCTATGGGGCAGAAAATTCAAGTAAATAGGTAGAAATAAATTATAAGGTAGAATAATTGTATTTGATGGATTGTCAGTAATTAAACGACATATTCTTTTCTTTTTCAAAACCAACTTTGTTATGTCGACTCACCTTAATTCACTTTTGTCACCTATATATGGTTTTAGCCGATTGTCGAATGGATTGGGTTTAAAACTGTACAGATAGGGAGCTTTATGGGAGTTTCCGGAAAACCTCTTTTCATGGCGCAACAAGGTATTTGCACTCAACATTTTTCGTTGGAAACCGCTACGGTTAAAGGAGGTGCCGGTAATGGCCTCATATACCTGTTGTAGTTCTTTCATGGTAAATTTTTTGGGAAGCAAATTCATGCCCAGTAGTTTTTTGTCCAGATTTTCTCGAAGGGTTTCAAGTGCTTTTTCAATAATTTGTTGGTGGTCCATCATCAAGGGTGGTAGCTCATCTAACGAATACCAATCGATTCCATCGGATAATGGGTCTGGTTTGGGTATCACTTTTTCAAAGTTGATCAGGGCATAATAGGCAACGGTGATAAACCGGTCCAATAACCAACCATGCGATGCTATGTCCAGCCCGTTCATTTCCAAAATCCGTTTCATGGGCTCAGGGTCAAACCTTTTCACATCACCAAAAGTTTGAAATTGTTCCAAATAGATGTTCTTGAGCCCTGTCCTCTCGCTCACCCCTTTTTTAACAGCTTCTTCTAAATTCTCATTGCGTCTAACAAAACCGCCGGGAAGCGCATAAAGTCCAGTATTTCGATATTCCAGTACAAGTATTTTCAATTTCTTGCCGTTAAAACCAAAAATAACTGAATCAAATGCTAGATTTGGAATGTAGTCTTCTTTGTTAAGGTTCTTTTTTTTTAGGGTCAAAATGTAATTTTTTTCTAAATAAAGTATATTTTCTCATAAAAACAAAGTACTATTGTGACAACATGTAACAATAGAAAAACAAGTTATAATGAAAAAGCGATTACTTTCCGTGGCGTTGGTTCTCTTTGTAATGTCGGAACTGACCTCACAACAGAAAAACGCCTTTCCTGTTCAAGCCAAACTCAAGAATGGTGTTATTGAGGGGCTTTACGATACTCATACGGGTATCCAAAAATATTTTGGAATACCTTTTGCAAAACCACCGATTGGTGAATTACGATGGAAGGCCCCTCAGCCCTTGGACCCTTGGGAGGGTGTGGTAGAGACAAAGCGTTTTGGTCCAAGGCCTATGCAAGCTATGGTGTTCGGCGATATGAAATCCCGCTCCGATGGCGTAAGCGAGGATTGTCTTTACCTTAACGTTTGGACACCTGCCAAGCGTAACGATAAAAACCTTCCCGTTCTGGTATACTTTTACGGGGGCGGAAACGTTGCGGGGGATGCATCGGAATATCGATATGACGGTGAAAGTATGGCGAAAAAGGGAATTGTGGTGGTTACCACCAATTATCGCCTGAATATTTTTGGGAATCTGGCTCATCCAGAGCTGTCCTCCGAGGCTCCTTACAAGGCATCGGGAAATTATGGACAGTTAGATCAAAATATGGCCCTTCAATGGGTACAGGAAAACATAGCTGCCTTTGGCGGAGACCCAAATCAGGTGACCATAGCAGGGGAATCGGCCGGATCTATTGGGGTTAGTGTACAGATGGCATCCCCATTGTCCAAAGACCTGATTGCAGGAGCTATTGGGGAAAGTGGAGCTGCCATTCCGCCAACTATGGCACCAATTCCTTTAGCAGAGGCGGAAAAGCAAGGTGTACAATTTTTGGAAAATGCCGATATCGAGAACATTTCTCAATTGAGAAAATTGAGTACACGCGAGCTGTACGAGATTTATAATGAATCCAAGAAATTTGGCTTTCCTATGGTTATTGACGGGTATTTACTTACCAAGTCCTTGCCCGAAACCTTTGCCTCACAGGAACAGGCACAGGTTCCATTATTGGTTGGATGGAATTCTGCCGAGATACCTGGCATGGCCTTTACCCAGGGCCCCATTACAAAAGAGGTGTTTGTAGCCAAAGTGAAGGAGGCCTATCCAGAGAATTATCAAACTGTATTGAATCTGTATCCACATAGTACGGAAGAAGAACTTCAATGGGCAGCAACGAACCTTGCTTCCGACCGTTTTATAGCCTATAGTACATGGAAGTGGTTCGACTTACACCGTAAGAACAGTGATCAACCCGTATATCGCTATCTATACAGTAAAATCAGACCCCCATTAAAGAACAAAAACCTGGCATCTGGATTGGCGGGTGGTACCGTGGAAAAAAATTCCAATGCCCCACAAATGCCCAAGCCCATCGGCGCGCCACATGCAGCTGAAATCGAATACGCTATGGGTAATCTGCACCTTGTGGATGATTATGCCTGGACCGCCGAGGATTACAAGGCTTCCGAAACCATGCAGCAGTTTTTTGCCAATTTTATTAAGAGTGGAAATCCCAATGGAAAAGACTTGCCCAATTGGGAAGCAGTAGAGCCAAAAGAAAATGAACCCCCCGTGATGATCATAGATACGGAGAGCAAATTGACCAAGGCCGTAGATGATGTACGTTACGAGTTTTTGGACAAGGATTACAAAAATTAATCCTACTTGTTAGAAAAACAGCGATAAGGTGCCTTTGTTGTCGCGCATCTTTTCTACAGGGGGCAATGCCTTTTAGGCATTGCCCCCTGTACCCATTATAGGTACAATATCGAAAACAAACATGCATTTTAAGCAGGTCGCAGTTATCTAGCAATTGTGCTTTGTTGGTCATCGACATATTCCAAGATGTCGCCTGGTTGGCATTCCAATACATTGCAAATAGATTCCAGCGTACTGAACCTAATTGCTTTGGCCTTGCCCGTTTTAAGTATTGAAAGATTTGCCAGTGTCAACCCTACTTTCTCGGAAAGTTCATTTAGGGACATCTTCCTCTTGGCCATTACCACATTCAAATTTACTATAATAGCCATATATTAAACGGTTAGATCATTTTCAGATTTGATATTCAAACCATTTTGAAACAGTTTGAGTAAAACTGCAGCAAATACAGCCACTATAAATGGAACAACTGCCAATATTAACCCCATTAATATAATGCCTGGCGCATCATCAACCTCTCCCACGTAATAGATATACGGCATCCCTCCAGTGTACAACAAACTTATTGTAAAGGCACTTAACTTAATTTTATTTAAGGCCTTGATCGATGCATTTGAAAATGCTTTGTTCCTATCAATATAAAGCAGTAGCCTGTGGGCCTGGTAGAGTGCATACAGGAAAGGAATTTCAGTCACACATATCCCCAATAAAATTGGCCTAAATATCCCCATGCTATCAGCGGCAATGGATACATACAATAAAAAGCCAAACAAACAGATTGCTGCGATAGCTAAAAATAAAACAACAAATTTTAGTAAGAGGGTGGAGCCTCGATCTGTAATTTGTGATTTGATGTTTTTCATTTATCTCAAATTTTGAATACAGAGGCAAATAAAATAAAAATTTATTGAAAAACAACAAAAAATTATCGAATAAAACAAAAAGTTGATGAGGATTGAAAATATGTCAGTTTCTATTAGGAAATTTTTAAGAACCTCTGCCTTTCTTTTCATTATTTAACCAATGAAAGTGAGTTTAAATTGCCACTTTGACATTTCAAAAACTATTTTTATGAGAATAATGTATGATTCATGGTTTGGAATGCATTTTGACTGATTATCAATCGGTATGTTCCAATAGTTTAACATTTAAAAAATTTTAGATTATGGAGAAGAAACCGGTCAAAGTCAGATTAGTGGGTAGAAATGGGAGAAACTACGACATCCAATTTCCTTATCTACATATACCCGTTACAGTCAACGAAACTCTTTATCGTAGAATGTTGAAAAGTGCGGAGTACCAGTTCGATAGTAGTACAGAGAGGCTTAAAGAACAGGGTACCGCGAATTGAACTAAAGTCTATGCCTATTGGTTGACATAGGTGAATAATTTGAAGATTGTTTCCGACCTTCGGACTTGAATAGGTTCCATGTCGTTTGGGCAGAACCAAAGTTGTACATGATAAATGTATTGTCTTTGTCGCAATTTACAGATGTTTAAAGAGTTGAAAACACTTTCTTCTTTGACCAATCAAAGTATGTGCTAATATTTATTCTTTTTTACTGTAGGGCAAGACCTTGGGGCCGGCAGAAACCATAATTCCCGCTTGGAAGATGGCGGCAAGGTCGAACAATATCACGGACAGGCTTATTTTCCATTCCGATAGGGGCTCACAATATGCCAGTTACGAGTTTACCGATATCCTTAAAGGACATAATGGCCTGGTTGTACAATCAATGAGCAGAAAAGGGAATTGCTGGGACAATGCAATGGAGGAATCCTTCTTCAAGAGCTTGAAGGTCGTCGAATAGGTGTACCATCAAAATTATAGCTTCAGGTCCGAAGCGGAACTATCGATATTCCAATGGATAGAGACTTTGTACAATAGGAGGAGGATACACTCGACATTGCACTATAAAACCATAGCGAAATTTGAAAACGAAATGTATAACCAAAAATCAGATGCATGACCCTTATCTAATCGTCACTTTTTTGTTGCAAATCCATTTCCCTCAAGAAATCGTTGGTGGATTGGAAGCTGGGAGTAAGGCTTAAATTCTTTCTTTCATAAGTCTGGATAAAGTCTCCGGTCTTATGGCGAGATAAGATGCCAAATGCTTTCGAGGAATTCGTTCCACAATCTGGGGTTTCATATATTGCATATAAAAGGCCAACCGCTTTCGGGCATTCGGAATTCTTGCCAAATAAACCCTGTGTTCGGCCAGAATGTAATATTCTTCGAGTAATATACGGTTAATGTGTCGCATTTCGGGAAAATGGTTCAAACAGTATTTGTAGTCCTCATATTCCAAATAATCGCAATGGGTCTTTTCCAAACTTTCAATATATTCTTCGCTCTTTTGATTTCTAAAAAAGCCGGTAATAGAGGTGAAAACTTCATTTTCAGTATCTATCCATGTTGTTATTTCTGAAGAATCACAAACAAAATATCCTCTTACCATTCCTTTTTTAATAAGATAAAGTCGGTTGCAAACCTCCCCGGCTTTGCTAATAAGTTCGTTTTTCTCGAAGGAACCACTTTTTATATGCTGAACAAGATAATTTTTTAAACTGGGGCTTAAGGGATAGATTGAGTCGAGAAATAAAATGATAAATAGATTTTTCTCTGTATTCTTTTTGGACAACATGTAAAAAATTAGTTAGGTTTTTTGTTTGGTTCCCAAAAATACCAATTACAAAAGTTTTCTGTATGTTATAGACAATGTTTTTCAATTTGGTGAACAGATGCTTTTGGTTTATCAAATCTGCCCGTCTTTTAGATTACGGCAAAAGGGACTTTAAGAGCTTTTTCCACGTTTATGGCTAATTGTACACGACTGTTGAATTAGTTTATGATCAAACGATATGTATTTCTTGGAAAGCCTAGACATTCCGATAAGCTTTAACACGAAAAGAGATTAGCATTAGGTGCAGTGAATATGTGGGCCCCTCAAAAACTATTTTTGAAATTGTCCATAGCGGACAGGAAAGTAAAAGATAACAAGCCTGAGACTTGTTGATTATTCCAAGTTTAAGGAAAATAAACCTATTGCTCCCATCGTTTTCTATAAAAAACGTAAGAAAAAGAGATGGAATTCTTAATTTGACAGGGCTTTAACCAGCCAAACAAGACATCATTTGATGGTGCTTGACAATAAATAAAAATTGATTTTGATATATAAAAAATCTTCATAATGGTATTGGTATCACTCTAAAGTGATGATTTAAAATGAATTGCCCGAAAAATAACTGTGTTACTGTATTTTCATGGATTTAATCTCCCTAGGGCATAAACTTTCACAAAAAATTATTGTTTATTTTACCATATCAAAAAAAACCTTAACCTACCAAAAGTAAATGAAAGACTATAGCCCATTGTTCCATGATAACCCAAACCCCATTTGGGTCCATGAAATTGATAGTAAGATAATTTTGGAAGTGAACGAGGCGGCTTTGGACCTCTATGGATATTCCCGAAAAGAATTTCTATCTCTCTCATTTCAAGACCTTTTATCTGATGTTGGTGACCTTGGTTTATCAACATTGTTCAATGAATTGGACACTAAGAAAACAGCTTGGCCTCAAAAGACAATTGTTTTTGGGAAGATGGGAAACCCCATAAAATGTAAATTCTCCTTTCAAAAAGTGTTTTTTCAGGACAGGGATTGTATAATGGTGATTGCTACAAATGTAGAACATGCAGAAGAGATGAATTCGGAGCAATCCCTTACCGATTACCTTCGAGTAAGGGCTTCGCAGATTGCCAAATTAGGATACTGGAAACTTGATATAGATACAGGAACATTAATATGGTCGGACGAAGTTTATCATATTTGGGGTGAGGAAAGGGATAAGTTCAATGTCAATTTCGATTCTTTTTATAACAGCATTCATCCAGATGATAGGTTGCTTTTTGACCAAGAGCAGGGGAGTGCTTTGGAGGGTTTGCAGGAACTCGATTTTGTCCATAGGATAATTCGCAGCGATGGAAAAATTAAGTGGGTTCACGAAAAGGGTAGGTTAATTAAGAACAGTAAGGGCAAGCCACTCTCTTTTGAAGGAACCGCCCAGGATATTACAGCACAAATAGAGGAAGAACAGCGGCTTAAACTGTTGGAGAGCGTGGTGACCCACACCAACGATGCCGTTATGATCACCGATTCGGGACCTTTGGAAGAAGAAGGCCCAAAAATAGTTTATGTAAACAGGGCTTTTACCCAAATGACAGGGTACACCCCCGAAGAAATCATTGGCAGAACCCCTGATATGTTAAGAGGTCCAAAGACCGACAGAAATGAATTGGAACGGTTCTACAAAACCTTGACCAAAGGTGAGCCCTGTGAGGTCATCATCACCAATTATCGAAAAAATGGGTCGCCGTTCTGGATCAATATTGCAGCTTCGCCCGTTAAGGACGCCCAAGGGAGGGTCTCACATTATATTGCCATCCAAAGGGATGTTTCATCAAAAATCAATGCCCAGCTCGAAAGGGATTTTTTGGCCAAGATCAGTACCACCTTCAAGGAAAATGAAAATCTGGGCAGCTGCCTTGATCAGGTATGCAAACTGGTCACCCTTCACGGGGGGTTCACTTTTTGCGAGGTTTGGTTGCCCAGCACCCACAAAAACAGCCTTCGGTTCGCGGCCATGTACGGGAAGGATGAAGCTGGGGAAACATTTTATGAACACTCCAAGAATACCAGGGAGATGGGATTTGGCGACGGGCTTCCCGGTACGGTATGGGAAACCGGACAATCGGTGCTCTGGGGCAACATTGACCGGAACAGCCTCTTTATCAGAAAAAAGGCAGCACAACGATCGGGCATTAAGTCGGTGTTGGGCATTCCTTTAAAACACCGGGGCACTATCGTTGGAGTCTTGGCCGTTGGCACCCTGGAAAGGGAGAAACAGTTCAAGGCCCATTATCCCGTACTGTCCAAATTGGAGGATTACTTGGGGTCCGAGATAAACCGCAAGCGTTTGGAGGAGGATCTGACGTACTTGTTCGAGACCCTCCCGGACCTTATTTGCCTGTTTGATTTCAACGGGAATTTCCTTAAAATAAACAAGGCCGGGTGCGACATACTGGGCTACTCCGAAGCTGAGATCGTTGGTTCTCCCGCCCACAGGTTTATACATGTCGAGGACAGGGAAATTTCTGATGGACTGATCCAAAAGATACGGGACGGACAGGAAACCTTCGAGATTGAAAACCGCTACATCACCAAAACGGGCAAACCGGTCTGGCTCAGTTGGCACTGCAAGGTAGTGTTGGACGAAGGCGTGGTCTACGCCACGGCCAAAGATATCACGGAGTCCAAAAAATTACAGGAATTGGTCTCCGATGCATTCCGATTGGCCCGGATAGGTGGCTGGGAAATCGATATGATCCATGAAAAGTTGACATGGTCGGAAGGAGTACACCAAATTTATGAGACCGACCCATTGAACTATGAGCCAGAGTTGGAAGGTGCCATCAATTTCTATAGGGAAGACCACAGGGAGATGGTAAAAGACGCTGTTAGTTCAGCAATGGAAAAAGGAGAGGCTTTTGAATATGAAGCTGCTTTTATCTCGGCAAAGGGCAACGAGAAGTGGGTCAGGGCAATGGGACAGGCCGAAATCGCCAATGGGAAATGTATTCGCCTATATGGAAGTTTTCAGGATATTACCCAATTAAAGGAAGCCGAACATAGGCTTTTGGCCATCACCAACGACCTTCCCGGTGTAACTTTTCAATATTACCTATATCCGGATGGAACCGACAAAATGCAGTCCGTTAGCCAAAAATCCCAAGCAATATGGAATCTTACCCCTGATGAATGCGAGAAACATTCTCAACTTATATGGGATCAGATAAAAAAGGGAGGGGATTATGAAGCGTTGGTGCAAGAAATCCAAAACTCTGTTGAAACACTTCAACAGTGGCATAGCCGATGGCGATATATTATGCCCAATGGTAAAATCCGTTGGCACGAAGGCTATGGTACACCTTATAAATTGGCCGATGGTACCGTTCTCTTCAACTCGATGGTCTTTGATATAACGGACGAGATCAAATTGAAAAATCTCTTGGAGGAGACCTCGGAATTATCCAAGATCGGCAGTTGGGAAATGGAACTGCTTTCAGAGCCTAGAAGCGATACCATGTACTGGTCGCCCATGGTCCGAAAAATAATAGAGGTGGACGGGGACTATGACGCCTCATTGAGCGGCGGCCTTGAATTCTATACCCCCGAAAGCAGGCCAATTGTGGAAAAAAGGATAGAGGAACTTATTGAAAAGGGCACGGAATATGACCAAGAGGTACTGTTAAAAACCGGATCGGGAAAGGAAAAATGGGTACGGATTATCGGAAAAAGCGAACGTGCCAATGGGGTGTGCACCAAAATATATGGAAGTATCCAAGACATACATGCAATGAAAACCACCCAGTTGCAGCTCCAGGAAATTCTGGGCAGTATTTCGGATGCGTTCTATGCCGTGGACAAGGACTGGAACTTTACCTATTTCAACAAAGAGGCCGAAAATTTACTTGGTAAGAAAAGTGATGAGGTACTGGGCAAAAACCTTTGGGAACTGTTTTCCCCTGTCCTGGGTACCGAACTGGAAACCGTGTACAGAAGGGTCGACAAGAAGGGCAGGGCAGAAAGCTTTGAATACCTATATCCTGGAAATGGTTCTTGGTACGAGATCAATACCTACCCTTCCAATGGCGGTGTTTCGGTCTATTTTAAAAACATAGATGAAAGGAAAAAGGCCTCAGAAGCCCTGGAATCGGCCTTTCGGGAAAAAAACATGATTCTGGAGAGTATCGGGGATGCCTTTTTTGCCATGAAGGAGGACTATACGGTAACCTATTGGAACAAGACCGCGGAACGCTTGCTCGGGGTTAAAAGGGAAGACTTGATCGGCAAAAACCTTTGGGACATGTTCCCCGATGCAGTGGACCTGCCCTCCTACACCAACTACAACAAGGTGCTCAAGACCCGTGAACCCATCTCCTTTGAGGACTATTATGGTATTTGGCTGGAAGTCAACGCATATCCATCGGAAGAGGGCATCAGTGTGTTTTTTAGGGACATTACCCAAAAAAAGAAAGCAAACGAGAAAATTCTGCACAAGACAGAGCAGCTGGACATCATTGCCGAAATGAACACGGAGCTGCTCAATTATGACGACTGGTTCAAAGTAGTTGAAAAAGCGTTCGGGAAAGTAGGCAAGTGTATTAAAGCGGACCGGATATATTATTTCCAAAACTCCCTCAATGAAAAAACGGGTGAACTAGAAACTAGCCAGCGCTTGGAATGGAATAATGAAGGGGTGCCTTCCCAGATAAATAACCCCATGCTCCAGAATCTTTCCTTTAGTATGGTACAGGATTTTATGCAACCACTGGCCCAAAACAAGGCTTTCAAGGCCATAGTCAGCGAGATGCCGGATACAGAGACCAAAAGGCTCCTTCTTGAACAGGACATCAAATCCATTTTAGTATTCCCGTTATGGGTCAATAAAAAGTTTTGGGGCTTTATCGGTTTTGACGACTGTAAAAGCGAAAGAAATTGGAACCAAGATGATACTTCCTTTCTAAGGACCATAACAACCAACCTTTCCACGGCAATAGAAACCTCCATGACCAACCAAGAATTGGAACGCTCCTATAATGAAAAGGACCAGATCCTGGAAAGCATTGGGGATGCCTTCTTCGCTGTCGGTAGAGATTGGACAGTCACCTATTGGAACAAACAGGCCGAACAAGTGCTGGGAAGGAAAAGAAATGAGATTGTGGGCAAAAAGCTTTGGGACGAATATGCCGATGCCGTTGAGCTGGAGTTTTATGCACAGTACCACAAGGCCATGGCCACCGGAAAAATGGTCACTTTTGAAGAATTCTACCCCACATTAAATATATGGTTCGAGGTATCGGCCTATCCTGGCAACGAAGGGCTATCGGTCTATTTTAAGGACATCACCTTGCGCAAGGAGACCGATATCGAGATTCTCCGGGCCAACGAGCGCTTTGAAAAGGTGGCACAGGCGACCACGGATGCGATTTGGGACTGGGACATCGAAAACAAGATCTTCCACCGAAGCGATGGATTTGAAAAGCTGTTTGGGCACAGGGTCAAAAAGCGCCTGGATGAAAGCGAGGTATGGGAAGACAGCTTCCACGCGGACGACCTATCGGAGATCAAATCCAGTCTCAAGGAGAGCCTGCAAGACCCTTCCAAGGAATTTTGGAAGAAGGAATACAGGATCGTCCATGAAAACGGAGAAATCAAGACCGTGGTCGACAAAGGGGCCATCATCAGGAACGGGTCCGGGCAGGCCATCCGTATGGTGGGCGCCATCACGGACATCAGCGAGCGCATCGAACACGAAAGGGAATTGGAAGAACTCAACGAAGCGCTCAAAAAAAACATCAAAGACCTGGAAATCACCAACGACCAGTTGGAGCAGTTTGCCTTTATAGCCTCGCACGACCTCCAGGAGCCGCTTCGGATGATTACCAGCTTTTTGAACCAGTTGCAACGAAAATATAGTGGCCAATTGGACGAAAAGGCGGACCAGTACATCCATTTTGCTACCGATGGGGCCAAGAGAATGAAACAGATCATTCTGGACCTCCTCGAATATTCCCGTGCGGGAAGATCTGAGGAGAGCCCCGAGACCATTGACCTGAACGAGCTGGTCGAAGAGTACGAAGTACTGCGGAGCAGGTTGATAAAAGAGAAATCAGTAAAGATCGTCAAGGGGAAATTTCCCAAGGTCACCTGTTATAAGGCGCCATTGACCCAGACCTTCCATTGTTTGATGGACAATGCCATCAAATATTCAAGGGAAGGCGTGCCCCCGCAGATCAAAATCACCGTATCCAACAAGAAAGATCACTGGCAAGTGAAAATCAAGGACAACGGTATTGGCATTGATCCCAGCTTTTATGACAAAGTTTTTATTATCTTTCAACGACTTCATGACAGAGATACCTATGGAGGTACAGGAATGGGGTTGGCCATATCCAAGAAAAATGTGGAATCTTGGGGAGGCAAGATCTGGTTGGAGTCCAGACCAGGTAAAGGAAGTGCCTTTTATTTCACAATAAACAAGAACAAGTCATGAAAACTGTACACATATTATTGGTCGAGGACAATGAGGGGGATATTGTACTAACCCTTGATGCCTTTGAGGAGAGCAAGATCAGGACCAATATCAGTATTGTAAAGAACGGTAACGACGCCCTGGACTTTCTTTTTAAAAGGAACAAGTTTGCCAATGCCCTGCGCCCCGATCTTATCCTTTTGGACATCAACCTGCCCATTTTCAACGGGCATGATGTGCTCAAGAGAATAAAGCAAGACCCTTCCTTGAAGAAGATTCCCGTGATCATGCTCACCACCTCATCCAACCAAAGGGACATCAATATGGCATACGAAAATCACACGAACAGTTATGTGACCAAACCTATAGATATGGATGATTTTATGAAGGCTGTTTTAAAAATCGAGGAGTTTTGGTTACAACTCTCCAAATTGGCCGATTAATATTTAAAAAAATGACCAATGACGAAGGATGACCAACCACTTTCCATACTGGCAATCGAGGACAATCCCGGTGACTTTATCTTGATCGACGATTATTTGCTCGAAAAATTCAGTGCCATCAAGGTTATCCATCAGGAGACCTTTGAATCTGCCATAACGGAGCTCAAATCCTTTGAAAACATCGATATCATATTGCTGGACCTTATATTGCCCGATATGAAAGGGGAACAATTGGTGGAAAAAATCCAAGAAGTCAGTGGCAATATTCCTATCATTATTTTAACAGGCTACTCGGATATTGGCCTGGCCAGAAAAATATTGTCCAAGGGGGTGGCGGATTTTTTGATCAAGGACGAAATCAGCCCGGAGATCATTTACAAGTCCATTATCTATGCCCTTGAGCGAAAAAGTTACATCGCCAAATTGAACAAAAACAAAAAGATATATCAGGACCTGTTTGATTTCAGTCCCCAGCCTATGTGGATTTTTGACCCATCAACCCTCCGTTTTTTGAATGTCAACAAGGCGGCCATCGATAAATATGGCTATACATTGGAGGAGTTCAAGAGCATGACAATTAAGGACATTAGGCCAAAAAATCACATGGAGTTTTTGGAAAAAAGTTTGGAAGAACGCAAAAGAGAAGACCGGGACAGCTATGCGGGTGTGTTTTTCCATATTTTAAAGTCAGGTGAGACTATTTGTGTAGAGATCTATAGCAATAATATTGAATATGAAGGTAGAACAGTGCGATTGATACTGGCAAGCGACATTACCGAAAAACAGGAATATGTGAGCACAGTTGAAACCCAGAACAAAAAACTTAGAGAGATTGCATGGACGCAATCACACGTAGTCAGGGCACCCTTGGCACGTATACTATCGGTAATCCATATACTGGAACAAGATTTTGTGGAACCCCATGATTTTCCATTTCTGCTTGACCAAATAAAAATATCGGGAGATGAACTGGATAAAATTATCCAAAATATTGTTACTGAAACCAATACAATGATGAATTTAAGTAACTTGAAAAATGGAAAAGACAATAATACTGGTGGATGATGACCCAACCTTTAACTGGGTATCATCAAAATTGATACAAAAGGTTTCTCCAGACCTCAAGGTAAAAGAGTTTTCCAATGGCCGGATGGCCTTGGATTTTTTACAGGATAATTTTAACGAAAAGGACCATTACACCATTTTGCTCGATATTAATATGCCAGAGATGAACGGATGGGAGTTTATGGATGCCATAGAGAAAAGTGATTGGGCCAACAGCAAATCAATATCAGTATATATAGTTTCCTCTTCCACGGATCCGAGCGATATGGAAACAGCAAGGACCTATGGATTGATCAAGGATTATCTACAAAAGCCACTGAACTTTGATGTAGTGACCGATATCGTTTCGCAACAATAAGAAGATTTCTGGTGATTTAAACAGCATTCCATAGGACGAATACCTTTCAAGAAAAAGAGTTGCCATTGTCGAAAAAAATACTATTCCTCCTTTGTGGCATCGGGGCCGGATACTTCTCAGTCCGGTGCATGGCCAATGGCAGTATCCTTAAATCGCAATATAAAGGTGGTACCTTTACCTATTTCGCTTTCACAGATCAGTTTGCCACCGTTCATTTCAACAAAATCCTTTGCAATGACCAAGCCAAAGCCAGTGCCCTTTTCTCCATGTGTTCCTGTTCTTATTTCTGGTCGGTCATCGTGCCCAAGTCTCTCGAACCAGTCACTTTGCATTCCCATACCAAAATCTTGCACACCTATTTCAATGCATGTGGCATTGCTTTGTGACCATACGATCACTTTTTGGCCGTTCTGGGTAAACTTGATGGCGTTGGAAACCAAATTGCGGAGAACCACTTTGAGCATATTCACATCCATTAAAAGTGTTGGATGCAAAACCTGTAGCTCAATGGCAATATCCTTATCTTGGGCCATTCGTGCAAACTCATGCTTTATGGAGCTGAAAACAGATTTTAAATCACATAAACTTTTATCCAATTCCATGCCATCCAATTGCTTATGGGACCATTGAAGTAAACCATTGACCATGGAAACCTTATCGGAAATTTCATTCTTCAATTTTTCTAAAATGGGTTGTAGTTCGCTGTCCGTTAAATCGGATTGGATCAATTCAATGATAGCGATGAAATTATTCAGAGGCGCCCTGACATCATGGGTAAGTAGCGAGAACAGCTTATTTTTGAGTTGATTGACCTTTTCAAGTTCCTCGTTTTGATCTTCAAGTGCTTTTTTGGCGAGTTGGAGATTTTTTGTTTGCTTGTCTACTTCATTTTTTAGCATTTGGTTTGCATTAAGCTGTAATTTCAAATGTTCAGATTCAATAGCTTTATACTTAAACCCAATAATCAGCGAAAAAAGAATTAACTGGATAGTTACTAAGATTGAAGTTGTAAGAATAATAGGGTAGGTATAAAAATCAAAATGTCTTTTCAAAAACCAAGTGCCTATGTATAATATTGCGGCCAGTAGAATGGGAGTGTAAGAATACAGATAGTAACGGTTCAATTTATGGGCATGGAACAATCGCAAACCTGAAAATATGTTCAGAAATATAGAAGCCATGGACATAATGGCGGCGAACAGTACAAAAAAATCATTCAACCATTCAATCTTAGTTGTCAAATTATTTGTGATATGCAAAATGGGGAGGCTGCCAACGATACCAACAAATACCTTATACGTCCTGCATAAATTAGGAAAGGTGTCCTTTTCTATACTTAGGTAATTTTTTGTAAAAAGCAATAATCCCAAAGTTGAGATCATGGCCGTGGTAAGGGAAGCCTTATCTGCGATTATTGAAGCCGTACTGCCAAAAGATCCATCTAAAAAAAAATATAGGCTCCAGTGTAGGGTCAACCCAAAGATGAGAATGGAGTAATAGAGCAAAACCTTATGCTTCAACACGAAAAAAGAGAGTAGGTGATAGATACCAAAAACACTAAAAATCGAAGTGAAGACAATGGTTTCTAGATGCCTAAAATCAAGAATGTCCATGTTGGGGAAAGTGATTGGTTAAGCACATATTTTGTTCGCAGGCCCAAAGGTGTTCTTTAGTATAAAGGAATCCAATATATATTTTTTTGGTATAAATAGCAAGAATCTGACTCTATTGATCATGTGTTTGTGGAATGGATAACAGAAACTTCAAGCAACAGGTAAATTTGTCCATGCTAGTTTTTTTGCTTTGGGCAAAAGCACAATACTGTTTTTGTTCATAAACAAAATGGTCCGTTATTGGTTGGGAACCGATTTATTGAGGTAATCACCAACATCTACTTTAGAATACGAGCATAATTACGTAGTAACCATAATTTGGCTGCCAAGTTGGTGATTTCCCAACCAAAAAATTGCTTAGCTGCCTTTAAATTTAATTTAAGCTTAGTACATATTTGATTGGAGTTCAACATCTTTTAATTTATTTTTGTCGGCCAAATAAGGATTAAGCTTATGGATGAGTTTGAGCGTAAGAATGCAGAATTTGAACGGATTAAAAAACTGAACGAATTTGACCTCGATTATAGGAATCTTCAGAACGAATTTCAAGGCTTGGTTCAGCTGGCCGCCAATATCACCGATACAGATTTGTCCTTAATCAACTTAATTGATAATTACTCTCAATGGACAGTAACATCAAATTCTTCGGAATTTATGCAAATTAATCGCGAGGACTCTGTTTGTCAATATACGATTCATACCGAGGAATTAATGGAAATCCCACGTCTTGATGAAGACGCACGGTTCAGTGACAAGCCTTTTGTTAAAGGGAGTGATGGATTCAAGTACTATCTGGGGATTCCACTTAAAACGCAAACAGGCGAAAATATCGGAGCACTTTGCGTAATAGATTATAAAGAAAAGAACATCTCCTCCGAAAAGAAAAAGTTGTTAGGGCTTGTTGCCGACGAGGTCGTAAAGAGGCTCGAGTACAAAATGAAATTGGATTTACTGCAAGAACAACTTAACAAGGCCATTGTGCAACGCAATCAAATGGCGCACGACGTTAGAGGGCCTGTGGGGGGTATTCTTGGACTTACGTTAAGTGCCGAAAATGAAACGCTTGATGATGGGGAATTTGGGATGTACATGGAAATGATAAAGAGCTCGGCTTCCAAACTCATGGATTTTACCGATGATATATTGGATAAACAAAAAGAGCAACAGAAAGAAAATTATTTTAACCTCTCGGAATTAAAAAAACACCTTCACGATCTTTATGTGCTAGCAGCCCTTAACAAGCAGATAAAACTTGAGTTTATTTATAATGGAACAAAAAACCATTATAGATTTTCAAGAAGAAAACTGCTCCCTATTGTTGGGAACCTTATCGCCAATTCCATAAAATTTACAGCACCAAAAGGGAAAATAGAGGTAAAGCTTGACATAATACAGAAAGAAGAAAGCGGAACGCTACAGATAGAGGTGAGGGATAATGGAAAGGGCATTTCAAAAGAAAAGCTCCAAAAACTGACAAACTCGAATTTAGGAGAAGATAAGGGGACGAGTGGTGAAAAGGGATATGGTTTAGGCATTAGACTTGTTACGGATATGGTGGGCAGTATCGGGGGCAAGCTCGATATTATCTCAGAAGAAGGTAAAGGAACAACCGCCATTGTGGAAATACCTGTTGGTCTATAACCAAAAAAACGAGTAATTACCACCTTAAATTATAACCTTAAAATTAATTCAGGCCAAAGATTTTTTGATGATTTGTCTTAGCCCTTTTTTGAGTTTGGGAGGTAACCTATTGCTGTTTTTTGTAATACTGCCCCGAGTCTGTTTTGGTTTGAATTAATCAAAAGTTGTATGTGAGAGCTGAATGAACGATAGCAAGAGTAGAACTGTCCGTCTTTTTAAGAACCAATCGGTCTATTCAATCGTATCATGTATTATCATGATCATTAAAATTTGAAATTCAATGCTTTTTCTTGTTTAGCTGCAACCAGGGTAACCTCTTGAATGAAACTTCTTTATTTTTCAAAGGGCCTAACCAGTTCCTCAACTTTATCATCTAAACTAATGGACCGTATTCTTTGGTTTATTAAAAATAGGGGTGAATGAAAATTTGCTGTTAATTCGAAATTTGTAAATTGCAGGGTCAAATATTTGCATTTCCCAACAAATGAAGCCAGAACATTTGCATAACCTCAAAATCAACTCTCTATCAGATAATGGCACAGAGGACGATTTCAGTATAGTGTACGAGTTCTATAGGCCTAAGCTTGTTGTGATCGTAAACAGTTATATCCCTTCCCAAGAAGATGCCGAGGAAATCGTTCATGATGTTTTTATCAAATTATGGGAGAAATGGGAAACTTTGCAGATCACATCAAATTTTACGGGCTATATCTACAGTATGACTCGAAATGCATGCTTGGACTATCTACGAACAAGAAAGAATAAGCTTACCAAAGATATGTCTGCCGAACAGCAGGAGTTTTGGTTGAACCATAGCGCTTTGGCAGATGATATGGCCTCGTCTATTTTGGCAAAAGAGTTACAAGCTCTGGTTGATGAAGCCATAGAGAAACTACCGGAAAAGTGCAAAAAAGTCTTCAAGAAAAGTCGCTTGGAAGGACTCTGTCATCAAGAAATTTCCAAAGAAATGGAGATTTCCCCAAAAACAGTCGAAAACCATATTACCAGAGCCTTACGGCAGCTTAGAGTAACTTTGAGCGAGTATTTGCCCACCCTATTTTTTTAATTTTTGCATCCAGACTAGGGGATGTTTCTTTTTTTTACGTCCTGCTAATGAATACTGTTCCTGAATACAATGAACAAAAAGGATATTATTGCATTGGTCGAAGGTCGTCTGACCAATGAAAGAAAGCAAGAAGTTGTCAAGTGGTTGCTCAAAAACCCAAAACAACAACAGCGCTATCATATTTTAAAGGCAAAGCATGTGGCCAAATCACTGAAACAAAGTGAGTATGGCAATTCCAGCAGTCCAAAAAGGATATATGCGAAATGGTACAAATACGTGGGGTACGCAGCTTGTGCAGTCCTCATTTTTTCTCTCGCATATACATTGATGTTGCCTGCGAACCAAACGGAAATACAAGACAGTCCCCAAATTACATCGGTAACTTCAATTGGCGAGAATAAAACAATCGTGTTGTCCGATGGCACCAAAGTAACCCTTAATGCCAACACCACATTGTCTTACCCCAAGGAGTTTTCTGGTGAATTAAGAGAGGTAAGTTTAAAGGGCGAAGCATTTTTTGATGTGTCCCACAATCCCAAAAAACCCTTTATGGTAGCCACAGGAAACGGGATGAAAATTCAGGTCTTGGGAACAGTTTTCAATGTAAAATCATACCCGGAAGACCTTAATGTGGAAACAACCTTGGTCTCAGGTAAGGTAAAGGTCGTTGAAGAACGGGACCAAAAAACAGTGGTGTTGAACCCATCCCAAAGGGCCACCTATGTTAAAGATGCCGATAAACTTATTGTAGATAATGTACAGACCGAAAATTTTACCGCATGGCGCCAGGGCAAACTTATTTATGATGAGACACCGATACGCCAGGTAATAAGCGATCTGAAAAGAAAGTACAAGGTTGACATATCCGTTGAGTCGCCAGGGATAATGGACTATAAATATACAGGGGAGTTCGATAACCTCGGTATAGAACAAATACTGGATCTTTTCGAAGTTTCCTCACCAATACTGTATCAAATGAAAAATAACCAAATAACACTTTATATGAAGAAATGACCCAAAAAAGAGAGGAGGGTGTTCCCGCACCCCCCTGCTCAATAATTATTTAACCACATAGAAATGTAATTAAACATCGTAAACTCATCAAAATTATGGAAAAAAAGGAACTTTTTTTACCAAAGGTCCCAATTATTAGGATAATGAAAATCTATTTAATCTTAGTGGCACTTACCCTGGCCAAGTTATTTGCTTCTGAGGCGAATGCCCAAAGTATTTCGTTAGAGGCAAATAATGTGAGATTAAAGAGGATATTGAACGAAATTGAACGCAAGAGCGATTACAGCTTTTTCTACAACAACAGTATTGTAGATGTGTATTCCAAAAAATCACTCAAGGTAGAAAACAAGACATTGGATGCCGTATTGAACGAGCTGTTCTCGGAATCCGATATCGCCTTTAGCTTTGTTAGAGATCAAATCATTCTTTTTCCAAAAGACAACCCCGAAATTAAAAACAAAATAGAGCGTCTTTTAAACAAACATGTCGATAAAATGCCGACAGCCTTGAGTCCCGATAGGATCAATGAGCTTATCAGGACCACGGTACAGTTTACCGTTAATGGAAAGATTACCGACAACGCGGGCACCCCTATTCCGGGAGTATCTATTTTGGTAAAGGGTACCTCCAAGGGTACTACCACCGATTTTGATGGTAATTACAGCATCATGGCAGATACTGGAGATGTTCTTATGTTTAGCTACATAGGCTTTGTAACCCAAGAAATTGAAGTCGGTGATCAACAGACCATAGATGTTGTTCTTAAAGAAAATGTGGCCGCGTTGGAAGAGGTTGTCGTTGTAGGTTACGGTACCCAAAAAAAATCGGACCTCACCGGAGCCGTTGGTGCCGTAGACAGCGAGACCCTCTTAAAAGCCCCAGTGAGCAACGCCCTCCAAGGGATGAGGGGCAAAGTAGCCGGTGTAAACGTGTTTTTGAACTCAGGCTCTCCAACAGGATCCCCTAGAATAGTGATTCGTGGTGTGGGTACCATCAATTCATCAACAGACCCTTTATATGTTGTAGATGGTGTGGTAATGGACGACATCCAATTCATAAACCCCAACGATATTGAACGCATGGAAGTCCTCAAGGACGCATCTTCCGCTGCAATTTATGGTGCAAGAGGTGCCAATGGTGTAGTTTTGATCACAACCAAAAGAGGCACCCAAGACGAGAAAATAACCATTGGCTACGATGGATTTTTAAGTGTGGGCCACCTTCGAAAAAAAATGGACCTGCTTGATGCAGATGAGTGGTTGGAAGTGGTAAGAACAGGTATGGAAAATACGCCCAAATACCGCCCCAACGACCCAGCTCCGGTATTTACTGCAAACGACCCGAACCTTTTTGATGCGGAAGGAAACCCACTTTATGACACCGATTGGCAAGATGAAGCTACGCGCACTGCCTATTCCAACAATCACCAGTTGTCCATTCAGCAGGGGAGTGAAAAATCATCCATAGGGGTGTTTTTGAATTATTCCCACATAGAAGGAATAATGCTGAACAATGAATTGGATCGGATCAGTGGAAAAATCGCTTATGATGTTACTCCAAAAGATTGGCTAAAGTTGGGTGTGAACCTTATGGTGAACGATGTTAAGGATACCGAATTTGAAGAAGGAGGAGGAGGTCAGTCCCCAAGAAGGACCATGATAGAAATGCCCCCTATTTTCCCTGTAAAATTTCCAGATGGAACGTGGAGCAATAGCCAAATGATCAGCGATGCCTACAATTTGGAATCCATGTCCAACCCGGTTCATGTATTGGAAACACAAGAAAGATTCTGGGAAAGAAACCAACTTTTCGGGAATTTCTATGCCAATTTCAATATTATGCCCGGTCTGGAATTTAGAACGCAATTCGGTTTCGATAAAAACATCAGAAACAAAAAAGAATATTCCCCAAGAGATTTGGTGAACATTTCTGCTCCCGATGGCTATGCCAGAATATTTAACGAAAGGAGTACCTACTGGCAACAAGAAAACTATCTTACTTACAATCAGGATTTTGGTGATCACAGCATCAATGCCATGTTAGGTTTGAGCTGGCAAGAACGAACCTACGAATCTTCCAACATTTTTGCGAGAGGGTTTAGTGACGATTTTTTCCGCTACAACAATATTGGGTCTGCCAGTAATCCAAGTGCACCGGAATCTACCACTAACGAATGGGCACTTAATTCCTATTTTGTTCGTGCCAGCTATACCTATAAAGGTAAATATTTGCTGACTTTAACAGGCAGGGCGGACGGTTCCTCAAGATTTGGAGAGGACAATAAATATGGATTCTTCCCATCCATAGGTGCAGGTTGGAACATCAGTGAAGAAACCTTTATGGACAACGTTACAGCTATCAACAGACTTAAGTTGCGTGGTAGCTACGGTATTACGGGTAACACGGAAATTGCCCCCTACAGCTCATTGGCAACAGTTTCTTCGGGAACGGTACTGTTAAATGGCACAAGGGTTAGCTCAAGCTCTGTAAACCGTTTGGGAAACCCGGGATTGGAATGGGAAAAAACCAGTCAGTTTGATATTGGATTGGATCTTGCCGCTTTTGATTATAGGTTGCGTTTGGAGTTCGACTACTACGATAAGTTGACCAAAGACCTTTTATTGGATAGACCAGTGCCCTATACTTCTGGATTTACTTCGGTAAGGGATAATATCGGGTCTGTTTCCAATAAAGGTATTGAAGCCATGATTACTGGAGAGATAATTCGTAAAGCCGATTTCGGTTGGGAGACTTCCTTCAACATGAACTATAATAAGAACAGAATTGAAAGTTTGGGTGAAAACGATGAAGACATCGAACCTGGGCCATTCTGGGTATCCGGTAGCCAGACGATCTTACGTGTCGGAGAATCTTTGAGTTCTTTCTGGGGATACGAGCGTTTAGGCACATGGGGTACGGATGAAGCCGCCGAAGCTGCCGAAGTAGGAGCTGTTCCAGGAGAGGCCAAACGATCTGCAGAAAAGAAAATTCTCGGAAAAGGCCTGCCAGATATTACAGGAAGTTTCATCAACACCTTCAGATATAAAAACTTCGATTTCACTGCAGATATTCAATTTGTGGCCGGTGTGGAGATCATGCAACAATTCTATCACTCCACAGAAGACCGTTCCGGTATTGCCAACGGACTTGCTACCATTCTTTATGATGGTTGGACCGAGAACAATCAGAACACCATGGTACAGGAAATCAGGAACCAAGCCTATGCAGGGCAGAATAGCCAAGTAGACAGCAGATGGGTGGTTGATGGTTCTTACATCAGAGGAAACCTATTCTCTTTGGGCTATAACTTCAACCAACAATTTTTGGATTTGATGGGCTTGAACCGTTTGAGGGTCTATGCCAGTTTGGAAAACGCTTTCGTGATCCATTCCAAAGACTTTCAAGGGTATGATCCCGAAGCAACTTCATGGGGTGGAAACCAATGGGGACAGAACATTTTCTTCTTCCAATACCCCAAGCCTAGGACTTTTACCATAGGATGTAGCCTCAAATTTTAATCCATAAAAAAAATATCATGAAAATTAAATATATAGTTTTTCTAATCGGAATAATTGTATTGGGGTCTTGTTCGGACTTTTTGGAAGAACAACCTCTTGCCGAACTTGATTCCAACCAGTTCTTTTCAGAACCAGATCAAGCATATAGTGCAGTAAATTCTTTATATAGAACAGGTGCTCCAAATATGACCGATGGCGGAGTTTATAGCGGAACTCCCCTAATGTTGGGCGGATACATGTCAGGCTATTTTTATAATGAGTACGCAGGTCAAGAGTTGCACGTGAGCAATACACAGGAACTCACCTTGAACGGTGATAATATTGGCGGGTATTTGCAAGACAGATGGAGGGAACTTTATTTGGGGATATCAAGAGCGAACAACGCTATCAAATATATTCCAGAAACACCCGAGCTGAGCGATTCCGAAAGAGCCCAGTTGTTGGCCGAAGCCAAATTTTTCAGAGCATTTGCCTACTATTATTTGGTAAGATGGTTCGGTCCGGTTCCATTGACAACGGAGCCCTATGAATCTTTGGACAACCTCTATCTGGAAAGAAGCCCGATAGCCGATGTCTATGCTTTGATAGAGCAGGATTTAAAGGATGCCCTTGATGGTGGCTTACCAACGGTAAGTATGGTGGACAATGGCAAACGCGTTACTGCTGGGGCAGTGGCAACCTTATTGGCCGATGTGTACCTGACAATGAGCGGAAACCCTTTGAATGCCGATCGTTACGCCGATGCAGCAGCATTATCTCAGGAAATCATCAACGGAACCTACGGTTCTTATGATTTGGTACAGCATGATGAAGTATCTCCGGGAGTAGTCGATGTTGAGAATTCAGCCTATAATAAAATCCGAAAAGGAGATGCATCATCCATAGAGCACATATATATCAAAGAATATGATCCAGAGATAGCTACTTCGGTATATCCAAGATATTCCTATCCCGTGGCACTGGCTTCAGAAGTTCTTTATGACATTACCAACGGGGGATATTTACCTTCAGAAGGATTTATGGACCTGTATGACTCTGATAATGACCTTCGAATTCAGGAAAAGCAGTTTTTCCATTCCAGTTTTGAAGATACAGAGCAGACTTTTTCAACAGCACCTTATATATGGCACGATGATACAGCGGTATTTGAAACAGCAAACTCGGGAAAGGATTTTGCAGTTTACGGTTATGCCGATGTGCTTTTGATCGCTGCCGAAGCCATTGCAAGATCCAGTGGAGTAACTTCCGATGCCATTAACTATTTGGCCCAAGTACGCTCCAGAGCTTATTGGGAATCCGATTTGGCCACGGTTGAAGCAGACCTTGCCGGTTTGGGAACAGAAGCTTTTGTACAAGAGGTGTGGAAAGAAAGACACAAAGAATTGGTGTTCGAATTCAAAACTTGGTTCGATATTGTTCGTACAGGTCAGTTTCCGGTAGCGGATGCACCAGGTAGTATATCCTTTGTAAATGCAGTAGGACATACCACAGAAAGAGGCAAGCAAATTGAAGAAAAACACATGTTGTTGCCTTTGCCAGGGCCTGAGCTTCAGCGTAACCCGAATCTGGGTACCGATAATAATGGCTATTAAACATATTTAAAATGTATAGGGCCCATGGAATCCTTTATGGATGATGGGCCTCAATTTTACCAATTAAGATATTTATGGCAATCCGTTGCAGACATGTTTATCTCAACATAGAGCAATGGTTGTCCGTTAAGCTTGATTCATTTACTCATAAAAACCAAACTTATATCCATGCAGATTATAGAGAATTCCACGGTCTACGATGCCATTATTGTGGGCTCTGGAGCAGGTGGCGGTATGTCGGCGAAAGTTTTGTCGGAGGCCGGCCTAAAGGTTGCCGTAGTGGAGGCGGGTCCGTTTTTCGACCCTGCCATGCCAGAGCACCAAACCCAGTTGAAATGGCCCTACGAGAGTCCAAGGAGAGGTAAAAGCACAAAGTTCCGACCCTTTGGGGATTTTGATGCCGCTTACGGTGGTTGGGACATCGAAGGTGAGCCCTATACCCAGAAAGACGGTACCCAGTTTGAATGGTTCCGCTCCCGGATGCTCGGTGGGCGTACCAACCACTGGGGAAGGATATCGCTGAGGTTCGGTCCCAAGGACTTTAAGCATAAGGACGTTGACGGCCATGGGGACAACTGGCCCATAAGCTATGATGATGTAAAGCCGTATTACGATAAGGTGGACAAGATGATCGGGGTGTTCGGCACCAACGAAGGCCTTCCCAACGACCCGGACGGTTTTTTTCTGCCACCGCCCAAACCAAGATTGCACGAGCTTTTTTATATCAAAGGAGCACGCAAGAGCAACATTCCCGTGTATCCGTCGCGGATGTCCATGCTGACCAAGAAAATCAATAACGACCGCGGGGTGTGCTTCTACTGTGGGCAATGTAATAGAGCCTGCCAGGTATATGCTGATTTCTCTGCAGGGACATGTTTAATTTTTCCTGCGCAGAAAAATGGAGGACAAATCGATCTTTTTGTGAATTGCATGGTTCGTGAGGTCAATACCGATGAAGAAGGTAGAGCCACAGGAGTGTCCTACATTAACAAAGAAGATCGTAAAGAATATAAATTGAAAGGAAAAGTAGTGGTACTGGGTGCCTCGGCCTGTAGTTCTGCTCGTATCCTTCTCAATTCAAAAAGTAAGCAACACCCGAATGGATTAGGGAACAGCAGTGACGTTGTGGGTAGGTATCTGCACGATTCAACGGGTGCTGATAGAGCTGCATTTATTCCCGATTTGATGAACCGAAAGGTTTCCTATAACGAAGATGGTGTAGGAGGTATGCATGTGTACTCACCTTGGTGGGGTGATAATTCCAAGTTGGATTTTCCACGTGGTTACCACATTGAAGTTTGGGGCGGTATGGGTATGCCCAGTTACGGATTCGGTTTCAATGTGAACGAGTTCAATAAGTTCTTCGGGACCAAGGTGGGCGGCTATGGCGGCGTACTGCGCAGCGATGCCAAAAAATACTACGGTGCCGTAGTGGGCATGGCCGGTCGGGGAGAATCCATTGCAAGGAAGGAGAACTATTGTGAAATAGACCCGACCACGGTGGACGAGTTCGGTATCCCAGTGCTGCGGTTCAACTACAAATGGAGCCAGTACGAAATCAACCAGGCCAAGCACATGCAAGATACTTTTGAGGAAATCTTGACCAATATGGGTGGTGAGTTTATGGGGGAAAAACCAGGTAAAGACATCAATTATGGTTTGCACAACCCTGGAAACATTATCCACGAGGTTGGAACAACTAGAATGGGAGATGACCCGAAAACATCAGTGACCAATAAATTTCAGCAGCTGCACGATGTAGACAATGTATTTATTGTTGATGCAGGACCATTTACTTCGCAAGCGGATAAGAACTGTACGTGGACTATTTTGGCGCTTTCCATGAGGGCTTCGGAATATATCGTGGAGCAATTGAAACAACAAAACATTTAAGGACATGGACAGAAGAAAGAGTTTAAAATCGATAGTACTGGGCTCCGTGGCCGGTGGACTGGCCATACACGGATGCAAACCCGCTACGGAAGGGACAGAACTGACGGAAGCACCAAAGATCACCTACCCGGGAAGAGTGCCGCAGGAGACCGAACTGATCGACGAACTACAGGACGAACAGTTTCTGAATCCCCATGAAGTGGAAACGCTTACCATATTGTGCGACCTTATCCTGCCCCCATCGGAGGATTACAAAGGAGCATCGGATGCCGATGTGGTCGGCTTTATCGAGTTTATGTCCAAGGATGAGGAGACCTTACAGCCCGACATCCGCGGGGGGATCATGTGGTTGGACCACAAGGGCAACACGGAGTACGGAGCGGAGTTCAAAAAGGCGACCGAAGAACAGCAAAGGGCCATACTGGACGAAATCGCCTATTACGACCCGGAAGTCCCAAGCAACGAGCGCCCCTTTGAGGTGAACTTCTTCTCGTTGGTCAGGAACCTGACGATGACGGGCTTCTATACGAGTAAGATTGGGATAGAGGAGATCGGTTATAAAGGCAATCAGCCCAATGTATGGGACGGTGTTCCGGACGATGTACTGGAACAGCACGGGGTATCGTACGACGAGGAATGGCTCGCCAAATGTGTGGACCAGAGCAAGCGTGGCATCATCGCAGAATGGGACGAGGATGGAAACCTCTTAACGTAATGTAAATGGAATAACCAAAGCTTCTTTATGGAAAATTCTGCCATAGATTGGATTTGAGTTAGTTTAGTTAATTTGATACAGGCTCCTTTTTAGGGGCCTGTATTCATTAATTAACACACTTTTGAAAATAAATTGAAAATTCCCATGGTTTTGTATATTCAAAGATTCGAAAGATCTTTATCATACATAACTATACAGCATGCATTTCAGGCTTTTATCAATCGTATTATTATTGGTCTGTTTATCGGTTAACGGTCAACAATTATTACCCCCGATCCAAAATTATCAATTACTGGATTATAAGGGGGGTAGTAAAAACTGGGATGTTTCTGTAAATAACAAAGGAGAGCTTTTTGTGGCCAATAATAAAGGCTTGCTCCATTTTAATGGGGAGCAGTGGACTTTGAACAAATTGCCAAACAATACCATAATACGTTCTGTAGAGAGTATTGGTGATAGAGTGTATACGGGTTCGTACGAGGAGTTTGGTTACTGGACCAAAAACAAGTTTGGAGAGTTGGGCTATACCTCTTTAACACACCTTATTAAAGACCATACTTTTACCAGTGAGGAATTTTGGGAAATTTTTCCATCTAAAGATGGAAAGGTAGTGTTCCGTTCTTTTTCAGCAATCTATTTCTATGATAACAATGATATATCCGTTGTAGATCCTCCAGATGTGGTCTCTGATTTTATTGAGTTCAATGATAGATTAATTGTGGCAGGGGGATCAGTAGGGCTTTTTGAGGTTAAAAATGAAGGGTTGGTGTCCCTGCCAAATCAAGATATTTTGTTGGGGAAGACAGTTAATGATATGGCCATTTTCCAAGATAAACTTTTGATTGGGACTAAATTGCATGGTTGTTTTTTGTATGATGGCAGCACATTATCACCATGGTCCGCTCCTATGAATGAAGACCTTAAACAACATCAACTAAATAAGATAACCGTTTTGGGTAACGGTCTTCTAGCTTTAGGAACCATTAAAAATGGAATGTACCTATACGATACGGTTTCGCAGCGTTACAGCGTATTGAATAGGGAGTCCGGTCTTCAGAATAATACGGTACTATCCGCTTTATTGTTCAAAAATCAGTTGTGGTTAGGGTTGGATAACGGAATTGCCCGGGTAAAACTGAACAATCCCATTTCATATTATACCGACTATACCGGTACACTGGGCATGGTCTACGATATGGCATGGTACAATGGTAAATTATTTTTAGGGAGTAACACAGGGGTCTTTTATTTTGAAGGGAACGAACTTAGGTTTGTAAGTGGTTCACAAGGCCATGTTTGGGACTTGGAGGTTATAGAGGGCGATTTGCTCTGTGGGCACAACACAGGTACCTATAAGGTAACCGAGAATAGCTTTGAACTTGTGGGAGCAATTGCGGGAGGTTATCAAATACTAAAAGTACCGGATGCGAGTTCAACCTATGTTCAGGGCACGTACAACGGACTCGCAAAGTTCAAAAAGCTGGATAACGGCCAATGGGAAGTGATAAAAATTGAAGGATTTGATGATCCCGTTAAGCAGCTGTGTTTTGAAACACCCAATATTCTTTGGGCAGCGCACCCCTACAAGGGTTTTTATAGGATTCATTTTGAAAAGGGAACATATAAAAAGGTTGACAGGATTCAGGGTTTTGAAAACGAAGGCTCTCCGAGTGAATACAATGTAAAGCTCTATAATATCAAGAACAATATTGTACTCAACAGTGAGGGCACTTGGTTTACCTATAACCCTATTGTAGACCACATTGAAAAGTTTGATGCGTTCAAGAATTACCAGAACAAAGAGCTGTTGTTTTTTGATGAACAATATTTCTGGTTTGTCGATGATAAAGAGCAGAAGGCCGTTATCCATACCAATTTAAAAGGCGATAGTCTAATAATCACGGACCTTCCCTTACGGGAACGATTGGCACCGGATTCACAGAACGTGGTAAGGGTGAACGATAGTGCATCCTACATTACTTTAACGGATGGATTTGCCAAGATAAACACCAATGGCCTGAAAAGTCTTTCCGAAAATCAGGAGCTTCCTGTGCCGAATTTTGTTGTGTTAAAGGATCAGAAAGTCAAATATTCCGTTTTAGGTGAATCCGTGGAAATACCTTTTGGGCGTTCCCAATCCTTGGCTATAGAGGTGGCATCACCAGAATATATATCGCCCCATTATTATTACAAGTTGGAAGGTCCTAAAGAATATTCGGAGTATGCGGAGACCGGGTTCATCAACTTTCAAAACCTGCCTTATGGCGCATACACCCTTAAAGTTGCTACCGTAGGTATGGGCAATGCCTTATCCAAATCCAATAGCTTGAACTTTGAAATCTTACCACCATGGTATTATTCGTGGTGGAGTCTTTTCCTTTATGCAGCATTAGGGGGCTTGGCAATTTATTTGGTAAGACGGTACAACAGAAAAAAACTGGAAAGAAAGCATAGGGAACTTATGGAGCGCATGGAACAGGAGCAACAGGAAAGAATGGCGAAATTGGAAAAGGAAGAGTTGGCCAAGGAAGTAAAGCTCAAACAAAATGAGTTGGCCAGTACAACACTGAATATCGCCAGGAAAAATGAAATGATATTGGAACTTAAGAACATGTTGGTGATGAACAAAGATAAATTCCCCAATTCCCACCGATACAGGTCCTTCATTAAAAAACTGAACAGTTCCATCGAGGATACGGAAGATTGGAAACGTTTTGAGGTCAATTTTAAGGAATTGCACGAAGATTTCTTTGAACGACTACTCAAATCATACCCGGTATTGACTCCAAAGGACCTTAAATTATGTGCATACCTAAAAATGAATCTTTCTACCAAGGAGATTGCACCTCTTATGGGGATAACAATTAGGGGGGTGGAAATACACCGATACCGACTGAGAAAGAAACTCGATATGGACAGTTCGGAGAACCTTTCCAATTTTCTTATCACTTTTTAAAACCATAGAATCGCATGCTTAGATATGTTAAAAGTGGTTTAATAAACTACATCAACACTACATCATTGTGTTAAATCTTTTTACATCAAAACTGGGATTACTACTGCAAACACGGTGAAATAAGGCTTTTGAGCCCTTTGTTTGATGATGTATTTTTTATGTATTCCAACTAGCCCTTGAGTGTAAGCTTCTTTATTAATTTAGTAGAAATCTAACTCTATTTTTGCACAATTATGAAAATTAAAAGCAAACTATTGCTAATATCGTTTTTGTTGTTTCAAGCTGTACTTTTGGCTCAAAACAATATAACAATCTCGGGAACGGTCATGGATGACCAGGGACAACCGTTACCCGGGGCAAGCATAGTGCTACAAGGCACTACTACAGGAACCCAAACGGACTTTGATGGCAATTATCGTTTGGAGAACATTCCGGGTAACGGAACATTGGTGTTCAGTTACGTCGGATTTACAACTCAAACTGTACCTATTAATAATAGGACAACCATTGATTTGACCATGCAGGAAGATACCCAAAACTTGGACGAAGTGGTCGTGGTAGGTTACGGTACCCAAAAGAAAGCCGATTTAACGGGTTCCATTGCCACAGTTGATGCAGAACAAATTGAAAAAACACCTTCCGCAAACCCGCTTCAGTCATTACAAGGTAAGGTGGCTGGTGTACAGATTGTTACTACTGGCTCGCCAGGTGCATCCCCCAATGTACGTATTAGGGGCCTCGGAACTTATGATTCCGAAGACTCGGCAGCAACAAAGGTACTCTATGTGGTAGACGGCATGTTTTATAGTAATATAGATTTCTTAAACCCCAACGACATCAAATCTATGAATGTACTAAAGGATGCCTCCTCTTCGGCCATTTACGGGGTAAGGGCGGCCAACGGTGTTATCATCATCGAAACTAAGTCCGGAGGAAAAAACAGAAAACCTACCATAGAGTATAATGGCTATACAGGTATACAGCGGGCCCAGAATGTTTTACAAATGGCCAATGCAGAGCAGTTTGTGACCATGGCCGTAGAGTCTGGCTCAGAAGCCGATGTGCAATACGTATTGAATGCCATGCAACGCTATGGCAGAAGTCGTATTAATCCGAATGTGCCCGATGTGAACACGGATTGGTACGATGAGATTATACGTGATGGACTCATTCAAAACCACAGTTTAAGTGTTACCGGAGGCACCGATAATGTATCCTATTCCCTTGGTACAAACTACTTCTCCCAAGAAGGTCTGTTGGATATGAAAAACGAGTATGAACGGTTCAATATACGCTCCAAGCTGGATGTGGACGTTCTCGATAATTTAAAAATGGGGGTGAACACCGTTTTTAGTAATGCAACGCAGCAAACCCCTGAAAACTCAGCCTGGTTCAAAGCGTATTTTGCCGTTCCAATTCTTCCTGTTTTTGATGACTTGAACACCGAGGCAACACCGACACGCTATGCCAACGCCCAAGCATTGGGGTACAGGGGCACACAAAACCCTTTCCCAGACATGGACTACAACGATAATAGACTGAAGATACGTAAGCTGTTGGCCAATATTTATCTGGAAACAGATTTGATAAAAGACAAGCTTACTTTCAAAACAACATATAATATAGACTTCTCCGCTTTGGAAGAACGCTATGTGAACCTACCTTACAATATGGGCTTTGGGGATCAGCGAATCTCGGATATCAATAGAAAGCAGAACAATTACTACAACCAAATTTGGGACAACGTTCTTACCTATTCCGATACCTATGCTGAAGACCACAATGTTACGATTATGGCAGGTACATCCTTTAGGGACGAGGCATCCAATAGGTTTGAGGCCACTGGTAGCGATATTGCCGGAATCAACTATGAGACATCTTGGTATTTGGATTTTGCCGATCCATTATCGTTTAATAACAATGTTGAAGAAGATAATAATAGAATCTACGGACAATCTTATTTTGGTAGGGTATCCTATAATTATAAGAGCCGTTATCTGCTCTACGGAACATTTAGGGCAGATAGATCCTCGAAGTTTACCAAGGAACAGTGGGGATATTTCCCTTCCGTAGGTGCCGGTTGGGTAATTTCCCAAGAGCCATTTATGGAAAACGTGGGTTTCTTTGATTTCTTAAAATTAAGGGCCGCATGGGGGCGATTGGGTAATGATAATGTTCCTGCAAGTGCCGGAGCCAACACTATTGAAAATGAAACTGTTGATTTGGGGGATACTCCAAATACAGGGGTTACCGCTACAAGTACATACACCGATTTAACTTGGGAGGTAGTGGAAGAGTTGGACTTTGGTTTCAACATGAATACCTTCAACAATCGTTTGTCGCTTGAGGCAGATTACTACATAAGGGATACTGAAGATGCCATTATGCCCGTGTACATCCCCATTGCAGACCAAACAATCTTAAGAAACTCAGGGGTTATCCGCAACTCGGGAGTAGAGGTAGCATTAAATTGGAGTGATGAAATTACCCCAGATTTCACCTATACTGTTGGAGCCAATTTTACCACGGTAAAAAATGAAGCCATTGAGATTGAGGACGAAAGAGGTTATATTGATTCCGGCTCTGCCGAGTTCAGACAGCGAACTATGGAGGGAGAACCATTGTATGCATTTTACGGATACGAAACCACTGGAGTTTATCAAAATCAAGCCCAAATTGATGCCGACCCTGTGGCACAGAGCGCCATTGCTGACGGACAGAATATTCAACCCGGTTACCTGATATTCAACGATAGGGATGGTGATGGCGCCATTACAGACCAAGATAGAATGGTATTGGGATCTTTCCTTCCAAAATTTACCTACGGAGGTAATATTGGATTAAATTATAAAGACTTTGGTTTCTCCCTAAATTTTTATGGTCAATCAGGAAACAAGATCTTGAATAGAAAGCGGGGTGAGGTCATCTTTACCAACGACACCAATATAGATGCCGATTTGGCCAAAAACCGTTGGCATGGTGAAGGCACCAGCAACAGCTATCCTTCATCTGCAGGACTTAGAAATAGCTGGAACCAACGATTGAGCAATTTTTGGGTAGAGGATGGAGATTTCTTCAGAATCCAGAACATACAGTTGGCTTACACCCTACGTGGTGATAAACTTAAGGGCAACATGCCCGATTTTAAATTCACATTGACAGCCGAAAGACCTTTGACCATCTTCAGTTACAATGGATTTAACCCAGAAGTATCCGATGGGGTTGATCGTCAGACCTATCCTGTTCCGGCGATTTACACAGTAGGTGTTAATGTTAAACTATAAAAAGAAAATTGAGATGAAGAATAGTAATAACCCAGTATATAAAATAGTATTTGTCTTGATTGCGATACTCTTTGTCCAATCATGCTCCGACAAATTTGAAGATAGGGAAGGTCAGCTCAATGCAGATGACCTGGATTACACCGCAACCGAGGATATGGTTCAAGCGTTGATCGGCTCCTATTATGTAATTGCTACAAGAGGATGGGAAGAACCTTTATTGCTTTCCGTTCGTGGAGATGATGTAAATGCAGGGGGCCTCGGAGATCAACAACCTTTTGCGGACACCGATAATTTTGTTTATGACCAAGGTTATTGGATGTACAATTCACTTTGGAATGTCCACTATGGTGACATAGTCGAATTGAACACCCAGATAGCGCTGATAGAAAATTTCAAAGACTTCGCCGATGAAAGCGAGAAGGCAACGGCAGACCAATACATTGCAGAGATAAAAGTGATGAGGGCGTGGTTGCATTTCAATCTGGCAAGGGTTTGGAGCGATGTTTTTATCATCGAGTCCACACAGCCTGATGCTGAAATAGCCAACGGACCTGCCACCAAGCAAGAGATGATGCAATATATCTCCGACCAAATGGAGGAGGCCATTCCTGTATTGCCCAACTTAAGGCCAAATGAAAGAACGGACATACCCGGGGGTGTAACACGCTATACGGCTTATGCATTAAAAGCCATGGCACACATGGAAATGGAAGATTATCAAGGTATGGCAGATGCCTGTGCCGCGATAATCAACTCCAATAAATTTTCTTTGTACCCAGATTTTTATAGCCTTTTCAAAAAACCTGGCGAATTGAGCGACGAAAGCCTGTTCGAGCTACAGTTTTCCGATTACGGTTCCAGTACAAGTGATGAGTTTTACCACCTTTATGCACCTTTTGGTCCCCAAGGTTGGACCCCTGCAAGGGAAAACGCATCCGATGGGTGGGGCTTTTACGAACCAAGCATGAAGTTTATCAAATTTATGTTGGACAGGGACGAAGCTGTTCGTTTGGAGACCAGTGTATTGTGGACAGACCGTGGCATTGCAGAATTACAAACAGACCCCAATTATGCCACCCTTCCTTCTTTTGTAAATAACACCACAAGAGATGGCGATGTGATCAATGACTACGCAAGGGCCTTGTTCGCCAGTGGTAAGCACTACTTACCATCCGTACAATTAACAAACCAGAGGAATAACTATGGTGGCGGTAAAAACATGATTGTGATGCGTTATGCAGAAATATTGTTGATGTATGCCGAAGCCTTGACCCGTGGTGCAAGCGGTTCTGGAATGACAGCAGACCAAGCTGTAAACCTGGTTCGTAACAGAGCGGGAATGCCTTCGTTGTCGGGAGTTTCTTCCAGTGACGTAATGGACGAAAAATTCGCCGAGTTAGGTATGGAATGGGGAATCCGCTATTACGATATGATTCGCTTGGATAACTACTCCGAACTGAGCTATGATGGTAGAACCTTTACGGCAAATAAAGAACTATTGCCATATCCACAAGCCCAATTGGATGCACTTCCGACCTTGGGTGGAGGGAGTAGCGATGATTAATACTAACTAAATAAACAACACAAGATGAAATATATAGTTAAATCCATAACGATGCTCTTGGGCCTTCTGGTGGTTTCTTGTAATGAGGGAATCGACCCTATAACGGCAGTCGATGCCGGGGTGGATGAAACAGCACCGCAGGTTACCATAACCTATCCTACCGAAGGAGTGGAACTCATGCCCTTCGAAGAAGAAACATCAATAGATATATCATTCGAAGTTACGGATGATATTGAGGTAGCGAATATCACCGTTTCCATGGATGGGTCACAAATAGCTGCATACAACTCTTTCAAGGATTATAGAATTGTTATGGAAGAAGTAACTTATGAAGGCTTGGGAAATGGCGATCATACGGTCACCGTATCAGCAACCGATATAGAGGGTAAAACAACCACACAAGAAGCAAACTTTGCCAAACTGGCACCATATAGCGCTCAATTTGATGGAGAGGTCCTTTATATGCCTTTCAATGCAGATTATATGGACTTTATCAGTTTCCAAGAGGCAGAGGAAGTAGGTAATCCAGGTTTTGCTGGAGATGCCTTTTTGGGTGCAGATGCTTTTCAGGGGGCCACAGATTCATACTTGACTTTCCCGATGGATAACCTAAAAAGCACAGAATTTAGTGCCGCATTCTGGTACAAGGTCAACCCAACGCCAGATAGAGCCGGAATTTTAGTGGTTGGCGACGATGCAGAAGACAGAAACCAAGGCTTCCGTTTGTTCCGCGAAGGAAACGCCGACGAACAGCGAATCAAATTAAATGTAGGCACCGGTTCTGGCGAAAGTTGGAACGATGGCGGTGTGATCGATGTAACCGCAGGGGAGTGGGTTCACGTAGCCATTTCAATTTCCCAGACCCAGAGTACAATATACTTTAACGGAATCGAAATGTTAACCTCCGATATGGCAGCACCAATAGATTGGACAGATTGTGAGGAATTGCATATTGGTGCCGGGGGTCCAACTTTTGACTATTGGGACCATGGCTATGATGCCAGTCAAATGGACGAACTACGCATTTTTGACAAAGCATTGACGCAAAGCGATGTTCAAATCATGATAAATGCCGCCAATCCATACATCCCTCAATACGATGGCGAATCATTGTATATGCCATTCGATGGAGATTACATCGATCTAATGGGAAGCAAAGCTGCCACCCAAATAGGTTCGCCAAGTTTCACCGATGAAAGTCAAGTAGGGGAACAAGCGTATTTGGGCGCCACCGATTCCTATATCAACTATCCAGCAGAAGGATTGAAGTCTTCAGAGTTCAGTGGGTCCTTCTGGTATAAAGTGGATGCCAACCCGGATAGGGCGGGAATCATAACAATTGGAGATGACGAAGTAGATCGTTTCCAAGGTTTCCGATTGTTCCGCGAGGGAAGTGCAGATGAACAGCGAATCAAATTAAATGTAGGAACAGGAAGCGGCGAAAGTTGGAACGATGGAGGTGTTATAGATGTAACCGCAGGTGAATGGGTACACGTTGCCTTTACCATAGCCAGTGATGAAAGCGTTATTTATTTCAATGGGACCGAAGTATTATCCTCCGCTATGTCAGCACCAATCGATTGGACCGGTTGCGATACCTTCACTATAGGTGCAGGTGGACCAACGTTCGATTATTGGGGTCATGCATCGGATAACAGTATCATTGATGACCTAAGATTCTACAACAAGGCCCTATCTCCGGAAGAAGTAGCTGAAGTTTTTGGAGGTGAGGTCACACCAAAAAACTACGGCTCCACACTTTACATGTCTTTTGACGGATCTAATATTGATGACAACTCCGGCGAAGAAGCTACAGTGGTAGGTACGCCTAGTTTTGCAGGTGAAAGTGCCGTAGGTAGCGATGCTTATGCAGGTGCTGCAGATTCTTATCTCACCTTCCCAATTGATGGATTGTTCAATAATCAATTTAGTGGAGCTTTCTGGTACAAGGTAAATGCTGACCCGGATAGGGCTGGAATCCTAACGGTAAGCCCTCCAATGAACGGAACAGATAATGATCTTTCAGCTGGCTTTAGGCTAATAAGGGAAGGCGATGCATCGGAGCAACGAATAAAACTTCATTTGGGAACCGATGCAGGAGACGTTTGGAACGACGGAGAAGTTATTGATGCCACCGCAGATGTGTGGGTGCACGTAGCTTTTACCGTTACCGAAACGGAAACCTTGATTTACTTGAATGGAGAACCTGTTGTAAACACAGGGGATATGGCTGGAAAAACCATAAGTTGGGAAAACTGCTCAATTCTTTCAATAGGTTCTGGCGCACCAAATTTTATTGGTTGGAACCACTTATCCGATTTGAGTTACATCGATGATCTATACCTTTTCGATAAGTCGCTGACCCAAGAGGAAATCCAAGAAATTATGAACAATTAGGGTGCTTTTACTATTTAGCACTTAAAAATATTTGAGTTAGTTAGTTTAGTTTATATGAAGTTAATTTTAAGAACATTGGCCATTGTTACTTTACTTGTAGGGTGCAATGGCCAAAAAACTAAAGAAGAGGCTAAAAAATCAACCGGAATAGATGCGGATAGTCTTGCTATTGCTGATGAGGCAATGTTGGACTCCGTACAGTACCAAACCTTCAATTACTTTTGGGAAGGTGCGGAACCTGTTTCAGGATTGGCCAGAGAGCGGATGCACATGGACGGGGTCTATCCCAACCACGATAAGGATATCATAACCACAGGAGGATCAGGTTTTGGCCTCATGGCTATCCTGGTCGGGGTGGAAAGAGGGTTTATTTCCCGTGAACAGGCTCTTGAGCGCTACGAACGTATCGTTGGTTTTCTGGAAAAAGCAGATCGCTTTCACGGAGCGTGGCCACATTGGTTATTGCCATCCGGAAAAGTAACCCCTTTCAGTAAAAAGGACAACGGAGGAGATTTGGTGGAGACCGCTTTTTTGGTTCAAGGTCTTTTAACGGTCAAGGAGTATTTTAAAAATGGCAACGAACGCGAAAAGCAACTGGCCCAAAACATACAACAGCTTTGGGAAGGCGTTGAGTGGGACTGGTACACCAAAAACGGTGAAGATGTATTGTACTGGCATTGGAGCCCAGAGTATAAATGGGAAATGAATTTTCCCGTGGGTGGCTATAACGAAGCACTCATCATGTACATTTTGGCGGCAGCTTCCCCAACACACCCGATTGATAAATCCGTTTATGAAATTGGTTGGGCCGGTGAGGGTGAAATCTCACAAGACACCACCTACTACGGCTTGGAAACAGAACTGAACCACTATGAACATAGCGATGCTCCCGTAGGTCCACTTTTCTGGGCACATTATTCCTATTTGGGACTTAACCCGAAAGGACTAAAAGATCAGTTTGGGGATTATTGGAAGTTGAACCAGAACCATGCTTTAATTCATTATAAATATTGTGTGGACAATCCAAAGGACTATGAAGGATATGGAGAGGATTGCTGGGGGTTGACATCAAGTTATTCCATTAAAGGGTATGCTGGGCATCGCCCAGAGGCAGATTTAGGAGTGATTTCGCCCACGGCAGCACTCTCATCCATGCCATATACCCCAGAGGAGAGCAAACAGTTTTTGAGGTTCATGTACAACCAACAAGATAGTCTTATTGGAAAATACGGACCTTACGATGCCTTTAGTCTGGAGGATAATTGGTACCTCCCAAGATATTTAGCCATAGACCAAGGCCCCATTCCGGTTATGATTGAAAATTACCGAAGCGGTCTGTTTTGGAAATTGTTCATGGCAAATGAAGAGGTGCAAAACGGACTCAAAAAATTGGGTTTTGAAAGCCAAAATATCGAAAAAGCAAATGATTAAAACCACGATATCCCTTTTTCTTGTTTCCATAGTGATGGTATCTTGTGGGGGAGGAGATGATTATACCTATGTTCCCACAGAGCCAGAACTTCCGGGCAAAGGTTCCGATGATGATGATGATGAGGTGCCCACCATCTCTGATGAAGCATTGTTGGATTTGACCCAAGAAACCACCTTTAAATATTTTTGGGACTTTGCCGATGTCAACTCGGGAGGGGCGAGAGAAAGGTATCACCCGAATGACCCTGCTAACAGTGAAGGAGTCGTGACCGCTGGAGGCACAGGATTTGGGTTGATGGCCATTTTGGTCGGAATCGAAAGAGGGTTTATCTCCAGAACCGAAGGGTTGGAGCGATTGAATACTTTGTTGGATTTCCTCGAAAATGCCGACCGCTTTCATGGAGCTTGGTCCCATTGGATCAATGGTTCCAGCGGAGCCGTGATTCCTTTTAGCGATTTGGATGATGGTGGTGATCTAGTGGAAACCGCTTTTTTGGCTCAAGGACTTATCTGTGTAAAGGAATATTTCAAAAACGGTACAGATGCCGAACAAGCTTTGGCACAACAAGCCGATGAGCTTTGGAAAGGTGTTGAATGGGATTGGTACACGCAAAATCAAGATGTACTGTATTGGCACTGGAGTCCCAACCACGGTTTCGATATCAATCTTCAACTTAAGGGTTATAATGAGGTGTTGATCACCTACATTATGGCCGCAGCATCACCCAATTTTGGAATCGAAAAACAGGTATATTCCAACGGATGGGCCTCAAGTGGGGGTATCAAATCAGCAAATACCCAATACGGTTATCCACTTTTGGTTAGGCATAATGGCTCCGAGCAATTTGGAGGCCCTTTGTTTTGGGCACACTATTCCTATTTGGGGTTAGATCCAAGAAATCTGTCTGATGAGTATGTGGATTATTGGGACGTTAATGTAAATCACACCATGATCAATTACGAATATTGTGTCAAAAACCCGGACAACTACGAAGATTATGGAGAAGATTGTTGGGGACTGACAGCCAGTTATTCAAGAAATAATGATGGAAGCATGGGTTACAATGCCCATAGCCCAAGCAACGATACAGGAATTATATCCCCAACAGCGGCAATAAGCTCAATTCCTTACGCACCAGACAAATCTTTGGATGCGATGCATTACTTTTATAGGAATAGAGATGATTTATTGGGTCCGGCAGGGTTTTATGATGCCTTTAGTCCAGAATACAACTGGGTGGCAGAAGCTTATTTGGCCATAGACCAAGGTCCACAAATCATCATGATTGAAAATTACCGAACTGGTTTGCTTTGGGATTTGTTTATGGCAAATGAAGATGTTCAGGCCGGTTTGACCAAACTCGGATTCTGATATGACAACAAGACAATTATCATTTTTTATTTTGTTCCTCGCTTGTAATTTGGTCGCTGCACAATGGCAATCAAAATACGAAGCCAAAATGCTTATTGATGGGAATGATACCTTACGATATCGTATTATGTATCCCAAGAACTTTAATGAGGATAGAAACTATCCCGTGGTGCTGTTTCTCCATGGAGCCGGAGAACGCGGAAATGATAATGAAACCCAATTGATGAACGGAGCAAAATTGTTTGCCACCGATTATTTACAGGAGCGATATCCTGCAATTGTAATATTTCCGCAGTGCCCAAAAGATAGTTACTGGGCCAGTGTAGATGTTGACAGAAGCTCATACCCAATCAATTTGGATTTTAAATATAGCGAAGGACCGACCAATCCCTTGAAAATGGTGATGGATTTGTTGGAAACCACTATTCAGGAGTCCTACACCAACGACAATCAAATTTATTTGATGGGTCTTTCTATGGGAGGAATGGGAACTTTTGAATTGTTGAGTAGAAAACCTGAGACATTTGCTGCCGCAATTCCAATTTGTGGAGGGGGCGAACCTGAATCCGTTTCAGTTTATGTCAAAAACACACCATTGTGGGTTTTTCATGGAGCACAGGATAATGTGGTAAACCCCTTGCAGTCTATGGAAATGGTTTCCGCTTTATTAAAAGCAGGTGTTCACCCAAAATTCACCATATACGATTTTGCTAATCATAATAGTTGGGACCCTGCATTCGCCGAACCAGATTTGTTACCATGGTTGTTTTCGCACAAGAAAAGAACTGCGGGCGTGACATCAGAATAGAATATTAAAGTCAAAACAACCTGACCATGCACTATAAAACATTACTTGTCGCCTTTATGGGGTTAGCTTTTTTTTGGGGCAATGCCCAAAAACAAATACCTGAAGTAGAGCAACTACTACAAAAAATGACCATTGAAGAAAAAATCGGTCAGTTAAACTTGTTAACTCCAGGTGGAGGAGTTGCTACGGGCGAAGTAGTGAGTGAAAATGTAGGGGCGAAAATCAAGACGGGACAAGTAGGCGGACTTTTTGGCGTAGCAGGTCCGGACAGAGTAAGAAAAGCCCAAGAATTGGCTGTTAAAGAGAGCCGATTGGGTATCCCATTATTAATTGGTTCCGATGTGATTCATGGGTACAAGACCACATATCCAATTCCCTTGGGTCTATCATCCACCTGGGATATGGATTTGGTAAGACAAGCCGCTCAAATGGCAGCAAGGGAGGCAACTGCAGATGGAATCAACTGGAATTTTTCACCTATGGTGGATATTGCCCGCGACCCACGTTGGGGGCGTATTTCCGAAGGAGCGGGCGAAGACCCGTATCTTGGTTCCAAAATTGCCGAGGCCATGGTGAAAGGTTACCAAGGAGAGGATTTGGCAGCAGTACATACCATGTTGGCCTGTGTAAAGCACTTAGCGCTCTATGGCGCCGCCGAGGCTGGTCGTGATTATCATACGGTGGACATGGGCAAGATCAAAATGTTCAACCAATATCTGCCGCCCTACAAAGCTGCCATCGATGCCGGGGCAGCCAGCGTTATGAGTTCGTTTAATGATGTGGATGGTGTGCCAGCAACTGGTAACAAATGGTTGCTCACCGACTTGCTTCGCACACAATGGGGTTTTGATGGTTTCGTGGTTTCGGATTACACATCGCTCAACGAAATGGTCCCACACGGATTGGGAGACCTTCAGGCCGTTTCGGCATTGGCGTTAAAAGCTGGTTTGGATATGGATATGGTGGGTGAAGGTTTTCTGACCACTTTGAAAAAATCTTTGGATGAAGGAAAAATCACCGCAGAAGATATTACCAAGGCTTGTAGAAGGGTGTTGGAGGCCAAGTATATATCTGGACTTTTTGAAGACCCATACAAATATTTGGATTCCAAACGCCCCAAAAACGATATTCTGACAAAGGAAAACAGGGCATTGGCGCGCAAATTGGCAACTCGTTCCTTCGTTTTGTTGAAAAACCACAACAACCTACTTCCTTTGGAAAAGAAAGGAAAAATCGCCCTGATTGGCCCACTGGCCGATAGTAGGGAAAATATGTTAGGGACTTGGGCACCAACGGGTGATTTTAACCTGGCCGTTACCATTTTGGAAGGCTTTAATAATGTGGCATCAAATGCAGACATCAAATATGCAAAAGGCGCCAACATTTCTGACGATGTCGATTTTGCCAAGAATGTAAATGCTTTAGGTCGAAGGATAACAATGGATGAACGCTCACCAGAAGCCATGTTGAAAGAGGCCGTGGATCTAGCCAAAACTTCGGATGTTGTGGTGGCCGTAGTGGGTGAAGCCACCGAAATGAGCGGGGAGTCTTCCAGCCGTACCGATATTTCAATCCCGGACATTCAAAAGAAATTGATCAAAGCATTGGTAGAAACAGGAAAACCTGTTGCATTGGTGTTGATGAGCGGTAGGCCGCTGACCATTCCAGAAGAGTTCGACCTGCCCGTGTCCATTTTACAAGTTTGGCACCCCGGTGTGGAAGCAGGGAACGCTATCGCCGATGTGGTTTTTGGAGATTATAATCCCTCTGGAAAATTAACGGCTACTTGGCCTGTGAATGTGGGACAGATACCTATTTACCACAGTACAAAAGTCACTGGTAGGCCGGCACCGGAAAGCGGAGAGTTCCAAAAGTTCAGGTCAAACTATCTGGATGCACCCAATGCGCCTTTGTTGCCTTTTGGATATGGTTTGAGCTATACCACATTTGACTATTCCAATCTGCGGTTGAACAAAAAAGAGATCCATCAAGGTGAAGCTATTTCTGCTACTGTGACAATTACTAATACAGGTAATTATGACGGGGAAGAAGTAGTACAATTGTACCTTCGGGATGTGGTGAGGAGCATTACACCACCAAAACGCCAGTTAAAAGGTTTTCAAAAGGTGATGCTGAAGAAAGGGGAGCGTAAGGAGGTAACCATCACTTTGTCACCAGATGATCTGAAATTCTACAACGCCCAACTGGAATTTGTGTCGGAACCAGGAGAATTTGAAGTGTTTGTAGGAACTAATTCCGATGCCGAACTATCAGAAACATTTACGCTTAAATAAATTTAGCATGCGAATAGGATTAGGCCTTGTCGGTTTACTTTTAATTGTTTCATGTAAACAACAAGAAAAACCAAAGGATCAAGTCGCTAAAGGCCCACCGAACATCATTTTTATTATGTCCGACGATCATGCCTTTCAGGCCATTAGCGCCTATGGACATGAGTTGGGGAAATTGGCTCCGACCCCAAATATTGACCGCATCGCCAAGAATGGAGCCATTTTTCAGAATAACTTTTGCACCAATTCCATTTGTGGACCCAGCAGGGCGGTGATTTTAACGGGAAAACATAGTCACATCAATGGTTTTCGGATGAACGGGGAACGGTTTGATAACAGTCAGCCCACATTACCGAAGCATTTGAAAAAATTGGGTTATGAAACCGCCATTGTCGGAAAGTGGCATTTGCACGGTAAACCAACAGGATTTGATTATTGGGATGTTCTGAACGATCAAGGAAACTATTATAATCCTGAATTTATTCAAGGTGAGGATACCACCGTGGTCGAAGGCTATGCCACCGATTTGATAACGGACAAGAGTTTGGAATGGCTGAAGCAACGGGAGGGAAACCAAAAGCCTTTCTATTTAATGGTGCACCACAAGGCCCCGCATCGTAATTGGATGCCGGCACTACGTCATTTAAATGTTTATGATTCGATTACATTTCCCTTGCCCGACACCTATTTTCCGGAATTTAAGAATCAGCGGGCCGCTGCCGAACAACAACAGACCATTTACAAAGACATGTACGAGGGTCATGACCTAAAAATGAGCGATGGCTACGGAAGCACAGATTTGGCCCATAATCCATGGACTAAGGATTTTGACCGAATGACCCCAGAGCAACGTAACATTTGGGACGAAGCCTATCTTCCAAAGAACAATGCTTTTTATGAGGCCGACCTGCATGGTAAGGAACTGGCAGAATGGAAAGGGCAACGTTATTTGCATGAATATTTGGCCACGGTAAAATCTGTTGATGAAGGTATTGGGAAAATTTTGGGCTATTTGGAAGCGACTGGATTGGACGAAAACACATTGGTGGTCTATACCTCGGACCAAGGATTTTATTTGGGTGAGCACGGGTGGTTCGATAAGCGTTTTATGTACGAAGAATCCATGAAAATGCCCTTATTGATGCAATTGCCAGGGGTCATTGAGCCAGGAACCAATATTGATGCCTTGGTGCAAAACTTGGATTTTGCCCCGACCTTTTTGGATTTGGCGGGAGGAAAGCAATATGCCGCAAACATGCAGGGCGAATCTTTTAAGGGACTATTGGAGGGTTCCGAGGACGAATTCAAAGATGCCGTATATTATCACTATTATGATTTTCCAGCCTTTCACATGGTCAAACGGCAATATGGAGTGCGTACAGATAGGTACAAACTTATCCATTTTTACGACGATATTGATGAATGGGAGTTTTATGATCTGGAAGAGGATCCCAAAGAATTGCATAATGCCATCAATGATGAAAAATATAGAGATGTCATAGCCTCAATGCACAAAAAATTGGATAGTTTACAAACTTATTACAAAGTAACTGACAAGGAATTTGAAACCACTCCAAAGGAAAAGGTGGACAAAACCTATAGAGCTTTTGAAAAACTGCGCGGAATACCAATTCAATAGTGTTATATTTTTTAATTTAGCTAGTTAAATCTTCGAAATTATGACCGTTTGGATTCTGTTCCTATTGGGAATCCTTGTCTTTTTGGCCTTGGATCTTGGTGTTTTCAATAAAAACCCCCATATCATAAGCGTCAAGGAAGCATCTATATGGACCAGTGTTTGGGTTACCTTATCAATTTTATTTTCAGGGGTTGTCTATTGGCTATATGGTACTGGAAATATAGACAATGTAGATGCGCTTACCCCCATGGATGCCAGTTTAAAATATATTACTGGCTACCTCATCGAGCTTTCGTTGAGTATTGATAATATTTTTGTTATAGCAGTGATTTTCGGATCATTTCAAATTCCACAAAAATACCAACATAGGGTATTGTTCTGGGGAATATTGGGAGCTATTGTTTTTAGGGCGCTCATGATATTTTTTGGAGTGGCATTGATTAAGAAGTTCGGTTTTATGACCTATATCTTTGGTGCTTTTTTGATCTTTACGGCCATAAAAATGCTGGTTTCCAAGCAGGAGGCCTTCAATCCCAAAAAGTCGTTCATCTATAGGAACCTTAGAAAGGTCATGCCCATTACTACGCACATGCAGGGTCAGAAGTTTTTCATCAAATTACGTCATATTACCGCCGCCACACCATTGTTCATTGCTCTTGTAATTATTGAGTTTACGGATATCCTCTTTGCTTTGGACAGTGTTCCGGCCATTTTGGCGATTACTTCCGACCCTTTTTTGGTCTTCAGTTCAAATATATTTGCCATTTTGGGTCTCAGGTCGATGTATTTTTTCCTTTCTAATATGATAAGTAGGTTCTACTACCTTAAGTACAGTCTGGTGGCCATCCTTAGTTTTGTCGGTATAAAAATGATTCTTGCGCACCACTATACTTTCCCAGAATGGGTTTCGTTGGTCTTTATTGCATTGGCCCTATTTATAGGTGTAGTTGTTTCCAAGAAAAACTGATATTAAAGGACAAAAAAGATATACAATTGATGAAGGACAATGTGTATGTCCAATATTATCTAAAACTCTATTTTAAATTGATGTCAAGAAAAAGGGATGCCGATATATTGATGGTCGACACCCCTTGAATCCAATGTCTGCCAAGATAAATTGTGATTTAATTTAATCTCTATAGCTGTATCTTAAAACCGCCATTGATGACAAAGCCATCAACCGGGGCGTATATATCCAAAAATTCTGGATTGCTTAGATTCCCCGTGTAGATTGCACTGAAACGGGTTTGCCGGGTATCTAAAAAGTTCTCAAAGTTTAGAAAAATCGAAAATTTCTCGCCGAGTTTCTTTTCACTCATCAATCCAAGAATCCAATAGGATTGGCCCGTTTCACCATTGCCCAGTTTTTGTGGACTGTAATAATAAGCTTCGAGACCTACCCAAAGATTTTCCTCCTTTTCGTACATCAGCACATTATTTAAGCGGTGTTTGGCCACCAATGGAAAATCTGATACCATTCCGTTTTCATGCTGTTTCACATTGGCATGGGTGTAACCGGTGAACAACTTGAAATCACCATACTTAATTTTTAGGTTGACCTCAGCACCACGGGTGTCAACATATCCGTCTGGTTGCTGAAAGCTATAGAATCCATTTTCATTCGGGACAAGCGTTATGGGGTCGTTGATTTTGGTATAAAAAAGAAGTGTATTGATGGACATCGTCATTCCTGGCATGGGAACCGACTTATAATTTACATCAAAATTACCACCTAGGGAGCGTTCAAGGTCTGCATCATCTGTATTGATGGGAAGTACGTTCCTGAATTGCAAGCGTTCCGCATCTTCTGTGAACACTGAAGGAGTTTTGTAACCCATTCCACCGCCCAATCTAAAAGTAAGTGCGCTATGGGGCTCGTAAAGTATTGATAGTCGTGGAAGGGCCATGGCTCCATAATCCGAATGAAAATCGGCCCGAAAACCGGTTTCCACGGAAAAAGTCTCGTCGATGGGCCATACATTTTGTGCAAACAGGCCAAAAATCTGGTAGGATTGGTCCAGGGCATTGGTATTGCTATCCCTTGTATCATTAAAGTATTCTGTCCAGAGATTGGCTCCCAAGACCCATTCAAGGTCATTTTCTGAATTTACAGAAAAGTTCAGTTCGCTAAAGGAAGAGCGTTGGTAACCCGTAAATGTGAAATCGGGGATTGCTATACTACGATCATAAAAACTGAAACTGTTCTTGACTTCCAATCGTTTTTGATCATTAAAGGCATGTTTAAATCCCAATTGGGTGGAGATTCGCTCCGTTTCATTGGATTCAAAATAGGGATTGGATACGGGCTCGCCTTTTACATAATCCATGCTCCCCCCAAGACGATCTTCCCAAATGGCATTAAATCCCACTAGGAGTTCGGTTTGTTCGCCCAAATACCAGTACAACTTGGGATTAAGGGTAAAGCGATCAAACTCTGGGATGGCTGTTAATCCGATATCAGCGGGATCGTAGGGTGTGCCCAAGTTATAAGAAGCGAATACCGTTGTTCCTATTTTGTTGAATTTTTGGGAGTAAAAACCACTAAGGTCCAACCCAAGGGCAGAGGTTCCGTTTGCCATAAAGCTAAGCTCGGGTTCATCCTCCGGCGTTTTGGAGATTAGGTTTACCAGTCCCGCAATGGCCCCACCACCGTAGAGGGTAGAGCTCGAACCTTTGATTACCTCTACCTGTTTTAGGTCCAAAGGTGCGATTTGCATTAAACTGAGCCCGCTGGCAAATCCTGAATATAACGGAAATCCATCACGAAGGAGTTGGGTGTACTTACCATCCAGACCTTGAATACGTATACTTGAATTGTAACTTGTGGCAGAGGTTTGCTGGGTTCGGATACCTGTACTCTCGTTGAGCAGCATTCGAATATCACCAGGTTTCATATTGCCCTTTTCTGAAAGTTCCTCACCGGCGATGACCTCGACCCTGGTGGGAATGTCCTCTATGGTTCTGGAGCTTCTTGTTGACACTAGTGTAACCTCTTCCATCTCCTCTGTTTGGGGCACAAGGAAAAAGGTCTGTCCTTGAGCCGCCCCATCCAAAGGAAAGGAAAGGCTGCGTTTCAAGGTAGCATAGCCAATATAGCTCAACCGTAGTTTGTATGTGCCATTGGGGATATTTTCCATATGGATTTTACCCGCTTCGTCGGAGATGGTTCCTTGGTTTAGGGAAGGCAAAACTGCAGTAACCCCTATTAAGGGCTCATTGCTGAGGGAATCCTTTACTGTAATGTCAAGTGTGTTTTGTGCGTATATGGATACCATCCCGAGAAGGGACAATATCATGAATAATTTTATTTTCATTAAAACGGATTTTTGAAGTATGCTGAATTACGGCCAAAAAAATTGACCAAGATTTTATCTTAAGGTAAGCTACACTTCAAGAGTACGTGGGGGTTTCAGGGAAAAGAAATATACTTCTTTGGGAAGAAGTTCAATGTAGTAGGGGACTGGATGAGTTTCTTTCGGAAGTTCCAAGGTTGCGAAATCCAATGTTTCAAAATTCATTGTAAACCCGGGACAGCGTCCGCAGGCATAAAATGGGGAACAAGGTGTGTTGTCTCCTTCTGAGTGTTCTTCCGAATCGCCACCGTCACAATGATTCATGGTCGTTGTGCTTGAGCATGCAACTGTTTCCTGACAACATGGATATGAAGACAGGAATATGGTTAACAATGACATAAAAATCATCAGGAATTTCATGCTTCAAAGATAATGAATTCCAAAGGTTGGATATGGAGCTATTTAAGGTGCTAATAGTTTTTTATGACCACGGATTTTTTATAAATCAACATTTATTGGTGCGCTCTCTTTCTTAATTTGCTCAGGAATTCTTGAGATATCCCAAGATAGGAAGCAATATGATATTGTGGAACACGCTGTACAACGGTAGGGTATTGCTCAAGGAATGTTAGATAACGGTCCATTGCATTTCTAGACATATTTTGAAGCAATCGTTTTTTAAGGACGTGTACATGACGCTGCATCATAATTCGGAACATTCGTTCAACGGACGGAACTGCTTCAAGAAGTTCTTTTTTTGATTCCAAGGAAAGGAACAATATCTCGGTTTCCTCCAAGGTTTCGATACTTACTTGGCTGGGAACCTTGTTCTCAAAACTATTGATTTCACTTATCCACCAATCTTCAACCGCAAATTCAACCGTGTGTTCGTTTCCCTTATGATCGGTAAAAAATTCACGGGCACAACCCCGTTTAATATATGCTTCAAAACTACAGATGTCTCCCGAGCGTAAAATAAGCGTGTGCTTCGGGAATTTCTGATACTCAAAAAACTGAAGTGCCATATCGGATTCTTTATCCGATAATTCAATAAAACGTTCCAAATATTTTTTCAGCTCATTTTTCATAAAATATTAATTGAAAAACCGAAAGTAATTTCTTGTCCTAGTTCAATAAAAAGGGGAAAAAAACCCAATAAATTTGTTTTCGGCAATGTATCAAAGAATTTTGAAAGAAACATCTTTTCAATAATTGATGCCATATTTTTGATAAAGAACTCAAGACGAGTTCAAATGAAACACCAAGGATTTTGCTGTACCATAAAGTTGTTTATGGACTATTGTGTATTGGGATGAACTTTTAATTTAACTGTTTATGGATTACCGACCGAACAAGAATAGATATAATAAAATGACTTATAATCGCTGTGGCGATAGCGGTTTATTGCTACCTGCTTTTTCCCTCGGCCTCTGGCATAACTTTGGTCAGACGGATAGTTTTGATACTGCCCGGACCATAGTGCAAAAGGCATTCGATGCAGGTATCACCCATTTTGATCTTGCAAACAATTATGGTCCCCCACCTGGTTCGGCCGAAACTACTTTTGGTAAAATCTTAAAATCGGATTTGGCCCAATACAGGGATGAAATAATTGTGAGCACCAAAGCAGGGTGGAAGATGTGGGAGGGTCCTTATGGTGATTTTGGCTCCAAAAAATACTTGGTCTCCAGTTTAGACCAGAGTTTAAAACGGATGGGGTTGGATTATGTAGATATTTACTATCACCACCGTCCGGACCCAAACACACCTTTAGAGGAAACCATGGGAACTCTAGATTTAATAGTTCGGCAAGGGAAGGCACTTTATGTTGGAATATCCAGTTACAATGCAGTTGAAACAAAGGCTGCCCTAAAAATATTAAAAGAAATGGGAACCCCATGCTTAATACATCAACCTAGATATTCCATGTTCGATAGGTGGATAGAAGAAGATGGTTTGTTGGATCTGTTGGGGAATGAAGGTGTTGGAAGCATTGTGTTTTCACCCTTGGAGCAAGGGTTGTTGACCAACAAATATCTTCACGGAATTCCAGAATCATCCAGAGCTGCTTCTGGGCGTGGAAACGGTGCTTTGGAGGTTGATCAAATCACTCCAAAAAAGCTAGAGATTGTAGCAAGATTAAACAATGTGGCAAAAGAAAGAGGTCAAAGCTTGGCCCAAATGGCACTTTCATGGGTAAAGCGGGATCCAAGGGTTACGTCCGTCTTATTGGGGGTTAGTAGACCCGAACAATTGGAAGACTCGTTACGGGCTTTGCAAAATCCTGATTTTGACCAAGAGGAATTGAGCACAATCGAAAATATCCTTTCAGGTAAAGGATAATTGCAATACACCTTGCTACTTTAATTTAAAGGATATACCAGTGATAATTTATCCGGCAAGCGCATTAAATTGAATAATTAATCAACAAGAAAGATGAAAGAAGTTTTTTCCATACTGTTTATTTTGATGCTGAACTTCAATGTTACGGCCCAAGAGCAAGTGTATGAACTGAGGACCTATGAGTTGGAATTTGGTAGGCCAGAACAGATACTTCACGATTATTTTAAGGATGCATTCATACCGGCCATGAATCGCCAGGGAATCAAAAATATTGGTGTGTTTGAAGAAGTAGGGGAGCGTTTGCCAAAAAAAATATATGTGCTCATTCCTTATGGTGATATCACTACATTTCAAAAAAGCAAGGAGTTATTGGTCAAGGACAAAAAGTATATGGAAGATGCCGGTACTTACCTTAAAGTAGCTGAAAGCTTAATCCCGTACAGTAGAATTTCCACTGATCTTATTCAGTCTACAACTGGTTTTCCAAGCCTTCATAAACCAGCGGACAATGCAGACTTTTTTGAACTTAGAATTTACGAAAGTTACAATGAGGACGCCCTCCGAAGAAAGGTCAAAATGTTCAATGAAAGTGAATTCAGCATTTTTGAAGATGTTGGCCTTCCCACTGTATTTTTTGGTTCTAACATTGCCGGGAACAATATGCCATGCCTAACCTACATGTTGGCATTCAAAGATAAGCAGGCCCACTCGGAAGCATGGAGCAAATTCGGGCCTCATCCGGAATGGAAGCGAATCTCTAATTTGGAAGAATATGCAAATGCCATGAACAGTATTATACGGGTGTTCTTAAAGCCAGTTTCGTACTCCCAATTATAGTTCAAGAATAATCTTAAACTCTTATGTGTTTCGTCAGAATTTATTTTTAAGACTTAATGAACAATGGGACTATATGGAATGGAATGCTTTATTGGTGTGTTACCATTAAACAACTGGTGTACATGGTCTGTGGTTTAAAGTTTGGCCCAATTTTTTTGGGGAAGCATTGTTTACAAAGTAATTGTATTGGTTGTCGACAGGTCTATTGGCATTGTTAATTTAGTGATTCAGGTGTTTTTATTGAAATATTCGATCTTCAACTGGAACATTTCAGCCATTTTTTCGGCCCTAAATTTAGCTTCCTCAGCTTTTTCTCCATGAAAGTTTTCATCAACAGTCTCAAAAAATAATTGTTTCCACCGATTAAAATGCTCTTTGTTAACACGAAGCTTGGCATGAGGAGCAAAAGGGCTGCCTTGGTAGGTATGCTCCTGTAATAATACTGTTTGCCAAAAGCGATACATTTTCTCTAAATGGATAGGCCAATTGTCCTTTATGACAGCATTGAATATATCTGCCAATAAGGGGTCTTTTCGGACTTTTCCATAAAAGAGGTCTACCAATTGCTTTATCTCCTCCAAGCTTTGGATTTCCTTTTTTTGCACCATTTTTATAGATTCTCCAATATTATATGATATGGGCAATAATAATTAAAGTACTAAAGACAACACTTAAAATCAACAGATTAAATGTGACCACGGGTTTTAGTTGGGCCAATACAGCCCCATTGAATGCCATACAGAAAATGGTAACGAAAAAGAGCAGTATCATTTTTAAGACCATATCCATTTCCCCCATCAATAGTGCCATGGCCGCAGCAGAACCGAGGCAGCTTTGTGCTATAATGGCGATGGTAGAATAACCAAGTTGCCTTTTTTTGAACTCATCGAACATGAGTCCGTAAATGTTTTTTGATCCATTTGTTTTATGTCCAGATTTAGAATGGGTCATGTGTATTGTTGTTGAATTTTCCATTATTCTTTATGATGTTTACGAGATACTTTATTAAAGGGCACTGTATATTAAATGGGTGTGCCTCCAATATTAAAATCAGTTGCTTAATACGTTGTTTTCCAAAATTTCAGCCTTGGGGAAGAGGATGTTGTTCTCCAAATGAATGTGGCGGTGGAGGTCTTCTTCAAATTCCTGTAAAAGTGAAAAAGCTACCCGATAGGTGTTGCATGCATCTGCCGGAGGCGTATAATCATGGCTCAATTCAGCAATTTTTCGGAAACGCTCACCTTCATTGTCGTGTTCTTCCATCATCATTTTGATAGGGTTTTTAACGGTTCCAAAATGCGGCTGTTCAAAAGATGCCCCATTTGTAGGGCCACTCACCATTTTACGTATCCAAGGAAAGAGTACCAGTTCTTCTTTTTTCATGTGCATGGCCAGTTCACCCGCAGACGCATTGAAATGTTCAAAAATATCGAGCAATTCAGGATGACGCTCTCCGTGTACCTTGCAAAGCTTGTTCAGGTATTGTTTTAGAATTGGAATTTGTTGCTCCACATACCGATGGTGTTTTTTTTCAATATAGTCGGCCAAAAGATCTAAAGGCCAGGTTTTAAAATCGGGTTGGTCACTTTGGACTTGATTTTGTACTGCATCGAGCTCTTGAACCAAACTGTTCAAATCCAGGCCTTTTTTCTCCGCAACCTCTTGGAGCGTGCGGTTGCCCTTACAGCAGAAGTCTATTTTGTGGTTTTTAAATATCTGGGCTGTTCGGTAATCCTCTGCTACCATTTGCCCTATTGTTTTATCCAAGGTATCGTTCATAATAATTGATTTATAGGTTTATATATTAATCGGACAAAAATGTCCTTTATTTGTTCAAATTTTTTTATCGTTTCAAATAGGTCAACCCAACCTCCAAGCCCGTGGCCAGTTCATATAAATTGGTACTTTTCAGCATCTTGCTTAAATCGGTACGGATATCAACAAATTTGTCGTGCAGGGGGCAGGGCTTTTGAGCATTGCACTCCTTGAGTCCCAGACCACAGCCCACATAAATCTTGTCACCATCAATGGCTTTGACAATCATGTTCAATTTTACCGTATCCATATCTTTCCGAGCAATTTCAAACCCACCAGTGGGCCCTTTAACGGAGTGGATGATGTCGTTCCTAGAGAGTAGTTGCAAAATCTTGGCCGTAAAAGCTATGGGCGAATCTATTTCCTCAGCAATTTCATTTACACTGACACGTCTTCCATCCAAGGATTGCAGGGCAATATAAACCGCTGACCGGATACCATATTCACAGGCTTTTGAAAACATCATAGGGAACTTTTACAGGTACAAAGATAAGATTAAAAATTTAATTCGGACAAAATTGTCCTTTATTATTTTTGAAAAGATTTTTTGAAAGAAATTAAATATACCCCATTGTAGGGGAGGTCACATAGGTTCATGCAAAAAACTTATTTAGGGGCTCGATTTTCTATGAGCATCATTGCAATCCCCAAAGGAATTAAAAGAGTGAGCAGTGCCAAGATTTCTAAATGTTCATTGAAGATGTTCCATTGCTGCCAAGCAGCCATACCCCTATAAAAAATAAGAGCTTCCGTAAGAAGAAACCCCAAAAAATACCATAAGTAAGATTTCTTCGAAATTCGAAACAAGCTAAAATAATCCATAAATAGGAACAAGCCAATACTGATGATGCCCAAGAATGTCAAGTGCAAATAGCCAATGGTAAAATCAACATAATTAACCGCCATGTTGGCAAAATAGGGAAGAGCGGTCAAAAGTTGCAATACTATTTTGATCAAACCCAAGATCACTATCGTTTTAAGAAACAAGTGATGCACTTTTGAGAAAGATAATTTTGTGATTTTATTTCTGAACATACCCCACAAAAGGACAAATGCGTAGAATTGTGCCACAGCTCCCAGACCTGCCAACACATAAAACCAAAAGGAAGGTTTTGTCCAGAGCGTGGACAAGAAAAAGGTGAGCACAACCCCCAGATTTAGGCTTATAAAAAAGCGAGCGAAGGTTTTTGAGGAAATTTCAAGACCGCGCTGTTCCCAAACATAAATGAAAACCCCTACCAAGGCCAATATCATCCAGCCATTGTATTGAAAATGGAGGTAAAAATATATCGCCAGTCGGTACCAAATGGATTGTGCACCCAAGGTATTCATGATTGCTCCCAAGGCCCAAGGTCCCAAACTGGAGATTACCATGTAGATCAGGGCCGCTTTTGCACATTGCAATCCTTTGCTGTGCCTGTATTTTGGGTTGATGTTTTTCCAGAAATGGTAAACGTAGACATACGATACAATCAGGAACAGCGTAGAAAAAATAATGGAAAACAGCGCATACCCTTGAAAAGGAAAGGTAACTAACATACCCATCAAGGTGGCTTGCGTACACCAAAATATACGTTTGTACCTTCTACTGGACGCATCCTTATCCACAAAAAAATAATGCAGTAAGGTGGTCAAGGCCACATATACCCAACCCAAGAGGGCTATGTGCGAATGGGCATGGACAACAAACCTGTAGTTAAAATCAAAGGCGAAAATAGGGTAGGAGCGCAACAGCAAACCCAATAGGGCCGCCACAAGAAAGTAAATCACTGCAATTTGGATATGCAATTGATACGACTTATGCTTCACCGTGAGTTGTTTATTGTTTTCAATCTACCTTAAAAATCCTTTTTTCCAGCTTTATAGCGTAAGCCCAAGATAGGCAGAATGGTCCATAATAAAAGAATTGCTATGGAAATCAGAAAACCTAGGTCGGTCCCAAAAAACTTTTTGAAAATGGCACCGGTATACCCTAATAGTGCTGAAATATCCAACTTGAGCAGTATCAAAATTCTAGAAAGATCTATTGGATTTAGCGCAGTAGCCACCATGGAATAAGTATCCAAGGGATATTCTTCAAACAGAATCAGGGACATCAGGAACAGTCCGTCATAAACCACGGCCAAGAATAGCCAGAGCAGTACGGCGTAGCCAAATCCCTTTATCTTGTTTTCGTTGGAAATGGCAATCACAAAGGAAAGCCCCACAAAAATAAAGGTGAGAAAGGCCCCGGTGACCAGTAAAAGGGAAAAATCAAAAATAGCATTGCTTCGCAAAAGCCCATACAGCACAAATGGAATCCCCAGCCCTAACACCAGACTCAGCGTCAATGAACCTGCCACACCAAAATACTGCCCCATAAAAATGGAACTCCGTTTTATGGGCTGCGCCAATAAAAGTTCAGTAAATTCTCGGGAATTGTAGTAGTACATCACTCCAAAAATGGTTCCTATCAAAGGAATTAGGACAATAATCACGTTCATTAGGGTGATCACGGCCTTGGAGACATCGTTGTTCAAGAACAACAAAACAAACCCAAGGGCGAGGTAAAACAAAAAATACACGTAGCTCCAACGGCTACGTATCAAATCGTAAAAACTGTATTTTAATATTTTAAGCATGGCTATCGGTGGTTGTTATGGCCGCAATGGCATGTTCAAAATTGGTTTGTTTGGTCTGTTCCAAGAGTTCCTGGATACTTCCCTTGAAATAAATCTCACCTTCCAGTAGGTATAGGATTTCATCGGCCATTTCTTCCACAAACTGCATAATGTGCGAAGTGATTAAAATAGTTTTGCCTTGGGCCTTTTCTTTTTGAATCAATTCTTTTAAACGAATCAATGCTTTGGGATCTAAACCTGTGGTGGGTTCATCCAAAATAATCAGGGGACTGTCAAACATAAAGGTCAATACAATGTTCACCTTTTGCTTGGTACCCCCAGATAAGGTGGATAGTTTTTTGTTTAGAAAAGGTTCCAAACCAAAGAGCTCGATAAGCTCTGCTTCGGAACTTGGGCTGTTTCTTAGATCTTTGATCATATTAATCAATTCCTTGACCTTGATATTCGGAGGAAAATTGGCAATCTGGGGCAGGTAGTCGATTTTTTTGCGGTACTTCCATCCTTTTTTAATGGATTGTTCCAACACGGATATTTCTCCTTTATCGGGAATTACCATACCCAGAATACTCTTGATCAAGGTGGTTTTTCCCGATCCATTGGGACCAAGGATGGCATAAATGCGGCCTTCGTCAATGGACAGGTCTATTCCTTTCAACACTTGGTTTTTGCCAAATCGCTTATGAAGGTTGTTTATTGCAATGGTCATGGTCGTATTTTCATTAAAGGTTGGGCATCTTTTAAATTATCGGGCGTAAAAACGGGGGATACCCGTTCGGAAAAATCAATAATATCCATGAACAAGCTCCGTAAAAGCACAATGGTCTCGGGAGTACGGTTCACCACGTAGGAAAACAACTTGACAGGACGATAGGGAACATCCCCAATGCCATCTTTGTCCAGGTCATAACCCGTGTAGCTGCTCCAGAAATTACCCTCGAACACATTATCGTTCAGTTTGCTGTTGTAGGAGATATCAAAAGAGTTGTATAAAAAATTATTGCCTTTAAAACTATTGGTATAGCAGGCTCCGACCACTCGTATGGCCCAGCCATTGCTTATAAAGTCATTATCGGCGTACTTGATGCGGTTAGAGCCCTCGATATTGATGCCGATGGTATTTTCCTCGAAGGTATTCCCCACAATCTCAGCATCAGTAATCTCTTTCAATAGCATGCCGTAGGCCGCTGTGCCCCAATTCTTGCGAAAAGTGTTGTTTTTCATGGTGATGAACTTGGAGAACATCACGGCAACCCCGGCACCGTTGTTTTCGAACGTGTTGCGGGTATACACATCATGGTTGGAAAACATAAAATGTAGCCCATAGCGGAGATTGTCCATGCTCACATTATCGGAGATGGTTATTCGGTCGGAAAATTCCAGATAGATACCATCCCGAGTACCCTGGACATGGTTTTTGGCCACTTCTACGTCCGAAGAGTACCAAAGTTGAATGCCATTGCCCGAGTTATATTCGTCGACAGCTTCGCCAATAATCCTATTGTGAAAGACCTTGCCGTGTGATGATTTTTCCAAATAGATACCAAAGAACAATTGCTCCAATACCATATTCTGGATGAGAAAATTTTTGCTTTGCACCACCCGTATGGCCGCATTGTCCTTGGTGTAGCTAACCCCTACATTGATGATGAACAGTCCATCCAGCGTAACATCATCCGATGTGATCCTAAAAATTTCTCCCTTTTTTTCGCCATCAACAATGGGATAATCAATCCCTTTGATGACCAAGGGTTTGTCCACCAATATCTCAAACTCCTTGTACGTACCTTTTTCGATCAACAGGGTGTCGTGGGGAGCAGCACGTAAAATTGTTTCCTTGATGGAACTGTTTTCGCAGGTACTACAAACGGTCCAGGTGTTTGCCAAACCTATTTGAAAGCCCATCAAAAAAGCAAATCCCAGAATACGTTTTATATGTTGTACATCTAATTTCATACTATAACCTTCGTGCACTAAATTCTACCAACCTAAACCAGAACAAAACAATGGCGGCTCGTTGATATGCCATACCAAGAGCCTAGTTTCCATTTTATCCGATTTATGTAAAATCCCTTACTGACTTTCCTGTTATTTTGGATACTGCAATACGGTATACCACGGGCATTTCCGCTTCTTGCAATTTTCCGGAAAAGTGACTTAAAAAATGGGGACGTTCAGCATTTTCATGGTCTATGGTTCGCTGTACGCCTTCCGCAAAACGTTTTAAACATAATTTGGCACAATCTCCAGTAAGCTCTTGAAAAGTACCATGTACTTGTACCGATTGCCAATTACGAAACGATTTGATACTATCCACTTGAAAAGAAACTGTATTGCATTTTCTGAGGGCATTTATCCGATGCCCGTTGGATGCAAAACACAAAATACTCTTTTCATCCTGGTCAAAAAAATAAGTTGATGGTACTACATGGGGTTCATTGTTGGCAATGTAGGCCAGGTGTCCCACATAATTGTCTGTTAAAAGTCCGGTGCATTTTACTAGTTCCAAATCTGCGATTGTACTCATGCTCAAAGTTTAAATTGGTTTTTAATTTCCACCCATGTAAAAAGTTTGCCACCTTGGTTGGTCATAGTTTCCTTAGCAGCTTTTTCATTCTTAAAGGCACTCAGATATTCACCCATGGGACTAGGAATATTCTCACTGATCAAATAGGTGGCAGCTGTGGCATCTACCAAGGTTCCGGGTTGGTCAAAATCATTGACCAAGAAAAGGGCCATGGCGGATTCATCTTCCTCCTTTAATTGGTTCATCATGCATTCAACGGCATCAAAATTAAAGACCTTGCCTTTTTTGGTCACCAATTGCGCGGCATGTTGTTTGTCCACAATGGTCATGCTGCAATAATGACAGCCCACATGCCCATAATCAATGGGTTTTGGACTTACGGTACAACCGGTGCTAAAGCCAAAGATTGCAAGCAATAATATAATGGATGATTTCATAATCAATTTTTTACTGGTTTTTTACTGGTTTTCCACCCCAAAAATCCCGCGATCAAGGTAAGCATCATACCTACAAACATAAGCCATCCTCCGGTGGCCGGCATAGAGGTAACATCAAAGTTGAGCATCTTTACATGACCCAATAATGGGGGTTTATAAGTCATGGGCGTACCATCGGGATTGGTCAATTTCATGATCGCATTGGGGTCAAGATCGGTGCCATAATCAACCAACCATTGATTGAAATCGTACATGCCCAATACGCCAAGGATGGACATCAATAGGAACCAACCAATAAACCACTTGTAACTTACTTTGTTCAAGTACCCTAGAATACCGATCAATACACCCAAGGCCACCATAATGCCGATAACCATGGGAAAAGTGCTGAATTCCCACATATCCTCTGGTTTGGGCAATGTCTGCATGCCAATATAGTGATTTAGGCCATCGATGTTCTGGATATCAAATTCATTGACCCCTTGCAAGCCACTGATATGGATGTTCATCCCCAATGGATCGGGGTACTGTGGTGCCCCCAATATAATGTACCAGAGGGGAAAGATGTAGAGACCCAATAAAAGCAGCGGGCCAACGATCATTAAAATACTAGCCTTTTTCATTTTTTATGATTTAAAAGTTACAAATTGAGCGTGGTTTTTGGAGGGTTGATGCTGTTCCAATTTGTAATAAAAGCGGGCAGGTCGTGGAGACAGCCCGCTTTTTTCAATGGTGACTCAATCCGAATTATTCACCAAGTGACCATTTAAGCTCTACATTGGAGTTAGCGGGGGAAACCCTAACATATCCTTGCATTTCTTGATGCAGTGCAGAACAGAAATCCGTACAATAGAATGGCCATACTCCAACTTTTTTAGGTTCCCAAACCGAAGTTTTGGTCTGTCCTGGCATAACCAGAAGCTCGGAGGTGTTTTGCCCTATCATTGCAAAACCGTGCGGAACATCAAAATCCTGTTCGTGGTTGGTAATATGGAAATACACCTTGTCACCAACCTTGATTCCTTCAATGTTATCTGGGGTAAAGTGACTTCTGATGGTGGACATATATACATGTACCTCGTTTCCTTCACGTACCACTTTAGAGTCGGTGGGAGACAATACGGCATAGGGATGTTTGTTCTCATCCAATCTATATATTTTCTTGGATTTAGGCGCCAAAATCTCAGCTGGGATTCCTGCGGCATAGTGAGGTTCACCGTGCGTAGGGAAATCATAGATCAATTCCATTTTTTCACCAGAGATGTCGTAAATCTGGGCTGAGTGTTCCATTTCAGGTCCTGTGGGCAAATACCTGTCTTTGGTAATCTTGTTTAGTGCCACAACATATTTGCCGAAAGGTTTTCTCGAGTTCCCTCCGGGAATCATCAAGTGACCTACGGAATAGTATGTAGGTTTCCTGTCAATGACCTCCCAAGTTCCTAATTTCCATTTTACTACTTCGGAAGAGATAAAGAAAGTGGTGTAGGCATTTCCTTCTCCATCAAACTCGGTATGTAGTGGGCCCAATCCGCCACTTTTCACCTGTCCTGCCAGTACATCTTCAAACTTAAGAATAGGGATTCCATACGCTTCTCCATCAAATTTTTCGCCTTCAATGGCGGCAATCATTTTATCAAAGGAGTGTACAGTCAAGTCTGCGGAGAGTTTACCATTACCAATAATATACTGTCCGGAGGGATCTACATCGCAACCGTGGGGAGATTTTGGGGTGGGCAAAAAGTAAACAGCCCCGGGAACTTTTAATGGATCTACCGTCAACACCTCTTTTTTCATGGTAGTGGTAGCTGTATGGGTACTTTCATCGTATATATTGTGGGCGTATTCGGCGGGCACCTTGGTACCTCCGCCATTGTTCACATATTCCTCAATTTTCTTCCAGTTGACAGCGGCAATAAAATCCTTGTCGTTTTGAGAGGAATTTACTTCTTGAAGGGTGTGTGCCTCTTCTGTGTTATAGGTAGTGAAGAAGAACCAACCATGGGATTTTCCCCTTCCTGGATGGGAAAGGTCATAGTTGAAACCGGGCATCATCAACTGGAATTTGATGTCCATGTGACCGTGTTCCGGGTCTACGCTGATAAAGGACAACGACCCTTTAAAATTGCTTTTGTATTCATTGATGGGGATGTCCCTTTGTGGAATGGGAACAGAGAAACGGGTTCCCGCCACTACGTATTCGGTGTTTTCGGTTATAAAGGAGGAACTGTGGTTACCTGCACTATTGGGTACCTCAATGATTTCTTCGGTCTCAAAAGTGCTTAGGCTGATACGTGCAATTCTGGGCGTATTGTTTCCGTTGATAAAAATCCAACGGCCATCCAATTCACCATTGGTCTGTGATATGTCCGGGTGGTGGGCATCGTCCCAAGGTACAAAACCATGCGAAGTGTTGAGCATCGGTTTGGTTTCTTCGGAGTAGCCATAACCTGATGTTGGGAATTGCGAGAATACCGGTATTTCCTTGAACATTCTTCCAGAAGGTAATCCATAAACAGTAAGATTTCCGCTATAACCGCCCGACATAAAGGCGTAAAATTCATCTTGCTCACCTGGAGCTACGTATACTTTTTCGGCAGCACTGGACGACAACGCACCGTTCGAACTTTGGTTTTGTTGGCCGCATGAAACCAGTAATAAGGTTGCTCCCAGGGCCGTGATTAAATGACTATAGATTTTCATTGTATTAGTTTTTGTTTTATAATTATTATTGAGTAGGAGGTAGGATTACCTTGTCCACTACATGGACGATTCCGTTTCCTGCCGTTATACTTGCAATTATTTTGGCACCACCCACATAAACCTCGTTATCCTTTACCTCAACGGCTACGTTTTGATTATTGGCTTGGCCCAATTTTTTGAAATTCATCAAAAAGTCCTTTGAGTAGTTGCCGGGGGTTACATGATATTTAAGAATATTGGTCAGGGCATCTTTGTTTTCTGGTTTCAATAGGTCTTCCACGGTACCTTCGGGCAATGCATCAAAAGCGGCATTGGTAGGGGCGAAAACCATCAGCGGACCAGCATTGACCAATACATTTTCCAAATCTGCCGCTTGAACAGCAGCGACCAACGTACTATGATCTGCCGACCCAATGGCAATTTGTAACACATTGGGCGTGGATTCATCATCCTCTATAAAGGCTTGCCCCTTGTTGTTTTCCGAAACATCTATGGTCTCGTTTTGATTGGAATCCTTTGTTTCGTTTTGAGATCTGTTTTTACAACTGCTGATAAGTGTGAACAGTGAGAACAATCCCATCATACTGAGTTTAATGGTCGATTTCATAACGTTTATTCTAAGGTTCTAAAATATTCAAGAATGGCTCTGGCCTGATCTTCCGTGAGTCCTTGGTTGGACATTGGCGACCCGTTGAACTCCTGCAAGAGGTCTTTTGCCAAAGGATCTTGCTGTACCATTTCCTGAGGATTCAAAATCATGTTCATGACCCATTCAGGAGTTCTTCTTTCCAATATTCCGTTAGGGGGAGGGCCAATGAATTTTTTACCGATTCTGTGGCAGGCCAAGCACATTTGGTCATATACCTTTTTACCGTTTTCCGCCATGGCTTGGTCAATTTCTGCCGATAATTCAACAGATGTAACGGGGCCAACTCCCTTTGTGGTCATGTCCACTCGCTCTGAAGGTTTAACTTCATCAGTGGAACTGGTTTCGGCCGGTTGTTCTGTTTGTGCCTTTTTGCGTTGTACGCTAAAGCCTTCCTCTTTTTTTTCCTCTTTCTTTCCACCACAACTAATCATTATAAGGGCGAAGAGCAGGGCCATACTTTTTACTATTGCTTTCATGTGATCAATGGTTAAAATTTCGTTTCAAAAGTATATAGTGGCATAGACCTATAACATGATATTAATCATAAAAAGGATAAAAATGTCTTTTAATCTTTGCTTAACATTCTGAAGCCATGCTTTCCAATTCATCCAAATATGCCATTAAAGGGGTACTCTATTTAGCTTTGAACTCCGATGAGAACCATAAAGTCATGGTCAGGGATATTTTTGAGGTAGTGCATGTACCGGAAGCTTATTTGGCAAAATTATTACAGGAATTATCCCGACATGGCGTCATATCATCAACCCGGGGACCCAAAGGAGGTTTCTATTTGAGCGAAGATGACCGAAAACGCACGCTAATGGATATCATAAAGGTTATTGATGGGGATAGGCGAGTGCATTCGTGTGTTATGGGTATCAGTAACTGTGATATGAACAATCCTTGCGTGCTCCATAAACTTGTAGGGGCCAATAAGTCTAAATTTATCAACGTTCTGGAAAATACGACCATTTTGGACTTGGTTGATGGAAAACAGAACATTGAGGAGTTTTTTCCATTATAGTCCAGAACAGCCAATAGTTAAGTTTCTTTTTTAAGTTTTTTGATTGTTTTAAAATCCTCCAGCGTGTTAATATTCCATACTGACTTGGAGTGGGACTTGGGCAATACAATGATTTTGGTTTGCATGGTTGCCAGTAGTTTTTGCAGGCCTAGCTTTCCCTCATCAATGGCCTCCTTAAAGCAAGCTATGCTACTTTTTCTGTAGATACCGATCAATGGCATAGGTACATCTTCATATTGTACGATAAAGCCATCATGCCCGTCATCAATACCATCAATCAAAACATCAATGGTTTCCTTGCTCAAAAACGGGGTGTCACAGGCAACAACAAGGTTAAACTCGGCGCTTGAGAGGGTCAGACCAGTATAAATGCCACCTATGGGACCAAGATTGGGAATCAAGTCAGCATGCCTTGTTACACCCAAGCTATCCAGTTTTTGATTGTTTGATATAATAAGGACATTTTCAGCACATTGTTTTACTGTTTCTACAATATGGGAGATAAATGGTTTGTCCTCAAGGATCAAAAAAGCCTTATCCTTGCCCATACGGGTACTTTTTCCACCCGCTAAAATAATACCCGTCAAATTTGAAGGATTCAGCATTTGGTAGTGTCGCTTTTTGGGTTGGGGTAATTGTCCGATTGATCTTCAATAGTCTCATCCAAGCATACAAAATCTTTTTCCACTAGCAGGGAAAGTTGCTTTCCATCGGGTAAGTCCATGGTACCACTGAAACCAATCCTATCCGATGTCGCCCATCCAGACCGTTCCTTATCGGTAAGGTATAGTGTAATGGTGTTTTCCTCAAAAGAAGCCTCAAGTACATCAATTCCTTTTTTTGCTTTTAGTTGGTAGGTAAACACACTATTTCCAAAATTTGTAGTTTCCTTGTACGAACCTGTTTTGCAAAAAGTTTCTACCTCAGTCTTGGTCAATCTATATCGTATTGAATTTCCTTTAATCCTAATTTTCATGCGCTTATTTTTAGGTATTGTCCAAATTGTAATTAATGGTAACCCGGTAAATATTGGTCTCTGCCAGCGAATCAAAACTGAGGTTTCTTTTGTTATAATCATTCAAAAACAGGTATTCTTTAATAAGTATTATCCCTGAATCAAAAAAAATACATTAAATTTTACACGTAAATATATCAACTAAACAAGCCAAAAATGAAATTAAAAGAATTACTTTTTTTATCCCTAGTTGTAATTGGGATGAGTTCTTTACTGGCACAAACTGAAGTTGTAACCGGAGCAGATGTTGCGGTGACCGATACCGAATCGGGGAAAGTCCGTGGATTTATCCAAAACGGAATTTATACCTACAAAGGGATTCCCTACGCAACCGCAGAACGCTTTATGCCAGCAAAAAAAGTGGAACCTTGGGAAGGGGTAAGAAGTTCAACAATGTACGGCCCGGTTGCTCCCTTAATGACACCGACTACACAGGTTCAGGATGAGCCTGAATTTGTTTTTGACCACGATTGGGGCTACACCAGCGAAGATTGTCTTCGTCTTAACGTTTGGACCCCGAGCATTGATGATGATAAAAAAAGACCCGTACTTTTTTGGATGCACGGTGGTGGATTTACCGCAGGATCTAGCCAGGAACTGCCATCGTATGATGGAGAAAACCTTAGTAATAAGGGAGATGTTGTCGTAGTTTCCATTAATCATAGATTAAACATATTAGGTTTTCTGGATCTATCCGCCTATAACAATAGGTACAAGGAATCGGCCAATAACAGTATGTTGGACATTGTTGCCGCTTTGGAATGGGTAAAAGCCAATATTTCCAACTTTGGCGGAGACCCAAACAATATCACGATTTTTGGTCAGTCCGGGGGAGGAGCCAAAGTAAATACATTGATGGCCATGCCAAGGGCCAAGGGATTGTTCCACAAGGCGATAAATCAAAGTGGTTCGTTCAGGGGTAGCCTATCAAAAAAAGAAACCACAAGAGCCATTGCAGCCGAGGTGTTGAACCAACTTTCGTTGTCCGAAGACCAAGTGGACAGTCTTCAAACCATCCCGTTTGATAAATTAAGCGCAGCGGGAACCGCAGCCTTGCAAAAAGTAGCCGAGCAAATGAATGCAAAAGGTGTTGTCCCTGTGGGGTTGAGCCTCAATTGGGGACCAAGTATGGATGGGAATGTGCTACCACACGATTTAATGTCCGACGAAGCATTCGAACTTTCCAAGGATATCCCCTTGATGTTGGGAACCACCAAAAATGAATTTACACCATTTATGAACGGACGTTTTTTCCAAGCATCTGAAGAAGAAGTGATGGCGCATATCAAAGAAACCTACAAGGACAGGGCAGACGATTATGTGGCCGCGGTTAAAAAAGCATATCCAAACGACACCAGACCATCCGACCTGTTGGACATAGATGCCACATTTAGGCCAGGGGCCGTTTTCCAGGCCGACACAAAGTCAGAATTGAACAACGGGGCACCCGTTTATATGTTTATGTTTACATGGCAATCCCCAGTTTTTGATGGGAAGTATAAAGCCCTGCATTGCATGGAACTTCCTTTTGTTTTTGATAATATTGAACGTGCCCGACAAATGACGGGTGGTGGACAGGAAGCCCATGTACTTGCCGATAAAATGAGCAGTGCCTGGATCAATTTTGCCAAGACAGGAAACCCGAACCACAATGGGTTGCCACAGTGGCCTGAATATGACCCAAAAAGTACATCGACCATGTTTTTTGACAATGCTTGTGAGGTAAAGCCACAGCATGACAAAGAATTTTTGGCTCTGATGGCGGAGATGTAAAAGCAATCCAAGTGTTGAGAGGATAGATTTGATCAAAGCACATTAAAAAATAAACAAGCATGGATATTGGTCCATGCTTGTTTATTTTTCTTTTGAAGAAGAATTGATGAGCTTGATGTTGAAAGCATTCATGACATTCTTTGATCACTCCACAGAAGATGTTTTATGAATTTCGGTACTTTTATTGATTTCCATCATAATCTCGGCGAATAGTTCTGCAGATTTTAATCGGTCTTCGGCATTGTACATTATGGATGATACAATGACTTCATCAACCTGTGTTTCGTCAATAAAGCTCTGAACCTGTTTTTTTACCGTTTCCTTACTGCCTACAAAAGAATATCGCGTCATTTGCATAATGGCAGGGTGCTGTCGTACCTCTTGTAAACTCGTGCTCATTTCGGTGGGAGGTTCAATAAACTCGCTTTGGGTTCCCGACAAAATATTAATGACCATTCTTAAAGCCGATGTATACAAACGTTCCGCTTCCTCATCGGTATCGGCTATGATTACGTTGATACCTGCAATAACATAAGGTTCTTGTAATGCTTCCGAAGGTTGAAACTGCTCCCTGTAAATTTCTAGGGCATTGAAGAGTTGGGCCGTTGCAAAATGACTGGCAAAGGCGTAGGGCAATCCTTTTTGGGCGGCCAATCGGGCACTACTGGTACTTGAACCAAGAATGTAAATGGGCACATCCACCCCTTCGGCCAAAGTCACCCTTACTTTGGATGTTTTGTTGTCGGTTGAAAAATAGTTCTGAATTTTTTCAATATCGCTCGGAAAAGAATGCGTAGCCTCGATAAACCCTGGATTAATGGCGTGGGCCGTTTGTTGGTCGGTGCCAGGAGCCCTGCCCAGTCCCAAATCGATACGGTTGGGGAACAAATTTCCCAAGGTTCCGAATTTTTCGGCAACAACAAAAGGGGAGTGGTTGGGCAACATTACCCCTCCCGAACCTACACGTAAAGTAGAGGTGTGCTGCGCCACATGGCCAATTAAAATTTCGGGAGCACTACTGGTAATGGCAGGCATGTTATGGTGTTCTGCAAACCACATCCGTTCATAACCCAAAGCCTCGGCTTTTTGGGCAAGGGCAACCGTGTTTTTATAAACTTGGTTAATAGAGCTCCCTTTGGGAAGAACGGCCAGTTCCAGAATAGAGTACGCTATTTTTTTTGAATTCATATATTTATATGTATCGATATATTGTTGAAATAAAAACTAAAGTTTTTTGAGGGCTCTCAAGTAGTTTTCCATCACACTTTTGTTGAGTGAATAAAAATAGAACCGTCCCTCTTTTTGAGGTTCGATCAATTCAGCATCGACCAATTTTTTTATATGATGGCTTACCGATGGCTGTGATAGATTTAGTGATGCAGTAATCGTGCTACATTCAAGTTTGTCATCACAGCATTGGATTGCTTGAAGAATCTTTAAACGATTAACATCGCTCAAAGCCTTAGATATTTTTTCTACTTGTTTAAGGTTCAAAACAAATTACATATTGAAACATGTAAATATATCAATAAATGTGATTGTGACAATGGGAGAAGGTGTAATTCTGGACAAAACATCTCTTTTGGGGGAGACAATAGGATATCCAAAGTATGGTAAAAACAATCCGATGTACCATTGAAAAGTTCCTAATGCCTCCAATATTTTCCAAAAGAAACTTGGGAGATTTAGACCAATTTCATATTTATGGGATCCCAGGTCATGATTTTCTTATCAAAATAACTGGTGTTACAAGCCAAGGCTGGAGCCGCTGCCCTAAAGCCAAACTCAGCATCTTCCACCACTTCTTTTCCAGACCTTATGGCATCAAAGAAATTGGTAAAATGGTCCAAATGGGCACTATAGCCTTCAGGTGCTTTGTAAATAACATCGCCTTTTGGGTGTTTCTTTTGTTGCGCCTTGGTCCATTTGGCGTTATAATCGGCCATCATTCGGTTTTGCATTTCCTCTGGAAAGGTAAATACCGAGTCGTACCCGCCAAAACCTGGAGCTTCGGGCATTTTGCTGTACCCCACGGTAATATCGTTCCCGTTTATGGTAATGGTACCTTCGGAGCCTATCATTTGTATGATTTCCTGGCCTCCCGTACCGCTGATAAAGTTTACGCGCAGATTTAATTGAAATGCAGGGTGTTCTTCACTATCCGGGTATTGCATTACACCGGACATCACATCGGGCATGTTTCTACCATCTTTCCAATAACTGAATTGCCCTGTACTATAAATATCTTCTGGCCCTTTGGAATTGGTAATAAAATGGGTTCCACTTAATAAATGGATGTAAAGATCACCAGCTACACCTGTGCCAAATTCCTTAAAAGCCCTCCACCAAAAGAATTTTTTGGCATCAAACTCCATTTTGTCGGTTACCTCTACAAAGGTGTCCCAATCCGTGGTTTCTGCACTGGCATCGTCAGGAATGGTATATTCCCATGCCCCGATGGAACTTTGACGGTCCCAAGCTGCCTGCACCATGTTAAGATTGCCTATTTCCCCTGCGGCCAAAAGCTCTTTGGCCTTGGCATACCCAACGCTACTTACCCGTTGGCTACCTATTTGAACTACTTTGCCCGATTTTTTGGCCGCTTTCATCATCGGATAACCCTCTTCAATTTTGTGCATCATGGGTTTTTCCAGATACACGTGCTTGCCTTTGGCAAGGGCATCCAAGGTTATTTGGGAATGCCAAACATCGGTAGTACAAATAAGCACGGCGTCAATATCATCCCTATCCAAAAGAGCTTTATAGCTTCGGGTAACATAGAGGTCTTTTCCAAATTCTTCTTGAGCCCGGGTTAACCTGCCTTTGTACAGATCACAGATGCCCGCAAGTTCAACTCCTGGAACCTTTAGGGCGGTACTTAGGTCAAAATGGCCCTGTACTCCGTACCCGATTACACCAATTCTTACTTTATCGTTATTGGAAAATCCTTTTTCATATCGTAACATGCGCTCTTCTGCTTTTTTTTGTGCTGCAAAAGATGCGAATGGGGTGGCAGCAGAGGCCAAAGTAGTGGCTCCTATCTGTCGTAAAAACTTTCTTCTTTTGTTTGAATTGTTTTTCATCAATTGTTGATTTATATATAGGTTTTAGTTCACTGAATAACTTACAAAGGCCAATTTTTTACTGTCTGGACTCCAAGAAGGCACATTGATGGTACCTTGGCCACCAAAGAAAACAGGTGTAATATCTTTTATGGTCTTCGTCTCAACGTTCATGAGCCTAAGTTTTACTTGTTTGCCGAACAAATGGTCTTGTTTTTGGTCGGAAGTGTAGGCGATATACACGATCCATTTTCCATCGGGCGATGGATGTGGAAACCAATTGGAATTCTTATCAAAGGTCAACTGCTCTTGTTTTCTTCCGTTGGCAAGCATCCGCCAGATTTGCATGTGTCCAGATTTATAGGAGTTGTAATAAATATATTTTCCATCGGGTGAATATTCAGGACCATCGTCCAACCCTTCAGCCGTGGTCAACCTTTTTTCTTTTCCGCCATTTACACTGATGGTATACACATCGTAATTACCGTTTCGCTCGGCACAATAGGCCAATCGTTTTCCGTTGGGGGACCAACCGTGCCAGTAGGATGGTACTTTAGAAGTTACTTTTCTCGGTTTTCCACCTTCAACAGGCATCACATAGATAGCGGATTTATAAGGTTTGGGCGACGGGTCTGTCACATCGTTATGGCTAATGGCCAACCATTTGCCGTCCGCAGAAATCCCATGGTCGTTGTTGCATTGGTCTGCAAAATCGGTATTCAACACCTCCAAATCTTTGGTATCTAAGTCCAAAGTGTACAGTTTCCCCTTACTGTTTACGATCAAATAATTATCAGGATGCCAGTTTGGAGCCTCAAAATGTTCGTTGATGGTCAACACGGTTTCTATACTTCCAGTTTTTATATCCACGGTTTGGATGTAGCTGGTAGTATCAATTTTATTTTCCGGTGGATGATCGTATAAATGGATGGATTGTGCTACCAGTTTCCAATGGGTATCAAACTTTTCCAAAAAACGAAATTCAGTAGATAGACTTTCTTTGCCATAAGTATCCACAGAAACTTCATCATGTGTTACCCAAGCAGTATTGCCATCAATTTTCATTTTATGGTTGCTGTGGAAGGCAAAACCCCCATTCCCGATCATATTGGATGGTGGGTTTATAATGGTTTTTATCGGGATATCCATAGTGCGTCCATCTGCGGTAGATGCCATAAAACGACTATAAGGCCGTTTTTCCCAGTATTTCGCATGAGCTTCTTTGTCGCCCATCCGCCAAGTAAGCCCTTCATTTTCCAAAAGTTTGATGATAGCAAGTGAATCTTGCTGCTGGGAATACAGGGAGAAACTGCATAGTGCGCCCAGAAAGAACAGGAAATATTTTTGAAACAACCGATGTGTGCTGTCAAAAGTATACTCCTGAAGTACATAAAATGACTTCATGATGTTTAGTTTAGTTTTGTGTGCTCGATAAATATACACTTTGCGCACAAAAAATTTAGAGCATTGGCCCTAAAACCTCCCAAACATTTTCAGCCACCAACTTTTGTCCCGCTACAGTTGGATGAATGCCATCCCCTTGATTGAGTTCGGGAATACCGGCTACGTTTTCCAATAAAAAAGGAATCAATGTTATGTTTTCCGAAGATGCCAACTCCGGAAATAGGCTCTCAAATTTAGAAGTGTATTCGGGGCCCATGTTCGGTGGGATCTTCATTCCTGCCAGAATAATCTTGGCATTGGGTAATTTGCTTTGGACGGTGTCCACCATACTTTGAAGATTCGATTCCGTTTCCGTAAGCGGGACACCCCGTAGCCCATCATTGGCACCCAATTCTATGATGATGATGTCTATACCATCTTCCAGAACCCATTCCAACCTATTTTTACCGCTTGCCGTAGTTTCGCCGCTCAATCCTGCATTGATCACGGTATAATCCAATTCCAAAGAGTCTATTTTTTGTTGGATAAGTGCCGGGAAGGCTTGACTGACCTCCAAACCGTAGCCAGCGGTAAGACTGTCGCCAAAAAACAGGATTTTCTTGTTCGAATCACCGGTCTCGGTAACTGTTGTTTCTTGAGTGGCCGAAACTTCATCAGTATCTTTTTTAGCGTTCTTTTCCCCACAACCAAGGAGTAGTAGCGATAAAAAATAACAAAACATTAACGGTAATGGGAAGCTCGGGGTTTTCTTGGTCATGATCTATTTTAGTATTTTGAAAGTTTTTAACCTAAAACGTGGTATGTCAAAGATATTAAAAGTTCAACACCTCTCTAAAACCTATCGAAGTGGAGAACATGACCTCAATGTACTTAACAATGTTTCGTTTGAAGTGGGAAAGGGTGAAAGTTTTGCGATAGTTGGCCCATCAGGTAGTGGAAAAACCACCTTGTTGGGACTCTGTGCAGGATTGGATACCACCGATGAGGGTGAAATTTGGCTTTGTGGTCAAAATTTGTTCGAACTTGATGAAGACGGAAGGGCACGATTAAGAAACCAGAATGTGGGTTTTGTTTTTCAAGACTTTCAACTACTTCCTACACTGACCGCTTTGGAAAATGTAATTGTTCCTTTGGAACTTCGCGGGGTTAAAAAAGCAGCGGACCAGGGCAAGGAACTTTTGGCCAAGGTTGGACTTCAAGATAGAATAGGACATTATCCATCCCAATTATCCGGTGGTGAGCAGCAGCGTGTTGCATTGGCCCGTGCGTTTGCCAATAAACCGGCCATTCTTTTTGCCGATGAGCCCACAGGAAACCTGGATGATGAAACAGGTACCAAAATAGAAGATTTGCTTTTTGAACTCAACAAAGAGCAGGGCACCGCACTTGTAATCGTGACCCATGATCTGGAGCTGGCCAAAAAAACAGATAAAAGTATTCGCCTAAGATCAGGTAAAATCGAGGAAACTGTTGGTTAATATGGGGAAGCACAACACTGGATTTTCTTGGTTGCTAAAAATGGCGTGGCGCGATGGTAAGGCAAGTTATGGTAAGCTATTATTATTTGTATTCTCTATAACCTTGGGCGTGGCCGCTGTGGTCAGTGTTCAATCATTTAGTGGATTGTTAAAAGAGAACATCGCCAAACAGTCCAAAGCACTTTTGGGCGCGGATTACCTTATAGAAAGTGATAAGCCCGTAAACGATAAGGTAATGGGGATTATGGATTCATTGGGTGGGGCCGATGCACGCGAAATCAATTTCCTGTCCATGGCAGCCTTTCCTGGAAATAATGGCACCAAGCTAATGGAGGTTAGGGGGGTGGAAGGCGGTTTTCCATTTTATGGGGAATTGGAAACCACACCCGTTTCAGCAGCAAACGATTTTAGAAACGGTGGAGCATTGGTTGATGCCACTACCATGCTTCAGCTCAACCTAAAGGTTGGCGACAGCATAAAGTTGGGGGCAGTTACCCTTCCCATAACAGGGGAATTGGAAACAGTTCCGGGCAGCACATCGGTTTTTGGGGCGATTGCACCCCCGATTTTGATTCCTTTTCAATTTATTGAATCGACAGGGCTGGTCCAAACGGGAAGTCGCATTGAGTACAAATATTACTTCAAAGCGGATGAGAGTCAGGATATGGTTCTCTTAGACGAGAAGGTTGACCCTGTATTGGATGCTGAAGAGGCAGATTTGGACACCCATCTATCCGAAGCCCGACGCTTGGGACGCCGTTACGAAAATTTTGGAAAATTCCTCAATCTGGTCGGTTTTATCGCATTGCTCTTGGGATGCGTAGGCATTGCCAGTGGCATGGGAATTTATGTTCAAATGAAGATAAAATCCATTGCCGTGCTCAAATGTTTGGGGGCTTCAAAACGACAGAGTTACCTTATTTTCTTTATTCAAATAGCCTGTATGGGAATCGTGGGAGGATTACTGGGAACCGCTATTGGTTATTCGCTCCAACAATTGTTTCCCATCTTATTGGGCGATTTATTGCCTGTGGATGTTGATGTTAGGCTATCCCTTCAAAGTGTATTGCTCGGACTTTCATTGGGATTGGCGATGTCCGTACTCTTTGCCCTTTATCCTTTGATGAAAACCTTGTATGTTTCGCCTTTGCAGGCCTTGCGTGTGGTTCAGGAAACCAAATCCCGTTCAAAGCGGGCCACCACGGCAGTTGGTTTGGGCATTGTGTTGTTTGTATTCAGTTTTTCGTTTTGGTTGCTCGGCGACTTTATGCGTTCCTTGTTTTTTGTTGGGGGGCTTTTGGTCGTCTTTTTGATTTTGACCGCAGTAGCCCGATTCTTTATGGCCATGCTGAAAAAGTTTTTCCCGTATTCGTGGGGTTTTATAGCTCGCCAGAGTTTAAAGAATCTGTTCAGGCCTCAAAATCAAACCTTGGTATTGGTATTGGCCATTGGAATCGGAACTTTTTTGATAAGCACCCTGTACTTTACAAAGGATATGCTGTTGGAGAAAGCAGCCATTGAGGATAGTGCCAATAGTGCCAATATGATTTTGATGGATATTCAGAATCAACAAGTTGATGGTGTTTCCAATATTATTAAGGCTTCGGGGTATCCTGTAATTGATAAAATTCCTATTGTGACCATGCGGGTAGAAACCCTTAATGGAAAACATGTGGAAGATATCAGGAAAGATACCACGTCGCAAGTGGGCAGATGGATTTTGAACCACGAATTTCGAGTGACTTACCGTGACAGCCTTATTGGTTCCGAACGTATTTTGGAAGGAGATTGGGTCAGTAGCGTGGATACCGATTCCGATGTTCCCATTTCCGTGAGCAGTGATTTTGCAAATCAGGCCAAAGTAACCATTGGAGACACTGTGGCGTTCAATGTGCAGGGAAGAATAATGAACACCGTAGTGCAAAGCATACGCGAAGTGGATTGGAGCAGATTACAACCCAATTTTTCCGTTGTCTTTCCAGCCGGAGTACTCGAAAGTGCCCCGCAATTTGGGGTTATGACCACCAGGACTTCGGACGATCAAGGTTCGGCACAATTACAGCAGCAACTGGTGCGTGATTTTCCCAATGTTTCCATTTTGGATTTAAAACGAATCCTAAGTCTGTTGGAAGATATTCTGGGGAAAATCGGATGGGTCATCAACTTTATGGCCTTCTTTAGCATTTTTGTCGGGGTAGCGGTACTGATGGGAGCCATCTATAGCAGCAAGCACCAACGTGTAAAACAAGGGGCTCTGCTACGGACTTTGGGTGCTCAAAGCGGACAAATTTTAAAAATGATAGCCATCGAGTATGCTGTTCTTGGGTTTTTAGGGGCTTTTATGGGCGTGTTGCTCGCTGTTTTAGGAAGTACCTTGTTAGCCTATATGTTGTTTGAAACCACTTTTACCCCTTCATGGGTTCCCTTCTTTGTTATTCTTCCGGCCATCACCTTATTGGTTTTTGCTTTGGGAGTTGGAAACAGTATCGGGATTGTTAGAAATTCCCCACTCTCCGTTTTGAAGAAGGAAAAGGAGTAGTAAACCCAAATTTTTATCTTGATCATTTCCATATCCCAAACATATTGGATAATGATTACTACAACAACCTTTGAGAGGGTTGGAGTTGGAAGGAAAGTTGTTAAAAATTTCAACCTTAAACAAAATGGGTTATTTTTCCCGTGGACGCAACACTTAAATCGGTTCAAAACTTGCTTTTTTTGGCAATTTTTGTTGTTGACGGGGTCTGTACGGTTGTTTGAACGGTTTTTTTTTCAAAACACCTTGAAATTCACTTAATTATATTGGTGGTGTTTTTTGTTAAACTTAGTTTATCAAATCAAGGCAATGGGAAAAAACAAAATAGAGGGGTATAATTTAAACGTTAAAAACAGACAGAGCTTCACAGTTTTGTTTCTTTTTTCTTTTTTGGGATTGCTCTATTTCAATTGCTCTCCCAGATATTCAAACATTTCGCCCCCTATAGATGAATTTCAAGAGTTTAAATCAAGTGGCGATTCCTTGGTCAGTAATAAATGGTGGGAAGCCTTTAATGACGATAAATTAAACATACTGATAGATAGCGCAATGCAGTCCAATTTAAACTTGGCTGCCACCTGGCAACAATTTTTGTCGACCAGAGCCTCGGTCAGGTCCCAGGCCTCCAATAAATGGCCATCCATTGAAGCGTCGGCCCAGACGGCAAGAACCCTTCCAGAACCAGATTTCGTTGGTGGCGAGAATACTCAGTTGGGATTTTTGTCCAGTTACGAACTCGATTTATGGGGTCGTATCGGTACTGCCGTAAATGCAGAAAAATTCAGATCAGAGGCCAGCTATTTCGACTACCAGACACTTTCCTTGTCACTTTCTGCCGAAATTGCCACAACTTGGTATCAATTACAGGCTGCCAAAAGACAATTGCAGATTACCGAAGACCAGATCAAAACCAACGAAGCCATCATTAAACTGATACGCTCTCGTTTTGTGGGTGGTCAAATACGAGCGGTGGATATTTTACGGCAAGCCCAGTTACTGGAAAACACCAAAGAACAGAAGATAATTTTTGAAACCAACATCCAACTTTTAAAAAACCAATTGGCCGTACTTTTGGGTAAACAACCTCAAGAAGGAATTGTTTTGGAAGAGGCTTCAATGCCCACTGTCCCCAAATTGCCAAAAACGGGCCTACCCTTGGAATTGGTTCGCAGAAGACCTGATTTAAAACAATCCTTTGCAACTTTATTGGCCGCAGATAGGGATATGGCCACAGCGGTTCAAAGTAAATATCCACGAATTACCTTGAGCGGTCGGGGACAGCTTCGTTCCAATAATTTCGATAACCTTTTTGATAATTGGGCGTATTCGTTAGCGGGAAATATTTTGGCACCACTTTTTTATGGAGGACAATTAAAAGCCGAGGTAGATAGAGCCACAGCGGTAAAGAAACAGCGATTATACGAGTATGGACAGGCTACTTTGGTTGCTTTTAGAGAAGTTGAAGATGCTTTGACCCAAGATATGAAACAAGCGGAACGATTGGATAATATTGCCAGACAACTGGAATTGGCCGAAAAAAGCAACAAACAACTTCGGGTCGAATTCCTTAATGGATTTAGCCCGTATTTGGATGTGCTATTGGGCCTGGACCAAGAACAACAATTGCGAAGAGATTATGTTGCTGCCCAATTGCAGCACGTGCAAATACGGATAACCTTGTACCGAGCTTTGGCCGGAGGATTTGATACGGGAAGAAATTTGGATGATCAAAAAAGTAAATTGGACGAATTCTATGAGCAATAAAAAATTAATTTTGATTTGTTTGGCCATTCTCGTGGGAGGAATATTGGTAACTACACTCATATTTTCCACCGAACCCGAAGCACAGCAGGAAGGTGCCACCATCGAGACCGCTATTTTGGTTGATGTGGTCATAGCAGAGAAAGGCACTTTTGCCCCAACCATTGTGGCAACAGGAACCGTGCAACCGGTAGAGGATGTGGTTTTGAGCCCTTTGGTACCTGGACAAATCATACGCAGGGACCCGGCATTTACCCCAGGTGGTTTTGTAAAAAAAGGAGAAGTATTGTTACAAATAGACCCAGCGGATTACCAAAATACCCTGGAACTTCGAAAAAGCGAACTTTTGCAATCCGAAACAACTTTGGCCACCGAAATGGGACGTCAGCAGATTGCAGAACAAGACTTACAGCTGATTAACAATGACTCCCTATTTGGGGACAATCCACTTTCCGATAATGAAACCCAATTAGTACTCCGCAAGCCACAATTAAATGCAGTAAAAGCTACTATTGAAGCTGCCCGTGCATCCGTGAACCAAGCACAATTGAATTTGGAGCGCACCACCATCCGTGCACCTTTCGATGCCCATATTTTGAGTCAGAATGTTACTGTGGGGAGTCAAGTGGCGCAAGGAGATAATTTGGGTAGAATTGTTGGGACTGATAGTTATTGGGTAACGGCAACTGTACCAATTTCTCGACTACAATGGTTAAAGTTTCCTGAATCGAACTCAGAAAGAGGGTCTTTGGTTTATATTGAAAACTCATCAGCATGGACAAAAGGTGCCCACCGTGAAGGTTATTTGGATAGACAAATTGGTGCTTTGGACGCCCAGACCCGACTGGCCAGGGTTTTGGTCAGGGTAGAAGACCCATTGGCAACATCAAAAGAATTGAAAAGCGCCCCCAAGTTGATGATCGGAACTTTTGTCGAAGTAAACATTGAGGCAGACTCCATCCCAAATGTGGTTCGTATGGATAGAAATTTGGTAAGGAGCAATCAAACCGCATGGGTAATGAAAGATGGGCTTTTGGAAATACGGGAATTGGACATCATCCTGACCGATAATGAATATGCTTATGTTCGATCAGGCTTGGAACAAGGAGAAAAAGTGGTTGTCACAAACTTGAGTACGGTCACTAACGGAATAGAATTACGTACAGGAGGCAAGGAGGCTTCGCAAGAAGAAAACGACTAAAAGCTGCTATGATGGAGGAAAAGGATTCGGACAAAAAAGTGAGAAAAGAAGGGGCCATAGGCTATATGGCACGTAACTCCATTGCCGCCAATTTGTTGATGTTGCTATTGTTGGGCGGGGGGATATTTACAATGTACACCATCCAAAAGGAAGTGTTCCCCGAGTTTCAACTTGATTTTGTGGATGTATCCGTAGCCTATCCGGGAGCCTCCCCTGCAGAAGTGGAACAAGGCGTGCTTCAGCCTGTGGAGGAAGCCGTGCGCAGTGTTCAGGGCATCAAGGAAATCGTTTCCCAGGCCAATGAGGGTTCTGGTGAAATCAGCATTGAACTGGTTGCTGGTTTTGAGCGAATGAAAGCCTTTCAGGATATTGATCAGGCCATCAACCGTATCCGAACCTTTCCCGCCGATATAGAACGCCCCGAAGTAAGCTTAAGGTCCCGACAACGGGATGTGTTGCAAATCGGTCTATACGGAGAAACCGACATTTGGACCTTGCGAATACTCGCGGAGCGATTACGCACCATTTTGTTGAGCAATCCCGAAATTACACAAGTAGAACTTAACAATGTCCCCGATTACGAGACCCGAATCGAAATTACACGGAACAACCTTCAAAAATACAACCTTACCCTTGGGCAGGTAGCCAACATCATTCAGCAAAGTAGTAACGATGTGCCTGCAGGTGCGGTGCAGACACAGAGCGGTGAAATTTTGCTGCGGATGAAAGAGCGTAAACAATGGGCCGAGGAATATGGAAACATCACTGTTGTAACGGCACCTTCTGGGGCCAAGGTAAGCCTCAGCGACATTGCGACCATTACCGATGGTTTTGAAGAAACAGGGTTTCACGGTCAATTCAATCAACAAAATTATGTAGGACTTCAAATTTTTAGGGTCGGAGACCAATCCCCTTTGGAAATTGAAGATGCCGTGCTTGGTATTTTGGAGGACTTTAAGTTGCCTCCTGGTGTAAATTACCGTGTTGATAGCAATAGGGCATCCGATTATAGGGAGCGATTGTCCTTGCTGACAGAAAACGGTGTATTGGCCATTGTAATTGTACTCTTGATTCTTACCCTGTTCTTGGAATACCGTCTGGCTTTCTGGGTGATGATGGGTATGACCGTATCCTTTATTGGAGGGATAATTTTCTTGCCCCTTATCGGAATAAGCGTCAATATGATTTCCATGTTCGGATTCTTGGTCGTACTAGGTATCGTGGTGGACGATGCCATTGTGGTAGGGGAAAATGTATACGAATACCGTAAAAAAGGATTGAGCCCCCTAAAAGCGGCCATTGCAGGAACCAAAGATGTATCCAAACCTGTGGTTTTCAGTATTACCACCACCATTATTGCCTTTGTACCCTTACTGTTTATGCCGGGCGAAACGGGTAAATTTTGGCAACCCTTGCCTGCGGTCGTCATCGTGATATTGGCCGTATCGTTGTTGGAAGCTTTGTTCATCCTGCCATCACACTTGGCGCATTTAAAGAAAAATCCAAGCAAGAACAAATGGGTGCATAAACTGGAGGGATGGCAAGGCTCTTTTGCCAATAAGTTCGATGAATTTGTGAATAAGCGCTATCGTCCTATTTTGGACAAATGTCTAAAACACCGATACATTACATTGACGAGTGCCATTGTCTTGTTACTGATTGTGGGAGGATATGGGTATAGCGGTCATATGGGGTTGATTATGATGCCCGAAGTGGCAGCCGATGAAATAGAGGCCGGTGTCCGCCTACCAGTGGGCACCACACCGGATCAGGCAGCAAAAGTGGCCCACGATATTTCGGATGCCACCCAAAGCATGTTCGAAGAACATAATCTTTACGAAGTTGCCGAAGGAATAAAAACGAATGTGAGGGGGCAAAACTTTATTGACGTGGAAATTGTGATGCTTCCACCCGACCAGCGAGATATTACCGCAGGTGAAGTCATAGCGCTTTGGCGGGACAATATTGGTAATATTGAGGGTGTGGATCAGATTACTTTCGAAGCGGAACGTGGACCCGGAGGGGCACGACAAGCTATAAGCATTGATTTGAGCCATACCGATATTGAAGTGCTGGAAAAAGCCAGTGCTGCATTTGTGGAGCGTATGGAAGCTTTTTCCAACACCCGCGATGTTACCGACAACTACAACAACGGGAAGATGCAATATGATTTTAATCTGTTGCCGCAGGGCAGAAACCTTGGGTTAACATCCAATGATGTAGGGAGACAGGTAAGAAATGGCTTCTTTGGGGCCCTAGCGATGCGTCAACTCAGAGGTATGGATGAGGTAGAAGTGCGGGTAAAACTGCCCATGGAAGAACGAAAGGATATCAGAAACTTGGAAAACTTTCTCATTAGAACGCAGGATGGGGTAGAAGTACCCTTGATGGATGTTGTTGAGGTAAAACAACGCGAAGCATTTACCAGTATCAACCGTAGGGACGGCCGTAGAGTGGTCAACGTTGGAATGGACGTGGAACCCGCAAATACTGTCAACAGGGTCATTGCTAAAGTACAGGAAGAAACCTTGCCCCAGCTTAGGGCAGATTTTCCAGGGATTACATGGACCTTTGAAGGAAGTCAGGCCGATATGCGGGAAAGCACAAGTACGCTTCAATCTGGCTTTGCCATTGCCATGTTGTTGATTTATGCCTTGTTGGCCATAGCTTTTGGTAGTTATGTGCAACCCTTGATTGTGATGACGGCCATTCCTTTTGGAATCGTTGGAGCCGTTATCGGTCATATTTTGTTGGGCTACGATCTTTCATTGGTTAGTCTGATGGGTGTTATCGCTTTGTCCGGCGTAGTGGTAAATGATTCTTTGATCATGATTGATTACGCCAACAAACGTCGAAAAGAAGGACACCCTATCTACAAATCCATTCATGAAGCAGGGTTGCGAAGATTCCGTCCCATTATTTTAACGACCATGACCACCTTTGGGGGACTGGCCCCAATTATCCTGGAAACTTCCAGTCAGGCCTTTTATTTGATTCCGATGGCCATTTCCTTGGGGTTTGGTATTGTGTTCGCCACGGCGATTATCTTGGTGATCGTACCCTGTCTTTATTTGGTTTTGGAAGATGTTCGGCTGTCCATTCAAAAAGGAAGGACTGTTAAGGAAGTCGATGTGTCAGAGAATGCTATTTCTTAACCGCTATCAATACAAAGTGTTTCTTTGATATCCGATTTTAATCAAAATCCAGGGCGAGAACTAAAAGGTTGCTTATTTTAGTAGTATGGCAATTAGGGAATTTCATATAACCAAATCAACGGGGGCTCAGGTTGAGTTTTCTGTTGAAAAGCTAAAGAAATCGCTTCTATATAGTGGAGCCAGCGATGATATGGTTCAAGAGATTGTGCAACGTGTCCAAGACGAACTTTATCCAGGTATTTCCACTCGGGAAATTTACAATCGGGCCTTTGCCCTTTTAAAGAAGAAGGAGTCGGTCTACGCATCAAAATACAAACTAAAAAAAGCAATTTACGAACTAGGGCCTACGGGTTTTCCTTTTGAAAAATTTATCAGCGGTATTTTGTATTACTCTGGTTACGAAACCAAAGTGGGCGAGATGCTGCAGGGCACCTGCGTTTCACATGAAATTGATGTACTTGCCACTAAAAATGGCACTTTGAATGTGATTGAATGTAAATTCCACGGAGATGATGGGATTAAATGTAGCGTAAAAGTTCCCCTCTACATCAACTCAAGGTATAAGGATGTTAAGGCCCCATTGAATTCACAAAAAGAAAAGTTATTTAAAACTACTGAGGGTTGGGTAGTGACCAACACGCGATTTACCCAAGATGCCCTCGACTATGGAACATGTGTGGGGCTATATCTTCTGAGCTGGGATTATCCAAATGGCGATGGGCTTAAGGAGCGGATAGATAGATTACGCCTGTATCCTATCACGGTATCCACACTATTGTCGGGAAGGGAAAAAGATTTCTTATTGGAACGGGACGTTGTACTGTGCAGGCAATTGATAAAGAATAGTTTCTTGCTCGACCATTTTGGGGTTTCCAACGGGCGAAAGCAACGGATTCTGAAAGAAATGAAATCACTTTGCAATTTGTAAACGAATATGAAAAAGCTGAAAATTCATTTTTTGGGTGCCTCAGGAACTGTGACCGGGTCAAAATTTTACTTGGAGACCGAGGAGGTCAAAATTTTGGTTGACTGTGGTTTGTTTCAGGGTGTAAAGGAGTTGCGCAAACAAAATTGGGAACGTCTTCCCATAGATGTTTCAGAAATAGATTATGTACTGCTTACCCATGGACATTTGGACCATTGCGGATACCTGCCCCTTTTGGTTCGCCAAGGATTCAGGGGGAAGATTCTAGGAACGGGACCAACCTTGGAAATTGCAAGAATTATCCTTGAAGACAGCGCCAAAATACAAGAGGAAGAAGCGGAGAGGGCCAACAAGGAACACTATAGTAAACATAATCCCGCTTTGCCTTTGTACACCAAAGAAGATGCTGCCTTTGCTTTGAAGTTTTTTGAAAGGGTAGAAGAAGGGGATAACCTTGTACTTTCGGATAACTGTTCAGCAACATTTTTATACAACGGCCATATTATTGGTTCCACCTATATCGAAATCGACCTTCATGGAAAACGGTTTGTGTTTTCGGGAGATGTTGGTCGACAAGAGGACGAATTGCTCAACGCTCCGAAACAACCTGAGTGGGCCGATTATTTATTTGTAGAGAGCACCTATGGGGACAGGCAGCATCCAGATGAGAACGTAGGACATATTTTAACCGGACTCGTGAAGGATAGCTTGCACAATAGAGGAACCTTGATTATCCCTTCCTTTGCCGTGGAGCGTTTACAATCCCTTATGTACCAACTCTGGAAGCTTTATAAAAAGAACAGGATCCCGAATATTCCCATTTTTGTGGATAGTCCCATGGGGAACAATGTATTGGAGGTATTTGAACAATTTCCAAGTTGGCACAAACTTACTTTGGAGGAATATCACAATATGTGCAACCATATTTCAATAGTGAGCTCGTATGCCGAAACTTGGGAGATTATTGATGACCCCAGGCCAAAAATTGTGATTGCGGGCAGCGGTATGGTTACTGGGGGGCGGGTACTTACCTATATAAAACAATTAGGGGATATGGAAACCACCTCCATTTTACTTGTAGGTTTCCAAGCAGAGGAAACTAGGGGAAGGAAGCTGCTCGAAGGAGCAACGGAACTCAAAATTTACGGAAAATATGTTTCTGTTAAAGCCAAGGTCAACCATTTGGAAAGCCTATCGGCCCATGCTGATCAACCAGAACTGTTGACATGGATGGATTCCATAAAAAACATTCCCGAAAAAGTATTTTTGGTTCATGGCGAAAAAGCGGCTATGGAAGTTTTTAAAGGTAAAATTCATGAAAAATATGGTTGGAACTGTCATGTTCCCGAGATGCACGAAGTGCTTGAGGTTCTCCTCTGAAATCATATCATAATTTTACACCATAGCTCAGGTCCCCTGCATCGCCAAGACCGGGAACAATGTATCCCTTGCTCGTAAGTTCTTCATCAACAGCGGCAATCCACAAATGGGTATCTTCTGGAAAATCCTGTTTAACTTTTGCAACTCCGGGCTTGGAACCGATAACAGAAATAATGTGGATTTGTTTTGGGGTTCCATGACTTTTAAGGGCATCGAGTACATTTTCCAATGTTTTTCCCGTGGCCAACATCGGGTCTGTCAATACTAAAACCTTATCATCAAGCGAGGGTGCCGCAAAATATTTCACGATCACTTCAAAATCATCATCGTTGTTTGGATGATGGCGGTATGCCGAAATAAAGGCATTTTCGGCTCCATCAAAATAGCTTAAAATCCCTTGGTGCAATGGGAGGCCGGCCCGCAGTACCGAACAGAGCACCAAGTTATCCGAACATAAAAACGATTTTTTAATGCCCAACGGAGTTTTTACTTCGTTTTCCCCATAATCCAAGGTTTTGCTGAGTTCATAGGCAAGAACCTCACCGATGCGTTCAATGTTGCGTCGAAAACGCATGGCATCTTTCTGGATTTTTACATCCCTGATTTCTGAAATAAAAGTATTCAGGATTGAATTGGTCTGGTCAAACTGATGGATGATCATTATCTGGAAATTGAGTCTTCTTAAAGGTAAATGTTGTTGGGAAGATATAAAAATGAAAAACGTTAGCTAAAAGTGTAGTTTGGATACTGATAAAGGTCATTGTAAAAAAAGAAGATTTTTAACGAAATTTGAAACAGTGATGTGAGGTATTACGAATTCAGATTTCTGTATCGCCTATGGATTTTATTGATTATTACAAAGTATTGGGGGTAGATAAAAAAGCACCTACCGACGAAATTAAAAAAGCGTACCGTAAGCTCGCAAGAAAATACCATCCCGACCTAAATCCCAACGACGAGGAGGCGGAGAAAAATTTTAAGCGTGTTAATGAGGCCAACGAAGTGCTCTCGGATCCCGAGAAAAGAAAAAAATACGACGAGTACGGAAAAGATTGGCAGCATGCAGAAGAGTTCGAGAAAGCGAAACGGTCAAGATCTCAACAAAGTCGGGGTGGGGATTATTCAGGCTATACCTACAGCCGCTCAGGAGGGTCTGCTCAAGATTTTTCAGACTTTTTTGAGTCCATGTTCGGAGGGGGGGCATCTGGATTTGGCCCAGGAGGGCAAAGGGTTCGTTTTAGGGGTCAAGATTACAACGCCCAGCTCCAATTGTCCTTGATGGATGTGTACACTACCCAAAAACAGACACTCACCGTAAATGGGAAAAATATCCGCTTGACCATTCCCGCTGGTATTGAAGATGGGCAGACCATCAAAATAAAAGGACATGGCGGGCCAGGAATTGAAGGCGGTCCAGCAGGTGACCTGTACATTACGTTTTCTATTGTGAACAATACTACGTTTAAACGCGATGGGGCAAATTTGTACAAAACAGTCCAAATACCTTTGGTAAAGGCCGTACTTGGGGGAGAAATACAGGTAGAGACCCTGAACGGGAAAGTGAAATTAAAAGTAGCGCCCGGTACCGATAATGGCACCAAGGTTAAACTTAAAGGGAAAGGCTTTCCAAAATACAAGAAGGAAGGCCAATTTGGGGATTTGTACCTGACCTATACGGTAAAAATACCCAAGAACCTGACACAAGAGCAGCAATCGCTTTTTGAATCTTTGGAGAAAACCAACCTAGAATAAAAAGACATGAAACAAGAGAACTACATATCTATTAAAACTTTTTGTGAATGTTATGGGATTGGCGAATCTTTTGTTTACTCCATGTACGAGTATGAGATTTTACAAATAGCATACGAACAAGATGAGGGAAAGCTTCATGTAGAGGACCTACCGCTTCTGGAAAAAATGGTGCGCCTGCACAAAGAGCTGGATATAAATCCCGAAGGAATTCAGGCTATCCATCATCTTTTAGGGCAAGTGGAAAGTTTACAAGAAGAAGTTGCCTCGCTTAAAAAGAAGCTGGACACACTGAAGTAAGCACCCCATCAATTTTAGATATGACCAAGATCATAGGAATCATTGCATCCCCATGTTACCTTTAAAGGAAAACGCAACAAATGGAAATGGTTCATGTCCTTTTTTAAAAAGAGAACCATTTTGTCTTAAAAATGGATGTCATGAAAAAAATATTGGTACCTGTCGATTTTTCCGAACATTCCGAATACGCCCTCGAAGTTGCCTCAAAAATAGCCAAACAGCATGGGGCCGGAATTATTTTGTTTCACATGCTCGGTCTGTCGGACTCCGTATTGGCCAATTCTGAAATTGCCGAAGAGGCAGAGGCCAAATATTATTTGAAACTGGCCAAAGAGAAAATCAAAGAGTATACGGAAAAGGAATATCTCAAAAATGTTTCTGTAGAGACGATTATCCAAAATTACAAGGATTTTGAGGAAGTAAACGCAGTGGCTCAAGAACAACATTGTGATCTGGTGGTCATGGGCTCGCACGGAACGAGTGGCTTTAGTGAATTGTTCGTTGGTTCCAATACCGAAAAGGTGGTGCGCACCTCAGATATCCCCGTAATTGTAATCAAAGATCAGCACGAAGATTTTACGATAAAAAAAATAGTAATGGCCAGTGATTTTGCCAAGGAAAACATTTCTGTCTACAAGAAAGCAGATGCATTTGCCAAATTATACAAGGCCAGTTTGGAAGTCGTATATATTAATACCACTGGGGCAAACTTTATAGGGTACGATATCGTCGAGAAAAGAATGGAAGCCTTCAAAAAAGAGTTGGGCAAAGATATTCAAATTAACTTTTACAGCCACCCAAGTTTAGAACGGGGAATCTTTAAATATTGCAATGAGAAGGATGCCGACCTGTTGGTCATTCCAACCCATGGAAGAAAAGGTTTGGCCCATTTTGTGGTGGGAAGTTTGGCGGAAAATGTCTCCAACCACGCCGAACTACCGGTAATGACCATTAAATTATGATCAATTGTTAAAGAGCAATTGCAAGCGTCCCAATAAAATGAGTTCCGACTTATTGCTGCCCGAAAAAGAAGCGATAATGGCCCTTGATGTGGACATGGCCAGATTTTTGATCTGCGGAGTAAACAGAACCTTATTATCGGTATAGAAAGCTTCGAATTCTTCATAAATTTCCTCACTTTCCTTTTCATATTCCAATAGCCAATCAAAAACGGACACTATCTGGAAAGCAGAATCCGTACCATATTCATCCTCAATATCATCAACCTCTAGCCAATAATCACGAACCACTTCGTTGAGCTTTTCCACTTCCTGTACGTGAATGCTGTGATCTGCCATGGCCATGGCATAGAACAATTTTCCCAAACTTTGATAAAGTTCGTTTCCGAGCTTTTTCTTAGATTCCAACATTTTCTTAAATTTAGTTGTAAAAGTTTAAATATAGTCATGCAAAAACTTTCCCCCCATGACCAAAATCAGTAAATTCATTTTTCGTTTTGGAAGTATTTGAAAAAAGTAACGTGTTAAGGATGTTATCGGAGGTAATCTCGGAAGGCATCCTTGTTGTCGATGAACAACAAATGATTACTGCCAGCAACACTACCACCGATAAAATGTTCGGTTATCCCGAGGGTGAACTTATTGGCAAACCATTGCAATTATTGCTTCCGGATAAATTAGGGGATCACCATACGGGATTGGTCAATAATTTTATGACAGAGGGCAAGGCCAGACAGATGGGAAAAGGCAAGGATTTGGTGGGCAAGCGCAAGGATGGCACTGAATTTCCTTTGGAGATAAGCCTAAACCCGTTCAAATTACGCCAACGCAAATATGTTTTGGCCCTGATTATGGATATTTCTGAGCAAAAGAAAGCTAAAGAGGCGATGGACCATTGGTTCCGAATCTTTGATGAGTCCCTTAACGAAATTTATGTTTTTGATGCAGAATCGTTTGTTTTTATCAATGTAAACCGAGGCGCCCAACACAATTTGGGATATAGTATGGAAGAGTTGGGCCAGATGTCGGTAATGGACATTAAACCAGCACTTACCGAAGAGGTATTTCGTAGGCTGGTATCCCCTTTACTATCAAAAAGAAAAGAAAAAGTAATTTTTGAAACAATCCATAAACGAAAAGATGGTTCCACTTACCCTGTTGAGGTGCACCTGCAATTATCATTGTTGGGCAAGCAACAGGTATGCGTAGCCATTGTGCTGGATATTACCGAAAGAAAAAACTATACCCAACAACTGGAAAACAAGGTAGAGGAGCGAACACAACAGTTGAAGCAGGCGCTCCAAGCAGAGAAAAAACTGAATGAGCTGAAAACGAAGTTTCTTTCTTTGGTCTCGCATGAGTTTAAAACTCCGCTCAGCAGTATTCTTACTTCTACCTCGCTCTTGTCCAAATATATAGAATCCGAACAGCAGGACAAAAGGGACAAGCACATTGGTACCATCAAATCCAAGGTAAAGTATTTGGACAATATTCTTACGGACTTTTTGTCCATAGAACGTTTGGACCTTGGAAAGGTCAACTATTCCATGTCCCCTTTCCCTTTGAGTAAATTGATCAATGAAGTGGTTTACGATTCCAATATGCTCCTAAAAGAAGGACAGCGAATTCAATATCCCGAGAACATTGATGGGATTGAAGTGGAATTTGACGAAAAAATCTTGGGATTGGCCCTTTCCAACCTTGTGCACAATGCCATAAAATATTCACCGGAAGATTCGACTATCGAGCTTGTGGTATCAAAAGAAAATGGACACCTTCATATTGATATTGTCGATCAAGGTTTGGGAATACCTTTGGAAGACCAACCCTTTATCTTTGATAGATACTATAGGGCCAGCAATGTGCTCACCGTGCAAGGGACCGGCATAGGCCTTAATATTGTAAGGCAGCACCTGCACAACCTCAATGCCAATGTAACGTTTAAAAGCGAATTGGGCAGAGGATCCACATTTACACTGTACATACCCATAAATAACAAGGAAAATGAAAAAAATATTACTGGTTGAGGATGACACCTCGCTACGGGAAAATGTAGCTGAACTGTTGGAATTGTCCGGTTTTAATGTATGTTCGGCATCAAATGGAAAAATAGCAGTGGATAAGGCTATTAAAGAACAACCGGATTTGGTTTTATGTGATATTATGATGCCGGAGATGGACGGTTATGAAGTATTGGAACAACTTTCATCAATTGAGACTACCCGTTACATCCCCTTCATCTTTGTCTCTGCAAAAACGGAGAAGCAAGATGTTAGAAGGGGTATGAACCTTGGAGCTGATGATTATTTGACCAAACCTTTTGAAGAGGAAGAACTTTTGTCGGCCATTCAATGCCGGTTGGAAAAAGCCAAAGAAATGGGAGTCGCTCTAGCGGAATACCCAAAAACAACATCACAGGAACAGGAAATTAGATCATTGAACGAACTGAAGAACTTTTTTGATGATCATGGTCAACTTTTTTCTTTTAAAAAAGATGAAACCATTTATTCAAAAGGGGATCACTCCAATATGGTGTATCTGATCTTAAAAGGGGTCGTAAAAAGTTGTGGATTGGACGAAGAGGGAAAAGAACTGATTACATCGGTGTACTCCGAAGACGATTTTTTAGGATTCACCTCTTTGACGGATCACTTGCCATATCAGGAGTACGCATCGGCAATGGAAGAAGTGGAATTGGCCGGAATATCCAAAGAAAAGGTAAAGGGCATTTTGGAAGACAACAAAAGTGTTTCCCTAGAGCTTATGGATGTCATAACCGGGGATTTGGCAAACATTAAAAACCAGTTGTTGCAAATGGCCTATAGTTCCGTAAGAAAAAAAACGGCCCAGACCCTTTTAATGTTTAGCAGGGCCATTAATAAAGATAAGCTGGAACCTTTAAAAATATCCCGAAGCGACCTGGCCGGGGTGGCCGGTATTGCAACGGAAAGCCTCATCAGAACCTTATCGGATTTTAAACACGAAGGCCTTATCACCATAGAAAACAGAAACATTATGGTGCTGGATAAAGAAGCATTGCAGAACGTGAATTAAAAAATATGTGTCATAAATAGCTTAAGTGATATTTATCATTCCTTTTTTTTCTACGAATGATAAACTTGTACCCATAATTTATGACACATGAAAAATGTTCTTGTTCCGACAGATTTTTCCGAGAACTCCATTCAGGCATTAAAGTATGCTCAGGTACTGTTCAGTTCCATGGAATGCAATTTTTATTTGCTTTATGTCGGCACGCTGTTGGATACAAAAATAGATGCCGAGTCCTTTCAAGAATCAGATGGGGCGCCCACAGAAAACACAAAGAAAAAATTATTGGACTTGGTTAAGGAATGCAGGAAGCATAGCACCGAGGCAAACCACTTTTTTTTTGCATTGCATGAGTACGGTTTTTTTACTTCTACCATTAAAAAACACATAGCGGAGCAAAACATTGACCTGATTGTAATGGGAACCAAGGGAGCTTCGGGAATTAAAGAGAAAATACTGGGAAGCAATGCTGGTGATGTTATTACCAAAGTGCAATGCAATACCCTTATTGTACCTGTGCAAGTTAAACTGTCCAAACCCAGGGAAATAGCTTTTCCCACAGATTTCAATATTTTTTATTCCCTACGTATTTTACACCCAATGGAAGAAATGGTGGAACTGGGAAAATCCAAGCTTAGGGTTATGAATGCCCTAAAGGAAGGAGACAGTCTAAACAAAGAGCAGGAAAAGAACAAGGAGCACCTTTTGGATTTTCTGGAGGATACATTTCCTGGAGCACACAGTTTACATACCATAACAAACCAAAAGGTTAAATCGGCCATACAGTGTTTTATGGAGAGCCGCGAGATCGACATGATCGTAATGGTGGCCAAAAACCTAAACTTTATCCAACAAATCCTCTTTGATTCCATTGTGGAGCAAATAAGTTTCCATACAAAAGTTCCATTCTTCGTAATTCACGAATAAGCTTTGTTTTCAACTGTTTATGAATTCCTTGGGAAGATATAAGACCTATTTTTTATAGCTTTAAAATAGTTTGGGTATGTGATGTAAATCATAGTATTTGACCAACGCCATAAGTAGCTTTGTTAACAGTAGTAGGTTTTTAAATAATGGAATTATGATCAAAATAGTATTGCCCACCGATTTTTCCGAAAATGCATTCCATGCCATTTCCTATGCGGTAAAATTATTGGAGAATTCCACCTGCATGTTTTATCTGGTACATGCATATACCCCGGCCATTTATAGGATTGATTATACATTGGGAAGTCCTGGACAATTGGGTTTACCCGATGATGAAAGATATCGAGCGGAGGAAGCCTTGGAAAACACCAAAGAGAAAATTCAGGCCCAGTTCAATGTATCAAAACATACCCTTGTTGCCCATGCGGCCTTTAATTCGTTGACAGACGAGATTGCATCTATATCCCAAAAGGAAAATATAGATTTTATTGTGATGGGAACACAAGGAGCAACTGGTGCCAAGGAAATTCTTTTTGGTTCCAACACGGTACATGTAATCCAAAAATCGGACATTCCAATTTTGGCCGTTCCTTCTGGTTTTGAATATGAGCCCCCACGTAATATTTTGTTCCCCACCGACTATGAAGTGGATTATAAAAAAGCCAATCTGGATTTTCTGCTCAAATTTTCAAGACTATGGCACTCCAAACTACACATAATGCATGTAACCGCTCCAGAAGGGCTTAATATTGATCAAACTGACCACAAAACCTATCTGCAAGGTAAATTACTGGAACATAACCATAAGTTTTACGATTTACCGGACCAAGAATTAATCGAGGCCATTAATGGGTTTCAACAAGAAACCCCGGTGGAAATGCTCGCTATGGTAAAGAACAAACATTCGTTCTTGGAACGTCTCTTTGTAGAACCAATAATCAGAAATATAGGTTTCCATAGCAAGGTTCCTTTTTTAGTACTTCCCATCAACCCATAAGCAAAAGTCATGTTACAGATTTTAGTGTCCACCGATTTTTCCAACAACTCCTATAATGCATTGTATTATGCAGCTCGGTTGTTCATGAACAAGGAATGCATATTTCATATTGTAAATGTGTGTAGTACTGAGAATAATCCAGATATGGAAAAAGCTAAATTGGATTCAAGCCAAGGATTGGACGCCTTGGTACACCGTTTGGTCCGAGATGTGGGAGAGAACAAAAAACACAGCTTTAAAAAAGTTTCCCTTTGCTCCGATATGACCAAGGGAGTTGCTGAATATGCCAAAGCGAACAAGGCGGACCTTACCGTAATCGGAAATAAGGGACAAGAAGAGATAAAACATATATTGTTCGGAAACAATGCCATGCAACTGGTAAGGGAGATAACCAGTTGCCCTGTGTTGATCGTTCCTTTGGAGATTGATTTTAAAAAAGTCGATAAAATCGCATTTACATCCAATTATGCGAGACCAATTGCGGAAAAGAACATCAAAGCACTCCAATTTTTTAGTGGTTTAACAAATAGTGCAATTGTCCCCATGGTGATTGAGGAAAATAAAGATGATCGGACGGCCAAGAAAAATAAGACCGATTTTCTCAGGGCCATTTCCGAAAACAGTTCCAAAGAGGTTGCTTTACCCGTATTTGATGGCAAGGTGAACACCATTTTGGAATTTGTGGACCTCTGGAGTATAGATATGCTCTGCATGGTGTATTATCCGCATCATTTCTTCTTGGAGTTTATAGGAAAGGGCATTATAAAAGAGCTTAATACAAAATTGAAGGTACCCTTTTTGATTCTGCCGAACAGTTGACCAAAATCATGGTATAACATTTTGATGTACTGTAATTTTCGCTAAAACAAAAACCATCATGAACAAGAGAGTTTTGTTGCCTACGGACTATTCCAAAAATGCATTGAATGCCATTAGGTACGCCTTGGAGCTATACAGTAATGTGCGATGTGATTTTTATATACTCAATGCCTTTCATATTTCAGGATATACTTTGGACAGTATGAGGGTTCCCGAAATAGGGGAACCTTATTATGAAGCGGCAAAAGAAGAATCTGAAGAAGGCATGGAACGATTGATGCAAATCATAAAACTTCATCCTCAAAATGATAAGCACCAATTCCATACCATTACAACCTTCAACAGTTTAAGCGAGGCCATTAAAATTGTAATCGACAAAAAGGACATCGATATTATTGTAATGGGCACCAAAGGAATTACCGAATCCAAAGCCCGCATATTTGGCACCAATACCGTAAATGTGATGGAACAGATACAAGAATGTCCCATTATTGCGGTACCCAACGACTATATGTTCCAAATACCAAGGGAGGTTGTTTTTCCCACGGATTATAAAACCCCTTTTAAGAGAAAGGAAATAGGGGATTTAATAGAGATAGCCAAATTGCACGATGCAAAGATCAACGTGGTGCACATAGATAAGGACAAGGATGGAAAACTCAGCCGAAAAGAAGAGATGAACAAGGAACTGCTGCAAGAAATTTTACAAGGCACAGATTATGAAATGCATTTTCTGCCCGCCGATAAGATCAGTGATGGCATCAACAAGTTTATAGAAGAGAACAATTGCGACATGGTGGCCTTTTTGAACAGAAAACATTTGTTCTTCGGGAGTGTCCTTTCAAATCCCTTGGTAAAAAAGATAGGGTTTGACCCCCAAGTGCCCATTTTGGAACTGAACGATAATTAATAAAGATGAGATTATGAAGCAAGTAGGAATATGGTTGGACAAACTAGAAGCCAACGGAGTAATATTGGACAATGGAAAGGAAAGTCTTTTTAACATTCCTTCGGAACTGGAGTTTTTTAACCCCAAGGGAGGGTCACGGTCCAAAACCAGATGGGGCCCGCAAGATGTTATTCAGGATAGCAAATATCTTGAGCGGGAAAAACATCAGCTGAAAAATTATTTTGAAGAGATAGCCGAGCAGATTTCCGATGCGGACCAGATAGCCATTTTTGGACCGGCCGAAGCCCCGGAAAAATTTGTAGAGTCCCTAAAAGACAACCATCCAAAATTGGCCTCGAAGATAAAGACCACCAAAACGGTGGATAGCATGACCAAGAACCAGTTCAAAGCATTGGTGAAACAATCTTTTGGAATGGATGACCGATATCCTGATGCCACTTAACTAAGTCATCAATATGATTTAGATCATTTCACAATAACCGACCAAACCTTACATTCAATAGCAATTTAATAAAGTGCAATAACGATGTTAAGGGAGAGACAAATAGAGATAATGCACGGAGAACTGCAAAATTGGAAATCTTATTTGCAGTTTATCGAAGGTGAAATGGCCTTTATCCAAGGGCTGTTGGATTCCTATGTATTTGAGCCATGTACTCCCAAACTCTTCGAGCGTCTGGAAACATTCAAAGAACATTTCAACACTTCCAAGAGGAAAAGAAAATCACTATCCGAAACCATTAAGAAACATGAAAATGGACTTGGTGGCATTTTTGAATGTGTACGTGATGAATGTGATGACCACTACTACCAAAAGCACCAGAACCTCAATAAGAAAATAACAGATTATATAAAAGCCTACATCAATCTTAAAAAGGAGGTTTATGATTATGCAGGATCAGTGCTCAAAAAAAAGAAACCATCATACTGACTTGACCGTGTTTTGTAGCGTAAAATACAGTACTTGTCGGATTGTCAAATATTCATTAATCAGTAAATTAAATAGGTATGTCACTTGTAAAATTGAACGGAAAGCGATTTCCATGGAATGAGAGATTGATTGATTTCTTCAATCGAGATGCATTTGTTGACGATGATTTTTTCAATTTGGAAAAAACCCATCCATCAATGAATGTTAAGGAACACAAAGATGATTTTGAAATTGAATTTGCCGCACCTGGATTCGAAAAAAAAGATTTCAAGATCACTATAAAAGATGATGTATTGGAAGTTTCTGCACAAAAAGAAAGGGAAGAGACCGAGGAAGAAGAAAACTTCACCAGAAAGGAATTCAACTACAATGCATTTACGAGAACATTGCAATTGCCCGCTTCTGTTGATCGGTCAAAAGAAGTAAAGGCAGTTTACAAAAACGGTATCCTTACGCTTAAAGTCCTTAAAATGGAAGAAGCCAAGGAAGAACAGAAAAAAGTAATAGAGGTAGTGTAACCGGAGTTCGCGGCAGATGAACTTTCATCTGCCGTCCAAAGCATTAAAATGATGGAAACAAAATCAAATAAAAGAAAGTTTAGGGAATGGTTTAGTGCGGACGAGCTGCACGAAGAATCAAAAAGGTGGTCCTCTGAATTAAAATTCGCCCGAGATGAGCAAAAATTTCTGAACCAAATGGTGAAGGACTACACATTGGATATTATAGATTCCGATATGTTCAAAACCGTACAACCTGTTGTTGCTTCCTTGAACAAATTGGAGAAAGACTTGGTGGACCTCTTCAAAAAAGTGCAATTGCACGAGAATCAACTTCAGATCATGGTAGATGAGGTAAACCAAGAAAAAATGGAGGAGGCCTACTTGGACACGCATAATGATCTGGGCAAGGAGATAGAAGATTACTTTGTAAAATATAGAGACTCCAAAACCAAAATATTCAATATCGTATCCAACGTGATTAAACGTAAAAAGCAAAAAAGATTGTTGAACTAAGTTTATTTAGAAACAAAGCATATGAAAGTACTGGTGTACAGCGCCAAGGATTTTGAGATAAAAGAACTGAAAAAATCCAATGGTAACAAGCATAAGATCAAATTCGTACCCGATACCCTGAACTCCACAACTGCGGTTATGGCAGCTGGGTACGATGCCGTTTCCATTTTTTCAAATGACGAAGCATCTTTGGTGGTTCTGGAGATTCTAAAGGAGCTCGGAGTAAAATACATTACCCTAAGATCAACGGGTTATAACAATGTCAGTGTTAAGTCCGCCAAACGAATAGGGCTTAAAGTAGCCTATGCGCCGGAGTATTCTCCCCACACCATAGCCGAGCATGCGGTAGGGCTATTGTTGGCACTAAACCGTAAGTTGATTCAAGCCAATGCCCAAGTAAAACAGCACAATTTTTTATTGGATGATTTGGTAGGGTTTGATTTGAACGGAAAAACTGTTGGTATTGTGGGAACTGGAAGGATCGGTTCCATTTTGGTGAAAATATTCCATGCTTTCGGATGTAAGGTGGTGGCCAACGATGTGAAACGGAACCAATACCTGGAAAATCATTATGATCTGGAATACCTTCCTTTGGAAGAACTATGCAGAAGATCGGATGTAATCAGTATAAATGTGCCCTTAAATTATGAAACACATCACATTTTTTACGAACCATTGTTCTTGGCAATGAAGCAGGGTGCTTTATTGATCAACACGGCAAGAGGAGGTATCGTAAAAACGGAAGATGTTATCAGCGCATTAAAAGGTGGTCACCTTGGAGGATATGCCACGGATGTTTATGAACATGAAAGGGGTGTGTTCTTTAGGGATAACAGTAAAACAGGATTGAACGATGCGCTTTTACAAGAATTGATCGCATTGCCCAATGTACTTTTAACGCCTCACCAAGCCTTCGCAACCAAAGAAGCCCTTGAAAGAATCGCAGAGACCACCATTTATAACCTTGATTGCTGGGAAGAAGGGAAAATCTGTAAAAACGAATTGGGTTACGAAACCATCTCGTTATAACAAAGGGCTCAACAATTTGGCAAAGCCTTGGGCCAATTTTTTGATCCAAGGCCTCTTCTTGTATTTTTCATAATCTGTTAGGACAATAGACTTTTCGCAATCCTTTAAAAAATCAGATTTCATGCGTTTGCACAGGGCGGCGTCATAAACAAAGACTTGTGCTTCATAATTTTGCTGTAGACTCCTGTTATCGAGGTTTGCCGTACCAATGCTGGCAATCTCATCATCGCACAGCATAACTTTACTGTGCAAAAAACCATCATCGTACAAATAAATTTTGATTCCGGCCTTAAGGTAAGACTCGTAATAGGCCCTAACACACCAGTCCACAAGTTTAATATCTGTACTGGACGACATTAAAATCCTAACATCTACCCCGCTTAGCGCAGCAGTAATAAGTGCTTGTAAAATTGCATGGTTTGGAATGATGTATGGATTAACGATGTAAAGGTATTTCTCAGCACTGTTGATGATGGAAAAATAGGCTTGCTCCATTACATCAAAATCATCATCAGGGCCACTCGGAACTATTTGTAGTGAGGTACCTTTTTGGGGAGCCTTGTACACCTTGAATGCAGCAATATCCACTTTATTTTCACTGGCAAGATACCAATCGCCCACAAAAATCCGGTTCAAATAATCAACAGCCTCACCTTCAATCTTTAAGTGCGTATCGTGCCATTTGCCCAATGCAGGGTCCCCTTTTAGGTACTTATCCGAAATATTGATGCCGCCTGTAAACCCGACCTTATTATCGATTACAATAATTTTTCTGTGGTTTCGGTAATTCAGTGCGCTAAGGAACCTACCAAATTTAAAGGGAAGAAATTGGGCAGTTTCCACTCCGATTTGCTTTAACCTTTTAAGGTATTTTTTACTCAAGGAGTAACTACCGATCCCATCATACAACAATCGCACAGTAACATTTTCAGCTACTTTTCGTTCAAAAACCTCCAATAGCTTATCGGCCAAAATCCCGTCTTCAAAAATGTAATATTGTAGGTGAATGTGTTCTTTGGCTTCTTCCAGCGCCTCAAATATACTTTCAAAGGTGTTCTTCCCATCTTTCAGCAATTCCAAATCATTAAGGCATGTAACGGGGCATTTTGAAGTATTGTTGATTAAGGAAGTTATTTTTTGTTTGTTGGCGGATATTTCTGAATGGCAATGGGCATTTTCCAATTCATCCAAAGGATTAAACTGATTTTTTAAAGAAAACATCTTGCTTTTCCTTCTGTTTCTGCCAAACAAAATATAGAGGAGCGCGCCAGCCACGGGAATGGTAAAAATGGCCAATAACCAGGCTAAGGTCTTGCTGGGCCTAACCCCGTTCAAAAGCAGACTAACAACCATCAACAGGGCAATTATAATATAAAGTCCTATGAGAATAGGTATTAGCATTAACTGTATTGATTCATTAAAATTCATTGACAAGTTAATCAAACTATTTGGGCGATCGAACGCTTCTTTTTAACTAATGGTTTTAATATTTTAAAACGTTTGTAGGATTGATTGTTAAATAAAAATCAATAAAACTGTAACAAATAAGAGAAAAAGGATACAAAAAAGGGATGAAGGTTGCATTTTATTTAAAAAATAACAGTCAACTGTGATATAAATAAAAAATGGCAACGCTTAATTAAGTATTGGAAAATTAAGGTTTTACCTCTTGGATTTTAGGTTAAAATTAACATAAAACTAAAAGAACACTAGTTAATTTTAGAACCCATGGATTCGATTAGACCAATTTTAATATATACTCACCTATTTTTAACTCAAAGTAAATCAAATACTAACTTATGAAAAGAAGAGATTTTGTGCAGTACGCTGGTATGGGTGCAGGGGCAATGATGATGCCCTCGCTTCTTTTGGGGAATGATATTCCTGCAGAAGCATTGCTCGAACCAGGTATGGATACCGTACTTAAAAAGAAAATGGCCGATGTAGCCCTAAATACGGCAAAGTCCATGGGGGCTACCTATGCTGACGCCAGAATAGGAAGATATTTGAACCAATATGTTTTCACTAGGGAAGATAAGGTTCAAAATGTGGTGAACACAGAATCGTTCGGAATTGGAATCAGGGTTATCGCCAACGGAACTTGGGGTTTTTCCTCTACCAATGATGTTACAGAGGATGGCATAAAAAAGGCAACACAACATGCTGTTTCCATTGCCAAGGCCAACTCCAAGATTCAAAAAGAACCTGTTGTTTTGGCGCCAGTTCAGGGTCATGGGGAGGTATCTTGGAAAACTCCGATAAAAAAGGACTTTAAAGAAGTACCCATCTCAGAAAAAGTTGATTTGCTTTTGAATGCAAATGCGGCTGCCATGGAAAACGGAGCCAACTTTGTGAATTCTGCCCTTTTTATGGTGAACGAGCAAAAGTATTTTGCCTCCACCGATGGATCTTACATTGATCAAGACGTACACCGGATTTGGCCAACCTTTAATGTTACGGCCATTGACCGCCAAGCAGGAAAATTCAAGAGCCGTCAGGCATTGAGTGCCCCAATGGGCATGGGATATGAGTATATGGATGGTTTGGAATCTGAAAAATTATCGGGTCCAGAGGGTATCAAATTGTACAACAGAAGTTACGATATTGTGGAAGATGCCACTATGGCGGCAAAACAGGCCAAGCAAAAATTGACCGCAAAATCCGTGGAAGCTGGTAAGTACGATTTGGTTCTTGAACCGAACCACCTAGGATTGACGATTCACGAATCGGTTGGACACCCATTGGAACTTGACCGTGTATTGGGTTATGAAGCCAACTACGCAGGTACCAGTTTTGCTACATTGGACAAATGGGAATCAAAAGACTTTAATTATGGAAGCGACATTGTAAACTTGATTGCCGACAAGACCCAAGAAGGATCTTTAGGTGCCGTGGGTTATGATGATGAGGGCGTGAAAACCAAAAAATGGGATTTGGTCAGAAATGGTACCTTGGTCAACTATCAAGCTATACGTGATCAGGTGCATATGATCGATCAAAACGAATCGCACGGATGCTGTTATGCCCAGAGTTGGGAAGATGTGCAGTTCCAGCGGATGCCCAATGTTTCCTTGGAGCCTGGAAAAGAAAAATATTCCTTGCAGGATATGATCAAGGATGTGGACAAAGGAATTTATATTTTAGGCCGTGGATCGTACTCCATTGACCAGCAACGTTACAACTTCCAGTTTGGAGGAACTTTGTTCTACGAAATCAAGGATGGTGAAATTGTAGGGATGCTCGATGACGTGGCTTACCAATCCAATACCCAGGAATTCTGGAACTCTTGTGTTAAGATCTGTGATAAGGATGACTACAGGTTGTTCGGTTCTTTCTTCGATGGTAAAGGGCAGCCTTCACAGGTAAGTGCCGTTTCACACGGTAGCTCCACATCACGATTCAACGGAGTCAATGTAATCAATACAGGTAGGACCATTTAAGGTTTATTCAAATTAAATAATAAGACAATGGCTATATATACAAGAGAAGAAGCAAAAAAGATTTTGGAAAAGGCGTTGAGTTTTTCCAAGGCCGATGCCTGCGAAATAAACCTAAGTGGAAGTAACAGCGGTAATATCCGATATGCAAGAAATACCGTATCCACTGCAGGATATAGATCAACACAAAGTTTGGCGGTACAATCCAGTTTTGGTAAAAAAGTGGGTACAGCCACCATCGATGAGTTTGATGATGCATCGTTGGAAAAAGTGGTGAGAAGAGCTGAAGAATTGGCTCAATTGTCACCAGAGAACCCTGAGTTTATGTCTCCTTTGGGACCACAGGAATATGATGAAGCGATTACATATAAGGAAGCTACTGCTAATGTAACACCTGAGTACAGAGCTGAGGTGGCCAATAGCAGTATCGTTCCCGCAGCCGCAAAAGATGTAACCGCAGCAGGTTTCTTGGACGATTCGGCCCAGTTTTCCGCTATGATCAATTCCAATGGACTGTTCGCTTACAATCAATCTACCGATGTGGATTTTACCGTAACCATGCGTACCAACGATGGCACAGGTTCCGGTTGGGTGACCAGGGATTACAATGACATCTCCAAGTTTGATGCGGATGAAGCATCAAAAACGGCGATAGACAAAGCAGTAATGTCCAAAGAAGCCCGTGCCATAGAACCTGGAAAGTACACGGTGATTTTGGAACCAGCAGCATCGATTGGCTTGTTGCAAAATATGTTCCGATCTTTTGATGCACGATCTGCCGATGAGGGTAGAAGTTTTATGTCCGCCAAAGAAGGTGGAAATAAAATTGGGCAAAAAATAGTGGACGAACGCGTTAATATTTGGTCAGACCCCTTGGATCCCGATGTTCCCACATCCACTTGGAACGGGGCAGGGCAACCTTTAAAGAAAACCAGTTGGATAGAAAACGGAGTGGTCAAAAACTTGGCCTACAGCCGTTACTGGGCAGAAAAACAAGGCGTAGATCCCGTGCCATTCCCAAGTAATGGGATAATGGAAGGAGGGGACGAAAGTCTTGAGGATATGATCAAGGGCACCAAAAAAGGTATTTTGGTGACACGCTTTTGGTACATACGAAGTGTAGACCCACAAACCTTATTGTACACTGGCTTGACCAGAGACGGAACTTTCTATATCGAAAACGGAGAAATCAAGTTTCCTGTCAAAAACTTCAGGTTCAACGAGAGCCCGATTATTATGTTGAATAATTTGGAATCCCTTGGGCAACAAGTACGTGTCGACGGAAACTTAATACCTTATATGAAGATTCGTGACTTTACGTTCACCAGTCTCTCAGATGCGGTATAACCAAATGAATTGAAACAAACTGGTGGTCAGGTTATCCTTGACCGCCAGTTTTTTATTTTGGCAATGATTTTTTGCCTACGACCCAAATGGCATTGGACAACGAATTCTTTTTTACACGATTACAGTACGAATCAGGAGATTGGGATGTGGATCAGCGTATGCCCTCCAATTTGCTGAATTCCCTTGTCGAGTACACCACGTTAAAGGTGGATACTCAGGAGAAGATTATCACCCTTGCCAGCGATGATATCTTTAAAAGTCCGTTCTGTTATATCTCGGGCCATAAATTGGTTCAGTTCACCAAAAAAGAACGGGAAAACTTTGAGAAATATGTGCGCAACGGCGGTTTTGTGTTTGCCGATGACTGTAACCACGATATCGACGGTCTTTTTGCCAAATCGTTCGAACGCCAGATGGAAGAAATATTCGGGCCAGGAGAACTACAAAAAATTCCCAACGACCACGAAATCTATACCATTTTTTTTGAGTTTGATGATGGTCCTCCCACCACATCCCAAGAACTTAATGGTTGGGGAGATGACCTCGTGCACGATTATCTGAAGGCCATTATAATCAATGGTAGAATTGGCGTGCTTTACAGCAACAAGGACTACGGCTGCGAATGGGATTACGATTTTAGAAACAAACGCTGGTACAAAATTGACAATACCCGGTTTGGGGTGAATATTGTACTATACGCTTTAACCTCTTAACGATACTAATTTGGATAAAGAACTACAACAGATTGCAATTGAAGTAGAAGGGCTTTCCGAAAAGCTGACCGCCCTTAAAAAAGAAATTGGAAAAGTGATCATTGGTCAAGAAGAGACCGTTTCCCAGTTGTTGATAACATTTCTTGCAGGAGGACACGCTTTGTTGGAGGGTGTTCCAGGACTTGCCAAAACATTGATGATACGAACCCTGTCCAACGCCATTGATTTAAAGTTCAAACGGATACAGTTTACGCCCGATCTAATGCCATCCGACATTATCGGAACGGAAATATTGGAAGAGGATCATACTACGGGCAAAAAGTTCTTCAAATTCAACAAAGGACCTATTTTTTCCAATATCATTTTGGCGGATGAGATTAACCGAACACCTCCAAAAACACAGGCAGCACTTTTGGAAGCCATGCAAGAGTTTGAGGTGACCTATGGGGATAAAACCTATGCTTTGGACAAACCGTTCTTTATTCTGGCCACGCAAAACCCCATTGAACAATCGGGAACCTTTGTGCTGCCGGAAGCGCAGCAGGATAGATTCTTGTTGTATATTAAAATAGGCTATCCAACAGACGAGGAAGAAACACAAATTTTAAAAGCCACTACGGGTACCAAAAAGGCGCAATTGAACAAGGTACTTTCAGGGGAAGACATTGTTAGATTGCAACAACTGGTTCGTGAAGTTTCCATCAGCGATGGATTGATTCAATATGTGAGTGATGTAATCCGCGCCACCCGACCCGATACGACTTCGGTCGACTACGTAAAAAAATGGGTGGATTGGGGCGCAGGGCCCCGTGCAGGTCAGGCGATGATTTTGACCGCAAAGGCGAATACACTCTTGGAAGGCCGATTGGCCGTTACGCCGGAAGATTTGCAAAAAGTCGCCTTGCCCGTATTACGACATAGGGTCCTCGTGAACTTTAGGGCGGATGCCGAGGGGATTACCTCTGATACGGTCACAAAAGAAATACTGAAAGCAGTGCAATTAAAGGATAAATAATGGCATCAAGGGACTACCACGACCTTTTACAACCTGAAGTCATCAATACCGTATCGGGCCTCAGTTTGATCTCGCGTATTGTGGTGGAAGGATATACCTCTGGTTTACATCGGAGCAAGAGTGTGGGCCCTGGAATGGAATTCAGTCAATACCGGGGTTATGAACCTGGGGATGACCTTCGATTGCTCGATTGGAAGATGTTGGCCCGGTCAGGTCGGTATTATATCAAACAATCCGAAGTGGAAAGCCATGTCACCGTCAAATTTATTGTTGATGCCAGTGCTTCCATGGAGCACGAAGAGGGCGGTATCTCCAAATTGGAATTTGCTAGGGTAATGGTAGCCTGTTTGTCCCATATGGCTCAAAAGCAAGGAGATTCGGTAGGGCTTTTTGCGCTCAACGAAGATGATTTTGTGAGCATTTATCCCAAAGCAGACCAAAAACATTTTAACCGTTTATTGCTGGAACTGTTGAAGATTTCTACCAAAGGGAAATGGCCCGAACTCAATATTGCATCCAGGAGAATCCACAATAGGGGAGAAAAGGAGTTGGTATTTTTCCTGACGGATATGTACGAGAATGTTTCCGAACTGTCCGATTTTGTAAAAAACCTGAAGACGGCCAAAAATGAGGTGGTGGTTCTTCAAATTATGTCTGGAAAAGAAATGGATTTTGATTATAAAAAATCCGTCACTTTTGAGGATTTGGAAACAGGAGCCAAGGTCAAAGTGGATGTAAACAAAGCCAAAGCAGCCTATTTAAAAGCTTTGAATGAAAAAGTGAATCAAACCAAAGAGCAATTGCTGTCCCAAGGGGTGCATTACCACCTTTTTAGAATGGACAATGACTTGGGAGATGCTTTGCAATTATTTTTAAAAGAACGAATACGATTACAATAAATGGTTTTTGCAAATCCGTCATATCTCTGGGCACTTTTGGGACTTTTGGTTCCCTTGGCCATCCATTTGTGGAGCAAGAAGGAGGCAAAGATCATAAAAATTGGAAGTATCCAGTTGTTGGACGAATCGAATTCTAGGCAATCCAGTAGCATTCAATTGAACGAATGGTTGTTGCTATTGCTACGAATGTTGATAGTTGCATTGGTTGTTTTATTGATGGCAGGCCCACAATGGCGTACCAAAGGCAATCAAAAGCAAATTACTTACCTAGTTGAGACTTCCATTGCCAATGAAGTATCCATCAGCTCTGTTTTGGATAGCTTACAAGAGGATTCCCCCGTTTTTCTATTGAAAAATGGCTTTCCTGAGTGGGAAGATGATGCCGATTATCAATCGGACAAGGAACAGCCCAACTATTGGCAATTGGTTCAAAAAATGGATTCGTTGCGCTCGGATAGTATTGTGGTTTTTACAAAGGCATTGGTCAAAGGAATCAAATCCATGCGGCCCAATACCCAAAAGAAAATACATTGGGTGGTCGTGGACTCCGAAGAAACTCAAGATCAACCTTTGCTGGCCGTTAAACAGGAATCAGCTGTTGAATTGATTACCGCATCCAGTACTGGAAGAGCGACCAAAATAAATAAAGAGTTGTTGGAGGAGGGCTTCAACATCAGTAACGATAGCCTTAGATTACTTTCAGAAGAGCCTCAAACCGTTCCCTTGAAAAAATTGGATACGCTTCGAATCAATTTGTATGTGGAAGACGATTTTGAACGCGAAGGAAAATATATTGAAGCATCGTTTAGGGCATTATCGGCATTTTTAAAGCGTGAAATCGTTATTCACAAAGAAGATGAACCGACGAGTGATCAAGCTAATTTGAACATTTGGTTGAGCAATGAACCTAAGAATAATTTAGAGGGTAAATGGTTGGTCCATCAAGAAAATCCGTTGGCCAAACAATTGATTGAATTATCCCCTCGGGAAAACTTTTTTTACCTAACATCAAAATTGAACCCCAAAAATACGGTAGACCAACACTTGCCCGAACAGTTGCTCAACATTTTGGCATTGGATAAGGATTTAAAAGGTTTAGTGACGAAAATGGATGTAAGACAAATGGACGAAGCTGAACTCAAACCCAATTACGTGGAACCCAAAAGAAAAAGGGAAAGCGCCACCTTGCTTGACGTTTCCCTCTGGGTATTCGCTATTCTCGCTGGACTGATGATTGTTGAACGTTTGCTGTCAAACTATAAAAAACAATGATGGGAGCAGGGGCGATAAAACAATTTCAAAAACGATGGCAGCAATCCAAATATGTGGAAGGGATGCTCTACGCTGTTGGATTTGGTGGTTTTGTGTACTTGTTGACCCAAAATATTTTTTTTGGAATTGTTGGTTTTTTGGTTTCTGCAGGAATTGCTGTTTTTGTTTTAAAACCTTGGGGAATAAGTTCGGAAAATGCAGTGGGTTATATCGACGCTCATTTGCCCCAGGCGGGATTCAGTAGTGGACTATTATTATCACCGGCCAATGAGCTTTCCGACCTGTCCAAATTACAGCAATATCGAGTAGCTTCGCAATTGGAACCTATTTTGTCCCAATTGAAACCGCCTCACAACTTATTGAAGGCTACCCTTGCCATGTTTGGTCTAATTTTTCTAGGACTTGCAGGTAGTTTTATACTGACCAAGTTCGGAAATCCATCGGGAGGAGATTCATCGAATACTGAGCAAATTAGCTTTGCTCCGAAAGATAGCCTAACAAACACGGCCGAAATTCCTGAATTGATACGGACCAATATCACCATTCAATATCCCGGTTACACGAAAAAAGGAACTTCGAATACTTCTGACCCAAATATTAAGGCTGTGGAAGGTTCCAGAATTATCTGGAAACTTGAATTTGATGGCCATGTCCAAGAAGTGGAAATGGATTTGATGGGCGAGCGCATCGGTTTTACAAAAAATCAAGAATCGTATCGGTTGACCAAGACGCTTACTGCATCAGGATTTTATAGTTTCACTTTTAAAGATGTAGATGGAAACGACTACGTGAGCGATCTGTATTCCTTGGAGATGATAACCGATGAACCTCCAATGGTCCAAATTGAAGGGTTGGACAACTACACTTATTTTGAGTTTGATGATGATAAACGTTTGATGCTCAACACCAACATTTCCGATGATTTTGGAATTGATGATGCCTACATTATCGCGACCGTGAGCAAAGGATCTGGTGAATCGGTTAAATTTCGAGAAGAAACCGTGCGTTTTGATAGGGCTATTCCCAAAGGGAATAAACGAATCCAATTGCAGCAGCCCTTGGATTTGGATGCCTTAAAAATGGACCCCGGTGATGAACTCTATTTTTATGTAGAGGCGCTTGACCAAAAAACGCCATCAGCAAATATTGCAAGAAGCGAAACCTATTTTGCCGTGATTCGCGATACCATTGCCGATGCATTTGCTGTAGAGGGTAACTTGGGTGTCGATTTAATGCCGGACTATTTTAGAAGTCAGCGTCAATTGATTATCGATACGGAAAAATTGATTGCCGATAGACCCCATATTTCTGAAAAGGATTTCAAGTTCAGAAGTAACGAATTGGGTTTTGATCAAAAACAATTGCGTTTAAAGTATGGACAGTTTATGGGCGATGAGACCGAAATGCAAGCAGCTGCAGGTCAGGTGTCGAACGTGGCGGGAGAAGTTGATAACGAAGAGGACCATGGGCACGAGGACAATGAGGATGATTTACTGGATGAATACAGTCACAAGCATGACAGTGACAACGAACATAATTTAGTGGCTGAAGGCGACAATCACGAACATGATAATGAAAACGAGGTAGATGATTCGTTGCACGATTATGTGCATAATCATTCAGACCCCGAAGCATCTACTTTGTTTGAAAAATCCTTGAAGGCAAAGCTTCGAGATGCTTTAGACATTATGTGGGATGCTGAACTTCATTTACGCCTTTACGAGCCGGAAAAATCCTTGCCGTATCAGTATGATGCCCTCAAAATAATTCAGGATATAAAAAACAGCTCCAGAATATATGTGCACCGTATCGGTTTTGACCCACCACCAATCAAGGAGGAAAATAGGTTGAGCGGGGATATTGGGGATATTACCAATTTTGATAAAAAGGAAGCGTTTGAATATCAAATGCCCTTTACTTCAACGCGGGAAACCATTGCTCGTTTGGAACGTTTGATTTTAGGTGAAAAGCGGTTTGATGACCGCGATAGCGCCCTTTTTATTGACGCAGGAAATGAACTGGCGCCAAAAGCAATTTCGGAACCGCTCAAATATTTAAAAGTACTTCAGGGTTTACGAGATCTTGAAAAAGTTGCAAATAGAAACAAAGAAAACTTTAAAGCGGTTCAAAAAAACCTATTGGAGGTGCTGCCAGATGTGGAGGACAACCCAATGAAAAAGGCCGAATACCGAGATGATATCAATTTGTTGTACTTAAAAGAATTGGGTGCTTATGAATGATGGGACGGTGCTTGTGAACCAGAATCTTTTGGTGCCCGTGATTTTGTTGGGACTGGTGCTTTGGGCAGTTTTTATCTGGAAAGAATGGTCGCAGCGAAAGGAAAACAGGTTTTGGGTGAAGCTGGTGGTAGCATTTTTGGCGATTGCCTCATTGGCGATGATCGCACTAAAGCCGGGTACTTGGCAAGAATCAACCAGTGGAAAGGGAATTGTTTTAACGGACGGATACCGACCGGCCCAGTTGGACAGTTTAAGATCTATTTACAAGCGAATACAAATAGAAGAATATACCAAGGGAACACCATTGTCAATTTTGAAAGATGTGGATTCTTTGTTTCTTTTGGGTCATGGTTTGGCACCTTTTGATTTTTGGCAAGTGAAGAATGAGTCCGTTGCCTTTTTGGGTGGTGAAGAGGTTTCAGGATGGATGGACATCTCCTATAAAACTGAAATTTCACTGGGCGAAGTATTGTCCGTTAACGCCAAATATTACCAACCAAAAGAGGGACATTGGGCCATTTTGACCGATAATGGAGACAATCCTTTGGATTCCTTGCTTTTTGAAAAAGGACAGGAGCAGGTGTTGCAGTTTAATGCCAAACCCAAGGCAGACGGACAATTTGTTTATCATCTTTTAGAGAAAAATAACAAAGGTAATATTGTGTCCGATGAGCTGCTTCCCATCCAAGTGCTGGAAGGCGAACGCCTGAAAGTTTTGATAGTAAACACTTTTCCCACTTTTGAGACGAAATACCTTAAAAATTTCTTAGCGGAGAAGGGACATGAAGTGTTGGCTCGGACACAGCTTACCAAAGGTAAATACAAGTTTGAGTATTTTAATGGAGCATCAAATCCCATTTATGGTTTTACCAAAGCAAATTTGGAACTGTACGATCTTTTGGTGATTGATACGGATTCCTACACAAGCCTTGGAAGGTCATCAAAAAATGCAATGCAGGAAGCTGTAAAAAACAACGGACTTGGAATTTTTATCCAACCTAATGAAAGTTTGTTCCGGCTTGCCGAGAATGAATCGCCATTACAGTTCAATCGTGATTTTATCACTGAAACTTCTTTGGGTGAGTCAGGGCAAACCCTACAGAAATATCCGTATAGTTTTGAACAGGATGTTCGGGTACAAGAAATTTTGGTGGATTCTTTGGTGGTAGCGGCTTATATTCCTGTAGAAAAAGGAAAAATGGGCACTACGGTGCTTCAAAATACCTATCAGTTGGTTTTAGACGGCAGCGATAGGCTATATGCTAGTATTTGGAGCCAAATTTTGAACACTATTGTAAGGGAGCAAGATAGGGTAGTGGAATGGAAAGCTGTAACCCAAATTCCAAGATCCGATCAACCTTTTGAATTTGAACTTCGTACCTCTTTAAATAATTTGGAGGTCAAAACCGATGGAGGGGCAAACATTCCTTTACTTCAAGATGGTTTGGTGTCCAGTAAATGGACAGGAATTGTATACCCGCGAACAACAGGATGGAGCAAACTAGAAGTTTCCAATGACTCCACTCCCCAGTTTACGTATTACGTTTTTGATGAAGACCAACGTGAATCTGTTACAAGGTCAGGAACCTTGGAAGCCAACCTTCGCGAATTTGGAACTCAAAACAATTTTAGCACTTCGGTTTCGACATCAAAAAAGACCTTAAAACCCATATCCCCGTTTTGGTTTTATGCGTTACTTCTATTGTGTTTGGGTTGGTTATGGTTGGAGCCTAAGCTGTTTAAACAGGCTTTTTGAGATAATTATGAAGTGGTTTAAAAACAAGGTCGTGCTTAATATAATATCTATTTATAAGTGTATTCATTCGGCTCAATATGGATGAGTACATGTCCCAGGTTGGGAATTTCTTTTCGTAAATAATCTTTTAGATCATGAGCAATCCAATGACCTTTTTCCACAGAAATTTTCCCATCTACAATAGCATGAAGATCTACATGATATCTCATCCCAGACTTGCGGATAAAACATTTTTCAGTACCTAAAATTCCATCTACTTGCGAAGATTTTTTCCGGATCTCTAAAATTAGGTCATCATATTGGTGCTCGTCCATGATCTCGCCGAGTGCGGGGCGAAATATCAAATAACTATTGTAAAGTATAAAGGCCGATGCCAAAAGGGCGGCCCAATCATCCGCCGTTTCATAGCCCTCACCAAATAGTAGTGCTATGGAAATCCCCAAAAATGCCATTATGGAGGTTATCGCATCACTTCTATGGTGCCAAGCATCTGCTCGCAAGGAGGAACTTTGGGTTTGTTTACTTTTTCTGATGACTACTTGAAATGAAACTTCTTTCCAAATAATAATACCGCCCAAAACAATCAGTGTCCAAGGTTCTGGAACCTTGTGCGGGGTTTGAATATGCTGGATACTTTCGTATGCAATGATTGTTGCCGATGTTACCAAAAAAGCAACAACAATAAATGTGACCAAGGGTTCTATTTTTCCATGCCCGTAAGGATGGTTTTCATCTGGTGGTTTTTCGGCATATTTAAAGCCCAACAAAACCAAAAAGGACGAAAAAATATCGGTTGTGGATTCTATGGCGTCGGCAATTAATGCATAGGAGTTCCCAAAAAATCCGGCCAAACCTTTTATCAAGGCCAACCCAATATTGCCAAGAATACTAAAATAGGTGGTCCGTATGGCGGTTTTTTCGTTGCTCATATCTTTCCTGTTGGATTTTGCTAAGATCGTGATTACAGATTAAAGTAGTGGTCAAAAAAATCCTCGACACTTGATATGTTTTAAGGCCAGGGATTCTAAAAAACCAGAATATTTAGGTGTACTTAACAATTATGAGATTGCAGCTTGTGCAGCTGCCACCCTTGCAATGGGCACTCTAAATGGAGAGCAGCTCACATAGTTCATTCCCACTTTTTGAAAGAATGCAACCGAATTGGGCTCACCACCGTGTTCGCCGCAAATACCTATTTTAAGATTGGATTTAGTCTTGCGTCCCAATTGGGTTCCCATTTCCACCAATTGTCCAACACCTTCATGATCCAATACCTCAAAAGGGTCATGTTTCAAAATGCCTTTTTCGAGATAGGTGGGTAGAAACTTTCCCGAATCATCCCTCGAATATCCGAAGGTCATTTGGGTAAGGTCGTTGGTTCCGAAAGAGAAAAAATCCGCATTTTCTGCAATTTTATCGGCTATAAATATAGCTCTTGGGATTTCCATCATGGTACCTACGGAATACTCCACGGTGTCCTTACGTTTTTTGAAAACTTCTTGGGCCGTTGTATCAATAATTGCTTTTTGTTGGTTGAATTCTTCCACGGTACCTACCAATGGAACCATAATTTCTGGTTTTACAAGGATACCTTCTTTCTTCACTTTAAGTGCTGCCTCCAAAATAGCTTGGGTCTGCATTTCGGTGATTTCAGGATACGTATTTCCCAATCTGCATCCTCGGTGTCCCATCATAGGGTTGAACTCTTCCAGTTCGGCCACTTTGCTTTTAACAGCGGCCAAAGAGATATGAAGTTCTTCGGCCAATTCTTTTTGTGTAGCCAATTGATGGGGCACGAATTCATGCAATGGTGGGTCCAGCAATCTAATTGTTACAGGGAATCCTTCCATGGCCCTAAAAATTTCCTCAAAGTCGTTTCGTTGCATGGGAAGGAGTTCTTTTAAGGCTTGTTTGCGTCCCTTGATGGTATCGGCCAAAATCATTTCTCGCATCGCTTTTATACGGTCCACTTCAAAGAACATGTGCTCGGTACGGGTCAAACCAATACCTTTTGCACCAAAATTACGTGCGATCAAAGCATCTTTTGACGTGTCTGCGTTTGTTCTTACCTCCATGGTGGTGTATTTGTCGGATAGTTCCATCAACTCAGCAAATTCACCACTCAACTCAGGTTCCTTGGTGCCAACCTTACCTTCCAAAATATTACCTGTTGAGCCATTGATCGAAATCCAATCGCCTTCGTGGTACTCATGGTCATTAACTTTAAGGGTTCGGGTTTTGTAATTGATTTTTAAAGCACCAGCTCCAGAAACGCAACATTTTCCCATTCCCCTGGCAACCACAGCTGCATGGGAGGTCATACCTCCACGGGCGGTCACAATAGCTTTGGCAATGTTCATTCCCTCTACATCTTCGGGAGAGGTTTCTACACGCACTAGAATGCTGTTCTTGAACTTATCGGCCTCATCGGCAAAGAAAACAATCTGGCCGGTAGCCGCACCTGGAGATGCAGGCAAACCTTGTGCAATTACTTCGGCTTCCTCTAAGGCTTTAGGGTCAAAGACGGGATGTAAAAGTTCGTTTAGTTTGTTGGGCTCTATGCGCATTAGGGCTTTTTTCTCATCTATCAACCCTTCTTTAAGCAAGTCCATGGCAATTTTTACCATGGCGGCACCGGTGCGTTTGCCATTACGGGTCTGCAAAATCCAGAGTTTACCTTGTTGAATGGTAAATTCCATGTCCTGCATATCCTGATAATGGGTTTCCAGTTTATTTTGGTATTCAAACAGTTCCTTATAAATGTCAGGCATCAACTCTTCCAGGGAAGGGTAGTTTTCCTTGCGTTCTTCCTCATCTATTTGCGCCAGTTTGGCCCAACGTTGTGATCCCAACAAGGTAATTTGCTGAGGGGTACGAACCCCGGCAACCACATCTTCACCTTGGGCGTTAATAAGATATTCCCCGTTGAATACGTTTTCTCCTGTACCTGCATCCCTTGTAAAGCATACCCCGGTTCCGGAATCTTCACCCATGTTGCCGAACACCATGGCCTGGACGTTCACTGCAGTGCCCCAATCTTCGGGATACCCGTGCATTTTTCTGTAGTAAACGGCACGGTCGCCGTTCCAGCTATCGAATACCGCGGCAATAGCACCCCAAAGCTGGTCCCATGGATTGGTAGGGAAGGGTTTTCCGGTTCTTTTTTGAACTATGTCTTTAAAGTCGTATACCAAATCCTGCAAATCTTGAACGTTAAACTGGGTGTCTTGCTCGATTCTCCGTTTGTCCTTTAAATGATCTATGATTTCTTCAAACGGATCAAGATCGTCTTTGGATTCTGGTTTGAGGCCCATTACCACGCTACTGTACATTTGAATAAAACGACGGTAGGAATCCCAGGCAAATCGTTCGTTGCCTGTCATTTTTATGACACCTTTAATGGATTCATCGTTCAATCCCAGATTGAGGACGGTATCCATCATGCCGGGCATAGAAACCCGTGCCCCGGAACGTACAGAAATCAATAGTGGATTTTCATCATCACCAAAAATAGTACCCATGGTTTCTTCGATGCGGGTTATGGCAGCCCGAACCTCGGGTTCAATACGATTTATTACGGCTTCTTTGCCTTCTTCGTTGTATTGTGTACAAACTTCTGTTGTTATAGTAAAACCGGGAGGTACAGGAATACCAATACGGCTCATTTCGGCCAAGTTGGCCCCTTTGCCCCCGAGCAGTTCCTTCATATCACGTCCACCATCTGTCTTTTTGTTGCCGAAGGAATATACGCTGAGTTGGTTTGCTGTAAGTGTTTCCATCTTTTTATCTATTAAGAGATTGATAAATACTAAAATCTATATGTAAAATTAGCTGCTTCTTGATCTTCAGAACATGATAAAAATCAGGGTTTTACCCCTTACATCTGTTCAAACCTTGATTTTGTCTTTTTTCAAAGTGATTTGTCAAGTACGATGGATAGCAAGTAAATTTTTTAAAGAAACATAGAACAGATTACATTGGTAAATGAGAAAAAACAAAGTAGATAAAAAAATATTTGATGGTTAAGCGCTAAAAATCAGGTTTTTGGGAAAAAACTGACAAATATCATCTTTTAAGAATTTTCCGTAAAGGATCTTTGACCCAACAAAAAACAAGAACTATGCAATACCATACAACACACCGACAGTCGCTTTTAAAAGCAGCAATCCTTTGGATAACATTTGCCCTTGTACCACTTTCGCTTTCCGCACAAAACTTTAAGCTCAACAACGGGGAAGGGGAAGTTATGGTAACAGGGACTTCGACCCTTCATGATTGGGAGGAGGTTGCAGAACAAAAATCAGGTTCAATTACATTGGACAATACAGGGGAGCTTCCAAAGATCAACTCTTTAAAGTTTACGGTTGAAGCTGAGAGCCTAAAGAGTGGAAAGGGAGCCATGGACAAGAATACTTACAAAGCGCTCGAAACCAAAAAATACAAGCAAATTGTATTTGAGTTGAAAAGTGTGAAAAGTATTTCTCCGATCACCGCTACCTCTGATAGATATAGGGTGGTCGCCACGGGTAACCTTACCATTGCAGGAAGCACCAATACCATTGATCTGCCCTTTAATCTAACGATTAAAGAAGATAAAGTGCTGCTCGAAGGCAAGAAACCTTTAAAAATGACAGATTACAACATAGAACCTCCCAAGGCACTTTTGGGTACCATTACCACTGGTGATGAGATTGAGGTTCTCTTTAACACTGTTTGGAAATAATTAAATCTTAATACTCAACTAATAAATTTAACGTAATGAAAAAATACACAAAATTCGGATTATTGGCAGCTGCATTCCTTGTAGGCCTTATGGGATATTCCCAAAATCGTCAACTGGACAATTTCCGGTCGCCGGACAAAAATGGAGTAAATGTTTTTGAAGCTCCAAAAGATACTGTAAGTACCTTTGATGGGGTAAAAGTAAGAGTGGGTGGGTCATCTACTTTACAGTTCCAAGCAGTAGATCACGAAAACTCAGGAGCCGTAGAGCTTATCCCGATCGGGGACAACTTTAACCTGGCAACCGCAAACCTGGATTTGGATGTGGCCTTGGCCAAAGGTGTGAGAATGCACTTGAGAACTTATTTGTCATCCCGTCACCACCCAGAACCATATGTAAAAGGAGGATATTTCCAAGTGGACAACTTGGATTTCATCAGCCCTGGATTTTTGGAAGAAGCTATGAAGTACTTAACCGTTAAAGTGGGGCACATGGAAAACAACTATGGTGATACCCATTTTAGAAGAACCGATAACGCCCAGGCCATGCACAACCCATTTGTAGGCAACTTGATCATGGACGCGTTTACCACAGAGGTTGGTGGAGAGGTTTACTTTAGAAAAAATGGATTCATCGGTATGTTTGGGCTTTCTAATGGTAAATTGAACCAAGCAGTAAGCAATCCAGAAACCACAGGAGCTTCAATATTGGCCAAATTGGGATACGATAGTCAAGTGAACGAAGATTTGAGACTTAGACTTACTGGATCTATGTACACTACAAGTAAATCACGTAGCGTTTACCTTTATACCGCAGACCGTGCAGGATCTAGGTATTACTTGGTGATGGAGGATACTGAAGCTTCTACATCCGGTAATTTTCGTTCAGGTAGATATGACCCAGGTTTTAGGAATGAGATTACTGCCTTTATGATCAATCCATTTGTAAAATATAAAGGATTGGAGTTCTTTGGAACCTTTGAAACTGCTTCAGGAAAAACCGATGCTGAGACCGATGATAGAAATGCTACGCAATTGGCAGGTGAGTTGATCTACAGATTCGGCAACAATGAAAATTTCTACTTGGGAACTCGATACAACACTGTAAATTCAGACGACCCATCGGGGTCGGAAGTAACTATAGATAGATTCCAACTTGGAGGTGGTGTATTCTTGACCAAGAACATTTTGGCCAAAATAGAGTATGTAAACCAACAATACGATGGATACGATACTACAAGTATCTTCCACGATGGTGAGTTTAAAGGGGTTTTATTGGAAGCTGTTATCAGTTTCTAGATTACCATTAATTTTTAACAAGACCTAGGACAGCAATGCCCTAGGTCTTACATCTTAAAATTATTATATTTAGGTATCATGTTGACCTCAATCCCACATATCACAAAAACCCTGTTGTTAGGATTATTTTTTATATCCTGGTTCAACTTTAACGACCCGGAACGGGAAACCAAAGTGAGGGTGGAGCCAGAGAGTGAGGTTGTTATTGCCGGTACCACCAACGTTAATAATTTTACCTGCAAGTACAATTTACAGGAGTTGGAAATGCCCATTCGTTTGATCTATGATGAAAAGTCCGAGCAAATTCTTTTTAAAAATGCAGAACTTACATTGATCAACGATTGTTTTGATTGTGGAGGCAAGGCCATTAATAGAGATTTTCAGGAATTGCTGAAAACAGAACGGCACCCACAAGTAGGGTTAAAACTTCTTTATGTGGAACCTCCATCACCTAATCAAAGTACGGTAGATGTTGGTATAGAAATCAAGATTGCCGGGGTTTCCCGCAAGTACCGGACACTACTTTATTGTGAACAGACAAAGGATATATGTGTCAACGGCACGTTGGAATTAAAGCTCAGCGATTTTGAGTTGGAGCCTCCCAAGAAAATGCTGGGCATGATCAAGGTTGATGATGAAATAAAAGTCCATTTAACATTGCAGTTGAGTGAGATTTAATTATTGATCACTTGTTGCACAAAAAATCCGTTGGAATGTATATATCTAACGGATTTTTTATTTTTTCACACATTTCATAAAACCTATAATCAGTATCTTGTGAACCACATTTGAAACTGAAATTAACTACAAACAATACCAATGAACAGAATTTTATCCTTAAAAGGGATTTTTACCCTCGCCTTTACACTATTTTCAATTACATTTTATGCTCAAGACAGTTTTGGGGGACTCGCATTGTACACCGTGCGTGAAAACATGGGGGAAGATGCCAAGGCTACTTTACAAAAGGTGGCGGATGCAGGTTATGCCTATATTGAAGCTGCTGATTATAAAGACGGAAAGTTTTATGGCATGGAGCCACAAGCATTTAAAGCCTACGCGGAGAGTTTGGGGCTAGACCCGGTAAGTGCGCACATGGGGGGGGCAACTATGGAAAATGCAGATCAACAAATTGCAGACACCAAGGCCGCAGGATTTGAATATTTTACCATTCCAGTACCACCGATGGGTATGTTTACTTTTGATCGTGAGAACAGGACCATGGGCATGAAAGGTACTATGAAAGAGTTTGCCGATATTCTCACAATATTGGGAAAAAAATGTGATGCAGCTGGATTAAAACTGTTGTACCACAATCACGATTTTGAATTCAAGGACAATGAAGAAGGTGTAAAACCAATAGTTTATTTACTGGAAAACACGGACCCAAAATATGTAAACTTCCAAATGGATCTATATTGGGTTACAAGAGCCGGAGCAGACCCGGTCGGCTATTTTGAGGAATACCCAGGAAGATTCAAGTTATGGCACGTAAAGGACATGGACGAGGAAGGGAAATTTGCACCCGTAGGAGAAGGCACCATTGACTTTAAAAGAATTTTGGGAGAAAAAGAAGCTTCCGGAATGATAAAATACTTTGTTGAACAGGATATGACCTGGGATAAAAAACCTTTGGAAGTCATTAAGATTAGCCATAAAGGTTTGAAAGAGATAGGTTTTAAGTAAAAAACAATGTAACCGTTGTGAAGGCCTTTTCATAAAAGTGATAAGAAATCAAAAAAATATTTTTTACAATCGGTTACATTAGTATCTTTGCACCCGCAAAAGTTTGGTCGCGTAGCTCAGCTGGATAGAGCATCTGCCTTCTAAGCAGACGGTCACAGGTTCGAATCCTGTCGCGATCACCAGTAAATAAAGGGCCTTGGAGAGTTTCTCTTTCTAAGGCTTATTTTTTAGCAAACAATTTGCAAACACGTTATTTTTTAACTTTTTTTGAACCCATTTGCGTGGTTTTGCTATTTGATAGCACTATTTACTCATTCAATTGGATGGTAGATAGATTTGATACACCAAAAATTGCATATTGTTTTTCGCCAGTTTTATTTTTTGATGTCTGTAGATACCCCAATCTTTAGGATAGGTTTTCTACAAAACTAATTTAATTATGAAGCCGCCCCTTTAATAGATCGACCGGTCTTTCATAGTTAATGGACTGTTGATCGATGTGCCATTTTACTATTGAATCCAGACTCCAATATAGGGAGGGACGGCCAATATACCACAATTACGGATAAATAGAGCCGATTAAAATGTCCCTTTAAACTATTGTAATGCAAAGAGTTGATGTCAATTTACCCGTGCTCATTCAATTCCGCAGTAGTTGGTGTGCCCTATTCGTTTTTTGCAGTCTTAAGTTTCAATGCCAACGGTTAGAGCACTCCAACTTGATATGACTTTTAACCATATTGCGTTAGGAAACGGGCTTTTACAGCCCTATTTTTCTATCTATCTCCAACCCAATGTGGATAAATTGATGCTTGCGCTGATATTTCATTGAGAAGCTTTAGGTGTTCTTCGGACAAATTCCAGCCGACGGAATCAATATTGGAGAGCAATTGCTTTTCGTTTCTTGCACCAATTACTATGTTGGAAACGCATTTGTTTTGAAGCAACCAGTTGATGGCAATCTGTGGAATGGATTTTCCGATTTCGTTACTTATTTTTTCCAAAACGTCAACAACATTAAATAGGAATTCGTCCTCAACTGGCGGTGCCCCTACATCTCCGCCCGATTTTATCCTGCCTGCCTTCATTTCCATTCCCCTTTTTATTTTACCCGTCAATCGACCCCAACCCAACGGACTCCAAACCATCAATCCCATATTTTGGTCTTCCAATAGTGGCAACAGTTCCTGTTCACAATCCCGACCAATCAGTGAATAATAGCCTTGGTAGATGACGTACTTTTCCAAATTTGCCCTTTCTGATATGGAAAGTGATTTCATCAGTTGCCAAGAAGCAAAATTTGAACAGCCGATGTACCTTACCTTTCCACTTTTTACCATATTGTCAAGGGTTCTCAATGTTTCCTCAATAGGTGTTTTTCGGTCAAAACCGTGCATTAAATACAAATCGATATAATCTGTGCCCAACCTTTTCAAACTGTCTTCAAGGGCATTCATCAAATGGTATCGGGACGAGCCCCTTTCGTTGGGTTGTTCGCCCATTTGGAAAGTTGCTTTGGTGGAAACTATGCTTTTGTCCCTTTTTCCTTTTAACGCTTTGCCCAATACGATTTCCGAATCACCAAGGGAATAGACATTGGCCGTGTCAAAAAAATTGATGCCCCTTTCAAGGCAAATGTCGATAAGCCGAGTAGCTTCTTTTACATCGGTTTGTCCCCAACGCTGAAAAAACTCGTTGGTTCCGCCAAAAGTCCCTGTTCCAAGGCTCAATACAGGTACTTTCAATCCTGAATTTCCTAAATTTCTGTATTCCATTTCTATCTGTTTTTATGTTAAAATTATTTTTCTCTTTTTATACTAATGATTGCCATTACGATTGCCATTAGTGAAAACCCCGCACTCATTAATGTAATTGACAATAGTCCCAATGATTCGGAAATGAGCATTCCCCCAATGGATGAGCCCAATGCTATTCCTACATTGAATGCGGAAATGTTCAAGACCGAAGCGACATCTTCGGTTCCGGCCAGGTATTTTTCTGAAAGCTGAATAACGTACAATTGCATGCCGGGAACGGTCCCAAATCCTATGAAGCCCATTGTTGCTACCAAAATGAGTGCGGTGTTCCTGTACGGTAACAATAGGTACATCAACCCAAATGCGATGAATAGTATGGCGAACAATAAAATCAGGGTTCTGGCAGGTTTTTTATTGGAAAACTTTCCGCCCATAAGGTTTCCGAAGGCAACAGCAACACCATAGAGCAATAGGATAAGGGTGATTTGGTTTTCGGTAAACCCTGAAATATTTTCCAATAGGGGGGATAAAAATGTGAACGTTCCGAACAGCGCGGCAAATGAAAATAATGTCAACGAGAAACCTAAAAGCATTGATTTGTTTCCCAAGACCTTGAACTGGTCCTTGAGTCTAATTGGTGCGCCTTTTTCTATGTCTTTTGGCAGCCAAAGTTGATTTGCCAACAGGCAAAGAAATCCTATAACAGCAATGCCACCAAAGGTAAAACGCCACCCAAATTGCTGACCAATATAAGTGCCGAGCGGAACGCCGGTTACCATGGCAACGGTCAAGCCCGTAAACATAATTGCAATGGACGTGGCCCTTTTTTCTTTGGAAACCATACTGCTGGCGATATTTGCACCAATGCCAACAAAAACGCCGTGGGCAACTCCCGACAAAATCCTTGCAACAATCAATAGACTGAAGTTGGATGAGATCGAAGCCAAACCATTGCCGACCACAAAAAGCAGCATAATGGTAATCAGCAATCTTTTCCGATTGATCTTATTGGTAAATGCCGCTACAAATGGCCCGCCAATGGCCACACCTATGGCGTAGGAAGTTACCAACCAACCGGTCGAAGCTATGCCAATTGAAAATTCTTTGGCGATGGTCGGTAAGAGGCCGATCATTACAACTTCGGTAGTTCCAATGGCAAAAACACTTACGGTCAAAGCCCAAATAGCAATGGGCATGCGATTTTGTTCGACAGTTAAGACCTTGTTATTTTTCATTGGGACAAAGTTCCGAGGAGCAATTTTTGCCCAACAGGACATTTGTCAAAGATTTGATGTGAGGAATGTCACATTTTTAGAGCTCGATTTTGGTCAATCGGCTCAAAGTTTCCCGTGTAACCCCCAGATAGGAAGCTACCATGGACTTGGGCACTCGTTGCATCAAACCTGGATATAAAGTAATGAGATTGTGATATCGGTCGTTGGCATTACTGCTGAGAAAGCAGAGGATACGTTTTTGTAAAGCAATATAGCCATTGGTAGTTTTTTTGAGGAAAAAAGTCTGCATTTTGGGCAATTCCCTGCTCAGCTTTTCTTTATTCTCCAAGGTCAAGGCAAGTGTTTCGGTATTTTCAAGACAGTCTACGATCAAAGTTGCTTTGGTTTTATGGTGAAACGCTTCTGAATCCGTGATCCACCAATTTTCCATGCCAAACTGCAAAATATGTTCTTTGCCGTCATCATCCAGTTTGGTAACGCGCATCAATCCTTTCAGTACAAAGAAATCAAATGGGGCATAGTCGCCCTCATGTAGAACAATTAGATGTTTTTTGAACGTTTTTTTTTGAAAGTGTTCCAGTACAAATTCAAATTCATCATCGGTTAACCGTACTATTTCCTCTATTTGTTTTCTTAATGGATGTTTGTTCATTTATATCATTTGCGTTTTCTTGCATTGCAAAGGTACCAGACCCATACGTAGCCCTGTTCACATTAGGGTTGATTTTAAATGTATTTAAATATACGAAGTACGGGGAGAATGAGGACGGGTTACTTTTTGGTGTTGATGGTTGAGGTTGCCTTTTCGTCTATACTGTGGCATGGTTGATTTTTTGGGCCATTGCGCTGTAATTAGAGGGACTTGATTTTTCTCTAGGGTTGACCTACGATTCTAATTGAACGGGATTTTACACTTATATCTACCGTTATTGTTCTTTTAAAAAATTCACAATCTCATCTATCAATTCTTTCCTTCCCCTTTCATCTCTGTCCAAAAATACGTAGTGGGTTCCTTTGATGGTTTTAACCCTTTTTCTCTCGGTGTTCCTTAAATCTTTTTCAATGGCCACCAAATCCTGAGGTCTTGACCAAAAATCCAAATCGGTTCTCAGGATCAACGTAGGACAGGTAATTGAAGATGCATCCCAATATTTTCTGCCATTGGACATATAAAAAGATTCTTCCCGATAGCCACCCGGAACCTTCATGGTAGTCTTATCCTCCCCAAAACCAACGGCCGTTGTTCGATATGCTTCCATTATCAAAGAATCCCTCCAGTCTTGTTTGTTCTCTATCGGGATCGTAGAAGTCCACTTCCTTACGAGCCCTTCTTTGTCGGAAACCCTAAAAAACCCGGTTTTGTTGAATTTGGTAGAATCAGACTCTTGCCAAAAGAAATGCTTCAATTCCCAAGGCGCATTAGTTCCATATAATGAATTAAGGGATATGAATTCAGCTAATTTATCGGAATTTTGAGCTGCATAACTTCCTCCCCAATGTCCACCTGTAGCCCAACCGAATATGGATACTTTGTCTACCTTGTCTTTTGCCCTTATATATTCAACTACGCTGTTTATATCTTGTGTCGCCTCTTTAAAATTTCCTATGACCGTTGTGCTATCGCTTAAATTATAACTTGGTAAAGTAGATTTTTCCCAACCCCGTATGTTCATCAGGTATACCTTTATTCCCCTTTTTACCAAAGCCTTTGCAAATGAACCATTGGGAACATCTAAATCAAAGGAAGCGATTGCCCCTGGACCACCTCCATGAATTAGGATCAAAGGATATTCACTTATTTGTTCTTTTGATTCAGACAAAAACTCTCTAACGAAGATTTGAACATCATCGGTACTACTTACAAAGAAGTCCTTAAACTCAATATCCTTATTACTTTGTCCTCTATTGTCAGTTCTCCAACTTACCAATTGCAGAAGAATTGTTATTAGTAAAAGCTTTTTCATTTTCCAAACCAGGGTTGTCATAGTGTCTATATTGCTCAATTAATTTAATTAAATTATTTTTTTCTTTTTAATAATTAGCACTTTAAGAGAAAAGTTACAAAACTGCATATTTTGTTTTATTAAATGGCTTAATAAAATAACTCTGTTGTCACATTCTTTTTCGTTTTAGCTAAATCCGTAGTAATGAAACCTATGATTATTAATTGTTTATAACCTTCCACATTACTTTTAGCATCATAAAATTCAAGACAATGGCTACTTATACAATCAATCTTAACGGAGAGGATCAATCCTTCACATGTGATGAAAACATGCCTTTACTATGGGTGTTAAGGGAAGTTTTGCAAAAAACAGGCACAAAGTACGGTTGTGGGATAGGTCAGTGCGGGGCTTGTACTATCCATTTGGACGGAAACGCAGTACGATCATGTATGATGCCAATATCCGCAGTAGGAGAAGCAAAGATAACCACCATAGAAGGAATAGGCGATCCTGAACTTCATCCCGTACAACAAGCATGGAAGGAACTTCAAGTTCCACAGTGCGGATATTGCCAAAGCGGACAAATTATGAGTGCTGTGCATTTACTTCAGCAAAATCCCGATCCGAGCGATGATGAAATAACAGAAGTGATGTCAGGAAATATCTGTCGTTGTGGTACCTACGACAGAATAAAAAAGGCCGTTCGTTTGGCAACTAAATTATTGGAGAATAATCAACTGCCATAGCGTAAGCATATAAGGTCTTCCAACAAAAGGACCTCAACTCATCTGAATGTAGAATACTAAATAATAAGACCCGCTTAGTGGGATTTAAAAAGGCAAATGCTATGACACCAGTAACAAACCGAAGAAATTTTATAAAAAATACCCTGATGGTCTCATCAGGCCTGGCCGTTGGTTTTACGGTAGGCAATGTAACCAGGCTTTTCAGTGTTGAGGCAGGTAGTGTTTCCCATGAACTATCACCGTTTATACACATCGATACCGAAAGTAACATCACACTGGTAAATCCAAATCCGGACATGGGGCAAGGGTCCATTCAGGCTTCGGCTGCAATGATTGCTGAAGAGCTTGAAGTCAGACTGGAAGAGGTACGCATCATACCAAGTGACGGACAGGCAAAATACGACCCTCAGATATCGGGAGGAAGTGGAGCAGTGAGAAGATCGTGGGAACCCCTTCGGAAAGCTGGGGCAGCAGTAAGGATAATGTTGTTGAATGCAGCTAGCCGAAGCTGGAAAATTCCATTGGCAGAATGTTATGCGGAAGATGCCCATATATATAACAGAATTGATGATAGAAAATTCAAATACGGGGATTTGGTGACGCTGGCTTCTACTTTAGAAGTTCCGGAAAACCCTATATTGAAAAGTAAATCTGAATTTAAATTAATAGGAAAAAGCCATAAACGAGGGGATGTCATTGAACGGATTACAGGCAAATCAACCTATAGTATCGATATGCAAGTGCCGGGAATGGTACATGCTGCCATATTGCATTCCCCTACGATTTTAGGAAAAGTGGTCTCCATCAATGCTACTGAAGCATTAAAAGTGAATGGCGTTATCGATGTGGTGAAATGTGAACGCACCATGCCTTATACCAAATTTGATGCAGTGGCCGTCATAGCCAACTCTTCTTGGGCGGCAATGCAGGGAAAAAAGGCATTACAAGTGGAATGGGGAGATGAAGGAGATCACCTGAGCACACAAGACTATTCAGAAGGCTTATACGCAGCAGCTGATAATCCGGGAGCCTTATATTCTGAAACCGGAGCTTTTGATCAGCATTTTACAAAGTCAAGGATAAAAGCTGAAGGGTTGTACGAATCCAATTTTTTGTCACATGCTTCAATAGAACCCATGAATGGAATTGTTGAGGTAAAAGACAATGGAACTGTAGAAGTATGGGCCGGTGTACAAGGATCTGGACAGATTAAAGACCAAATGGCAGAATATATGGAGGTTCCCCTTGAGCATGTAAAAGTGAATGTCAAACTAATGGGGGGCTCTTTTGGACGAAAATCCTATCATGATTTTCTTTTGGAAGCGGGCATGCTTTCCAAAAAAATACAGAAACCGGTAAAAGTGACATGGACCAGGGAGGAGGACATCTCACAAGGACCATACCGTGCGGGCTCGCTTTCCAAATTACAGGGCACGGTTGAAAACGGGAAAATAACGGGCCTACATCATCATGCTATTGGTGAAAGCATAGCCGGACAACTGGACGGCTCTCCAAAAGTAGGTGAAGTAGATGAAGGCCTAGGAAGGGAAATAGGCTTTGAGAATAACAAATATGTGCTCGATCATACAAAAATCAGCTTCACCAGAGTGGCGGCAGATATTCCCATCATGTGGTGGCGGTCTGTTTATGCGGGAAGTTTTGCATTCGGACAGGAATGTTTTATCGATGAACTCGCCCACCTTGGGGGAATAGACCCGCTAAAAGCACGATTGGAAATCCTTGAAGACGAACGATATCGTTTGGTATTGAACACATTAGCTGAAAAAGCAAATTATCACGAAGCCCTGCCGGAAGGAATTGCTCGTGGCATTGCCATCTGGAAATCGTTTGAGAGTATTTCTGCTGCCTGTGTCTTTATTGTTTCCGAAGGACAGGGCGTAAGGGTGAAGAAAGTAGTATCTGTTTTGGATTGCGGACTTTTTGTAAATGAAGATATGGTACGTGCACAGATGGAAGGTAGTATTGTTATGGGGTTAAGTGCGGCGACCAAAGAGGAAATCACCTATGAAAACGGAGCTTGTATACAGCAAAACTTTCATCAATACGAACTGATGCGCATACATGAAGCCCCGGAAATGGAAACACATATCATCGCCAACCAAGACACCCCGGGTGGAGTGGGAGAACCTGCTTTGCCTCCTATCGCTCCGGCTCTCAACAATGCTATTTTCAATTTAACAGGAGTTAGGCTTAGGAAGTTACCTATGGATTTATCCAACATCAAACTAAATTAAGCATAAAAAATCCGTTGTCTTCCCGTCTCTCAAATGAATAAGCTTTTGCAAAGTTCTTTCTTCTGAATTTTCAATCGTCAGAATATTGCAATGGACAAAGGGTGTTTTTAACGTCAACCTAGATTTTTTGGTCGGTTTTTCATCAATGGAAACCGATAACGGAGGTTCACGAACTCAAATTAAAAATAGAAAAGGGCGTGAGCTAAAAAAAGAACAGGTAAAATTTATTTAGGACAAAACTGTTTTCTTTGAAAACAATGAGCTAGTCAGTTGTAGTCACTGTTAAATACCTACGTCTGTAGGCATGGGGTGTGAGTCCGGTTTCTTTTTTAAAAGCCTGATACATGGAAGACATGCTAGAAAACCCAACTTCGTCGGCAATGACTTCCACCTTGTCATTGGCCGTTGTATCTTTTAAGCGTGTAGTAGCTTCTTTTATCCTGAATTTATTCACGTAGTCATTAAATCGAAGCCCGAGTTTTTGGTTGATGGCCTGGGATACGCGATAGGAAGCATGACCGGAAACCCGGGAAACGTCCGCGACAGTGAGTCCTTTGCTCCGATGTAGCTTTTCTTTTTCAAAAATGGTATTAAGTGTGGAAATCACTTCGTCCACCTCGTCTTTATTCAGTGTTTTTCCATTGGAAACATCATTTAGCAGCGACGAATTTTGAAGTATTTTATAGCTGATAAAATACAGCAGAACAACGGCCAGAACAGATCCGGTTGCATAGACCGTGATTCCTTCGATGTAAGCCTGTACTACAAAACAGACTAGCAAGATAAGCACACTGATGGAAAAAACAGGAAAATGGTCGGGGAGGGGACCGGTGTTGCGGTATTTGGCGAAATAATATCCAATTCCGAAATACAAGGCCATTTGTAATAGTCCGATATAATAAAAACTGATGATATAGTCGCCCCAATTGAAAATGCCCAATCCGATGATGATAAATGCAGGGAGGTAGTGAAGAAAATGTATTCTGGTCACTACAGATTTAAGAACACACTTCTGATATAAAAAATAGGAAGGACCGATAAGCCACAAACCTGCAGCTCCGGCTAAAACACCCCATATAGGATATTTCTCCATAGGTAAAAACACAAAATAGGACTTAGCAAGCCTGAAGGCAATGCCGATAAGCATCACACCAAGAAACAATGAAGGTGATAAATTGAACTTACTTCTACCAATAAGATAAACGGCCAAAACAAGACCCTGAAAAAGCCCAACACCACAAAATATACTGATTAAAATCTGCCAAATACTCATTGTTATAGTGTAGTAGAATCTGCCACCTTTTTTCGGTCAATATTTTTTTTAAAGATCCTATCAAAATATATGTTATAAACACTATTGGAATAGTTAAGAAAGTACCAAATCATAATCTTTGTTTTTCAAACTCCAAATTGTCTCAAATGATGATCAGTGTGCTTGTAAACCAATATACCGATCTGTTCTTTGGTCATTTTTCCAAAAAAACCATGCACAAAATTAGGGTTACTGTAGTTACCATAATGGTGGATTAATGAGATCCATTTTGCCTTTTCAGCTTCTAGGTCCCCATATAGTTCCTTGACCTTGAACTGCTGCGGGGTAGGGATGTTCCTGTCAAAGGGTTTTTCATCCTTGATCGTTCTTTTCAAGGCCGTTTTACCGAATATCTTCCCTAGAAATGCCTGCTTGTACGTGTGGTCTTCCGTGCCAAGGATCCAGCCGTTCCAATAGTTGTTATGCCTGAGCATTTGAAAAACGGTCATTTTTCCCCATTGGGCTTTCTTGTCCCCATCGAGCTGTTCAATGCGTTCGATGAGTTGCTCTCTGACCACGGGATCATGAATGTTCTTCATCATTGAAATTATTTATGGGTTGTAGGGAAAAGAAGTTGCCTGAATCGTCTTTGAACAATGCCTCTGTTCCATAAAATTCCTTGGTCGGTGGTTTAATAAATTCCACTCCCTTGCTTTTTAGTTCTTCGTAGGTTGCGTAGATGTCATGGCAGGTCAATACTCCACAGCCAAATACGCCTTTTTTAATTAGTTCAATTAAATTTTCTGCGACCTCTTTGGGAAACATTTTGCTTACGGTAACTGGGAACAGTACAATTTGCAAATCGGGTTGTTCGGGCGGCGAAACGGTCAACCACCTAGTACCCGGCCCCATTGGAATATCATCTACTACCCTAAATCCTAATTTGTTCACATAGAAATCATAAGCACTATCTTGGTCGATAACGTTGACATTGGTAACCGTCATTTTTGTAATCATCACTTCTCTTTGGTGTTAATGTGTTTGCAATATCAGCAATGGTTTATTTGCGTACTTCTTCAAAATTGCTATTTTCCAACCATCCGTGTTGATATGCATAACAACTTGGAACAAACGTCAATGGTTTTTTGTCGATGTTCTTTTTGACCTCCTTTTGATTTTTTGAATAGTTGGATGGTGATTCCCCAGTACTTCTTTTGAAACAACCACTAAAAGAGGACAAACTATCAAACCCTACTGAAAAACAGGCTTCGGTAACTGATTTGCCTTCCTTTAAAAATTGTCGGGCTTTTTCAATTCTAACGGATTTCAAATATTGGTGGGGTGTCTTTCCATAAATGGATTTGAAAAGTCTGATAAAATGGAACTTTGAAAAAAAAGCTTCATCAGAAATCTCATCAACATCTATTTTATGCATAAAGTTCGAGTCAATAAATAGTTTTGCCTGAACTATTCTTCTGTATAAATAAACTTTTGGATACTCGTCTTTTATCATAATAAGTGGATATAATGACTCTAAACTATAAATTTTTTGTCCCAATAACGTATTAATTAATAATACTTAACAACCAACCAACAATTAAGAGAATTGTTAAATCAGCCATGATGTTCATCCCATGGCTTTCTTACACATTATTCCAATTCGGCCAATTGTGTCATCAGTTTTTCCGACCAATCATTCAATACAACTTTTCGTTCATCGAACGTGAGCCGTTCCACAGCATAGATTACATGTGGGTCAAGAACTGTAAACCCCAGAAATTCGAGTATTCCACGATGTATTGGGAATAGAATTGAATTCATATCACCGTATTTTTCCGCTATGTAGTTTTTCTTTGGTCCACCTGTTGTTATCGAAAGCATGGCTTTTTTACCGACTGAGAGTCCATTGTCAAAGATTTTGCCGTTATCGTAAAATTTACCCATAGCGAAAACCTTATCGATCCAACCCTTTAAAATTGCAGGTACGGAAAACCAATACAGTGGGAATTGCCATATCATAATATCACACCATTCCACCTTTTCTTGTTCAGATAAAACATCAATGGAAAATGTATTTTGCTCCACGGCATGTAATTCTTCGTATTGCTGTTTAAAAAATGTTTCATTTTTCAAACGTGTAAAATTTCTTTCATCACTTACGGGTTGAAAATTACCCCTGTACAGATCGGATGTTTTTACTTCATGTCCGTTTTTTTTTAAAGTATCAATTGCAGTGTCAAACAATGCCGAATTAAAACTTTTTGCTTCGGGATGTGCCAGAATGATCAGGATTTTCATTTATACTATAATTATTTTAGTTTCAAAACTAACTTTAGTTATATTTGTTTGCAATAACTATCGAAATGGATAGGTTTAAAAAAGTGGAAGTATGAACACAGAATGTATCGGTGATTGTGTGAAATTGAACGGGAAAGTATATCCCTGTACAATTAGCCTTACTTTGGATTTGGTGGGCGGAAAATGGAAGGCCGTCATACTTTACCATTTAAGGAACAAACCGAAAAGATATAATGAACTCCGCAAGGAAATGCCCACCGTTACTGAAATGACATTGAGTTTACAGCTAAAAAAATTAGAGAAGGACGGTTTGGTATCAAGGAAGGTTTATGGAAAAAAACCGCCAATAAAAGTTATTTATAGTTTAACTGATTTGGGAAAAAGTTTTGTTCCGGTTTTGGAAGCGATTACAGAATGGGGAAACCAGGTTGTTAGCGAAAATGGGAAATTTTTGTATAATTCCCTGTCCCCATCCCAATAGAAGTGATGTCCTATAGCTACTTTTAAACAGTTTGGTTTAGGGGTAGCTTAACTAAATATGTAATTTTTATTCTAGTTTTTTATGTTTTTTCCCCCATTTTTCAAGCTCCCGTATAATTGACTTTAGCTCATATCCAATTGTAGTTAGTTCGTATTCAACCCGGGGTGGGACTTCCGCATAGACTGTTCTCTTTACAATTTTATGCTGCTCTAATTTTCTAAGTTGTAAAGTAAGCATTCGCTCAGTTATGTTTGGTAAACGTTTTTTTAATTCTCCGAACCTATGTTTTCCATGTATTAAATAGCAACATATCGATAAAGCCCATTGACCTCCTATGATATTTGAAGCATATACCTCCAAACACTCCTGTTCTAATATTTTTTTGTTTTCGAAATGTGTTGATGTTTCTTTTATTTTGGTCATTACTTACATTTTTTATAGTACCCTACAATTGGTGGCAAACATGCAAAATTACTGTTTACAAACTATTTTTGTCTTTCAAATTTAGTTTGATAAAATATGAAGACATTAATTATTGTTACGCACCCTAATATTCAAAATTCCATAATCAACAAGAGATGGATTGAAGAGTTACATAAATATCCTGAAAATTTTTATGTTCATCAATTGCACGAGGTCTATCCAAACGAAGAAATTGATGTCCCGGCAGAGCAAGAGCTAATAGAACGGTATGATAAAATTGTATTTCAGTTTCCTTTTTACTGGTTCAATTGTCCTCCATTTCTTAAAAAATGGCTTGATGAAGTTTTAACCTATGGTTGGGCTTATGGTAGTAAGAGCGGTTATAAGGTTGGGGGAAAGAAAATCGCATTCGCGATGTCGGTCGGGATTGATGAACACGAATATAGCCCAACGGCAAAATACAAATACACTTTGGATGAATTGCTTCGTCCTTTTGAGTTGACTTTTGAATATATAAAAGCCGATTACCGTCCATTTTTCGCTTATTATGGAATCGAGCTAAATTCATCAAAGGAATGGATTGAAAAAAGTGTTCCAAAATATCTCTACTTTCTCAATTCTTTATAATATTGGTTGGCGGTATGTTTGATCTGTATGACACACAAGTTGTTATATCAGCTAATTCCTGGGCTATATCCCATTAAAAATAGCATCCTATATCTACTTTTATTAAGTTGCTTACGTTAGTGTAAGGCTATTTACTGATATTTTCTATATAATGTCTTTTTCCCCATTTCGATAATTCATTTAGGATATTGTCCAATGACCTTCCCTTTTCCGTAAGTTTATATTCAACTCTTGGGGGAACTTCGGGATAGGCAATCCTCTCAACTAAATGATCGGATTGCAATTCTTTAAGTTGAGAGATCAGCATTCTTTCAGAAATGCCTTCAATTTTTCGCTTTAATTCACCATATCTAAGTTTTTCATTGGCCATTAGATATCCAATGATACTCAATTTCCATCTCCCGCTAAGTATCCCTATAGCGTAGGCCATTCCGCAGTTTGATTCTAAATTTTCTTTGTTCAGTGTATTTGTCGAATTTTCTTTTCTCATTTCTTACAATTTTGTTAGTACCTACAATTTTGTAGGTACTTGCGTTGTTTAAATGTACTAAGTTTCTTTGTGAAGTAAAACTTATAATCAAAAACAATGAAAAAAGCACTTATTACTAGAGAATATCTCGGGGAATTTAGTTCAAAGGGAATAATGATACTACGGTTGATCGCAGGTTTTACTTTGTTTATGCACGGTTTGCCCAAGATTTTTTTTCCAACATCATGGATGGGAGATACAATTCCAGGGTTGCTACAACTATGCGCCGCTTTCTTTGAAGTATTTGGAGGTTTGGCACTAATTTTTGGCTTTTTTGTACCTATTGCTTCCATAGGAATTGGAATCACAATGATTGTTGCTGTAATTTTTCATGTAACAATTTCCGATCCGCTCTTAAGATTGACTGTCAGAGGTACCTCCGAAGGAATTGGTTCAAAATATTTGTTTTTTCCAGAATGGTTTGTACTAGCCGATGGCAAAAGCGCTTTTGGTTCAGGTTCTGCCGAACTTGCCCTTTTGTTTCTAACCATATCGATTTGTTTTTTCTTTACAGGAGCTGGAAAATATTCTATGGACCACTATTCGGGCAGAATAGAAAAAAAATGAAAATGAAGCAAGCAATTTATGGGCTATCCATAAGAATTCAAAATTGATTTATTATGATACCAGTACACTCTAAGTGGAAGATTTACAAAGCCGGGCATTCAAGTTCCCGTCATCGATGATCAACGGACCGGAAGGGTCAAATAGCTTTTAGGACAAGACTTTGAGTCCCCCGAAGAGCCTTGGATTCTTTAAATACTCCGTGTAACTCTTCTTCCTTTTCCTTGGGGGCACAATCCCCGCCCACATTGCAGGCAACAAGGGCAGCAAGTATACCAGCAACAAGACCCATTACAGCCCAACGGACCTCGGCCAGGATAAGCGTAAAGCCCGACAAGGCAAGGAAACTGAACTAGTTCTCACATCTTACGGTCGATAGGGCCCACCATGTCATCACGGACATCAGGGCCTACCATACGGACGGAAAGGACAACCAGCAGCACCGGGATATTGTTAAACGTGTAAAACGCCGCTTGTGGCAACAGGGGCTGATCAACAAGTGCATGCATCTTTCGGCCATTGCCTATAATCTCAAAAAGTATCTGAAATTCATCAAAAAGAGCTCTAAAAGCGAAGTAGGGGCCTTTGTCTTTTGGAAACGGCTGAAAAGGCACCGGACAAACTATTCTTCACCCTTCTCGGCCACCCAAAATTCAAGTTGCAAAGACTGGCCTAAAAACAAAAGTCCCTAAAATGAGCTTAGAACAGGTCTTTTTTCCACTGTTCAAGGGCTTGTGCAACGGTTACCGATGTTATAGGCTGTGTTTTATTCTGTCAAGCTGTTCTTAAAATTTTTTCCATCTTTTTCCCTTTCGCTAATTCGTCCACCAATTTGTCAAGATACCGTACTTGTTTGGTTAGCGTATTATCAATTTCTTCAATTCGGTAGCCACAGATCACTCCTGTTATGAAATGAGCGTTTGGGTTTAATTTTGCTAGCTTGAAAAACGTTTCAAATGTGGCATTTTCGTCAATCAGCTCTTTTATATTCTGGTCGTCAAAACCTGTTAGCCATTCTATGACTTGATGTAGTTCTTCTTTTGTTCTGCCTTTTCTCTCAACTTTTGTAATGTAGTGTGGATAGACGGAAGCAAAAGTCATTTTTGCCATTCGTTCGTTATGTTCGGGCGTTATCTTCATATTATTTAAGTCTTTCTAATTTCCCTTTTCTTTTGACTATATTTTTATAGTCCCATTGGATTTGTCTTGATTTATTCAACCAACGTTTTAGTTCATCCGTTTTTATTTCAGTCACACTGTTATAGAAAATCGAAGCATCTTTAAATTTCGCTCCTTTAACATTCAGGTTCTCTTCGTCAAAGTCCGCACCACTCCAAAACATTAGTCTTATTCCTTTTTTCTGTTTACTATAACCAACTGTCGGATTGCCGTCCAAAAACCAAACAGGGTGTGAGTGCCAAATTTTATTTTCTGCTTCTGTCAATTCTTTATCTATTGTTTGAGCGAGCAGGTCGCAAATATCCCTGTCATTTGCTGTTTGTTGGTCGTTGTATGATTTAATTTCTTCGTTCATATCTTTACTGAACGTTGTGGTGATTTTCTATTGTTTTACATAGCCTATAACAGTCCGCGTCTACAAAAAGTAGCGGAAAAACAAGCGCGGATTTGTCGGCGTGTTCTTTTTCATTTTTGAAAAATACTGAATTCCGAGCAAACCAGCAGCAGCTTTTTTTTGTAGCCGTTGTGTGTGCCCGGCATGGGCATCTCTTTCTTTACTGAAAGGTAAAGGATTGATCTAGAGGGTGCAAGTTCCCTTATGGGCATGGGTAACGCCTTGAACCATTGGTAAGCTGCAAGGTTGCTATCCGTGAGGATATAATGATAGATAAACACATAAAGATTGTGTTCAGAAGTTGTTTTTTACTTTCCGTGTTCTTATTGGGGGTGTCTTCAAGATAGCAGTGTTAAAACAATGATTTTTAACAACATAAAGTTTCGTCGATGATTCAGTCATCACTACGAAAAGGGCTGAACATAAATATTCGACTTCTTTTACTTTCAGCCTCTATCCAAACAAGTTTCAGAAATTTAGATCGTCATACTTGTATTCTGAAAGTTGGAGTACTGAATCACCTACCTCCTTGAAATATTGCATTTTATGATTAAATAAGTATCTTACTGTTTTGATTGTTAAACAGTAAACTTCAGTTATGCCGCTATATATGGACCTTCATCATATTGACCCAGATATAACCCAAGAGGATTTGGATAAGGCACATAAAAAGGACTTGGAAGTACAGAATAAATACAATGTCTCACACAAGAAATATTATGTAAACTTTGAAGAAAAAACAGTATTCTGTTTAATGGAGGGGCCAAATAAAAAAGCGGTTCATTCTAGCCATGCCGAAGTACATGGGGTTGGTCCATGTAATATTATAGAGGTTTCTTCATTAACGCCTACCTTTAGTTTTAATGCAATGATTGGTGATGAAGGCGGCAAGAATAGCTGGGATGTTGCCTTAACTAAATCTGGCGAAATTGATACGGGTTTTCGAACTTTAATGTTGATTACATTATTTCATTTCACTTCGGATGATAAGTCGTTGGCCAAAGGAATTTTTCAAATAATAGAAAATCAAGATGGTAAGATTGTGTCGCAACCAGATAAGAAAATATTGGTTTCATTCTTGCACGCTCAAGATGGGATGTATTGCTTAAAATCAATTATAAGTTATCTAAGCCAAACCAAAACTATTGAATACAACTTGGCCTTGATAACTGGAAAACCTGTTGACGACACAGGGTCATCTCTGTTTCAAAGCACCATTCATCGATTGCAAACACTTTGTCTTTTAGGGCAAACAAGAAAAGCCTATGTAGATTCAAGTACAAAATCTCTTTTTGAAAAAGGCCTCAACAATATTGAAGAATTGGATTACGGGTTGATACGAATCATTTCTGTTAAGGACTTTTCCATACTTGAAGAATTAAGCAGTGTTCTGGAAAACAATTGCGGAAACTCCAGTTTTAGAATCGGCCAAATAAATGATTTTTTGGGACTGAGCAAGACCCAAACCTATAGAAAAACCAAACAACTGACGGGAATGTCCCCGAGTGGACTGGTACTAGAGATGCGCTTAAGAAAAGCGTTAGTTGACCTTAGGGACACTGACCGAACAATATCCCAGATTGCTTATGACCGGGGGTTTAACAGCCCTAATTATTTCACACGTGCGTTTAAAAAAAGGTTTCGTTTGTTGCCAACGGAATTTGCTGACCTTTCAAAGGAGATAGACCGTACAAAATCAAAGATCAAAACGGTATAATTGTCATCAAAGCTTTGCAATGGATGCAAAGTACCATCTTTTGGAATAAAACTTACACTTAGCTCAAAATTATCCTTCTAATTTTGGAATGGAGGTTTCATCAATAAAGTTGGGCAATGCCTTGATTTTATGGATGTTTCGAGGGTCAAGAAACTGTTTCTTGATTAATTATTAAAGTGTAAACCAGTTAAATTTTTTAAAGATGAAGAATATATTTTTAGGTATTGGCGTTTTAATTTTTTCGATTTCTCATGGGCAGTATAATGGTGGTAACCATACTGATATCCTTACAAATGAGTTTCCATCAGCCAAGGCAGAAGTAATGTCTGTTCTTGATGGTATTGAGCAGAGTATAAGGGATAATGATATGGATAAGCTTATTGCCTTTCATGCTTATGGTCCCAAGTTCACAGAGTTTAAGAATGGCGAACGAAGGACTGGGTCTTTAGAGAATGAAGAGTTTGAACGAGGGTTTTTAGGTTCCTTTACGGATGTTGAAAAATGGGAGTTGGACGACCTTAAAATTGCAGTTTATGGTAATGTGGCCAATGTTACTTTCCATGCAGATTTTGTGCCTATCATTGAGGAAGAAAAATTGCATATGACCGGACAATTTACCTTACTGTTCGTTAAAACGCCAGAGGGATGGAAAATTGTCCATGAACATATGTCCCCTTTGAATCAGGAATAAAGCGAATTGCATCCGAATCATTATATTAAGTGTTGGCGGAGATTTATTAGAGATTTTATGAACCGTTTGAATTTACATTACTGATAAAACCCAGAGAAATATGGAGACAGGGAGTTTGAAAAAATCCAAGGATATTTTATACAAAAACTTGGAAGATGTTTTCGAAAGATGTGGAAAAAGGGCAGCTCATTATGATGCTAACAATCTTTTCTTTCAGGATGACTTTGAAGAACTTAAGGAAGCAGGATATCTATTAATGTCGGTACCAGAAGAACATGGAGGATATGGTATGAAGATGTCAGAAACTATGGCATTAACCCGGAAACTTGCATACCATGCAGCTCCTACGGCATTAGGGCTGAACATGCACGTTTATTGGACTGGATTGATTGCTGACCTCCATAGGTCTGGGGATACTTCCCTTGATTGGGTACTTGAAGAAGCTGGCAGGGGTAAGGTTTTTGCAGCTGGTCATGGAGAGTCGGGGAATGATTCGCCGTTGTTGTACTCTACATGTATTGCAAATAAGGTAGAGGGGGGGTACAAATTTAAAGGACATAAGATGTTTGGGAGTTTGTCACCTGTGTGGGATTTTTTGGGCTTTCATGGTCAAGATAATAGTAATCCCGATAACCCCATGGTCATACATGCCTTTATGCCGAGGAGTGCCCAAAATTATGAAATCAAGAAAACTTGGGACAATGTCCTTGGTATGAGAGCCACTCAATCCAACGATACCATTTTGAATGATGTTTTTGTGCCAAATGAATATGTTGTGCGAAGGGTACCAGCCGGTTTCAAGGGAGTTGATCAATTTATATTAGGAATTTTTGCATGGGCTCTTCTTGGGTTTTCAAATGTATATTTTGGGCTTGCACTACATATTGTTGATATGGTGTTGGAGAAGCTTCCGAATAAAAGCTCTATTTCATTAGGTAGACCTTCAATGGCATATAACGGTCTAATACAGCATGATGTGGCCGATATGATTTTGGAACTCGAAAGTATAGAGCCTCATTTAAATACTATTGTTGAGGATTGGAGCAATGGCAAGGATTATGGAGATGCTTGGGGTGTTAAGATAGTTGCGGCCAAATGTCATGCATCAGAAGGCTCATGGCGAATAGCAGATAAGGCTATGGATATTATGGGAGGAGCAGGGATTATTAGACAATCTGGTTTTGAACGATTGTTTCGTGATGCACGTCTGGCCAAGATTCATCCAGCCAATACTTACCTTGCACGAGAAATAATAGCTAAGGGAATGCTAGGGTTGGATTTGGATTTAAAGCCTAGATAATTACATATTTAAAAATTTAATAAATCGCATACATATAGTTGATTTTCTTTAAAATAGCTCATTTTGTATCTTCCTATATAAGGTTGGATGAGACGGACAATGAGAACCATTAAAAACGGAAAGTTTGAGGCACTTTTCATTTTACTATAAATGAATGCAGTCAATGACTTATTTTATAATTTAACTATGCTCACTTTTTTTCATTTTTAGGTAGTATACTATGCCCATTTTTTGCAAGCTGACTTAAGAAATACAAATCATAGTTGATTTTATTAAAGTTTAAGAGTGACGTAGTGAACACTCTTTTTACTTTGTGGGGTAAGTGCAAAATAAAATTTACTTGGGACGGTTGTTTGTTATCCAATTGTCACTTTTTTGCTACAGGTCTAATTATAGAGCAGTTGGGAACCAAACCCATTTGGAATAGACCATAAGCCCTTGGAATTGAATCCGTATTCTCCGTTGTCGAACAGCTCATCGGCTTGTATAATACTGTCTTTAGCTTAGATATGTAACCATGTTTCCTTTTGAATCAGGTAGTTCATTTTGAAAGAAATATTTAGTTTTAAAACACAAAATGTAATAAATGCCCTACTTTGAAGTTCTTTAATTGGTTAAAAGAATAAAATGATTTTGAAGGATTATGTTTTGGTTGTTTGTTCATTCCAGATGAAAGAAATGAGAATTTACTCCTATTCAGTAATGAGATGTGTTCTCTTGGGAATTTTTTTATTATCCTTTTCAATTTTGGAAGCGCAGGATGAGAAAGAACTGACAAGTGATGAACTTTTCATAAAGGCCCGTGAGGAAGCTTTTGACAATGATAATTATAGTGCAGCAATTCAACTTATGGAGGATGCTGTTCGGAAAGCACCGGAATATGTGGACCTGATCATTTTCTTGGGACGTTTGTACACTTGGACCGATCAAACCGAAAAAGCCAGGAGTTTTTTGCAAAACGCCTTTGATAGGGACCCTGGATATGAAGATGCCGCAATGGCCTACGCAAGTATGGAATATTGGAATGATAATTCTCCTCGAGCTTTGGAAATAGTAAACATAGCCTTGGACAAAAAACCAGATTCGGAAAAATTAGGGATTCTTAAAAGCAAGATTTTAAGGGACTTAAAAAAGTTCCAAGAAGCGCATCAAGTGTTGACCGATTTGTTGGAATATAATCCTAAATCTACTGAAGCACGTTCTTTGATACAAACCATAAAATCGGAGTCGGCCTTAAACCAAATAGGGTTGTCCTATGATTTTGTATACTTTGACAAACGTTTTGATCAACCTTGGCATTTAGCGAGCCTCGATTATACCAGACAGACCAAATTGGGGTCTGTTGCGAGCCGTCTCAATTATGCCAATAGGTTTGGTTCTGGAACTACCCAATTTGAGATGGACATGTATCCGAGGATTTCCAATACATTTTATGCCTATGTCAGTGGAGGAGTTTCAAATGACAGGGGTATTTTTCCCAAATATAGGGCCGGATTTAGTTTGTACTCCAATCTTCCAGGAGCTTTTGAGGCGGACGCTGGGTTTAGATGGTTGTACTTTTCCAACAGTACCTGGATTTACACTTTTTCAGTAGGGAAGTACTATAAAAATTATTGGTTTAATTTTAGAACGTACCTGACACCATCAGATGCCGGATTTTCCAATTCCTATGGGTTGACAATTCGCTACTATTTTGGTGGGGCAGACGATTATTTAGGTTTAAAGTTGGGTACAGGTTTCTCCCCTGATGACACTGCCAATAATGTTTTTATCGACAGCAGCACACAGCTCACCTCTACAAATGTTGCTCTTGGCTACCGAAAACTCTTGGCTAAGACCCATATCATTTATGCCGAGCTCACCTATGAAAATATTGAATATGCTCCTGATTCAAGGGGAAATCAGTATACGTTGGGAATCGGATACATTAAAAGGTTTTAATTGTGGTCAAAAAAATTGCTTTGACTTTCATTATAATGATCCTATTGGTACCATTTGTGATGTATGCCATATGGTTGGGCACACCAAAACAAAAACTGGTAATAGCCATAATAGATAAATCTATTTTAAATAAATCTCGAGCTGACCATCTTTCCCTGACATGGATTTTGAACAATAATAAATATACAAAAACCTCCAAGGAACTGTACGACTCCAAAAGAGATTACTTTGGGTTTCATCCCCTCAACGATGTTTCTTATGAAGTAAAGGGACTGGAAAGGTTTTCGTATGAACAATTGGAACAACTAAGTACAGACTGTAAAATGGCCTATTACTTTGATACGTATGGCGTTTATAACGTGGACTGGTATGGAGATGAAAAGCCTTATGGGGTGTTATATGGAGGGTTGAGTTCCCAAGACATCCAATTTTTACGATTGATGAAGGCCAAGAACAAACATATTGTAGCAGAATTTGATTTACTGGGTGGTCCAACCACCATTGAAAACAGAAAAGATTTTGAGGATGAGTTCCATTTAAGATGGACAGGATGGACCGGCCGTTTTTTTTCAGAGTTGGATTTGGAAAAAAATAAGGATATACCCAATTGGGTCAAAGATAATTTTGAAAAAGAACACCAAAAGAAATGGGACTTTAATGGGACGGGGATAGTATTGGTGAAAGGAAATCAGATTTTGGTATTGGACGGGAAGGATCTTAAAACAGCATATCCGATTATCTGGAGCACCCAAGGAGCACGCAAAAAATATGGGATTCCAGAGAAAACAGCTTACTCTTTCTGGTTTGAGATTATCGATATCGATACCAGTATCAACCAAGCAGATGCCAATTTTAAACTTGACGTATCGGATAGCGGTCATAAAAAATTAAGGGAATTGGACATTCCCAATGAATTCCCTGCCATTGTTTCCAATAAAAAAGGAAATTTTAGATTTAAATATTTAGCAGGCGATTTCAGTAATGGTCACAGCCCTATGTGGACTTCCTATTTCAAGGGAATCGATAAGTTACAGTATATTTTTGGGGAAGAGCATGAAATGGCCCACAGTAATGAATTCTATACATTTTTCTATAAACCTTTGTTGAAAAATATCTTGGAGGAATGTGCCGATGGAAATTAATTTTATTGAGGCATTGAATAAGTTCTCAATATTGAATCGGGAATCATGGATTTCAATTTGGAAACTTGGTTGTTTCTCCTTTTAAATGCTTCAAATATCGCTTGTACTTCTAGTTTGATGGATTCGTTTTCAATAGGGGTCTCGTCCAGGTGCTGGTCCATTTGATATAAATTAACATAATTCAAATGATAGGTCCCAACCACAATATCAAGCAGGTCCGCCTTGGTTTGCATTAGAGGAATAACATGAAGATTTCTATAGTTTTGGAGCGTGTCCAAGCCATAACCAAGCCAACTATTCATGCTTGGTTTACCATATTGGTATCGGTTGGCCAAAAAATTGTAGAGACTGGGAGCAATATCAAAATGAGAAGAGACGGAAGAAATGGTGCTCGTTTTTTTGAGCATTGGAGAATAAATGATAAGGGGTACGTGGTAGCGATCTATTTTGTTCCGCATAGGAATTTCGGGCAAGCGATGATCACCGGTAATTATAAAAATGGTATTGCGAAATACATCCCTTTTTTCATACTCGGAAATAAACCATTTTAGGGAAGCATCAGCATAGAGGATCGTGGCATATTGATCGGCATATATTCTGTATTTGTCCTTGGATGCTTCCGATAAAGCAAGGTTGTTAAGATGATCTTCAAATAGCTTTAAATATTTGGAGTGGTCATTGAGTTGAAAGGGGGAATGGCTCGTCAGGGTAAGAATAATGTCCAACGATGGTTTTGGTTCTATTTTTTCCTTTGTCTCAAAATAATGGGCATATAATTCCCTATCTCCATACCCCCAACTAAAATTACTGGAACTTGGTAGCTTCTTGTATCTCTTGTCAAAACTGGACTCGTCAAAAATAAAATCAATGTTGTTCTGTTGTAGAAAGAGGTCCATTTGATCAAAGGAAGCATTGCCACCATAATAAAAACTTGTTCTATAACCGTTAGGTTTCAATAAGTTCAATAACGAAAGTTGTTGGGGCATTTTGGCACCTAGATCCAAATAGCCATTTTCGGCAAATGGGAGGGCCCCTAAAATAGAGGGAAGTACCCCGAACGTTCGGCCAGTATTGCTCAAAGTGTTTTTCCAATATAAACCTTGTTGTGATAGGGAATCCAGAAAAGGAGTAAAACTCTTCAGGTATGCATCTTCCCCAGAGAAAGCCCTCCCCAGGCCCTCAACCAGGATAAAAACAATATTTGGACTGATGCTGTCGGTTTTAAAAAAAGGTGACAACACATCTTCTTCGACACTCTTATGAAGAAACGGAAAATCAGTATTCTGAAGATAGGTCAACCTTTTCCCCATTTTGGATGAAATGGTATTGATCAAATAGGAGTCGGCATAGATATCAGTTTCCACCTCTTTGGTGGAAAAATAGTTGTGGGCAGCATCCACAAAATGTATTGTTTTGTTGGTAACTATTTCTTTTTCAAACGCACTCTCTTGACTTTTAAACTGTGTGATGTGGCCAATTGAAAGCAAGGCAAAGCACAATACGACCTGGATTGCCGGTTTGAGGTTCAACTTTATTTTCCTGGGAATGGACCAAAGATACCACATACTAAAAAGCGATACGATTATAATTGCAAGAACCACAATGGCAAAAATGCTTCCAGAAGAACCCACTGTCTGTATGATATCGCCAAGGGAGTAGCTGAACAAATCGGCTCCAAGGAGTACAAGGGAAGATTTGTAATAGAAGATAAAAACTAATTCTAGAATAAAAAATAGTAGCATGAAACCGTTGTACGTCCATTTGGCTACCTTAAAAGAGGCCAACGAGATTACAACGAACAAAAAATATAGAATTGGTAGATATCGAAGACAAAATACCAAATCCATTTTCCACATAGATAGTAGTAAGTCAAAAGTGCTTGTAGGAAGATCATGGGAAGTTTTGTATATGAAAATCTCACCTACCCGGAACAATAACATTAAGCTTATAAAGGCAAGGGCCAATTGTATGTAGTAGCTGCCATAGTGCAGAATTTTGGAATTTGATTTATTAGGCAAGATTAATTTCATAAAGTAAAGTTCGATTTTTTTCGAAATGACCTGGACATTGATGGAATATTGATACTGCAGAAATTAGGTTTGGCAATGCAAAAGTCAATATGTTATGTAGTATAACTCCTATATCTAGAAGATTAAAATCCAATAAAGATTGCTCATATTCAGATTGAGGATGTCACTATCGTTTGGATAACTTTTCTACAAATTTATAGTATTGCAATAAGCGAACGATTATGAAAGTAATATAGATAAATCTCTAAATATTTCACGCACGCTTAACTTAATAACGTAGTGTTTATTACAATATTTTGTAAGTAAAACGTTACTTGTTTATAAGGAATGTTGAAATGTTCAAAAAAATAATTTTCATAATTGCTATAGTAATCATCACGGTGTCAATTTTGGCCATTTTCGGATGGATACTCCAGATTGAACTGTTGACCCAAATTGTATCGGGCCTACCAACGATGAAGTTTAATACGGCACTCTCCTTTATGCTTTTAGGAGTAGTACTTATATTTATTATAAAGCATATTAATTTGGCTACCGCCCATATAGTAAATGGGATTTTATTGGTAATTGGAATTGCAACCCTAAGCCAAGATGTTTTTGGAGTTAGTTTTGGACTGGATGAGTTATTTGTTCCCGACCAACAAGGGATACTTTTGGGAAATCTACATCCAGGGAGAATGTCCTCCGCTACTTCTCTTTCCTTTTTACTCTTGAGCATATCACTATTATTGATAATGATAGGGAAACCTAAAGTTCTGGTATTTGCAGCATATCTTTCCCAAGCAGTTGCCTTTTTCTCTTTTTTGGTAATTACCATTTATTTTTTTCAAATTCCTGCAGAAGAAAAAATTGCCTTTATTTCTTCAATGGCTGTTCATACTGCATTTGGATTTCTTTTGGCAAGCCTAGCCATTTCCCTGATGATACCAAAGAATGGTATTATGAACTTTTTTGTTGGAAGAAGAATTGGAAACCACATTGTTAGAAGATTGTTCCTGCAAATGTCTATTGTTTCCCTAATATTGTCATATATCGTCTTCCAAATCTTCAAGTCGGGATATTTTGGAACTGGATTCTCTTTGGCGATACTATCGGCCGCATATATTATGGCGATTCTGTTTATTCTCATGATAGCGGTACCGTCGATAAACATATTGGAGCAGGATAGAAGAATAGCTGAACAGGAACTCAATGCCACAAGTACCTACTTGAATGCTACACCAGATCCCATAGTCATTGTGGATGATTCAGGTAAAATATTCTTATCCAATGCCTTAATGAACAAGGTTTTTGGTTATCGGTCATCAGATTTAATAGGCAACAATATAAGTTCCCTTGTTTCCACAGAACTGGGACACCTTTATAAAAAGCATATCAAAGATTTTAAGGAGACCAACGGCCAATCCGGAGGTCTTGGTCCAGTTTTGGCAAATAAAAATATAACTTCTTTTATTGAGACTGATTTTTTGGATAAAAAAGGGAATAAAATTCCTGTGGAATTGGCTTTAAACTCTATTATATCACCAAAAGGAAATAAGACCATAGTTGCATTTCGAGATATTTCTCGAAGGGTAGAGGCAGAAAGAAAGTACAGGTTGGCCAATGATAAAGTTTTGGCAGCTCTCGATGCTTCGATCATTGGGATATGGGACTATGATATCAAAGATGGCTCCATAGAATGGGACGATACCATGTATAGTATTTATGGTCTTGATAAAGAAAGGGTAAACATAAAGTTTTCAATTTGGATGAATCATGTCCACAAGGATGACTTTGATCGTGTTTTGAAGATATTGGAAAATTCCATCTCCCAAAAAACGCCTTATGACGATGATTTTAGGATTGTTTGGCCCGATGGTTCCATACGCTATATTAGGGGTAAGGGCTCGGTATATTTAGATAAAGATGGAGAGGTGATAAGAATGCTTGGTACAAATTGGGACATTACCGAACAAAAAACGTATGAGTTGGCCTTGGAGGCAAGTACAGAACAGAATAGGATGTTCATCGATGAGGCACCCACTGCCATTGCAATGTTCGACACCAATATGGTCTATTTGGCCGCATCCAAAAAATGGCTGGAAGACTACCACATAACCGAAAGTGTTATTGGGAAGTCTCACTATGACGTATTCCCGGAAATTGATGATGATTGGAAAAAAATACACCAAGAATGTTTAAAGGGTGCTGTGAACAACTGCAATGAGGCTGTTTTTGAAAGAGCAGATGGCTCAAAACAATGGATAACTTGGGAGATCAAACCCTGGTACAAAAAACCTGATGAGGTTGGAGGGCTGCTCATGTTTACGGCGAACATTACCCAGTTCAAGGAAAATATCATGGAACGACTGAGGTTACAGGATATGCTGGACGAATCCAATGAGATTGCAAAAATAGGAAGCTGGGAATATGATTCGATCAATGATACCTTGGCCTGTAGCCCCCTCACCAAAAAGATATACGGAGTACCCAAAGATCATACACCTAGCTTAAATAATATGCTTTCTTTTTATGGAAAGAAAGATTCGGAGCAGTTGCTTCAAGCAATCCAACTTTCCTTAAAAGAATCAAATTCCTTTGACATGGAATTGAAAATAACAGCGGCAGATTCCAGAAAAAAATGGGTAAGGGTCATTGGGAGGACCCAAGGTTCCGAGCCAAATGGGAAAGTATACGGAATTTTCCAGGACATTACCAAAATGAAGATGTACGAACATTCATTGGTCAAGGAAAAACAAAAGGCACAAGCGGCGAGTAAATCCAAGTCGGAATTTTTGGCCAATATGAGCCATGAAATCAGGACCCCATTGAATGGAGTGATCGGATTTACAGATCTTTTGATGAAAACAGAATTATCAGGAAGTCAAAAAGAATATATGCACACGGTCTACAACTCAGCAAACCATCTACTGGATATCATCAATGATGTACTTGACTTTTCCAAAATAGAAGCAGGCAAGTTGGAATTGAGCATCGAAAAAGTGGATTTATTGGAACTTTGTGATCAGATTGCGGACATTATAAAGCACCAAGCACATGCCAAGGGACTTGAAATTTTACTTGATGTCTCTGCTGATATTGATCGTTACGTGTATGCCGATCCAGTACGCCTACGGCAAATACTTACCAACCTTATGGGCAACGCGGTGAAATTCACCAATGAGGGGGAAGTGGAACTAAAAGTGAGATATAAGTCTGAATTGGCCAAGGATGTGAAAAAGAAGTGTTTCGTTTTTTCCATAAGGGACACTGGAGTGGGGATTTCGGAACATAGCCTCGACAAGATTTTTAATGCTTTCGACCAAGAAGATGCCTCGACCACTAAAAAGTTTGGGGGTACGGGACTGGGATTGACCATTAGTAACCGCCTTCTGAATTTTATGGGAAGTCGTTTAAAAGTGGAAAGTAAAGTCAATCAAGGGAGTACATTTTCATTCGTGGTTGAATTTGAAACCGAGGATGAAACTGTTTTGGACAATAAATCTATAAAATCAAAGGTGAAAAAGGTGTTGGTAGTCGATGACAATCAGAGCAATAGAATTATACTACGGGATATGCTAAAATTATCCCAAATTGAGTCAGAGCTTGCTATCCATGGTATAGAGGCATTGGAAATTCTGGAAAAAAATCAGGACTTTGATTTGATGATCCTAGATTACAATATGCCATACCTTAATGGAGTGGAGGTGGTGCAACATGTAAGGGAAAAATTTAACCTGAATGCCGATAAGCTGCCCATAATGCTATTGCACAGTTCGATAGAAGATGAGGCCATTAAAAAGGCATGTGATACGTATGGGGTCAGATTCAACATGTCAAAACCTATAATGTTGAGGAGCTTACAGGCAATTTTGGAAAAAGTAGGAAGGTCCAATGGTTCCATGAGCACTGGCCCGTCCGAGGAAAAACCTACTAAGGGCTTGGAAAGTTGGGAGCCTTCCATACTAGTAGCCGAGGACAATCCCGTAAACAGGTTTTTGGCCAGAACCTTGCTTCAAAAAATTGTACCCAAATCCAAGATTGTTGAGGCCCACGACGGTTCAGAGGCAGTTGAATATTTTACCCAACAAGCATTCGATATTATTTTTATGGATATCCAGATGCCCATCATGAGCGGGTACGACGCCACAAAAAAAATCAGGGAAATAGAAGAAGGCACTAAGACCCATGTTCCTATTGTTGCTCTTACCGCAAGAGGCTTAAAGGGGGAAAAAGAACGTTGTCTGGAACAAGGAATGGACGATTATGTTACCAAACCTGTAGTATATGAAACCTTGAAAGAGATTTTATTAAAATTCTTGTCGTAATAAAATATTACAAAAATTAGTCTTTTCGTACAATTAAATGTAAGATTTTATGTTAAGTAGGTAAACCTACTTAAATAATGGGAACTCCCTTAAAAAATGTTTTGTTCGTATGCCCCAATGAAAGTCTATTAGAGGCCTTTAATAAGTTTGATGTTTTTAATGATTGGGAAATAGACTATTGTCAGGATAGCTTTAGTGTCCTTCAACTATTAAAGAGTTCTAACTACGATTTGGTGGTTATGGATCACGAAATACAACCATTGAATCCCTTTAAGCTGATGGACTATGTGTTTCATGAGCTACAAAAGTCCTGCCTAATGGTAATAGTGGGAGGTGGAAGCGAACCAGAAGTGATTCATGAAAACTACATAAAGTTTAATTATCCCATAGAACAACACAATATAGATACACTTCTTGTTAAAGGGAAGGAGTCAAAAAATACGAAAAAAAAAGACGAATTATTTTCTCTTGATTATTTAAACGAACTGTCCGATAACAATCAAGAGTTTCTTGAAGAATCCATACAATTGTTCCAAAACACCTTGGATATAAGGCTTCTAGACCTGAAAAGGGCAATCGCAAAACCAGATTTTGAGGAGGCCCGCAAAATAGCACATAATATAAAACCCAGTTTTGCTATGTTGGGCAATGATAGTGGACGTGCAATCTGCCATACTATTTGTTATGATGCCACGAATGATGAAATCCCAGAATTATCCCAAATGTTGATCAAGGAATATGGGTTGATTATAAATGAAATTAAAAAACAGTTCCCCAAATTAAAAGTATCATGAAGAAGAGAATTTTGATTATAGAAGATAATCCGATGGTTGTAAAATCGTTGGAGTTTAAATTAACAAAGGATGGTTATGAAGTCATAGTTGCGGAAGACGGCCGAAAAGCCTTGGAAATACTCAAGCAAGAAGAAACTATCCAATTGGTGATTACAGATTTAATGCTGCCCTATGTTACCGGAATAGAGCTTATTGAATATATCAGGAAAAATACGCCGACATTGCCCATAATTGTACTATCTACTTCCAATCAGGAAGAAATTATTACAGACGCCTTTATGATGGGGGTCAATGATTTTATAACCAAGCCATTTAGCCCCAATGAATTGTCTTTGCGGGTAAAAAGAACTATAGAAAGTTATTGATTGTCTACATTGGAGCACATAGTACGTGATTGGCCTTGGCCCTTAAAAATGAGCATTTTGTTCGTGGCGCTATTTTTTTTTCTAGTGGTCGTTACGGTATCGGCGTTGATATTTCTTAGGGTATACAAAATCAGACGAGAACGGAGGAAGAAGTCTTTTCAGCACAACATCGATACTTTTCTGAACAATTGCTTGTTCGATGACATGTTCGATTTTAAAAAGGAGGCACAAGTTTTTAAGACCCAACATTTGGCCTCCGTGTTGCAACGGAAGATAGCCATAAAGCAAGTTTTGGTCTATAATGAAAACTTAAAAGGGGAATCTTCACTTGTTTTAAGGAGCATATTTCATGAACTGGAGCTTGATAAATTTGTTTTGAACTCTCTTAAGAAGGGTAGATGGTTCGATAAAGCAAAAGCCATCTACGTCCTATCCGAACTCCATATAAGGGAGTCCAAGGCGGTAGCATGCTATTTGAACGATAAGCACGAATCCGTGCGTGCCCAAGCCATATATTTTTTTATCAAGACAGCCGAGAACAATCCGCTCATCTTTTTTACCAAGTTGAAAAAGGAACTTACCCTTTGGGAATTGATTCAGATAGAGAACAGCTTAAAGTTTGTTTACAAAGGCCCCACTTCTGACTTTTCAATATGGTTGAACCATAAATTGAGCACCGTGCTCATTTTTTCCATTAGGATGATACAGCAGTTTAACCAATTTGAACATATTCCAGCAATAGTTCCGTTTTTGATACATCCCAATGAATATGTACGAAAAGAGGCCGTAAGCTCTCTGCGTAAACTGAATTATGACAAACTGTTGGATGAAGTGGTACCCAGATATTCCCATGAGAGCCGCTTGGTCAAAAAAGAAATCATTAAAGCTGTGGAATCTCTCGGAGATTTAAGTATACTTCACAAATTGAAACCGGTATTGGCTAAAAAAGAGGAATGGCAGACCAATCTTATGTATTTAAGGGCTGAAAAAAGGATGCAACTCCATCAACCATAATCCTATTCTGTAACAACTATGGCTGTCAACCACATTACGGAAATCATAAGCTGGCTGTTTTTGGCCTATGGGAGTATTGTATGCTCCGGATACATTTTTTCAGCATTTTTCTCCTTTTTGGAAATTAGGGAATATAAACGAAGGAATGGGTTAAAGAATGAGATATCCCTATTGCATTCCACTAATTTACCATCAATTTCAATATTGGCACCAGCTTTTAATGAAGGGGCCAACATAGTTGAAAATGTTAGGTCATTGCTTACAGTAAACTATCCATCTTGCGAAATTGTGATCATCAATGATGGTAGCAAGGACGATACCTTGGCAAAACTTATCGAAAGCTTTCATTTGGTAAAGGAGGATTCCATTTATCACGACGTTTTGTCCTCTCAAACCATCCAACAAATCTATAAGTCCACCTATAAATCTTTTAAAAATCTCACCGTTGTTGATAAAATCAATGGAGGAAAGGCAGATGCTCTAAATGCTGGCATCAATGTTTCCCAACACGATATCATCTGCTGTATTGATGTAGATTGTGTGTTGGAGAGCGATGCCCTGCTTAAATTGATAAAGCCTTTTTTGAACAATGAGAAAAAGGTCATAGCATCTGGGGGAATCATCAGAATAGCCAACTCATGTGTTATTGAGGGCGGGAAGATCGTAGAAGTAAAGTTGCCCAAAAAGTTTATGATCAGAGCACAGGTCATTGAGTATTTCAGGGCTTTTCTGATGGGGCGAATGGCTTGGTCGCGTATTGATGGGCTCTTATTGATCTCAGGTGCATTTGGAATGTTCGATAAGGAAACCGTTATTGAAGCTGGTGGATACAACACCAAAACCGTAGGGGAGGATATGGAGCTGTTGGTGCGTATGCGAAGATTGATGCGGACCAGAAAAGTGGACTACACCGTAGGCTTTATTCCCGACCCACTTTGTTGGACGGAAGTCCCGCCCAACTTCACCATTCTACATAGGCAAAGAAACAGATGGACGAGGGGTACTGCCGAAACCCTTTGGATGCACAGGGGAATGATGTTCAACCCAAAATATGGGGTGCTCGGTATTTTGAGTACCCCATACTGGCTGTTTTTTGAATGGTTGGCCCCACTTATAGAATTTTTTGGGATACTCTTTTTTATTCTTCTTATGATTTTAGGGCAAATCAATTGGATGTTCGTTATAGGTTTTTCCATGGTGTCCTATGGATTTGCCGTTCTGTATTCAGTAACCGCCCTATTTTTTGAGGAATTCTCATTTCAACAATACAAAAAGACCACGTACACCTATAAACTTATCCTTACCGCATTTTTGGAACCCATCTTTTTTCATCCCTTTATTCTTTGGGCTTCCCTAAAAGGGAATATTGATCTGGTACGGGGAAGAAAGTCATGGGGAAGCATGAGCCGTGCCGGTCTTGGCAAAATGGGGAAAGGGTCAACAGTACAATAGATAGTGATACAGGATTTAAATAACACCCCAATGTTCATCATATCATTCTTTGAACAACTTTTTGCTTTAAGAACATACCCTAAACTGTTCAAATGGAGGGATTGTGTTTTCAGTCTATAATTACATCTTTAGTACAGGTCAACCACTCCTCAATCTAATTATGGTCTGGTTGCTTAGGGTTGTCCATAACCCTTAAAAATTATAGCAAGGAACTTTACCAAATTATGGATAAGAAAGGTAAAAAGTAGTGTAGCACCTTATCCAGCAAAGGTATCTATTTCAGCTTTGGGTAAAATGAGTTTGAAGGTAGTTCCTTTTCCTTTTCCTTCGGATTCTGCAATTATGGTTCCTCCATGGGAATCCATTATTTTTTTTATCATGTAAAGTCCAAGTCCTGTTCCCTTAACATTGGAATGGAAGCGTTTAAAAGGTGTGAATAGTTCTTTTAAAGAACTTTCGTCCATGCCAGAACCATTATCGCGGATTAGAAATGTATTGGTCTCACCATCCTCCTCATATTCTACATGGATGGCAGGATTTGGTTGATCTCCCATGTACTTTATGGCATTATCCAATAAATTGCCGAAAACCTGGATGATCCGCTTTCTATCTCCATAGATATGGGGCAGATTTTCGGAAATATGAAGTTGTGTTTTTGAAATATCAAGTTTAGCCTTAATCAGTTTTCTGGCCGTGTTAAGTATCTCATTCGTATTCAACATTTTGTTTTCATTTTCAATCTGGCCCAAATGAGCTATTTCGGTGATGTCAGCAATTAGTTCGCTCATATTGTTACAGGACAAATCTATCAAGGACAGATACTCTTTAATATTGGGAAAATCCTCCATAACGATCTCCATAGGAATCAGGTTGGCTATTCCTTTTATATTGCTCAACGGACTCTTCAAGTCATGGGAAACCGCATAAGTAAATCTCTGTATTTCTTCATTTTTTAGTTCCAGGACTTTCCCCGCCTCTACAAGTTTATCTTTCTGATATTGTAGTTCCCTAGTGCGTTCGTCTATTTTGAGTTCCAAGTTACGTTGGTTTTTTTTGAAGGTCCTTATTCTTATGTAATAGGCAATGTAGAGACAGAGTAAAATAAATAGTATTACCAGTATCCTGAACCACCATGTTTGCCAAAATGGAGGAATAATCTTAATATGAAGATTTTTTTCGTTGTCTACCCATACCCCATCAGAATTGGTGGATTTGACCCTTAGCGTATAGTTTCCCGGATCTATGTTGGTATACGTAGCACTTGATTCATTTCCAACATAATTCCAATCCGTTTCAAAACCTTCCAAAAAATAGGCATAATTGACCTTTTCCGGATGTCGATAGGTGAGGGCCTTAAAACCGATATTGAATACCGATTGATCATAGTTAAAGGTCAGGGAATCTGCTTGGCTAATATCTTTTTGCAAAATGCCGGTTCCATCATTGGGCAAAACTGGGCGATTAAATAGTTTGAGCCCAGAGATAAACAAGTTTGGTATATCCTTGGTTTTTTCTATGTTATTGGGAATGAATATGTTAAATCCATTGACACCGCCAAAAATATATTCTCCTTTCGATGTGGTCATAAATGAATTGGGGTTAAATTCATTTGCCTGTAGACCATCGGCCACATCATAATCAACTGTTTCACCAGTACGTGTATCAAACCTGATTATTCCACCTTCTGTACTTAACCATAAATGCTCTTCCTTATCATTTATGATTCCCTTGATTGCATTGTTGCTTAACCCATCCAACTTGGTGGTTGCCAGGAAAGAATCACTGTTAGGAAGATATCTATTAAGTCCTCCTTGAGTCCCAACCCATAGCACACCTGCTTTATCCTCAATTATCGTGTTGATAAAATCATTGCTCAAAGATCTTTGATCTTGAATTTTATAATAATGGACACTTGCCCATGAGTTATCTCTTTCCGTTAGCTTAAACAAACCGGAAGATTGGGTGCCAATCCAAATATTACCTTTACTATCTTCAAAAATGGTAAATGCTGAATTAATTACCGTACCATCGAGGTCGGATTTAAGAACTATATCTTCATGTTTTTTTGTCGTAGGATTATATAATTGCACCCCGCTAAATGAGCTAACAACCCAAATACGCCCCTGCTTATCCTTTAATAAGTCGGTGATATTGTTCGATTTTAAAAATGAGTTTTTGGTGTTCCACACCTTAAAAGTTTTGTTTCGGGTATTAAAAATCGTTATACCATCTGCCCATGTGCCAGCCCACAATTCCTCATTCTTAGTTTCAAGCAACGACATGACCACATTACTCCCAAAATTCGAGTTGTCAAGCGAGAAGTGTTCAAAAGTCCCAGTAGATCTGTTCCAGTGATTCAGTCCTCCACCATCTGTACCGATCCATATATTTCCATTAGAATCTTCGCTAAAACAATTTACCAATCTATTGTTCAAGGATTGCGGATCAAAGGGATCCGTACCAATGTGCTTGAATTTGGAGTATTCCGGATCATAAAAACTGAGACCATTTTTAAAAGGAGCCATCCACACCATACCCTCTTGGGTACTGAGTAGTGACCAAATGGAATTGCTCGAAATGGAATTGGGCCGTGTCAAACTATACTCCAAATGCCTGATACTTTCCTTTGCTTCATCATAAATAAACAAGCCGTTGTTCTCGGTGCCTACCCAAATAGAACCATCTATATGTTTGGCTAGGGAAAGTATTGTAAAACCTGGCGTGATTTCTTTTCTTTCGGTTTGGAGGCCCGAAGCAGGGTTTATGTTCAATTCAATTAAGGACCCATTTCTGGTACCCAATATAAAATTGGTTTTATCGGATTGTGTAACCGCTGTAATGAATGTGCTCTCTTCGATTTCGGCTAAAATTTCCATGTTTTTTGAAATAACCAAAATATTGGATCGGGATACAATAAGAAGACGGTCCTCATCTAACGGGATGATTTTTACAATATAATTTTTATTGTAATTTTCAGCCTCCATTTTCTTATCCAACAAAAGGTTTTTCAACGTACCAGATTTGATATCATATCTGTAAAGACCTTCTGAATAAGTACCCAGCCATAGGAATTCATTCGTTTTTGCTACGGAGCGTAAAGGTTTTGATTCCATTGCCTTGCCCGTATCCTTGAACTCGAAAGCCTTGACATGATTTAAATCACGGTCAAAGACGCTCAACCCATGGTTTGTAGCGATATATAAATCACCTCTATCCTCATAAATTGAATAAATGCTCCCGTTTGTAAGACCTGTCCTTCCCTTCTGACGTTCTTCGAATATTTCAAATTCTGTTCCATCGTATTTATTTAGCCCATTAGGTGTACCTGCCCAAATAAAACCAAAACTATCCTCGAAAAGCACTGTGGCCGAACTTTGGGACATTCCAGTTTTTATATGATGAAAATTGAGGGAATCCTCGGTTTGCGCATGTGTTGAAAGCACCGAGATTAAACATAAGTAGACCAGGAAAGTTCTCAATGTGTTTTTTGGGGGCATCTTTACAGTTTCAATGAGATTTAGATTTCATTAACGTAATTCTATAGGTGAAATTGTTTTTTTTAACATTTGAAAACAAACATTTTAATGGATATGGTTTACGAATAAACAAAGAAAAGGGCCCAAGTGGATAGGAAGGTGAAGATATACTACTTTCTGTGAAAATCGGTCATAGCGTACTGCTCAAAACCAAAAAAAGTGAGTATGATCGAATTTCACATAAACCACTTATTTGTAGAAAGGACGGATAGAGAGAACCACTAAAAACGGATGTTTTAACCCACAGATAGATTAGTTGGTATTATCCAGATAGACCTTGGAGGGTTTCTGTAACTTGCTGATGCCATGGGCATTCTTGAACAGGTTCTGGGTCAGTCCGATTTCATCCAAATAGTGCAGGTAGGACAATAGGGTCGTCCTATTAATACCGATCTTATCGCTCAACTTGCTTACATTTGGGACAAAGGGAACGGATTCGGCTATGATGACCAAGAGCTGTTCCGCTTTGGTCACATAGGCCAGATCCACGTTTCAAAATAAGGGCAGTTCAATTTCCAGAATCATGTTCACGACTTCTCCTAAGCACATCTCGTATAGGTTTCCCTAAAAGAACCCTCTCGGTAAAAAGTTTCTGCTTCAGTCTTGTTAAGCCGGTACCGGACAGAACTTCCTTTGACCCTTATCTTCATTCCAACTTTTTTGATATTGTAACTTTATATTTGATAACCTTTTACAGTTTACAGTATTCAAAAAAAAAGTTTGTTTGAAAGTAAACGGTTTTTGCTACCCCAACGAATTGTCTTGGCTTCCAATGTATGGCTTCCGTAAAGATAACACAATGATGTAAAAAATCTTTACGCCCTTCACCTAAACAACATCTGTGTTTTTTTGGATATGTTTTGATTATAGCAAGAACCTAAATATAGGTGCCATAAAAAATGTTTGTAGGGTATATGCTTAAAGGGTGATGAATTAATGATTAAACCAAAAATAAAATATATAAAGGTCATTTAATATTTAATTAAATAAAATTGCTTTTCTTTGATGGTACAGATTCAATCTTGAACCATTCTTATGGAATGAGAGAGAGGAAATACTTAATTAACCAAAAACTTTAGGTGTGCACAAAATAAAGAACAAAGAAACGGTTACTGGCAAAAAGGGTTTAAAAAAGAATATTGATTATTGGATGGACACCAAAAATTGGTGGGGACCATTGGTTTTCATATTGATCATAAGTCTGGCAGGAGTAGGCATGATCGGGTTTCAAACCTACAATGACGCGCCGCCGATGACGGGCTTCCGGACCCAGGATGGTGCATTGCTGATCAGTAAGACCGACATAGAAAAAGGCCAAATCGTATTTCATAAGTATGCTCTTATGGAATACGGTTCTTTCTTTGGGGATGGAGCACAACGCGGCCCCGATTTTACTGCTGAGGCCCTGCACCAGATAACCATACATGTCAATGCCTACTATCAAAAGCAATTTGAGGCCCAAAACGGTAGGTCCGCAAACGATAATGAGCAAAAAGTGATTGCCGAAAAGGTGAAACAAGAGCTCAAAAAAAATGGTTATGATAGTGCAGAAGATATTGTTGTTTTGAACGATGCCTACGTGTATGCTCTGGAAAAGGTCAGGGATTACTATCAAAATGTTTTCTTGAATACTTCTAGGGAAAGTTCCTTTCCTTTGAAGAACTATATTACCGACAAGGAAGAGGTCCTCAACCTTTCCAATTTCTTCTTTTGGGGAGCATGGGTCTGTGTCACCGAAAGACCGGGGGAAAGTTTTAGCTATACCCATAATTGGCCCTATGATGCCAAGGCGGGCAATACCCCAACTTCCCCAGTGGTGTTGTGGAGTGTGTTGGGTTTGCTGGCCTTTGTGCTTGTTTGCGGTGTTGTGCTATACTTCATAGGACAGTACAATCAATTGTCAAACAAATTTTTCAAACCAGCCAGCAAGGAATTGTTGACAGCCAGAAGTGTTAGGGATTTTACACCTACAAGAACCCAAAGAGCCTCCTATAAGTTTTTCTTAGTGGCCATTGTTTTATTTTTTGTTCAAGTGTCCAGTGGTTTTGTGACCATCAATGAATTTGTGGATTACCTTGGTTTTTTTGGTGTTGAATTCTCGGAATCCTTCCCCATTACAATTTCCAGAAGTTGGCACCTGATGCTCTCACTATACTGGATATCCACCTGTTGGATCGCCTCTTCCATTTTCATCCTCCCGATTTTGGCCAAAAGGGAAGTGGAACATCAACTTCCCCTGATCAACCTTCTTTTTGTGCTCTTGGTCGTTCTGGTGGCAGGCTCATTGACAGGTATGGTCTTGGGCCCGATGGGTTTTTTGGGGGATTGGTGGCATGCTCTGGGGCATCAAGGTTGGGAGTTCGTTGATTTCGGACAGGCTTTTCAAGTACTGCTCATGCTTATCTTCGTGCTCTGGGGAATTGTGGTCTTCAGGGGCATCAGACCCGCTTTTGTAAAGGGTATGCCCTGGAACCTTCCCAATTGGATCATGTATTCGATAATAGGTATTCCCTTATTGTTCATATCGGGTTTTGTGGCCCGGCCAGAAACCAATTTTGTTATTGCCGACTTTTGGAGGTGGATGGTGGTACACATGTGGGTAGAGGCATTTTTTGAAGTGTTCATCACCGTTATAGTTAGCTATTTAATGGTATTGATGGGACTTGTGAGCAGAAATGCCGCCATAAGGGTCATTTATTTTGCCACCATTCTATTTTTGGGCACTGGCCTTTTGGGGATTTCGCACAATTTCTATTGGAATGCCAAACCTGTGGCTACAATGGCCTTGGGCAGTATATTTTCCACATTGCAATTTGTACCCCTTATTTTATTGACCGTGGAAGCCTGGCGGTTCAAGAACATGCCCCGAATTGCCCTTGAGGGAGTAAAGCCGAGCGAACTCGGTGATTTTGGTTTTCCAGAGGTATTTTCATTCTTGATAGCAGTGAACTTTTGGAACTTCTTCGGGGCAGGGGTATTGGGAATCATCATCAACCTGCCCATCATGAACTATTATGAGCATGGCACTTACCTGACCGTGAACCATGCCCACGCTGCTTTAATGGGAGTGTACGGGAATATTTCACTAGCTGCCATGTTGTTTGCTACAAAGTTGCTGTTCAAAACAAAGAAATGGAACAAGAAGCTGGTGAAAGTTTCTTTTTGGTCCATTAACATAGGATTGATGCTCATGGTACTTCTGGACCTTCTTCCCGCGGGCACAATCCAGTTCAAGGCAGTGGTTGACAATGGGCTTTGGTTTGCCCGTTCCGAAGAATTTATAGGTGGCGGGGTATTCCAATCCTTGACATGGCTAAGAGGCATAGGAGCTTGTCTTTTTCTTTTTGGCGGGGTAATTCCCTTAATGTTGTTCATCGTATCTAGGGCGGGTTCCCTAAAACGTTCCCAAAGTTCGGATAAAAGTTTGATTCAAATAGCGAGACATGATACTATTTAAACATTTCAACTTTGATTCGGCCCATTTTTTGCCCAATGTACCCGATGGACATAAATGTCGGATCCTACATGGCCATACCTACCGATTGACATTGTATTTTGAGGGGGAATTGGACAAGGACCTTGGATGGGTCATCGATTTTTCCGATATCAAAAGAGCAGTCAACCCAATAATAGGACGTGTTGACCATAAGTTGTTAAATGATATTGAGGGACTTGAAAATCCCACATGCGAGCAGGTCGCAATTTGGCTATGGGACAAGATCAAGGCCAAAATTCCACAACTCTGCAAAATCAAATTGTATGAAACCCCTACATCGGGTGTTGTTTATGAAGGAGCATAGGTCATTGGCAAAAAAACAGTGTTCTGAATTTTTTTCGGTTAAGGTCAACTAGACAGATCGACCCCTTTTAGGGAAATGATTGTTCCGTTCTGCTCCATATCGGCAGCGAGCACAGCAATGGACTTTTCCTTAAAGTTGTATAGAATTTTCTCTTTAAACGGCGATACAATATGGTGAACGGGACAGGGATTTTCATTGTTGCACTTGGAAAGGCCTAAAAAACAATCATCAAATTTGTACTCCCCATCTATGCTGGAGATAATGTCCCAAAGCGTATTGTTCAAATTTTTCTCGTCCAGAAAAAAACCTCCACCCGGGCCTTTGCTCGAGGAAACCAATTTGTTCGTAGTCAGTTTTCGGAGCAACTGGGCCAAAAAAGGCTGGGGCACTTCAAGCGCTTCAGCGATGTTTTTGGCACCGAGTTTATTGTCCACATTACTATGGATCGCTAAATAAACTACTGCACGTACGGCATATTTACAGGCATTGGACAACATACTCAATAACATTTGGATGGCTCAAAGATAATTAAAAGATAATTTTATATTTCATTATGACATTTATCATTTTTTGCTCAGTGCGGATACCCTAGTTTCGAATCTCAAAAAACCCGTCACCAGACATCGAATATTAACGGATTTCAAAAACAGTTACCGAATCAAGATATAGCTATGCCATGAAAGGAGGACAATCAGTCAATCATTTTACCCCTGAAATTGACTTACATCAGGAAATCCTAAAACTCAAAAAGAAAAAAAATGCAGTCCTGCTCGCCCATTTTTATCAGCGTCCCGAAATCCAGGAAGTTGCCGATTATGTGGGCGATAGCTTAGGCCTTTCCCAAGCCGCGGCCAAAACCGATGCGGATATTATTGTATTTGCCGGGGTGCATTTCATGGCTGAAACCGTCAAGATCCTCAACCCAGCAAAAAAGGTGTTGCTGCCCGACCTGTCCGCAGGTTGTTCGTTGGCCGATTCCTGTCCACCAGAGATCTTCGGGCCTTTTGTGGAAGCCCATCCGGAACACCTTGTAGTGACCTATATCAACTGTTCGGCCGAGATCAAGGCTTTGAGTGATTATATATGTACCTCGTCCAATGCCCTAAAAATCATTTCGGCTATCCCTAAAACCACTCCCATTATTTTTGCACCGGACAAAAATTTGGGCAGCTACCTGATAGGACAAACGGGAAGGGATATGTTGCTTTGGGAGGGCAGTTGCATTGTCCACGAAGCTTTCTGTATCGATAAATTGCTGGATCTATACCAAAGGCATCCGGATGCAATGATCATTGCCCACCCTGAATCAGAAGAACATATATTGAAAATTGCAAACTATATCGGTTCCACCTCCGCTATGATAACCTATGTGAAGCATCATCCCAGGAAAAAATATATTGTCGCCACTGAGGCCGGTATCCTTCATGAAATGCAAAAAGAAGTCCCGGACACCATACTGATTCCTGCCCCATCAGTGGAAGACAACAGTTGTGCCTGCAGCGAATGCGCTTTCATGAAAACAAACACCCTGCAAAAAACATATCGCTGTCTCAGGGATGAAACCCCTGAAATAAAAGTACCGAAAACCATTGCAAAAAAAGCGCTGGTTCCCATAGAACGAATGCTGAAACTGTCCAAATAGGTGTCAATAATGATTTCAACGGATTACCTTGTGATAGGCTCGGGAATTGCCGGACTGTCGTTTGCTCTTAAGATGGCACATAAATTTCCAGACCGTACCGTCTGCATTACTACCAAGTCTGATGAAGCTGAATCCAACACCAAATATGCTCAGGGTGGTGTTGCGTCCGTATCGGATTTAGGGGAAGACTCTTATCAAAAGCATATAGCTGACACCTTGATTGCAGGAGATGGACTTTGCGATGTAACCATAGTGGATATGGTTGTCACCGGAGGCCCGGAACGGGTAGGGGAACTGATGTCTTGGGGGGCGCAGTTTGACAAAGGTAAGAATGGTCAGTTGGAATTGGGGCGTGAGGGAGGCCATTCAGAGCACCGCATTATACACCATAAAGACAGTACGGGGCGTGAGATAGAACTGGCCCTCCTAAATCAGGTACGTCAGCGACACAACATCACAATGTTTCAACACCATTTTGCCATAGACCTTATAACGGAGCACCAGCTCTATGGAACCAAACCAAGCACACCGACTTGTTACGGGGCCTATGTCCTTGACCAAAAAATGGGTAAAGTAGAGACTTTCTACGCAAAGAACACAGTTTTGGCCACAGGTGGGGTGGGCATGGTCTATGGACATACCACAAATCCTGCAATTGCTACGGGAGATGGCATTGCCATGGCCTATAGGGCAGGGGCACAGATCCAGGATATGGAGTTTGTCCAATTTCACCCTACCGTTCTTTATGATGGTAAAGCTGGTCAGTCATTTTTGATCTCAGAGGCCGTAAGGGGCTTCGGGGCATATTTAAAAAACAAAAAAGGGCATAGATTTATGCCCGACTACGATATAAGAGCGGAGCTAGCACCCCGTGATATTGTTTCCAGAAGTATTGACCATGAACTAAAAAAATTTGGAGATCCTTGCGTTTTTCTGGACTGTACACATCTTGATTTAAAAGAGTTCAAGGCACATTTCCCCAACATTTATGAAGAATGCCGAACTAGACATATCAATATTGAAAAAGATTGGATTCCTATTGTCCCAGCGGCCCATTACCTCTGTGGTGGAATTGTTGTGGATTCACACGGAAGGACTACCGTAAAAAACCTTTTTGCCTGTGGAGAATGCTCACGGACAGGTTTGCATGGAGCCAATAGGTTGGCATCCAACTCCTTATTGGAGGCCTTGGTATATGCCCACAATATTTTCGGGTATTTGGAACACCGGGAAATATTCCCAGCATCGGTTGCCATACCCAAATGGGACGATACGGGAACACAGTTTACCAAGGAAAAAATTCTTATCAAACACAACGTGGATCGGTTACAGGCACTTATGCAAGATTATGTGGGGATTGTAAGAAGTACTGCCCGCTTGCAAAAAGGCATTAAACACCTCGATACAATATATAATGAAATTGAGGAACTGTATCGGACAACAAAAGTGGACGTAGCACTTTGTGAATTGCGAAATATGATCAATGTGGCTCATCTCATCATCGGACAATGTTTGAAGAGAAAAGAAAATAAGGGCGGATTCTACAATATTGATTTTGAACCTATCAGAAGCGTTTAAAAACTTAATATAGCACAACTCCATGTCACAAAATGCACATGGAATGATTCAAGAAAGTATCCAGAAAGGTATCAATGAATAACCTTTTATTGGGCCGTTGTTTTTAAACCAAGTATTTGATCAGATATGTTGTCCAGAACAGTTTTGAAATCGACCAAAGCCCCTGAAATTTGGGAGCTGTTGTCGTTAAAAACCTTGTTTGCCCTGCCAAATATGGTTTGGTAATAAGAGATCCCTTCATGTAAATTAGTGGTGAAAGTGGACAAGTAGGATATTTGCTTATCCGTAATGGAACCTTGTACTTCTTCAATCTTGCCTTTCAGAAAATCAATGTAAATTTTAAGCTCCTTGATGAACATGTTGGGTCGGTCGGTTCTCTTGATCAAACTGGATTCCCCATAAATGTGTTGCATCATTTCCCTGAGACTGGCAATCTTTGAAAAGTATGCCATATTTGGTCCCGGGCAAATGGAGACACCATCGCCTTCGGTCTTGGTATCCAACCCGTATTTTAACAAGGCCGAAGTGCCCAGCCCTACACAGGCACATGATTTCTCGACAATCTTGTCATAGGCCGCTTGGCGGGCTTCTGGAGCAAGGTTCTTTTTGTCCAATTCTTGTATTTTTAGATGTTGGTATTGTCGTGATGCCATACAAATACCCTCACTGGTGAATTCCTTGTTCAAGGCGACATATTTTTTGGGGCATGCACTTCCGGGCCTGTTTTTTTGGATATTGGCCAACTTTTCCATGTCTTTGGTATTTCCTCTTAGGCTATTGAAAGGAACGCCCAAGGGAGAGATGTTGCTCAAGTAAAGGTCCTTTTCTTTGGCCTGCGATAATTTTTTCAAGGTAGTGTCGTCCACCGTGGTGGCTTCGGGCACTAGAAGAAACGGGGTTCCCCAACCCACGGAATCCAATTTATAGTGTTCCAATAGAAAATCATGCTCTTCCGAGGTGCCCACCCCACCTTGGGCAGTGATTTTAACGGGCAAGGCAGATTGGGGAACATAACGTTTTTTTTGTGAAAGTGCACGGACCAGCACAGCGTTGGTTTCCGATACCAACTCTTCTTTCTCGTCTCGGAACTGCGCCAATATCGGCCCCATAAGATGACCATCTGTAGCAAAGGCGTGCCCACCACAGTTCAATCCCGATTCGATTCTGTATTCCGATACCCATAGCCCTTTCTTTGCGAGAAACTTCCCCTGGACCAAGGCCGATCTATAATCACTGACCTTTAGGATTATTTTCTTTTTTATGATTCCGTTTTCATCTGGATAAAAATCATCGAATTCCTCGATATAGCTGTACAATCGGGGGTTCATGCCCGCCGAAAAAATAACAGAGGAACTAAGGTTGCTATTGGCATATCCCCTAAGGGCGGCATGGGCATCATTGTACTTGTTGGGCAAGGGCTCTTTGTGTCGATAATTCTCCCTATCCAATTTGGTCATGATGTTGACCTCAATATTGCCCATGGAAAGGTTCTCATCAAGAAACTCCTTGAGGGAGGCCGTGCGATCGGTTTTTTGGGTCAAATCGATAAACCGTTTCTTTAGCAACGAAGTGTCGGGCAACATATCAAAGTATTGTTTTAACCCATCGCTATGGCCATAAGTAACATCCTTTAGCTGTTCAAACCTTTTTTCTACCAGTTTTTTAATGAGATTAAGATAAGCGGTGATTCTTTTGGCCCTGAAATCCTCGATTCCCTCATTGATTTCATGGTAGGGCACTTCAAATTTTTCACAATACATCTTCCTCATTTTTTCCATAAGGATATCATCGACCAAGGATATTGCCGAATCTATGCCCAAATGGGAAACTTTCAATGGGGTGTCAATAGTAAATGCAATTCCCATAACGGGAATATGGAAGGAGTGGTGTGTCATAAAATTAGGTTTTTTACCTACTTGGGGTAATTTTTAAAAATTGATTCGGTAATTCCAAGATTGTTGGGTCACCCTGAACAGGATATAACAGAAGATAACGAATCCAGGGTGATGCCTTTGTTCCAACTAAAAAACTGATGAGTCTTTTTTGATGAAATGTAGCGTACTACTCAGTGAAAATTGTCTCAAATTACCGATATGTAAATTCATTTGTTTTTAGTTTGTTGGACAGGATTTCTGCCCTTCTGTTTGCCAAGGGATTGTGCCCGCCTTGTAAGTGATAATGTCGCAGACCGTGTTCTTTTTGCCTACCGGAACTGAAGTTGGAGACCCGTTTGAGATATCCGATGACCCGGGTGGCATGATCCACATTCTGCGAATTGCATGCACTGCATTCATACAAGGTACGTTTGTCAATATGGGAACATTCGTTGCAGATGGTGATACGGATATTGAAACAAAAATAATTGCACCCGGCCCGGGCCGTAGCGTGTATCAATTTTTTGAACCCTTCCTTGTTCGGGGTTTCCTCTAGGTTGAGGTGCAGTGCGGAACCACCGTCCAAATATTGGATGGTTTCCTTACCGTGCAGCATGATCTTGTCCAAAGCGTTTACCCGTTCATCCTCGACCGCATAGAAATAGGAGTTGTAGCAGTCCCTGGGCACAAAAAGTCCGTCCTCCCGGTCCCATTTGGCATTTTTGACCCCCAAATTTTCGGCTGGAACGAACTCCGTGTTGAACATGTACCCGTAGGTCTCTCTGGCCTTTCTATTTTCATGGTAGATGGCCTTGAGGTAGTGGTTAACAAACTCCTTGTAACCATCATTGTTGCCAACTTTGATGCCTTGACTTTCTGCGGCCTCGACCATTCCGTTGATGCCCACGGTCAGGAATTGCTTGTCCAAGGAGATCAAACCAGCGTTATAGACGGGTAACATGCCAGCCCTTTCATAGTCATCGATGAGTTTGCGAAAGGCGACTTGGTACTTATGGACCTTGCGGACCTCTTCCACAATATCGGCCCCCTGTTGTACCAAACGGTTCATGTTCAAGGTGATGACATTGACAGAACCTGTGGCCACCCCGCCGGCTCCAAGGGAATAACTAAAAGTGTGGTCACTGATCTCATTGCGTAATCGGCAGCAGGACGCAAGGCTGTCCGCATTTTCGGATTGGTAGATAAAAAAGGAGTTTCCCTTGCTCAACTCATGCGCGCACATTTCGGTAAACGCCGTATCGACAGGGATTCCTTCCTTGGTCAACATCGCAGCGGTCACTACAGGAAAGGTCAGTACGGCCCTGGTACGCTCTTCGTTGAACCATTCCATGAAGAAGGCTTGGAGTTTTTTTACACTTCCCCATTGGGGCCTGCTCATATCCGGAAAGACAAAATCCCCGAACATACTGTCAAAGTAGGGTTTGTCATAGAGGGAAATATTCCAGAACACCGATTGGTACCCCCTTGCCGCAGCCGGTTGGTTGATGGCATAGACGACATGTTGGAGGTGGTTGGCGATGGTATCGGTATGGGTGTCGAGATAGTCCCGCCCATAGTCCTTGGCTGCAAAATGGTCAAAATACATCAAAAATTCCACGGTGGCCAAGGCCCCGGCAAATTGGGAGCTTACCGCAAAGACCAGGTTGACGAATTCCCCGCAAAAACTTTCCAAGTGTTTGGGGGCCAAACTTTCACCCCCGAGCTTGGTAAGGCCGTCCAATAGAAATGGGTACATGCTAATGGAAGCACAATAGGGTTTTAAAGAGGTTTCGTCATGCACATAGATTTCATGGGACTCTATTTGCCGGATATATTCTTCCGCTAGGTTATTCCCGAACAAGGCGGCTATTTTTTGTTTGACCAAAGCCCTGTTTATCTGTATGTTAATGTCCTTGTTGAGCTCTGCTTCCATGGTCGCAATGTTCTTGGAAGTGACATTGGCGTTGGCATCGACCTTGGAACCGTCGGCAGCATTGTCGGAATGCAGGTAATGGTCTATGAACGCAATTTTTTTGGAGATTTGTTTATCGGTTAGCCGTATCATATTGAAAACTATTTAGAGGTGAATAAATGATTGAGTTTTTTATTGGTCTTTACTTCCTTGAAAACTTGATTTGTGGTATGACTTTCAAGGCCGCCAAGGTCTTTGTCCCATTTACCGGTCTTTATCCAGGTCAGATGCCCAAGGATGTTGAATGGTACATTGTCTTCCCCGGTATAAAGACAGGTCCTATATCCTTGTTGCTGGGCATATTTCAGGTGGGCCACCAATTCTTCACGATGCCATTCGCCCCCCATAAAGACAACACAGGTGGCAAAACCGGAATATTGACTCAAAAGTGCTTGGAAATATTCAGAGGTAAGCTCGTTTCCATTTCCTTCCTTCCATAAAAAAGGGGAATGACATCCCTTACATCGGAGGGGACATCCAGAAATTGAAAAGCAAAGACTGATTTCACCGGGAACTTCTTGAAACACTACCTCAAAATCATGATAAAACATAAAGAGCACATTAGGTTTTTGTCCTTTATAAAATTAGGACATGGTTTTTTCGGATGGCTGGGATACTTCAAAAGTTATAAAGAGACTTATTAACAATAAAATGACCTTTTAATCATTTATATGGATTCAAACAATTTTAAACAACCCGTAGTGCATTAAGTGGAACCAGGTTAAGAGAGAATGGGGGCTAATACTTACCATGGCCATAAACCCTGATTTGGGCTGAGTTCACCCGATTCTCTTTTTGATTGCCACCAAAGTTATCCATAAAATGAAGGTCAAAGATTTAGTACGATGACCAACTTTTGGGAATCAATAACAATGGTATTTTAAATGAAGATGTAATCTAAAGGATTTGGTCTTGAAGCACGAAACTTAATTTCGCTCACTTTTCACTAATTCAACAACCTAAATTCATTTGGGGTATGGCCCACACGTTTTTTAAAAAGCCTACTAAAATGCTGTGGATATTTAAAACTAAGTTCATACGCGATTTCACTTACAGATTTATTGGGGTCGAATACCTTTTCCTTCGCAAAGTCGATAAGCTTGTTCTGTCAACAAGCACTCAATTACATTCCAATGTTCCCAAAAAAGCCTATTTTAGGGATTCACATAAGAGTACGTAATGGCTCATTCTATTGAAATCCCATCCAAATTTTCCAACTTGGCCACACATCCCCAATTATATTTCTGACGGTTATCGCCCGACAGCACAAAGATTAGTTTATTGGGGCCTTTGGATAAATTCAGGACGGTCTGTTCATCATCCACGAAAACCCTGCCTTCCATGCCCTTTTCCAAAGGTGGCCTAAAGTTCATTCCCCCGTCGAACAGGACTTCGGAATTCAATAAGATCACCAAGTGGTCAGCGTAATCAAAGTTTAGTTTGACATCCTTATCAGAATCAGATACTATGTTACAGGTCAGAGCGACCGTTTTATCCATATCATCATAAAAGCGACTGATGTTCAAAAGCCCATCCATATCGGCCGTTACCGTTTTAAATTTTTCTCTGTAATCGAATAGGGAATCCACTTGGGATATAAAGTTCACGGAGTCCTTGGCAAAGGGTTCCGATATTTGCCACTTGGTCAAATAGTTTGGCGAAATCATTTTTTCGGTATCCCGTTGTTTTGGCGCATTGAAACTTTCAATTTCCCGAATGGATACATCGCTAAAGTAGACTTGGCCAAAGGTGCTGAACAAGCTTATACCGCCTTTCTTAGAATCGCGCTTTAGGTTGTCAACAACAAAGGTCGGGATATTCATATCCTCAACATAAACGGACATTTTGTCCGCTATGACCTCCACCTTTACATGGACCCAAGTACTTATATCCAAGAATACGATGCCATCCCCCCGTTTCTCGAAAAGCAGCGCTTTATTGCTTTGTGGGTCGTAAATATAGGAAATGGTTTCGTCGGGAAAGTCCAAGAACGATTCCTCCGAGAATATGATATCTTTCTCCTCTAGTGCCTTTAAAAGTTTATCGCTTACTTTTCCTTGAACCTGTTGATTCTCCAGAAAAGGTGGTAATCAAGTCCTCCCTTAATCCCTCCAAGGAGGGAAACTTCTCCCCTTTTGGGAGACCGGAGAGGGGATCATCCAAAAAATTTATAGAAACTAAAGTAACTGCAATGAAACCTGACTGCCGTTAGGCAAAGGCAGGGTTTTAACCTTTAACTAGATAATAAAATTGAAATTATTTGCCCCCGATGCAGAAAGTAATTGATGTTGATTATCAATACTTTATGTTTTAAAGGTGTAAATAAGATACATTACTGCATTTAAAAACTTTTGAGGCTAAATTACTAGGGCTTTCAAAACGGGAAGTAAGAAACTTTCCGCCCAACATTTCAACTTTAATCTGAATAAAATGCTGCCCTTTTACGGGTAGTCTTACCGTTGCTAAATGTATGGTGTCTAATCAAAACAATAAAGACGAACAGTGTTTTTTACAAAATCTATATGCCTAAAACAATAGAAGCGTCGATATTTAATTTCCTGCTTATTTCCCGAGCTACTTTTAAAGTAGGTTCGCTTTTTCCGTTGAGGTACTCACTTACCCTTGACGTACTCACTCCCAAAAGTTCGGATAGTCGTTTTTGGTTCAATCCCATTTCAGCCATACGCAATTTAACCACCTCGATCAATGATGGCTTTTTTACCGGATAATGGCGTTCTTCATAATCTGCCACAAGGTCAGATAACAGGCTTAGTTCCACATAACCCTTTGCATCTTTGTTTTCGATATTGTCGGGATTTTGCAAAAGTTCTTCTATACGTTCAACAATGGCGTTATACTCTTTTTCTGTCTGTATCATTGCTAAATGTTTTTAATGTCCTTAATCTTGTCATACTCCGAGTGCGTACCTATAAACCTAATGTAAACCTTTTTGGCATTGAACGAAATTATGGCAACTAGCCTGTAATCGTTTCCTTTAATATTGAAAACAAAACGGTGGTTTCCCACATAATCAACGGTGTTGAAATCCTGCCTTAACTCGTTGATGTTATCCCAGTTCTTTGCCATTACGGTATGATACCAAAAGTTTAAAGAGTTTTCGCTATCTGCGTGTATTTCTATAAACTCCTTTATTCTTTTGTAGGTAACAATACGCATTGTTTAAACTTCAATTACTGTTAAGCAAAGGTAATACCAGATTTTTAATTTCAAAATATTATTTTGAAATATAGAATTATTTTCCGATACAAAAGTTAGAAAAAATATTGCCCAATAAATCATCTGTGGTAACGCTACCTGTAATTTCTCCCAAGTGATAAAGGGCTTGTCTGATGTCTATGGCCATCAAATCGCTTGAAAGCTCCATATCCAACCCTTCTTTTACTTTTTGGATTTCCTCCAGAGCTTTTAACAACGCATCGTAGTGCCTGCTGTTGGTAATTATGGTGGTATCGCCACTCAACACCCCTGAGTCTACCAAAGAAAGAAGCTTACTCTCGAGTTCTGAAATACCCTCCTTAAATTTAGCAGAAAGGAAAAGTACATTGGGAATTTCTGATTTTATCTTTTCTTTCTGCTCTTGGTTTAAGAGATCCATTTTATTGCAGATGGGTAACAACTGTTTGTTGGGGTAGCGCTTTTGAATCTGTTCCAATTCCGCCTTGTCAAAATCCATACCATCAAATAGGTAAATAATGAGCCGTGCCTTTTCAATTTTGTCAAAGGTTCGTTCAATCCCTATTTTTTCCACCACATCCACGGTTTCGCGGATTCCAGCCGTATCAATAAACCTAAAATTGATACCTTTTATGCTGATATGGTCCTCGACCGTATCCCGGGTAGTACCCGCAATTTCACTCACAATAGCTCTCTCTTCATTAAGCAGTACATTGAGCAGGGTTGATTTCCCTACATTGGGTTGCCCCACAATAGCTACGGGGATTCCATTTTTTATCACATTTCCGAGTGCGAAGGAGTCGATTAATTTCTTTAGTACCTCACTAATGCGGTTGAGTAGTTCGTTGAACTGGGTTCTGTCTGCGAACTCCACATCTTCTTGGGAAAAATCGAGTTCCAGTTCAATAAGCGAAGCGAAGTTCAGCAGTTCTTGTCGCAGTTCTTGGATTTCATTGCTGAATCCACCGCGCATCTGCTGCATGGCAATGTCGTGGGCCGCTTCACTATCGCTGGCAATAAGGTCGGCCACAGCTTCAGCCTGACTTAAATCCATTTTACCGTTAAGGAATGCTCGTAGTGTAAATTCACCTGCCGATGCCGAACGGCAACCATTTCGCAACAAAAGCTGAATGATCTGTTGTTGGATGAACGGGGAGCCGTGGCAGGAAATCTCCACAACATTTTCACCGGTATAGGAGTGCGGCCCTTTAAAAATAGAAACAAGAGCTTCGTCCAAAATCTTTTCTTGGTCCACAATATGGCCCAAATGAATGGTATGGCTTTTTTGTTGTCCCAGTTTCTTTCCCTTAATGGATTTGAAAAGGGTATCCACAAGGGTTATGGCATCTGGTCCCGAAACCCGAATTACGGCAATGGCCCCTGTTCCCGAGGGTGTTGCCAAGGCTACAATGTTATCTATGTACGACATGGAGACAAAAGTACAAATTAGCTGGTGTTTGTAACATTTTTAGTGATTTGTATACTAATAAGATGAATCATCAAAATCAATCAAAAATGGAAGTTATCAATCAAAAAGCAGTTAGAACGGACAATACCTTGTTGGCCGTGACACATCTTACACAACTTTTATCGTATGTTACAGGATTTGGAAGCCTGATTATACCCTTGATTATCTGGTTGTCATCAAAAGATAAGGTCGAGGGAATGAACGAGCATGGAAAGGCCATTATCAATTTCCAGATCAGTTTGATACTTTACATTATCATTAGTATTCCTGCCATCCTTCTTTTGGGCTTGGGTATACTGGGCTTGATAGGAGTGGGAATCCTTGGGTTTATACTGCCTATTGTTAATGCAGTAAAAGCATCGAATGGGGAGTCACCGTCTTATTTTATGACGATTAAATTTATATCATAAAATCAAAAAGCTGGAACAACGTGCTCCAGCTTTTTCAATATGGTTGGGTAGTTAATTTAACTATTCAGCATCACGGGCATCACCAACATGGTCACATGTTCGCCTTCGTCCAAACCGTCGATAGGGGTAAGGATACCTGCTCTGTTTGGAAGGCTCATTTCCAAAGAAACTTCGTCAGACGACAAATTGTTCAACATTTCCAATAAAAATCTTGAGTTGAAACCAATTTGCATATCGTCACCTTGGTAAGAACATGATAGCCTTTCTTCTGCCTTGTTGCTGTAATCAACATCCTCAGCAGAAATATTAAGTTCAGCTCCTGCAATCTTCAAGCGTATTTGGTGCGTGGTCTTATTGGAGAAAATAGAAACCCTGCGCACAGAACTCTGGAACTGGTTTCTAGCGATCGTTAACTTGTTCGGGTTTTCTTTTGGAATCACCGCTTCGTAGTTCGGGTATTTACCGTCAATCAATCGACAAACCAATTCAGTATTGTCAAAATAGAATTTGGCATTGCTGTCATTGTATTCGATGGTTACTTCGGATTCGGAACCTGCCAAAATACCCTTTAACAATGTCAATGGTTTTTTGGGCATAATGAATTCCGCTACTTCGGAAGCAGTTACATCCTGTCGCTGATATTTCACCAATTTATGGGCATCCGTGGCCACAAAGGTCAGATTCTCTGGAGAAAACTGGAAAAACACCCCGCTCATCACTGGGCGAAGATCATCGTTTCCTGCGGCAAAAATCGTTTTGTTGATTGCTGTTGCCAAAATATCGCCCAATAGGGTAGTGGAGCTCGGATTGGAGACTTCCACCGCTTTAGGGAATTCCGCTCCATCGGCATACGCCAAAGCATATTTACCGTGGTTGGAACTGATCTCTACCGTATTGTTGTCCTCAACCACAAAAGTCAATGGTTGTTCAGGAAAAGTTTTTAAGGTGTCCAACAACAAACGTGCTGGCACGGCGATGGTACCTTCCGAATCGGAATCTACTTCCAAAACGGTACTCATGGTAGTTTCCAAGTCCGATGCGGAAACGGTTAGCTTACTTTCTTTTAGATCAAATAAAAAATTGTCCAGGATGGGCAAGGTGTTGCTATTGTTGATAACTCCTCCCAAAACCTGCAGTTGTTTCAATAAATATGTACTGGATACGATAAACTTCATCAACGAAATACTTTAGTATAGTTACCTTTTTGGCAATTTTCCCCTGTTAAAGGGCCTATAAAATCAATAAAAACAAATATATCTCAAATGGATTTAGCAGAGAAACAAATTTATCAACATCTAAGCCGTAAACGTGCGCTTTCTGTAATAGCCAAAGAAAAGACCGAACAACAATGTTAAAACTACTGGCAATCCAATGTTTATGAGCTGCCACTTGGTTTTTTGCTCTGCTATTTTTTTAACATCCAACAGTGGGATGGACACTTTCTTGTTCCGAATGTTAATAAGCCCAGTATGGTCCAAGAGGTAATTTGTGCTGTTTACCAAGAATTCCTTGTTGCCATAGAAGCTGCTGGTCCATTTATCGTAGCCCAATTCCAAAGGTCTGCCGTTTCGCAACTGGTTTTTGATTACATCTCCATCAGAGATTACGATCATTTTATTTTCGGGACCTTCTTCCATGGTGTTTTGCAGCCTTAAAGGCTTTACCCTGTTCTTGTACATGGATGTGAAATTACCCTCGATCAAAACGGCCAACGGTAGATTTCCGTTGTTGTATAATTCTCGATCAGGTTGTTGATTGATCATATCCAAACTCACTACTCGTGGAATTCCATCGGTTTTGGACAATGGTGAACTCTGCAACAGAATTGTTTTTTTGTAATCGTTTTCCAAAACATCTATTGGGCTAGTAAACTGAAAACGCACCGCCTCAATATTGGTGTTGATAGGATGGTTGTTCTGTGAAAAAACCATTGGGTAGTAAAACCAAGGCAAGGGATTGTACTGCGAATCGTTTCCTTCGCCCGTAGCCAAAACTATTTGGGTGAAATAAAGATCGTTCACCAAAACAGGAGTGATTCTAACCCCATATTTAAAGAACATATCCTTTAAATTCAAATCTCTGGGAACAGCAATGGCCTCTCCGCCACCAGCATAAATGCTGTCCATTTCCATATTCACTTGGTCCATCATCCAAATGGATTTACCTCCTTGAACCATATATTGGTCCATCACATATTTTTCTTGGTCGGTAAATGCCTCTGTTGGCTTTGCAATGATGGCAAGGTCAAAACCTTTTAATTGGTCCAATACCTTTTGTGGATTGGTAGCTACGGAATCCAAAGTAATGGCTCCAATGTTGTAATAATCCCGAATCGTAGTGAGGTAATCGGCAATAAAAATATCATCCAGTTCGCCATTTCCTTTAATGACGGCTATGCTCTTTTTTTCTTCAATGCTCAGTTTGGTAAAAGCATCGGCAAAGGCATATTCCAATTGCTGTACCGAATTGTTGATGCGTTCCTCCGCTGTGGAACCCAATTTATTTTTTAGTAATGGCACTTTTACCGTTTGGTCCTTGTAGTTGACCATGGCCCATGGAAATACCAATTCGTTGGAAACCTTACCGTTTTCCTCAACAGTTACATTTGCTGGTTGCAATCCCAGGCTCTGAAGTTCAGCAACAGTCTGTTGAGCCTGTTCTTCGTTTGCCAATGGGTCCACCAAATTGTATTTGATGTTACTGTTTTTTGACCCGAAGGATTCCAACAACTGAATGGTTTCCGCTTTTAGTTTGGAAAACTCTGCGGGAATGTTTCCATCCAATAAAACATCCACAATAACGGGTGATTCAAATTTTTGAGCTACCTGTACGGCAGGTTCCGATAAGGTGTACCTTTTATCTTCGGTAAGGTCAAAACGGGTATAGACAAAACTGGCCAAGAGGTTGATGACCACGACCGCTACAATCACTTTTAGTATTGATACAAAAAACTTTCCCATTACCTTGGCAATTGTTTTAAACGTTGAAAGGTGAGATACAAAAACAATAGGGTCAATGAAATAAAATAAACCAAATCCCGCGTATCTATCACGCCTCTTGCAATGCTATCAAAATGCGATTTTGCCCCTAATTCTTGAATGGTTTGTTGGGTTTCTCCATTCGAAAACAAAGATGAAATAGCATCAAACCCATTAAAAATTAGAAAACAGACCAATATGCCAACTAAAAAGGCGATAATTTGATTATCCGACAGCGTAGAGGCAAATATTCCGATGGAAGTATAGCAAGCCATCAAAAAAAGCAATCCAAAGTAAGAGCCCAGCACTACTCCGAGGTCGTAATTACCTTCTACCATTCCCAATCCTGAGATGGAAAAAACATATACTATGGTCGGTATTACTGCGATAACGCACAACAGGAATGCTCCCCAGAATTTACCGAGCACCAATTTCCAAACAGAGATGGGTTTGATCAATAACAATTCGAGTGTTCCCATTTTACGCTCTTCGGAAAAACTCTTCATGGTGATGGCGGGCACCAAAAAGATAAAAACCCAAGGGGCCAACAAAAAAAAGTTGCTCAAATCGGCAAATCCGTAATCAAAAATGTTGTATTCGCCCTTGAACACCCACAAAAAAAGTCCGTTGAGCAGTAAAAAAGAACCCACGATCAAATAACCGATGGGCGATGTAAAAAAGGACCGTACCTCTCTCTTAAAAATTGCGAACATATTTCTTAATAATCAGCTTTGGGCAATATGCATAATAGTCCTTTGTCCGGTGATACCGATTAACCGATATCAAAAACAATTTCAACCAATAACCCATAACTCCTAACTCATAACTTTTTTAACGCTCCAAGCTTCAGGTTTTTCGGAGAACAATTTTTTGGTATTGCCCCAAACCCTTTTGAAGAAATCCGAGTTTCTATAATTTTCCAGATGCGATTCCGTATCCCAAAAACTATAGGTGAAAAATATGTTGGAATTATTGATGTCTTGATACAACTCTACCATATTACATCCTTCAAAAGCCAAGATGTCATTTTTTGATTCTTCAAAGATTCGCTCAAAACTAGCAATATTTTCGGGTTTAAAAGTCAGTTTTACGATGCGTATCAACATTTACAGGAAATTTATGGTTACGGTGTCCCTATAATTCAAGCCCAATAGCGAGGAAGCGCCTCCAACGGAATTTAAGTCACTTTTATAAATAGCAAGCTCAATATAACCCGCAGAGTTGAACAGGGCCAAGGCATCCCCTGGACCTTTGCGCTGGTTTCGCTCCAAATCATAATTGATGATGCCGTTGTAGCTTTGGTGTACTTGTTTTATTTTGGTGGTTCTCGCAATAATTTCAAAATCACGTCCGCTTCGGTAGGCTTCAAATAGGTTTTTCTGAATGTTGGTGACCACGTTGCCGTAGTTATCAATATATATAACGTTACCTGTAATGGTTTTGCCTTCGTTGGTGATTCGTGGTTCAAAATCGCGTAATTCCTTCAAACGCTCCAAAGGTTTGCCAATCACCTCCAACTTACCACCACGTGCAATATGGCAGGCCACTTGAACAAATATGTTCAGCACAGGAAAAGCGCCAGATTCTGCATTGGGCAGATTGATTTCCACAACTTTTTCGGGTTGCACCTCGGAAGTTATCAAGGAAATAACGCCACTGTTGGCACTCACAAAATAGTGCCCATCCACCTGCACTACGATATGCTCGTTTTCTGGCGAAATCTCCGAATCCACACCAACTATATGGACCGTTCCCTTCGGGAACGAGTGGTAGGCATTCCTTAGGATATAAGCGCATTCTTGAATATTGAAAGGGCTTATGGCGTGCGAAATATCAACAACGGAAATATCGGGGAGATTGCTCAGTATTGCCCCTTTCACAGCCCCAACAAAGTGGTCCTTATATCCAAAATCTGTAGTTAAGGTTACAATGGCCATGCAATACTGTTGATATGTTTTTCCGTGTTCAAATCGATTTTTAGTTAAGTTTGTTTGTAAAATTAGTCAAAAAAGAAAGAATAAAACGCTTCAGAAACAACTGTAACACCTCACTATTTTTGAACGAACTTGTAATAGAACTTACGGAAATCAGCCCCCAAGAATTTTTTGGGCAACAAAACGCCAACATTGAGCTACTGAAAAAATACTTTCCAAAGCTTAAGATTGTAGCACGGGGGAACAAGATAAAGGTATTCGGCGATGAAGAACTTTTGGAAGAGTTTGATAAACGCTTCGATGAGCTGACCAATCAGTTTGCCAAATATAACAAGCTTGATGAGAACATGATCGAACGGATACTCACCAGTACCAGCAAAGCCGATTATATTTCATCTTCAAGCAGTGGAGATGTTTTGGTGCACGGGGTAAGCGGAAGGTTGATAAAAGCCCAAACAGCCAACCAAAGACGTATGGTAGATGCCACCAAAGTGGATGATATGGTCTTTGCCATTGGCCCTGCGGGAACGGGAAAAACCTATACCGGAGTTGCTTTGGCCGTAAAAGCTCTAAAGGAAAAGCAGGTAAGGCGTATTATTTTGACGCGTCCTGCGGTGGAGGCAGGGGAGAACCTTGGTTTTCTTCCGGGTGATCTTAAGGAAAAGTTGGATCCGTACATGCAACCTTTGTACGATGCCCTTAGGGATATGATTCCTTCGGAAAAGTTGGAAAAATATATTGAGGATGGCACCATACAAATAGCACCAATGGCCTTTATGCGTGGCCGTACTTTGGACAATGCCTTTGTGATTTTGGACGAGGCCCAGAACACTACCCACGCCCAAATGAAAATGTTCCTGACCCGTATGGGCAAGAACGCCAAGTTTTTGTTAACAGGTGACCCAGGGCAGATTGATTTGCCAAGAAGGGTTATATCAGGATTAAAGGAAGCGTTGCTTATTTTGAAGAATGTGGAGGGTATCAGTATCATTTATTTGGATGATAAAGATGTAATCCGACACAAATTGGTGAAAAAGGTGATTGATGCCTATCAAAATATAGAGCACCAGAATCAATTCTAATAATATTATGGGAATGAATACGCTGATGACCACGGATTTTAACTTTCCTGGGCAAAAATCTGTTTATAAAGGAAAAGTAAGAGAGGTTTATACCTTGGAAGATGATATTTTGGTGATGGTAGCCACGGACCGATTGTCCGCGTTTGATGTGGTGATGCCAAAGGGAATTCCTTATAAAGGCCAAATTTTGAACCAAATTGCCACCAAAATGATGGAGGACACTCAAGACATAGTTCCCAATTGGTTGATGGCCACACCAGACCCCAATGTGGCGGTCGGCAAAGCCTGCGAGCCCTTTAAAGTGGAAATGGTGATCCGAGGGTATATGTCTGGTCATGCTGCCCGTGAATACAAGGCTGGCAAAAGAATGCTTTGTGGCGTTCCCATGCCCGAAGGAATGAAGGAGAACGACAAGTTTCCGCAACCCATCATCACGCCAGCGACCAAGGCCGAAAAGGGAGACCACGACGAGGATATTTCCAAAGAAGATATTTTAAAACGTGGTATTGTATCCAAAGAGAATTATGAAGTGTTGGAAAAATATACCCGAGCCTTGTTTCAAAGAGGAACAGAAATAGCTGCTGAGCGGGGACTCATTTTAGTGGATACCAAATATGAATTCGGTAAGACCAAAAACGGAGAAATCGTATTGATAGATGAAATCCATACCCCCGATTCATCACGTTATTTTTATGCTGATGGATACAAGGAGCGCCAAGCTAAAGGCGAACCCCAAAAACAACTTTCTAAAGAATTTGTAAGGCAATGGCTTATTTCCAATGGATTTCAAGGCTTGGAGGGGCAGTCGGTTCCTGAAATGTCGGATGAATACATCGAATCGGTTTCTAACCGGTACATTGAGCTTTTTGAGAATATTACAGGAGATACTTTTGTGAAAGCAGATGTTTCCAATCTACAAGAACGTATCTTAAAAAATGTAAAGGCATATTTGGAAAAATAACCATTACTTATTTGTTATCTAACCAATAAACAAAAGGGAATTCTGTGAATTCCCTTTTTTTGTTGCTCGTTTATTCATATTTGTTTAATCAATTTTGATATATTCATGCCGCACAATTTGAAATAACTAAACCAACCAATAAAACATGTCCGAAAAACAAAAGAAGGCCACCGCCTATTGGAGAGAAAACCTAAAGTATTTGGTTATTCTCTTGACCATCTGGTTCCTGGTCTCCTATGGAGCAGGTATCCTCTTCAAAGATGCATTGAACAACATTAAAATAGGCGGGTTCAAACTTGGGTTTTGGTTCGCACAACAAGGGGCCATCTATGTATTTGTTATCCTCATTTTCGTCTATGTTCGTCTTATGAATAAATTGGACAAGAAATACGGCTACAACGAGGAATAAATCAACCAACTGAATAAAACCACAACTAATGAGTGATGAACAAATTTGGACCTATGTGTTGGTCGCACTATCCTTTGGTCTCTATATAGGAATTGCAATTTGGTCTAGAGCCGGTTCCACAAAAGAATTTTATGTAGCTGGAGGAGGGGTTTCCCCATTGGCCAACGGGATGGCTACGGCAGCCGATTGGATGTCGGCAGCCTCCTTTATTTCCATGGCAGGAATCATATCCTTTGCAGGGTATGATGGCGCCGTATATTTAATGGGGTGGACAGGGGGATACGTGCTATTGGCGCTGCTATTGGCACCCTACCTAAGAAAATTTGGAAAATTCACGGTGCCCGATTTTATAGGGGAGCGCTACTATTCCAAAACAGCCCGTGTTGTGGCGGTCATCTGTGCCCTTATCGTTTCCTTTACCTATGTGGCCGGCCAAATGCGCGGTGTAGGTATTGTGTTTTCGCGATACTTGGAAGTTGATATCAATACAGGTGTTGTTATCGGAATGGTGATTGTGCTGTTCTATGCCGTACTTGGCGGGATGAAGGGAATCACCTATACCCAAGTAGCACAATATTGCGTTTTGATATTTGCCTTTATGGTGCCAGCCATATTTATTTCCATTCAAATGACGGGAAACCCAATCCCACAACTTGGTTTTGGCGATACATTATCCGATGGTTCTGGAACTTATCTTTTGGATAAACTGGATGGTCTATCCGAGGAACTCGGTTTTGCAGCATATACGGATGGTTCAAAAAGTACGATTGACGTGTTTGCCATTACCTTGGCCTTAATGGTGGGCACTGCAGGATTACCTCACGTAATCGTTCGCTTTTTTACCGTAAAAAGAGTGCGTGATGCCAGAAAATCGGCAGGCTTGGCCCTGTTGTTTATCGCAATTCTATACACCACAGCACCCGCTGTGGCCGTATTCGCAAGAACCAACCTAATTGAAACGGTTAGCGGTAAAGAATATGCCAACATGCCTGAATGGTTCAACCGATGGGAAAAAACAGGATTGATAGCCCATGAGGATAAAAATGGAGATGGTAAAATCCAATATGTGGCTTCGCCAGAAGTAAACGAATTGACGGTTGACCGGGATATTATGGTATTGGCCAACCCAGAGATTGCGGATTTGCCCGCATGGGTCATTGGTTTGATTGCCGCTGGTGGACTGGCAGCCGCTTTATCTACCGCAGCAGGGTTGTTATTGGTGATTTCTTCTTCGGTTTCCCACGACTTGATTAAGAACGTACTTAAACCAGACCTTTCGGAAAAAGGAGAACTTTGGGCAGCTCGCATTTCTGCTGCCCTTGCCGTTGTTGTTGCGGGGTATTTCGGTATCAATCCGCCAGGCTTTGTGGCGGCTGTGGTCGCCTTGGCTTTCGGTCTTGCTGCGGCATCGTTCTTTCCTGCGATCATTTTAGGGATTTTCTATAAAAAAATGAACAGTAAAGGTGCCATATCGGGTATGGTTGTAGGTCTTTGCCTGATGCTTTTCTACATGCTGAAATTCAAATTCGGAATTTTTGATGGAGGAAAAGAAGCTGTCGATGTCCTACAAGAAAGCTGGTGGTTTGGCGTTTCGCCCGAAGGGTTTGGAAGCATAGCAATGCTTGTCAACTTTATCGTTGCTATTGTGGTGAACAAATTTACCGCCGAACCGCCCGAAGAGGTACAGGAAATTGTTGAAAATATCCGTGTACCCAATCAAGCAGGTGAAGCATCTGGGCACTAAAATGACTGTGAAATGCCTATCTTTTTCCTTATTTTTAAGGCAGCATAAAATTTAATTACACATAATGAGTAACTACCACATAAAACACTTGGAGGAATATTTTCAAGTCTATCGAAAATCCGTTAGAAACCCCGAAGGATTTTGGGAAGAAGTAGCCGAAGAACACTTTCACTGGCGTAAAAAATGGGATTCGGTTTTGGAATGGGACTTTACCAAGCCAGAAATCAGTTGGTTTAAAGGAGCCAAACTCAACATTACCGAAAACTGTATTGACCGCCATTTAAGAATCCGAGGTGATAAAACTGCCATACTTTTTGAACCCAATGATCCCAGCGAAGAAGCAGAACATATTACATACACCCAACTTCACGAACGCGTTTGTAAGTATGCCAATGTGCTAAAGGAAAAGGGTGTTAAAAAAGGGGACAGGGTAGTTATTTATTTGCCGATGATTCCAGATTTGGCCATTGCATTATTGGCCTGTGCACGAATCGGAGCCATTCACTCTATTGTTTTTGCAGGATTTTCATCTACCGCATTATCAACCAGAATCAATGATTGCGGTGCCAAAATGGTGCTTACTTCCGACGGTTCTTTTAGGGGAACCAAGGTTATCGACTTAAAATCCATTGTGGACGAAGCTTTGGAAAGCTGTCCGGATGTGGAAACCGTACTGGTCACCAAACGTACAGGTGGTGAAGTAACCATGAAAGAAGGTCGCGATATCTGGATTCAGCCACTTTTGGATAAGGCATATTCGGATTGTGTTCCTGAAATTGTGGATGCCGAACATCCATTGTTCATTTTATATACTTCGGGTTCAACAGGCCGCCCCAAGGGAATGGTGCATACAACCGGAGGATATATGGTTTATACCGCATATACCTTTAAAAACGTATTCCAATACCGCGAAGAAGATGTGTATTGGTGTACGGCAGATATTGGTTGGATTACGGGACACTCCTACATTGTGTATGGACCATTGGCCAATGGAGCGACTACGGTAATGTTTGAAGGGGTACCATCTTATCCTGACTTTGGACGATTCTGGGATGTAGTGCAAAAGCACAAAGTAAACCAGTTTTACACCGCTCCTACGGCAATTAGGGCCTTGGCCAAGGAAAACTTGGACTTTGTTACAAAATACGACCTTTCCAGCTTGAAGGTTTTGGGAACTGTTGGAGAACCCATCAACGAGGAGGCATGGCACTGGTACAACGACCATGTGGGTGATAAAAAATGCCCAATTGTGGATACGTGGTGGCAAACAGAAACAGGGGGCATCCTAATTTCACCCATACCATTTTCCACGCCCACAAAGCCTACATACGCCACTTTGCCCATGCCAGGAATTCAACCCGCGCTTATGGATGAAAATGGTGAGGAAATCAAAGGCAACCAAGTAGATGGAAGGTTGTGCATCAAATACCCATGGCCCGCTATTGCCAGAACCATTTGGGGCAACCACCAAAGGTATAAAGAGACGTATTTCTCTGCTTTTGAAGGAAAATATTTCACAGGGGATGGAGCTCTTAGGGATGAGGTCGGTTACTACCGAATTACAGGTAGGGTAGATGATGTTATCATTGTCTCCGGTCATAATTTGGGTACCGCACCGATTGAAGACGCCATTAACGAGCACCCGGCCGTAGCAGAATCTGCAATTGTTGGATTCCCACACGACATCAAAGGAAATGCATTGTACGGGTACATTATTTTAAAAGAAACCGGAGAAACCCGTAACCGTGACAACCTGAAAAAAGAGGTGAACCAATTGATCACCGAGCACATCGGACCCATTGCCAAATTGGATAAAATTCAATTTGTGGAAGGATTGCCCAAAACACGAAGTGGTAAGATCATGAGGAGAATCCTTAGAAAGGTTGCCTCCAAAGATACCAGTAATTTGGGGGACACTTCAACTTTGTTGAACCCAGAAGTGGTGGAGAACATTATAAAGGAAAGCCTTTAAATAGTTCAGTTTTACTCGATAATCGAGATTTGAATACTCTGAGGCTTGCCTCGAAATGAAAACTACCTTTCCTATTAATGCCTCGTGGGCTTGCCCCGAGGTAGTTTACTAAATAAAAAGGGTCTTCTTATTTTTTAAGGAGATCCTTTATTTTTTTGGGTTTCAATTTTTCAATTATTCTTAAAAAAGCAATAGCGGTAATAAAGGCATCGCCCAAGGCTGTATGCCTATCCTTTCGAGAAATACTGAACTTTTTGGCCAAATCGTCCAAGGAGTATCTTTCTTTTTTTTGTACTACGGTGGATACCAACAATGTTCTGATGTAAAGAGATTCAGTGTCCAAGGTTTTGTTTTTGAGCTTGGGTAGCCCATTTCTTTTTAGGGCAGCATTGATCATGTTCACATCAAACATCACATGATGCCCCACCAGCACATGGTTTTTGGCGTACACCAAAAATTGTTTCAATGCTTCGAGCTCGGAGATGCTATTCCGTTTACTTTTCTTTAGAATTCCATGGATCTCTGCACTACCCGAATCATAGTGCTCTTGCTGAATGAACACTTCAAAACTATCCTTCACCACAATATTGTTGTCCAATAGTTTTAATGCCCCAATGCAAAGCATACGGTCTGTTGTAAAGCTAAAACCCGTTGTTTCGGTATCTAAGACCACAAAGGTATTCTCATGGATGCCCTCCAGAAGTTTTTCCTTAAAATGCTCCTCGTACTCCCGCCAAAAATCGGGAAGTTCCAATGGTTTTTTCTTGGAGAAAGGCCACATTAGCGCAACAGGTTTTTAACTTGGAACCTTACCTCAATCAAAGATTGGATTTCTTTAACGGTTTTAAAGGTTCTTTTCAGTTTGATTTTCTCCTCCTTGTTCAATTTGTCCAAAGCGATATACCGACCCGAATCGTTGTGCAGCAAACCCTGTCTTGTCCTAAATTTGAGCAACGCTTTGCTAGCGTAGGAACAAGCTAGGTAAAGCTCCTTGTTGTTAGGTTCCAGTTCGGCCAGTTTTTCGTAGCGTTCCGCTGTATTGTTTATGGATTTGATGGAATGTGACAGTATAAGTACCCGTGCGGCATCGATAATGGGCATAAGGGCACGTAATTTTAAATCGAAGAAATCCTTATGCTCCCCATCCTGTTCCACCAAAAAATCCCTAAAAAAACCTGATGGCGAAGGGTTCTGCAAAGCACCGCTGGCCAAATGGGTGAAAAATTGCGGATAGTGGTTGGCATAATTAAAAATACTTTGAGAAAGTTCATCTGCCAGAGCCTTATCCCCATAGGTTACATTGTAATCAAAAAAGATGGAGGATAAGAGTATCTCGTCAGGTCCAGGATTATGAATCCAGTGGGCCGTAACGTCTTTCCATTCACTTAAACAATGGCACCAAGAGCGGTTCGAAGCCATCATATCCGCAGTGCAATATTCAAAACCAATGGTGTTCAATCCTTTGGAAATGCGTTCACCCAGTTTTAAAAAATAGCTTCGGGTTGTTTCCAATTGCTCTTCTGGAACATCTTCAAAAATAATGGCATTGTCTTGGTCGGTATTCAAGAGTTGTTCCCCACGACCTTGACTGCCCATACTGAGCCACGTAAATTTTACAGGAGGCTCTTCCTCCATTTTGGACAATGCAATTTGAATGACTTGTTTGGTAGAGGCATCATTTAGTTCTGAAATGATTTTGGATACCAATCCCAAAGGGATATTCTGGTCCAAATACCCTTGCAACAAATTCATGATGCCATGTCGAATACCCCGCAGTCTTTTGGCGCTGGTTGCTCTTTTAATGGCTCGCATCAGTACAGCAGGATTGTTGCCGACCGCCACCATAATATCATGTTTGGATAAGATCCCGACCGATTTTGTATCCGTAGTACCATCTTCCGTAAGAACCAAGTGGCTGATATTGCTCTTCATCATGGCCATTTGCGATTGTGCCAACGTAAGCCCTTTTGGATAGGTAATAATGGGGGAGGACATGATTTTTTTCGCCGAAGCGGTGATGGGAAAGAGTCCTGTGGCTACTTTTTTACGAATATCCTTATCGGTTATGATGCCCACAGGTAAGTTGTCTTTTTCTACCAACATGCAACTTACATTGTGTTTGGTCATTTTGTTGGCTATGGTCTTTATTTTTGTGCCTTTTTTGCAGGTGATAAGGTCCGTTGAATATTTTATGGGTTGAAGGTCCAATATTTTATCACTGGAATATTGATTGGAATCGCTACTGGCACCATACAATTTTCCACGGTGTTTAATGGAGTAGGGGTTACCCGTGTTGGAAGCAAAGCTTTCTATCAAAAAATTTCCGATACGCTTGTTTTCGAGCGCCAAGGGTTTAAAATCCTTGATGGGAATGGCGTAGAGAATGGTCTCTTCATAGGCTTTGGCCTCCAGTTTATAACTTTCGTTGGCCAAAAGGGGGCGAAGTCCAAAAACATCACCTTCGTCACATATATCCAAAATTTGACTGGATCCTGCTTTGGACAAGGCCACGGCACCTTTGTTCACCACATAAAAATGGGCGTGCGGACTTTCGCTCTGCGAAAAAACTAGGGTGTTGGTTTCCTTATGGACAATCACCACTTCTACGGACAACTGCTCCAGCTGTTTTGCCTCCATGGCGTTGAAAGGAGGATAGTTTTTTAGAAAGTCGGCAATGCGTTCGGAGATGGTATTTTTCATAGTTTTTTAAATGTAAGACAAAGAATAGAAATAGCATGTCCTATTAAAACTTTATCAGATCAAAACGGTGGTTTGTTGGTTCAAAAGGGGTATCCATCAATTGGAGATAGTGGAGTATGCGATGTTTATGTTTCTTTATGGAAGAAATTCCTTCCTGTTATAAAAATCTATAATTGAGTAATCAAATCAATAACCATAAACAAAGTTCAACATGAAATTAAAATTTTGTTCATAGTTTCTTTTATTGTTTCCTATTTACTTATCTCATCATGTTCTAAAGAGGAACCAGTAGCCTTAAGTGAAACAAGTTCAGAAATAAAAGTAGATATTGAATTGGTCAATAACAAATTGAAATTTGACAATGAAGAGTCTTTAGCTACTTTTTTAGAACAAACAGAAGAAAAAGATTTTAAAGAAAGGATAAAAGAACTGAACACAGCAGGTTTCAATTCTCTAAGACCTATTTTAGACTTAGAAGATGAAAATACCATAAATAATTACTTGGCTCAAAAAAAATCACGTATTGCAAAAAAAGGACTGCTTTACAGCTCAAAAAGAGATTCTGATGATATAGATTTGGAAGATGAGTTAATCGCAGATTCCAATTTTGCATCGATCTTAAATGAAGATCGGGAAATATATGTTGGGGATAAATTATATAAATACACTACTAGAGGACTTTTTTACTGCAAAATAGAAGATGAAAGGTATCTTAAAAGCTATTTGTCGGAACTGTCGTCCAAAATTGCCAATAAGGCATTAATGATGCCCTTAGAATGCGAGGAAGCACTTAAAACTCCACTAAACTCTGATTTGGAAAGTATGTCTTTAAATCTGGTTGAAGGCACAGTTACTCAGATTACCCCAAAAATTTCTCTTTATAGTGTTTGCAGTGGTGGTGGTTCTGGGGGATCTTCAGATGGTTCGTCGGGTGGAAGTCCAAATAATGTGATTCCTCTACTTGTTCCTCAAAACTTTGGAACTTGTTCATATAGTGAGGACAGTTTGTTTCAACAAGTTTTCGGTAATACTGTTAAATGTAATGATTATCACGATAGCACTCATAGAATTCAAACCAAGGTGTGGAACGAAAATTATCTAATATGGTCTTCAGTTGGCGCTTCTGCAAAGTACCAAAAGAAGCGCATCATTGGATGGTCGGAGTCCTCAACTTCTGATGGTGTTAGGTTGGGTATAAATCATGCTATTTATACATATGAGACCAACTTTAGTCCGTACAATGCTTTAGACCCAAACCGTGTAATTTTTAAATATAAGGGAGTCAACTATGATATGACAGGAAATGTTGTTACAACATATCCAATTAATCCATCCGAGTGGCCCTTTATAGAAAAAGAAACTTATGGGGCTATAGAGATTACCATACTTGGTGAAGATTTGTACTATCCTCTGAAAGGAAAAGATGCTAACAAATCAATAAATACTCTTTTAAGTCAAGCTAGGAATTTGATAAATGGTCTTTCCTCTGATATGAAACAAGATAAGGTCGGTGTGAATATAGTGAAGTTTCTTCCAAACTCTTTTCAGGTTACACAAGCCGATATTTTATTAAAACATAGTTCGCAAGCTAAAAAAATTTTTGATTTCAACTATCTTGTTGAGTGGGAATCCAATTCAAATTGGGGGGAAAACCTACTCAATCAATTAGGTAATTCTACAAAATATGAAAAGATTGATATTGATATATACGGAGCTGCTCTACGGAATGGAGTATGGAAAGGAAAACGAATCAGGGGAAAGGTTGATTAACTTTAAATAATGATTGGTTGCATGGGAGTTCAACGAATAGCTTTAAGCATTTTATATATTGTTCTTTTTGTAGGTAACGTTTTTTCACAAGGAGGTGATGGCTTGGAAAACATTTTTAGACTAAATTTTATCAACCCTGCACTGGAATATGAGAAAAAAACAGGTGATTATTCTGTAATCAGCGGAGCAGCCGGTATTGGATATGGAGGTTCTTACAGGGAACTTGAAATCCAGGGTAATGGGTTCGTATATATCATAAGTCCATTTGTGGATATACAGTACAAATTGTTCTATAACAGAAAAAAGAGAGTTTCCAAAGGTAAGAGCATATTGTACAATTCAGGGAATTATGTTTCCCTCCGGGGAATAACAAGATTTTTGCCTTTAACCGAAAATGTAGTCAGAACTGATAAAACCGATTTTGCCATAGGCCCTACTTGGGGGCTACAACGCTCGTTTGGTAAAATACACTTCCTGTTTGATATTGGCCCGCAGTATTATTTTGACACAAAGGGAAATGGAGGATTTTTTCCGATTATGGTACAAATAAATATTGGGTTGAACCTATCTCCAAAATAAGGGTATTATTGTTTTAAACGGTTCTTCCGGTATTTGGCAATCAACTTTTTTGCTCCGGCCAGCATTGAGGTGTGCGAACTCTGTAAAAGTGTCGGCCTATTTTTCCCATCTTCAAAAATGGAACCTTGATCAGCAGTTTTTCCATGTACTTGGGATGATGATATGAGCATTCCGTTGTTCAGATCATAGATTCTGATGGAAACCGAAGCTTCATTGGCAGCATACGGACTATTTGGGTAGTTGGAAGCAAAGGAAATGCCTCCAGCACCATCGTTTATGATCTTGCCTTTTACATTGATCAAATAATCACAGTTCGATGATTTCCCCAAGTCCAATAACTTTTCCTTGGTCAATCCAAAACCAATTTTTGCGGGTATTAATTTATCCGTTCTTAGTTGGTTGATTTCCAAAAGGGAATCGCCAAGAATTTTTCTGAAATGATTCTTTGAAGTGGTATAGAGTTCTGTATCAAAAATCTCCGAATTTGACTCGGTTCTGTTCAAAATCCATTTGCCAGAATCAAAATCCAAATGTTTCCCTGTATCGAAGAAATAGGTATATTTTGCTGTGCTGCAAGACAATAATGGCAGCAGGAATAGGTATGGAAAGATCTTGGGTATAGAATTTCGCATTTTGAGAATATTAAAAACACTGTTTAAATATAGTCAAAACCCATTGTATGTAAGGATGTAACACATAAAAAAGACCATCAATTGATGGTCTTTTGAGTAGCGAGAGGGGGACTTGAACCCCCGGCCTCCGGGTTATGAATCCGACGCTCTAACCAGCTGAGCTACCTCGCCATGGTTTTGCTAAGCGGGTGCAAATATATGTTTAAATTTTCGCTGAATCAAAATTCAGGATTAATTTATTATTTGACATTTATTTTTATATCTTCCCAAACTATACTAAAGTTAAAAAAACGATTTAAAGAACACGACAATGAGTGATAAGGTTAAATATGAACTGGAGTTTGTGATCCAGGCTTCACCTCAGTTGCTTTACCAATATATTTCCACACCCTCGGGACTATCTGAATGGTATGCCGACAACGTTAATTCCCGTGGGGAAATATTCACATTTATTTGGGATGGTGCAGAAGAGAGAGCAAAAATGCTCAAGCGTAAGAGTGAGGAATTTGTAAAATTGGCATGGGAAGAAAGTGAGGATGATTCCTATTTTGAAATGCGTATTATAGTTGACGAAATAACTAAAGATGTATCTCTTTTTATAACAGATTTTGCAGAGGAAGACGAAGTGGATGAATCTAAAATGCTGTGGGAAAACCAAGTATCCGACCTTAAGCAGGTCCTTGGATCTACCTAGTCCGATTCTTAACTAAACCGTATCTTTGGTCCCGATAAAAATCGGGACTTTTTTATGGTCAATTGTAACGGAGCACTTTTAGCGGAGGACAAGGCAATTTTTACCCACAACAACAGAGCCCTCAAATATGGCGATGCCCTTTTTGAAACGGTTCGTTATGTAAATGGAACCCTCTTTTTTTGGGAAGATCACTACTTTAGGTTAATGGCCTCTATGCGTATCCTGCGTATGGAAATTCCCATGGAATTTACCTTGGAGTTTTTGGAGGAGGAAATTAAAAATACCATTAAAGCCAACGCACTGGATAATGGTGCGGTTCGCATTCGCCTAACGGTTTTTAGGAACGAAGGTGGCTTGTATACCCCAAGCACCAACGATGTTTCCTATGTTATTGAGACTAGTCCTATGGAGTCCCCTTTTTACATTATTGAAGAGGGCCACTACGAAGTGGAATTGTTCAAGGATTATTATGTAAACAAGGACATGCTCTCCAACCTAAAGTCCACCAACAAAATTTTGAATGTGGTGGCCGGAGTTTATGCCCAAGAAAATGGGTATGCCAACTGTTTATTGGTGAATACCGACAAAAAGGTGGTCGAGGCCATAAACGGAAACCTTTTTTTAGTGAAGGGCAAAGAGGTAAAAACACCTCCTTTGAGCGATGGTTGTTTGGATGGCATTATCCGAAAAAACCTTATGAAAATTATTGCGGGTTCCGAAGAACTTGATTTGGTAGAAGAATCCATTTCCCCTTTCGAACTTCAAAAAGTGGATGAACTGTTCATTACCAATTCCATTGTGGGCATACAGCCCATTAGCAAATACAGGAAAAACAAATTTGATGCCAAAGTGGCCAAGAGTTTGGTAGGAAAGTTAAATGCCAGGGCTCGGATAGGATAGTTTAGTTGAGCGAGGGATTTTCGGGAGCATTGGACCACAAAAGATAGTCTCCGCCCAATTCTACCATTTTTTCTTTCCAAAACGCATAGGCGGATTTTTCCAGAATATTGCTTTCGTACTCATTTGGGAGCACTACCCACGATTTGGAAGAAAGTTCTTGGTCCAATTGACTGGTGCCCCAGCCGGAATACCCCAAGAAAAATCGGATGTCCTGTTCGGTGATGGTTCCACTATTGATGAGTTCTACGGTCATTTCAAAATTACCGCCCCAAAAAATACCATCAGAAATCTCAATACTGTTTTCAATAAGTTCTGGCACTTTATGGATAAAGTATAGGTTATCCTGCTCTACTGGGCCGCCATTAAATACTTGAAAAGGGATTGTAATGTCAGAAATAAGGTCACAAATGGTATAATCCAAAGGTTTGTTCAAAATAAAGCCCACCGAGCCTTCGTTGTTATGCTCAGCGATAAGAACTACCGACCTATTGAAAGAAATATCACCCGTAAGTGAAGGTTCCGCAACAAGCAAATTTCCTTTTTTTGGCTTTTGACTTACCATTCTTGTAATTTCTTGTATTTAAATTTAACATATTATTTAACATATACAAAAAAACAGAAACCATATAAACTAAAAAAGCACCCCGAAAAGGAGTGCTTTCGTATATTAAATAAATAATTGATTAGTTTACTGCACCGCTCAATTCAGCACCGGCTTTGAACTTTACAACGTTCTTAGCGGCAATCTTAATAGTAGCTCCAGTTTGTGGATTTCTACCTTCTCTAGCACTTCTCTTAGAAACTGACCAAGAACCAAAACCTACCAAGGAAACTCTGTCTCCTTTTTTAAGCGTTCCTTCTACATTTCCCAAGAAAGATTCCAATGCTTTTTTTGCTGCTGCCTTAGTGATGCCAGCATCAGCTGCCATAGCATCGATTAATTCTGTTTTGTTCATAATGGAATTAAATTAATTGTTGTTAATATAATTTTAATGCTGAACAAATTTATATGGATTTGCCAGTCACGCAAGTAAAACCAAGGGAAATAGGGGTTTTTGTTGATAACTTGAAACGTTTGTTGATAAAGTCGGAAAAAAATGACAACTTTTCCCAGCCCAATCGTAGCAAGGCTTTAGCGAAGATGTGCTTCTTTATCAAGATTTAACCCGTTCAAAACCTCCATTATTTGCATTCTTCGCTTCCCCGGAAGTTGCAATTCCAACAAGGAAATATAGCCTTCTTTTACGGCAACTTTCAACGATTTTTTCGCTACCACCAGTTTTCCAACGTTGTAGTCGTGTTCGGCCTGTTCCATTTTGGTTTTAAAAATCTTCATTTGGTCGGCCTTTCCATCATTCACCAACTTTGTCCAAGCACCGGGGTAAGGACTCAATCCTCGAATATGATTATAAATGTCTTCTATGGAAGCATTCCAATCAATTCGGCAGGTGCCTTTATGGATTTTTGGGGCGGGTTTAAGTTCTTTGCTCTCATCCTGAACTTGTCGCGTAGCCGTTCCTGCTTCAATCTGTTTGCAAGTGTCCACCACCAAACCAGCACCAAGTTCCATTAATCTATCATGTAGCGTACCTGCACTATCATCGGATAATATTTTTTCTGTTTTTTGAAGTACGATCCTGCCCGTGTCAATTTTCTCATCAATAAAAAAGGTAGTGACACCTGTTTCCGTTTCCCCGTTGATGATTGCCCAGTTGATGGGAGCAGCTCCACGATATTGGGGCAGGAGGGAAGCATGAAGATTAAAAGTACCGTATTCTGGCATTTGCCAAACTGCTTTGGGCAGCATCCTAAAGGCCACCACTACCTGCAAATTGGCATCGAGGCTTTTGAGTTCTTCTAAAAAAGATTCGTCCTTTAAGTTGGTGGGCTGCAATACCTTTAAGTTGTGTTGTACCGCAAATTGCTTTACGGCAGATTCCTGGACCTTGCGGCCACGACCTGCGGGTCTGTCAGGTGCGGTAATCACCCCAACCACATTAAAATCGGTCTCCAAAATCTTTTTGAGGGTGCCCACGGCAAAATCTGGGGTGCCCATAAATACAATACGGAGGGAATTATTTTTTGATGTACTCATTCTTAAAATTTAGGGAGATCAGCTCATCTTCCAGTAGTCTTTCCAATGTTTTTAAAAGTTCTTTTTCGTTTGCCCCAATTGCTTTTTCCAACTGTCGGGAACTGTGGGGACGAATTTCCAAAAGCTCCATGATTCTTTTCTCCAAATCATAGGGAGATGCTATCTTTTCTTTCTTGGTACAAATATCGCATGTACCGCACTTTTCAGCAGTCTTTTCTCCAAAATAATTCAGCAAGTAAACACTACGGCATACCTTTTTATTGGAAATATAACCCAGCATGGCCGCCATGTTGTTCTGCTTCACCTGATTGAAATCTTTGATTTTTTTGGCAAATAGGTTAATGGTATGGTCATCTTCCCTAGGTACCAAAAAAGTAATCTCTAGGTCGCTGGTATTGTTTTGATACTCCACAATGCCATCGTCGGCGAGTTGCTGGAGGATTTGTTTTAAGTACTCCTCGCTTGCCCCAGTTTTTTTGGACAACATGTACAGGTTAATTTTGGTCTCGTACTCGGTAATGCCTCCATAAGTGCGCAAAATTGTCTGTATTATCGGGGCGGTTTTCCTGTTTTTGTCCAAATATTCAAATATTCCGGATTTGGAGGCTACAAACTGAAGGGTGGTTTTCTCTTTAAAATTTTCAGCAAGCGATAAAACGGAATTCTGATCCAAAATACGGATGGCATTAAAGGTCATGTTTGGGTTAAACTCGTACCGTTTGCAAAACTCATTGAATTTGAAGGCCAATGGGTCCGTTATCAATTCACCATACGATATTTGGAAATAGTTGTTGAGTTTGGAATATACTTTTTTAACGAAGGCTACATCGGGTAAAGTAGACAAGAACTGTTGCTTTGCTTTATCCTTGTCTTCTTTTGAAGTTAAAATAATGGCTGTGGATGGTTTACCGTCCCGTCCCGCTCTTCCTGCTTCTTGAAAATAGCTTTCCAAGCTATCGGGTATATGATAATGGACTACTAAACGAACATCGGGTTTATCCACCCCCATGCCAAAAGCGTTGGTGGCCACCATTGCCCTTACTTTACCGCTTAACCAAAGGTTAAGTTTTTCTTCTTTATCGGATTTTGGAATTCCACCATGAAAGAATGAAGCAGAAATACCATTCTTGATTAAAAAGTTGGCCAAGGAAATGGACATTTTTCTGGAGCGAACATAAACAATGGCACTTCCAGGGACCTTGTCCATGTATTTTTTAAACTGATACAATTTATCCTCGGAACGTTTCACCCTAAAATTAATGTTGGAGCGGGAGAAAGAATCTTTGAAAATCGCTACATTTTCCAATTCCAAGTTTTCCACAATGTCGTTTACCACTCGTGGGGTCGCCGTTGCCGTTAGGGCGATCATCGGTTTATTGGGAGCCAGTTCTTTTAAAATGGAACATCCGAGATAGGCGGGTCTAAAATCGTTTCCCCATTGCGATATACAATGGGCCTCATCAATAGCAATAAGATTAACATTCATTTGTGGGATGCGCTCCTGCACAATGGTTTGTTGCAATCTTTCCGGCGATAGGTACAGGAATTTGTAGTTGCCATAAAGGCAATTGTCCAAAAGATCATTAAGCTCATCTGGGGGAATGCCGCCAGTTAGGGCAACAGCTTTAATGTTCCTTTTCTTTAGTTGTGCCACTTGATCTTGAATCAGGGCCACCAAAGGTGAGACCACAATACAGATGCCTTCCATGGCCAAAGACGGAACTTGGTAGCAAATGGATTTACCACCACCTGTGGGCATCAAGGCCAAAACGTCTTTGCCAGAAAGTACGTTATTTATAATTTCCTTTTGGGATCCTCTGAAATCATCATGACCCCAAAATTCTTTTAAAATGCTTGTGGTGTCCTTATGCACTATAATTTATTAAGTGTTTCCAAAATAAAATCAATCCGATTTGGGACTGCATCTTTTGGCACTTCGATGGGGTTATAGCCAAATTGTGTGTATGTTTTCATCAAGTAATAATGGATATGCTCTGCTTCGTCAAAAGTTTCCAATCTTTCATTGTCGGAAACATATATCTCTTGCCATGGGGGAACAATAAAAACAGAATCATATCTATGGTTCTCGCAATGTGAGATAAAATCTTGGTCGTAGGTTTGACCAAAAAAGGCCATGTAGGCAAGCACATCTGGGATTCCTCGATCAAAAAAACTTATCGGAACATCTATTTTTAAGGACTGTTGGTAATGTGCAGTTCTGCCCTGAAGCAAATCTTTGTTGAACTGCATGGCATCGTCAACAAAGACCAAAGGATTGGAAATATATTCCTCGGACTGCCCTTCTTGCTTAGCTTTGGAGGTCATATCCCGAATAATTTCGTGAAAACAATGAAAGCCCTTGCTTTCCAATCCATTTACTATGGATGTTTTGCCCGTTCCGGGTGCTCCCGTAATAACTACTTTACTCTTGCCCAAAGACCTTAAATTAATAATACAAAGTAATGAAATCGCCAGAAGGAAAAAAAATTGTAGGTTAAGCCATATATTTGTAGAAAAATGCGGCATGGATAAAAAGAGTACGGAGGAGTTCTATACAAAGCTTAGGGAAAAATTATTGGAGAGCACAAATTGGCCATCCGATTATCTCTATAAATTTATAGTGCCTACGGATGAAAAGCGCATTGCCCAGATAAATAAGATTTTTGATAACACTGGCGCGGTTATTGAGTCTAAAAAGTCAAAAAAGGGAACGTACACCAGTCTTTCCATCATGGTGCATTTAAAAAACCCCGACGAAGTTATCCAAAAATATAAGGAAGTATCTGTGGTAGAAGGTGTAATTTCGCTGTAAACCCTTTGTTTGCCATAATTTTATTAATTTGCAGTCGTTATCGGATAGACTTTCCAAATATCAAATCTCTAAATACATTAATTTGAACGAAGTATACAACTTAGAATACAATACAGAGCGTCCAAAACTCTTTATACCCGAGTATGGCCGCCATTTTCAGAAAATGGTGGATCATGCCGTAGCCATTGAGGATCGCGACGAACGCAATAAAGTAGCAAAATCCATTATTAGCGTAATGGGGAACTTGCAGCCCCATTTAAGGGATGTTCCGGATTTTCAGCATAAACTATGGGACCAATTGTTTATCATGGCCGATTTTAAATTGGACGTGGATTCGCCTTTCCCGATTACTTCAAAAGAAGTTTTGCAACAACGACCAGAACCTTTGGAATATCCGCAAAACTTTCCAAAATACCGTTTTTATGGCAATAACATCAAAAGAATGATTGATGTTGCCGTTAAATGGGAAGAAGGAGATATGAGGTCTGGTTTGGAATATGCCATTGCCAACCACATGAAAAAATGTTACTTGGTTTGGAACAAGGATACCGTGGAAGACTCCGTAATCTTTAATCACCTAAAGGAACTTAGTGATGGACAAATAGATTTGGCCAAAAGTGAGGAAAGCTTAACGGAAAGCGGACAGTTCCTTAAAAATAGACCCAGTACTAGGTCCAGCAGCAGCAACAATAACAGAGGAAAAAAAGGGCAAAGAAGTCGCAAAAAACGATATTAAATTCCAAAGGAATAGATGGGTACATTTCGAATAGAGGGTGGACACCAATTGCATGGTGAAATTACTCCCCAAGGAGCAAAGAACGAGGCACTTCAGATTCTTTGCGCCGTGTTGCTTTCAGAAGAGAAAATTACCATAAACAACATACCGGACATTGTCGATGTCAATAAATTGATTGCCCTTCTCGAAGATTTGGGTGTAAAAATTCAGAAAAAGGGCAGTGGTTCATATACTTTCAAGGCAGACGATGTCAACTTGGATTATTTACAATCCGCCAAGTTCAAAGAAGATGGAAGGGGGCTTCGGGGTTCCATTATGCTGGTAGGGCCATTATTGGCAAGATTTGGCAAGGGATACATTCCAAAGCCAGGCGGTGACAAGATTGGCAGAAGAAGGCTGGACACCCATTTTGAAGGCTTTATTAAGCTCGGGGCAAAGTTCCGATATAATAAAGAAGAGTATTTCTACGGGGTAGAAGCCGATAAACTGAAGGGTACCTACATGCTTTTGGATGAAGCATCGGTAACAGGTACCGCCAACATTGTGATGGCCGCTGTTTTGGCCGAAGGTACAACTACCATTTACAATGCCGCTTGTGAGCCTTATTTACAGCAATTGTGCAATATGTTGAACCGCATGGGGGCTAAAATCTCCGGAATAGGATCAAATCTGTTGACTATTGAAGGTGTGGATTCCTTGAAAGGAACAGAGCATACCATGTTGCCCGATATGATCGAGATTGGTAGCTGGATAGGTTTAGCTGCAATGACGCAAAGCGAGCTTACCATAAAAAATGTGAGTTGGGGCGATTTAGGTCAGATTCCAACGGTATTCCGAAAGTTGGGAATAAACGTGGAGCGAAGGGATGATGATATCTTTATCCCGAAACACGAAGAAGGCTACGAAATCCAAAATTTTATCGATGGATCTATTCTCACTATTGCCGATGCACCATGGCCTGGACTGACTCCGGATTTGTTGAGCATCATATTAGTGGTTGCCACACAAGCAAGGGGAGAAGTACTCATTCATCAAAAAATGTTCGAAAGCCGTTTGTTCTTTGTGGACAAACTTATTGATATGGGGGCAAAAATTATTCTTTGCGACCCACACCGGGCCACAGTTATTGGGCACGACTTTAAATCAACATTAAAGGCCACCACCATGGTTTCTCCTGATATTAGGGCAGGTGTATCACTTTTGATAGCAGCACTTTCTGCCAAGGGTACTTCCACCATTCATAATATTGAGCAGATTGATCGTGGTTATGAGAACATTGATGAGCGCTTGCGAGCCATTGGCGCCAATATTGTTAGGGTTTAACTAATTGGTTTCTGTATAGCTTGTAAAATTGTTTAAAATGGCTTGCCAGCCATTTTTTTGCATTTCCAAAGAGTTATTACTTTCGGCATCAAAGGTTATGGTCACCTTGGTCGCTTTATTGTTTCCATCAAAAAGGACAGTAGCCTTTCTACCATCTCCCATGGTATAAGAAATTTTCTTTTCTTTGGTTATTTCATCGTAAACTGCTTCAAAATCAAATCCGAAACTTCCATCTTTAGCTTCCATACGGGCCAAGTAACTGCCTCCTACACGCAAATCGTTTTCAGCTTTGGGACAATGCCAACTGGGGTCGGCAAAGTTCCATTTGGTTATATGCTCTGGAGTAGTGTAGTAGTTCCAAACTTTCTTGACAGGTGCGGAAATTGAGGATGCTATGGTTATCGTTTCCATACTGATAATTTTTGGGTTATTATTTGTTCAAAAGTGTGTTCAATCCGTTTAAAGCAATGGTGAATCCTTCTTTGAAGCCCATTTCTATTATTTTTTCAAGATCGTTCAATGTTTTGTGCTTAATGGTAATATTTATTTTGGTGGTATCTCCTAATTCCTCAAAATCTAAATTCCATTCAGATTGAGGGAAATCGTTGTTGACAATCCTGTTTTCGTCACAAAAGACATCTTTAAATTTAAAGTTGTTCTTTGGAGTAATGGAGGTAAAGTGCATCAAGGACCAATGTTCCTCGCCATTGGGGCCGCACATAGCATATAATCGGTAGCCACCAACTATAAATTCCATGGATTTTGTTTTGGCCACCCATGGGCTTGGAGCCCACCATTGATCTAAGATTTTTGCCTTTGTAAAGGCATCCCAGACCAAGTCTTTTTTGGCTGCAAACTCACGTTCCACGAATACTGTACTGTTTTCTTTGTTTACTGTGAAATTGGATAATAGGTTAGGTTTCATCTTTATTATTTTTGTTTATTCTGAATTTGTGTAAAATAATTGTCGAGCTTACTAAAACGATCTTCCCAAATCTTCTTAAACTGCGACAGCCATTGATCAATTTCCTTTACTTTATCCATTTTTAATTCATAGCGGACTTCCCGACCTTTTTGAGTATAAGTGACCAAATCACATTCATGAAGTATTTTTAGATGTTTTGAAATTGTAGGGCGGGCAGCATCAAAATTTTCGGCAATAGTCCCTGCTGTCATAGCCTGTGAAGCCAATAGCATTAAAATGGCCCTTCTGGTAGGGTCTGCAATTGCCTGGAAAGGATCACGTCGTAATTTCATAAAATATGAAGTTATGTGGCTGCAAATATATATGTAGTTAATTGGCTACGCAAATTTATGCGCAAAAAAAATTTAAGAGCCGATTGGTTATTATACAAGCAATACGGCGTTCATGGAGTAATTAAGTAATCTTGAAAATGTTTAAGAAGATTATTTCTCTACCAATTTTCCATCTGGATAAAGAGCAAAACATCCTCTATTTTTATCATGGACATTGTCAGGATGAGGCCAGGGCCATCCACCAAATTGGGTCAAGCGGTACTCCTCCATCACTTTTTGGATTTCCGCTTGGGTATTCATAACAAACGGGCCGTATTTGGCCACGGGTTCCCCAATGGGTTTGCCCTGCAATAACATAAAATGAGCGGTTTCCGAACCAGTTTTAATGCTCACCTCTTCGCTAGGGTCCAACACAATACCAAAGTTGGGATTGATTTTTTTGTCACCAATATGAATTTCACTGCCCTCATAAAAGTATAGCACACGATTGACCAAAGAATTTGCCTTGGGCAGCACGTATTCGGAATTTGCGTCGGTGTGAATGTTCCATACGGCTACCTCATTTTCTATATTGGCGGCCCAAGAATCAGGAGCGGGGTCAATCGAGGCAACATTTTTATATGTTCCTGCGACTACTTTAATCCTAGCATTCTCTTCTTTAACCATTGGGATATCCTCATTCCATAGCATTTTAAAATGGGGGTCCACAAATTTTCCAGCTTTGGGCAGATTCAACCAAATCTGGAACAACTCCAAAGTATTTTCCTCATCGTCTTTTAACAATGGAAACATTTCGGAGTGTTGCACACCTCTACCGGCAGTCATCCATTGCACATCGCCTTGACCAAACCTACCAGCAGCACCCAAGGAATCGGAATGATCGCAAAAGCCCCTGTTTACAATAGTAATGGTTTCAAAACCGCAATGGGGGTGAGACGGAAATCCTGGAATGGTTTGTCCGTGGTACATTCGCCATTTTTGGCTGGGATCGAAATCACTTCCTAAATTCCGCCCTTTTAACAAAGATTCGTCGGGACCCATTTCGCCGTTACCCTTGGGAAAAAGGTCTAAATGGTACACACTGAACAAAAAGGGATCTAAGGTTTGCCAAGGGGTACTTAAGGGAAAGGTTTGTAGAATGGGTTTTTTCATTATTAATAGTTTACTAGTTTGAAGGTGTCTGAAAGGTAGGTTTTCGTCAACCTGAACTTGATTCAGGTTCTCATAACAATTTGTTTACCATTATGATGAGATTCTGAAATGAATTCAGAATGACGCATTTCGATACTTTTCAGACGCCTTCATCAAATTGTAATTTATTTTCCAGGGATTGGTGGTGGGCCATCTATCATGGCTTCATATTTTACATCACCTTTTCTGGTTTTATATTCCTCTTTTACTTTTTCTACCAATTTAGGGTCATCAAAAAGGTCCAACATGGTCATCCCCATGGCTTTAGATGCATATATCATTCCTTTATGGCCAATACTCATGCCACCACAGGCAACTACGGCCCAAGAGTGCCATGGAGTGCCTTTTGGTGCTACAGTTACCCCAAGGTTAATGTTTGGAACGTTCCAGCTTACATCACCAACATCGGTGGAACCTCCACCAGGAAGCTTCTCGGTTTCTTTTAATGGGTGAACTTCTCCATCCATGCCCACTTGTGGTTTTCCGGTAGCTTCTTGAATGGCTTTACCATAAGTAATTTCTTCATCGGTATAGGTAATTGGGCCTAAAAGCTCCAAATTGTTCTGCATAATTTTACCTCCTTCACGGTTCACCAAGGTCTCATAAATACCAGAAATCAAAGAATATTTGTAATCTACATTGGCCATGATGGCTGCACCTTCCGCCATTGCTTTTACGCGTTCAAAAGTAGGAAGCATCACATCTCTTTTTGGGTCGCGGACCCTGACCCACAAGCGGGCATAATCGGGAACAACGTTCACCACTTGCCCACCATCTTGAATGTGGTAATGAATTCGGGAGGTGGGTTTAATGTGCTCTCTGTAATAGTTGATTCCCGTAGTGTATAATTCCAATGCATCGGAAGCGCTACGACCGTTCCACGGATCGGATGAGGCGTGTGCGGCCTGGCCGTAAAATTCAATCATAAAATCTACCAGAGCCAATCCACTTTGTACATCGGCTTCAATTTCTGCGGATGGATGCCAGCTCACATTCACATCTACATCGTCCCAAAGTCCAGCTTCTACCATCCAGACTTTACCAAAAAACTTTTCTTCTGCGGGGGTTCCGAAGAATTTTACGGTTCCTTTTATGTTTCCGGCTTCTATTTGCTCCTTAATGGCAATGGCAGCACCTAAACTAGCAGCGCCAAACATGTTGTGTCCACAACCGTGACCTGGTTCGCCTTCAATTCTAGGGTCTTTGGTGGGTACCGTGTTTTGCGAAAGCCCAGGGAGTGCATCAAATTCTCCCAACACACTAATTACGGGTGAGCCTGAACCATAGGTTGCTATAAATGCAGTTGGGATATCCGCTACGCCTCGGGTCACGGTCATTCCGTTTTCCTCGGCATAATCGGCAAGTAGTTCTGAAGAAATGGACTCTTCAAAGGCGGTCTCTGCCAATGCCCAAATGGAGTCACTGATTTTGATAAGGTTTTCTTTGTGCTTTTCTACCGAAGCGACAACGGCTTTTTTGTCCTTGGTCATCTTTTGGGCGGATAGGTTAAGCGATACCAATCCCAAAAGGAGTAAGGTTGAAAATTTTTTCATTGTTAAGGTTTTGAGTTAGTTAAATGATATTGATTTTATTCTGTTTTTAGATAAAGCAAAACAGCATCAACAGGAACTAAAATTAACGAAAAAGCATCAACTTACCGCTTCTTTGTACGTTTTTAAGCATCGTTCACGAGCCATTTTGTGGTCGACGATGGGTTCGGGATAACTTAATTCTTGCAAGTCGGGTACCCACTGATTGATGTATTCCTTCTCTTTGTCAAACTTTTTTATCTGCGTGGTAGGATTGAATATCCTAAAATAAGGGGCGGCATCTACACCGCTGCCCGCGGCCCATTGCCAATTGCCCACGTTGCTGGCCATTTCGTAATCCAACAGCTTTTCGGCAAAGTAGGCTTCGCCCCAACGCCAATCGATCAACAAATGCTTGCATAAAAAGCTGGCCACCAGCATACGAACCCGATTGTGCATGTAGCCTGTCTTGTTCAATTCGCGCATTCCTGCATCTACCAAGGGGTAGCCTGTTTCTCCCGCTTTCCATTTTTCAAATTCCCCTTCGTTGTTGCGCCATTCGATTCTATCGTATTTGGGTCGGAAAGCTTTGTTTACGGTATGCGGAAAATGCCAGAGAATCTGCATAAAGAATTCTCGCCAAATTAACTCGTTCCAAAATGTTTCGTTCTTTTCATCCACGGCTTTCTTTACCATTTTACGGATGGAAACGGTACCAAAACGCAAATGGGGACCCAATCTTGATGTACCTTTTTCTTTGGCGGGATAGTCCCTTGTATCCTCATATTTTTGAATCAACTCAGAAGAAACTGTGAAATCTGGGACTTTAACAGAGGACTCTTCGAAACCCATATCTTCCAAAGAAAGTTGCGGTAAGGATTTGGATTGATACAAGTTTTTACGAAGGTCACTCAATGTATCGTATTCCACCAAATGGACGGATGGATTGAAATTTTCTTTCCATTTTCGCACATACGGGGTGTACACTACGTATGGGTCACCATCGTCCTTGACCACTTCTTCTTTTTCAAAAATTACTTGGTCTTTAAAGGTTTTGAACGGGATATCGTTTTGCACTAAAATTTCCTTTATTTGGGAATCGCGCTTTTTGGCGTAAGGTTCATAGTCATGGTTAGTATAGACCGCTTCAACAGTATAGTCTTGTATTAATTTTTTGAAGACTGCTTTTGGTGAATCATGAAACTGTGCAATACCACTACCATAATTGGCACTAAGTTGATTGTTTAGTTTTTGAATCTGTTTGTGGATAAAAGTTACCCTCGCATCGGCTTTGGGCAGATTTTCCAGTATTTCGGTGTCAAAAATAAATAGCGGTAATACTGGAACATCATTTTGAAGTGCTTGATAAAAGCCAACGTTGTCATCCAATCTTAAATCACGTCGGAACCAAAAAAGTATGACTTTGTCTTTCATTAACTCACATTTAAACTTGACATTCCTCCATCAACACCGATTACCTGTCCAGTAATCCATGAGTTATTGGAATCAAGTAAAAACAGTGCCATGTTCGAGATATCTTTTGGAACGCCCACCCTTTTCATGGGATGTCTTTCGGACATCATTTCTTTTTTCTTATCGTTGCTCAAAAGTCTTTCGGACAACGGGGTGTCTACCAAGGATGGAGCAATCACGTTGACCCTGACTTTTGGGGCGTATTCTGCCGCCAGTGCACGTGCAAAGCCCTCGATAGCTCCTTTTGCAGCGGAAACGCTCGTGTGGAAAGGCATTCCTGTTCCAACGGCTACCGTGCTAAAAAAAACCATACTGGAACCTTCGTTCATACGGTTTATGATGGATTTGACCGTTTTGGCCAAAGCGATAAAGTTGATTTCCATATCCTTTTGAATGGTATCGACCCCCATAGTTTTAAAAGGTTTTAGGTTGATACTACCTGGACAATATACAAAGCCATCCAGTTTTTCCGGTATTTCTTTTTCGGAAATGTCGTCGGAAAGGACATCGAAAGGAATATGGGTCACCTCCAGATTTGAAAGTTGTTCGTTGCTTCTACTGGCGATATAGACATTATTTTCTTTGGATAATTTTTTGGCCATTTCCAATCCAATTCCATAGGAACCTCCGATCAATAATATGTTCTTTTTCATGCTATACTTTTCTAATGCTTAAATAGTTCTCTTTTCCATTGACTTTACCAAAGAGCTCCGCAAGTTTGTTCTCCCGAAACTCAAAAATCTTTTGCAATTGTTTTTTTACTAAAAGGGGATGGGTAAGTTGCCCCAAAAATCCAAAGGGTAATTTATAATCGATAACATCTTCCATTTCAACACCTTCGGGGACTTCTTTTAAAAAATGTTTATGGTGCCAAAGGGAGTAAGGGCCAAATCGCTGTTCATCTACGAAATATTCCCCTTCTTTGACATGGGTTATTTCCGTAACCCATTTAGTTGACACGAGGGGAAATGGTTTTACAATGTATTGAATTACCTGGCCTTGGAACATGGGTCTGTCCGCTCCCGCCAAAATATGAAAACCCATATGTTGGGGAGTAATTACCGCCAAATTCTTAGGATCCGACAGAAAATCCCAAGCTTCTTTTTTGCCAATGGGAAATACTTGTTTTGATTGTAATTGGTAAAGTTGCATCCAATAGATTTTCTACAAAGATAAAAGTAAAATGTTTAATATAAATATTAAATAGTTAAACAAAAATTAAATCATAGCCATTAATTGACTAATTTTGTTTTAAGGTTTAATTAACAAATAGAGCAGTGCTTTATCTTAATTTTGCTCTACTAAACAATTAATTTATACAACAACTATGAAAAAATTTACATTCTTATTATTTGCGGTGTCCATGTGTTTTTCTTTGGAAGCACAAATACAGACGCCAGCGCCCAGCCCAGCTTCAACATTGGAGCAAAAGGTGGGATTGACCGATGTTACCGTTAAATATTCTCGCCCTGCCATGAAAGGAAGAAAAATATTTGGCGACTTGGTTCCCTTTGACGCTATTTGGAGGACTGGGGCCAATGAAAATACTACCATTACTTTCAGTGACGATGTTACCGTACAGGATAAGCCGCTAAAAGCAGGTACTTACGCTATTTATACAAGACCCAATGAGGCCGTTTGGGATGTTTTCTTTTATACCGATACTGATAATTGGGGTACACCACAAGAATGGGATGCATCCAAAGTGGCTGCAACGGTAAAAGTGGAAACAATGGAAATCCCGATGCCTATTGAATCTTTTACCATTACCATAGATGACCTTCATAACAATGGAGGGACCCTGGGCATTATGTGGGAGAACACTTATATAGGTGTTGATTTTATAGTCCCTACAGCGAAAAAAGCCATCAAAAGTATTGAAGAGACCATGGCGAACAAAGAAGATTTGAAAGCCAATGACTATTTTGCAGCGGGTTCTTATTATTTTTCTGAGGGCATGAACATGGAGCAAGCTAAGGAATGGGTGGACAAAGCTGTTGAAATGGGTGATGGAAAAGCTTATTGGATGATGCGTACACAATCTTTAATCTATGCTAAAATGGGCGATAAAGAAGCTGCCATTGAAGCTGCCAAAAAATCATTGGCCGCAGCCCAAGCCGCAGGCAACCAAGATTATGTGAAATTGAACAAGGACTCTTTAAAAGAGTGGGCAAAAATGTAGTTGCCGCGTAACAATAAATAAAATTGAAAAGCCCACTTTTTAAGTGGGTTTTTTTTATTCCTCGACAGCAGAGGAGTTTCCTAAAAAGTTATCGAACATCTGAGTAATAGTGGCCAGTACAATTACCAAAACACATCCAAAGGCATTCAACCATAAGTAGGACATCCAGTCTAAGTTGTAACCTACAATCACAATAATCTGGGTTACAATTGCTGCCACAAAAACGGCATTTCCTTTTACGAATTTAAAGAAGAACGCCAGTAGAAATATGCCTAGCACATTTCCGTAGAAAATAGAACCAATAATATTGACCAATTGAATCAAATTATCAAAAAGATTGGCCACATTGGCTATTATTATTGCAATGATTCCCCAAAGTAGGGTAAAGGCCTTGGTCGCTTTTAAATAGTGTTCTTGGGTATGTTCTTTTTTTACATTTCTTTTGTATAAATCCAAAGCGGTAATTGTACCAAGTGCATTTAATTCAGAAGCGGTGGAAGACATAGCCGCGGAGAGAATTACGGCCAAAAGGAGACCGATCAGCCCCATGGGCAAATTGTTTAGGATAAAATGGATAAACACATAATCCTTGTCGTTGGTTTCCACAGTGCCATCTGCTTTGGAAATTAAATCTTTGGCAGTTTCCCTGTTTGCATTTTCCCGCTCATTGATTTTTATAATATCCTGTTTCGCCTGCTCAATGGCATTGTATTCTTTAAGTTCAAGCGCTGCGGAAAAGGAATGTTGCGCCATTCGTTTTTCCTTTTCCAGTTCCTCATGGTCCTTTGAAAGCGATTGATAATCGTTGGCATATTCCGATTGCATTACAGCTTCGGTAGCTGCAGGATTAAAGTTTAAGGGAGATGAGTTGTATTGATAAAATACAAATACCATGGTACCCACCAATAGGATAAAGAACTGCATCGGTATTTTAAAAATCCCGTTAAAAATCAATGCAAACTGACTTTCACGAACAGATTTGCCCGATAAATAACGCTGCACTTGACTTTGATCAGTGCCAAAATAGGCCAAGGCCAAAAAGAAACCTCCCGTGATACCGCTCCAAAACGTATATCGGTTATTGGTATCAAAAGAAAAGTCCAAAATTTCGAGTTTATTGTTCGCCCCAGCTATTTTTAAAGCCTTACCGAAAGATATATCCGTAGGGAGCGCCCCCATTATAAAGAAGAAAGCAAAAAACATCCCCAACATAATAATGAACATCTGCTGCTTCTGGGTCATACTGACCGCTTTGGTACCTCCCGACACGGTGTAAATAATCACAAGAATTCCGATGATTACATTCAATGTCCTTAAATCCCATCCCAATACGGCGGAAAGGATTATGGAAGGGGCAAATATGGTAATCCCTGCGGCCAACCCACGTTGTACCAAGAACAAGAGAGCAGTAAGGGTTCTTGTTTTAAGATCAAAACGCCCTTCGAGCATTTCATAAGCGGTAAAAACCTTTAGTTTTTTGTAGATGGGAATAAAAACCAAACAAATGACGATCATGGCCAAGGGCAGTCCAAAATAGAATTGAACAAAGCCCATGCCGTCGTGGAAGGCTTGCCCTGGAGTAGATAAAAATGTTATGGCACTCGCTTGGGTGGCCATTACGGACAACCCAATGGTCCACCATTTTACATTGTCACCACCACGGACATAATCGTCCACATTATTGTTGCCACGCGTTTTCCAAACACCGTATGCCACGATGAAGAGTAGGGTGCTACCAAGAATAATCCAGTCGAGTAATGCCATTCAGGGGTCTAATTGTTTAAAATCATTATGAGGTAAAAAACCAATATATATATGGCATTTAAAAGGATAACAATGCTGTATTCCTTTTTCCATTCAAATTTGGTATTCATATTATCCTTTGACATTACTGTCTCTTTTTACTTCATCTTTTCCTACGGAAAGCATATTCGCAAAGAGTTTATATGCACCCGAAACCCCAACAGGTAATTCCCTGAAAAAGCTTAAACCTGTGTAAATATAGTGACCTTCTCCATAAGGTGCTACAATAAGGCTTCCTTGTTTTTCGGTTTCACCCTCATCTTTCATAGAGAGAATCGGCGTAAACTCAGAACTCCATTCACTTGGAAAATACAATCCACGTTCTTGTACCCACCCATCAAAATCTTTTTTTGTGATGGCATTCGGGAAATTCAGTAAAGAATGGTTGGGGACCAATATTTTTACCTCTGCATTTTCGTCCGTAACCCTATCTCTGGAAAGCGTCACATCGTATGGGGCAATGTTTTCAAATTGACTTGCCCATCTTCCAGCCGTATTGTACTGTACAATCATGGTGCCGCCATTTTTCACATAATCGAACAGCACGGATTGCTTAAACTTTAGGGCCTCCACCACATTGTAGGCTCTAATGCCCACGACCACAGCATCATATTTATCCAAATCCCCATTTTGAATATCATTGGGGTCAACAATATGGACTTGGTAACCGATTTGCTCTAAATTTTCGGGCACCATATCTCCAGCACCCATAATGTAAGCGATATGCTCCCCAGACTTTTTAATATCCATGCGAACCACTTTGGCTTCCGAAGGAAGTAATACGGATTGCTTTGGAATATGGTCGTAATCTATTTCTACAAGTTCCTTGTCGTAAACTTTGTTGCCCATTTTGATTTTTGGCTCAATTTTTCCTTCGCTTTCTGTATTGGGAGGAGTAACATTGAATATTACCGAAATTTCCTCGCCTTTTTGTGCAATGGAAAAAGGAATACTTTTAGGGGAAACCACCCAACCTGATGGATGGTTCAATGCAACAGTTCCGGACACCCCATTTTTACCTGCTCTTACTTTTACCTGCACCTCTTTGGTATCTGCACTGGCAAAAATGAGCACCTTTTCATCAATTTTGGACGTGACTTCGGGCAAAATGGCAAAGGGTTCGTACAACTCCCCTCTGTCGGGTCTGGAATAGCGGTGTACCACGGATTTTTCAAACGGAATATCCACTCCATCAATAACCAAAGTAAAAACTGCCTTAAAGGCACTTGGAGTTTCAGGTTTACCTATCAAACTTTGGTCGTTCACGGTATAAATTCCCAAAGTTCCAGGTTCGTTTAGCCAATATGGGCTGGTGTAGGAAGTGTTTTCAGGAACGGCAAAGCTTATTTCAAAACTCTCTTTTTGGTTGTTTCCCAAAATTTTGTTCGGGGTTAGATGGGCATTGGCTCCAACAATCTCAATTTTTTTTAAAGTGATGCTTGGAGAAGATCTGTTTATGCTTTCTATATTGATGGTTACCTTACTGCCAGGCGTAGCAGAGGAACTTGCAGAACTCGCTTCCAAATACAATCCTGCAGCGGCTTGGATGATATTTTTTAATTCTTCAGACTTAAGGGTTTTCCAATGCTCATCTTCGACTTTTTGTAATAGCTGATAAGCTTTTACAAGCTCGGGAATATGTTTTGATGGGTTCTGGAAATCGAAGTTCTCCTCAATCTTATATAAGATTTCTCCAACCGCTTCGCCTCCTTTTACACGCGACCAAGTGGTGTTGATGCCTTCAAACACATCATGGTTTTTGGGCATATCGCCTTTGAGCAGTTCAATATACTCGTTGTCAGCGCCTCTGTCCGTCAACCTGCCAAATCCTTGGCACAAGTGTTGGCTACGTGCCATAGCGGCAATTTCGTTGTTGGAAAGACCTAATTCTGGATAATACGTACCCACATCCAACTTTACCATATTGGACTTGTCTACCTTTTCAAACGCTTCTTGACTTCCATATTGCCACCAAGAAGTATTGTAGAAAATTCGTCTGGGTTGCCAAGGTGTTGTCCATTCCAGTTGCTCCGGATAAACATTGGGATTGTTGGCCAGTTCAAAAGCTTCCATGCTCAAAACAGCGGAAGACGTATGGTGACCGTGTGTGGAGCCAGGTGTTCTATGGTCAAATCTATTAATGATTACATCGGGCTGTATATTTCTAATGGCCCAGACCACATCGGCCAATACTTTGTCCTTGTCCCAAATTTTCAAGGTCTCCTTAGGGTGTTTGGAAAATCCAAAGTCAATGGCTCGCGTAAAGCGTTGTTCACCGCCATCTATATGTCTTGCAGCTAAAAGTTCTTGTGTACGCAATACTCCCAAAAGCTCGACTAGTTCAGAACCGATCAGGTTTTGTCCACCGTCGCCCCTTGTCATCGACAAATAGACCGTTCTCGCCTTTTCGTGGTTGTCAAGATAGGAAATCAGACTTGTATTTTCATCATCGGGGTGGGCCGCTACGTAAAGGGCCGTACCTAAAAAATTCAATTTTTGTATTTCGTGGAATAGCTCTGCCGAAGTAAGTTTATCTGGTTTTTGGGCAAAAGAATTAGTGAAAAGTAATATGGTAAGGGAGAGGAATACCCAAAAATGCTTCATAGTTGGTCGTTTAGTGGTTAATTCAAATATAGCCAGTATACATTTAGATATTGGATTATTTAGAAGAGTTTTAACATAGCCATTTGTTGGTGTTATAAACCTAAACTATCCCTTAAAATTAGATTTTTGTTTTCATTTTTACTCCAATAGGCTGTTTTTAGCGTTTTGATCTTAGATGCCGAGGTGGTCAATGTTTTTGCGTTTGAACCAAAGCCGCTTTTAAATTCTTCCGTCCAACTTTCAATGGAAAAAGGAAAGTCAGCCATGAAATTTATCATCAACTTTCGTTCCAGTTCAGGATAAGAAATGGTGTAAGTTGTAATGCCATCTTTGGAAGACATGGTTGCATTGGCGGTATATGCTTTCATCTTCTGATGCCTTAAACGAAGAAACTCCAAAGAAGGTATCATTGAAATTTCACCTTGAGGAAGGTTTTCGGGGTTGATTCGGATTTTGGTCCAGATTTCATTTTCCAAGAATGATTTTTCCATAGAAAATTCTTGATCGGCTTCGCCTTCAAAATACGAATGTGAGGTAAATTCAAATTTTTCACGATTGTTCAGCTGTGAATATACATGTCCGCACCATTCCTGAACGGACAAACTGGTCTTCACTGCATGCTGATTATCGTAAACCGGATAAAATGTGCTGCTCATAATGGAGTAGGGGTAAATTCCTGTCAAAAACTTTTTGGTGGCATTCAATTTCAAAACTGAAATGTTTTCAGGATTGTTGCCATTTGCTTTGACCTGCTCTTTGGGCAAAAATGGTTCGGTAACATAAATCAGAACCGCGTTTCCATCACGTAACTCTCCATATCTCGCTTGTTCCAATTTATAGGAAGTGATTTCGGCATCGCCGGCATACCAATAATTTTTGAAATTATCAGTGAGGGGGTATTTTGGCTTAGCTGTTGAGGGTGTAGTGTTTTCTTGGCCGGATGTTTCTCTGGATTCCGCTGTTTGATTTTTATCGATACAAGAGGTCAATATAAACAAAACCAATATCCATGTGATACTTTGAAGATTGAATTTTATAGATGATTTCATGAGCAGAGGATTTTAGTAAAGTTACACATCCAAACTCAAGAAACCATATCCATTAGGGTTTGGTAGACCAAATCGGTAGGAAGTCCCACCACATTGGTATAAGAACCTTGAATTTCGGCGATACCGATCATACCGATCCATTCCTGAATGCCGTAAGCTCCTGCTTTATCAAAAGGCTGGCAGGTTTCAATATAGTAGTTGATTTCATCATCAGAGAAATCTTTTAGTTTCACTTTGGTAATGCCGCTGACCGTTTTTTGAAAACCTTTCGTGGTAAAACAGACCGAAGTTATAACCTCGTGCCAATCCCCTGAGAGGGTACGAAGCATTTCAAAAGCCTCTGTTTTATTGGCAGCTTTGGCCAAGGAAGTTTTGTTGTGCCAAACCACCGTATCCGAAGTGATCACTATTTGGTTGGGTTCTAATTCTTCTTTGAAGGGAGTGGCCTTGAGTTGTGCTAAATATTCGGATATTTCTTGCCCTTGCAGCTCTTCTGGGTAGATTTCTTTCACCGATTTTGGTCGAACCTCAAAATCCAGCCCCAATTCTTCCAAAAACATTTTGCGTCTTGGCGAACCAGAAGCTAATATAATTTTTTTGCCCCTGAGCTTTTCTTTGAGTGGATTTTTAGTCATTCTTGGCGCTAAAATTATCGTTCCAGTCTCCACGAACCTTTAAAACTTGCTCAATAATATCACGAACACAGCCTTCACCACCGTTTTTATGGGAAACATAATCGGAAATAGCTTTTACCTCAGGCACTGCGTTTTGTGGGGAAGTGGCCAATGCTACCATTTTCATTGGGGGGATATCGGGTAGATCGTCACCCATATAAACCACGGATTGTGGGTCTATACCGTAAATGTCCAAGTATTCCTCCAAAGGTTCTTCCTTGTGGTGTGCGCCCATATAAAAATCGGTTACCCCGAGTCCTTTTAAGCGCTCTTTTACGCCTTGGTTTGTGCCGCCTGTAATAATACAGACATTGTATCCTTTTTTAATGGCAGTTTTAAGGGCGTATCCATCTTTTACGCTCATTTTTCGGAGCAATTCCCCATCGGCGGTAATCATAACAGTTCCATCGGTAAAAACACCATCAACATCAAAAACAAAGGTGGTAATGTTGCTCAAAAGCTCTTTATAATTCTTCTTCATGCGCTTGTTTTATGGCTTGGCTCAATAATTTATAGAGTGCAATGTGTTCTTTTTTGCTTAAAAGTTCCAGATGACTTTCCATACTTTTGGTGTCATTTCTGCGAGCTGGACCTGTTTGTGCTTCTTTTGGCGACATGGCTTGGATTTTATCGGCCGTTTCCATGATCAATGGTTTCAACAAATCAAAAGATAGCCCTTCTTCCAAACAAAATTCTTCGCCAACACTGTACAGGTAATTAGTAAAGTTGTTCACAAAAACGCCTGCAAGATGCAATTTTTTTCGCTGTTCCGAGTCAATATGGTGTACGTTTTCAGAAATGGAATCCGCCAACTTATGCAAGGTTTCTAGTGATTCCTTTTCTTCTGCTTCAATGCAGACAGGAATAGAACCAAAATCCACCGTTTTACCTTTGGTAAAGGTCTGCAATGGATAAAAAACCCCTTTGTTCTGGGTCTGAATCGCCTTCAAACCTATAGCGCCCGAGGTATGGGCTACGATTCCCTTTTTCTTTAATAAATGTTGAGACACTTCGGTAATGGCATCATCTTTTACCGCAATCAAATAAATATCGGCATCAACTATGCAATCAAAAGAATTGGAAATAGTGGAATGCTCGGAAAATTGCTGTAATTCTTTCTGATTTCTGCCCACAATTTGGACCAAATCAACATCATCAGCGTTTGTAAAAGCAGTGTACAAGTGTTTGGCGAGGTTTCCAGTCCCCAGAATTACAATCTTGAGCATGATCAAAATTACAAATTTAGGTTCGATGGATTATAGTAAGAATTAACAAATCTGTTTGATTTTTATGACTTAATGCAATAAGGAAGTTCTAAAAAGACCGTATTTTTGCAAGCCGAAAGTAGACCGAATTTCCATGATCGATATTCTTAAGAAAACTTTATTCTCCACAAGACTTATGGCTGTTCTTTTTTTGGTTTTTGCTGCGGCAATGGCTATGGGAACCTTTGTGGAAAGCTGGTATAGCACCGAAACAGCAAGGATTTACATTTACAATGCGACTTGGTTCGAGGCCATTATGGTCTTTTTTGTCATCAATTTCTTTGGGAATATTTACCGATACCGTTTGTTGCAATGGAAAAAGTGGCCCGTGCTTACCCTTCATTTATCGTGGATCTTGATCATTGTTGGGGCGTTTGTTACGCGTTATATCAGTTATGAGGGAATGATGCCGATTCGCGAAGGTGCATCGGAGAAGGTATTTTATTCGGATAAAACCTATTTGACCGCTTTTGTGGATGGTGACATCAACGGGGAAACCAAGCGAAGGGTCTTAGAGGACGATATTTTGGTGACCCCCGAAGGAAAACGCTCCAGTCTGCCCTGGAAATCCGATTTCAACGGACAACCTTTCTCCATAAGTTATGTGGATTTCATCAAAGGTGCAGAAAGAGGGTTGATTCCCGATGAAAACGGAAAGGAATATTTGCAAATCGTGGAAGCAGGTAATGGTCAGCGTCATGAACACTATCTGGAGAATGGTAAAATTGCCAGCGTCCATAATATACTATTTGCCCTGAACAATGAAACCGACGGGGCCATCAACATTTTTTATGATGAAGAGAATGGCTTCCGCATCAAATCTCCTTTCGAGGGGAATTTTATGCGAATGGCGGACCAGTTCCAAGGCGAAGTGGTCAGCGATAGCGTTCAACCCCTGCAGTTACGTTCGCTATACACTATGGGCGGTATGCAGTTTGTGGTGCCCGAACCTTTGGTAAAAGGAAGGTACGGTATTGTTAAAGTGCCAGATGAAGAAATCACCAAGGTTACGCAAGATGCTCTGATAGTTGCTATCTCCGCCAATGGTGAGCGCAAGGAAGTCAAATTGTTGGGAAGTAAGGGAACGTCAAATTTCTCTGATAAGATCCATGTAGGAGGATTGGATTTTTCATTGAGCTACGGCTCCAAAGTCTATGAACTTCCCTTTTCTATCGAATTGAATGACTTTATAGCGGAGAAGTATCCCGGTACGGAAGCTGGTTACGCCTCATTCATGAGTAAAGTCACGGTACACGATGAGCGCTCTTTTGATTATGATATTTATATGAATCATGTGCTGGACCATCAAGGATACCGGTTTTTTCAGTCCAGTTTTGACCCGGATGAACGTGGAACGGTACTTTCCGTAAACCACGATAGGTGGGGCACATGGATTACGTATATAGGTTATTTTCTGCTGTATATTGGTTTGATGGGCATTATGTTCTTTGGAAAAACACGTTTTAGAGACTTACAGGAAATGCTCGAAAAAATCAAGGATAAGAAAGCAGCTTTGACCACTATTGCTCTTTTCTTTGCTTTTGTGTCGGCAAATGCTCAGGAAGCCCATGATGAACATTCCTTGGTGCCAACAAAAGCCCAAATTGACTCTGTAATCCAAGCAACTACGGTGGCCACAGAACATGCCGAAAAGTTTGGCGCTTTGATTATTCAGGATGAAGGAGGACGGATGAAGCCTATAAACACTTTTGCGTCCGAATTGTTAAGGAAGTTGAGCGGTGACGATGAGTACAAAGACCTATCTGCCAACCAAGTTTTTCTTTCTATGATGCTGAATCCAGGGGTTTGGTACACCGCTGACATTATTGCTTTGGGTAAAAAAGAAAACGATAGCATCCGTAAAGTAATAGGTGTGCCCGAAGGCACCGAGTTTGTAAAAGCCACCGATTTTTTTGATTCAAAAGGCACATATAAACTTAGACCTTATCTTGAAAAGGCAACTTCGACCAATAATCCATCAAACTTTGAAAAGGACTTTAAAAAAGTAGGGGAGCGGTTGAGTTTATTGGACATCGCATTGAGTGGACAAATAGTAAAGATTTTTCCCCTGCTAAACGATGAGAACAACAAGTGGATCTCTGCTGTGGAATATCGCTCTGGACAATATCAAGTGCAAGATTCGTTGTATGCGAATTTCATCAAAAATGCGATGCCGTATTATTTGAATTCCCTACAAAAATCCATTGCAACTGGTGATTATTCACAACCAGATAGGTTATTGGAAGCATTCCAGCAAAATCAAAAAAATCATGGGGAGGAGATTCTACCATCAGAAAACAAAATAAAGACGGAAATCATTTACAACAAGCTGGATCTGTTCAACCGTTTGTACAAATACTACGCCTTGGTCGGTGTGTTGTTGTTTTTTGTGTTGATTGCTAAAATTTTTAAGGAAAGAAAGATATTGGATGCCTTTGCCTATTTATTAAAAGGTACTATAATCATATTCTTTATTTGGCACACTATTGGTTTGGTGTTGCGTTGGTACATTTCTGGCCACGCCCCTTGGAGTGATGCCTATGAAAGTATTCTGTATGTAGCATGGGCAACCATGGGCATTGGTTTGGCCTTGGGCCGAAAAAGTGAACTTACCATTGCCGCAAGTGCTTTTGTAACCTCCATGCTATTATGGATAGCCCACCAGAGTTGGGTAGATCCTGCTATCGCCAACTTACAGCCTGTTTTGGACAGTTACTGGTTAATGATTCACGTTGCAGTAATCGTGGGCAGCTATGGCCCTTTAACGGTCGGGATGATTTTAGGTGTAGTAGCATTGCTGCTCATGGTTCTCACTACCAAAAAGAACAAAAAGCGAATGGACCTCAATATAAAAGAGCTTACGGTTATCAATGAACTGGCGCTTACCGCTGGTTTGGTCATGTTGACCATAGGTAACTTTTTAGGCGGGCAATGGGCCAACGAGAGTTGGGGGCGTTATTGGGGATGGGATCCCAAAGAGACTTGGGCACTGATTTCGATTATGGTATATGCTTTTGTGCTTCACATGCGGTTGGTTCCCGGGCTAAGAGGAAAGTGGGTTTTCAATTTTGCAAGTATTGTCGCCTTTGCCAGTATTATGATGACCTATTTTGGGGTAAACTTTTATTTGGCTGGCTTGCACAGTTATGCGAGTGGGGACCAAGTAATAACCCCAAGCTTTGTGTGGTACACCGTACTTGGGGTCTTTGTTCTTGGAGGCATAAGCTTTTGGAGATACAAAGTGCATTACGCCAAAAAATAGGTTATTCTTCCATTAAGAGCTTCATAATTTCTTCCGCAGCTACTTTACCTTTTTCCTTTAGGAAAGGTCTGGAAGTATTGTCGCCCAATTCAAATACAATGGCAGGCATTCCGTGGTGCACATAAAAGTATTTGCTCGAAACCATGGTTGGGTCAATTTCATCGGAAGCGCTTATGTTGGTTTGCTTTTGGGGTAATCTTTTACTGATGTTTTCAATCCAATCAAAGATTATTTTTCCTTTTTCGCCCGTTACCGTGGTATCAATAGGGTAGTAGATGTCGTCCCAAGTGGAGTGGAAATCCGCTCCGAAAACAAAATCGTACGTTTTGTCTTTCTCTACAAGAAAATCCCGAACGTTTCTAGTTTCGGGCTGGTTGAAGTTTTGCCAGTCCCTATTCAAATCAATACCACCTGTATTATGTCTCCAATGGCCATTGTCGGCTCCATCAGGATTCATTAAGGGCACCGCAAAAACCGTATGTTCTTGTCTAAACGTTTTGGCCAGTTCTGAATCGCCCGAAATGGTCTCGATAAAGGACTTCATCGCTAAAAATCCTGTTACTTCGGGAGGGTGTTGTCTGGAAATGATCATCAAGCCCTTTTTAGCTTCTTTATTTTCATTGATTTCCATTAAGTGCATGGTCCTTTTCTCTTTGGAAAGGCCAATGGGGTAATTTTCAATGAATGGTTTTTGGCTCAAGGAATCTACCCATTCTTGTACAACTGAAGAAGTATAAAGTTCCTGAGCAGTAATCCACGTCGGATTTTTGGTAACGTTTATGGTGAGTTCTGCGGATTCTGGGGCAGCTTTTATTCCAAAATCACCTTCTCCAGGATTAATCGCCTTAAAATTCGTACTGTCCAATGGTTTAAAATTTCTACCATCGGAGCTGATTTTTGGGTAATACCTGCTTCTGGAATCTTGATAATTGAGCTGAACCGTAATGTCACGAGGTTCTTCGGACCAAACTTGAAAGGCGTACCATGGACTCACGTTAATGGGTGTGTTTTCAGCGGTAACCCAAATGGTATAATGGTCATCACCGTCATAGGCCACACCATTTAAGCGGGCACCTTCAAACCTATTGGAAAAGAATGTGGTACTATCATTAAAAGCCCAAACCCCTCGCCATTGTTTTTGAATAGGCCTGTCTACCGTGGGTACTACCGGACTTTTTCCTTGCCCTTGGTAACCTGATTTTTTTTCGGTTTCAGCAGTTTCAGGATTCTTTTTACAGGATGATGTAAGTACCATGGAAAACAGTATTCCAATGGCAATCAAACTTTTAATACGCATGGTTTTTGAATTATTTGAGTTGGTTTGATTACGAAGGTAGGAACAAGGAATGAAGTAGTACAAAAAAAAATATTAATTATATTTCATTTTTTTTGCATATTTGTACCATCATGAAGCTATAAGAATTATGTACACCATAGATGTCACCTTTGGCTTGGAGCCAATCATATAACCGAACACTTCTCGGTCATCTAGACGTTTCCCTTCATTTTTCACACATAATTCTTTAATAATGACAGCTCAACATACACATACATTTAAAAAATTTATTCAATATTTTTGGATAGCTATTTCGGGCAAAGAAACTGAATTTACATCAGGAAGCATCAGAAAGGCCATATTTATGCTTTCCATTCCCATGATCTTAGAAATGCTCATGGAATCCATTTTTGCCTTGGTGGATATTGCCTACGTTTCCAAAGTAAGCGTTAATGCCGTGGCTACAATTGGGCTCACGGAATCCGTAATCACTCTGGTGTATGCTTTGGCCATTGGGCTTAGTATGGCCGCCACAGCCGTTGTTGCCCGTAGAATTGGTGAAAAGGATGTGGACGGCGCCAGAATTGCCGCAGTACAAGCCATTAGTTTAGGAGTAGTAATTTCCGTAGTAATTGGAATTATTGGAATCTTCTATGCCAAAGAGATTTTGGCGTTGATGGGCGGAGAACCTGACTTAATTGCTGAAGGTTATGGATATACTCAATTTTTGATTGGGGGCAATATTACAGTTGTCCTTCTATTTTTGATCAATGCCATTTTCCGAGGCGCAGGTAATGCATCCATTGCCATGTGGGCCTTGGTGCTTTCCAACGGACTCAATATTATTTTGGACCCTATGTTCATTTTCGGGTTTGGACCTATTCCGGAAATGGGGGTAAAAGGAGCAGCTGTTGCCACCAATATTGGCAGAGGAACCGCTGTACTTTTTCAATTGGGAATTTTGTTCTTTGGATGGGGTAAAATCAAATTGGTGGCCAAGGATTTGGTCCTTAACCTTAAGGTTATGATCGGTTTGATCAAAGTTTCTCTAGGAGGGATTGCCCAATTTTTGATAGGAACCTCGAGTTGGATTTTCCTTATGCGAATTATGTCCGAATTCGGGAGCGAAGTTTTGGCAGGTTACACCATTGCCATTCGAGTTATGATGTTCACTTTAATGCCCTCCTGGGGTATGAGCAACGCCGCGGCCACCTTGGTAGGACAGAATTTAGGTGCCAAACAACCGGATAGGGCAGAGCAATCCGTTTGGAAAACTGGAAAATACAATGCTTGGTTTATGGGAATCGTTTCATTGGGATATCTGATTTTTGCGAATACTATTGTTTCTTGGTTCAATACAACGCCAGAAGTGGTGAAGAGTGGAGCACTTTGTTTACAGGTTATCGCATTGGGTTATATTTTCTATGCCTATGGCATGGTGATGACCCAAGCATTCAATGGGGCAGGGGATACCCGCACACCGACCAGGATAAATTTGATATCGTTCTGGTTGTTCCAATTGCCTTTGGCCTACATTTCGGCCTTGGTTTTGGGCTGGGGAGCAACGGGTGTTTTTGTCGCCATCACTTTGGCGGAAGTATTGTTGGCAGTTTTGGCCATAATCTGGTTTAAAAAAGGAAAGTGGAAGAAAGTCCAAGTATGATGGGTTTCGTATCTTTATCCTAAATGAAAACCAACATGAAAACCAACATGAAAACCAACATGAAAAGCAATAAAAAAGGAATCAATACCATCTGTACCCATGTAGGTGAATTGGAGGATAAAGAATTTAAAGGAGCTGTTTCGCCATTGTACATGAGTACCTCTTACCAATTTGAAGACGTAGCGGTTAAGAGATACCCCAGATATTTCAATACACCCAATCAAGAGGCGTTGTGTAAAAAACTGGCGGCCCTGGAACATGCCGAGGCCGCTTTGATTTTTGGCAGTGGTATGGCTGCTATCAGTACGGCATTGATGACTTTTCTGCAAGCGGGAGACCATGTGGTGCTGCAACAGACCATTTATGGTGGTACGTATCATTTTGCCGTAAGTCAATTTGAGAGATTCGGCATTGAATATTCCTTTACCACAGGATGGGAAGTTGAAGATTTCGAAAAAGAAATCAAACCAAACACCAAGGTGTTGTATTTGGAAACCCCTTCCAACCCGTTATTAACGATTACCGATGTAAAAGGAGTCGCAGATTTGGCCGAAAAGAAAGAAATCCTGTCCATGATCGACAATACCTTTGCAAGCCCCGTTAATCAAAATCCAATTGATTTTGGGGTGGATGTGGTTGTGCACAGTGCCACAAAATATATGGGGGGACATTCCGATATTTGTGCAGGTGTGGTTGCCGCTTGCCAAGAGAATATGGACAAGGTGTTCCAAACCGGGATTTGTTTTGGTGGAAGCCTGAGCGATTACACAGTCTGGCTTTTGGAACGAAGCATCAAAACCATGGCAATCCGGGTAAAGGCCCAAAACGAGAATGCAATGAAAATGGCCACATATCTAAATCAAAGCAAAGATGTGGACAATGTGTACTATCCTGGCTTGGAAGACCATCCAGGTCACGAATTGGCAAAATCGCAGATGAAAGGTTTTGGAGGTATGCTTTCGTTTGAACTGAAACCAGAAATTGACGCATCTTTATTTTTTAAAGAGTTGAAATTGATAAAACCATCCATGAGTTTGGCGGGCATTGAAAGCACCGTGCTTTCGCCAACCCAAACATCTCATGCCCTTATGAGCCCAGAGGATAGGGCAAAACAGGGGATAAAGGATTCATTGATTCGTTTCTCCCTCGGCATTGAGGAAACCGAAGATTTAATAGCAGATATTGAACAGGCGATTGCCAAAGTAAAATCCACGACCGTTACGGTATAAAAATATATGAAACTAGACATTTTAGTATTCGGGGCACATCCTGATGATGCCGAACTTGGGGCGGGAGCCACCATTGCAAAGGAAGTTTCCAAAGGAAAAAAAGTAGGAATAGTTGATTTGACCAGAGGTGAATTGGGAACCCGTGGTTCAGCCGAAATCAGGGACAAAGAATCAGCTAAAGCAGCAGAAATATTGGGCGTTGCTGTTCGGGAAAACATGGAGTTTGCCGACGGTTTTTTTGTAAATGATAAAGAACATCAGTTAGAACTTATCAAAATTATTAGAAAATATAGGCCAGAAATTGTTTTGTGCAACGCCATTGATGACCGCCATATTGATCATGCACGAGGTAGTAAATTGGTAAGTGACTCCTGTTTTTTGAGCGGGTTGAGGAAAATTGACACCAAAATGGACGGGGATGATGAGTGGCAGGATGCCTGGAGACCTAAATTGGTCTATCATTATATCCAATGGAAAAACTTGGAGCCCGATTTTGTGGTTGATGTATCTGGATTTATCGACAAAAAAACCGAGGCGATCATGGCATACAGTTCACAGTTCTACGACCCAGACAGTGAGGAACCTGAAACACCCATCAGCAGTAAAAACTTTACGGATAGTGTAAATTATCGAGCAAGGGATTTAGGAAGAATTATTGGTGTGGAATATGCGGAAGGCTTTACCGTAGAACGCTATATTGGCGTGGATAGCTTGGAAGATTTAATCTGATCAAGAAGCCTTTTGATACCTGTTCTGTGCTCTGGGTACAGTAAAATAAAAGGTTGTGCCCTTACGCGGAACACTTTCCACCCAAATTTCACCATTATTTTTGTGCACCATTTCCTTACATAGCGAAAGGCCAAGACCCGTACCTTTTTCGTTATTGGTACCGTAAGTTGTAATATTGGAAGAATCCTTGAAAATGGAACGCTGCATTTCTGCAGTCATACCAATGCCTGTATCTCGGACGGATACTTGCCACATATCTGACTTTTCCTTTGCTTCAATGGTGATAAGCCCGTTCTCTGGTGTAAACTTTATTGCATTGCTCAGAAGATTTCGGATAACGATATCAATTTGATTGTTATCGGCCCAAATACGTGGGTTCTCCGGTAGTTGATTTATAATTTTGATAGACTTACTTTTTGCAATCTCCGATAACAATCGGATGTTATTGCCAACAAGGTATGACAAGGATACCCGCTTAGGTTTGGTGACTACACCATTGAGTTGGTTCAATCCCCAAGATAAAAGGTTGTTTAGGGTAAAGGAAATATTTTCAACATCCGTTTTTAGTTTGGGAATAAAGGAAATAAGCTCCTTTGTGGAAATATCACCATCGGTAAACATTTTAAGTATTCCCTGTAACCCACCAATGGGACCTCTAAGATCGTGACCAATAATGGAGAACAGCTTTGTGTTTGTTTTGTTGATTTCATGGAGTTGGGCCTCCCTTTGGATCACAGCTTCTGATTTATCCTTAAGTTTCTTGTTCAGTTTTTTCTGGATGTTCTCACTTCTCCTGATCACAAAGAGTATTATACTTAGGATGAAAAGAATGATTATCGAAAAATAGATATAGTTACGCTGTTTGGCAAGGGCAGCTTCATTGGCCTCGATCAGCTCTTGTTTTTCCTGTTCGTAATGTAGTTTGGTCTCTAAAAGTGATAAACTCTGTTTGTTCTTGTCCATGAACAAGGAATCGGACAAGGTTTTAAAAGTCTCTAAATAGGCCAATGCATCAGGGTTATTACCGTTTTTCTTGTGGACTTTGTACAAAGTTTCCGAACAATCAATTTGTCCTTGGAGTGATTTGATTTTTTTTGATAAAGTCAGACCTTCTTCGGCATATTTTAATGAAAGGCTATCTTTTTCCAATCCAAAATATACTTTGGCCATACCGTTCATTAATTCAATTTTTATTCTGTCATCCTCAATTTGATGTTTAAACAGCATGTTGCTTTGGTCGAACCAATACAGGGCCCATTTATACTTTTTTTGATTTAGGTAAATATCTCCTTTTACCTGATAGGCATAAGCCAACCAATCGTATATTTTATTTTTTTCAAAAGTGTTTATGCTCCTGTTGATGTTGAACATTGCACTTTTGTAATCCTTGGCATCTTTATAGAGCGATGCCATGTTGCTATACGTTTCAGCATCTATTACCTCATTGCCCAGTCTTCTATTTATTTTTTGGACCGTATCGTAGAACATCAGGGCGTTTTTAAAATCTTTTTGATCCGCATACAGCCCAGCAATGTTTTCATTGAGAATAGATAGCATTTGTTGATTGCCAGCTTCTCGTGCCAGATCGATTCCCTTAAGGTTCCAGTTTAGTGCTTCTGCATAATTTCCTTCAAAGCTATAGTTTTGTGCAAGCGTGTTTATTAGGGATACTTCGCACTCTATACTTTCAATTTCCTGAGCCAATTCCAATGCTTCCTTAAAGAGTGGCATTGATTTTTCTCGATTACCTTTACTATAATAGTAATTGCCAAGAGCATCCAAACCTTTTATTTCCCCATAGGCATAGTCAATGTCCTTACTGTATTTTAGAACTTTTTCGCCAATGGAAAATAAACTGTCAGTATCCAAATATCTGTAAGAAAAGGCCAAACGCGCCAAAAGGTTGATATGAGAAGTATCTTTTGGATTAAACCTATTGGTGGATTCCAATCGCTGAAATTTAAAGGCCAGACTATCTCTTTTGCTAGTCTGTGCCAACATGGGTATGGACAAGCAAAGTGTGAACACACAAAGCACTAGCTTAGCAAGCGAGCTTTTACAATGAGGTATGAAGTTTTTTTCTGACAACACTAAGTTGAAAATATTTATTGCAAAAATAATTTCAGAGCACCTTTTTAAGAATTAAATGTTGTGAAATGCCTAAAAAAGTGTGTTTGGTCTTAAAAACGTGTATTTAGTCGGTAAATTGTACAAATTTGGTTTAATGTTAGTTACGAATGGTTGGATTGCTTCGGAAAAATTGTGAAGTATAGAAAAGGAGGAATAAATTAATGGAAATTGAAAAATGTTTTGGTTGAATCATTACAAAAAAGTATTTTTGCATCCGCTTTAAATGGTGGTTGTAGCTCAGTTGGTTAGAGCGCTGGATTGTGGTTCCAGAGGTCGCCGGTTCGAACCCGGTCTTCCACCCTTAAGTTTGTAAAATCCCAAGCCTAATGGTTTGGGATTTTTTTGTTTGTGACACACAACAAAAAAGCCCTCACTAGGGAGGGCCTTTTCATATGATGTAACCACAAGTTATTAATCCGAAGCTTTATCCACCACCAATCGGTTTGGTCTGTTCGCTATTTCCCAAGCAGTATGGAAAATAAGCCGTGTGCGGTTTTCCAAAAGATCATAATTTATCTTGTCAGGGGTATCAGTTGGGCGATGATAGTCCGCATGCGTGCCGTTAAAATAGAATATAATCGGAATGTTGTTCTTCGCAAAGTTGTAGTGATCGCTTCGGTAATAGAACCTGTTTGGGTCGTTCTCGTCATTGTAAGTATAATCAAACTCAATGTTCGTGTATTTTTTGTTCACTTCCTCCGATAGATTATGGAGTTCTGTGCTCAATTTGTCAGAACCAATGAGATACAAGTAGTTTCTCGCACCAGTATATTTTGGGTCAATCCTACCAATCATATCAATATTAAGATCAGCAACAGTTTGTGACAATGGAAAAATAGGATTAACATCGGTATAATATCGAGACCCCAAAAGACCCTTCTCCTCTCCGGTAACATGCAAGAAAACCAAGGAACGTTTGGGACCATTGCCCTCATTCGCTGCTTTTTTGAACGCTTGGGCAATTTCCAACAGAGCCACAGTGCCCGAACCATCATCATCGGCACCATTATTGATCTGTCCATCGGCGGTAATCCCAATATGGTCCAAATGGGAAGAAATAACCACATACTCATCAGGTTTTTCAGTGCCTTTCAGGAAAGCGACAACATTTTCAGAGTTTACTTTATCGTTACCACTTGTAATATCTAGCTTAAGGTCCGTTGTAATCGTTTTGGGAACATTGTCTTCTTCAATATCACTTTTTAGGGCCTTTGCAGCGGCTTCACCCAAGTAGATAAGAATTTCTTCATTACTGTCGGATGCCAATTGCATTCTACCACTATTGTTGTTTTTCATGAATTGAAAATAGCCCTGAAACCTTGGGAAACTCAACATATCATAGTACAGTACCCCGATTGCTCCCTTTTCATGAGCAATGTCCCGTTTTTTGCCTACCGCTTCGGATGCATTGCTCCAAACCGATTTTTCCATATTTCCTGAAATTGTGTAAACCCCACTTTCATCAACAGGTTCACCAGCTTTTATAAGCACGAATTTTCCTTGAACATCAATTCCTTCGTAGTCGGAATAATCACCATCTTCAATGCCGTATCCCACGTAAACAATATTGTTGTAGGTTCCTTTGGCTTCGGAAAAGGTCAATATATCTTCCCCAAGCTCAAAAGATGTATTGTTGATGCTTACGCTGCCTTGTGGCACTTTGGAAACTTCCAAGGGAACTTTTTGAAAATAGTCTCCATTAGATTGCCCTGGCGGAATATCCAAGGACTCGTAATGGGCCTTAATGTATTCCACCGCCTTTTTTTGCCCGGGGGTACCCGTTTCCCTTCCTTCAAACTCATCCGAAGCATAGGTATATAAATGTTCTTTAAGATCATCCTGTGTAATGGATTCCGCATAAGGTACCGGACTTGCCATTGGTTTGGGCTGTTGGACCTCAGAAATTGTTTTTTGGGAAGAATTGCAGGCTAAGGCTAGGCCCAAGACCAATAAGGATAGTTTTTTCATTCGTATTTAAATTTTCAAAATCCACCAAAAATAGTCAAAAGTTTGCTAAAGAAATCTCAATATATACATTAACATTCTCCAGCCCTTTATGTATCTTGGCGCTTCTTTTAAAGGACACCAAAAACTTGTAGCTATGGGCAAGAACAAAAGTGTTATTGTTGTTGGGGGAGGAATCGTTGGACTTTCCACCGCTTATTTTTTACAGAAAGCAGGACACCGGGTAACCGTTCTGGAAAAATCGGACATTAGTTCGGGAGCTTCGTTTGTAAATGCGGGCTATCTTACTCCGAGCCATATCGTCTCTTTGGCCTCACCGGGCATGATTACAAAAGGGTTGAAGTATATGTTCAATTCTTCCAGCCCATTTTATATGAAGCCACGGCTGGACCCCGACTTTATTCGATGGGCGTGGTATTTTAAAAAATCGGCCACCCAAACCAAGGTAGAGCGATCCATGTCCGTTATTCGTGACATCAACCTTTTAAGTAGGGAATTGTATGAAGGAATACAAGCTTCAGGTGACTTGGGAGATTTTCAAATAGGTAATCAAGGTTTGATGATGGTGTACCAGACCGAGAAAGCCCGTGACCACGAAATGGAAGTTGTGGAAAAAGCGGCTAAAATGGGGTTGGTGGGAAAACATCTATCCAAATCAGCTTTAAAGAAAATCGAACCCAATGTAGATTTTAACGCAGAAGGAGCCATACTTTGGGAGTGCGACAGGCATACCACACCACCGATTATTATGAAAAGAATGGTGGAGTATCTGGAGAAGGCCGGAGTAGATATTCATAAAAATGAGGGCGTAACAGATGTATCTCTTTCAAACGGAAAAGTAACTGGGATAACCACCGAAAAAGCATCCTACAAAGCGGACGAAGTAGTTTTCGCTGCGGGATCATGGACTTCCGAGCTTTCAAAAAAATTGAGCCTAAAATTGCCATTGCAAGCAGGGAAGGGGTACAGAATCAATGTAGAAGAGCCGACAAATATTACCATACCAGCAATTTTAATGGAGAAGAAAATAGCGGTTACCCCAATGGAGGGTTTTACCCGTTTTGCGGGAACCATGGAGTTCTCCGGAATAAATCATACCATTCGAAAAGAAAGGGTGGAGGCTATAGCAAGGGGAGTTGAGACCTATTACAACGGGCTTCAGATTCCCGAAGAAGCCAAAAACAATGCAAAATGTGGACTTCGGCCCGTATCGCCCGATGGTCTTCCGTACATTGGAAAGCCCAAGAATATTCACAATTTGACTATTGCAACAGGTCATGCCATGATGGGGTGGAGCATGGGCCCTGCAACAGGTAAATTGGTTACGGAACTTATTTCAGTTGATAAATTGTCCATGGATATTTCACCTTTTGCCACCGAACGTAAATTTTAGGTGATTTCTTGTCGACAGGGGCATGATATATGTGGTTTATATTTTTCAGTTGCGTTTTTAACGACTAATTTTACAACATGAAAAAACACTACACCATTTTTCTACTTTTTTCATTCTTCCATATTGTTGGAATGTGGTCTCAAGAGGTACAAATCTTTACCGTGAAGGACTTTGATTTGAAAGGCAAGGTGAAGTCCTGCCTTGTTACCACCGACTATGGTAAGGAGTTGTTCGAATTTGATAAGAACGGGGTATTGACCAAGACGATTACCCAATACAACGATACTGACCAAGACATCACATATTACAAGTATGATGATGGTGAATTGGTCGAAAAGCGTATGGAAAGTTATAAGAACAATGTGCTGGACGAATCCACTTCCATGGCAAATTTTTATGAGATTGATACGGTCCCGAACCGAAAAATAACTGAGAAAATCATTTCTTACGATAAACAGTTCTTGGAACAACAGCAATACCATTATAATGAAGAGGGTGAATTAGTCCGTATTATATCGTCCAATGGTGAGGGCGTGGACGAGACAACTTTTGAATATTCTCAAGTTAAAAATGAACATACTGTAAGCACCTTTACGAACGGAATTCTTCAAAAAGCAGTTAGAACGTCTACCAAAAAGGGCCCCAACGGCACCCAAGAAGTAGTTTTGACCAAGGAATATATTGATGGTGAACCCAATACAGCCAACGAAGAGGTTTTTAATAGCAATGGAAAGTTGGTAACCAGTGAAGACTTTTTGTACGATGTGGCCGAGAAAGAGTTTGTATCGCAAAAAAAACGCTATTACCATTACTCCGACGGCAAATTGAGCAGAATGGTAAAAAAAACAATCAATACGGAGTCTACGGACAAATATATTTTTCAGTTTGACAGCCATACCCCCAGCAATTGGGTAAAACAGATTGTAACGCCCGGTAACACTTACATCACAAGAACCATCGAGTATTACGAAGAGGAAGTGCCAGAGGAAAAAACCTCCAATTAGAAGTTAAATTAAATCTTTGATGATTTCGGGCTTCACTTCGTGCCCACCTTCAAATATGGTAGTTTCCGCATTGCCTTGGAACAATTTGTCAATTTTGATTTTCTCGCCTTTCAATCGCTCTGGGGTCAAGAATTCATCTTGGTTACCATAAATTATTTTTATATTGGTGGAACTGTAATCCATAAACTCAAAATCATCAGTGGTAAGTTCGTTGGGAATACCACCTGCGTATAGCGCAACCAGCTTGCAATTTGCTTTTTTACTTGCCAACCATCGGCTAGCTATCGAAACGCCTTGTGAAAACCCAAAAAGGATAAGATTCACATCTTCTGGAAGATTTTCAGCCTCCAGAACAGCATCAATATAGTTAAGTACATTTTTAACTTCTGTGGCAGTATTCTCTTTTGTCAACCAACTGGCGCCAACATATTTGTACTCGTTCTTCAAATAATATTTGGATGGGGCTTGGGGAACAATAATGTAGTTTTCCTCAGTATTCAAACCATTAAAATACTTCACGAAATAGCGGCTCAAATAGCCTATTCCATGAAAAACCAACCATACATTTTTAGTTTTTTGGGTTAATTCATTCTGCGTTAGATAGGTATTCTCGGTAGTATAGGTAACAGTCTTCTCTGTGTTGGACATGATTGACGGCTCTTGAGTTAGATATTGCCAAAGCTTTGTGTAATTTTACAAAAAATAGAAGGATGAACGAGCATAAAGAGAAGATTCTGTCCGTTTGCAACGAAATATGCAAGGGAACATTAATGGAGACGTTGGACATTACCTATATTGATGTCGGTGAAAATTTTCTTTTGGCAAAAATGCCCGTAACACCCAAAGTTTACCAGCCCGATGGGGTACTCCATGGTGGTGCTTCGGTGGCACTTGCCGAAAGTGTAGGAAGTGCAGCATCCTATATTTTCTTGGACGGACAAAAGTTTTTTGTTCGCGGCATTGAAATCGCAGCAAACCATGTTCGCTCCATCAAGGAAGGTTTTGTGTATGCCAAAGCATCAATGCTTCATAAAGGCCGAACCACCCAACTTTGGGAGATAAAAATTACCGATGAAGAGGGAAACCTTATTTCCAATTGTAAACTAACGACCATTGCACTACCCAGAAAATAAAGGCCTCGAAAAGATTTTAGAAAGGGGCGGGGCTTGTTTGGAAAACGGTCTACCCTTTGTGATTTACCGAAAACCCAAACAGCAGGAACTTTTTGCGGTTTTTCAATTGAATGATGAACTGAAATCATCTAGAGATTTCACGGAAAAAGGATTTGTTTTTGCCCCTTTTAATTCAGAAGGTAAAGTTGTTCTGATTCAACCTGATGAGGTTTGGAAAGGAGAGTTTCAATCGGAAAAATCTCAAGTCACAAATAATATTTTCTTGGATGAATCGGGGAAAGATGCCCATTTGGAATTGGTTGAAAATGGAATCAAGGAGATTGAAAAGGGCAGGCTTCAAAAAGTAGTGCTCTCTAGAAAAATAGAGGTATCCAACACAAAATCGCCCGTCAAAATCTTTAAAACACTTTTGAACACCTATCCGAATGCCTTTGGTTATCTTTTTTATCACCCCAAAGTAGGAACATGGTGCGGAGCCACTCCCGAAACCTTGGTGAGAGTGAAAAACAAAGAATTGAGCACCATGTCCTTGGCCGCCACATTGCCTTATATCGAAAACGAAAACCCCAAATGGGGCAGTAAGGAAATAGAGGAACAACAAATGGTTTCAGAGTATATTGGCGATAGGCTGGCACATGCCTTGGAACGGTTGGACATTGATAAAGCAGAATCGGTGCGGGCGGGCAACCTATGGCATTTACGGTCGGAAGTGCGCGGAAACATGTTGCCTAACCTAAAGGTTAAAGAAGTAATCGGGGCCTTACATCCAACTCCGGCAGTTTGTGGAATTCCCACAAGAGAAGCACAACAATTTATTCAAGCCAACGAGAACTATAAAAGAACTTTCTATACCGGTTTTTTGGGCGAATTGAACTTGAGCTCGCAAGGAGAGCTATCCTTGTTCGTAAACCTTCGTTGTATGCAACTGGAGGATGGTAAAGCCTCCATTTTTGTTGGGGGAGGAATTACCGAGGCATCCGACCCTGAAAGCGAATGGATTGAAACCCAAAACAAAAGCAAGACCATGTTGGGTATCTTGTAAATTGATGCTTTCTAATTTGAGGGATAACGCCCAGAAAACGTATTTTTGTAGTCCATGATATACTCAAATATACCCGCTGCACAAACCTTGGTTTTGTACTTTAAATTAAGGGGCGTTAAAAATATAGTTATCTCACCAGGGTCCAGAAATGCCCCTTTGACCATCAGTTTTACCAAAAACTCTTTTTTTAAATGTTATAGCATCGTAGATGAGCGTTGTGCCGCTTTTTTTGCTATGGGTATGGCGCAACATTTGCAGGAACCGGTTGCGGTAATCTGTTCATCGGGTAGTGCCATGTTGAATTTTTACCCAGCAGTTGCCGAAGCTTTTTATAGCGATATCCCCTTAATTGTGGTTTCTGCGGATAGGCCAAGCTACCGAATTGATATTGGTGATGGGCAAACGATCCGACAGGAAAATGTACTGGAAAAACATATTGGGTATTCAGCGAATTTGAAGCAAGATGTTTCCCATGCAACGGATTCCATTTCAAAATTTGGCAAATCATTATTAAATGAAAAGCAGGAAGAAATACAGTCGCACAATGAACGAGAAATTGCCAAGGCACTTTCGGTAGCTTTTGATGAAAAATACCCGGTACATATCAATATTCCGTTCGAAGAGCCTTTGTATGGCAGGGCAGAGGGGGCTTCGGTACAAATTAAAGATAAGGGGGAATACTTGGAACAAAAATCATCAAATGAGGAGAATTGGGTAGAATTAGCGAAGGTATGGAAGAGCAACCCACGGAAAATGGTTTTGGTGGGCGTGAATCAACCCAACGCCATTGAAGCGGAAGTATTGGAAAATTTGGCACAAGACCCAAATACTTTGGTGTTTACCGAAACCACATCCAATTTACACCATCCAGAATTCTTCGAAAGTATTGATAGTATTATTGCCCCAATTGAAAAGTCCAAGAACAGGAATGAACTTTTTAAGGCTTTGCAACCTGAACTTTTGGTAACTTTTGGAGGGTTGATCGTTTCCAAAAAAATAAAGGCTTTTTTACGAGAGTATGGGCCAAAACAACATTGGCATGTGGACACCAAAAAGGCCAACGACACTTTTTATTGCTTAACAAAGCACATCAAGACAAATCCCAATCAGTTTTTCAAAAGGGTTGTTTCAGAGAATATCAATCCAACAAACGATTACAAGGCGTTTTGGGAAAGCAAAAAGAATAAGTACGAAGCAAAGCGGGACGTCTATCTTAAGGAAATTCCATTTTCCGATTTTAGCGTTTTTGACCGTATCATTAAAAACATACCCAAAGGGTATCAGGTACACTTGGCAAATAGTTCCACGGTGAGGTATGCGCAGCTTTTTCCTTTGGATGCATCATTGAAAGTATTCTGCAACCGAGGCACAAGTGGTATAGACGGCACCACATCAACAGCAGTGGGAAGTTCTATTTACAGCAAAGAACCAACCGTATTGTTTACAGGCGACCTAAGCTTTTTTTACGACAGCAATGCCATGTGGAACAATTATATGCGTCCAGATTTTAGGATTGTTCTCATCAATAATTCGGGCGGTGGAATTTTTAGGATATTACCAGGTATGGAGGAAACGGAAGAGTTTGAGACCTTTTTTGAGACCAGTCACGAATTATCGGCCAAACACTTGGCCAATATGTACGGTTTTGAGCACATCAATGCCCAAAATAAAACAGAATTGGAGCTGGGTTTGGTGGAATTCTATTCAAAATCGAACAGACCGAAAATCTTGGAAGTCGCCACACCACGGGTTTTGAACAATAAAATTTTGCTTGGGTACTTCGATTTCATATCTTAGAACCTTAGCTATAAACCAATAAAGAACACTAATCAATTATGAGCAAAAGAGACGAGTTGATCGAAAAGTACGCAGAAGACATCAAAAGCAAATTCGGACAAACACCAGACATGGATTTGTTGACCAAAGTAGCTGTAGGACTGGGACCTGCAATTTATAATTTAGATGCCTCCAAGGTTTCAGGTTCTGATGAGAAAGAACTGGAGACGGTAAAGAACAATTTTTTGGTCAAAAAATTGGGGCTTGCCGAGACACCCGCATTGATGGAATCTATCAATAGTGTTATTGATGCGTATGGAAAGTCTGAAAAGAATAAACATCGTGCTGTAATTTATTATATGTTGACCAAGCACTTTGGAAAAGAATCGGTTTATAATTAAGATTACGATCAATGTAAGGGGAGGTCTAAAATGTCGATTTTCGTCAACCTGAACTTGATTCAGGTTCTCATAATGATTTGCTTATCAACGTGATGAGATTCTGAAATAAATTCAGAATGACACATTTCAATACTTTTTAGACCTCTTTTTATACCCATAATTTACAGCTACCTTTGCCAAATGATAGAATTGGGAAACTACAATACCCTTAAGGTGCTAAGAAGCACCAGTATAGGACTTTTTTTGGGAGACGATGAGGGCACGGAAATACTTTTACCGAACAAATATGTACCCGAAGATTTTGAAATAGATCAAGATTTGGAAGTATTCTGTTATTTGGATAATGCCGAACGCCCCATATCTACAACTTTAAAACCGAAGATTGTTCGAAACGGTTTTGCCTATTTGGAAGTGGTTGAAGTCGGGAATTACGGCGCTTTTTTGGATTGGGGGCTGGAAAAACACCTGCTTGTTCCCTTTAGGGAACAGTCCGAAAGAATGGAGGGGGGGAGCAAATACATTGTTCATTGTTATATGGATGATGAAAGCATGCGTCTCACTGGGTCTAGCCGGGTGGATAAGTTCCTTTCCAACGAAAACGTGGAATACGAACAGAATGATCAAGTTGACCTTTTGGTTTATCGGAAGACCCCGTTAGGTTGGGAGGTTATAGTGGATGACAGACACAAGGGACTTATATTTGATAGTGATATTTTTAAACCCATCTCTATTGGCGACCGTTTAAGGGGATTCATCAAAAATATAAGGGACGATAAAAAGATAGATATATCCTTACAGCCCATCGGTGCCAAAATGTTGGAACCAACGGCCAAATTGATTTTTGACAAACTTGAGGAGAACAACGGTTTTTTACCTTTGCACGATAAATCATCACCAGAGGAAATCAAGAAAATTTTGCACTTGAGCAAGAAGGCCTTTAAAAAAGGAGTGGGTATTTTATATCGACAACGTAAAATCAATATTCAGGATGATGGTATTCATTTGCTCTAAATTAGACCTTTAGACCAGTTTCTTTCAAGCTTTCGGGCGGTAAAGTTTTTTTCTTTGGGCAAAAATTCTATTTTTGTAAAGATTCATATTAACTTATTGGTTGTTATGTTTTTAGCATAGTATATAACTCAAACTCCTCCACAACATGCCTTTTATTGAAGAAAGCGATTTGTTGGACCTTCATAAGGATATAGATAAGGCCCAGATTATAAACGAAAGACTGCTCGATCAGATAAAGTTCAAGAACAAAGATCTTCGTAAAATTAAACTGCAGCGGAACATTCTTTTGGGTTTTGTGGGGCTGTTCGTGATTGGTACCTTGGCCATTACATCTTTTACTGCAGGCCTTAGTAGCAAGCAATCTTTCGAAAACCAAAGTAATGTACTTGTTTCCATAGATAGTTTGGACGTAATCAAGGCTAGGATAGATAACCTTAGGTCCCAGAACGAAGAGCTCAGCTTGGTAAAGGAGTTTTACTTGGCCAAAGAGTTTTTGAACAAGGAAAAAATTTATTCCGTTCAGGTAAAATCTTTTGTGGAAAACAATGTAACCTTGGCTTCCGAGGCATTGACCAACACCCTTTTTGTAAAGACCAATCCTTTTTATGCCTATTCCCTTGGTAATTTTGAAACCTTGGAAGAAGCACAAAAATTTAGGCAGCAATTGGTTCAAATGGGCTTCCAAGATGCATTTGTTGCATCGTACAAGGACGGTCAAAGAGTTAAAATAGAAGATCCATATTAATCTTGGGAAACACAAAGGCTTGGGTACAGGCTGCTAGACTGCGCACACTTCCTCTTTCTTTATCAGGAATAATTGTGGGCACCGCTTTGGCCATGATAGAAGGTCAATTTGAACTGCCCATATTTATTTTGGCCTTGTTGACCACTGTTGGTTTTCAGGTAACCTCCAATTTTGCCAACGATTATGGCGACGGTGTTAAAGGAACGGACAATGAGGATAGAATTGGTCCCGCACGGGCAATACAAAGTGGCACCATTACCAAAAAGGCGTTAAAAAAAGGCATCGTTGTATCTATAATTATTAGTTTGTTGATTGCCTTGGCCCTTATTTATTTGGCCTTTGGTTTGGAAAATTTACCTTACATACTTCTTTTTTTATTATTGGGTCTATTGAGTATTTGGGCCGCCATTACATATACCGTAGGATCCAATGCGTATGGATATAGGGGTATGGGAGACCTTTTTGTATTCCTTTTCTTTGGTTTGTTGGGCGTGCTGGGCAGTATGTTCCTCTATACAAAATCTTTGGGATGGTCCTCGCTTTTGCCCGCAATCTCCATTGGGCTTTTGTGTGTAGCCGTATTGAACTTGAACAACCTCAGAGATATAGTCTCCGATAAAAAGCACGGCAAGATTACCATGGTGGTTAAAATGGGCTTTAAAAATGGAAAGCGCTACCATTTTCTTTTGATTTTGATGGCCTTGATCAGCTTTGCATTATATCTGTGGATGGAAAACTATGGTTGGAAACAATCCTTCTTTATGTTGGCCTTTGCGCCATTATTGATTCATTTACGAAAAGTGATGATGACCAAAGATCCGGGGGAATTGGACATCGAATTAAAAAAAGTAGCACTCAGCACTTTTTTATTGGCGCTATTATTCTTAATTTCTGTTAATATTTTTTTGTAAATTTGATTTACAACCAAATAAACTTAAAGGAACTTGGAACATCCGATAAAAATTTTGATCGTAGAGGATAATGTCATCATTGCTGATGACATGCAATCCATGCTAGAGGAAATCGGCTATGAAATTGTCGACAATGTCATAGTATACGAGCAGGCAGTAGATGTATTAAAGAACAATCATGTTGATTTGGTGCTCATCGATATCATTTTGGCATCGGACAAAACTGGTATTGACCTTGGTAAGCATATCCGGGACACCTACAATATTCCTTTTATATTCGTAACATCCAACTCGGACCGGGCCACTGTTGAAAATGCAAAAACAGTAAAACCGGACGGATATTTGGTTAAACCTTTTGAACAACAAGACCTCTATACATCCATAGAAATTGCGTTATCCAACTTTAACTATGCCAAAAAAGGAATAGATAAAGTAGCGGACGAAGCAGATGAAATTACTTCCAATTCTGTTTTAAAGGATTCCATCTTTGTAAAGAAACAACATCTGTATTATAGAATCCAGTTTTGTGATATCCAGTTTATAAAAGCGGACAATGTTTATTTGGAAGTTAATACGGCGGATAAAAAGTTTTTGGTACGCTCCCCCTTAAAGGATTATTTGGAAAAATTGCCCAAGAACAAGTTCTATAGGGCCCATAAATCCTACATTGTGAACGTTGATCACATTGACGCCATCAACTCCAAGGATATTATGATCAACAATAACTTGATTCCGATTTCCAAGGATTTTAAAGAATTTATACTGTCCTCCATGAACAGTTAATGTTTGTTGGAGCATACAATATACAAGTGCCTTTAGGGGCACTTTTTTTGTGGCAACAATTTTTAAAGGGGGTGACAACAATTTTTAAGGGGTTCACAACAATATTTTTTCTACCATGCCGTATGCCCATACTTTAGCAGTGTTAATAAATCAGAAAGTAATTTTTTCATTTTCATATAGTGTTCTCGTAAAAGGGTCTTGTTGTAAAAAGCAGGACCTTTTTCAATTTTATGCCCTTTGTGCCAATCCAAATATTCCATAAAAAGCACAAAACATCGACAAAATGCATTTTTACATACAGGAATTCTGTTTTCACAACAGAAAACAACACTTTCACAACAATAGTGGTCAACTCTTTCCTATTGGATTTAATTTTGTGGCAAAACTAACGTTCTTTATATACCCCATACGTTGCAATTCGGTACAATGTTCCTTTTTTTGAATTGAATTGAATGTCGGGGCAATAAAGGAAAAAAGGGCACGATAATAATATAGGGCCTGCGGAAACAATCCGTGGTCGCTATATCAATTAAATTAATGGGACGTTACGTAAAATTTTTATTTACCGCGGTATTTTTTGTTTTTCTTTTCAATTCATCTGCGCAGAACATTGTAGATGAGGAGGAAAGTGTCCTCAAAGAGTTTCAGGATACCGACCAAGCTTCTCAGCGGTTCGAGGTTTTTTTCAATTCCTTGGATCGGTACAATGTAAATTCTGCCTACGATTGGTTGGATACCATTAAAATTTATTTGGCCAACGCCCAAAAAACTCAAGATACTACAGCTTCGCACCTCTACCGAGTAATGCAGGCACAGGTGTACAACGATTTGGGCGAATATGATAAAAGTACTGCCCTGGCCATGGAATTGTACGATATTAAGGATTCTTTGGATGCTGACTCCCAGCGAATAGTTCTGGATGTCCTCGATGATAACTACGCCAACCTCCAATTGTTCGATAAACAGATTGAAATCCGAAAGCAAAAGCGTGAGCTGGGATTGACCAACAATGTTTCTTTTTACGACATCTACAGCAACCTAGGATTGTATAGAAAAGCTCGTAACCAATATATAATGGAGGTGAAGCCAACCATTGCGGACAACGATTCCTATGGTTTGGCAAAATACCATAGCAAGGTAGGCAACTATTTAAGGCTGGATGACTCTGCACCAACGGCCTTGAGCGAATTAAAAAAGGCAAAGGCCTATTTAGATGTTTATGTCAACGATATTTCTACCCAAAAAAGTGAATCGGACATATTTGAAAGTAACCTGTTAAAGGCAGAAATAGAAGGGAATATTGCAAAATGTCACGTAATGCTCGGCGAATATGAAGAGGCAATCCCACTTTTGGAAACCAGTATCGAAACCTTAAATAAATCACCGGATAATAAGGATCAAAGCGAAGTAGTGGAAAACACCCTTTACTTGGCCGAAGCCAATTTGCAAATGGATCACTTTTCCGCGGCAAAAAAATATTTAGACGTTGAGTTCGACAATATTTCGGTGCTACAAACCATAAAAAAGAACAGTCTGTTGGCCGCTTTTTACGATAAAGTAGAAAACTATAAAAACGCTTCCATTTACTATAAACGTAATGAAAGAATCAAGGATTCGCTATCCAAAAAACAATCGGCACTTATAAAACAACAATTGGTTACCATTGTTGCCAATGAAGACTTGGAAAACTCCCAAAGGCTTATAGATGAGCAAAAAAGAATAAACGAACTGGCCCGTAGCGAGATGAAAGCCAAGGATGAACGAATCAACTTGGTGTTTATTTCCTTGATATTTACCCTTTTGGGCTTTGCAGGATTAGTATACGCTTATTTAAAGAGCATCAAAAACCAACGTTTGATCGCGGAACAGAAGCATATTATTGAAAACTCCCTTGTGGAAAAGGATTCTCTTTTAAAAGAGATTCACCATAGGGTAAAGAACAATTTGCAAATGGTGAGCAGTTTGTTGAGCCTACAGACCAAGAACACGCGTAGCAAAGCTGCGATTGTGGCTTTGGAAGAAGGCAAGAGTAGGGTAAAGGCTATGGCCTTGATTCATCAAAAGTTATATCAGAACGATGATCTTTCGGTGATAGAAATGCAAGGATATATTGAGAGTTTGATCAACAGTGTACAATCCGTTTATAAAAAAGGAGGCCACAACATCACCATTACCATTGATGCAGAAGGAACCGAACTGGACATTGATCGGGCCATTCCCTTTGGTTTGATTTTGAACGAACTCGTATCCAATTCTTTCAAGTACGCCTTTCCCGATAACGATGATAACGGTAAAATCTACATCCACTTACGTAAAAATGGTGATCAAGGCTATTTTGAATATACTGATAACGGAATAGGGCTTCCAGAAGATACCGATGAACGTGCCCACTCCTCCATGGGTATTCGTCTTATCAACCGATTGGTGAATCAACTTCAATCCAAATTAAACATAGATAGGGAAGTAGAAGGAGTACGGTTCTGGTTCAACTTTAGTTGATTTATTTTTCTCTCGCCCTTTAGGATTCAAAATATACTTAAATTTGGCTCACTTCATGAAAGCAAGCTATAAAAAGTATACCCTCAATTTTAAGGTCCCCAGCGGTACCTCGCGCGGGGTAATGACCCAAAAAGAAACCTGGTACATCATCCTTAAAGATGCTAATGCATTTGGAATAGGAGAGTGCGGAATATTGCGCGGATTGAGCGTTGATGACGTGCCTGATTATGAACAACAACTTGCTTGGGCCTGCGATAATATCCATTTAGGAAAAGATGAATTGTTGCGTCATTTAAGGGCTTATCCATCCATTCAATTTGGACTTGAACAGGCCTTGTTGTCGTTACAATCCAAAGACCCGTTTGTGCTTTTCCCCTCCGATTTTACGCAAAAGGAATCCCCAATATCCATAAACGGCCTTATTTGGATGGGCGATGAGGCCTATATGCTAAAACAATTGGAGCAAAAACTGAACGATGGTTTTGGCTGCATCAAAATGAAGATAGGAGCCATTGATTTTGAAAAAGAAATGGACATTCTTAAGTCCATTCGCAATAATTTTTCACCAGAAGAAATAGAACTTCGAGTAGATGCCAATGGAGCGTTTTCACCTAAAGAAGCCATGGATAAATTGGAACGCTTGTCCACATTTAAAGTGCATTCCATAGAGCAGCCCATTAAAGCTGGACAATGGAACGAAATGGCCAAACTTTGCAGAAAAACTCCGTTGCCCATTGCCTTGGACGAGGAATTGATTGGAGTTTTTGATGTAACAGAAAAGGAAGAACTACTACAAACAATACAACCTCAATATATAATATTGAAGCCAAGTTTGGTGGGCGGAATAAATGGTAGCCAAGAGTGGATAGAACTGGCCGAAAAGCAAAACATAAAATGGTGGATTACGAGTGCGTTGGAAAGCAATATTGGGCTAAACGCCATTGCACAGTACACCTATTGGCTAAACACAACAATGCCCCAAGGATTGGGAACCGGTAGCCTATTTACCAATAATATTAAAAGTCCTTTGGAAGTAGCCGAGGGCAAGCTTTTTTACAGACAAGCAAATGGCTGGGATATGGATTTAATACAAGAAATATGTATATAGAGCAAGCGTATAAAGGATTTACAGAGCGTTGGAGGTATTTGGTCGGTTTGTTGATTGTTTTTATTGGTTGGCAAGTGCTCGGAGGAATCCCGCTTATTTTTGCCTTGATTTTAAAGTCGGATTTTATGAATTCCATGCCGACGGATTATGGCACCATGGCCGAGACTCTAGGTCTCAACCTCTTTTTTCTTTTGGTACTCCTGACCTTTTTGGGAGGAATGGTAAGTTTGTGGTTTGTTGTAAAGTTTGTACATAAGTTATCATTTAAGGACTTCACTACTTCTAGAAAAAGGATTGATTGGAAACGAATTGCTTTCTCATTTCTGCTTTGGGGAATAATATCATCTGGACTAGTTTTCTTGGACGTTTATCTGTCTCCCGAAAACTATGAGTTCGATTTTAATCCTGGACCATTCTTTATGTTGGTCATTATTTCAGTAATTTTCATCCCCATCCAAACCAGTTTTGAGGAGTATTTTACCCGAGGATATTTGATGCAGGCCATTGGAATTGCATCCAAAAATAAATGGCTTCCCTTTTTGATAAGTTCTTCACTTTTTGGTCTATTGCACATTTTTAACCCAGAGGTGGAAAAGTTGGGTCATGGTATTTTGGTTTACTATGTAGGAACCGGGTTTTTTCTTGGCATATTGACTTTAATGGATGAAGGATTGGAATTACCTTTAGGCTTCCATGCAGCTAATAATTTTTTTACGGCCATTTTGGTTACGGCGGACTGGACAGCCTTCCAAACCAACTCACTTTATAAAGATGTTTCGGAACCCGTATTGGGCTGGGATGTTCTGATTCCTGTTTTTGTGATTTATCCCATTTTGCTGTTTATTTTCTCAAAAAAGTACGGCTGGAAAAACTGGAACGAACGCCTTTTTGGAAAAGTACTGATCAAAGAAGAATATGTAGCAATTACCGATGGAGCATCCGACTTGGCATAATGTTCACCCCGATTTTAGGTTAAACGATATTCCGTTAAATTTTGAAGGTATAACTAAAATAGGTCAAAACCTCATAAAGGAAGGAAAGCCGTTTGAAAAAAGCATTGGAGATTTTTTATTGGACTGGGCTTCGGATGATTCAACAATAAAAGTCCAAACTTCTGGATCTACGGGCAAACCTAAAACCATAGTGCTCAAAAAAGAGCAAATGGTAAATTCCGCACTGGCTACGGGAGCATATTTTAAATTAGAGCCCAGGCATAAAGCCCTTTTGTGTTTGCCATGTACGGGGATTGCCGGTAAAATGATGTTGGTCCGCGCCATGATTTTAGGTCTACATCTGGATTATGTGGAACCCTCATCGACACCCTTGTCAAATACTAATAAAACCTACGATTTTGTAGCTATGGTGCCTTTGCAGGTCCAAAATTCCTTAAAAGACTTATTTAAGGTTAAAAAACTGATTATTGGAGGCGCACCCGTGGATTCAAATTTACGAAACAAGCTTAAAACACTATCTGTTGAAGCTTACGAAACCTATGGGATGACAGAGACCATAACCCATATTGCAGTAAAACGAATAACTGGTGATTCAGTTAATAGTTTTGAGACGTTGCCCCATGTTTTTGTTACCCAAGATGATAGGGGGTGTCTTGTAATTGATGCGCCTAAAATTTCAGATCAGAAAGTTGTGACCAATGATTTGGTGGAACTTATAAGTAAAACTAGGTTTAAATGGCTGGGCAGGTACGATTCCATAATCAATTCGGGCGGGATCAAATTGGTTCCCGAGACGATTGAGGAAAAACTATCAAGCGTAATAAAATCACGCTTTTTTGTTGCTGGCATACCGGATGAAACTCTGGGACAAAAATTAGTGCTTGTAGTAGAAGGCAATTCAACCGATGGGCGAGAACAGCTTCAAGCCATCAAGGAATCAAAAACGCTATCAAAATACGAGGTGCCCAAGGAGGTTTACTTTGTAAAAGCTTTCTCGGAAACTGCAACTAAAAAAATCAATAGGCAAAAAACAATTCAACAGATTGCTTAATTTTATACTGATTGTCCGTTTAATGTCATAATGGTGTTTTTGGCGTCATGCCTGCCGACAAAGGCAGGTTTCAACATCTCATCCTGCTGAACATGAGCATCTTTATGTGACCCTGAATCAAGTTCAGGGTGACGTTGGTAATATTATGACACATTGCGGACATTCAAATTTTATAAGCATCAAACTAAAAAATCAACCATGCGAAAAACCATCAACCTAATAGTACTGCTATTGCCTTTTATTGCCATTTCCCAACAAATACTCCCCGAAGTGGAACGGGCAAGGGCAGTGGACGAAATTCTAGAAGAACGTTTTAATGTGTTGCTCCCCCAGTTAATGGATGATGCAGGGTTGGATATGTGGATTCTGATATCTAGAGAGTACAACGAAGACCCTGTGCTCCGCACCATGCTGCCAGCGAAATGGTTGAATGCAAGAAGAAGAACCATTCTCCTTTTTTATAGGAATAAACAAAAAAATACTATAGATAAACTGGCCGTTGCCCGCTACAATATTGGTAAAAGTATAAGCTCCGCTTGGGATAAGGAAAAAGAACCTGATCAATGGAAAAGATTGATGCAGTTAATCGCTGAACGAAATCCTGACAAAATTGGGCTCAATTTTTCCAAGGACCACAACATAGCTGATGGTCTTGATAAAACCGATTATGATGAATTTATGGCCAATCTGCCCAGAAAATATCAACCCAAGGTAGTGTCTGCAGAGCAATTGGCAGTCCGTTGGGTTGAGACCCGTACACCTCGGGAAATGACCATTTTTAATCAGTTGACGGATATTACCCACGACATTATCGCCGAAGCTTTTTCTGAAAAAGTGATCACACCTGACGTTACCACTACTACCGAAGTGGAATGGTGGATGCGCCAAAAAGTTACGGATTTGGGTCTGGAAACTTGGTTTCATCCAACCGTGGATGTGCAGCGAACAAGTGAAGAGTTGGTGGGTCACCTGTATTCTTTTTCGGGAAGACCAGATGACGAAGTCATCCAACAAGGAGATTTATTGCACTGCGATTTTGGAATCACCTACTTGCGCTTAAATACCGATTGCCAAGAATTGGCCTACGTACTTAAACCAGGAGAAACCGAAGCCCCTTCTTTTTTGGTCAATGCTTTATATGATGGTAATCGTGTACAGGACTTTCTCACCCAAAACATGGTAGCGGGCAGGGTAGGCAACGAGATTTTGGCCAAAGCCCTGCAAGACGCTAAAGATGCTGGACTAAGGCCATCAATTTATACACATCCTTTGGGTACTTATGGACATTCAGCCGGAACTACTATTGGTATGTGGGATGCCCAAGAAGGTGTAATGAAAGACGACGGGGAGAACTATCCACTAAACCCCAACACCGCTTATGCCATTGAACTGAACGCCACCGTGAATATCCCTGAATGGAACAGGGATATTCGGATTATGTTGGAAGAACCAGGTTTCTTCGGTGAAGATGGATTCCGATACATTAATGGCAGACAAACGGAGTTGTTGTTGATACCAAGGCCAAAATCGCATTTAGGGAACTAAAAAATCACACCTGCAAAACCCCCATATTAAATTGCTTCTCAATAGGTGCATGGTTCGCGGCCTCTATCCCCATGGAAATCCATTTGCGGGTATCCAACGGGTCGATTATGGCGTCCGTCCAAAGTCGGGCTGCAGCGTAGTAGGGTGATATTTGGTCATCGTACCGTTGTTTTATTTGGTCAAAAAGTTCCTTTTCCTTTTCGGCGTCCACAGCTTTTCCGCTTTTCTCCAAACTGGCTTTTTCAATCTGCATGAGTACTTTTGCCGCAGAATTTCCGCTCATCACCGCAAGTTCGGCACTCGGCCAAGCCACAATCAATCTTGGGTCATAAGCTTTTCCGCACATGGCATAGTTTCCCGCCCCGTAGCTGTTGCCAATTACAATGGTAAATTTGGGCACTACAGAATTGCTCACGGCATTCACCATTTTGGCACCATCTTTTATAATACCGCCATGCTCACTTTTACTGCCCACCATAAATCCAGTAACGTCTTGTAAAAACACGAGTGGAATCTTCTTTTGATTGCAATTGGCAATAAATCGGGTTGCCTTGTCCGCGGAATCGGAATAGATAACACCGCCAAACTGCATCTCGCCCTTTTTGGTCTTGACAACCTTTCTTTGATTGGCTACAATGCCTACGGCCCAACCATCTATGCGGGCATAGCCTGTTAGTATTGTTTTGCCGTAACCCTCTTTGTATTGCTCAAATTCGGAATCGTCCACCAAACGCTTTATAATTTCCAACATATCGTACTGGTCGCTTCGGGATGCGGGCAGTATACCAAAAATATCATCAGGATTCTCGACCGGTTTCTTGGCTTCAACCCGATTGAAACCCGCCTTGTCAAAATCACCAATTTTATCTACGATGTTCTTTATCTTGTTAAGCGCATCTTTATCATCTTTGGCCTTGTAATCGGTCACACCGCTAATTTCTGAGTGCGTAGAGGCACCACCTAGTGTTTCGTTGTCAATACTCTCGCCAATGGCGGCTTTCACCAAATAACTTCCAGCCAAAAATATGCTTCCCGTTTTGTCCACGATCAACGCTTCGTCGCTCATAATGGGCAAGTAAGCGCCTCCGGCAACACAACTTCCCATAACGGCAGCAATTTGGGTGATTCCCATACTGCTCATTACGGCATTGTTCCTAAAAATGCGTCCAAAATGTTCTTTGTCGGGAAAAATCTCGTCCTGCATGGACAGGTACACTCCTGCGCTGTCCACCAAATAAATGATGGGCAACTTATTTTCGATGGAGATTTCTTGAGCACGTAGGTTTTTCTTTCCGGTAATAGGAAACCAGGCACCCGCTTTTACGGTAGCATCATTGGCCACCACCACACATTGTTTGCCCTGAACATATCCAACTTTAACCACTACACCGCCCGATGGGCATCCGCCATGCTCCTCATACATATTTTCCCCGGCAAAAGCACCTATTTCAATGGACTGGCTATCATCATCCAGTAAATAATCAATACGCTCCCTTGCGGTCATTTTACCTTTGGCATGGTGCTTTTCGATACGGCTCTTGCCACCTCCGAGTTTCACTTTGGCCAGTCTACGCTTTAGATCGGATAGTTTTAATTTATTATGGTCTTCGTTCTTATTGAAGTTTATGTCCATTCTTTTTGAAAATTCATTTAGTTGGTTAAAGATAAGGAGTTATAATTATTACTTTTGAATCTATGGAAACCAAAATACGATGGGGCATTGTTGGCCCTGGAAAAATAGCTAGAAAATTTGTGTCGGACCTTTTGCTCGTTGATGATGCCGAGATTGCTGCGGTGGCATCACGATCATTGGAACGGGCCGAAGCGTTTGCCGAAGAATACGATGTGGAGCATACCTTTGGGAGTTATGATGCATTGTTCCAATCAGGAACAGTTGATGTAGTCTACATCGCTACGCCGCACAATTTTCATAAGGAATTGTCCGTAAAAGCCCTTGAAAATAGTATTGGGGTACTTTGTGAAAAACCAATGGGCGTCAATAGGGCAGAAGTGGTGGAGCAGGTAAATGCTTCCAAACAAAACAACGCATTTTTGATGGAGGCCATGTGGTCTAGGTTCAATCCATCCATCAAAAAAGTAAAACAGTTGGTTGATGAAGGGGTGGTGGGTGATTTGAAATATATCCATGCGGATTTTGCATTTTACGGTTTGGACAAAGGTTTGGACTCTAGGTTATTGAATCCCGATTTAGCTTCGGGCAGTATATTGGATATAGGTATTTATCCCATTTTTCTATCTTATTTGTTGTTGGGTATGCCAGATGAGATTATGGCTACATCCAAATTCCATGAAAATGGAACGGAACTCCAAACCAGTATGATTTTTGATTATAAAGATGCCCAATCAATTCTCTATAGCGGACTTACAAGCGATTCTAAAATGGAGGCTGAAATATCAGGCACCAAAGGACAATTGTTTTTAAAACCCAGATGGCACGAGGCAGACGAGTATACCTTGGTAAAAGATGAGAAAACCAATAAGTTCAGTTTGCCTTTAACTGGAATTGGCTACTACTACGAGATTTTGGAAGTGAACCAGTGTTTGAGGGAAAACAAAATTGAAAGTGAGCTGTGGTCGCATCAAAACAGTCTGGATTTGTCAGAGTTGTTGGACAAGGTCAGGGAAAAGTGTGGTGTAAGCTTTCCTTTTGAAACATAATCCTTAATAATAACTTTACATTATCTCTATTTTTACGATATTTGAAATTCTTCAGAAATATATATAATGGGAATGAATAAGAACACGGTGCTGGCCTATGCCACATGGATTATGATTTTGGTAGGTTTGGGAATGATAGCACTTGGAGCTTTTAAATATGATGAAGTAGCAGGATGGGGCTTCGCTGCTGTTGGAATTGGATTTTTTGCCGTAGCTTGGGTTTTTAATGCCCTAAAAGGTAGAGTATAGCCTCTTTTTCAAAAACAATTTAATTTATAGTAGATGTCAGACGATAAAAAAGTCATTTTTTCAATGTCTGGGGTTACCAAGACCTTTAAAACGGCCAATACTCCAGTACTTAAAAATATTTACCTAAGCTTTTTCTATGGGGCCAAAATCGGGATTTTGGGTCTCAACGGTTCGGGTAAGTCCACCTTGTTGAAAATAATCGCAGGGGTCGATAAGAATTATCAGGGCGATGTGGTTTTCTCTCCAGGTTATTCTGTTGGCTATTTAGAACAGGAACCACAGTTGGATGAGGACAAAACTGTTCTTGAAGTGGTAAAAGAAGGCGTAGCCGAGACCGTTGCCATTTTGGACGAGTACAATAAAATCAACGATATGTTTGGTCTGCCCGAAGTATATGAGGATGCGGACAAGATGCAAAAGTTGATGGATAAGCAAGCAGCACTCCAAGATAGGATAGATGCTTCCAATGCTTGGGAATTGGATACAAAACTGGAGATTGCGATGGATGCCCTTCGTACTCCCGAATCCGATAAAAAAATAAGTGTGCTTTCTGGTGGTGAGCGTAGACGAGTGGCGCTGTGCCGTTTGTTGTTGAAAGAACCGGATGTGCTATTGTTGGATGAGCCTACCAACCACTTGGATGCAGAATCCGTACATTGGTTGGAGCACCATTTGGCACAATACAAAGGAACTGTAATTGCCGTAACGCACGATCGTTATTTCTTGGATAATGTGGCTGGTTGGATTTTGGAACTGGACCGTGGAGAAGGAATTCCTTGGAAAGGAAACTACTCGAGCTGGTTGGATCAAAAAGCGAAGCGATTGGAGCAGGAGAGCAAACAAGCGTCCAAGCGCCAAAAAACCTTGGAGCGGGAGCTGGATTGGGTACGCCAAGGCGCCAAAGGTAGACAGGCCAAGCAAAAGGCCCGTTTAAAAAACTACGACAAGCTTCTTAGCCAAGATCAGAAACAAATGGAGGAGAAGTTGGAGATCTATATCCCCAACGGACCACGTTTGGGAACCAATGTAATCGAGGCCAAGGATGTAAGCAAAGCTTTTGGTGACAAATTGTTGTACGAGAACTTGAACTTTAACTTACCACAGGCCGGAATTGTTGGTATTATCGGCCCCAATGGTGCTGGTAAAACCACCATTTTTAAAATGATTATGGGGGAAGAAACTCCTGATAAAGGTGAATTTGTTGTTGGTGAAACAGCAAAATTGGCATACGTAGACCAATCACATTCCAATATAGATTCTGAAAAATCTATTTGGGAGAACTTTAGTGACAGCCAAGAATTGATGATGATGGGAGGGAAGCAAGTAAATTCACGTGCCTATCTGAGTCGATTTAATTTTTCGGGAAGTGAACAGAACAAAAAAGTGAACATGCTTTCGGGTGGAGAACGTAACCGCCTCCATTTGGCCATGACCTTAAAAGAGGAGGGCAACGTTTTGCTTTTGGATGAGCCTACCAATGATTTGGATGTAAACACGCTTCGGGCCTTGGAAGAGGGTCTAGAAAATTTTGCTGGTTGTGCCGTGATTATTTCCCACGACAGATGGTTCTTGGATAGGGTTTGTACCCACATCCTTGCTTTTGAAGGCGATTCGCAAGTATATTTCTTTGAAGGCTCTTTCTCTGATTACGAGGAGAACAAAAAGAAACGCTTGGGAACGGATATCATGCCCAAGCGTATCAAGTATAAAAAGTTGATTCGATAGAAGAGGAATTATTCTTCTCCACCGAGATTTTTGATTCCTTCCTCCAATAACTTTTTAGCTTTTTCCAAATAAGCTTTTTGGTGAGCTGCCAAGCTGTTAGGGTCTTGATTATTATCTGCAGATGCTGGACCAATGGAACTGGATAGTTCCACCAATTGCTCAATGGCTTCCTCTGCGGATTGGAGTTTGTCATTGGCATGCTTTTCAAAAACCTTGATCATTTCCAGTTCCATGGAGTTAACGGAAGCGGTTTTGGTTTTTTCTTCAACTGTATTTATTTCGTAGGAACTCGAGGAATCTTCGGCCGCAGCAGTAGTTGTTGAATTGCCGAGGGTACATTGGTCAATAATTGTAATCAATTCGTTGATTTCTCCCAGAGCCTTTTTTGTGAAGAACCTACCAGTTTCCCAGTCAACCGGTTCTATGGCCTTGTCCAAGGTTTCCATTGCGTCCAAGGTTTTGTTTTTGGCTTTGTCGCAACTGCACTCGGCCATAAAGGATTCGGACTTTTCCAAAGCGGTCAAGGCCCTTTCAGCGTAATACATCTGATGCTCAAAGTTTGTGGCATTCATGGCTTTTTTACCATGGCTGAGCGCATAGGTTACTTTAGCGTAAAAATTATCACATTGATTAGAGTAGGTAGCTTGTACGGCAAAAAAGATTGCCAAAACTACTAAAACATGGGATTTGGGAGCCATATTCAAGTTTTTAGGTTATTAAGTTTGTTGTTCTAACGACAAAATTAGGTAATTATTTCATGTACCTAAAAATCATCGTTGGGATACCAGTCCAATTGTACAACATTAATGCTGGAATCACCTTCGTTCACAATCGTTTTGAATTTTTCAACATCGCTTACATCAGGTCTTCCTCTAAAATGATATGGATAAACTTCAGCCGGCTTAAATTCCAATACGGCATCGGCAGCGCTTTCTACCGTCATGGTATAAGGTAGGTTCATGCAAACAAAAGCTTTATCAATATTTTCCAAGGAACGCATTTCAGGAATGTCCTCTGTGTCACCGGAAAAATAAATGCGCTCATCACCAAAAGTAAATACATAACCATTGCCCCTTCCTTTAACATGAAAGTCTTTGGCTTCCTCACGAAGATTGTACATAGGAATAGCTTTTACGGAGAAACCAGCTATTTCTTTTGTTTCACCATTTTTTATTGTGGTAGTCTTGGAAGATAGGTTTTCCTCCATTTGTTGTTTTACCGCGTCGGGGGCAATAATCTGGACACTTTCAAGATCTAATTCATTTAAGGTTTCTGGATTAAAGTGATCGCCATGTATATCGGTAATAAAAATTATGTCTGGTGATTTTTGTCCTTCAAAAGCTGCTTTGCCGCCAACAGGATCTACATAAATGGTAATTCCGTTCCACTCAATTACAGCTGTTGCATGTTCAATAGGGGTAATTTCGGCTGCTGCTGGAGCTTCAACTTTCATAGTAGTTTCTTCTGCTTCGGCAGTTTCCTCTTGTTTTTCTGCTTTTTGCTTGCACGAAACAAGCAACAAGACAGAAGCACTAACTGTTAGAATGATATTTTTTTTCATGGTCTATCTTTTTAAATCCTTCTAAAAATAGGGGATAAAGGGCAGAATAGTAATTTTTTGTGAACATTATTTTAAATCAAATAATCCAAACACAAATCTGATGCGTATATAAACCAAATACGATTGATTAATAACCTTAAACGAGAATCAATTAAAACAAAAAGTTATGACTGAAACAAAAAATAACAATAACGGATTGAAGGTAGTTGCTGGTCTGTTGGGTGTAGTTCTTTTGGGAACCATTATTTACACTGTTAGTCTTTATCAAGATAAAAAAGCAACCACAGAAGCCCTTACTCAAGAGAAAGAATTGGTTGTAGAGGATTTGAACAGCTTAAAATCTGAATACGACAAGGCTATTTTGGAAAGCAACGCTACCAACGAAGAATTGGTTGCTGCTAGGGATAACATCGCAAAGTATATCGATTCCGTTAGCAGTATGAAAGCTGACATCGCTACACTTTCTCGTTATAGAAGACAAGTGAGCGTTCTTAAAGCTGAAAGAGAAGAACTATTGAAGCAAGTTGATTCCTTGACGCAATCCAACAGCTTGTTGGCCATGCAAAGAGACAGCACTTTTGCCGAATTGGAGCAACAAACAGTATTCAACGATTCTTTGATTATCCAGAACACACAATTGGCCGATGCCGTTGAAAAAGGTTCTGCCCTTAACCTAAGCACTATTAGTGTTGATGCCATTAAAGAAAGAAACAGTGGTAAATTGGTTTCTACAAGAAGAGCTAGGGCCACTGATAAATTTAAAGTATGTTTTACCATTGCCAACAATACAATCGCCGAGGCTGGTGACAGAGAGTTTTATATCGAAGTTCTTGGCCCACAAGGTAACGTACTAGGTGAAGGTCTTACAAAAACTACTGAAGAAGGAAGCTCTCTTACTTATAGTAAAGGAACCAACTTTTACTATGAAAACGATGCTTTGGACGTATGTGATTACATAAACAAGCCTAGTGGTGATTTCCAAGATGGGAATTACATGGTAAATGTTTATGACAACAAATTGAAATTGTTGGGCACTTCCAGCTTCGAATTGAAATAGAACACACACTATCACCATAATAAAAATGCCCGTCCAATTTTTGGTCGGGCATTTTTTATGTTTTTAAATGCAATAAACTATTTAAGGCTACCTACCATATCCTCTGGTTTAACCCACTCATCATATTCATCAGGAGTTACATAACCAAGGTTAATGGCTTCTTCTCTAAGGGTTGTACCGTTTTTATGTGCTGTATTTGCAATTTCGGCAGCTTTATAATAACCGATTTTCGTATTCAACGCAGTAACCAGCATCAACGAATTGTTCAATAAGGTTTTGATGGTTTCGTGGTTTGGCTCAATACCAGCAGCACAATTTACATCAAAACTTACGCAAGCATCCCCTATTAATTGGGCGGATTGCAAAATATTGGCTGCCATAACGGGCTTGAAAACGTTAAGCTCGTAATGCCCTTGTGTACCACCAACGGAAATAGCAACATCATTGCCCATAACCTGTGCACAAACCATGGTCAAGGCTTCACATTGGGTGGGGTTCACTTTGCCCGGCATAATGGAACTCCCAGGTTCGTTGGCAGGAATTATAATTTCCCCAATACCGGAACGTGGACCAGAAGCCATCATACGGATATCGTTGGCGATTTTGTTCAAAGAAACGGCCAATAGCTTCAGAGCACCATGACTTTCCACAATGGCATCGTGCGCGGCCAATGCTTCAAACTTGTTTTCTGCTGTAATGAATGGTTTTCCTGTAAATTCAGCAATATATTTTGCAACAAGCACATCATATCCTTTTGGGGTATTCAAACCAGTACCTACAGCGGTTCCACCAAGCGCAAGTTCGCTCAAATGGGGCAACGTGTTCTTCAAGGCTTTAAGTCCATGGTCCAATTGTGAAACATAGCCCGAAAATTCTTGGCCCAAGGTCAGTGGAGTGGCATCCATCAAGTGGGTTCTACCAATTTTAACCACATCCTTAAATTCTTGGGATTTTTTCTGCAAAGTGTTTCGTAGCTGTTCCACCCCTGGGATGGTAACCTCTACAATTTTTTTGTAAGCGGCAATGTGCATTCCTGTTGGAAAGGTATCGTTAGAAGATTGACTCTTGTTCACATCATCGTTCGGTTGGATGGCCTTCTCGCCTTCACCAATCTTTTTTCCAGCAATTTCATGAGCACGGTTGGCAATCACTTCGTTCACATTCATATTACTTTGTGTACCGGAACCTGTTTGCCAAATTACCAAAGGAAATTGGTCGTCATGTTTCCCTTCAAGTATTTCATCACAAACTTGGGCAATAAGGTCTCTTTTTTCTTGGCTCAGCACACCTAGCTCGTGATTGGTATAGGCAGCAGCTTTTTTTAAATAGGCAAATCCGTATACTACATCCAAGGGCATGGATGCCGGAGCACCAATTTTAAAGTTGTTGCGGGAACGTTCGGTTTGGGCGCCCCAATATTTGTCGGCGGGTACTTTTACCTCGCCCATGGTATCTTTTTCAATCCTAAAGCTCATAGTTTAAAATTTTGTCATACAAAGGTAGGATATAGGGTATTTATATGGTAGTTAACCAGGATAAATACATTTTTTTGTCCCTGTATTTGTTTTTTTTGACAAGAAGAAAGTATCTTTGTTAAAACAAAAGGAGTAAAGATGTTTGAATTTGACCAATATTTAGGTTTTTTAGCTTTTCTAACAATTTTGACAATCGGTTTTTGGTTGATGATATTCCTATTGACCTTTGTAGTACCTTATTGGTTGATCGGTAACCTAAGGGAAATGTTTAAAGAAAGAAAAGAGGCCAAACGTGCCCAATTAGAAGAATAAAAAGATATACAAAAGGAAGCCAATTGGCTTCTTTTCTGTTTAAGGCTATGTTTAAGATTAGTTTTTCATTCGGTTGAGAACTAATTTTTTTGTCTTGTTTAAAATCAAATTACGTAAAGCATAAAAAAAGCAGCCGAACGGCTGCTTTTTAATTTAAGTTTCGGGGAAACTCGCTTTTTTGTTAGTCTTAGTATTGTCCTTCGCCATCATCGTCACCAGGACCTTGTTGTCCGCCCCTTTGGCGTTGCTCCTTAGGTTGGTTAAACCTATAAATAAAGGATAAGTTTACCTGTCTTTGTCTCCACTGGAACTCACTGTCCGATGTAAATGTAGGTGTTTGTGTAAAAGACCGTCGCTTTCTGGAGTTGAACAAGTCACTGGCATTTAATGATAGTGTAGCCTTATCATCGAAAAGATCTTTGCTTATCGCTAAGTTTAGCGAGAACATTGGATCGGATTCTGTTTGGGCATTTTGCCTTGGGCCCATATAAAAGGAGTTGGCCTGAAGCTCTAATTTTCCAGGCAATGTAAACTTGGAGCTCAAACGGGCAAAATAGCTGGAATTGGTTGTTCCATAATCGACCCCGTTAAATGTTCCATCCGAAGAAAAAGTAAAAAAGTTGAAACTACCGTTCATTCTCCACCATTTTGTAGGGTTGTACATTACACCTGCTTCGGCACCGATACGCTCGTTGGTGGATAGGTTTATGGGAACCCTTCTAATGATCTGGATACCATCCGAAGTAAATTGACCCGTATTTTCGGTAATAAACTCAAAAGATTGTGTTTCACGTTGATAGTAAACAGAAGACGTAAAGGTTATCTTTTTCCACCTCTTCATGTAGCCAAGGTCAAAAGCATTGGCAAAGGCCGGGTCCAAGTCTGGATTTCCTTGAAAAACGTTTGTCCTACTAGATCTGGATGGAAATGGGTTGATAAACCAGCCCCTTGGTCTGTTTATCCTCCTGTTGTAACCAAGCGAAATGTTTTGGGTTTCCGAAATTTCGTAAACAAGGTTGACTGTTGGGAAAAGTCCTAAATAGTTTTTATCAAAATTAAGGTCAACATCTTCCCCCACAAGTTCTTCCAAAGCGTGGCTATCTATACTGGCATCTACCTCACCCCTCAATTCCGTATTTTCCAAACGCAAGCCAAGTAACACGGAAAATTTACCGTACTTGTTCCCATACTGGGTGTAAAGTGCATTCACGTTTTCGTGATAGGTAAATATATTGGTAAGATCTTGATTGGTGATGAAATTACCTGTCCCTTGATCTAGGGTGTCCAACTGGTAATCGTTTACCTCTTTTTCAAAAGTACCTCGGTAACCCGCCTCAAACTGTGCATCGCCCATGGGCAAAACGTAATCAATCTGAGCCAGAATATCGTCCTGTTTTTGTTTTTCGTAAATGTTTTCAAGTGCAATCAAACTATCACTGGGCACAGTACGATCTTCCCGAATACCGGTCAAAACATCCTCATTATCGTAGGAATACTGAAAATCAGCAGTTAGTTTTTGCCCATCATCATCAATGTTATTGGTGTAATTAAAAGAGAACTGTCGGCTGTTGTCTTTCTCTGCTTGATCTTCTGTTCTAAAGGTCCTACTGTTGATGCTTCCATCAGAAAACCGTTGATTGTCATTTTCGGTCAAATCATTTTCATCTGACCATCTATAGAAGAAGCTACCTGTAATCGAGGATTTTTCGGTTAGGAAATACTCCATACCAATATTTATATTGAAACCATCATCGTTTCTACTGATATCCCTGTCTTCGTAAATTCTATCAAATTCACTTTGTTCGGATAGATAGGTATTATCATTGTAACCGCCCCCTGGAGATTCTCGGTGAAAATACCCCAGGGTGTTAAAAATGTTGAACTTTTCAGTTCGGATATTAAAGTTGGTGGTGGCTCTAGCATTAAAAGGGATTCCTCCTGTTAGGTTAATAGAACCATTGATGCCCAAGGTCTTCTCCTTTTTAAGCACAATGTTCAAAATACCTGCGGTACCCTCGGCATCATAACGGGCAGAAGGACTGGTAATTACCTCCACCTTTTCTATGGCATCGGCAGGTAGTTGCTGCAGTACATCGGTGGAACCAAAACCGGCCAATGCGGATGGTTTTCCGTTGATCAGGATACGAACATTATCGTTCCCTCTTAAGCTAATGCCCCCCTCAACATCTACGGAAACAGAAGGGATATTTCCCAATGCATCGCTAACGTTACCACCACTTGTAGTAATGTCTTTTCCAATGTTATACACTTTTTTGTCCAAACGGACCTCAACAGTGGTTTTTTCACCTACTACCTCAACTTCTGCAAGCTGGGCAACATCTGGGGACAAAGTAATAGAACCTAAATTGGTATCCGAATTGTACGTTTGTCCTTTTTGGGAGTATGTTTTATAAGAAATAAATTCTACCCTAATATTATAAGTGCCAGGAGTGGTCTCAACCTCAAAATTACCAGAGAGGTCAGTGATTCCGCCAGTGACTTTGTCCGGGTAATCTGTATTTTGCAACACAAATGTCGCATATTCCAATGGTTGTCCAGATTCCGAGTCAACCACCTTACCTGTAATAGTTATAGGTTTTTGGTCTTGTTGCGCCATCCCTTTAAAAGTAGTCAGGGTCAATAGCAACAACGGGATAATAATCCTTTGCATAGTTTGATTTTTACGCTGCAAAAATTGAAGGAAAAAAGGAGGCTACGAAATATAAGTCCCCCAACAACGCAATTGAACCTGCGAATGACCTTAAAGAATTGTTAATCTCTGTTTTTCTTCTTTTTCTTCTTCTTTTTTTTCTTTTTTGCTTTGAAGTGGTTCTCTTGGAGTTCCATAAAGGCTTCGTATTTATCTTCTGGAAGACCTGCCTTTAATTCGGCGTCTTGGCGTCGTTTAATTTTCTCGACTTCCTCTTTCATTTTAAGAGGTTCCAGTTCTAAGATTTGAAGCTCTATACGTTGTTGCACGGACTGTACCAATGAAGTGCGTACTACGGCTTGTTCAAAAGGGTCCAAGCCTATTGCCTCCGTGATGGATGGCATTTGTTCGTCCACTAATTCCTCCGCAGTTGGCGGGGTTTCCTCTTTTTGATTGTCCACAGGACCTGCTTGTGGCACATAGCTACGTCCTCGTCCATACATGCCGCGAGAACCATATCCATAGGGAGATCCGTATCCGTACTGGGCAACCATATCGTTAATGGCCAACATACCGATAAAAAGGGTTATTGCGAAGAGGGTTTGAGTACTTTTCATGGGCTAAATATAATATTTAGGATTCATTTATGTTTGTTTTCGTTGTTAAATGTAACTGTATATCAGAATTATAGCAACTTGGAAATATTCTCTGGAGGTCTACCCACAACTGCTTTTTTACCGTTTACAACAATAGGCCGCTCAATCAATTTAGGGTTTTCCGCCATGGCCGTAATCACTTCATCATCCGTTAAGGTTTTACCCTTAAATTTTTCTTTCCAAATGGCTTCGGTTTTACGTACCAAATCTATTGGGGAAATTCCTAAATATTCAACTAAGGTTTTAAGCTCTTCTTTGCTGGGAACATCGTCCAAATATTTTACAACTTCAAAATCTTTTCCGGATTTTTCCAAAATCGCCAATCCTTCCCTGGACTTTCTACATCGTGGATTGTGGTATATTTTAATCATGATTATCGTGTTATTCCTGTTCTTCTTTTTGTCCCATCATCATAAGATAGGCTTTTAAAAATGCGTCCAAATCACCGTCCATTACAGCGTCCACATTTCCGGTTTCCTCTCCGGTACGAACATCCTTAACCAATTTATAGGGGTGCATCACGTAGTTTCTAATTTGTGAGCCCCATTCAATCTTCATTTTGGAGGATTCTATTTCGGCACGGGCCTCTTGTTTTTTCCGAAGCTCGATTTCGTACAGCTGCGACTTCAACATTTTCACGGCCGTGGCCCTGTTGTCGTGCTGCGAACGGGAGTCGGAACAAGAAATTTGGATTCCTGTTGGTTTGTGCACCAATTGTACTTTGGTCTCTACCTTGTTTACATTTTGCCCTCCGGCGCCGCTGGAACGTGCTGTGGTAATCTCAATATCGGATGGATTCACCTCAATTTCGATACTGTCGTCCACCAACGGATACACATAAACGGAGGCGAAGGAAGTGTGCCTTTTCGCATTACTATCAAAAGGGGAGATGCGCACCAAACGGTGTACACCATTCTCTCCTTTGAGCCAACCAAAGGCATATTCGCCTTCAATTTCCAAGGTAACGGTTTTAATCCCTGCCACATCGCCCGCTTGGTAATTGAGTTCCTTTATTTTGTAGCCATTCTTTTCGGCCCACATCATATACATGCGCATAAGCATAGAGGCCCAATCACAACTTTCGGTACCACCGGCACCTGCAGTTATTTGAAGCACTGCCGTTAGCTCATCACCTTCGTCCGAAAGCATATTGCGGAACTCCAATTTTTCTATGGCCAATTGGGCTTTTTCAAACTGTTTGCTCACTTCCTCTTCAGAAACTTCACCAGCTTGTTGGAATTCCATAAGCACCTCAAGGTCACCAATCAATGTTTTGGCTTCCTCAAAATCTGCTACCCAATTCTTTTTGGATTTAATGGACTGCATTTGCTTTTGGGCTTCTTGTGGATTGTCCCAAAAACCGGGAGCAAGAGTTTTTTCTTCCTCGTTCTCTATCTCAATAAGTTTGGCATCAATGTCAAAGATACCTCCTTAACGCACCAAGGCGCTCAATAAGATCTTTTTGCTGATCTGTGGTTACCATGTATTGTATTTTGGGGTAAAAATAAGTTTCTTTCTGCACATGACCTTGGAAAAAGACAAGTTCAAGTATCAAGTTCAGGTATCAAGTTCAAGTTCAAACTTCTGACCTCCGACTATAGACTACAAAATAGCAGAGTAACAGAGTAGGCAGTAGCAGTACACAGTTGGCAGTCATCAAGTTCAAGTACAAAAGCATTCATGGCCATTCGTGAAATTTGTGTCAAAAAGGAAAAAGAGCAGAGAGAAAATAACAAGAGACAGGAGATAAGAGACCACTTCGGACTTCGGACTTCCGACATCGAGCACCAAACACCAATTACAATAACCGAAGCCATAGTTTTATATCTAATCTTGATTCATCTATTGCGGACGGGAGCCTTTAATCTTATGTCCAACATCTTATATCGAAATGTAAAATGAATTCCATATTTTTAAGGACAATATTTCAACCAGATTATGAAGAACACAACTACGCTCATCACTTTGTTTTATTTTGTTTGCGCCTCATTGGCAGCGCAAACCTTTGAAAAAGCTAAAGACTTCCAGAAATTCAATGGCTATTTCAATTTTTTCTACGACGATTCAACCGACAAAATCTATCTTCAGGTAGATGAGCTCGAAAAAGAATTTCTATACGTATATGCACTAAGCAGTGGTATCGGTAGCAACGATATTGGCCTTGATCGCGGGCAGCTGGGCAACGAGCAAGTGGTTTTTTTCCGCAAAGCGGGAACTAAATTGCTTTTGGTACAGCCCAATCTTGAATTTAGGGCTATTACGGACAACGAACTTGAAAGCAAATCCGTGGAACAGGCCTTCGCCAAATCTATCTTGGAAGGGTTTAAAATTGAAGAGGAATCCAAGGGTAGTTACCTTATAGATTTCACTGATTTTTTAATGCGCGACGCCCATGGGGTTTCCAACCGATTAAAGAGAGCCAAACAAGGTTCGTACAGCTTGGACAAATCCAAAAGTGCCTTGGCGTTTGATCGCACAAAAGCATTTCCTAAAAATGTGGAGTTTGATGTAACCCTTACCTTTAAAGGGGAACCAGAGGGCGCATGGATTCGTTCGGTCTCCCCAACAGCAAGTTTGGTCACAGTGGCCCAGCACCATTCATTGATTGAACTTCCGGACGATAACTTTAAGAAAAGAGCTTTTGATCCTCGAAGTGGGGGATACCCATTCTCTTATTACGATTATGCCACACCGGTACAAGAATCCTTGGTAAAAAGATTTATAAGAAGACACCGTTTAAAAAAGAAGGACCCCAACGCCGAAGTGAGCGAAGCTGTTGAGCCGATTATATATTATTTGGATAATGGAACCCCGGAACCTATCCGTTCAGCCCTATTGGATGGTGGAAAATGGTGGAACCAAGCGTTCGAGGCAGCAGGGTACAAGAATGCCTTTCAAATGAAAATGTTGCCAGATGATGCCGATCCTTTGGACGTGCGTTACAATGTGGTACAATGGGTGCACCGTTCCACAAGAGGATGGAGCTATGGGGCCAGTATAGTTGACCCAAGAACAGGAGAAATCTTAAAAGGCCATGTAAGTTTGGGAAGTCTTCGCATCCGTCAGGATTTTATGATTGCCCAAGCCTTGATGAACCAACCATTTGAAGAAAGGGACAATAATTACGAGCCCATGTTAGAATTGGCCTTGGCAAGAATCCGTCAGCTTTCCGCACACGAAATAGGTCATACCCTTGGATTTGCCCACAATTTTGCGGCAAGCACCAACAATAAAGCATCTGTGATGGATTATCCGCACCCGCAATTTGAGTTGGATGGAGGTGAAATCAATTTTAAGAATGCCTATGATACTGGTATAGGTGAATGGGACAAGGTAACCGTAGCCTATGCCTACTCCGATTTTCCAAGTGGAACCAACGAGCAAGAGGCGTTGAATACTATTTTGAAGAAAGCCCAAGACGATGGGTTGCGTTATATTTCCGATCAAGATGCCCGCCCTAAAGGTGGTGCACATGCATTGGCCCATTTGTGGGACAATGGAAAAAGTGCCAGTCAAGAATTGGAGAGCATGTTAGAAATAAGAAAAAAAGCCATCGAAAACTTTTCCATTGATAATATCAGGACAGGCGAAGCCTATTCCGTTTTGGAAGATGTGTTTGTACCCTTGTATTTCTTCCACAGATACCAGACCGAGGCGGTTTCCAAAGTTATTGGCGGTTTGGATTATAATTATGCAGTGAAAGATGGAGGTCAAACTCCTGTGAAGCCTGTAAATGAAGCTATACAGGAAGCAGCAATGGAATCCATCCTCAAAACATTGGATGCCGAGGTGATTGCGGTTCCAAAGGACAAATTGAATCTTTTTCCACCGCGCGCAATCGGTTTTAGCCGTTCCAGGGAATCTTTTAAAGGAAGAACAGGTGTAAGTTTTGATGCCCTTTCCGTTGCGGAAACTGCTGCAGATATGACCTTGGAATTGTTGTTGCACCCAGAGCGCGCATCTAGACTGGTTCAGCAAAAAAGCTTGGATAAAGGTCAAATGGGTCTAAAAGAAGTATTGGACGAAACCATAAAAGGTACTTTTGATTTATCGCACCGAGATGATTACGAGGAAGAGGTGCAGCATACCATCAATTTTAGGGTGCTTTACCACATTATGAACTTGGCAGCACACAACGATGTATACCCGCAAGTAAACGCCATTGCCAATGAATCTTTGAATAATTTGAAAATACAATTGTTAGGTGACGGTAAAAATGCCATCTCGGTTGAAATGGTCAAGAGAATAGATGCTTTTATGAAAAAGCCTTCTGAATTCAAACTTATTCCAGTTTCCGAAATCCCAGATGGGTCGCCCATTGGTATGGACTGCATGGATTAAACTATTTTATGGAGATAAACTTAATAAGTGACACTGTCACAAGACCTTCGGCTGGAATGTTGGAGGCCATGATGAATGCTAAAGTAGGGGACGATGTTTTTAAGAACGACCCTACGGTAAACGAATTGGAATCCAAAATTGCTACGTATTTTGGCGTGGAAGCTGCCCTATTTTTCCCTAGTGGCACCATGACCAATCAAACAGCTATAAAAATCCACACCCAGCCTGGCGACCAGTTGATCTGTGATAAATATGCGCACGTCTACAATTACGAAGGGGGAGGAGTAAGTTTTAATAGTGGGGTTTCCTGTAAATTGGTGGATGGCAATAGAGGTATGATGACCGCAGAACAGGTCGAAGCATCAATTAATCCACCAGATTTTTACCACAGTCCATTAACCTCTTTGGTCTGCATAGAGAACACCACGAACAAAGGAGGTGGAGCCTGTTGGGATTTTGAAGAGTTGAAAAAAATCCGAAAAGTCTGTGATGAGCACAATCTAAAATATCATTTGGACGGTGCCCGACTTTGGAACGCTTTGGTAAAAAAAGGCGAGGACCCAAAAGCCTACGGACAGTTATTTGACAGCATCAGCGTATGTTTAAGCAAAGGTATGGGCTGCCCTGTGGGTTCTGTGCTTTTGGGTAGTAAAAATGATATTGATAAAGCCTTGCGAATCCGTAAAATTTTTGGAGGTGGCATGCGTCAGTCCGGTTATTTGGCCGCAGCAGGGATTTATGCCTTGGAAAACAACGTGAAACGATTGGCAGAAGACCACAAGAAAGCTCAAGAAATAGGGAAGGTGCTTCAATCCTTGGATTTCATTAAAAAAGTGGAACCCATCGAGACCAACATCATCATTTTTGAAATAAATGAGAACAAAATATCATCTGAGGCATTTTTAGAGCAATTGACCAAAAATCAGGTATCCATCATAGGGATGGGGCAGGGAAAATTGCGCATTGTTACCCATTTGGACTATACCGATGCGATGCATCAGCATTTCTTAAAAGTTTTGAAAAGTATTGGATAATAGCATGTAGTTCTCGATACGCTTCGCACTCGAACTGACAAAATATAGCTACAATGTCACTTCGAGTGGTTTTGGCATAGCCAAAATTGTATCGAGAAGTGATTCGGTCTTTGTCGTGAAAATGGATTGCAGAGAAGAGTTCTCGATACGTTCCCTTCGGAAACACTCGAACTGACATTTTTTATATGAATTGCCAATTTCAGTAACTTTGGTGAAACCCAAATTGCAACAAAAAATCAATCAATGGACAATCCCTATGAGAACCTACATTGTTTATATCTTAAAATGCTCGGATAATACTTATTACACTGGAATAACTTCCGATTTAATAGAAAGATTAGAATCACATCAAAATGGTAAACATAAAAATAGTTATACATATTACCGAAGACCTTTGCAGTTAGTATATCATTGTGAATTTACAGACCCTAACAAAGCTATTCTAACCGAGAAGCAGATAAAAAAATGGTCCAAAAAGAAAAAGGAAGCCTTGATAGCAGGCGAATTTGACAAACTTCCCAATTTATCTAAGAAAAATTTTGGAAGTAATTAGTTCTCGATACGCTTCGCACTCGAACTGACAAAAGCTAAAATTAATGTCACTTCGAGTGGTTTTGGTAAAGCCAAAATTGTATCGAGAAGTCTAAGTTGTAGTTACTTTTTATTGCCTTAAAACGACATGGTGTTCTCGATACGTTTCCTTCGGAAACGCTCGACCTGACAAGTTTAAAACCGCCCCCTTAAGGGGACTTTAGGGGTGTTTTTATTTCATCAAACCATCCATACCGGGAATATTCGGCATACCTTCTTTGGCCACAGCAGCCAATTCAGCTTCATTTACTTTGGTAGCCTTTTCAATGGCTTTATTTAGGGTAAGCACAAGATAATCTTCCAATTGCTCTTTATCTTCCATAAGGGAATCATCCACAGCAATGGATTTTATTTCACGATTGGCCGTGAGTGTCACTTTTAGTAATCCGTCGGTAGATTCTTCGTCAATCATCACGGTGTTCAACCGTTCCTTTGTGGCTTCAACCTTTTTTTGGGTCTCCTTTAGTTTACCCATCATTCCCATAAGATCTCCAAACATATCTTTAAATTTTAGGCTTGTCGGACTACCGTCAGAACAAGCAAAACATTAATATTTATCAAACGTAATGTCAAAAGTAGTAAATTGGCATAAACACAAACCTATGAAACAAACTATTTCAAGAGTTTCTATTCTGGTTTTATGCCTTATTTTTGCGACCGCTTGCAAAAACAACAAAGACGAATCCATGAGTATAGCTCCCCCGGTAGCACCCAAACATCCAACTCAACTAGAGAAACACGGCGATGTTAGAATTGATGATTATTACTGGATGAACAATAGGGAGGACCAGCAGGTTCTTGATTATTTGAATGCCGAGAACGAGTACTATCAAAAAATGACCGCCCATACCAAGGAGTTTCAAGAGAAACTTTTTAAGGAAATGAAGGGCAGGATCAAGGAAGATGATTCGTCTGTTCCCTACAAATTGGATGGGTACTGGTACATTACCCGATATGAGGAGGGCAAAGAGTACCCGATTTACTCCAGAAAAAAGGGAACTTTGGATGCTGAAGAGGAGTTGTTGTTCGATTGCAACAAAATGGCACAAGGTCACGATTTCTTTAACATGAGGGGTGTTTCCATTAGTCCAGATAATACCATGGCTTCGTTTGGAACGGATACCATTTCCAGAAGGCAATACAATATTCAGGTTAAAAACTTGAAGTCTGGTGAAATTTTTCCTGATATTATTGAAAATACCACAGGAAGCTCTGTGTGGGCAAATGATAACAAAACGCTGTTTTACACCAAAAAAGATCCGGTTACCCTACGTTCCGATAAAATATTTAAGCATGTGCTGGGAACTTCATCGGATGCAGATGAATTGGTTTTTCACGAAAAGGATTCCACCTACAACACCTTTGTTTACAAGACCAAATCCAGAAAATATATCGTAATCGGATCCAGTAGCACGTTGACATCAGAATATAGAATTTTGAATGCAGATGATGCCGAGGGCGAGTTTAAAGTGTTTTCCCCACGAGAAAAAGGGGTGGAGTATGGCATCTCTCATTTTGAAAGTGACTTCTATGTTTTGACCAATAAGGACAAGGCCACCAACTTTAAGTTGATGAAAACCGATGAGAACAACACCACCTCGGAGCATTGGGAAGAATTTATACCGCATAGGGAAGATGTTTTGTTGGAAGATGTGGAGATTTTTAGGGATTACTATGTGCTAACAGAGCGTAATAATGGCCTCAACCAAATGAAGATCGCCAAATGGGACGGTTCCGATAGCTATTATCTGCCTTTTGATAGTGAAACATACGTGGCAGGACCATCCGTCAACCTTGATTTTGACACAAAGGAACTCCGATACTACTACAACGAATTGGGTTCGCCTTATTCCATCATCGATTTCAACATGGAGACCAAGACCAAGACCATAAAAAAAGAACAAGAGGTTTTGGGAGGTAAGTTCAATAAGGATAATTACAAAACAGAACGTTTGTGGGCAACAGCCAGAGATGGTAAAAAAGTACCTATTTCTTTGGTTTACCATAAAGATACCCCTTTGGATGGCACAAGTCCGTTGCTACAATATGGCTATGGATCTTATGGAGCCACTATTGACCCTTACTTTTCGTCTATCCGATTGAGTTTATTGGACAGGGGATTCATATATGCCATTGCGCATGTGAGAGGAGGAGAATATTTGGGAAGGCCTTGGTACGAGGACGGCAAACTGTTCAATAAGAAAAATACGTTTACTGATTTCATCGATATTTCTAAGTATTTGATTGATCAGAAATATACTGGCCCAGAACATTTATATGCCATGGGTGGCTCTGCTGGTGGACTTTTGATGGGAGCTGTCATTAATATGGCACCGGAACTATATAACGGAGTAATCGCGGGAGTTCCTTTTGTTGATGTGGTAACCACCATGTTGGACGATACCATTCCGTTGACCACAGGAGAGTATGACGAATGGGGAAATCCAAACGAAAAGGAATATTACGATTACATTAAATCGTATTCCCCCTATGACAATATAGAAGCCAAGGCATACCCAAATATGTACGTATCCACCGGATTGCACGACTCCCAAGTACAATATTGGGAACCGGCCAAATGGGTGGCCAAATTGAGGGAATATAAAACCGACGACAATCTATTGTTTTTGGATACAAATATGGACGCTGGTCATGGTGGAGCTTCGGGCCGATTTGAAGCTTTGAAGGAAACCGCTAAGGAATACGCGTTTATTTTAGACCTTGAGGGAAAAGCTCTTTAAAAAAAAATGTTACATTTGCATGGAATAACTTTCTTATTAAAGTAAGATTGTTACCTACCTAATACCAGTTATGAAGAAACAGATAAATGCGCACAGCAATATCCTAGACCTAATTGGAAGTACCCCCTTAGTTAAGCTAAACAGAATTACCGCCCCACTTACCGGAAATTTTTATGCTAAGCTGGAATGCTTTAACCCCGGACATTCTTCAAAAGATAGAATTGCGATTCATATTATTGAGGAAGCCGAGCGAAAAGGGCTTCTTAAGCCGGGTAGCACCATTATCGAGACCACATCTGGCAATACAGGCTTTAGCTTGGCCATGGTGAGTATTGTTAAAGGCTATAAGTGTATTTTGGCCGTGAGTTCAAAATCATCCCCGGACAAGATTGATATGTTGCGTTCCATGGGAGCCAACGTATATGTTTGTCCAGCCCATGTTAGCGCGGACGATCCACGTTCTTATTACGAAGTGGCCAAACGTTTGCACAGCGAAACTGAGAACTCAATTTACATCAACCAGTATTTTAACGAGTTAAATATTGATGCCCACTATTCCAGCACAGGACCCGAAATCTGGGAACAGACCAATGGTCAAATCACCCATTTAGTGGCTTGTAGCGGAACAGGAGGGACTATATCGGGCATTGCCCGTTATTTAAAAGAGCAGAACCCAAATATTAAAATATTAGGGGTAGATGCTTATGGGTCTATATTGAAAAAATATCACGAAACCGGAGAATTTGACCACAATGAGATATACCCATACCGAATTGAAGGATTGGGCAAAAACCTGATTCCGGCAGCTACGGACTTTAACACTATTGACAGGTACATAAAGGTAACTGATGGAGAAAGTGCCCACATGGCCCGTAAATTGGCTCATACCGAAGGTATTTTTGCAGGTTACACCAGTGGTGCCGCCACTCAGGCATTATATCAATTGAACACCGAAGGAGAGTTCACCGAGGACAGCAATGTTGTTGTGGTGTTCCCAGACCATGGTTCTAGGTATATGAGCAAGGTGTACAGCAACGAATGGATGGAAAACCAAGGCTTTTTCGATATCCAAAATGCTGAAGTACCAGAGGAAATCAAGTATATTAAATAAACCAATACCCTATAATACCTATAGAACGGCAATGTTTTTCATTGTCGTTTTTTATATCTGAACATTTCGTTATGCGAGGTTCATAAAAATCTATACTTTTGCATTTGAATCAAATTTAAGGTAGATGAGAGATTTATTCGATAGAATCATTGAGAACAAAGGACCTTTAGGAAAATGGGCCTCACAGGCTGAAGGCTATTTTGTTTTTCCAAAATTGGAAGGACCTATTTCCAACAGAATGAAATTTCAAGGGAAAGACGTGATAACGTGGAGTATCAATGACTATCTGGGTCTCGCAAACCTACCTGAAATAAAGAAAGTGGACGGAGCAGCAGCTTTGGAACACGGAGCTGCCTACCCAATGGGGGCCCGAATGATGAGCGGCCATACCGATTATCATGAACAGTTGCAAAACGAATTGGCGGAATTTGTCCATAAAGAAGCTTCTTATTTATTGAATTTTGGATACCAAGGCTTTATGTCGGTTATCGACGCTTTGGTAGCCAAGGACGATATCATTGTTTACGATGTGGATTGTCATGCATGTATTATAGATGGTGTTCGTTTGCACATGGGCAAGCGTTTTACCTTTAAGCACAACGACCCAGATAGTTTGGAGAAAAACTTGGAACGTGCCACTAAATTGGCCAATGAGACCGGTGGTGGTATTTTGGTGATTTCCGAAGGTGTTTTTGGTATGCGTGGTGAGCAGGGAATCCTAAAAGAAATCGTGGAACTCAAAAAAAAGTACCTGTTTAGACTTTTGGTGGATGATGCCCACGGTTTTGGAACACTGGGCAAAACAGGTGCCGGAGCAGGAGAGGAGCAAGGCGTACAGGATCAAATTGATGTATATTTGGCCACTTTTGCCAAATCTATGGCGGGTATTGGCGCTTTTGTGGCTGCAGATAAAGAAATTATTGAATACCTAAAATACAACCTACGTTCTCAAATGTTCGCTAAATCATTGCCCATGGTTTATGTTAAAGGAGCGCTTAAGCGACTTGACATGCTACGTACCATGCCCGAACTTAAAGCAAAGCTTTGGGAGAATGTGAATGCGCTTCAAAATGGATTGAAAGAACGTGGATTTGATATAGGAACCACAACAAGTTGCGTTACTCCTGTTTATTTGAACGGTAGTATTCCAGAGGCTATGGCCTTGGTGAAGGATTTACGTGAAAATCACGGAATTTTCTGCTCCATTGTGGTATATCCTGTAATTCCAAAAGGATTGATTTTACTTCGTTTGATTCCTACAGCGACACACACCATGAAAGATATCGAGGAGACACTTGATGCTTTCTCCGCCATTAGGGAGCGTTTGGAAAATGGAACCTACAAAAGACTTTCGGCTGCCGTTGCAGCAGCCATGGGTGAGTAATTTTTTTTATGATGGACTTTCCTTGTGAGGGGATTTTTGTCCATGGTAAAACTGAAGCCGTTCTGATTAGTTTAATATAGATATTTTTTCAATCTCTATTATTTTTTTCTTTCATCCATACGGGGGTTGTTTCCGATTTATGGTCTTTGCCAATTATATCTTTGTACAGTTCTGGTTTTCTTGCATTCTTGTACCTCCATCCTCCTGAGAGTTGAATTTTATCTTTTGTTATTTTTGAAATTGTAATATCATTTTCAAAGGATTTTATTTCGGACAAAACTTCACCATAAGGGTCAATAATCATCGAATTGCCATTTTTTAAGTGCTCGCCATCGTAACCAATCGGGTTTGTAAATGCATAGTAAACTCCATTGTCATAAGCTCTTGCAGGTAGCCAGCGCATTAACCAACGCCTGCCTTTGGGGCCATCGAATTCCATTCGTAACGAAACTGGGTCGTCTTCGCGATTTCGCCAATATTTATCGGCTACATAATCTCGATGTGGCATTGCGGATGGTGTACAGCCCGTAACATGGGGGGCAAAAATTAATTCCGCGCCCAAAAGGCTCGTTGCCCGAACATTTTCGATTACGTTATTGTCATAGCAGATTAAAATTCCACATTTCCAACCAAGTAGGTCGAATACGCAATATTTATCGCCAGCAGACATATATTTGCTAATAAAAGGATGTATTTTTCGGTATTTTGCAATTAGTCCTTCTCCAGTAACACAGATATAAGTATTGTATATTTTTCCGTCAAATATTTCTACAAGACCAGCCAAAATTGGAATGTCCAATTCTTTGGAAATAGCAATCAATTCTTGTGTACTTTTTCCGTTAGGTACCTCTTCTGCCAAGTTCGTTATTTCTTCAAGACTTAAGTCTTTGGTAAAAGTGTAGGCCGTAATCGACATTTCATGAAAACTGATTAAGTCAGCTCCTTTGGATTTTGCTTTTTCCGCAAGTTTTTTGATTACCGATAGATTATAGGCTTTATCACCGTCCTTTGGTTCAAATTGGGCTACTGATATGTTCATGTTTTAATGTGAAGTTGAGTTATTGTTGAAATCAAAACTATGAATTGAATTCAAATTAAAATTGGACAAACCCGACAATGAGGAATATTAGAACTCAATTAAATTAACTGCGAGACGTTTTGTTTTTTGATACTTAGAAGGTGCAAAACCTACGATTTTCTTAAATTCTTTGATTAGATGGGCTTGGTCATAGTAACCAGCTTGTAGGCTTAAATTAGTTAAAGAAAGAAAACCTTTTTCATTTCTTAAGAGGCTTAAAAAATGGTGTAATCTAATATTGCAAATAAACTTTTTTGGAGAAACACCAATTTGTTTAGAAAACATTCTTTGCATTTTTCTCTCCGTAACCCCTATCTGAGCACAAAGGTCATTGACTGATATATCTCCTTTTTTATTATGAACAAGTTGAATCGAATTGGAAAGAAAAGGATTTATAAGCGGATTATTGCTTTTTATTTTATGAGTAAAAAAAGAATTCAAATGATTAATAACTTCGTTTGAATTAGAACTTGATTGTAACTGATTTTTAAGTTTTAAAATTTCTTTACCAAAAATTAAAGAAGAATCTTCAAAGTCACTGACAAAGTGATTTGCAGGAATACCTGTTAAGTTATATAACCCAAAAGGCTGAAATAATACAATTACTATTGAAGTAGCTCCGCTTATATAGAAATCTTGATTATCCGAAATTTGTTTAAATACAAAAGTTTCTGGTAATGTAGTTTTAGAGTTTATTGAGACGAATTCTTCTTTTTTTAAGGTAAGAACTATGCCATTATGACCATTGGAAAAGTGTCTATATCTTTTTTGTCCATTTGAGGGAATATCAAACACTAGATAGTGTTTAATATATTTTGAAAGACACGGTGTCGTTGGGTATTGCATTATAGAGATACTAGTTTGGCTAACTTAGTTTGAATTGTTCCATGCTTGTGCATAACGGTTTTGTGTATGATTAGTGGCGTGTTTATAGATGCTAAACTTTCGGATTATGCACGAGCCGAATTTTTTAATTTTCTTTTATCTTAATTTCTCAAAAAGCCAAATTAAAAAATTTGGCGGTCTTTGCAAATACACACAAACCTCTCGGAAAGCCTGTAATAGCTATGTTTTATATACGTTGTTGGCAAATCGTTTTTCCCTACGGTCTGCTTACTGCTTTTAAGTCGTTATGAATAATTGTAGGCTTACGAATCATAAAAATTCCAACCCATACGAACCATATTATTTGACTAATTCCGAAAATTTCCGTGAATATTTCCAAGGGATATATTGTTAAAATTCCTGCTATTCCGACTAAAATTCCAATAACAATCAATGGTTTTGAAAATATTTGTCCTTTAAAGGCTATAATACTTAGTAATAATACCCATATTCCGCCAACGATTTCGTTTCCACCACCTAGTCCTTCAGAGATGACACTTACACTAGACCAGACTAACATCGCATTATCTGGTTCTTTAGTTCCAATTGCAAGTACAGAATTTAAGCCTATGTTTGCTATCATTCCACTAGCGATAACTAGGCCGACCCAAATTATTCCAAAAATTGAAGCCAAATTCGAGAAGATTGGTGAGTGGTTTTTTAATCGCTGATGAATTGCTAAAACCAAAACTGCCAATATAATGCCAAATAGCACATAGCTAATAAGGTTAAGTATTGATAATGTTAGGTAATTGTCATTTAGGAAATTCAATTGTTCGACTGCACTAGCGTTTGCATTTGGGTAAACTAATATTCCGCCATAAACAATGAATGCAAAAATGTAAATTAGAGCTTCAAGAATTGCACATATTCCGCCTATTTTTTGTAATTTTTTTAATTCCATTTTTTAAACCTTTTCACTTAAGACTATTTAGTTTAGATGTTGTTACAAGGTCTTTTTCAAATGTTTGCCAACGTTCTGAATAAACGGTCGTTTTAATGTCGTTTATTTTTTGTTGTGTTTAGTTTATTCTTTCTAGCAATTCATTTAGCAGTGATTTCTTCTGTTCAGTGGTCAAGTCATTATTCATCTCGTCCAAAGCATATTGAATTTGATGATCTCCACTTTTACACCATTTTATCATTCTTATAATTCCACTTTTTGTAATTATCCCTTCATCATTTTCGAATCTCGGTGGAGATGATAAATGAACCAATTTCGAGTAATTATTTAGTGCTATTACCAATTTTCGGTCAGTTTCTTGTTGTTGCAATCCGTATTTAAAGAAGTGCGATTGGTCAGAACAAACAGCTTTAATTTGAATGCCATCAAATTCCGTCTGATCAACTTCATCAAATACCCACCACAGATATTCTTTACCGTCAACAAGTGCTCTATTCTTATTCTTCTTGCTTGTACGTCTTCAAACGAATCTGAACTGGCCCAGTCCAAAGTTAAGTCATAGTTTCAACTTTTGAATTTGGTGCTCTTTCCTTCTTTTGAGCATCGTTCTTTTCTTTATCAATTTACGGTTTTCCAATATCTTTTTGTCCAATCCAAAATATACGGTTGCCGGCGTCAGGTTGTCCAATGATTCGTGGTATCTCCTATTGTTGTAATAGTCCACGAACTCTTCCAACCTTTCCTTGAGTTCCCCCGGTAGATAGTAGTTGTCCAGTTTGATGATGTTCTTCATCGAACGGTGGTAACGCTCTATCTTGCCCTGCGTCTGGGGATGGTTCGGTTTTCCCCGGATATGCTCCATCTCTTTTTTCTTTATGAACTCCTTCAGTTCGCCACTGATGTAACAGGGACCGTTGTCCGACAGGAGCCTTGGCATTTGCCCCTTGGGCAGCGACACCTTTTCCAGTGCCCTTCCCACCGTTTTCTTCACATCCCCTGCGTTCATCGAGGGACAGAGTTCCCAATGTACGATATAACGGCTGTAATCGTCCAAAATGGTCGAGAGATAGTACCAGCCCCATCCCACGATCTTCAGATAGGTGAAGTCCGTCTGCCACATCTGGTGTACCCTTTGGGTCTTGTCCCTATACTCCTGTGAAGCGGCAATGGTATCAAAGGCTGGGGATGTCACCAACCCCTTGGACTTCAAGATACGGTAAACACTGCTCTCGGAGATATAGTATTCCCGCTCATCGGTCATCTTACAGGCAAGTCCACGACAGGATTCCTCCGGAAAGTCCAGAGCCATCTCCACGACCTGCGACCTAATCTTGTCGGGGATCCTGTTCCAATAGGTGTTCCTGGCCCTTTGGCTCGGGGCAAGCCCATCAAAGCCACCTTCGAGGTACTTGCCGTACCAATTGTAGAAGGTGCTCTTGTTGACCCCTGTTTCCTTCAATGTCCTGTTCACGCCTATCTCAGATGTCTCCACGAGCCTTATGATCTCGTATTTCTCCTGTTGGGTAAATCGCATATACTTCCTCCATTTTACCCTAAGCCATTGGTACTTTTTTTGAGCACCCGGTTTTGGAGCAATAGCTCGGCCACCGTTTCCTTGAGCTCGGAGTTCTCCCCACGGAGTTCCTTTACCTCACTGGTATTGGCCTCACGCATGGTGTCGCCCATCAGGCGTTTCTTCCCGGCCTCCAAAAAGTCCCTGCTCCAACGGTAGTACAGGGCAGGGGCGATTCCCTCTCGCCTGCATATGCCGGATGCCGATTCCTCCCCTTTGAGCCCTTCAAGCACGATGCGGATCTTTTCCTCGGCGGAGAACTTCCGCCTTGTCTTTCTCTTGATGTCCTTTACGATTGATTCCGTGTTCTTCTTCTTTGTCATTTTTAAGTGATTTAAATGGTTAATGAATCCATCTTCAAGGCTAGCCTTGAAGATAACAAAACCATCACTTAACTTTAGACCAAGTTCAGTCCACTTTTAGTTGAAGATTTACACTCCCAAGTATTGTCGTAAATATTCCGCTGTCGCTGACTTTTTATGGTTCAGAAGTTTTTCAACTTTTCCCTCGAATATTACTTTTCCACCATATTTTCCCGCTCCCTCTCCAACGTCAATTATCCAATCCGCTTGTGAAATAATATCTAAATTATGCTCAATGACAATAATCGTATTGTTTTGGTTTACAAGTTTGTTCAATATTGTCATTAGCTTTTTGGTATCGAACGGATGCAATCCTGTACTTGGCTCGTCCAACACGATTAAATTATCTTCATCGGCAATCTCCTTTGTTAGTTTTAATCGCTGTCTTTCTCCTCCCGAAAAGCCGTTTAATCGCTGACCTAATTTTAAATAGTCCAACCCCAAGTCGATTAATAAATCAAAATCTGGCGCAAAATCATTTTGGTCAAAAAAAGACCTTGCTTCCAATGTGGTTAAGTCTAAAACCTCTACAATATTTTTATTTTGGTAGGTATATTTTAAAACCTGTGGTTTAAACCCACTTCCGCCACATACTTCGCAAGGTGCTTCAATATCATCCATAAAAGCTAAATCTATCTTTTCTATTCCAAGACCTTTACAATTTTCACAACCTCCCTCACTATTACTGCTAAAAAGTTTGATACTGACATTATTTTCTTTTGCAAACAAACGTCTTATTTTGTCAGAGACACCTAAATAGGTCAATAAATTGGACTTTGAACTACCTCTAATTTGCGATTGGTCAATAATCTTTGCTTGAGGAAATTGTTTTGGCAACACTTTACTGATAAGTGTGCTTTTGCCTGAACCTGCAACACCTGTTACGACAGTAAGAACGTTTGTTGGAATTTCAACTGAAACATTCTTGAGGTTATATAAATCGGCATTGGTAATTTTTATGGTTTCACTAATCTCTCTTGGATTTTGATTGATTTGTCTTGAAAGGGAAAAATATTGTCCTGTCTTTCCCTTGGATGTTTTCAAATCTTCAAAATTGCCTTGGTAAACAATTTCGCCACCGTTTACACCCGAAAGTGGGCCTAAATCCACAACGTGGTCAGCTAACTTTATCAAGTCTGGGTCGTGTTCAACGATAAGAACTGTATTACCTTTTGCTTTTATTTGCTCAATGATTTGCGAAATATTGTCTAAATCTTTTGGATGTAGACCAATGCTCGGTTCATCGAATATGTATAGCAAATCTTCCAAGCTGTTCCCAAGATGTCGTACCATCTTAATCCGTTGCGATTCGCCACCTGAAAGGGTAGTGGTAACTCTGTCCAATGTTAGGTATTGAAGACCTATTGTTACTAAATTGGTCAGCTTTTTTGTCAGCTCGTTCAAGACGGTTTCGTAAGTTGTGGAAGGGATTGTTTGGATAAATGACAGTAAGTCATCTATGGAAAGAGAGGTGCAATCGGCAATGTCCTTGTCTTTGATTTTGCAGGACAGAATATTGTTGTTCAACCTTTTGCCTGTACAATCGGGACAAACTTTTGTCGAAATGATTTTGCATAACTCCTTTTTACGAAGTTTTTCTTCTTTTGAGTTCTTTTTGAGGAAATCCCTTTGAATTCGAGGTAAAACTCCCAAATACTGCATCGTCTTTCCCCAATCCTTTGAAGGGTTCTTGGGTTTGTGCTCTTCCGAGTGAAGCAATAAATCCCATTCTCTTTCTGTGTAGTCTTTCAACTTTTTATCGTTGTCAAAATACCCTGAATTTACATAGCGAAACCAACGATAACCATCGGGTTGAAAGGTAGGGAACCGTATCGCTCCCTCGTTCAATGATTTGGATTTGTCGAACAATGTTTGTGTATCGATACTGCTTACATAACCCAAGCCATTACAAGTCGGACACATTCCTTGTGGATGGTTGAACGAGAAAACATTTGAGTAACCGACAAATGGTTTGCCTACTCTCGAAAAAAGTAGTCGTAATGAGGCATAAATGTCCGTTGCCGTACCTACGGTAGAACGAGCATTACCACCTAATCGTTTTTGGTTGATGATAACTGGAACATTCAGATGCTCTATTTTATCAACGTCAGCTACTCCAAAACGCATTAACCGATTTCTAACGAAACTATTTTGGGTTTCGTTGATTTGTCGCTGTGCTTCTGCACCAATCGTTTCAAAAACCAAGGATGATTTTCCTGAACCGGAAACTCCGGTAAAGACAGTAATTTTGTTTTTAGGAATTTCTAATGTTAGGTTCTTTAAGTTGTTCTGTCTTGCTCCGTATATTTTTATTTTTTTCATTTAATTCCTTGTGGTTGAATTGAAGCAATGTCGTTTTTTTTTAAATTGCAGGTAACGTTTTTGTGTAAGGAACGTTGCGTGTTTGGGTGCGAGGATTTTCCGCAGGAAAATCAGAGCTGGCAAACGGGCAACGACCAAACAGTTTAACTAAAATAAGCAATGTTTTTTACACGGTGTTGTAAGGCGTTTTTTATTTTTTTCTTTTCGGGTTAATTCCATTCATTTTGGCAAATCCATAACTATATCCAAATACATTATGCAAATCCGAACCTTCGTCAGGATAGTTTTTGTAAAATTCTAAATGTTTAATTGTTTCCTCAAAACTTTCCTTTGTCCATTCAAAGTCAATTTTATAAATCTGCTTTAAGTCAACAATTTGATTGTTGTCATTTAAAAAATATATGTGGCGATATGGTACTTCTGAAGTTTTAAAGTCATTTGCAATTTCATTGTCAGAGCTAAAAAACGTTTCGATTATTTTATTTTTCTCGTAATCGTAATTTATAATTGAGCCACCATAAAATCCAGAACCAGCCCAATCCAATTGATGTTTCCAATTGTAAAACCTTAATTCTTTTGTTCTTCCATAATTATCTAGGGTTTCCATAACAAAAGCAGTTCCTGTGGTATCTTTAATATTCCATTTTTCTAATTCTACAGATGAAGCAGTAAATCTAATTTTATGAAAAAGTATTTTCGGTTCGTTTTGAAGTCCGAAAGAAGTAAGGATTAATACTCCAATTAAAATTAATGATATGAATTTCAGTGTTTTGTTCATTTTTCAAATGCCTTACAACGGTCTGTGTATGGACAGTAGGGCAGATTCAAAGCACTTCACTTTCGGATTACCACCAAGCCAAAACAAACGTTTTTACTTTTAATTTTCTTTTTGTTAAACGTCAAAACTTTGTTTTGGCGTTGCCTGCTCAAAGAACAGGACTTTCAATTTATTACTAAATGCCCTATTGGCTATACACCATGTTGGCAGTAGTTTTTTATTTCTTTTTAATCAAATCCACTTGCTACGGTCATTGCAAAAAAAAATAATAAAATATGAATCAGGAATATTCCAAGACCCACTATTTTCCTTTTTTTATGTCTTACCGAATACAGCAATAATCCGTAAATAGGAATTTGAAGCACAGCTATCCAAGCGGCTAAATCCGTTATTCTATCATTCATTCCTGCAATAATCATAGGAACTGGATAAAATAATTTTCCAAAGAAATAAGTTCCATGTCCACCGCCCATGAAGAAGATTGATACAACCAAGAGAGTAGGTGTCAAGATACTTGTCCATATCAATATTTGTTTTCCGCTTAGGTGGTTCAATTTTATTTCAGTTTTGGATTTCTCTGTCATTTTGAATTACTGCCAACGGTCTGGTGTATGGCTCGTTGCGTGCAAATTAGCGATTATTTTTCGGTTGAGCCACAAGCCGGATTTTTAAATTTTACTATTTATTTTTTTTATTGGAAATCGTCAAATTTAAAAATTTGGCGACTTTCCAAATATGCCTCAACTTCGTTTAAGCAACTGATTAGCAATGAGCTATACACGTTGTTGGCAAACGTTTTTTTTAGTCAATTCCTAAATCATTTGTTATTGAGTGTTCCAATTTTATTTCGCTAATTGGTATTCCCAAATTTCTGTTTATTATTCCGATTACAATTCGCTCAACCTCGTATTTGTCTGTTATTTTTTCAATATCAATAAGTTTTTCTTGGTTCAAAGCGATTGTCCAGTCAACTAATTCGCGCATAGTTCCACTCGAAACAGGCGTGGTTCGCTTAATCGTTTTAATGCCAAAAATTTTGACGTGAGAACCTAATTCTGGATTAAAATCAAGTGCAACCAATTCAGGCAAATCAAGTCCGATTTCTGTTTTTAGTAGATGCCAATTTTCTTTCAATTCCGATTGAGTGAGCAATTCCGTTATTTTGGTTTCGGGTTTGATTTTTTGTTCGGTCAAATTCAAATTCCGAAATGCTTTTCTAATTCGATAAAAGACAATTTGGGTTAAGCATTTTTCATTCGGATTGGTAATTATTTTACTGTAAACACAATCCACAAAATTTTGAACGGTATAAATTTTTTCCGCTTCGGAATCCTCAATTCGTATTCCAAATTTTTCCTCAACTGACATCAATAATTCAACGGAATCTAATCCCATTCTCGGTTCGTTTTAAATGTTTGCCAACTTGTTTATATACTGAACTTTGTTGGGCATATACTTCCAAAATGGTTGGCTATGCCCAAGTTTTGTAATTTATGGTTCAGTATAGTTTTCAACGTTTTTTTTACTTTTTAGCAATATAAACATAATTACAGGTCATCAAAGGGGTTGTTGATGTTTTTGATACTATTCTCCGTTACATGGGTATAAATCATAGTGGTCTTGGGACTATTATGCCCTAAAAGTTCTTGGATATAGCGTATATCGGTTCCACTTTCCAATAAATGGGTTGCAAAGCTGTGCCTTAGCGTGTGAAGAGTAATCTTTTTCCGTATTCCCGACGCTAGAACAGCTTTTTTTAAAACGCTTTGCGCACTACTAGTACTATATTTTGATGCTTTTTGACCTTCAAAAAGGTATTCTTTCGGCCTAAATTGTTTATAATACTCCCGAAGAATCCTCAAAAAACTGGCAGAAAGCAAGGTATATCTATCTTTTTTTCCTTTTGCACCCTTTATGTGTATCAACATTCTTCTACTGTCAATATCATCGATTCTAAGATTAATAGCTTCACCTACTCTTAACCCTCCAGAATAGATAAGGGACAATAGCGTTTTGTGTTTAAGGTTATGGGTTACCTCAATAATAGACCTTACTTCTTCCTTGCTTAGCACAACAGGAAGTTTTTTCTCTTTCTTTGGTCTACTTAAATGTAGTGTGCCAATATCGATTTCTTTGAACAAAAAATACTTCTTTATGCCGTTAATGCATTGATTTTGATAGGAGATAGATTTTCCTTCCTTAACTATGAATTCATAATTGAAGGATTCCACCAACCTTTTTGAGTAGCCTTTTGAATTTCTCAATATCGCATACCTAAGAAAAAAACCAGTAACCTCAACATAGGTGTCCACAGTGTTCGGACTCAATCTTTTCTCCCCCAACCATTTCCTAAATCTCTCTAAATTTTGTTTGTTAAGGGAGTCAATGGGCGGTAAACAAAGCTTTTCTCCCTTTTTAGGTATATCAATTCGCTTTTGTTTTAATTCGCTGTAGTCAACATAGCATTTTATCTTGCGCATATGGTTGAATACAAGATTTAAGTTTTTGGACGAATTTTTTAAATAGAAGGTGCCATCCCCATGGTTCCTTTGCAACCCATGTAAGCCAATAAGGTGTTTTTCTATTGTTTTGTCCGCTTTAAACTTGATGACAATAATTTCCTCGCTGTTGTATTTCCCAGGAACCAGTTGTACGGTTTTCATCCTTGGTTGTTTAAGGTGCTTTGGGGATGCTGCGCCAAATAGCTACCGAATTAAATCGATCAGCAGGGTCAAATTACAAAATCAAGTGCATATATACCCAAATCAAATATGGGGACACACTCATTTTTGATAAAAAACAATATAAAGATTGTGCTACAAATTCTTTACATAAGTCCGTCTTCGCTTGATCACTTTCGGGTCAAAATGCTTCCACATTTGCTGTATGGCAATATTGTCTTCCAGCTCGGGAGTTCAAATACAATTTACCACCCCACGCTTGTGAAAAGTATGGTGGAACTCATTAAAAATAATGGAAGTTACTCCCTTGTTTTGGTAATCAGGATGGATGCGGTCAAGTAAAAAAATCACTTTATGCTGTTCTTTTTGGCGTTGGGCAATGGCCAGCAATATTACTGTGGATTTTTTTCAGTTGATTTGGAGTCATTTGTTTCAAGAATGTCCTTAAACAACAGCATATCCGTTATTTTGGAAGAAGCTCCCATATAGAACCCGTTTTCGTACTCAAAATCCTTGGGGTTTTTCCATGTTCCAAATAGAATATCATAAATGGTGATATCGCCATAATTGTAGGCATGGATGCCTTTGGCGTGGTGCAAGGCATGGGCCTCGGGCCTTTGTACAATATACCCCAGCCATGCAGGTGTGCGGATATTGCTGTGCTGGAACATACTGAAAAAGGTGTTGACCAAAATAATCACGGTAGCTGCTTGTGGGGTAAACCCTGCTACCAAAACCAGCAATAGGCTGCCGAGTGCCGTGAAACCAATCATATCCATAGGACTGAAAATAAAGGCACTGTATGTATCTATTCGTTCAACACTATGGTGCATTTGATGAAACACCCTCCAGAGTACATTACTTCTGTGCATGGCCCTATGCCAAACATATACTCCAAATTGGTATAGCAACACACCTACCAGTGCGCCCCACAGAGTGCCCAGTCCAGTAAGGTCCATAAGCTGATATTCGGCAAGGTATCCGTCCCAAATCAACGGCAAGTAACTGGACAGGTAAAAGAATAGGACAAAAAATATCATCCCCTTCAGTTTCCAATATTTCACCAATGGGAGCTGGCGTGCAGGGAACAATGCTTCCCAAATCATAAGTACTGCATATATAGCCAATATAATCAGGCTTACAGGGTCCAATAAAATTTCAAGAGGTGTCGGCATAACTTTTTTATTTACAATTATTTATGGACCAAATGTAAGAAGCAAACAAAGCTGGGATTTTGCTCAAACGTTTTGTTTTTTTGCTGTATGGTCCATTTTGGCAGGGCACGGATCAAATCTCATGCTCTCTTGAATTTTTGGGGAGATACCCCATATTTTTCTTTGAATATGCGACTGAAATGGGAGAGATTTTCAAAACCACTGTTAAAGGCCACTTCACTTATATTTCTTTCGCCTGCTTCCAAAAATGACTTGGCAAGTTCCAGTCTTTTTTGGGTAAGCCATCTACCGGGTGTGGTACGGTAATACTCATAAAATTCCTTTTTGAATACCGAAACACTTCGATTTGCCATTCGGGCAAACTGTTTTACAGTTAGATTAAACATATAATTTTTCTCCATCACCTGCCAAATGGGCGTTTTGGAAATATCCATTAAACTATTTGCATAGGCAAGTATTTTTCTATTGGAAGGATCCAATAAGATGTTAAAGAGTAGTTCTTTGAACTTGAGCTCCAATAAACCTTCCGGTGCCGGTAATTTTTGGGTGAAATATGGGAGAATACTGAAAAAAAACGCTTGAGTGGTTTTGTTTAAATGTATTTCTATCAGCATATCAAAAGGAGGTGCAGGGAGATCCTTCAAAGGAAGGTATTGACGGTATTCCTTGATTATCTGTCGAAAAAAATTGTCCTGAAAATAAAAGGCGAGAACTTTCCATTCCGTTGTCTCGGGCAATTCCTGCAAATAGGCCGTTTTTCGGGTAAGGATGCAGGAATGTTTGGTAAGGTGCCATGATTTTCCACTGTGTCGCATGATCCGGCCACCTTCCAATGTGAACATGATTTCGTTGTAGTGTGAGAAAAGTTGTTGTTGTTTATCTACCTGGGGGCACTTGTAGTACAAAAACAATGTGTCTTTTACGGCCAACTGTTGAAATGTAACAGGGTCTGCAATGCTATCGTCATAATTGTTGTACACAAGTCCCATGTCCTAACAAAATAAAATTCTCTTTAGTCAAGTGTCGGCAGGGCAATCCAAAAATAAAAACGGAATTATGGTAAAAATTATAAAAAATTAACAAGAATCAACAATAACATCGCCATAAAGTGATGAAATCAATTAAAATAATTGAGAGCGCATTATCGATAAGAGAGTTGTCAAAAGGACAAGGTCTTACAGATTCTTTCGGTACGTCCGTCTTCGCTTGATCACTTTCGGGTCAAAGTGCTTCCACATTTGTTGTATGGCAATATTGTCTTCCAGTTCGGGAGTTCTAATACAATTTACCACCCCACGTTTTTTAAAAGTATGGTGGAACTCATTAAAAATGATCGAAGTCACCCCTTTGTTTTGGTATTTGGGGTGTATGCCGATCAAGTAGAAAATGGCATCCTTGCTATGTTTTCGGGCATGGAGCAAATGGAAAATCCCAAAGGGGAACAATTTACCGTTCGCTTTTTGCAGGGCTTTGGAGAAAGAGGGCATTACAATGGCAAAGGCCACCAGGTTATCATCCGAATCCACCACAAACTTAATGTACTCCGGATTTATAAAACTAATGTACTTTTTCTTGAAGTACTCCTTTTGTATATCGGTAATCTTCACAAAGGAGGATAGTTTGGCATAGCTTTCGTTAAAAAGGTCGAACATTTTGTCCACCCAAGGCATAATATCCGCACTTTTTTCAAAGTTCATCTCCCGTAGACCATACCGCTTTTTAATCAGCACATTGGCCTTCGCAAACAACTTTGGGTCGGCATTGGCCGCCGGAAACTTGCTTTCGATGTATTTTTTCTCCGTTGTAAATCCGTATTTTTCGTAATGCGATTGGTAATAGGGGTGGTTGTACCACGTAATCATATTACCAATATGGTCAAAACCTTCGGTAAGCACACCTACTTTGTCCAAATTGGAAAAGCCTACGGGGCCTTCCATATACTCCAGCTGGTTTTCCTTGCCAATATCTCGGACCTTGTCCAGTAATGCCTTGGATACCTCTGGGTCGTCCACAAAATCGAACCAACCGAACCGCATTTTCTTCAAGCCTTGTTCCTTAACTTCCAACCAATTGATGATGGCCGCTACGCGCCCAACAATCTTGTTGTCCCTGTAAGCCAAAAAGAATTTGGCCTCCGCCGTTTTAAAAACAGGGTTTTCGTCCTTGTCAAACGATGCCATTTCATCTTTTATGATGGGGGGGACCCAGTAGGGTGAATCTTTGTAGAGCGAAAAAGGAAATTTTACAAAACGCTTTAAGTCCGATTTGGACTCAACCTGCTTAACGGTTACCATAGTTGCAAATTAATGCTCAATATTAGGAATATTACTTGCAGTAGAAAAGTGAAATTTGTGGAAAACGTAAAAAACTAAGATGGATTAGTTCTTTTTATTGCGCCTTTTTGATTTTTTGTTGGCATTCTTCTTGATTTTTCCGTTCACACCCGATTGTTGCTCGTTGATGGGGATAAGTTCGTCTTTGTGGAAATCCAAACGGTAGGAGAATCCAAGCACCACAAAAATACGTGACGGGTCATTTTTAAAATTGGAACCTAAATGGAAATCGGCCTGAAAATTGGGATTGATCAAACGGGCAACACCAGTTCTTAAAATAATATCGGAATAGCGGTCGCCAGAAATGCCTTGGCCCTCAAAGAAAACGCTCCATCGGGGATCACGAAAAGCATGCGTTAACGATAGGGCATAGCGCCATTCTGGGGAATCGGTGGTAATACGGTCGTAGGCCACATTGGAAATCAACACAAAACGTGGCGAAAGTCTACTTTGGGTTTGAATCCCTCCGCGGTACGAAACCGTGGGTTCTCCGGGATAAAAAGGATTGTCTCCCAGTACAAAATTGGCCCCGCCATAAACGGATACGGCAGGAATCAAATTTTTCCATTGAAACACATTGTTCGCTCTCCAACTATATAAATTGGGTTTGTTGTGCTCTGGATCCTTAAAAGGGTCAAAAACCAAGTATTTTAAACCCACTCGGTTTCGTGAAAAATTGGTCAGATTGCCCTCGATGCCCAAATCGGGGTAGGTGATGTTTTGGGAGATGAAAGAACCCTCGGCAATAACTTCCAGTTCTTCAAAAAGCAGACCGTACCTCAACGCATAATCGGCTCCAAAAATATTGGAATCTGAATTGAGGTCGGCATTATCCTGTTGTTCGTACAACATGCCAATCTCGGCCTGTACCACATTTTTACCAACCGCATAGGCACTGGCTGCCCTTCCAGGTCTATTGGAATTGATGACATCGGTATATTGGGCGAAAATAAATGTTGGGAATAGAACGAAAAGAAATAATGACTTTTTGATCATGGAAATATCCATATAACTGGGTTTTTAATACTATTTTAAGATACGTTTGATGGGTTTACGGGACTAACAATGTAACTTTGATACAATAACTAAGGTTATATGGTTTTATTACAAACGATTTTAATCGTCATATTAGTATACTACGGACTCAAATTACTTTTAAAGTGGTTGGCACCGAAACTCTTGAATTACGCGGTTAAGAAGACGAGCGAACGTTTTGGACAGCAGTTCGGAAACTCCCAAGATTTTGATACTGCGCAGCCTGAGGAAGGGGAGACCATCATTTCCAAAAAACCGTTTAGAAAATCCAATCCCTCAAAAAAAGTTGGAGAATACATAGATTTTGAGGAAATTGATTAATATTTGCCGAATCAAAACCTATCCATGAATCTTTCTCCAAAAGCCATTATCACCCATATTTGTGTTGTCGGTTTATTCATTCTTGCTTCGCTGGTCTATTTTTACCCGGCATTACAGGGAAAAGCCATTTATCAGTCGGACATTGCCCAGTACAAGGGTATGGCCCAAGAACGTGATGCATACAAAGAGCTTACGGGAGAGGAATCTTACTGGACCAATAGTGCCTTTGGCGGAATGCCTACCTATCAATTGGGAGCCAATTATCCGCATAACTATGTAAAGGAATTGGACCGTTTGATTCGGTTTTTGCCCAGACCTGCAGATTATCTTTTTCTCTATTTGATAGGGTTTTACATACTGCTGTTATGCCTAAAGGTTGATTTTCGGTTGGCTGCTCTTGGAGCCTTGGCTTTCGGTTTTTCCACCTATCTGATTATAATTTTAGGTGTGGGGCACAATGCCAAAGCGCACGCTCTGGGATATGTCCCGATGGTTTTGGGTGGCATAGTACTCGTATTTCGAAAAAAATACATTTTAGGATTTATACTGACCGCATTGGCAATGGCGCTCGAGATTAGCGCCAATCACTACCAAATGACCTATTATTTTATGCTTTTGGTACTGGTGATGGGGCTCGTGTACCTTATTTACGCCATCAAAGAAAAAGAACTGAAACACTTTTTTGCCTCTGTCGGTATTTTAATTTTGGCAGTAGTGCTGTCCATTTTCACCAATGCCACTAGCTTGATGGCGACCAAAGAATATGCTGATTGGAGCACCCGAGGGACATCGGAACTGACGATAAACCCAGATGGGAGCGAAAAGGCAATTTCCACAGGGTTGGATTATGATTACATTACGCAATATAGCTACGGAATTGCGGAATCGCTCAATTTGTTTGCACCACGTTTGTTTGGAGGTTCAGGTGGGGAAGATTTGGGCAAGGATTCCAAAGCCTACGAATATTTGACCAATCAAGGACTTACACCGACCAAGGCCATAGAATTTTCCAGCAGTTTGCCCTTATATTGGGGCGACCAACCGATTGTGGCAGCTCCTGCCTATGTAGGTGCTATTGTGTTCTTCTTGTTTCTGTTGGGTGTATTTTTGGTGGATGGTAAAAAGAAATGGTGGTTGCTATCGGGCGCCATATTATCCCTGCTGCTCTCGTGGGGGAGAAACTTTCCGCTACTTACCAATTTTATGATAGATTACTTCCCTATGTACAACAAGTTCAGGGCAGTATCTTCCATTCAAGTGGTATTGGAGCTTTGTTTGCCCGTTTTGGGAATTCTAGGCATTCGCGAATTGTTCAAATCATCGGTGGACCAAATGGAAAAACTAAAAGCTTTAAAGCTAAGTTTCTTTGTTTCCGTAGGACTGGGCATCTTTATTTTCTTGCTCAAAGGGTTCTTTGATTTTGAAGGATTACGTGACGAAACCTATCGCGGGTATTTTGGTGATGAATTGATGACCATGATCCAACGTGACCGTGAAGCCGTTTATATCAGCGATACCATCCGTTCACTGATTTATGTAGCCTTGGCTGCCGCTGCGTTGTGGTTCTTTATCAAAGATAAAATCAATAAAAATATCTTGGTATTTGCCCTGGGTGCCCTGATACTGTTTGATTTGGTAGGCGTAGATCTTCGTTATGTGAACGAAGACGATTTTGTGCGCCAGCGTGAGGTAAACCAACCTTTCCAAGCCAATCAGATAGACCAAATGATTCAGCAAGACGATTCCATCTATCGGGTTTTTGACCCCCAAGAGGGAATCAACGGGGCAAGAACCTCGTATTTTCATAAATCTATTGGTGGTTATCACGCAGCGAAACCCAGAGCGCTTCAAAATTTGTTCGAATATCATTTGTACCAAAACAACCTTCAAGTGTTGAATATGTTGAATGTAAAATACATTATTCAGCAAGATGAGGAAGGGAACAGTTTTCCTGCCGTAAATCCAGATGCCAATGGCAACGCTTGGTTTGTGAATCAGTTGGTGCCTGTTTCATCTGCCAATGAGGAAATTTTGAAACTTAAGGATTTCAATTCCAAAACACAAGCCGTGGTCAACACGAAACAATATCCCGAATTGACCAAACTTCGGTATTCCGTGGATTCCGTGGCAAGTATTGATTTAGTAGATTATCGTCCCGATTATTTAAAATATACTTCCAATAATGCGAACGATGGTTTTGCGGTGTTCTCCGAAATGCACTATTCATCTGGTTGGAACGCTTTTATTGATGGAGAACCACAGGAACATTATAAAGTGGATTATGCCCTTCGTGGTATAAAGGTTCCTGCTGGCCAGCACGAAATCGAGTTCAAGTTTGAGCCCGAAGTGGTGAAAACGGGAAGCCAGATTACCTTGGCGGCCAATATTCTCTTGGGATTGATGATTGTTGGGGGATTGGGCTTTACTTTGTTCCGTGGTAAAAAGGAAGCATCCTAATGCGAAAAATTTTGGTCATAGCGTACTATTGGCCACCCGCAGGGGGACCAGGGGTACAGCGTTGGCTTAAGTTTGTTAAATATCTGCCCGATTTTGGTATTCAACCCATTGTGTATGTTCCTGAAAACCCCAGTTATCCCATTGTGGACGACAAATTAGTTTCGGAAATTCCAGCATCCATCAAAATAGTAAAGCAGCCCATTAAAGAACCGTATGCTTGGGCTTCACTACTTTCCAAAAACAAGACCAAGACGATTAGTTCAGGAATCATCAAAGAGAAAGACCCATCATTTACAGAAAAGGTGTTGTTGTGGATTCGTGGTAATTTTTTTATTCCCGATGCTCGAAAACTGTGGGTGAAACCATCCATTTCATATTTGGCAAAAGTGATTGCAGATGAGGGTATCGAAACCATCATCACAACGGGACCTCCACACAGTCTACATTTGATAGGGCTTGGCCTGAAAAAGAAATACAATATTCAATGGATTGCAGACTTCCGTGATCCTTGGACTTCCATAGGGTATCATAAAAAATTACGATTGACCACCTCATCCCAACAAAAGCATAAAGCTTTGGAAAAGGGAGTGCTTTTAAAGGCCGACAAAATTGTCGTGACAAGCTATACCACCAAAACAGAGTTTGAACAAATCACACCCAAACCAATAAAGGTTGTAACTAACGGTTTTGATGATGATTTACAAGCGGTTCCATTGGATTCCAAGTTTACGATTTCCCATATTGGTTCTTTGCTCACGGGACGAAACCCTTTAGGGTTGTGGCAAGCTTTACAGGAATTGATTGCCGAAAATCAAGCTTTCAAGAACACTGTAAAGCTTCAATTGGCTGGGGTGGTAGGGGAAGAGGTGTTACAATCCATTAAAGAATTTGGGCTGGATGATTTTATGGAGCAGTTGGGTTATCTGTCCCACGATAAAGTTTTGGAAACACAGCAAAAATCGCAATTACTTTTGTTGTTGGAGATTGATTCCGAAGAGACCAAAGGCATTATCCCGGGAAAATTATTTGAATACCTGAATGCAAGGCGGCCTATTTTGGCGATTGGTCCAAAAGGGTGGGAGGCAGGAGCCATGGTGGAACGGCACAGAGCTGGAAATACCTGTTTGCATGATGATGTAGCGGCATTAAAAAATGTACTTTTGGATGCCTTTAACCATTATCGAAAAGGAACTTTGCTTTGCCATTCCAAAGGGGTGGAGCAGTACCACAGAAAGGCATTAACGGAGTCTTTGGCTAAATTTATCTAATGGGAATCGTCTTAAAACAATCCTTTCAGAATACTGTTACGACTTTTATCGGTTTTGCGTTCGGGGCCGTGAACACCCTGTTCCTCTACACTAATATTTTAGCGCCTAAATATTATGGTCTGGTAACCTTTATATTGGCTACGGGTGCTATATTGATGCCTTTAATGGCACTGGGTGTCCACAATGCCACTATAAAATATTACAGTGCCCAAAGTGAGCAGCGCAAGAACGGTTTTATAACCTTAATGCTTTTAAGTCCATTAGTGATTCTAGGCGTTTTATCGCTCTTGACGTGGTTTTTTTATGAGCCGATAGCGCTGTTCTTTTCCAAGGAAAATCCAATTGTCAAGGATTATGTTTGGTATGTGTTCTTGGTGGGAATGGCCATGGCCTATTTTGAGATCTTCTATGCGCTGAGCAAGGTATATTTTAAATCGGTATTTGGTAATTTTATGAAGGAGGTCTTTGTCAGGGTGTGTGTTTCCGTCTTGTTGGGTCTGTTGTACTTTGAGGTGATTTCCCTTGATTTTTTTCTGAAGGCATTGGTGGGGGTATATCTGCTCCGTACCCTTTGTATGAAATTGTACGCGTTTAGACTGCATAGACCCGTGTTGGATTTTAAGTTTCCCAAGGAATCCAGAACTATTTTGGGATATGGTATACTGATGATTTTAGGCGGTTCTGTGGCACTGATTCTTTTGGAGGTGGATAAATTTATGATTAACCAGTTTATTGTTTTGGACAATGTCGCCTATTACAGTGTTGCTGGATATATTGCCTCTAGCATTGTGGTGCCGGCTAGGGCCATGAACCAGATTACCTATCCCATGACCGCCAATTATTTGAACACGGGCAATTTTTTTGAACTGGAACAATTGTACAAGAAGACTTCGCTGACCTCTTTTATTGCATCGGGTCTTTTGTTTGTATTGATTATTTTGAACATTGAAGATTTGTTCCTGATGCTTCCCGAAGATTACCGAGGTGGTTTTTTTATTGTTCTTTTGATTGGTTTGGCCAAGGTCTTTGATTCACTTTTGGGCAACATCAATGCCGTTTTATATTATTCAGAATATTACAAGGTTATTCTGTTGATAGGGATTTGTTTTGCTTTGGCCACTATTTTGCTCAATCTTTGGTTGATTCCTGTTTATGGTATAGAAGGAGCGGCACTGGCCAGCTTTCTCTCCATTATCATCTTTAATCTGGCCAAATTGATCTTTGTAAAGTCAAAGTTTGATTTTTTGCCCTTTACCAAAGCTACGTTTAAGGTTTTTGCGACCTTGGTTTTGCTGTCGGGCCTTTTTTATTTGCTGCGATTTCCTTTTCACCCCATCATTAACATTGGCTTAAAGTCATTGCTTATTGTGGTAATGTATGTGGGTATTTTGTACCGTTTTAATATTTCGGAAGATGTTTCTGGCATCTTGTCCAAATGGTTCAAAAAAAATACCCCGTAGCGAATAAATCCGACTACGGGGTAAACAACTAACCAACCTAAAAAAACTATCTAATTATTTCTTCTGGAAGCACCTCTTGAGCTACTTGTTCTAGCGCTACTTTTTCTGTTGCCAGAACTTCTACTCACACTAGGCCTAGAAGTAGTTTTTCTACTTACAGAACTTTTTCTGACACTAGGTCTAGTGCTTCTGGAAACGGCTTTCCTTGAAGAGTTTCCTCTACTCACCGTAGACCTACTTGGTGTTCTCGTTGTGGCCTTGGGTTTTCTATAAGTACTATGGGTAGAACGCTTAACGGTTCTGTCGTTAGTACTAGAGGTTACTTTTCTGGAACTCACACTTCTTTTATTGGGCGTGCGCGTTACTTTATTATTGGAAGCCGTTGTTCTTCCAGATCTTGTTACATTATTTGATTTTCTATAATTATTGCTCCTAGAATCCCTGGAAGCAACTTTCTGTCTTTTTCCATTATTACTGGAACGGTTAACAGCAGTATTTCCTCTTCTAGAAGAATTCTTGGCTACTCTCGCATTGCTCCTGCCATAATCTGCTGCTCTTCTGTTATTGTTGCCGCGTACAGAAACTCTTCTATCATTTCTATAGATGTTGTCTCTTCTATGTGTATTGTTGTTTCTGTAAACCTTACCAACTCTGGCATAAGCACGTCTTGTATTATGTCTGTAAGGTGAGTAATACGTATATCTTATAGGTCTGTAATACCTTCTATATGGTCTTGCATATACATTACAGAATCCAATGGCAGGTCTTGCAAAATACCTATGGAATGGTCTATGCACATATCTTCTGTTGTAGATATTGATGTATCCTGTGTAGTGACTGAAAACGCCTCCATTATAGTAAACATGCAATCCACCGATTCTACGAACCCTACCGTTGTTATACCAGATTTCTACGTTTCCTATTTGTGAAACACGTCCATAATAATCGTAATAAATAGGGGTGTTCTCAACTTGGATCACGGCACCATAATCATCGTACTGAACATAAGGGTTGTAATTATATCCTGAGTTAAAGGTGATTCCAACATTGCCAATTTGAGCGCCAACACCTACATTCACCCTGTTGTCTATATAGAAATCGAACTCACCATCTGGATAAACCGAAAAGGTTACACCATCTTCCACAAAAATGAAAGAATTTCCATATCGGTAATTGGTGGCAGTAGCCACTGTGTTGGTTGTTTCTGCTTGGATACTTGGTATTCCAAAAATAACCGCTGCTATAATGAGTACTAACTTTTTCATACTACAAGGTTTTAAGTTCTAGATGCAACTATTTACATCCACCCTAAAGTATGCAATCAGCGTGCCAAAAAATGTAATACACTGATAATCAGTAAAAAAATCATGTTTTTTCTATTCTTGAATGATAAACATCGAGGATGAAATGCCAAAACCCAAATCCCAACCTCCAATAACCGAAGCCTAATCGAGATCGGGTGAGTGTGATAAATTTAGATTCTTCAAACACTGTGTGTTTTCAGAATGACAAGCACAAGCAAAAGTTTAATTTCAAACATCAAGAGCAAGTTCAAATACAAAATATCATGTTACAACAACCCAATAACAAAATAACTGAATAACTCAGTAGGCAGTCAACAAGCGTCAAACTTCCGACTTCGTGCTTCGGACTTCCGACTTCGTGCTTCCGACATCACCTCTGGCTTCAAACGATGGTAGTTTAATTTTTAATGATGAACATGGACCTTCTATTGAGTTGGTGCTGCTCTTCTGAACAGTTTACCCCATTGGAACACTCATTTAATAATTGGGACTCTCCATACCCTTTAGAGGATAGTCTGTTTCGATCGATTCCCTTGTCAACTAACCATTCTAGGGTGGATTTTGCCCTTCTTTCGGATAATTGCATGTTGTAGTTATCATCTCCTCTGGAGTCTGTGTGGGACTCTATATGGATTGCCAATTGGGGATATTCTTTCATGGCCTGCAGTATTTTAGCCAATTCTACTTCTGCATCGGGTCGTATGTTGTGTTTATCAAAATCAAAATAGATGGGTTGTAGGTCCAATCGGCACCCCAAATCGTTAACGGGGCAATCGGGTGGGGTAAGGGCTAGGTCTACCTGCAGCATCATGGAGCCTTCAGGTGTCATTACTAATTTTTCTTGGGGTTGGTATTCCTTTTCGTCGTTGGATGCCCTAACTACGTATTGCTTATCACAATCCATATTTTCCTCGAATTGATAGTTTCCATTGGCTTCGGTGACCTGTTGAGATACTACTTTGTTGTCTCTGTCTATAAGGTATACGATGGAACCATCCAACGGTTCCCCTGTGTTTACATCGGTAATGGCTCCATATATAACAGGTTTACAGTTTCTGGTAATAAGATAGATATCATCTGAGCTACTGCCATTACTTCCTTCTCTGTTGGAAGAGAGGTATCCTATTTTTTCATTTTCTTTTACAATAAAGCCGAAATCATCTTGATTTGAATTGATGGGTTGCCCAATATTTTGGATTGCTTCAAAGCCTTTTTCACCATTATAAGAGGCCCTGAAAACATCTAAGCCTCCGAGTCCTACATGACCATCACTTGAAAAGAAGAGCCTATTATTATCACTTATAAATGGAAAGGTTTCTCGTTGCTCGGTGTTAATGATGGGCCCTAGATTAATCGGCTTTCCGTAGTTTCCATTTTCTAGAATATCCACATACCAAATATCGGATTCGCCTAAAGTCCCTTCCATGTTGGATGAAAAATACAGTCGGGTTTCCTCTTGATCCAAGGCGGGGTGGGCCACGGAATAGGAGTCGTCGTTGAAAGGTAATTCTTGTACATTGCCCCAGGTTCCATTATTATTTTTAGTGGCTTTGTAAATTTTTAAGCTTACCAATCTTTTTTTGCCTCTTTTCTTTTTACCATCAATATAATTGTTCCGTGTAAAGTAGGCGGTTTTACCATCTTTGGTGAAAACTGCCGATGATTCATGGTAAGGAGAGTTGATGTCCCCTTCCAAGTTTTTCACATTTTTTAAATTTCCATCTTCACCAATTTCAGCTTCAAAAAGGTCCAAATAGGGGAGACCGTTCCAGTCATGTACTTTGCTGCCCTGGGTATTAATGGATGATGAAGCAAATACAATCTTATCCCCGTAAAAAGATGGACCAAAGTCCGACCCGGACATATTGGAGGTAATATTGGTTACTTTAAACATTTTATTTTTTGAGTTGGTAAGCTCTTCGAAGGACTGCCAATTGTTCATTTGATTTTGGGCCAAGACGGAACCGTTTGATGAAGCGATGAATTTTTCCATCATAACCTTGGATTCTTCATACTTTCCAACACTTTTAAGTGTTTGTGCTGCCCTGAAATAATATTCTGGCTCTACTTCATCAGGAAAGTTCTCAACTAGTTTTCCGTACCATTTGCTAGCTTCTTTATATTCGCTGTTGAAATAATAGGTATCCCCCAATTTCTCAAACACTTGTGCGGATTTGTAACCATCCTCTACTACACTCAAATAAATTTTTCGGGCATCTATATAGTCATAGCTATCAAATTCTTCATCCGCTTTTTTGATTTTATTTTCTTGTGCAAATGCGCTCCCGACCAATAAAAAGACTGAAAGTACATGTATAATTATTCTTCTTTTCATCGTGATTGTTTTAAAAGAATCGTGGGTTTACTACCCTATCTGATTTGTTGAAAATGTCGAAACGAAGAAACACTTCGTAAGAACCATCGCTATATTGTTCTATGTTGGTGGACTGGTAATCGTAGGCCACACCTGCAAAAATTGATTTTGATATTTGAAATCCGGCAAGGGCACTAACGGAGGCACTCCATCTATAGGAAGCCCCGACTGTAAATTTCTCATTGATCAAAAAGTTAGCGGAAAGGTCCCATTGCAAGGGGGAACCACTCACATATTTTACCATTGTGGCAGGTTTAAACTTTAAATTTTCGTTCAAATCGAACACATAACCTGTTATAAAGAAATAGTGTAAACGCTCAATGGCTATATCGTTCTTCTCTACATTCTCCAAAGAGCTTTCATCATAGTGTTTGGAATTCAGAAAGTTGGGAACGGATAGCCCAGCATAAAATCTATCTGTGTTTAGGTAAAGTCCTGCTCCAATTTGGGGTTGTAGTTTGTTGTCCACATTCGTTTGAAAATAGGCGTCGGTTTCATCATAGATGTTCAATCTGCTGTAATCCACATCCAGCATGTCCAATCCGGCCTTCAGTCCAAATGACAACTTACTGGCATTGGATAGAAATACCGAATACGAATAGTCCACAACCACATTGGATTCCATTGCTGGACCAATCCTGTCGTGAACGATGGACAGCCCAAGTCCCATATTATCATATAATCCAATGGGGGAGTTTACCGTAAATGTGCCCGTTTCTGGAGAACCCTCCAAGCTTACCCATTGTGTTCGTCCCAGCAGACCGAAGCTTAACACTTCTCTGGACCCTGCATAAGCGGGGTTCACAACTTGGGTATTGTACATATATTGCGTGTATTGAGGGTCTTGTTGTGCCGTAGAAGTGTACAGGGCGAATAGAAATACTGATAAGGATAAGCAGTAGTTTCTATATGTTTTAAGATGTATCATCCTTGCTATATATTCTTGGTTCTTTATTACTTAATTGTTTGGTTATATTAGTTCCTATTGATGTAGAGGTATCCAGAGTAGCTTTCTTCACCTGGGTTGTCTTCACTTGTAAAGGTCAGTATGTAGAAATAGGTGCCGCTTGGAAGTTTTCCTTCTTTTTGCAAAGTTGCCCTTCCTTCGGGAATACCGTAGAACAGGTTGTTTCCTTGTCCATAGCTATCTGTTTGATATACCAATACGCCCCAACGATTAAAAATCTTCACATTGTTATCTGGGTAGTTTTCAATGCCTTGTATTCTGAAGAAATCATTTGAACCATCACCATTTGGTGTTATTCCGTTGAAGATTTCGAAGCCAGAGCCTCCTCCGGTAAATTCGCAGAAGCTAGACACGTTTATGGATGTGATTTCATTTTCCAGATAGCTATCATTATCGGAATTGTCGAAAATGGTAATATCAGTATTGATCAAATTTGCAGTGACGGTAGCTTGATTTTCCACAAATATGCCACTGATATCTTCTTGGGTAAGATTATAGGTGGCCGTATAAATCCATTCCTCTCCTGGTTGAAGAATGCCATCTTCGGTTGCCTCACTCGTTAAAGGTCCATTTATTTCTTCACCCAACATATCATCGGTCAGCACAATGCTTTCTAGATTGGTACTTCCTGAATTTGTTACGGAAAAGTTATACTCGATACTATCATCACAGCCATCGAAGTCCACATCTTGACCAACACCTGTTTTTATGATAGCTATGCCGAACAATGGTGTGCCGTCTCCATCATCTGGGCAAGCATCATCTGGAACAAGAGTTCTGGTAACCCCATTTTCTTCAAGGCTATCATCGTCAGAGAGGTCGAATACTGGTAGGTCCAGCCCAGCAAGTATTCCATTAACAGTTGCTTGGTTTATGACCGAACCTTGGTCAATGTCCGCCTGAGTGATAGCATAGAGTGCCTGATAGGTCCATGTTTCATCTACGGAGAGTATGCCGTCGTCCCCTTCGTCGGTTCCTGCCACGGGCCCGGGAATCTCGCCCCCGAAAAGTTCATCTTCCAGTACTATCTGCCCCAGGTCTGTTTCTCCTGTATTTGTTACGATAAATGTGTACAAAATGCTATCAATGCAGCCGTCTTGGTCGATATCGGTAAGGGTACCCTCTTTGATAAGCCCCATGTCGACCGGGTTATCAGGACATGCATCATCAGGAACGGGTGTCCTGGTGGGTTCGTCCTCAATCAGACTGTCGTCGTCGGAAAGGTCAAAGACAGGAAGATTCATTCCCACAGGAATTCCGTTGACCGTCGCCTGGTTTATGACTGAGCCTTGGTCTATATCTGCCTGAGTGATAGCATAAAGTGCCTGATAGGTCCAAGTTTCTCCAGAGGACAGTATGCCGTCATTGCCATCGTCCGTTCCTTCCACAGGGCCAGAGATTTCACCTCCGAAAAGGTCGTCCTCGAGTGTAATCTGCTCTAGGTCAGAACTTCCTGTATTGGTCACGGTGAAGGTATACAGAATGCTATCAATACAGCCATCTTGATCAATGTCCACAAGCTCGGCCTCCTTGATCATTCCCATATCAGCAGGGTCATTGGGGCACACATCATCCGGTACAGGGGTTCTGGTGGGTTCGTCCTCTTCAAGACTATCATCATCTGATAAATCGGATACTGGCACATCCTGTCCAACAGGTAGACCATTCACAGTGGCCTGGTTTATCACAGAGCCCTGATCTATATCCGCTTGTGTAATGCCATACAGGGCCTCGTAGCTCCAGGTTTCTCCGGCTGACAGCATACCATCATTGCCATCATCCGTTCCTTCTACAGGACCTGGTATTTCACCTCCGAAGAGGTCATCCTCGAGTGTAATCTGCTCTAGGTCCGAACTGCCCGTATTGGTCACGGTGAAGGTGTACAGAATGCTGTCAATGCAGCCGTCCTGATCAATGTCGACGAGCGTTCCCTCTTTGATCATTCCAAGATTTGTTGGAGATATTTGACAAGAAGGAAGGTCTATAACAGTTGGATCATCCTCAAATGGGCTGTCATCATCAGAAAGATCTGATACAACTGCCCCTGGGTCTCCTTGCACATTTGCGCTCACAGTAGCTTGATTAACAACCTGTTGATTGTCCTTGTCTGCCTGTGTAGTAATATATGGTCCTGAGTATAGCCATGTCTCGTCAATATCAAGAATACCATCGTCATTGTCATCGCCCATAAAGGGTCCATCCACTTCACCTCCGAGCAATGGATCATCCAAGACTACATTTTCCAACGGTACATCTCCTTCGTTGTTCACAGCGAAGTTGTATAGAATAAGGTTACATCCCGGATTGCCTTCAATACCATCCAAAGCAGCACCTGTTTTAATTACTGAGATGTTTGATTGGCAAGAAGGAAGGTCTATAACAGTTGGGTCATCCTCAGATGGGCTGTCATCATCAGAAAGATCTGATACAACTGCCCCTGGGTCTCCTTGCACATTTGCGATCACAGTCGCCTGATTAACAACCTGTTCGTTGTCCTTGTCTGTCTGTGTAGTAATATACGGCCCTGAATATAGCCATGTCTCGTCAATATCAAGAATGCCATCGTCATTGTCATCGCCCATAAAGGGTCCGTCTACCTCACCTCCGAGCAATGGGTCATCCAAGACTACATTTTCCAATGGTACGCCTCCCTCGTTGTTCACGGTGAAATTATACAGAATAAGGTTACATCCCGGATTGCCCTCTATACCATCCAAAGCGGTACCTTTTTTAATTACTGAAATATTGGGGCAAGAAGAAAGGTCTATAATTGTGGTATCGTCTTCCAGTGGGCTGTCATCATCTGAAAGATCCATTACTGTTACGCCTGGTTGTCCTTGAACATCAGCATTCACATTTGCCTGACCAACAACTTGTCCATTGTTGATATCTGTTTGGGTTATGTTGTGGTTGGCCACATAAATCCATGTTTCTCCTGGATCAAGAAACGTGTTGTTGTTGTCATCTCCGGAGTCAGGTCCTGCCAAATCACCAAAAATAGGATCGGAAACAACTACATTTTCCAAAACCTCACCAAGTGTACTTTCGTTTGTTACGGTGTATGTAAATTCAATAGCGTCACATCCTCCAACTACTGTTCCTGATTTCACAAGAGCTATTCCAGCTGCATAGGTTTCACTCTTATGGGCAGTGCTGTAATCGGGGTTATTTGACATACCTGCCAAAATTGAAGTAATACCGTTTACAAAAAATATAAAATTGGTAAGAGTCAGAACTCTTTTTTTAGAAGAAAAGCTTTTGAAGACTTTCTTGAAAGTAATGTTGCACATCTTAGTTTTATTAAATCCACTATGAACGAAAACACCTTGTATACAAGCAATTAACCTTTTTGTGGGACTGGCTTGTAAAATGGCGTCCAAATATTGGTCTTAATTTTGGTTTCAAACTTGACCAATTGATGAATGGGGTGTTTCAATTGATGAATAGGGAGAAATAATTGATGAAAGTGGCTTTATGGCCAGTTTATTAATGAAGGAATGTATCATACAGGCATTTAAAACACGTAGCATAGAGGAATTCTTTGTGGAATTAGGGGCTTGAAAATTTTGTTTTAATCTTAGAATACTTGGAATAAACTAAGGTCAAAACCAGAAAAAAACAGTTTATCTAAAGATGGTGGGTAGGGGTCAAGTTCAAACTCCAAAATATCTAACTTTAGACGTTCAACCTCGTACTTCTGGCATAAATTTTACGTGATAATAGTTCAGTCTTTAATGATGAACATGGACCTTCTATTGAGTTGGTGCTGCTCTTCTGAACAGTTTACCCCATTGGAACACTCGTTCAACAATTGTGTTTCTCCATAACCCTTGGCTGATAGTCTGCTGCGGTCAATGCCTTGTTTAACGAACCAATTCAATGTGGCTTGGGCACGTCTTTCAGATAATCTCAGATTAAACCTATCACTTGATCTGGAATCTGTGTGGGATTCAATATGAATGGAAAGTTCTGGATATTGTTTCATGGCCTGTAAAATCTTGGCCAGCTCCACTTCAGAATCGGAGCGAATGGTATGCTTCCCATAATCAAAATAAATGGGTTCAAGGGTAAGTCTGCATCCCAGATCATCGACGGGACACTCGGGTGGTGTGAGTTCCATATCCATTTGAACGGTATGGGTTCCCCTAGGGGTCACGGTACTTTTATCAGTCGCTGTGTAATCTTTATATTCTGCATGCACCGTATATTTTTTACTGCAATCCACAACACCTTTAAACACATAGTTGCCACTCTCGTCGGTTGTTGTTTCGGTTATTACATTATTGTTCTTGTTCAGTAGTTTTACCGTGACACCGACCAAGGTTTTACCTGTTTTGGAGTCAGAAATGGCCCCTTGGATAACCATGATGCCACAGCTTTCCCAAACCCGGTAAATGTCGTCGGAACTGCTGCCGCCGTCCCCATCTCGGTTTGAGGCCAGATACCCAATCTTCTTTTCTTCATCCAGAATGAATCCAAAATCGTCCTTATTGGAATTTATGGGCTGTTTTAAGTTAGTAACCTCCTTAAATTCACCATCGGGTTCCAAGGAGACCACAAAAATATCGAGGCCACCAAGGCCAAGGTGCCCATCACTCGAAAAGTATAGGTTGTTATTTTTGCCTATAAAAGGAAAACCCTCCCGTGTTTCTGTATTTATTTCAGGACCTAAATTAACAGGTGTACCATAGGTTCCACCTTCCAATATATCCACATACCAAATATCGGAATCTCCATGTGTACCTTCCATATCGGAAGAAAAATACAAGCGCTTTTCATCTGGACTCAGGGCTGGGTGCGCTGCGGAATAGGAATCGTTGTTAAAGGGGAGCTCCTCGATGTTCGTCCATGTACCATTTTCCGTTTTAGTGGCCTTGTAAATTTTTAGGCTGATAAGCTTTTTTCGGCTTTTCTTTTTTCGGCCATCACTATAATTGTTACGGGTAAAGTAAACTGTTTTCCCATCCTTGGTAAATACCGCATTAGATTCATGGTAAGGAGTGTTGATGTCACCTTCAAGAGGTTTGGGGTTCGATAATCTCCAATCTTCGTCTATATCCGCTTCAAAAAGATCAAGGTAGGGCAAACCTGTCCAATTGTGTATTTTATCACCCTCTGTATTGGTGGATGATGAAGCATACACAATTTTATCTCCGTAAAAAGAAGGTGCAAAATCAGAACTTGTCAATAGCCCGGTTATATTGTCCACTTCGTAAGTGCTGGACTTGATACCGACCAAACTGTCCAAGGCAGGGTAATCTTTCATGAAGTTCTTTGCAATTTCCGTATTGGCGGACAACCCGGCGAACTTGCCCATCATTTTTTTGGAGGTATGGTATTCTCCAATACTTTTAAAACTTTGTGAGGCTCGATAATAGTAGATGGGGTCAACATCGTTGGGGTGTTTTTCCATGAGCCGTTTGTACCATTTTACGGCCTCGGCATATTCACTGTTAAAATAATAGGTGTCTCCCAGTTTTTTTAAAACTTGTGGGGATTCATAGCCATCCTCTACAATATTTAAATAAATTTCCCTGGCATCGATATAATTATAGGCATCAAAATCCTCGTTAGCCTTTTTAACGACACTTTTTTGGGCATTTATGGTTGATACCATTAAAACTGCCATTAAAATCTTTAGAATAGTTTTTGGGTACATTAATTGCTGCATTTAAAAGAATCTTGGGGTTAGGACTTTGTCCAGTCTGTTTAGTATATCAAAGCGAATCACGGCTTCATAAGAGCCATTGTTATAATCCTTTATTGTAGTTGAATCATAGTCATAAGCCAATCCAATAAATATAGACTGAGAGATTTGAAACCCCGCTAAGGCGCTGATTGATGAATTCCACCGATAGGAAGCCCCGAGGGTAAATTTCTCATTGATCAAAAAATTGGCGGACATATCCCATTGAAACGGCGCCCCGCTTACAAACTTGGTCAAGCCTGCAGGTTTGAACTTTAGGTTGGGACCAAGGTCAAAAACATATCCTATTATAAAAAAGTAGTGCAAACGTTCTATGGCTATGCTCTGCAATTCTTCATTCTCCAACGAGGATTCATCAAAATGTTTTGAATTAAGAAAATTGGGGACAGAAAATCCTGCATAGAATTTTTGAGTGTGGTAATACATTCCAGCTCCGATTTGGGGTTGAATTTTATTATCTACAGTGTTTTGGAAATGAGGGTCATAGGGATTATGGATGGTCAATTTGGTATAATCAACATCCAATACATCCATTCCAGCTTTTAAACCAAAAGAAAGCTTGCTCACATCATGCCGATCAAGATGAATTGAATATGAATAGTCCACATTGGCATTGGATTCGGTGGCCGGACCTATCTGATCATATACGATGGATAGCCCAAGCCCCATATTGTCCAATGCTCCTATGGGTGAACTTACAGTAAGTGTACCTGTTCGCGGAGCCCCATCTATATCTACCCATTGCATACGCCCCAAAATCCCAAAACTCAACATTTCCCTAGAACCTGTGTAGGCGGGGTTCACAATTTGGGTATTATACAGGTATTGTGTGTATTGCGGGTCTTGTTGGGCATAAGTTGCATGAATGCAGGCAATAACAAGCATCGTCAATAACCAATAGAACTTTTTGTTTGAATGCGACTTATTTTTGAGCTTCATTTTTTGTGTTGGTATATTTTCAGTTAATCCCTATTGATGTAGAGGTAGCCTGAATAGTATTCCTTACCAGGATTTTGTCCCGTAAAGGAAAGGGTGTAGAAATAGGTTCCGCTGGGGAGTTCCCTTTTCTGTTGGATGGTGGCCTTGCCTTCGGAAATACCTGTAAAATAATTGCCATCCAGTCCATATCCTTCGGCTTGATAGACGAGTGCACCCCATCTGTTGAAGATTTTTAGGACGTTATCAGGATAATTTTCAATATTGTTTATTCTGAAATAATCATTAATGTCGTCACCATCGGGCGTGATTCCTGTAAATATTTTAAAATCTGGATCTTGGTTTCCTCCTGAGCAGCTATAATTGGGTACAAAAGTTATGGTTTGATGGTTTTCAAAAAGATTGTTGTCATCAGATAGATCCATAATCTGGATTTCCGTTCCAATGGGTATGGCCGTGACCGTAGCTTGATTGGTGACGGAACCTACATCAATATCCTCTTGGGTAAGGGCGTAGGTATCTTCATAAGTCCAACTTTCCCCAACAGACAAAATCCCGTCCTCATTTATATCATTCCCTAGCAAAGGACCGGTTACTGTGCCACTAAGCAAATCGTCAGTTAGTGTAATTTCTTCTAGATCAACATAACCTCCGTTCGTAACAGTAAAGGTGTATCGGATGCTATCGTCACAACCATCATAGTTTGCATCAAAAAGTTCCCCTTCTTTGATTAATCCAATACCAGCCCCACCAGTGGTACAGACATCATTAAAAATTGTGACAGTGGTAGGATCATTTTCTGTAAGACTATTGTTGTCGGACAGGTCTTGCACCCCGGTGTCGGTGTCCAGTATCTGTGCGGAGACCGTTGCAGAATTGGCCACGCTGCCGTTGTCGATGTCCTGTTGTTCGAGTCCGTAGATCGCCTCGTAGGTCCAGCTCTCGCCAATCGACAGGATACCATCGCCCCCTTCGTCGCTGCCCACTACGGGGCCTGCGAGCGTACCGCCGAGCAGTGGGTCGTCCACGGTGACCTGATCCAGATCCACATCACCTGTATTGGTCACGGTAAAGGTATATTGGATACTCTCATCGCAGCCATCGGTGTTGACGTCGATAAGTGTCCCTGTCTTTATAAGTCCTATTCCCGCACTTCCGTCGGTACAGGCATCGTTGGGGATTGTGGTGTTGGTGGGGTCGTCTTCCAGTAGGCTGTCATCATCGGACAGGTCCTGCACCCCGGTGTCGGAGCCTAGAATCTGGGCCGAGACCGTGGCGGAGTTCATCACACTTCCGTTGTTGATGTCCTGTTGTTCGAGTCCGTAGATCGCCTCGTAGGTCCAGCTCTCGCCAATAGAAAGGATGCCGTCGTCCCCCTCGTCGCTGCCCGCTACGGGGCCTGCGAGCGCACCGCCCAGCAGTGGGTCGTTGACGGTGACTTCGTCCAAATCCACATCGCCCGTGTTGGTCACGGTAAAGGTATATTGGATGCTCTCGTCGCAGCCATCGGTATTGACATCTATCAAGGCACCTGTTTTTATCAGCCCGATTCCTGCGCTGCCGTCGGTACAGGCATCGTTGGGGATTGTGGTGTTGATGGGGTCGTCTTCCAGTAGGCTGTCATCATCGGACAGGTCCTGCACCCCGGTGTCGGAGCCTAGAATCTGGGCCGAGACCGTGGCGGAGTTGACCACGTTGCCGTTGTCGATGTCCTGTTGTTCGAGTCCGTAGATCGCCTCGTAGGTCCAGCTCTCGCCAATAGAAAGGATGCCGTCGTCCCCCTCGTCGCTGCCCGCTACGGGGCCTGCGAGCGCACCGCCCAGCAAGGGGTCGTCCACGGTGACCTGATCCAAATCTACATCTCCGGTGTTGGCCACGGTAAAGGTATATTGGATACTCTCGTCGCAGCCATCGGTATTGACATCTATCAAGGCACCTGTTTTTATCAGCCCGATTCCTGCGCTGCCGTCGGTACAGGCATCGTTGGGGATTGTGGTGTTGGTGGGATCATCTTCCAGCAAGCTGTCATCATCGGACAGGTCCTGCACCCCAGTGTCGGTGCCCAGAATCTGGGCCGATACCGTTGCGGAGTTGACCACGCTGCCGTTGTCGATGTCCGGTTGGGTGAAGGCGTAGATTGCCTCGTAGGTCCAGCTCTCGCCAATGGAGAGGATGCCGTCGTCCCCGTCATCGCTGCCCGCTACGGGGCCTGCGAGCGCACCGCCGAGCAGTGGGTCGTCCACGGTGACCTGATCCAAATCTACATCGCCCATGTTGGTCACGGTAAAGGTATATTGGATACTCTCATCGCAGCCATCGGTGTTGACATCTACCAAAGCTCCGGTTTTTATCAGCCCGATACCGGCACTTCCATTAATACAGGCATCGTTGGGGATTGTGGTGTTGGTGGGGTCGTCTTCCAGTAGACTGTCGTCATCGGACAGATCCTGCACCCCGGTGTCGGAGCCTAGAATCTGGGCCGAGACCGTGGCGGAGTTCATCACACTTCCGTTGTCGATGTCCTGTTGTTCGAGTCCGTAGATGGCCTCGTAGATCCAGCTCTCGCCAATGGAAAGGATGCCGTCGTCCCCCTCGTCGCTGCCCGCTACGGGGCCGGCGAGCGCACCGCCTAGCATGGGGTCGTCCAAGGCGACCTGATCCAGGTCCACATCACCTGTATTGGTCACGGTAAAGGTATATTGGATACTCTCATCGCAGCCATCGGTGTTGACGTCGATAAGTGTCCCTGTCTTTATCAGCCCGATTCCTGCGCTGCCGTCGGTACAGGCATCGTTGGGGATTGTGGTGTTGGTGGGATCATCTTCCAAGAGACTGTCGTCATCGGACAGATCCTGCACCCCGGTGTCGGTGTCCAGTATCTGTGCGGAGACCGTTGCAGAATTGGCCACGCTGCCGTTGTCGATGTCCTGTTGTTCGAGTCCGTAGATCGCCTCGTAGGTCCAGCTCTCGCCAATGGAGAGGATGCCGTCGTCCCCCTCGTCGCTGCCCGCTACGGGGCCTGCGAGCGCACCGCCCAGCAGTGGGTCGTTGACGGTGACTTCGTCCAAATCCACATCGCCCGTGTTGGTCACGGTAAAGGTATATTGGATGCTCTCGTCGCAGCCATCGGTATTGACATCTATCAAGGCACCTGTTTTTATCAAACCAATGGATGGTGAGCTAATTTGACAACTAGATACATCAATAGAGGTAATGTCATTTTCATCAATACTATTGTCATCGGATAAATCTTCTATCATCAGGTCTGGAAGTCCAAGAACATTGGCAGAGACCACAGCTTGATTATCCACTTGTCCGGCATCAATATCGGCTTGTGTTAGGGCATAAGTGGCGGTATAGGTCCAAGTTTCATCTATATCCAAGCGGGTATTGTTATTCGCATCACCTTCAGGACCTTCAATGACGAGGGGTAGGTTTAAATCGTTCAGCACCACATTTTCCAATATTTGATCGTCACCACTTTCATTGGTAAGGGTAAAAGTGTAATCAATGGATGTGCAATCTTCACTAAGAACACCAGTTTTGATGAGTCCCATGCCAGCGCAGTTGACAAGTGGCACCACGGTGGGACGGTCTTCATCAATGCTTTCATAATCGGAGTAATCCTCTACATCAATATCTGCACTTAGGAGTTTTGCCTTTACATGTGCCTGATTTTCTACCTGTTCTGCATTGATGTCATCTGCAGTTAGTTGATAAGTGGCTGTATAGTCCCAAGTTTCCCCTGGATCCATAAGGCCATCATTGTTGATATCTCCTTCGGGACCTTGTATTAAAAGTTCTGGATGATTTAAATCTGCCAATGTTATACTTTCCAGTATCTGGTCGGGACCGCTTTGGTTGGTCACCGAAAAGGAATACGCTATTTGGCTGCAACCTCCTTCCTCTCCAAGACCATTAGTGACCACTCCTTTTTTAATAAGACTGATCCTTGGCGAACATGCTGAAAGGTCCACCACGGTGGGACGGTCTTCATCGGTACTTTCATAATCGGAAAAATCCTCGAGGGTAATATTCACTGGCCCCAATAGCTCGGCCCCGACACGTGCTTGGTTTTCTACCGATCCAGCGTTGATATCATCGGCAGTAATTTGGTAATTGGCCGTATAGTCCCAAGTTTCTCCAGGATCCATGAGACCATCATTGTTGATATCTCCTACGGGGCCTTGTATTAAAAGCCCTGGGTGATCTAAATCTGCCAGCGATATATTCTCAAGTACTTGATCGGGGCCACTTTGGTTGGTCACCGAAAACGAATACGCTATTTGGCTACAACCTCCTTCCTCGCCTAAACCGTTTGTGGTTACACCTTTTTTAATAAGGCTGATTTTTGGCACACAAGAAGATAGGTCTATCGCTGTTTTTCTATCTTCGTCCAAGCTAACATAATCCGAAAGGTCGCTGACCATTATATTGGGATCAACAGTAGTAACACCTTCCACGTAGCCTTGAACCAACATAGTACCAGCCAAGTATTCTTCTGCGGTAGGGACATAGGCCACTTTGTAAATCCATACTTCACCTGGATCCAACATACCGAAGTTAATATCATCGCCACTGTCCGGCGCTAAGATATTGCCTTGGTGGGAGTCGTTCAGCACAATGGATTCAAATGTTTCGCCGGGAACGTCACTAGTATGGTGCAGTTCATAAGTAAGCTCAACACTGGAACAGCCCGGGTCTCCATTTCCCAAAGGGCCTGTGGTCACTCCTGTCAAAAGTAAGGAGATACCAGTACCACAATCATCCAAAAACGTTTTTGTGGTAGCATCCCAATTTTGTAATGTTGGGTGTGACAGATCGCTCACTAAAACCCCTGGTTGGCCTACCACATCAGCCTTGACTGCGGCCTGATCCTCTGCGATACCATTTTCTATTTCACTTTTAAGAATTATTCGTTTGCCTTGATATGTCCATTGTTCCCCTACATCCAATTGGCCGTTATTGTTATCATCACCATCTTTAAAGCTTATGGTAATCTCTGAGCCCATACTTATATCTATGTTTTCAAGAGATTCGTTGTTTGTACTTGTATTAAAAATCAATATCCGAAACTCGATATAGGTACAACCTGGCGTATTGTTGTTATAGGTAAGTGTTTGAGTTTGAAGTATTGCAGCAATGCCAGGTGCGTACAACCCCTTGTCCACAGATGTTTTAAAAGAAGTAGGGAACTCACTTTTAATTATTGGTCCTTTTGAGCAGAGTGTTTCATTTATTGTATGAGAACTTTTGTTTCCAAGTACATTAGAAACCAATAAAATTGAAAGTAGGATAAAACAAACAACGTATTTTTTCTTTTGTAAGATAGATTTGGAGAGGAACATGGCTACAATGTTAACTTGTGACCTGTAATATTAGAGAATAGGGACATCATTGGACTAGATGAATTGATAGATGCCAATGGTAAATTGACGAAATAGGGGTTTGGATTGATAGAAAAAATCAACTATTAAAGTCTCTAAAATTTTATGTATTTTCTTTTTTACAAAAGAAGTGGTAATATACTTACATTGCTGTTTGTGCCGTGATTTAGGTGCAGTATTTGATCATCTTGGCGGCATCCTTCTATCGCTTAGGACTCCCAGTCAGGTTTAAGTTCAAGTATCAAGTTTAAGAGCCAAGACTTTGGAGTTATGAGTTCAGAGATCAGAGTTACTGCGTACTGCGTACTTCGGACGTTTCGACTGCGCTCAACGTGACACTTCGGACTAAGTTGTTCGGTTATTGAGTTACTGCAAACTGCGTACTGCAACTGCCGACTGCGTACTTCCAAATTCGGACGTTTCGACTGCGCTCAACGTGACACTTCCAACTCCGTGCATCGGGCTTCCGACATCCGATTTCTTATAATTTTTCCCTCAAATACGTTGCTGTGTAAGATTCCTTATTGTTTATAATTTCTTCGGGGGTGCCTTCTATCACTAAATTCCCGCCCTTTTCGCCACCTTCGAGACCAAGGTCGATGATGTAGTCGGCACATTTTACGAGCTCCATATTATGCTCGATTACGATTACGGAATGTCCTTTGCCAATAAGTTCATCAAAGGATTTAAGCAATTTCTTAATATCATGAAAATGAAGACCTGTGGTGGGTTCATCAAAGATGAACAAAGCTTTTTCCTTGGTATGCCCTTTTACCAAAAATGAAGCCAGTTTTATACGCTGCGCTTCACCGCCGGAAAGGGTAGAGGAGGACTGCCCTAAAGCCACGTATCCCAAGCCTACATCTTGCAAAGGCTTCAGTTTGGTTACTATCTTGTCTTGTTTGTGGGTTGAAAAATGTGCAATGGCATCGTCAATGGTCATATTAAGGATGTCATCAATATTTTTTCCTTCAAACTGGACTTCTAGAATATCTTTTTTGAAGCGTTTTCCTGCACATACATCACATTCCAAATGCACATCGGCCATAAACTGCATCTCTACGGTAATTTCACCTTCGCCCTTACATTTTTCGCATCGACCTCCATCAACATTAAATGAAAAATGCTTGGCCTGGTATCCCCTTAACTTGCTCAGTTTTTGTGAAGCAAACAGGCTTCGAATATCATCGTAGGCCTTTATATAGGTTACGGGGTTGGAACGCGAGGAACGACCTATTGGGTTTTGGTCTACAAACTCTACATGTTTTATATGGGAATATTTTCCATCCATGGATGAGAACTGACCTGCTTTTTCGCCATATCCTCCGGTTTCTTTTAATATGGTGGGATACAATATTTTCCTGACGAGGGTACTTTTACCACTTCCGGATACTCCCGTGACCACGGTCAATACGTTCAAAGGGAAAGTAACATCAATATTTTTTAGATTGTTTTCCCGTGCCCCAGTTATTTTAATGTAGTGTTTGGAATTTCTACGTTCTTTTGGAACTGGTATTTCCATGGTTCCATTAAGGTAGGATGCCGTTAGGGAGTCAGATTGGAGAATGGTTTCCCAATTTCCCGTAGCAACAACTTTTCCGCCCAAGGTTCCTGCTTCAGGGCCTATGTCGATAATTTCATCTGCGGCCTGCATAATGTCTTCGTCGTGTTCTACTACTATGACAGTATTGCCTAAATTCCTGAGTGATTTGAGTACCTCTATCAAATTTTCTGTATCTCTTGGGTGAAGCCCGATACTAGGTTCGTCTAAAATATACATGGAACCCACCAGACTACTTCCCAAAGAGGTTGCCAAATTGATGCGCTGGCTTTCACCACCGGAAAGCGTGTTGGATTTTCGATTCAGGGTGAGGTAACTCAAACCTACTTTATCCAAAAAGTCCAAACGTGTAGTGATTTCCTTTAGTAATCTATTGGAAATGACTGTATCGTGTTCAGAAAGTTGAAGCTCCTCAAAAAATGGTCCCAGTTTATTGATGGGCAGTTCAATCAAATCCGAAATGGATTTCCCCCCAACCTTTACATAATCGGCTTCTTTGCGAAGTCGCTTTCCTTTACAAACGGAGCATCTGGTTTTTCCGCGGTATCGGGATAGCATTACCCTGTTCTGAATCTTATAACTTTTCTCTTCTAACTGTTCAAAAAACTTATGGATACCTATAAAGTGTTCGTTGCCGTCCCAGACCAGTTGTTTTTGTTCTTCGGAGAGTTCGAACCAAGGTTTGTGAATGGGAAAATCAAATTTGTAAGCTGAGTTCACCAATTGATCACGGTACCAGCTCATACTTTCGCCTCGCCATGGGAAAATGGCATTTTCATAGACAGATAGTGCAGTATTGGGAATCACCAAATCCTCATCAATACCGATAACATCGCCATAGCCTTCACATTTTGGGCAGGCTCCGTAGGGATTATTGAAACTGAACAAGTGAACGTTCGGTTCCAAAAACTTCATTCCGTCCAATTCAAACTGGTTGCTGAAGGTCTTGACTTCTCCTGTTTGAAGGTTTTCGATGGCACATTGGCCTTTCCCTTCAAAAAAAGCATTGTCCACAGCATTGGCCAAGCGGTTATAAAAATCCTCATCATCCTTAACAATGATTCTATCTATCACTAAATCAAATTCCCTCCCAATATTTTCAGGAACTTGATCTATTCGGATGACCTCACCCTTATACTTAATACGGGCATAGCCTTGTTTGGAAAAAAGTTCCAACGATTTTAAAGGCTCTCGCTCTTCTTTAATTTTAATGGGTGCCAACAATAACAGTTTGTCCCTTTCGTTTAATCCTTTAATATGGTTGATGACATCCGTAACGGTTTGCTTCTTTACTTCTTTCCCAGAAATAGGGGATAGGGTCTTGCCGATACGAGCATACAACAACTTTAGGTAGTCATATATTTCGGTAGTGGTTCCCACAGTTGACCGTGGATTCGTAGAATTCACTTTTTGTTCTATGGCAATGGCGGGGGCTATACCTTTAATATAGTCCACTTTGGGCTTGTCCAATTTCCCCAAAAACTGTCGTGCGTAAGAGGAAAGGCTTTCCACATATCTACGCTGACCTTCGGCATAGAGCGTATCAAACGCCAGGCTGGACTTACCAGAGCCGGATAATCCAGTGATTACCACCAACTTATTTCTTGGGATAACCACATCAATATTTTTAAGGTTGTGCAGTTTGGCACCTTTAATGATGATATGCTGCTTGGGATCTACGTTGATATTGATTGACATTTGTTAAAATTAGGGTCTCAAAGATACGATACACTACACTTAATACGTATATTGCATCAGTTAACATATAAAAATCGTCAACTCACAACATAGATTTTAGGTCGCCTACCTATTTATCTATATTTGAAGTGTAATTAAAATCCTGATAGGCCTATACAGAATAATTACTTTTTTAAAGATTAAAAACTGAATAACTAAAGTCTTTCTTAGAAAAGGGAGGACTATGTTTTAACCCAAAAAAAGTAATTTGTATGGAACAACTACAGATTAAAGACTCGATTTTAGTAAAAAATTACATTGACGGAGACGAAAAGGCTCTTGAAATCCTGATCAACAGGCATAACCAAAGAATTACCAGCTTTATTTACAGCAAAGTTTTGGACAGAGATGTAGCAGAGGACATCTTTCAGGACACTTTTATCAAGGTAATAAAGACTTTGAAAAAAGGAAGATATAGCGAAGAGGGCAAATTCTTGCCTTGGGTAATGCGAATTGCGCACAACTTGGTAATAGATCATTTCCGTAAAAACAAAAGAATGCCCAAATTCGAAGGCAGCGATGACTTCAATATTTTTTCCGTTATCCACGACGAGAAGTTAAATGCCGAAAAGCAAATCATCAAAGATCAAATAGAAAGTGATCTAACACTTTTGATCGATGAATTGCCAGATGATCAAAGAGAGGTGTTGATCATGCGTATTTACAAGGATATGAGCTTTAAAGAAATATCCGAAAACACTAACGTAAGCATCAATACGGCCTTGGGAAGAATGCGATATGCCCTTATCAATCTAAGAAAAATTGTAGAGCGTAAGAATATCGTTTTAACGAATTAATCGAGCAATACGTCGAAGTCTGCAATATTTCCAAACTAGCGCCGTTATATAATGGAAACAATTACTTACGCTAGAATATGGAAAACATTTACTCTGAAGAACAAAAATCCGTAAAAACGGTAAAAGCTAGTCAGAAAACAGTAGATTTTTTGCTTAGCTTTTCAAAATCGATTCATGTAGTTGACTACAAAAAACACCAGTTTGAAGTAACATTGAATTAATTTAAGGATCAAACTGACGAAAAGAGCCGCAATTAGCGGCTCTTTTTGTTTTTATAATACTCGTTGATCACTGTTTTTCTACCAATGGTCTTGGTAATAATGTCTTTTTCCAAGTCCCAGCCCCTTGCCGGAGAATATTCCCTACCGTACCAAATAATTTGAAGATGCAAACGGTTCCAAATCTCCTCGGGGAACAATCGTTTGGCATCACGCTCGGTTTGCACCACATTTTTCCCATTGCTGAAACCCCAACGGTACATCAGCCTATGAATGTGTGTATCTACCGGAAAAGCGGGTATCCCAAAGGCCTGGGAAACCACAACACTGGCTGTTTTATGTCCTACTGCGGGTAATTCTTCCAGCAAAGCAATATCGCGAGGGACTTTACCATTATATTTTTCAATCAAAATTTGGGAAAGCCCATATATTCCCTTTGATTTCATCGGGGATAGCCCTACTGGTTTTATGATTTCCCGAATCTCATCCTCCGAAAGTTTTACCATATCATAAGGGTTATCCGCTTTTTCAAATAAAAGAGGTGTGATTTGGTTAACCCGAACATCCGTACTTTGGGCCGATAACAGTACAGCTATTAATAAAGTATAAGGATCTTTATGATCTAACGGAATGGGAATAGTAGGATATAGTTTATCCAAGGTCTTGATTGTGAATGCAACCTTTTCTTGTTTGGTCATATTTGTTTAACTTTGTTAATGTAAATATTAAACAATTAATTCAAGAGCAACGCAAATGAACATGTTAAAAGTAGGAGATAAAGTACCTGATTTTTCGGCAAAAGACCAAGACGGCAATACAATTAATCTGAGTGATTACAAAGGCAAAAAACTTGTTGTCTTTTTCTACCCCAAAGCAAACACACCTGGTTGCACGGCAGAAGCCTGTAACTTAAGGGATAACTACAAAGAATTACAAGACCAAGGTTTCGAAATTTTGGGCGTAAGTGCCGATTCAGAAAAGAAACAGTCCAATTTTAAGAACAAATATGAGTTCCCTTTTCCTTTATTGGCCGATGAAGACCATACCGTGATCAACACCTTTGGTGTTTGGGGGCCTAAGAAATTTATGGGCAAGGAATACGATGGAATTCACCGAACTACTTTTGTGATCAATGGAGATAGCGTTGTGGAAAGCGTTATTGACAAGGTAAAGACTAAAGATCACGCCGCGCAGATATTGTCTTAAAAGAATATTTGTCACATCGAGCGCAGTCGAGAACCTAATTAAACCTGATAACCAAGAGGTTTCGACTGCGCTCGAACTGACATTTTAAAATAAAGAGGCTGTCTAAAAAGTAGTGAAATACTTCATTCTGAATTTATTTCAGAATCCCATCATATTGATAAACAAATCATTATGTGAACCTGAAACAAGTTCAGGTTGACGAAAACCGACTTTTTAGACAGCCTCTTTATTTTATTTTTCCTTCTCTTCAAGAACCTTTCTGGTAAACAGGTTTTTCTCTTTTATTATTTCGGCAATGCCCTCTGGCAACTCTTTTTCCCATCCATCGGCATTGTTTATAATCTTCTTGAGCACATTTCTAGAAAAAATATGAAGTACATCCGGGTCGTAGTCAATAATATCCATCACTTTTCCATTGTACTTAAAGAATTTGTACAACTCTTTCATACGAGGATGAACTTTGACATTGTTGCTGGTAAGCACCTGTCCAGTTTCTGGATCTTTCATCGGATACAGGTACACCTTAAGATCCTTAAAGAACAATTTTCCGAAAGCTTCCAAAATACCACCGCTTAAGTGACGGTAGTATTTTTCATCAAATACATCCACTAAATTGTTCACGCCCATGGTCAATCCAATTTTGGCTTTGGTGTAATTGTTAAAATACTCTACCAATTTATAGTACTCTTGGAATTTGGATATCAACACCGTATGTCCGAGTGAACACAATAGTTCCGCCCTGTCCATAAAGTCCTGCTCGTCGATTTCACCCGAAGCTTTTAGGTTGGATAATGTTATTTCGAAAACAACAATGGCATTTTCCATATCCACGGTCTGTTCCCGAATAAAAATATCGTACGATTTCTGGAACATGTCCATATTCACCTTGGTCACAGGCCTAAAACTACCCCGTAATGCCAAGATATTTTTTTTGTACAACACGGCTGCAGGCAGCAAGTTGTTTCCATCGGGACCAAACATAACCGCATCGGTCATATCATTTTTAATCAACTGAAGGCTCATCAACCTATTATCAACATCCGCAAAGTTGGGCCCTGTAAAGTTGATCATATCAATTTCCAAAGTGTCATGGTCGATATGATCATATAGGTATTTTAAAAGTTTTTTGGGTTTATGGAACTTAAAAAACGCCCCATAAATCAAGTTTACACCTAAAATACCCAAGGTTTCTTGCTGTAATCTTGCTTCATTTTGTTTAAAACGAATATGAAGGACGATTTCATCGTATTCTTTTTGGTCCGGATCCAATTGAAAACGAAGTCCAACCCATCCATGCCCTTTGTAACGTTTGGAAAAATCGATGGTAGCCACAGTATTGGCGTAACTAAAGAACAAATAATCCGGATTGCTGTCCCTACTGATTCGTTCCTCGACCAACCTCATTTCGTGATCCAACATCTTTTTCAACCGGGATTGGGTAACGTAGCGCCCATCTTCCTCAATACCATAAATGGCATCACTAAAAGATTTGTCGTAAGCGCTCATCGCCTTTGCTATGGTTCCAGAAGCTCCACCAGCCCTAAAAAAATGTCTAGCAGTTTCTTGTCCAGCGCCAATTTCGGCAAATGTTCCATAAATATCACGGTTCAAATTGATCCTAAGGGTCTTCGCTTTTATGGAAGGAATATTTTCAAAAGCATTTTCTCTGCTTGGTACGCTAGGCATATCCGAATTTTTAAAGTAAAACAAAGTTACACTCTTCAATCAATCTATTAAATAAATAAGTTATAATTTTGGATTTAATGGATGATAAGATGACCATTACTTTTTTGGGTACGGGAACTTCACAGGGAATCCCCATAATCGGAAGCAAACACCCCGTTTGCCTGAGCGATAATCCAAAAGACAAAAGACTACGTGTATCCGTGCTCATTTCTTGGCAAGATTATAACTACGTGATTGATTGCGGCCCCGACTTTAGGCAACAAATGCTCTCCAACCCAATAGATAAGTTGGATGGAATTTTGTTTACCCACGAGCATGCCGACCATACCGCAGGCATTGATGATATTCGCCCCTTTTTCTTTAGGCAAGGAGATATTCCTGTTTATGCACACCCCAGAGTGCTTGATTCCCTCAAGAGGCGATTTGATTACATTTTTGCAGATGAAGATCGTTACCCGGGCGCACCTGCCGTAAAGGTTCATGAAGTTTTCAAGGATAAGAAAATTCCTTTGGGCGGCTTGGATGTAGTTCCCATTGAAGCTAGCCACAACAGATTAAAAGTTTTTGGTTACCGTTTTGGCGAATTTGTATACATGACCGATGTAAAAAGGGTAGAGGAGGAGGAAATGAAAAAAATGAAAGGAGCCGAAGTATTGGTGATAAATGCGCTACGGATAGATCCGCACCATTCCCATTTTAATTTGAAGGAAGCACTGGAGTTTGCCGAAGAAGTGGGAGCAGAGCGAACCTATTTTACTCATATCAGTCATTTATTGGGATTTCATGATGAAGTTGAAAAAAATCTCCCCAAAAACATACATTTGGCATACGATAACCTACAATTAAAAATATAGAAGTTCTTGATGCGTTATGATAACATGTCTCAAAGCTTTGGTTTTGTTATCTTGAGCGCAGTCGAAAGGTAGACAAGAACATCTCGACTACGCTCGATATGACATTTAGAAGAAATATCAAATTGAATGTCCGCAATGTGTCATAATATTAGCGTCACCCTGAACTTGATTCAGGGTCACATAAAGATGCTCATATTCAGCAGGATGAGATGTTGAAACCTGTCTTTGCCGGCAGGCAAGTTCAACATGACGCCAAAAACACCATTTTGACATTAAACGGACAATCAGTAATATCAATTTACAAAATATATAAATCCATGAAAAGCAGAATTTTTCTATACCTATTTGTTTTTGCCGCATTGTTGGCCTTGTTTCAATATGTGACAGGAAATAACATGCAAAAAGCATTGACCTCCGATGTTGAACAGTTACAGACCGAGGTGGAAGAACTTAAGGATTCCTTGCAAACCATGCACCTTAAAGTTCTTGATATGCAGTATTTTACTTTGGAAAACAATGATGATGCTCTTGCCTATTATGATCATTTGGATATAGAAAACCCATCACTCTACATTCAGGATAAGTTGCTGGAAACCAATGAACAAAAAGGAGATAATCCTTTAATTCCCTACGAAGGAATGGAAAGTGATTTTAAAATCAACAAAATAAAGGTACTCAACCATAAATGGATTTTGGCCGATTTTTCCGACGGTAAATACTGGGGAGACCTCATTATAAAATATGAGCTAAAAGATGATTTGAGCGTAGACTTCACCTTGGCCGAACATTTGCTTTATGCTCCGCAGTAATTAATCCGTGCCAAAAGAGAAACAAGAACAGAGAAAATAGAACAAGGACAAAAGAATCAAGACTCAAGTTCGGAGTTCAGAGTTCAGAGTTACTGCGTACTGCACACTGCCTACTGCAAACTGACTCCCGACTTCAGACTTCGTGCTTCCGACCCAAAGACAAGTTCAAGAGCAAACCTATTTGCGATGATTCGTGGAATTCGTGTCAAAAGGGAAAATAGAACAAGGACAAAAGAATCAAGAGACAAGAACCAAGACTCAAGTTCAGAGTTCGGAGTTACTAAGTTATTGGGTTACTGCCAGCTTCGTGCTTCGGACGTCCGACTTCGGCCCCCCAACAAGTTCAAAAAAAAGAGTTACTACCGACCGCGAAACTGACTCCAGACCTCGTGCATCAGACTTCCGACATCAAACATCAAACATGTTCCTCCAACCATTTTTTAAAGGAAAAAAAGTTATGTTGGGAAACCCCATGCCCCACAGGAAACTCCTGATAAGTAGTCGGAATACCCAGATTTTCAAGGAATTCTGGTGAATTTTGGGCCCATTCCAAAGGAATTACTTGGTCTACTTGCCCATGCGATGTGTAAACATTTAGTTTACTATGATCTTTTTCAGCATAGCCGTTCACCAAAATATTTTCATTAATGTATCCACTGAGTGCAATCACGTTCTTCACTTTTTCCGGATACGACAAGGCAACCGCATAGCTTAAAATGGTTCCTTGACTAAATCCCAATAGCGTAATATTATCTTTGTCCAAATCGTATGCCTCAATGGCTTCATCCATAAAAGCAACAATTTTCTCCCTAGACTCTTTGGCTTGTTCGTCATCGCTCCATTTGCCTTGTTCGGCATCAAAATTAATGGCATACCATGCATGGCCAAATGGCTCAAGGTCATAAGGTGCTTTTACAGAAAAAACCATTAATTCCTCAGGGAGTTCAGATGCAAATGAAAAAAGGTCTTCCTCATTGCTGCCATAACCATGAAACATAAACAATGCTGGAACTTTTCCAGAGGCTTTGGATGAAGGTCGTAATAAATATGTTAGCGATAAGGGTTTTGAGGACATTATTATAGTTTATGATATGAATGTGAACCATTTTTGAAAGTATTTTCCCAATACTGGTAATGGTTTTGTCTTTTCGTTCAGGGCTTGTAAAAAACCAAACACCCAGATTACAATATAAAAAATATAGATGGGGATCGATAGATAAACCAACTCTGTATACGTTAGCAATATGGCCAAGACATGGAAAAGAATATGGATTCCAAACGCCTGCCGTATATGAAAACGGGCAAAGGTATTTTTGGGTTCAATGTTCATGGTGATGGCAATCAAACAGCCCACAATGGTAATATATGCTACTACTGCTGTGGTTTTTCCCGGTGTGGAATTACTCATTATAAAATGCTTTGATCATTGTTGATGATTCCGTAAACTTTACCTTTTAATGTGGAACCTACGAACATGCTATTCTTTGAGGTGGAAAGAATGTTCTTTGTCTCAAAAGTATATTCACCATCAGGATTGAACAGGGTTAAACATGCTTTGGAACCTTCTTTTAGGGCAGGAGGCACTATTTGGAACCGAGAACGTCCTTTGGTTAAAAAAGCAATGGTTTCTTCCAACTCAAAAATGGTGTTCAAACTTCCAAAAGCGGACTCTAGCCCAAGACTTCCACTTTTTGCATTATCAAATTCCACACGTTTGTGCTCAATATCCATCGGAATATGGTCTGTGGTCACAAAATCAATGGTTCCGTTTTTCACCCCCTTGATCAATGTCTTACAATCCGATTTTGTCCGAAGGGGAGGTGACACCTTAAAATGGGTATCAAAACTCGTTAGGGTTTCATCCGAAAAGAATAGATTATGAATGGCCACGCTGCACGTTACATCCAATCCCTTTTTCTTGGCCTCAGCGATAAGTTTTACCGAACCCCCTGAAGATATGGTCGGAATATGCAATTTACCTCCGGTATATTCCAAAATAAAAAGATCTCGTGCAACTTGCAGTTCTTCGGCCAAGGCAGGAATACCCTTTAGTCCCAATACGGTGGATACTTCGCCTTCGTGGGCCACACCTTTTCCTTTTATGTCGCCGTCCTGAGGAAAGGAATACACCAGTCCATCGAAATTTTGGGCGTACAACAATGCTATTTTTAATAGGTTGGGATTGGAAACCTGTTTTTTGAAATCGTAAAAGGCCACGGCCCCTGCATTCCTCATATCATAAAGCTCCGCAAGGTCAACGCCGTCGGCATTCTTGGTCAAGGTGCCCAAAGGATAAATTTTTGTAGCCTTACCTATTCCACGTTCTTTTAAAAATACCACATCGGAGCTGGTATCGGGCACGGGATTCGTGTTTGGGTTCAGCACAATATCGGTGAACCCACTTTTACCGGCTGTAAACAATCCGTTTGCAATGGTTTCCCGTTCCTCAAATCCTGGCTCACCAAAACTCACGCTGCTATCGAACCAACCGAGGGATACATGTAGATTATCCTTTTCTACCACCTTGGTATTGGCAGGAGCTTCCACAGAGGCACCAATCTTCTCGATGATTCCTTTTTTAATAAGGATATCCCTTTTCTTTAGGTGAAGTTCCTTGTTATCTGGGCATACGATTTTTGCAGACTTCAGCAGAATGTTCATGTAACAAATTTTTGAATGAGTACCTCAATAAGCGCCAGAAGCAACGCTAAAATAACAAACCATTTCCAATATGCGGTAATGTTGTTCTCCGCTTCCAGATATTCAAATAGTTCGGGAACGGAATCCATCGTGTTTACATTTTCCAATACTCCGATATCCAAATATTTGAGTTGACTTTCCGCTCTGGGGTAATTAAAACTTATATTTTGTAGCCTTTGTTCGTTTTGTAAAATGGAAAAAATGCCATCTTCGGTCGGATTTTGGTCAAAAGTGAGCCGCACCCGATTTGGGAAAGTTTGTTGTAGCGGAATAAACTCATAACCTGCTTTGGAGGCCTCTAAAATATCGTCGTTGCCTATTTGAGCAGAAATATCCACCGTGGTTACTTCACCAAGGGTTTGATAGGGCTTTGGTGTTTGCAAACTGGATTGTGCCATATTATAAAAGGTGGGCACAATCAATGGCGAGTTGATAAAATTGGAGTTATCCAATGCTAAGGGAGCTGTATAAACATATAGTCCGTCATCCCCGGACAAAAACGAATCCCCGCCTTCTAAGGACAAAGCTTTGGGCAAAGTAGTCTGTATTCTAAAATGCTCTTTTACGGATGGATATTGAAAATTGGTCACTTCCTGTTCAAAAACGTTGCGGTACAATGGGTGATCAAAGGTGATGGTAGTCAATTGGGCATTGGATGTGATTTTCTCCGAAAATTGTGTTGGGGATAAACTGGACAAAAACGTATTGTATGTGGATAAATTACTGTTGATCGCAGGAACTATGATCAATGTGCCACCATCATTTTTAAAAGTACGCAAGATATTTTGAAGGCTACTTGGAATTGTAGCTAAATTATCCAGAATCACTACATTTTTATTATCCAAATTACTGTAATCCAGTTGATTCAAAGCATATTTTTGAAAATCGAACTCGTCGCCCCGGAACAATCGGTTTAAATAATCGCTATCTGATTCACTAATGGCCAAAACTTTAATTTTTTCTTTGGAATTGATGTTGAAGTAAAACCGATTATCGTACCCCAATGCATTATCGATGATGCTCAAACGTCCGTTTAACTTTTCACTAGCTGGAATGGTAAATGCTACTTCTGCATCTCCATTTGATTTAAATTTTGCAGCAGTTTTGGCAATCAATTCCTCATCATTATAAAGAGAAATGGGCAAGGCATTATTCTCGTTCCCTCCAGAAAGAAACACTTTTAATTTGGCCTGTTCATTCAAACCATCATCCACAAAAACGGAATCAATCGATACATTTTGGATCTCTCGCGGCTGCATCGGAACAAAATGAGTCACTAAAGTTGAATCCAAATCGGTATTTCCATCGGATAATCTTTCTTGAAAATCAGAAATTACAATCAAGTTTTTTATGCTACTATTGTTTTGGGAGAACAGACTATTGGCCTTTAGGTCAATTTCGTTTAAGTTCAGTTGTTTGTAGGAGTAGGGGAGTGATAGCAACGAATTTTGAATGTCCGTTACGCGAACGTTATTGAATGTTTTTTCGTTAGTGAACAGACTGAACTCCGTATCCCCATCAATGTTTTTGATTAAATCCTGGACAGCTTTTTCCAAAAGTGAAATACCATTGTTCTTAGCTTGCATACTGAAAGAGTCGTCCAGATAAACAACGGTTTCCTTTTCTTGAAGCGCTGTTGTGGCCGAGGTAAACGGTTGCGCAAAAGCAATTATGATGGCAGCCAACAATAAGAGACGGGTAAATAGCAGCAGCCATTTTTTTAGGGAATTACTTTTTCTGGACTCCGAAACCACTTTTTGTAGCATGGCCACATTGGTGAACGGGGTTTTGGTAAAGCGCCGTAACTGAAATAAATGGATTAAAATGGGTATGACTAGAAGAAAAAGTGCCCAAAGAATTTCTGGATGTTTAAACTGCATTCCCAACATTGCTTGATCAAAGATAGGCATTAAAACATTCTGATTTCAAACTTCATTTGTAATGTACCGTTAACAACTCACAATTTATCTTTGACATGAATTTCACAAATATGTCAAATATTATAAATTGTCATTTCGAGCGCAGCCGAGAAATCTTCAACTCATTGACACGAATTCCACTAAGTTTCACAAATCGAATATTGAAATTAAGGTCTAACAAAAAAAGAAGTAATCCTGCATGGGCAACTGCCCCAATTCTGAAAAATATGCTCGAATTTCTTTTTGGGCTTCTTCATTGGCAACGGTAATAATACTTTGCGGATTGTCCAGTTCTTGTAATGCCTCAAAGTGGACAAGTTCTTTATCATAGATTTTTTTGCCGATTTTCTTTGGGTTGTCGCACAGCCAAACAAAATCAAGACCTCGTTTTTTCAACCCTTTTGCAATCTTCTTCCCTTTAAATCCAGCTCCCCAAACTACCAAGGTGCGGGTTGCATCGTAATTCAACCTTAAAAAATAATGGAGTTTGATGTCTAAAAAATAGTTTTGTGCGTAATGCTCATGGGTACGGGAGGTTCGGGTATCGTAGTCACGCCAAAGGTGTAGCACCTTTTTGCAGGGAATAATTTTAAATCCATGTTCATAAAATCGAAAGGTTAGGTCGTAATCTTCTGGGTAACGGTTGGGTTGAAAACCATCGCACTTATCAAAATCTTCTCGGTGAACCATCCAGCAAGGGGAGGGAATTACGCACTCCTTATAAATTTCATCATAATTATTGCCAGTTGATGTTAATTGGTTCAACCATGTCTCATACCGCTCATAACCATTGCTAATGCCTCGGTTAGAAAAATATTTTACTTGTCCAACAGCGATATGTCCAATACCGTTTTCAACTAAAGCATTTACCATTACCTCCAATCTGATAGGCTTCATGATGTCATCCGAATCCATGCGGGTCACAAAGCTTCCACTACTTTGGGCATAGGCCGTTTGGAGCGCAGGAATAATCCCCGTGCCTTTGTTTTGGAAGACTTTTATACGATTATCTTTTTTGGAGTAGGCGGAGAGGAGCTCAAAACTCTTATCGGTAGAATGGTCATTAACGGCCAGAATTTCCCAATAGGCATAGGTTTGATTCAAAATGGAATCCAAGCATTCTGGAAGAAAATGTGCAGTGTTTTTAAAAGGAATGATGATGCTAACCTTGCCGTTTTGCATGTTGTAAGGTAACTAATTTAAGACAAGTAATTTTAGTTGAACGGGAGTAGGTCGGGTTCCAAATAGGTTGTTTTTGCCTTTGGGTCGGCAATAACATCTTTGCCATAATGTTGGAACAGTAATTCTTTGAACGAGGTGATCAGTCTAGGAAATTCGGTTATAAATTCTTCAAAATTGGTTGCGTTCGATTTTTGCTTGAAATGATGCACCACTTTTACAGCGGCCACAGTCAAGGTTGTGTGAAATTTTGTACCATCTCCATGTAGCTTATCAAAATTTTGAATGGCCTTACACGTTTTGGAAATAGCAGTCTCCTCATCAAACTGATTTAAATAAATCCAAGCTAGTTTGATATGCGCTGCGTGATTGAATTGACTTGGTGGAAAACTCCCATTTTCAAAAGCATGGACAAACTTATTGTTGTTCATTTTACTTGGTATTAAGAACCTTTTTGATGGCTTCTCGCACCATTTCCTCCATAATTTCATAGCCCACTTTGGTCACATGTACTTCGTCCGTGGTCAATTCGGATGGCAGTCCATTCCTATCATCGGCCATTTCAGAAAAATAATCTAGGTAAATAACTCCTTGGGCTTCTGTCATAGCCTTGAGCATGTTATTGAGCTTTGGTATTTTAATGTTCGGCTCCAAACCTGGACGCCACGGGTAATCGTAAGCAGGCAGTACGGAACAAACTATTGGTTTAATGCCGTTTGCTTTTGCCAGTTCTACCATGGAAAGGATATTATAGTGTATTTGTTTCAGCGTCATGGGGCCTGTATTGCCCGCAATATCGTTGGTACCGGCTAAAATCACCACTGCTTTTGGATTTAGGTCAATAACGTCTTGTCTAAAACGTAGCAACATCTGTGGCGTGGTCTGTCCGCCGATGCCACGGTTTATAAAAGGGTGGTTCTTAAAAAACTCAGGATGGGCATCTTCCCACATTTCGGTAATGGAGTTGCCCATGAATACTACACGGTTTTCTCCTTCTGAAGGCGGAGGGAGTTCAGCATTGGCGTTTTTATACTTTTCCAAATTGGGCCAATCTTGGGCATTGATTTTAGAAGTGCCCATCAATCCTAAAAAAGAAAGCATCATCCAGAGTATGGTTTGTTTTTTCACTTTATGCGGTTTTTGCTAAAAATAGAAAATTATCATTGTACAAATAGCAAATACATCACAAAAAACAGTAGAACGGTTGCTATAAAGGCATAAAACATCTGCCGTTTTTCTTTTTCTTTTTGGATAAACATTTTTTTACGGATTCGAGCTACGTCTCGTCGGGTAGATTTTTTGAAATGTAATTTTGTGACGTTTTTTTTGCCGTAGACATCATCTTTAGAAGCTAACTTTCTTTTTTTTAGCATGCTTCGATTGGCCTTTAAGCTTTTTATGGCATGCATCATACTTCCTTCACCTCCCATAATTGATATATTTTACCATATAAGTATGATTAATTACATTTTTGTTACACAAAAGGCTACTTTGTAGATTTTTATTCAACAAAAAAGCGGTATAACTTAAAATGTCCTACCGCTTTTGTAAACTATAAATATTATTTGAATTAATATTTCGCGCTCTTCCCTTTGGCTTGGGTTCTTAAAATGAATGCCCTAATATCTTCGTTGGCCGATTTTAAATCTTCTTTTCTCAAATACATCATGTGACCGGAACGGTATCCTTTAAACTCAAATCGGTCTTTCATTCTACCGCTTGGGTCTACTTGAGACATGGTATACTTGGCGGCAAAATAGGTGCAGGCACCATCGTAATATCCCGATTGTACCAAAACGTTCAAGTATGGGTTCTGTGCCATCGCTTGACGTAGATTTTCCCTTACGTTATCATCATCATTGTCCCAAGGATGTACAGGACCGAACATGTTGTACTTAATGTCAGTTTTAAAATCAAGCTCTTCCTGCAAGTAATAATTAATAGCAGGGGTAAAGCTGTGCAACCAAGAGGTCAATTCGGGTGAGTAATCTGGTCGGGTTCCTGCCATTTTTTTATCAATTCCCAAATAACGGCTATCCAAACGCCCGATCGTGTATCCACCTTTGTCCCTCAACAAAGCTTTCCAAAAGAATTGCGTTGGTACGTCCAAATTGTGGTCAATAATGTCTTTTGCATCCAATCCAGAATAACGCGCCATTTTATCGGCAATGGCTTTACGTTCAGATTCAGGAATAAAACCACCTTTAGCGATTGCTGGCAGTAATTCATTAATTGTGAATTCTTCCACTTCCGGCAGTACTTCCAACAAATCTTTGCTTTGAAGGTCAGACGGCAACGCCTTGTGGTGCCATGCTGCAGCGGCAAAATAAGGAAGGTTCAATGCACTGGAAACAGGGTCGTTGTCACGGAACACCTTGTAATCCGCAGGGGAAACCATGATTACGCCGTTCAAGTACATCCATTGTTGGTTTTGAAGTGCCAACGAAAGCCCCATCACTCGGGTACCTCCATAGCTTTCACCCACAATGTATTTCGGAGAGTTCCAGCGGTTGTTTCTAGAAACAAAGGTGTTCAGCCATTCCGCCAAATATTTGGTATCTGCATTGATTCCGAAGAATTTTTTACGGTCCACTTCTTTTCCTGTTTCGGGAATGGTACGTGAATAGCCCGTGTTTACAGGATTTACGTAAACAATATCGGTTACGTCCAAAACGGAATACGGATTTTCCTTAACGCCATAAGGCTGCACAGGGTATCCTTCATCATCAATTTTAAGGATACGCGGACCTGTGTAGGCTAAGTGCATCCAAACCGAACCAGAACCCGGCCCTCCGTTAAAGGAAATCAATAAAGGTCTTGAAGACCTGTCTTTTACACCGTTTTTGGTGTAATACGTATAGTGCAGGGAAGCAATCGGTTCTCCCAATTCATCCCATACGGGTTGGGTTCCTGTAGTTGCGGTGTAGTCAATGTTGGAACCGTTGATGGTTACGGAATGTTGTGTGGTTACTGTGGTGTCAACGGGTAATTTTCTGCTTTGGGCAAAGGCAAGCGACGTGCAAAACGCCATGCCTAGTAGTAAGAGTTTTTTCATTTTTACGGGTTGAATTAGTCTAGTTCATAAAAATAGGGAATTTGAAGATTCTTATACAGACAAAAGCTCTGAAAATGCATGAAGGTGCATTCGATTGTTCTATTATGTGTAAATTTAATAGCGTTAACTAATTTTATATTCCATGAAGAGTCTCACCCGAAGAAATTTTAACAATCTCACCGCAAAAGGCATAGGAGGTGCCGCCTTGTTGTCGTCAGCGCCGTTTGCCTGTGCCATGGGTGCCAATCAAGATAAAAAGAAGCTGGGCATTGCCCTAGTTGGACTTGGCAGTTACAGCACCTATCAGTTGGCACCTGCTTTGCAGGATACCCAACATTGTTATTTGGCAGGAATTGTTACTGGAACTCCCGAAAAGGAAAAGGTTTGGGCAGATAAATACGGTATTCCTAAAAAGAACATCTACAATTATCAAAATTTTGATGACATTGCCAACAACCCAGAAATTGATGTGGTGTATGTGGTGCTTCCCAACAGTATGCATGCCGAATTCAGTATCCGTGCGGCACAAGCAGGCAAGCATGTAATTTGTGAAAAACCTATGGCCATTAGTGTAGCGGAATGTGATGCCATCATCAATGCATGTAAGGAAGCTGGCGTAAAATTGGGAATGGGCTATCGCTTGCATTCTGAACCTTACACACAGCAAGTGAAGGAATTTGTTAAGGGGAAAACCTTTGGTGATATTTTGTTTGTATCTGCGGATGCTGCCTACCGCTCCACGAGCAATACAAACCAATGGCGTTTGGACAAAAAACTTTCGGGAGGGGGTGCTTTAATGAATATGGGCGTGTATGCCGTGCAAAGTGCCATTTATGGTACGGGTGAAAATCCAATTTCGGTGGCTGCACAGGAATTTAGCACCAGACCTGAGTATTTTAAAGACACTGACGAGACCATTACGGCACAATTTGAATTCCCGAGTGGGGCAGTGGGCAACATTTCCACTTCGCACAATTTTAATGCGAATGCGATGTATGTTTCCGGGACTTCGGGATGGTTTCGGTTACAGCCTGCCAATAATTATGGTCCGTTGAGCGGGGTGACTTCTAATGGTGATGTTATTAAATTTCCGCACGAGAGCCAGCAGAAATTGCAAATGGACGATTTTGCCCGGCACGTATTGTTCGATGAGCCCAACAAAGCGCCCGGTGAAATGGGCAAACGTGATATGATGATCGTGGAAGCCATATACAAATCCATTGCGAATGGGGGAGAGACAATTTCCTTAAATCTTGAACCTGATTTTGGGTTTGGGGGGTGAGTTGAGTCGATTGAAGAATTGGAGGTGTTTTTCAATTGGTATTTAGCCGATTAATTTGTGCTTGTTGCTTTCTAAATTGACTTTGTACTTAGACCATAATGTTTAGGTTTCGCGAGACAAATATCCGTAGCCCTATCTTTCGATTCGAAAAAGTCTAAATCATTTCTCTAAAAAATCAATGGAATTAGCTAACTTCAATCAAAATGAACAAAAAAGAAACTTTGGAACAACTACGTTACCCCATTGGAAAATTTGAGGTTCCTGACACCATCACAAAACATAATTTGGAGGAATGGATTTCCGTTTTGGAACAATTGCCCCAACGTTTGAGCGATTTGGTTACTCCATTGTCCGAGGAACAACTCGAAACCCCGTATCGACCAGGGGGTTGGACGGTTCGCCAGGTGGTCCATCATATTTCCGATAGCCACCACAATAGCTATATTCGCTTTAAATGGGCACTTACGGAAGATACTCCTACAATTAAAGCCTACGATGAAAAGGCCTGGGCCGAATTGTTCGATACCCGTACCGCACCCATATTAATGTCACTCTACCATTTGAGTGCCATACATGCCAAGTTGGTTTATTTGCTGAAAGGAATCTCTGAAGGAGATTTAAAAAGAAGCTTTATCCATCCCGATGGAAACCAAGAGACCACTTTGGAAGAAAACATTGCACGCTACGCTTGGCACAGCAACCATCATTTTGCCCATATTGAAAATTTGGTGGAGCGCGAAGGATGGTAGGTCATAGGGTCTTGGTAAGAATCCACATAGCTTTTTCGTTTGGCCTTGCGCCCGGAAAAGGAATTTCGCTATCTCTTTTGATGATATATCCGTTTTTTTGATAGAAATGAACGGGATTTCCTTTTTGCATGGCATCCAGCCAAACGTACTTTTTGTTCCGTTTTCTCGCGATGTCTTCAATAAACAAAAGCACCTGTTTGCCTATTCCTTTACCGGAGTGTTCTTTCAGCAAATAAATTTTCTCAGCTTTCAGTGCATCTGAATCTGCAATTTCATCAATGCCACAGTTTTTTACCAATTTAAGGATGCCAACATTTTTATTGTTTTGTTGAATCAGATAGTTGAGTGCATTGGGGTCCTGAAGTTCGCGTTCAACAACTTCTTTGGTCAGTCCATACGAAATATAGGGTGTTGGATCTTCGTTCTCCCAAAGATGCAGGTAATGCTCGCAGTACGATTTTACACCAACGGTCAAATATTCATTTAAGTTATCTTGGGTAACGGGCTCCAAGATTACCTTGTTTTTTTGAATAGTGAGGGTCATTCTTTACTACGATGTTAGATGTTGGTCCATTTAATATTACAGCCGAGACTCGGCTTTTGCTCGGAATCTGCAGCTTTGCCATCCAGAACGGCATCCATTGCACTTTTAAGGTCAGCTCCTGTTAGTGGAACGTCATTGCCAGGCCTTGAATCGTCGAGTTGACCTCGATACACTAAGGTCATTTCAGCATCAAAGAGATAAAAGTCGGGAGTACAGGCAGCATCGTATGCCTTTGCCGTTACTTGTGTTTCATCATACAAATAGGGGAACGTATAGCCATCCTTTTTGGCTTTTTCTTTCATTAAATGCGGGGCATCCTGTGGATAGTTTTCCACATCGTTGCTGGAAATGGCGACAAAGGCAATCCCTTTTCCCTGATATTCTTTTGCCAACTTTACGATCATCGGGTTTACATGAACCACAAAAGGGCAGTGGTTGCAGATAAACATGATTACGGTTCCTTTTTCTCCTTTCAACTCGTCCAAAGAGCGTTTTTTATCGGAAACGGTGTCCAATAGTTCAAAGTTTGGAGCCTTGGTTCCCAAGGGAAGCATGTTGCTGGGAGTTCTAGCCATTGTTCTTAAATTTTAGGATTGCACTACATATATGGTAAAAATAAAAAAACGACCTGCAAAAATACAGGTCGCTTAATTTTTTTAAGGAATTGTTTTTAGATGTCGTCGAAACTTACATCGGTAAAGTTGCCTGACGCAGCCCCGTTTTCACTAAAGTTTTCTTCGTCCTTTTTAAAGTCTTTTTGATGGCGTTCGGAGATAACCTCGGTACCTTTTTCGTCAATAATGTAATCCATCATCTCTTCCATAATCTCACGGAAAGCACTGAAATCTTCTTTGTACAGATAAATTTTGTGCTTTTTGTAGTGGAAAGAACCATCGTCGTGGGTAAACTTTTTACTTTCGGTGATGGTAAGGTAGTAATCTCCGGCCTTGGTACTTCTTACATCAAAAAAATAGGTTCTTCTTCCTGCTCTTAAGACTTTCGAATAAATCTCTTCCTGATCCATTGTATCTTTCTGGCCCATATGGTATAGTGTATTTAGTACTATGTTGAATTATGTCTTCAAAAATGTAAAAAAAAAGCTAATTCAGCAACTTTTTTATGAATCTTTACCCGAGAGTTGATTGATGTAGAGGTCTTTGTAATACCCTTCGGTATTGTTCAATTCCTCGTGGGTACCCTCTTGAATGATGCTACCGTTGTCCAACACAATGATTTTATCGGCATTCTTGGCAGATGATACCCTGTGACTTACAATAAGTGTGGTTTTACTTTCCGAAACCCGCTTTAGGTTGTTCAGTATTTCCTCTTCCGTTTCGGTATCCACCGCGGATAGGCAATCATCAAAAAGATAGATTCTAGGGTCTTTTAAGAGGGCGCGGGCGATGGAAACACGTTGTTTTTGACCACCACTAAGTGTGATGCCACGTTCTCCCAAAATAGTTTGGTATTTTTTCGCAAAGCCTTCAATATTTTTATGTACTACTGCTTTTTTGGCTACTTCCACAATATCATCGTGAGTTGCATTTTCGTTTCCAAAACGGATGTTGTTCTCAATGGTGTCCGAAAACAAGAATGCATCTTGCGGAACGGCACCAATGGAACTTCTTAAACTGTCTAGATTTAGCTCTTGGACCGGAACACCATCAATCAAAACTTCTCCCGAAGATGTATCGTACAAGCGGGCCACCAAATCCAATATCGTTGATTTCCCTGCCCCTGTTTTCCCTAAAATAGCCACAGTTTGACCAGCTTCCACCGTAAATGAAACATCTTTGAGAGCAGTTATGTTGGTGTCTTCGTAAGTAAAGGTCACATTTCTGAACTCAATACCACCAGTAATTGGGGTCGGTGTTTTTACTTGGTTTTTAATGGAAGGCTCTTCCTTTAAAAATTCGTTTATTCTTTTTTGGGAAGCCTCCGCCCTTTGCACTATAGATGTAAGCCACCCCACAACGGCAACAGGCCATGTAAGCATATTTACATAAAGAATAAACTCGGCAATGATCCCAATGGTCTCAATTTCCCCATTTATGTATTGCCGTCCACCTATGTAAATCACAAACACATTACTGATACCGATCAATAAAATCATTAAAGGAAAGAACCAAGCGTTCACTTTGGCCAAGGCCATGCTGGTATCTTTTCCATCTTGCGCCAATCCACGAAGCTCTGTATTTATTCGGGGCTCAATGCTGTATGCTTTTATTACTGAAATCCCCGAAAAGGATTCTTGCGTAAAAGTGGACAGGGTGGACAAATATTCTTGGACCTTGGTGCTTCTTTTATGGATTATTTTACTGATTTGATAAATTAAAACAGATAAAATAGGCAACGGAAGCAAGGTATAGGCCGCTAGGGTAGGGGCCTTTATAAACATTAGGGGTATCAAGCACACAAAAAGCGTTAAGGTTTGTATACCGTACATAATGGCAGGGCCACCGTACATACGAACTTGGTTGATATCCTCACTGATTCGGTTCATTAAATCCCCGATCCTGTTTTTTTTGTAAAAATTAAGGCTAAGGAGTTGATAATGGTCAAAAACCTCATTCTTCAAATCATATTCAATGTAACGGGACACATTAATGATGGTCTGTCGCATCAAAAAAGTAAAAAGCCCAGAAAGGATGGCCGCTCCGACGATAATCAGAATATACTGTAACAATAATCCCTTGGCATCCGAAAGGCTGATCACGTCTGACGCAAAGTCTTCGACTGCCTGTATGGATTTGTTCACATACGATGGCATTACCAAGGAAAAAATACGTGCAATTATGGTAATCAAGACCCCCAAAAAAAGTTTGAGCCAATATTTTTTAAAATATTTATTAAGGTGTTTCAGTTCCTTCATAAAAAGGGAAAATGGTGATTTTTAAGGTAAATGTACAGCGACAATCCCGCAAATATATACCATACCACACAAAGTAAACGTTATAAAACTGATAAGAAAACAACTTTGGTAGGTAAGATTCAAATATAAGATTACTTTTGCGGAGTGAAAGCCAAACAATGACTTTAAAAGTTCTTTAAACATGCTTACCCGAAGGCACATCAGAGTAAAAGTAATGCAATGCATCTATGCATTGGTGCAATCCAAGGATGATTCCTTGCAAAAACAAGAAAAGTTTTTGAGAGTTAGTATAGAAAACATGTACGTTCTATACCTTTTGATTTTAAGCCTCTTGGCCGAACTCCATCGTTTGGCGGAAAAACATACGAGCCACGCTTCCAAAAAATATGTGGCCACTGAAGAAGACAATTACCCCGATCCTGAAAAGTTTGTAAAAAACCGATTGCTCTTACAATTGGTGAACAACGAGGTTTTGAAAAACGAACTGTCCAAACGTAAGTTGGACAATTGGTACATGAATGATGAGTATGTGAAAATCATTCATAAAGCCGTTATTTCCAGCGATGTTTACAAAGCGTACATGTCTAATGAAGCGGATAGCTATGCGGATGACCGGAATGTTGTTATTCAACTGTTCAAGGAAATTATAGCGCCAAACGAAAAAATTTACGATTACTTTGAGGACGATAAGTTGACTTGGGTGGATGATTTTCCCATTGTGAACACCTTTTTGGTAAAGCGTTTAAAAAAGGCCAAACCAGATTCCGGGGACCGTTTCTTTTTACCAGCTTTGCTGAAGGACCAACAGGATATGGATTTCGCCAACGAACTGTTGACTAAAACTTTGCTCAACGATGCCAAATGGGAAAAGGAAATCGAAGGTAAAACACCCAATTGGGATAACGACCGTATCGCGGAGATAGATTCCATTATTTTAAAAATGGCCATTTGCGAACTGCTCAACTTCCCTTCCATACCAGAAAAAGTAACCTTGAACGAGTATTTGGAAATAGCCAAAGAGTACTCCACACCAAAGAGTAGCATCTTTATAAATGGAGTTTTGGACAAGCTTGCAAAAGAGTATAAATCAGATGGTAGGCTTCAAAAAATAGGCAGAGGTTTGCAATAAACAATAATTCCTTAATTTTGGAAAAACAAATTTTAATCATGAAAAGAATAACAACAATTTTAAGTTTGATCATGGTAGTCGCCATTATGGGCGTATCATGCAAGGACAAAGCATCAAAAAAAATAGTTGCTGACAACGTTGAAAGTGCTGTGGACAGAGATGAAGCAGCTAAAAATGTTCCCGTAATGACCTTTGAGAAAACTGAACACGATTTCGGTACAATCCAAAGAGGAACTCCACAGGAAACAACTTTTACATTTACCAATACAGGCAATGCTCCTTTGATCATTACAAATGCTAAAAGTAGCTGTGGTTGTACCGTACCAAACCCTCCAAAAGACCCTATTGCACCAGGAGATACCGGAGAGTTGTTGGTTAAGTTCAACGGATCAGGTCAAAACCAGGTTACAAAAACAATTACCGTAAACGCAAATACAGCTAAAGGTTCAGAAATATTGAGAATCAAGGCATTTGTTCAAGCACCAGGAGCTACACCAGCTGGTCCTGTTAAATAATTAAAAGACCTAAATGGAAAATATAGGACAGTTTTTACCGCTGATATTGATTTTTGCCGTGGCGTATTTTTTTATGATTCGCCCGCAGATGAAACGTCAGAAGGATGAGAAAAAATTCGCTTCGGAGATAAAAAAGGGTGATAAAATCATCACCAAAAGTGGGTTGCACGGCAAAATCGTGGAATTGAACGACAAGGATTTTTCCTGTGTCATCGAAACCATGGCCGGCCGCTTAAAGTTTGACCGTTCTGCCATTTCTATGGAAATGAGCAAAAAGTTGAACGCTACCCCCGCCGAAAAGAAGTAAGCGAAAATATATACATTAAATTTTAAAACGTCCCTTGAAAATTAAACTTCAAGGGACGTTTTTTTTGTATCTTTTTCCAAATTTTGAAACAATATGGGAACAAGAAGACAATTTGTAAAACGTGGTGGAATGTATGTGGCAGGTTTGGGAGCATCAATGGTGTTTCCTACCGAATTATTGGCATCAATTCGGAAAAACATAAGTCCTAACGATAAAGTACAGGTTGGTCTTATTGGTTGTAAAGGTATGGGCTTTTCCGATCTAAGTTCCATGCTGCAGAACAGCGAAGTGGAAATTGTTGCCCTTTGTGATGTTGATGAAAATGTTCTTCGTGAAAAAACGGCCGAGCTGGAAAAAGGAGGTATCAAAAAGCCCAAATGGTATTCCGATTACCGAAAACTGCTGGAGGACAAAGATATTCACATTGCCATTATCGGAACTCCAGACCATTGGCATTGTTTACAACTTACAGATGCCATTGATGCAGGCAAAGACGTGTATTGCGAAAAACCCATTGCCAACTCTGTAGCGGAGAGCGATACCATGCTCGCCAAAGTAAATGCAAGCGATAGAATGGTGCAAATAGGCCAGTGGCAGCGTAGCGAGCCCCATTTTGTAGATGCTATCAATTATGTACATTCCGGTAAATTGGGACAGATTCGCTTGGTAAAAACTTGGGCCTACCAAGGGTGGATGCAATCCATACCTGTAGTTCCGAATAGTCCCGTACCGGACGGGGTGGATTACAATATGTGGTTGGGCCCTGCGGAGAACAGGCCATTCAATAAAAATAGGTTCCATTTTAATTTTAGGTGGTTTTGGGACTATGCCGGTGGCTTAATGACGGATTGGGGCGTTCACTTAATCGATTATGCTCTTTATGGCATGAAAGCCTCCACACCAAAATCCGTAATGGCGATGGGGGGCAAATTTGCTTATCCCAATGATGCCGCAGAAACACCCGATACCTTGCAGACCGTTTACGATTTTGGTGACTTTTCCCTGTTATGGGAACACGCTACAGGAATTGATGGTGGCAATTACGGACGAAACCACGGTATAGCCTTTATTGGTAACAATGGCACCTTGGTGCTGGACCGTGGTGGATGGGAAGTGATCCCAGAGCACGAGCGCCCTCACTGGAGCAAAGATTTGGGGCCTAAAATAGAAGCCGTGCCGTTACAACAAGGAGTAGGGCAAGGGTTGGGGCTACACACACAGAATTTTTTGGAAGCTGTAAAAACCCGTGATAAATCAATTTTGAAGGCGCCAATAAAAATTGGATATGATGCTGCAGTGGTAAGCCATTTGGGCAATATTGCCTACAAAACAGGGGAGCGTTTGTTTTGGGATGCCGAAAACGGCAAGTTCAACCACACAGAAGCTGATGTCATGTTGAAAAATGAATACCACAACGGTTGGGAGTTTCCAAGGATATAACTTCTTGGGTGTATTTAGATTGGAAAAACTCCCAAAAAAGGTGTTCAAATTCAACTACAATACCAATCAATCGGTTCAGTATTGCTCAAAAGGTAAATTTGATTGCTCCTTGAAAAATCTTTAATAGTGCATTTTGCAATATTTATATTTTGCAGACTTTTTAAAAAGTAGCTTTCTAAAAATTAACGAAATTGGAAAAGGGGACAGCTCCTTGCCTAAATACGAATTCAATGAATGTTGGGAAGTTTCTAAAACCGCTCAAAAACACCTAAACCAAATAGGGCAAAGTCATACTTTACGGGGTCGGTGGCGTCCAGTTTTCGAAGATTCTTGTCCAGTTCCTTTAGTGCCTTGGCATCGTTTTGTTTGCGTTTGAGCAGCTTTAGTTTGCGAGCTACATTGCCCGAGTGTACATCTAACGGGCAGGAGAGTTTGGCCGGGTCAATGTCTTCCCAAAGCCCAAAATCAACTCCCGTGGCATTGTCGCGAACCATCCAACGTAAAAACATATTGATGCGCTTGGCAGCAGAACCTTTATTGGGGTCGGAAACATGTTTTTGGGTTCTACTTTGGTGGGGCAACTCAAAAAACACTTCCTTAAACTTTGAAATGGCAGGCTGCATGGAGTCTTTGGTCTGATGTTCTGTAAAAATTGCTTCCAAACCACCGTGATTCTTATAAATATTCTTTAAACTGGTTACAAAGTAACCAAGATCCATCCCATTAAAGGTTCGGTGTACAAAAGGGCGGAGTTGTTCAAGATCATCATCGGTATGGTTTATCACAAAATCATAAGGTGTGTTGTCCATCATCCCCATTAATTTAGTGGCATTGTTGATAATACTTTTGCGATTGCCCCAAGCAATAGTGGCCGTTAAAAATGCACTGATTTCAATATCTTCTTTTCGATTAAATAGGTGAGGAATCTGTATGGGGTCATCTTCCAAAAACTTAGGGTGATTGTATTCCAACACCTTGGCATCCAAAAACTCTTTGAGCTCTGTCTTGGTCATATCAGTCTTTGGAAACGATCAAACCATCGACCATGGTGAGTCTTCGGTCTGCCATGTCGGCCAGTTCTAAGTTATGTGTGACCAAGACAAAAGTCTGTCCAAATTCATCTCGCAGCTGAAAAAAGAGTTTGTGCAGGTTGTCCGCACTTTCAGAATCTAGGTTTCCACTGGGCTCATCTGCCAAGACTACAGAGGGGTTGTTCATTAACGAACGGGCCACGGCAACACGTTGCTGTTCACCCCCAGAGAGGGCGTTGGGCTTGTGGTCGTAACGATCCTGCAATCCTAAAAAATCCAATAGTTCCTTGGCACGCTCTTCAGCTTCGGCCCGTGGAGTTTTTTTTATAAAAGCAGGAATACAAACATTTTCCAAGGCCGTAAACTCCGGCAACAATTGGTGAAACTGAAAAATAAAACCGATATGCTCGTTCCGGAATTGCGCCAAGCTCTTATCGTTGAGTTGGTTTACATCGGTGTCGTTGATCAAAAGTGTGCTTTCTCCTTTGTTGGTAGGGGTATCCAAGGTGCCCAGAATTTGCAATAAAGTGGTTTTTCCTGCACCCGAGGCCCCGACAATGGAGACCACTTCGCCTTTTTTTATTACCAAATCGACCCCTTTTAAAACTTTGAGGTCTCCGTAACTTTTTTGAATATTTGTGGCCTTTATCATAAATACAACTTCGTTGGTCGAAGATAATGATTACTACTGTATCGTAAAGAATGTATTTTCTGGCTAAACGCCTGTCAATTTAAGTTATTTTTGATTGAAGCGAATAAAATTGCATGGAGGGTTAGCATGGTAAGATGTCAGTTCTCGATGCTTTTTCTCAAACAAACGTTCTAAAATGTACAACAGGTATTTTTAATACACTTTTAACTGATTTTATACGCATTACCCAAATAATCTAGTAATTTTGTAGGGTACTAATTTTTCAAACTTTAAAATCAGAAAATATATGGCAACTTTACGATTGGGAGATACTGCTCCGGACTTTACTGCAGTTACTTCGGAAGGAACACTTAATTTTTATGAATACCTTGGTGATAGTTGGGGGATTCTATTTTCTCACCCTGCTGACTTTACTCCTGTTTGTACCACCGAACTGGGTACTGCTGCCAAGTTTAAGGATGAGTTCGACAAAAGAAACGTAAAGATGATGGCATTGAGTGTTGACGGGGCCGCATCTCACATGGAATGGATCAAGGACATCAACGAGACCCAAAATACCAAGGTCAACTTTCCTATAGTTGCCGATGTGGAAAGAAAGGTTTCCGATCTTTACGATATGATTCACCCCAATGCGGACGATACACTTACTGTACGATCAGTGTTTATTGTGGGTCCCGATAAAAAAATCAAACTTACATTAACATATCCTGCCTCGACCGGACGTAATTTTTACGAATTGTTGCGCGTAGTGGATTCTTTGCAATTAACGGCAAACCATAAAGTGGCTACTCCGGCAAACTGGAAAAATGGGGAAAAAGTCGTGGTAAGTCCATCTATACCTACCGAAGAGGCCAAAGGAATTTTTACCAAAGGTGTGGAAGAAATTAAGCCATACCTGCGTTTGACGCCTGATCCAACCACATAATTATTTTATTTTTAAGAAAAAAAAACTGATTCTCAATAAATTAAATGTACCTTTGTAGCTCAATTAATTTTTTTCAATTTATATTATGAGTAAAGGAACAGTAAAATTCTTCAATGATTCTAAAGGTTATGGATTTATCACTGAAGATGGTTCAAACACAGATCACTTCGTACACATTTCTGGTTTAATCGATGAAATTAGAGAAGGTGACGTTGTAGAATTCGAACTACAACAAGGTAAAAAAGGATTAAACGCCGTTAATGTACAAGTTGCGGATTAAGTTATAACATACTTTTTTATAGAGACAAAGCCTGGGCAGTGCCCGGGTTTTTTTTTGCAATTTTTTTTGAATCTCACGCAACCATTTATTTTTTTACTATCTAAGCTATAAACACACTGTTCCCCATAACCATTAAATCCAATATAAATGAACACTTTTTTTGGAGTACTCTCGTTCCTTTTAATCGTAAATGCCCTGCTGTTGTTGTGGAGTGTAAACGGTTCCCAAAAGTAACTTAAAAAGGTTTTTAGGCAATAGGTAGGGTTTTTTACCGTTGGATTGTTACGTAATAAACACGTTACAACCATGACCACTTTTTTCAGCATTCTAATTTCATTACTTGCCCTTAATCTTTGTTTGCTTTTATTGAGTGTAAATAGGGCCAAATAAAAGAGGTTGTCTAAAATGTCGATTTTCGTCAACCTGAACTTGATTCAGGTTCTCATAGTGATTTGTTTATCAGTATGATGAGATTCTGAAATAAATTCAGAATGACGTGTTTCAATACTTTTTAGACAACCTCTTTTATATATTCTTGTGAATTTTGTTATTTCATGTTCACCAGTTCCACATCAAAAATAAGTGTTGCGTTCGGAGGAATAACCCCTCCTGCGCCTGTGCTTCCGTAAGCCAAATGGGATGGAATTACAAAACGGGCCTTGTCACCTACCTGCAATAGGCTAATTCCTTCGTCCCAACCCGGGATTACCTGTCCAATACCCAAAACAAAATCAATGGGTTGGTTTCTTTTATAGGAGGAGTCAAAAATTTGTCCGTTGGTCAATGCACCTTCATAATGAACGGAAACGGTTTTACCTTTTTCAGCTTTGGCACCACTTCCCTTTTGAATCATTTTATAACGCAGCCCACTATCGGTCTTGTCAAACCCAGCGGCCAATTTTTCCATTTCTGCCTCTGCGGCAGCTTTTTGTTCGGCAATCCGCTTTTCCCTGGCTCCTTCAAAAACCCTGAAGGCTTCTATGGCATTCCAGTTTTTGGCTTCATCTCCAACCCTAACAATTTCTAAAGTTTCAATAGCATCGCCTTGAGCAATGGAATCCACAATATCCTGGCCTTCTTGTACACGACCAAATATAGTATGTTTGTTATCTAACCAAGGGGTAGCCACGTGCGTAATAAAAAACTGGCTTCCATTGGTGCCGGGTCCGGCATTGGCCATGGATAATACTCCTGGACCATCGTGTACCAGATCGGGGTGGAACTCATCATCAAACTTATAACCTGGGTCTCCAGTTCCGGTTCCGGTTGGGCACCCGCCTTGGATCATAAAATCGGCGATTACCCTATGAAATTTTAGCCCGTCATAATATGGTTTGCCCTGTGGTCTTACACTGTTTTCCATATTTCCTTCGGCCAATGCAACAAAGTTGCCAACAGTTCCCGGTGTTTTATCGTGGGTAAGTTTTACCAGTATTTCCCCTTTGGTAGTATTAAATTTTGCGTAGATTCCGTCTTGCATTGTATGTTGATTATTATGTTATTAAAAACTAAATTCTCGGATTTTTCCAAGGATGCAAAGGTAGGGGTTTATGGTCAAAGGCAAAAGCAGGAACTGTGGTGTAAAGGGTTTACTATCTACCATAAATTCCCCACCTGTTCAATTATATTGGTGCAACATTGCTGTACACAAAGGTTTTACCAATATAATTGTAGAATGATTTGAATATGTATTGCCCTTTTCAGTAATTGGGCAGGGAACTACCCATTAAGGTAGAAGATTACATTTTTTTATGCCTGATTTCTGCTAGAAAATAGTAAACGTATAATTTTGACGATAATTTCGACCAAGGATTATATAAATATTTGCTAGAATTCAATTTCTCAATCAAATATTGTTTAACTTTGAATCAAAATACATGAACAAAAATAATTTAAAATTGGAAACCGCAATATTTGCCGGGGGGTGTTTTTGGTGTACGGAAGCTGTTTTTCAGCGACTTAATGGAGTAGAGGAGGTGGTTTCCGGTTATACGGGTGGAACCATTAAAAATCCAGCATATAGGGAGATTGCTACTGGAAGAACAGGACATGCCGAGGGGGTAAAAATAGCATTTGATGCTTCACAAATATCGTATGAAGAGTTATTGGAAGTTTTTTTTGCTACTCACGACCCCACAACATTGAATCGTCAAGGAAATGATGTGGGCACGCAATATCGCAGCGAAATTTTCTATACTACTGCGGAACAAAAACAATTGGCAGAGGACTTTATCAAACTTTTGGAAAAAGAAAAAGTGTTCGATTCCCCAATTGTAACAGCAATATCTGCTGAAAAACCCTTTTATTTGGCAGAAGAAGACCATCATAATTATTACAACCAACATAGGCAACAACCGTATTGTCAAATCATAATTGATCCCAAGATCAAAAAACTGAACAACTATTTTTCAAAAAAACTTAAGCATGGCACCCTATAGAAACCTCGAAGAGTATAATATTGAAATTACCAATGAGGTAAAAGAGCATTTCTCAAAAATAGTGGAGGATATTGGGGAGGATGTAACCCGAGAGGGGCTTTTAAAAACACCTGAACGTGCCGCAAAAGCTATGCTTTTCTTAACGCAAGGTTACAAACAAAATGCAGAGGAAATTCTTAAAGGCGCCATGTTTGCAGAGGATTATGACGATATGGTCATAATAAAGGATATTGAGCTTTATTCGCTTTGTGAGCACCACATGCTGCCATTTTTTGGCAAAGCCCATGTAGCTTACATCCCCAACGGACATATTGTAGGTTTGAGCAAAATTCCCCGAATAGTAGATGTTTTTGCCCGTAGGTTGCAGGTGCAGGAACGGTTGACGCACGATATTCTGGAATGCATCAACAAAACATTAAAACCCAAAGGCGTTGCCGTTGTAATAGAAGCCGCCCACATGTGCATGATGATGCGCGGTGTGCAAAAACAAAATTCTGTGACGACAACCTCGGGTTTTAGAGGACAATTTGAAAAAATTGAGACCCGAAACGAATTTTTAAAGCTGATTAGCTCCGATTTGTCATAAACAGCTTTTTCAATTAAGCGGGAATCGCTAATTTTCCCCTATGACAGAAGAAAAGGATAACAAGTATCGCAATCTTATTTTGGGATTGTTATTTGATGGTATCGGGATGATATCGTATGCAATTCCCGGAATAGGGGAGTTTTCCGATGTAATTTGGGCACCCGTTGCGGGATGGCTCATGACCAGACTTTACAAGGGCAGGGTAGGGCAGGCTGCAGGTTTGGTGACTTTTGCCGAGGAGTTGGTGCCTGGTATGGACGTCATCCCCACTTTTACCTTGACCTGGATTTATACTTATTTTTTGAGCAAGAAAAAAGGCCAACCTAAAAAAGATTGACCTTGAATTTATTCTGATTTGATTTAGAAAGAACTTGTTCTCGATACAATTTTCTTCGCTATACTCGAAAATTACTCGAACTGACGATTTTCAATTTATAATTTCTACCGATTTATTTTCACAAAGGAATATTCAAGTTGAAAGAAATATTTCTTCCAATATTGGCAATACCATCTGCCTTTAATCTGGACAAGTGTGAGATATAGTTCTTATCAAAAAGGTTATTTCCTGTAATGGAATATCCCACTTTTTGGTTGAAGATTCGTATATCACCGCCCACACCAACATTAAATAGATTATACCTTGAAGTAGGAGTTTCAAAATCTGCTACTTTATTTTGGTCAAAAAAGGTTTGAAGCGTTACAAATGCATAGTATTTATAATCTTGGTTTTTATTCCATTCCACTCTAAAAGTATTTGTCCAACGGTTGGCCGGAATCAAGGGCAGGTCGGATTTATCTTCCAATTCACCAAAAACAATATCGTAACTACTTTCTAAATGGAGCCAATCCAAAGGATGGGGATGTAAATGGAATCCGAACTCACCACCGTACAAGGTCGCATTTTGCTGTTGGAAATTATATATCGGATCCAATTCCCTAAACTCTCCTGTAGGTTCTAGATAGATATAATCGTTTATGATATTATAAAATGTATTGACGTAAGCTTCAATATGCTTGTTTCCATACTCCAAAGCCAAATCCACTTGAAAATTCTGTTCGCTATCCAAGTCTGGATTTCCGATTTCCACTCGGTTCGCTCCGCTGTGCAAGCCATTCGAGGTCAATTCCGATAGGTTAGGGGCCCTAAAGCCTGTAGCCAGGTTCAAACGGCCCATCACGTTTTGAGTCAGGTCCATTCGGTAACCCACAGCAGCATTGAAACTGTTGAAATCCTTGTTTAAAGCAGGAATGTACTCTTCATCCCCTTCGATACCACTTTCTTCACCATTGATAGATCTAAGGTCGTAACGCAATCCAATTTGCAAATCACTATTGTTGAAATGTATGTGAGAAGTGGCCAAAACTCCAAAATCGTTTGTTGTAGCATTGGGAACCAACACTTCTTCCCCAAAGTTTTCATTGGTTTGATGCATTCCCTGAACTCCAAAAATGGTCGTCATTTTCCCCCATTGTGGGTTAAATTGAATGTTGTAGTTCAAGGTGCTCAAACGCATATCCAAAGCAGCTCCTTCTCCTTCTTCATGCTCTTCCTCCGCATGTTCCTCTTCGGTATGCTCTTCGCCTTCATGTTCCTCACCTTCGTGCTCCTCCTCGTGATGGTGTTCTTCAAACTCTTTTCTATTATTGACTGTATACCCAAAAGTGGCCTCTAAACTCGATTTTTTAAAAAAGAAATTGTTTTTGGAACTTATAATATGCGTGGAAAGCTCTTGGTAGGGCATCAAAGGATCCCGGTCGTTGTTCTGAACCCCAATTTCTTCAGGAATACCAAGCTCCGAAGCATTGTAATTGTATCGGAGTTCAGTCTTAAATTTAGATGCTTGGTAGGCAAGACCCGTTTTTAAATCCGCTTCGTTAAACCTAGAATTTGTAACGCTAGTTCCATCGCCAGTTTCATAATCGGCATTGGTAGCATAAGCACCACGTACCAAAAACTTTAATTTTTCTCCAGATGTCTTAAACCCTGCATTGGCATTATACCCCAAGGTATTGGTAAAATACCTCATGTTTACATCTCCAGAAGTTTCGCCGGAGGCTTCAAACTTTTCTGGGTTTAAATATAGTACACCGCCCAAGGCATCGGAACCATATAGCAAAGATGCTGGGCCTTTAATGACCTCTACACTGGAAATTCCCGCATCGTTGATACCCAAGCCATGTTCACCACCATATTGCTGATTTTCCAAACGAACACCTTGCGTGTACACCAACACACGGTTAAAACTCAAACCACGTATAACGGGTTTTCCGATTCCCACACCCGTAGAAACCGATGATACCCCTGGGATATTCGTAATTCCTTCGGATAGGGTTATGCCGCCTTGTTGTTTCAGTTCTTCCATGGATTTTTGTTCCACCTTCATCACGTTTTCACGCTGTAATTTATGGAAAGGGGTAGACAGTACCACTTCATCCATTTCTATGGCCGATGGAGACATCTGATAATCAAATTGGTTGTTTTCAGAGTTGATTTCTATGGAAGTTGAATAGGTTTCAAATCCTATGTAAGATATAACGAGCTTATAGTTTCCTTCAGGAAGGTTTTTGAGGGAATAGTTTCCATTTTGATCAGTAACCGTTCCGTTTTCCAATTGAGGAATGTAAACGGAAACTTGTTCCAAAGGTTCGCCAGTTTCAGCGTCCAATATCTTACCTGATAATGTATTTTGAGTATATGCAAATAAGGGAACCAATGCTAAAAGCATTGAAATATATAGTTGTTTCATTGTAAAAAATAAATGGTTTTTAAAAAAATTAAATCAATCTTACTATGAAACAGATGGAGGACCGCGTAAAGCCTGGAAAGAAATTTTGTGCGGCTTATAAACAAATGTGTAATTGATGGTCGTGTACCTTATTTCGGGTATCTCGACCGGAATGTAAGTTAAAGAAGAATTGAAGAGTACCTTATTGGCAAGGGTGAAATCATGAAAATCACAATCCAGATTGGCATCGTGAATATGATTTGTGCCATAGGCTATACATTGGTTTTCTTGGTTATGCTCATACAAAGCATGTCCCAATTTTATAACGGATGGAGCTAAAATTGCTGCCACCATTACAAGGGAAACAAAGATGAGTATACGTTTATGGAGGTTGGTAAACATACTTCACAAAAGTAACCAAGGCACCTACTCTTTTTATGTTAAAAAAATTATAAACTATGAAAAGAAAGCACCTAACCCCATGCGCTTAAGCATCTTTTTCTCAAAATCCCAAAAAAATTGATACTGACCGAACAACCAGCCAATAAAAACAAGGAGAATTTGGTAGATGGGAAAAATCAATAGGATTCGGAGTGCCCAATACACTGCAGAGTGTACATTTTCACTATCCAATCCGATCCAATGGACCAAGGGACCGGCCAATTTACCGGAAAGACTGCCTGTAATCGCAAAAACAATGAAAATGGCGATCATTTCCCATTTATAGTCCACTTTCCATTTGTTTTCCACTTTTTTAAAGCACCATAGGAAAAACTTTATCAAAATAACATGCAAAAGCAATGTAATCCCAATGGTAAAGAACCATTCAAAAATTGTGTTGTTTAGTCCAAAAGCGTGTAATAGGCTCCGAGAAATGGTATAAGAGGTAAGTAAAACCAATAGGGTGCCCAAAATGGGAAAAAGCATTTGCCAGTTTTTCTGGATTTCCCAACGCTGCTTTATTTTTTGCATTATCTCAATATAATTGAGGGCAAAAATAACAATTTAAATTCTTGGCAGAAAAGGACCTAGCCGCTGGTTATATTTTCTTTGAAAATAAATGAAGTAGTTATAGAGTTTATAGTTGACCTCGTAACCATAATCAATATTAGAATCATAATTGATTTGCATTTCGTAAAGGTTGGGGTTAAACCTATTGGGCTGCAATACCCTTTGATTCCAAGTAATTACCATGATTGCATTTCTATTTTCCAAGAATGATTGGGAATAGTAGCCCTCTGGTTTTGCAATGGAATTTAACCAAGTGTAGAACCCCGGCTCTATGATGATGATTTCATATTCGGTTTCGTCATCTGCGATTTCAACGGGTTTCTCGTCATCAGAATCAAAAAGGGCTTTTTCTTGGTTTGAAACATCCAAGGTCGATTTTTGCGAGGTACAAGAAATCAGACCAAAACAAAGTACCAAACAAAACAATAATGTATTTATAAGCTTCTTTTTCATCTTATTAAGATACAAAAAAGCCACTTGAAAATTCAAATGGCTTTGTTAAATATCGTTAGGTTGAATTTTATTTTCCGAAAAGCCCGCCCAGCATTCCACCAAGACCGCCTTTTTGCTTACCTCCACTATTTAGGGCTATTCCGGCCAAATCGTCAATAACGCTGCCATCACCATCACTATCCAAAAAAGTTTCTACTAGGGATTGTTGTTTGGCAGCTGTTTTACCACCGCCCATTAGTCCTCCCAATAAACCATTTAGGCCTTCGGGACTGTTTACGTTTTGTTGCTTGGTCTGTTTTCCCAAATAGCCCAAAATAATTGGGGCAGCAATTTTTAATATTTGAGAGATTGTACCGGCATCGATACCTGATTTACTGCTCAAAGCATTTTCTACTTGGGGTTGTTTGGATCCAAGGATATGGCCCAAGATTCCGGCACCATCATCCATTACATTTTGGTCCACACCACCTCCAAAAAGGCCTCCCAAATCATCCAATATACCACCATCGTGTTTAGAGGAAAGGGCATCCATGAGTCCTTGCGCACCTCCCGGGGTTGATGCATTCTTTTTCATGGCACCCATTAAAAGAGGCATGGCCATGCTCAAAACATCTGCTGTTTTGCTTTCTGGTTGTCCTGTTTGACCAGCTACACCACTGACCAATTGTTTGCCCATTGGGCTATTTATCAAATCCAATAATCCTGACATTGTGTTAGTGTTAAGGTTAAAGTGACAATGTACAAAAAAGTGGGTTTTGAAAAGGTGTTTCCATTCAGAAATACCATCACTTTAGCAATTTGATAACTTTTTGTGCCAATTCGATTCCGATACGTTGCTGTGCTTCGATTGTAGAACCACCAACATGGGGGCTGAGGGAAATCTTGGGATTCATCAATATTTTGATTTCTGGATTGGGTTCTGACTCAAACACATCAAGTCCTGCAAAGGCCAAGTGGTCGGAATCCAAAGCCTCAACCAAGGCAACTTCATCCAAAACACCACCGCGAGAGGTGTTTACGATTCCAGAACCTGGTTTCATGAGTGCCAATTCTTTTTTGCCAATCAGGTATTTTTCTTGCGATGGTACGTGTAGGCTCACAAAATCTGAATTCGCGAGTACTTCTTTTAAATCTTTACTTTTTAAAACGAAATCGACGGATTGTCCATCAAAATAAGAAAGGGTTATGGTCGCTTCTTTGGTATGATGGTCTGTAAATAGAACCTCCATACCCAAAGCAAGCGCAATTTTAGCGGTAGCTTGGCCAATTCTGCCAAAACCTACTATTCCCAAGACTTTTCCGCGAAGTTCAACACCTGCCGAGTAACTCTTTTTGAGTTGTTTAAATTGACTATCACCTTCCAAAGGCATGTTTCTGTTGGAATCGTGCAAAAAGCGGACCCCATTGAGCAAATGCGCAAAAACCAGTTCAGCTACCGATTCCGAAGATGCTTCGGGCGTGTTGAACACATGAATGTCTTTGGATTTTGCATATTTCACATCAATATTGTCCAAACCAACACCACCGCGGCCAATCAACTTTAAGCTTGGGCAGTCGTCAATTAACTTTTTGTCAACCTTTGTAGCGCTACGCACCAAAAGTGCTTCAATTTTGTTTTTGTTGATATAATTTGCCAATTGCTCTTCGGCAACCCTTGTATTTTTTACTTCGAAACCTTCTTTTTCAAGCAAGTCGATTCCTGATTGGGCCAAGCCGTCATTCGCTAAAATATTCGCCATTAAAATTATCCTTTCTTTTCGAGTTCACTCATTATATCTACCAACACGCCTACACTTTCCATAGGAAGTGCGTTGTACATGGAAGCGCGGTAACCACCAACTGAGCGGTGGCCGTTGATTCCGTTTATTCCTGCTTCTTTGCACATTTCATCAAACACATCTTTTAATTCATCATCGGTGATGTTGAAGGTGGCATTCATATTAGAGCGGTCTTCTTTGGCGGCAATTCCGGAGAAAACAGGATTGAGTTCAATTTCGGAATAAATTAGGTTGGCCTTGCGTTCGTTGATTTCCTCGATAGCTGGGATTCCTCCCAAGTCTTTTAACCATTGCATGGTCAGCATGGAAACGTACACCGCAAAAACTGGAGGAGTGTTAAACATACTGTCTTTTGCCACATGTACGGAATAATCCAGCATTGATGGTATTTTTCGGGATACTTTGCCTAAAATATCCTCCTTTACAACCACAAGTGTTGTTCCGGCAGGGCCCATATTTTTCTGTGCCCCCGCATAAATCAAATCAAACTGAGAAAAATCGAGCTGTCTGGAAAAGATATCGGAGCTCATATCGCACACCAAGGGCACATCGGTTTTAGGGAACTTTTTGTACTGCGTCCCATAAATGGTGTTATTAGATGTTAGGTGCAGATAATCCAAATCGGAGGGAATATCGAACCCCTTCGGAATATGGTTGAAATTATCCTTTTGGGAAGATGCTACTTCCACAATATCGCCGAACAAGCGAGCTTCCTTAATGGCTTTTTGGCTCCATGTTCCCGTGTTTACATATCCTGCCTTTTTATCCAAAAAGTTATAGGCGGTCATTAAGAATTGCATACTTGCGCCTCCCTGAAGGAACAAAGCTTGGTACCCTTTGCCTTCGAGTCCCAAAAGCTCCAGGGCAAGGGCTCTCGCTTTTTCCATAATGCCCACAAACTCTTTGCTGCGGTGGGAGATTTCTATAAGTGAAAGACCAATGCCGTCCAGTTCAATAACGGCTTCGGATGCCTTTTGCATTACCTCTGCGGGCAAAATGCAAGGGCCTGCGCTAAAATTGTGCTTTTTCATTTCCTTGGTTTAAGGGGTAAAGGTCTAAAAAATTGTTGGATCTATAAACCATTGCGAAGGTTAGGGTTTTCTTAAAGTTGAAGGAGAAATTGCATGGTGTCGATTCCGTCCGCGTAGTCGTTAAGGTTTGGTTTTTGGGTTTCTCCAAATTTCACTTCGTTTTCTCCCGCAGCACTAGAAACCATACATTGAATTTGTTCTTCAAGTTCTTCCAATTCTTTTCTCAAACTTGATTCATCATCATAGTGGGAATAATACAACACAGAAATGGGAGAGGTGAGCCCTTTGTCTTCCTTCAAAAGCATAAAGCCATTGTCCAAAATCTTAAACTGACTCATCAAATAAACGGCTTTGTTGTAGTCATAGTTATTGGCATATTTATGTTGATGAATGATATCTTTGTAATCGTAAAGCGCTTTGTACAAGGTATCAAAATCATAACTTTTGGGCACAAATAGTTTGGATACATTGCGGCAACCCAATCCGTAGTACCGAAAAATATCCTCGCCAAGTGATTTTAGTTCTTCTTCGGATTCATTTCCAGTTAGTATTGCAACGGAATTTCTGTTTTTTCGTATGATGTTGGGTTTATTGCCAAAATAATATTCAAAATAACGGCTTGTGTTATTACTTCCCGTTGCGATAACAGCATCGAAATTTTCTAGCTTTCCATCAACGAACTCAATTTTATCAGCTAGTGAGGCTTCTTGTTGAATCAAGTATTTTGACAGGTATGGAAGTAACATCTTGTCGTTGGAAGATAGTTTGGCCAACACCTTGTTGCCCGAGAGCAATACGCATAAAAAATCATGAAAACCGACCAAAGGAATATTGCCCGCCATCACGATACCTATTGTTTTTGGCGCATTATTCGAATCAAAAGTATAATCGTACAACCATTCCCTGAGATTTTCTTCTGTAAGCAAATGCCCCCATTGCTTTAGAGAAAACAATATGTTATCCTCGGTAAACCACCCGTTGTGGTGTCGCGCTTGCACAACGATTTCCTTCAGTTCCGAATCGACTTTATCGGTCTTGGAATAACAATTATCACAAAAATCCGTTAAGTATTTTCCAAGTTTAACAAAAGCAGTTATGGTATTTGTATCTGATGCCATTAAATTTGTACACTAAATTACTAGGGTTTATTTTTGTCAAAAGTAAGCATGCTGATAAGAATCAGCCCAAAAGGAAAAGAAAATTATGGCAATTATTATAACAGATGAGTGCATAAACTGTGGTGCTTGCGAGCCAGAATGCCCGAACACAGCAATTTATGAAGGTGCGGATGAATGGAGATATAGTGATGGAACTTCGCTGACCGGCGACGTAGTCTTGCCCAATGGCAAAGAGGTCAATGCCGATGAAGTTCAAGAACCTGTTAGCGATGAGCTTTATTATATAGTTCCGGATAAATGCACGGAATGCCAAGGATTTCACGAAGAACCCCAATGTGCAGCGGTATGTCCCGTTGATTGTTGTGTTCCCGATGAAGACCACGTAGAAAGTGAAGAAGAACTATTGGGCAAGCAAAAGTTTATGCACCCCGATGGTTAAGCAATAAAAAACATTTAATTTAGCCCCGAACCAAGGTTCGGGGTTTTTTTATGCAAGAAAAAGAGAAAGTATACAAAGGTATTTGGAAACAAGCGGGATGCATATTGTCCTTGATTGCCATTTTTGGTATCATAGCCTTGGTTGTAATAGGTTTCTATTTACTCATTCAAGGTTATTAAGTTCCATAACCAAAACTTCAACTTATATTTGCAGCCTCAAAACACAAGAATTTAGATGAAAGCAGGTATTGTAGGATTGCCCAACGTAGGAAAATCAACACTTTTTAACTGTTTGTCCAATGCAAAGGCACAAAGTGCCAACTTCCCTTTTTGTACCATAGAACCCAATATTGGTGTGGTGAACGTGCCCGACCAACGCTTGGAGAAATTGGAAGAATTGGTGAATCCCGAACGTGTTCTTCCAGCTACTGTGGAAATTGTGGACATTGCCGGTTTGGTAAAAGGTGCCAGCAAAGGAGAGGGACTTGGAAACCAGTTTTTGGGGAATATTCGCGAAACCGATGCTATTCTGCACGTACTTCGCTGTTTTGATAATGACAATGTGGTTCATGTCGATGGTTCGGTAGACCCAATTCGGGACAAGGAGACCATTGATATGGAATTGCAGCTAAAGGATTTGGAAAGTGTTGAGAAAAAGCTGGATAAAGTAAAGCGTGCAGCCAAAACAGGCAATAAAGAAGCCCAAAAGGAAGAAGCGGTACTTTCTGCACTAAAAGAAGGTCTGGAAGCCGGAAAATCGGTCAGAGCCATTGAAATTAGCGAAGATGGCCGGGAAGAATTTGTAAAACCATTGCAGTTGATCACGGACAAGCCCGTAATGTATGTTTGTAATGTAGATGAAAGCTCAGCCGTTGATGGCAATGCATATGTTGAAAAAGTAAAAGAAGCTGTGTCCGATGAAAATGCAGAGGTTATTTTTTTAGCTGTGGGCACTGAGGCCGATATCACCGAATTGGAATCTTACGAAGAGCGCCAAATGTTCTTGGAAGATATCGGACTTTCCGAACCAGGTTCCGCCAAATTGATTCGTGGAGCCTACAGATTACTCGAATTGGATACTTATTTCACTGCTGGAGAAAAAGAAGTCCGCGCGTGGACCATTCCTGTTGGGGCCACGGCACCACAAGCTGCAGGTGTTATCCATACCGATTTTGAAAAAGGCTTTATCCGTGCCGAGGTCATTGCTTACGACGATTACGTAAAATATGGCAGCGAAGCCAAAGTAAAAGAAGCTGGCCGTATGCGCGTAGAAGGCAAAGAATACATTGTTAAGGACGGTGATGTGATGCACTTTAGGTTTAATGTGTAGCCGCTGGGCATTGTAATCAACACCATTTACTACATTCTAGTTTACGGGTATAAAATAGCTTTGCCACATGTCCAGTAAAAGCTTGGGAATTTTATACGGTGTTTTGGGGGTAGTACTGTTCTCCTCCAAGGCCGTTATGGTGAAACTGGCTTACCGTTACGATGTGGACACCTTGGATTTACTACTGTTTCGGATGCTGTTTTCCCTACCGTTCTATGTTTTTATTCTCTTTTTGATTCGAAAAAAATCGTCAAAAACAACAATTGTTGCCAGAGATTATGCATGGCTCTTTCTTTTTGGCTTTGTCGGTTATTATTTGGCCAGTTATTTTGATTTTTTGGGACTGAATTACATCAAGGCGGGATTGGAGCGTATCATTTTATTTGTGTACCCTACCATTGTCGTATTTCTTACCTGGTTGATTTTTAGGAAAAAAATAACTCGGGTTCAATTTGTTGCTATTCTTATCACCTATCTAGGTGTGCTCATTACTTTTTGGGATGAATTGGACATCACGGGAAACAAAGTGTTGTTAGGCGGATTTTTGGTTTTGTTGAGCGCCATAACTTATGCCTCTTATTTAGTGGGCAGTGGTTGGTTGATTCCTAAATTCGGAGTGCTTCGATTTACCTGCTACGCGATGATCGTATCCACCATTTGTATTGTGATACATTATTTGGTGGCGGGCAACTGGGAATTTGCGAATTACCCATGGCCAGTGTACGCTTATGGTTTGGCCATGGCCATTTTTGCCACTTTGATTCCATCCTTTTTGGTTTCAGCCGCAATCGAAAGACTGGGAGCTTCCAATTTTTCAATTTTGGGAAGTTTGGGACCCATTTCCACGATTTTGCTTGCCTTTGTGTTTTTGGACGAAAAACTCACGAATTGGCAGTTGGTTGGAATGTTGATTGTTATTTTTGGAGTGACATATCTATCAATCCAAGGAAAAAAGCGGGCTAACGGCTGATATATATTAACAATTATTGTTATCTATTGTTGATTACTTTCTACCGTACACCCTTTTATTTTTGCTCCTAAATTTTATATTGCAATGATTAACCCTTAACTAATGGCAGACACCCAATATACTGAGGATAATATCCGTTCGCTGGACTGGAAGGAGCATATTCGTATGCGTCCAGGAATGTACATTGGAAAATTGGGCGACGGTTCCTCTGCGGATGATGGTATTTATATTCTCTTAAAAGAAGTTCTCGATAACTCCATCGATGAATTTGTGATGGGAGCCGGGAAGACCATCGAAATCACTATAAAGGAAAATACCGTTCACGTACGCGATTACGGTCGTGGCATTCCGCTGGGAAAAGTGGTGGACGTTGTTTCCAAAATGAACACAGGTGGTAAATACGATACCCGGGCCTTTAAAAAATCTGTAGGACTGAACGGGGTAGGTACCAAAGCTGTGAATGCACTTTCCTCTTATTTTAGGGTAGAATCCAACCGGGACGGGCAATCCAAGTCAGCAGAGTTTGAGACAGGAAATTTGGTCAACGAAGAACTTTTGGAGGAATCTTCCCGAAGAAAGGGGACCAAGGTGAGTTTCACTCCAGATGAATCCATCTTTAAAAAATACAAATACCGCAATGAGTATGTGGAACGCATGCTCAAATACTACGTTTACCTGAATCCTGGGTTGACCATCGTTTTCAATGGCGAAAAATTCCATTCGGATAATGGCCTAAAGGATTTGTTGGAGGACAACAACAACGAAGAAGACTTTTTATATCCGGTAATTCATCTCAAAGGCGATGATATTGAAGTGGCGATGACCCACAGCAAAACCCAGTATAGTGAGGAGTACCATTCTTTTGTGAATGGACAGCACACCACACAAGGAGGAACACATCAATCCGCATTTAGGGAAGCTATCGTGAAAACCATTCGTGATTTCTACGGTAAAAACTACGATGCTTCCGATGTTCGTAAATCCATCATATCCGCAGTTTCCATCAAAGTAATGGAGCCCGTATTCGAGAGCCAGACCAAGACCAAATTGGGTTCTACCGATATGGGGGGCGATCTGCCCACTGTCCGCACCTATATCAATGATTTTATAGGGACACATTTGGACAACTACCTCCATAAGAACCAAGCAACTGCCGATGTTCTTCAAAAGAAAATTGTTCAGGCCGAGAAAGAACGTAAAGAACTCTCAGGGATTCGAAAATTGGCCAGAGACCGTGCCAAGAAAGCCAGTCTTCACAATAAAAAGCTACGAGATTGCCGCGTCCATCTACAGGACATGAAAAAAGATCGACGCTTGGAGACCACCTTGTTTATTACCGAAGGGGATTCCGCATCGGGTTCCATTACCAAATCCCGCGATGTAAATACCCAGGCCGTATTCAGCCTACGAGGTAAACCGTTGAACTCCTATGGAATGTCCAAAAAGATTGTATACGAGAACGAGGAGTTCAATTTGTTGCAAGCGGCACTTAACATCGAGGATTCTATGGAAGAGCTGCGATACAACAATATTGTAATCGCTACGGATGCCGATGTGGACGGAATGCACATTCGCCTATTGCTGATTACCTTCTTTTTGCAATTTTTCCCGGAATTGATCAAAGAAAACCACTTATATATTCTTCAAACCCCATTATTTAGGGTGCGCAATAAAAAAGAAACCATTTATTGTTACAGTGATGAAGAGCGAAGAAATGCTATTGAAAAACTTACCGGGAAACCAGAAATTACCCGATTTAAGGGATTGGGTGAAATTTCTCCGGATGAGTTTAAAAATTTTATAGGTGATGATATCCGTTTGGAACCTGTTATGCTGGACAAGGCGATGAGCATAGATGCCCTGTTGAAATTTTATATGGGGAAAAATACGCCGGATAGACAGGAATTCATTATCAACAACCTTAAGGTGGAACTTGACCTTGTTGAAGAAAACCAACTGCAACCCAAATAAATGCCGATTTTCTAAATGGAAGAAAATGAAGAACTGAACGATGAGAGTTTAGAGAACCAAGACGAGTCCCAAGACAGCCTGATCAAGGTAACGGGGATGTACAAGGATTGGTTTTTGGATTATGCTTCATACGTAATATTGGAGCGTGCCGTTCCTGCTATCGAAGATGGATTTAAGCCCGTGCAGCGCAGGATTATGCACGCACTAAAGGAGCTTGACGATGGCCGATACAACAAAGTGGCCAACGTAGTCGGACACACCATGCAGTACCACCCGCACGGAGATGCCAGTATTGCCGATGCCATGGTCCAAATTGGGCAAAAGGATTTGCTGATCGACACCCAAGGTAACTGGGGTAACATTTTAACAGGTGACGGAGCAGCTGCACCACGTTATATAGAAGCGCGACTTTCCAAGTTTGCCCTGGAAGTAGTTTACAGCCCAAAAATTACCGAGTGGCAACTTTCTTATGATGGCAGAAAAAAAGAACCCGTTAATTTACCCGTTAAATTTCCGCTTCTTTTGGCCCAAGGAGCCGAGGGGATTGCGGTAGGTCTTTCCACAAAAATACTTCCGCACAACTTTAATGAGTTGATCGATGCTTCCATAAAGCATTTAAAAGGCAAACGTTTTACAATTTATCCCGACTTTCCAACCGCGGGAATCATTGATATCACGAATTACAATGATGGGATGCGAGGTGGAAAAATCAGGGTGAGGGCAAAAATATCGACCTTGGACAAAAATACCTTGGTGATCAACGAAATACCTTATGGCACCAATACTTCCTCTTTAATTGACTCCATCTTAAAGGCTAATGATAAGGGGAAAATCAAAATAAAAAAGATTGAGGACAATACGGCTGCCGAAGTAGAGATTTTGGTGCATTTGCCCAACGGTATCTCTCCCGATAAAACCATTGATGCCCTCTATGCGTTTACGGCGTGCGAATCCTCCATATCCCCGCTGGGATGTGTAATTGAAGACAACAAGCCCTTGTTTATCGGCATTAAGGAGATGCTTGAAAGATCCACAGACAATACGGTGGAACTACTTAAAGCAGAACTTGAAATACAACTGGACGAGTTGGAGGAGCAATGGCACTTTTCTTCCTTGGAACGAATTTTTATAGAGAACAGGATTTATCGCGAAATTGAGGAGGAGGAAACCTGGGAAGGTGTAATCGAAGCCATAGACAAAGGCTTGAAGCCACACATCACGCATTTAAAAAGAGAAGTAACCAAGGAAGACATTGTACGACTGACCGAAATCCGAATCAAGCGAATTTCAAAGTTTGATCTGGACAAGGCACAGCAACTTATTGAAAGTTTAGAAGATAAGATTGCCCAGACCAAGCACCACTTGGAGCATTTGGTAGATTACGCCATTACTTATTTTAAGGAACTTAAAAAGAAATACGGTGCTGGTCGGGAGCGCAAATCAGAAATAAAGATTTTTGATGATATTGAAGCCACCAAAGTGGTCATTAGAAACACCAAACTTTATGTAAACCGCAAAGAAGGCTTTATTGGCACCTCTTTAAAGCGAGATGAATACGTTACCGATTGTAGTGATATCGACGATATTATTGTTTTTACGGAGAAAGGGGAGATGATGGTGACCAAAGTGGACTCCAAGGTGTTTGTTGGAAAAAACATTATCCATGTGGCCGTTTTCAAAAAGAAGGACAAGCGCACCACCTACAACATGATCTACAAACTCATGAAAGGTGGGCCAAGCTACATCAAAAGGTTCAACGTCACTAGCATGACCAGGGATAAAATTTATCAACTGGCCGGGGATAAGCCCTCTGCAGAAGTACTTTATTTTTCTGCAAACCCAAATGGTGAAGCCGAGGTGGTCACTGTAATGTTGCGCCAATCAGGAAGCATTAAAAAACTGAAGTGGGACTTGGATTTTTCCGACGTACTCATCAAGGGAAGAGGTTCCAAAGGAAATTTAGTCACCAAATATGCCGTAAAACGCATCGAACTAAAAGAAAAAGGCGTATCTACACTTAAACCAAGAAAAATTTGGTTCGACGATGTGGTAAGTCGCCTTAATGTGGATGGAAGAGGGGAGTTGCTCGGTGAATTCAGGGGAGACGACCTATTGTTGGTAATAGACCAGAAAGGGATTGTAAAAACCATTCCGCCAGATTTACTGACAAGATTTAATGACGACATGATCGTGTTGGAAAAATGGAATCCTGACAAGCCTATTTCGGTGGTGCACTACGTGGGCGACAAGGACCGTTTTTACTTGAAAAGGTTCTTGGTGGAAAGCCCCAACAAGGAAGAGGTAGTGATTTCCGAAGATTCAAAATCCTATTTGGAGCTTGTTTCCACTGACTGGAGACCCATGTTGGAAATTGAATTTGTTAAGCCCAGAGGCAAGGACCCCAAACCAAACCAAGAAATTAATGTGGAAGATTTTATTGCTGTAAAAGGAATAAAAGCACTTGGAAACCAGCTTACTCCGGAAAAAGTGAAAAATATAAATATTTTGGACCCCTTACCTTACGAGGAACCCGAGGAACAAAAAACCGAAGACATTGAAGTAGTGGATGAAGAACAAATAAATAATAATGATAATGAAATAGAGACCAAGAATGACAGTTCAGACCAAACCACTTTGTTTTGATGTGATTTATGGCTAATTTTCACGCGAGTTACACACCTACAGCAGACCGCTTAATACATTTATATGGATTTTACAAACCCACTGGTATATGGTGTACCAGTATTTATTGCCTTTATTTTATTAGAATTAACTTACAGTAAAACCCATGATCACGAACACCATGATCTTTATAACTGGAAAGATTTAGCTGCCAGTGGCTTTATGGGGATTGGCTCTGCAATCCTTGGACCTTTGTTCAAGGTTGCCTTTGCTATACTCCTTTTTGAAGGGACCTATGAGTTGTTCAATCCCGTTGTGGGTGGCGTAAGAACCAATATTATGGGGTATGAGTCCTTTGGCTACGCTTGGTACGTTTGGATTATTTGTCAATTGGGCGACGATTTCACCTATTATTGGTTCCATAGGGCCAATCACGAAGTCCGTATTTTATGGGCTGCACATATAGTACACCATTCTTCCGATAATTTTAATTTAGGTACAGCGATAAGAAACGGATGGTTCACTATTTTATACAAACCATTCTTTTACTTATGGTTGCCTGCAATTGGTTTTCCACCAGAAATGGTACTGGTATGTTTAGGGATTGAAGCATTATGGCAATTTCAATTGCACACGGTTTATGTTCCCAAACTCGGATTTTTGGAAAAAATATTCAATACACACACCATGCACCAAGTACACCACGCCCAAAATGTGGAGTATCTAGATAAAAACCACGGCGGTTTCTTGAATATTTTCGATAAAATATTTGGCACCTGGAAGGAGCTTGACGATGATGTCGATGTTAAATACGGCGTAATCCATGCTCCAGAATCATACAATCCTGTAGTTATACTTACCCACGAATTCAAGGATATTTGGAACGATGTCAAAAAATCGAAAAAACTCTCGCATAAATTAATGTACATTTTTGGCCCTCCAGGATGGAGCCACGATGGAAGCACTTTGACAGTGAAACAACAACAGCGATTGTTCAAAAAACAAAAGGAAGCCAGCCCGGAACTTGCTTACCAAAGACCCAACTAATTTTTATAAATCCAATTTATTGGATTGGGGACTCCCTAAATTAATCAATTTTATGGGCAGTCCCTTTAAACTTGCGATTATCGCCAACTACATTATATTCAAAAGTGTACGAAGATTCAGTAGTGGTCAATATTTTGATGTGAATCGGTTTTTCTTCTGCCTTGTTCTTGGGGTTCAGGTTTTTTAGCACATATTCACAATCGTTTATCCAGCGAACCGACGAAGAATCTGTTTTCCCTTCAAATTCATCCACTTCCAAATCTGTGGTTCTATTGAATATGGTTTTTTTTTCCTCACCGTTTATGGTTGCGGTGAACGAAAATTTACCCGTTTTAAAATCGTTACAATTGCGTTGTGGTGGCTGCCCACAGGCCAAAAACAATAGTATAATTGACCCAAAAAGAAGATGTTTTGTCATACCTACAAAGTAACGGAAAGTAGTTGAAAGGGTCAATCCTTTTTTGTGTTGTATACCTCAAAAGTACCATCGGAATAAAACATAACTACCTTATACGGGTTTTTGGACTGTTGTACACGCTTCTTTTCTTTAGAAGAGGGAATAGCAAAATCATCCAGATGTGGGTTATCTACCTCTTTAGTGATTTTAGGGCCATTGATTTCGGCCTGATTGGTGCTCTCCTTTGGAAAGCGGCCTTCACCCTTTAACAACCAATACAAATCCACCTCAGGGTAGGTATTGACCAATTTCATTACAAAGTCCAAGCTAGGTTTGTTTCTTCCATTCAGCAAGTGCGAGATGCTCGAACGCTGCACACCAATCTCGTCGGCAAAGGCAGAGACAGACAACTCCAAGTGCTCGATAACAGTTTCTATACGGGCTATAATTCCTTTGTTCACAAATGTAAATTATTTAACAACTAAGATAGTGCAATTCGAACTAATAAAGAACATGTATGATAAAATAAAGTCAATAATATAAAACAAATAGGTTAAATAAATACATATATATTACTGGTATAACGCATTTTATGTATATTAAATAAGGCAGTGTTTACATTTATCACAGAAGGACAGGAAAACATGTTGTGGAATGTTACAAATGTGTCAAAACATTCTTTGAATCTAGTTACAATTGTAAATACAAGGTTGGTTACTTTTGTAAACTTTAATTCCGAAACTTCATGCTTCAATATTCACTATATAAGGAGAAGTCCATTCAAGGTAGATACATTAACATAGAATCCATTCAGTCTTGTTTCTCCAAACTATCATCACCCTTAATTCATATCGGGGATTCCGTAAATGGCATTAAAATAAATGCTTTTGAAATGGGGACAGGAAAAAAGAAGGTGCTTATGTGGTCCCAAATGCATGGCAACGAATCAACCACGACCAAGGCGGTATGGGACATGGTCAATTTTATGCAATCGGAGGAAGCATTGGCCAAAACCATTTTAAAGGAATGTACCTTAATGATTATACCCATGCTAAACCCTGACGGAGCCAATGTGTATACTCGCGAGAATATAAACAAGGTAGATTTGAACCGCGATGCTAAAAATTTGACACAGCCCGAAAGCATAGCTTTACGAAAACTGTTTGAATCGTTTCAGCCGGATTTTTGTTTTAACCTACATGATCAACGCACCCTATTTAGTGCCGGTAAAACGGACAAGCCGGCGACGGTCTCTTTTTTATCCCCGGCAAGCAACCAAGAACGCCACATTACCCCCGCAAGGGAAGTGGCCATGAAATTGATTGTTGGCATGGACTCCATGCTGCAAAAACATATTCTGGGGCAGGTGGGTAGGTACGATGACGGATTCAACGATAATTGCATTGGAGATACACTTCAAATGTTGGGGGTGCCGACTATTTTGTTCGAGTCGGGCCATTATCCCAAAGACTATGAGCGGGAGAAAACCAGAGAGTTGATTTTTCTATCAATTGTAGAAGCGCTGAAAATTATTGCCACAGATAAAATTGACGACTATAAAACAGGCGATTATTTTTCAATTCCAGGCAACCATAAGTTATTTTTTGATGTGCTGGTAAAGAATCCAGAGGTGGCAAACCCTGAATTTGATGCCGGACATTCAGTAGGAATTCGATATAAGGAAGTGTTGAAAAGCGATAAAATCGTTTTTAGGCCAGAAATAGCGGAAATTGGCCCTCTTGAAGGTTTTTACGGACACCAAACCATAGAATGTGTTGATACCAAGGATTTTGGATTTGCATCCTCCCAAAACGAAATTCTTGATTTAATCCTGAAAATCAATAAATAAGAATCATTCCTCAAAGGTTCTTGCATATTATTTAAAAAAGAACCATTTTTATTACGTAAATTTCCATTTTTAACTATTTTTGCTGCAAAATTCAATGTAATGACCAAAGTAAAACTTGACGAGATAGATCACCAGATATTGGATATGTTAATCGATAACACTCGTACACCTTTTACGGACATCGCAAAAAAATTGCTGATTTCCGCAGGTACGGTTCATGTCCGTGTCAAAAAAATGGAAGAATCCGGAATCATTAAAGGCTCTTCCCTTACTCTGGACTATGTCAAATTGGGTTATTCCTTTATCGCCTATGTTGGTATATTCTTGGAAAAAACACACCAGACAAAATTTGTACTGGAAAGGTTGAGCCAAATACCTTATGTTACCGTGGCCCACATAACAACAGGCAAATTCAATATTTTCTGTAAAATAAGGGCTAAGGATACTACACATGCAAAAAATATTATTTTTAAGATAGATGATATTGAAGGCATCAGCAGAACAGAAACCATGATTTCTTTGGAAGAGAGCATCAACGATAAAAGACGTTTGATGCACACTATCTTCAACGAACTATAATTCCATTATACATATTGTATGGTGCTTTCGGAACTACCCTCTTCGGAATACAATCCATTTTACCAGACCTATATTATGGCGCTGGGGAATGTAGATTTGATGGAAGAACTAAAGAAGGGAAAGGACAACTTTCTGACCCTTTTGGAACAAATCCCAGAAGAAAAACTTTATTATGCTTACGCCGAGGGCAAATGGTCCTTGGCGGAAGTGTTGGTGCATGTGATAGACACTGAGCGAATATTCCAATACCGTGCACTTTGTATTGCAAGAAACGATAAAACCCCACTGCCAGGGTTTGACCAAGACACCTATGTGCCGTATTCCAATGCCGATAACAGGTCCAAAAAAAGCTTGATGGAGGAATATAAAGCGGTTAGGGATTCCACAATTTTTCTTTTTAATTCCTTTGACGAAGAAACAATTAAAAGGGTTGGAGTGGCCAGTGGGTCCAAAATGAGTGTGCGAGCACTGGGTTTTATCATAAGCGGACATCAAGCGCACCATATTCGAATCCTACGGGAACGCTATTTGCCCTAAATCAATATTGATCTTCGTTTTCCAAATCTTCCGAAGTAGGTTCCAGGCCCTCGAACGAGTCATCTTCAAAATCAGAAGCCACTAATTCTTTGTCGAGTTCCTTTTCAATGGTCTCTTCAAAATTTGAAATGAAGTTGGAAAGGCTCTTACTGATTTTTACCAGATAAATGGTATCTGCCGTTTTTACTTCTACCGCTTCAATAAGCTCTCCGTCGGGTTTTCTTATAGAAACAATATCATCATCACCATAACCGTCTGGATATAAATCAATTAATTGCGCCGCCACTTTGTGGTCCAACTTTTTGTAGTCTATCAAAATTCGTTTCATAATAGTTGGTTATTAAATGCATTCCTAAGCTAGGAATTTTTGAATTTGATGGACCCTAATAGTTGTAAACGAAAAAAATAAGTATGCGAAGTGATTATTCCTTGTAGTAAGCAAAAGCTTTTTGGAACAGTTCTTCCGGAACTTTAATATCTGTAACGGCTTTACCAATAGAATGTAGCAATACAAAATTTACGTTCCCGTGAGAATTCTTTTTATCGTATTTAAGTAATTGAAGAATGGCATCAATATCGTCATCAGTAAAGTCCACTTTGTCAAAATGGGTTAAAAATGTTTTTTTGATTTCATCCAACGATAATTTGGAAAGTCCCTGGAGCTCGTGTGATAAATATCCCTCCAAAATCATTCCTGCTGCAATAGCTTCACCATGCAATAAGGTTTTCTTGTCATGATTATCCAAACAATACGATTCAATGGCGTGCCCCAAGGTGTGCCCAAAATTTAAGATTTTTCGCAACCCTTTTTCGGTAGGGTCTTGAAGAACAACCTCATTTTTTATGGCAATAGATTTTTGAATGCATGATGCATCTGTAAAATTGCTTTTTTCAGTTAAACTGCTCCAGTACGCTTTGTCCTTTATAAGCCCGTGTTTCAACATCTCGGCATATCCACTTTTTACCTGGCGTGGGTCAAGGGTCTTTAAAAAATCTGGAAAAATCAGCACCATTTGGGGTTGGTTGATCACACCAATCTGGTTTTTTAACGAACCTAAATCAACACCTGTTTTGCCGCCGATGGACGCATCTACCATAGAAAGTAGGGTAGTGGGGATGTTGATAAAATCAATCCCTCGCTTAAAAGTAGAGGCCACAAAACCTCCCATATCGGTAAGCACCCCCCCACCAAGGTTGATCAGTAGGCTTTTTCGGTCACCATCTAAATTGGAAAGGTCCTCCCAAAGTTGCAAACAAGTATGGATATGTTTGTTTTCTTCCCCTGATTGGATTTCCAAGATAAAATCTACAGAGCCGTCAAATATTTTTTTAAAAAAAGGCAAGCAATGCTCTTTGGTGTTTTCATCCACCAAAACAAATATTTTGGAGTAACCACTTTTAGCAATGTGTTGGTTAAGAGCAGCTTCTGCCAATTCGCCAATATGTACCTCGTAAGACTGTGATTTAACCGATTCCATAATTTAAATTTCACTGCTAAATAAAGACTATTTTTATATATATGGTTCTAGTTTGCGTACTTATCTTTGAATCTTTAATGGATATCAAAGAATGCGACCTAATTTTGAGAATACTGCAATAGCTTTTGAGCTTAAGTCGGACTCCCAGCTGGAGCGAGCCTATTTCCTTTTTAAATTGATTTCCAACGAACCCTTGGTTCGTATTGGAACCGCTGTGACCAATTTTGCCATTAAGGCCCATTTGCCTGTTGAGGGTTTGATCAGGGCTACCGTGTTCGACCATTTTTGTGGTGGGGTGAACGAGGAGGATTGTCTCCCCATTATTGATAATATGTATGGCAATGGGGTCTGTTCTATTTTGGATTATTCGGCCGAGGGCAAAGAGGTGGACAACCAGTTTGATTTTGCCATGGAAAAGACCTTGGATATTCTGGATTTTGTGAAGGAAAAAGATGCGATACCCTTTGCGGTTTTTAAGCCCACAGGATTTGGCCGCTTTAAATTGTTCGAAAAAATTTCTGCACAAAGTGAATTGAATGAAGATGAAAAAGCGGAATGGGGAAGAATAGTGAACCGTTTCGAAAAAGTTTGTCAAAAAGCACACAAGCTGGATGTTGCGTTGTTGATAGATGCCGAGGAAAGTTGGATGCAAGATGCGGCAGATGATTTGGTCCTTGATATGATGCGCAAATACAACAAGGAAAAAGCGATTGTTTTCAATACCTTTCAAATGTACCGTTGGGACCGAATGGATTACATTAAAAAACTTTATGTAATGGCTTCTGATGAAGGTTTTAAAATTGGAGCCAAGGTGGTTCGCGGAGCTTACATGGAAAAGGAAAACGATAGGGCGAACGACAATGGGTATGAAAGCCCTATTTGCAAGTCCAAGCAGGAAACCGACGAAAACTTTGATGCCTCCATTGCATACATGATGGAGCATTTAGACCAATTTATCATCTTTGCCGGCACCCATAATGAGCAAAGTACCTTCAAACTAATTGATTTGATGGAAAAACAGGGAGTACCTACCAACGACGAACGGATTTGGTTTGGTCAATTGTTCGGTATGAGCGACCATATTACCTATAATTTGGCGGCCCACGGCTATAATGCTGTAAAATATGTTCCGTATGGCCCTGTCAGGGACGTAATGCCCTACCTGATCAGAAGGGCAGAGGAAAACACTTCGGTCGCTGGGCAAACCTCAAGGGAACTGGCCTTGTTGCAAAGAGAGCGGAAGCGTAGGAGGTTGGAGGATTAGACCTATAAGTCTCTTCTGCAAACATCTTGTTCCACATCAAAGTGCTCTTAAGAGTATTTTACACTTATAAAAATGCACGAAAAACAATTGATTTATAAATTGACTTGTTGATTCTTAAATGCAAAAGAGACCCTTTTGGGATTTTGGTCTTATGGGAGCACCTTTAGGGTATGCAAATTTTCCCGAAAGAGATTATTGAGAATACAGTACAGGCTTACATCCCCAAAAATGGGGTAAAAAGCAAAGCAATTTATAGTTTACTCCTGTTTTTTATCCTGTCAATTATTTGTGCTTTGCCTTTTATTAAGGTGAAAGTTTACACAAACGCTCAAGGTCTGGTTAAACCCTCTAAAGAGCGCATAGCCATTACAAGTCTTAATTCCGGAAAAGTATTGTTTTCCGGAATTGAGAGTAATAAATATGTGGACAAAGGGGATGTGCTGCTCATTTTGGAGAACAATGTACTTAATGAACAGATAGCCCTGACCAAGTACGATACAAAAAGATTATCGGAACAAATAAGAGACCTACAATACCTGTTGAGTCAAAAACGAATACAAAGCGATAGTATGTTGTCCGCAAAATATCAAAAGGAATATTTTCAATTTTTAGAAATTTCCTTTGAACACCGAACGCGGATTAAAAAGTTAAAAGTTGATTATGAGCGTAACCATAAGCTTTTAACTAGGGGGGTGATTGCAAAAGCTGAATTTGAAAACATTAAATTGGAATATGATTTGGCATTAAATGCATATAGCCAATTCAAAAAACAACAATTCAATACTTGGGAATCCAGTTTGACAGCGTTGAAGAATGAATTGGAAATCACCCAAAACAAAAGCTCCCAATATCTAGAAAGCAAAAAAGAACATGTAGTAACTGCTCCTGTTTCCGGTTCTTTGGTTAACCCTATGGGCATTGAAAAGGGAAGCATAATTACTTCTGGCTCAATATTGACCGAGATATCGCCAGACACCAAATTATTGGCCGAATGCTATGTTAGTCCATTGGATATTGGACTTATTGATAAGTCAAAGTCTGTTAATTTTCAGATAGATGCCTTTAACTACAACCAATGGGGTTTGGCCACGGGAAAAATCTTAGAGATTTCGGAAGATATAGAATTGATCAATGAGCAACCTATTTTTAAGATGAGATGCCAGATAAACGAAGAGTTTTTGGAACTTAAAAATGGAGCAAAGGGAACCATAAAAAAGGGGATGACCTTTAATGCTCGCTTTGAACTCACCGAAAGGACCCTGTACCAGCTCTTATATGACAAGGTTGACGATTGGATGAATCCAACCAATCAAAATAGTCAAATCACTTCAATCGAGTAAAATGGGGAAGACAACAATCAAACAACACGATATTACGGATTGTGGGGCTGCTTGTCTGGCTTCTATTTCAGCACACTACAATTTTCAAATACCTATTTCACGCATACGGCAATATGCAGGCACCGATAAAAAAGGCACAAACGTTCTGGGTCTTATAAAAGCTGCTGAAAAGTTGGGTTTTGAGGCCAAAGGGGTACGTGGTGATTTTGAAAGTCTGTTCAAGATACCCAAACCGGCCATTGCACATATTATTGTGCGCAAAAGACTGCATCACTATGTTGTAATTTATGAAGTGACCAAGAGCTACATAAAAATCATGGACCCAGGTTCTGGGAAACTGGAAAAACGAAGTCATGAGGAATTTAAAAAGGAATGGACCGGGGTTTTGGTACTCTTGTTACCCAATGAGAGTTTTGAAAAAGGTAACGAAAAAGTATCGGTATTTAAGCGCTTTTGGTTCTTGTTGAGACCTCACCGAGCAGTACTTACCCAAGCTTTTATTGGTGCTTTGGTCTATACCTTATTGGGTTTTTCCACATCAATTTACATTCAAAAGATTACGGACCATGTCTTGGTAGATGGCAATGCCAAACTTCTGAACTTGTTGAGTGTGGTAATGATTATCTTGTTATTGATTCAACTTGCCATTGGGTATTATAAGGATACATTTCTTTTAAAAACGGGGCAACAGATTGATGCGCGGTTGATTTTAGGCTATTATAAACATTTATTAAAGTTGCCACAACAGTTTTTCGACACCATGAGGGTAGGGGAGATTATATCCCGAATCAATGATGCGGTCAAGATTAGAAACTTTATCAATGGAGTCTCTCTTAATCTAACCGTGAACATCCTCATCGTTATCTTCTCGTTTGCCTTGATGTTCACTTATTATTGGAAGCTAGCTCTAATTATGCTGATTATTATTCCAATATATACCCTTATTTATTGGATTGTGAACAAACTCAATAAAAAAGTGGAACGCAGGGTAATGGAAAATGCAGCTGATCTTGAAAGCCAGTTGGTAGAATCATTGAATGCGGTTGGCACTATTAAAAGGTTTGGATTGGAAGATTATGCAAATATCAAAACAGAAACTCGTTTCATTACCCTTTTAAGAACAGGATATACTTCAGCGCTGAATATGATTTTTTCCCAGACCTCTTCAAAAGCCATCTCACAGATCTTTATTATTGTACTGCTTTGGACCGGGTCTGGATTTGTGATTGAACGGCAGATAAGTCCGGGGGAATTATTATCATTTTATGCCATTATAGGATATTTCACTGGACCATTGAGTAGTTTGATAGGAGCAAACAAAGAAATTCAAAATGCCCTTATTGCTGCTGATCGACTTTTCGAGATCATGGATTTGGAGCGAGAGGAGAAAGATAAAAATATAGTGTTCACCAGGGATAAGGTTGATGACATTACCTTCTCGGAGGTAAGTTTTCAGTATGGAACAAGGGTCGAAGTCTTTAAAAATTTGAACCTGACCATTCAGAAAGGCACCATAACGGCCTTTGTGGGGGAAAGTGGCTCAGGAAAATCGACCCTTGTATCCCTTTTGCAAAACATCTATCCCATAAATAAGGGGAAAATTCGAATCGGAGACATAGATATTAACCATATTGAAAACCAGAGTCTTCGAAATTTAATAAGCGTAGTCCCACAAAAAATTGACCTTTTTGCAGGCAACGTCATTGAAAACATTGCTGTGGGGGAAATACAACCCAACTTTGAAAAGATTTACAAGATTTGCAAGGACATTGGTATTTTAGATTTCATTGAAAGCCTCCCCAACGACTTCAACACCTATTTGGGCGAAAATGGGGCCACATTGTCCGGAGGGCAAAAACAACGTATTGCCATTGCACGGGCACTATATAAAGACCCAGAAATTTTGGTCTTGGACGAGGCCACCTCTTCTTTGGACAGTAGCTCGGAGAATTATGTGCAAAAAACCATTGATAATTTAAGGTCCGAAGGTAAAACCGTAATTATCATAGCGCACAGGTTAAGTACCGTGGTCAATGCAGATAAGATTGTAGTGTTGGACCAAGGCGAAGTTTTGGAAGAAGGCTCGCATTACCAACTATACGAACAAAAAGGAGCCTATTTTAAACTATGGCAACAACAAGTGCCCGCATTCTTATCCATACACAAACCTATTAATTCATAAATCTTACAATTATGGCAAAACTTACTCAACAGATAGCAATTTTGGAACGTATAGATCAATTGATACGATTAAAGGCCACAGGAAGGCCAAAACAGTTGGCAGATAGGTTGGAAGTATCCGAAGCCACAGTTTTTAGAATGATAGAAACCATGAAAGAACTCAACGCTCCCATTTGTTATGACTTGTCGTGGCAAAGTTATGTGTATACCGAAACCACAAGCTTTAAATGCGGGTTTTATGTGGAAGCGCTCGACGAAACAACAGAACGGAACCTTTCCGGAGGGTATAGCTTTGGCAATATGAAACGATTACTGAAATTTTAACATTTTTCACCTGCTCACTCTCAAAATTTGAGAGTGGCATGCCTCATATTTGAAATACAACTCAACGCGGCGCGCAACAGAATTTCTAGCTTTGGTTGCTGAAATTATTGTTTAATTAAAATTTACTACTTATGGAAAACTTAGAAAGTTATGGGGTATCTGAACTTAGAAGAGATGATACCAAAGAATTAAATGGAGGAGTATGGCCTCTTGTATTAGCCTTAACAGCTATGGGTATTCACGATTCAATAGAGCATCCAGACGCCTTTTTAAAAGGATTATTAGGAGAGGAATTATAAATATTAAAAGAATAGAATATTATGATACAAGACTTAAACAAAAAGGAAACTATCGAAGTTAATGGAGGTGGGGAAAGATATGCATATTACTTTGGACGAGCCGTAGGTTTAGCTGTTGGTTTTCCTTTTTCAGGAATATATTATGCAGGTAAGGATTTGGATTTATGGTAATTCTACCAAATTTATAATGGGTATTGCTTTTAAGCAGTACCTATTGTTTAGTTTTATAACATGGCTCTTTTTTATAGACATAGTAGATTATTTTTTGTAATTCTGTCAAACAGTATATTCTATCTGTTAAACCTTAGGTTTTTCCGACCATATATTTACTCATGTTGTAATAGTAGTTCAATTGCTATAGTAGTAGGAGTTTTACCGAATATTATAGGAACTTTTTTATTTGGGACATTGATTAGATATTTTTCCAGCTATACTTTTTTTAAAGTATTTTTAATATCTATGGCACTTCCACTGTTTATGGAGTTTCAAAGAAATATTTCTGGAGGACATAATTTTGACGTTTACGATATTATTGCTTCCCTGATTAGTATGGTTTTTGTATATTTTTTTGTTGGAAGTAATCGTTTCATCAAGCCAATCAAACGAATGACATTAGATTGAATATGGATAATATAGAAAATAATAATATCTTCCATCATGAGTTTGAAGATTACATTCTCTCAGAACATTATCTTAAAAAGTGCAAGGCCATACGTGATAAAGCCGATAGAATCTATCACAAAAAAATAAACGCCCAAGACAAATACCTAAAGAGGAAGATTGTTCTCTTTCAAAAATGGATGTTCATATCTAACAAAAGGAGGGGACTACTGCTAAAGCAATATTCCAATTTGATTTATATTTCAAAATGCGTTCTTCGATAATTTCCATAAATTTCTTCTCTGCTATAATGTTGGGTGTATTCTACTTCTCAACCTTTCATGTAAGTTTTTCCCAAAACACTCAATCAAATGATAGCGCAGATGCGAAACACGTCTATGATTTCTCTGTTATTAATGGAGAAAACCTCTTTACCATGCGTCAGACAAACACAAACTATGTGTCGGCAAATAGGATTTTGGCCAGATTAATCAATAAAAAACCTTCTAAGGTTGACAGGTTCTTACAATTCGGGATTTCATTTCTTGGTGTCGCAGTAACCCACGAAGAAGGACATCGATCAATTTTAACAGACTTGGAGATAGGCTCGGTAAGCCAACCCTTTTCAATATTCAACGGAGCAGCCTATGTTAAGGGAGTGACAGATCAAACATTGATTGATTTAAGGGATAATAACCTAAATGATTATATCAGGCTGCACACGGCCGGATTGGAATCCGATTATGCTATCCTAACAAGAACAGAAACACTATTGGCTTTTGAAGAGGACAATTTTAAAAACCTTGGCATAGATTATCTAACAAGGAAAGCATCCATGATTGGTTATTACCTTACAAATTTGATTCCTGCCCTGTTTTCAGAGATGGAAGAAGAAGAAAATGAGTTGGAAAGGGATATTGTTGGGCATGACATATATGGTGCTATAAAAAACTTATACCGACCCAACGAAGAATTTTATAGATACACCAATTTTGATGATTTGACCGAGGAAGAAAAGAAATTTACCAGAAAAGTAGGCTGGTTGTCCATATTGAATTTAATCAACCCGATGCTGTTGGGAAAGAACAACTTCAAGTTTAACGAGAATTTAAAGGTAAATGCTGGGCTGGGATACACAATGGCTCCTTTTGGTGGTTACTTGGATGAGAATTTTTGGTTTAACTATAAAAACCGATATAAAATCCACTTTTATTTAAGACAATTTCATAACAAAGACAATATGTTTTGGGGTATGGGCATCAAACTTTTTAATCATTCGCTATTTGTCGATAAAATTATTTTAAACTCAGAACTCCATTATTGGAACCAACCTGAGAACTTGGATTTCTTCATCTCCAATTCCACATCAGGGGTAGGAGGAGCATTGGATCTAGGGTATAAAATTTTAAATGAAACCGAAAATGAGTCTAAGCTCTATTTAAATCTTGGCCTCAGTCACAAAACTCAAGGGTTTTTACCTGAATACACAAGTTTGGACAAACAAACAATGTTCAATCTAGGGTTTTCTTTAGCGTGGTAAATTTTTCCACTCATCCTCCAAAAGCCGCTTAAAAAACACTCCTGGTGTTATCCCAGTTTTGTTTTTAAACGTTTTTGTAAAAACACTTAAAGAATTAAACCCGTACATTTTGGCAATCTGGATTATGGACTCGGTAATATAAAACGATTACTCAAATTTTAACATTTTTTGCCTACTCACTCTCAAAATTTGAGAGTGGTAACTCCCATATTTGGAATGTAATCCAAAGCAGCGCGCAACAGAATTTCTGGCTTTGGTTACGGAAATTATTGTTTAACTAAAATTTATTTAAAATGAAAAGTTTAGAAAATTTTGGAGTTTGTGAGCTTAAGAAACTCGAAGTCAAAGAAATCAATGGTGGTAATATCTGGGGAAGACTAGTAAGAGCAGGAATAGCAGCTCTAGCTGCACTTCATGATCAGGTTTGCGATGGTGAAGGAAGATGCGAAATGTCATTAACACCAAATCAGTCAGCAGATTATTATAAATATAGAGCTATGTGATTATCCTTGAAAACAGTAAATTTTAAAATGCCAAACCAATAATATATTAAGTTGGTTTGGTATATTTATGTGACAAATTGCACATTATGTTTTGGAAAACTACTAAAGTCAAGCAACAAATGTTATCAAAAAGCGTAAGAATCATATTAACAACGATAATAATAGTAATTGCCATATTATCTCTTTTACACATAGATTTTGTGGGAAGAAAGATATTACTGTATGGCGGGATAATTTTAATTCTTGCAGAGAATGTCTATGCAATTTCAAAAAAGTAATTACTATAATTCCGTTATTCTTTTTCAGTTGTTCTTTCCCACTCATCCTCCAAAATCCGCTTAAAAAACACCCCTGGCGTTACCCCAGTTTTATTTTTGAACGTTTTTGTAAAAACACTTAACGAGTTAAACCCGTACATTTCGGCTATCTGGATCATGGATTTGGTTTTCACTATCTCCGGTTTTTCCTTTAAATGATTTATCGCATAAGTAATCCGAACATCTTTTAGGTAGCTTGCAAAATTTTGATTTTTATGGGTGTTTATTACTTTGGATAAGTAAGAACTGTTGGTGTTGAGTTCTTTGGCCAAACGGTGCAAGGTAATTTTGTTGTCCAAAAAGCCGTTTTGTTGTTCCCAAAAACTGAGCTTTTCCAAAATTTCTCCAACTAACTCTTCTTTTACTTTTGACCTTTTATTTATTGGAAAAGTTGAAGCAAACGATAATTTCTTTTTTGATACTCTACTGAGCTTATATTTAAGTACACCAAAATCAATCATGAAAAGAGTGTTTTTCTGTTTAGTCAGAAATATAACACTTGATTTGTGTAATTAGCTTACAAATTGACGAATGCCCCTTTTGAATTGATGGATAAGGCTATGAATTGTTATTCATTAATTTTCTCGACCTTTTCTAGTATAACTTCCTCCTCACAACTCTTGGCCTTTAATTCCAACTCTTCACCATTGTATTCATGTGAGATAAAATACGTCTTGCACGGTTCGGATTTGGTGTCACTTTTACCAAAATCCACGTCTCCATCCTCTAAAAAGGACTGGATCAGCAAAGAGTCTCGATATTGCTCGGGCAGGGATTCGGAGAAAGTCAAAGGTTTGGAACGCATATCCTTGAGCACCCTACAATTAGGGAAGTAGCAGAAATCCAACCCCTCTTCACCCGATTTTTTCTTCAAAATAAAAACCAAAAAAATCAATCCTATGGACAGTCCCACTAGGTACCATCCCAATCGTTTCAAAAATGCCATCTACATTAAAAAATAAGAAAATTAATATCGTTATAGCTCAAGCCGAACCAATCGCCCACAGATTTGTTGGTCAATATACCGTGGTACATGTAAAGTCCGTTGCGCAAGCCTTTATCAAACCGAAGTGAATGCTCCAGACCGCCCTCTTCGCCAATTTTCAATAAATAGGGCGTAAAAATATTACTTATGGAGATAGACGATGTTCTCGGATACCTCGATGGAATATTGGGAACACCATAATGGACCACCCCATATTTCTCAAAAGTGGGTTTTCTGTGTGTGGTCACCTCGGAGGTTTCAAAACAACCGCCCATGTCAATGCTCACATCAATGATCACCGCCCCTTTTTTCATGTTTTCCACCATGGAACAGGAAACAACCACAGGAGAACGGTCCTTTCCGCGGGTGGCGCCAATGGCAACATCGCAACGTTGCAAGGACTTGATTAAATTCTTGGGTTGCACCGTGGAGGTGTACAAAGTTTGGTTAAGGTTGGTTTGCAAATTTCTGAGTTTACTGATGGAATTGTCAAAGACCTTTACATTGGCTCCAAGCCCTAAGGCAGACCTGGCTGCAAACTCACCTACGGTTCCGGCTCCAATAATGACCACTTCAACAGGAGGTACCCCGCTAATATTTCCAAACATTAATCCGTTGCCCGTACTGGGGTTTGCCATCAATTCCGAGGCAATTAGAATGGAAGAGATTCCTGCAATTTCGCTCAACGACCGAACAGCTGGGTAGTTTCCATCATCATCCCGAATGTATTCGAAAGCGATGGCCGTGAGACGCTTTTTGGCCATGATCTCAAAATACTCCTTGTTCTGGGTCTTAATCTGCAAAGCAGAAATAACGATGGTCTGTGGATTTAATATATCTATTTCCGAAAGGGTAGGGGGCTCCACTTTTAAAATTAGGGGGCAAGAGAACACTTTTTTGGTATCCCTTGTAATCTCGGCCCCTGCATTCGTATAGTCCAGATCTGAAAAATTGGCACCATCACCAGCTCCGGATTCCACCAATACTCGATGTCCGTGTGCTGTAATGGCATTAACAGCATCCGGAGTAAGGCATACTCGCTTTTCTTGATACTGGTTTTCTTTTGGAATGCCTATAAAAAGTTCCCCCTTTTGTTTTACAACCTCTAAGGTTTCTTCTTGGGGGAGCAATTGTTGTTTGCTAAATGGAGATGAAGCTTGGCTCATAAACGGTAAATCTATTCGAACTCGTCTTGAGTTGTCATATTCAGTCGAAAATTAAAGATTTTGTGCCCGGATGAAGGCTTTTTTGAACCACATAGCAGCGCTACGGGGCGAGAAAAAGACAAAATGCGGGTGCAAAAGATAAATTTACAGCAAATATTGGGAACTCAAGACGAGTTCTCCACAATACCGCCAGGTATTAAAACAAATTTACATTTTTTTTGAAGCAGTCTTTTGACGTTGTTCCAGTTTCTCGCGTTCTTTGCGCAATTCTTCTTTTTCCTTGAGTATTTGGAGTTCGGTGTCCATGGCCTCCAAGTCGATACCGTGGACATGTTTATCAACTAATTTGACCCTTATAAAGTAGACAATTGGTACTACTACCATGGTAACAGCAATAACATACAAAATCTCATTTTCATCCAACTTACTGTTTTCATAATTCAACACATTGAAGAATTGAAAGCTATACATGGCTATGGGTATAAGAATTGCATGATACCACCAGTTCCTTGAAGTTATATACCAAATGACAAGTAACAGCAGAGGAACAATTTTATTGAAGTAATAATAAAAAGCATCACTTACATCGTTGAATCCATTGGCAGTAAATTCTATACCCAAAAAACTCCATGTTTCTTCAAGTGGCATGTACTTGTAGAAATAAAACATCAACGGGGTAATTGCTATCAATAGTGACAGAAACCCTTCAATAATAAACTTCTTCTTAACCGTAAATTTATCCTTCATTATTCTAAATAACTATAAAAATGAAAGATTATTGTAAAAAAAATAATCCCTTCTAAAAAAAAGGGATTATTGTTTGGTTTCGATAAAAAGAGTTCTACAATTTCTTGATGTCTTTTCTATCGATGCTCACTGTTTGATCTTTGTCAATTTTAACAACGCTTGTCGAAACAGCGGTCATTGCCAAAAATGCAACAGCTAGCAATCCAAAAAAAACTTTTTTAGTGTTCATCGTAAAAGAGTTTTTGGTTAATAAATGAATTCATTTCAGAACAAATGTAGGAAAATATTTCAACTTACCATGCTTTTTGTCGATAAAATTGGTTTTTAAACGAAAAAAACTTACACTTTATCGAAATAAGCTTGCTCTGAACAATAATTGCGATGAAGATACCGGGATGATTCCTTAAGAAATATTTAACTCGATTGAACGCGTGCTTTCCTCGACAAAGTGCAAGAATACCCCCACAGCATCATCAGGAAGCAAGGATGGGATTTTATTGGGCCACTCGATAAACAACCAAACATCTGAATTCAAATAATCCTCTAAGCCCATGTCCAAGGCTTCCATTTCATCATTTAGTCTGTAAAAATCAAAATGGTAAGCTATAGGGGTATCCTTATCATCATGGTATTCATTCACCAAACCAAAAGTGGGGCTATTGGCCAACTCCACAGCGCCAAGTTCCTTTACCAAGGCTTTTACCAAAGTGGTTTTGCCCACCCCCATATCGCCATATAGGCACAGCACCTTGTTTGGTGCTACCTGCAGCACTTCTTTGGCAACCTCATGGATTTCATCCAATGCAAAGTTTCTCTTCAAAATAGATTTATTTAGGATCCAAAACTACAAAAGGAACTATCATTTCTTCCAAGGAAACACCACCATGTTGATATGTGTTTCTGTAATAACTCACATAATGATTGTAGTTGTTCGGATAGGCAAAAAAGAGGTCGTTCTTGGCAAAAATGTAACTACTGCTCAAGTTGATGTTGGGCAAGTGAATCTCTTGCGGATTTTTGGTGGCCAACACATCTTTGTCCTGATAGGTAAGGCTTCTCCCTGTTTTATAACGAAGGTTCAAGCTGGTTTCTCTGTCACCAATTACCTTGGATGGCTGTTTTACATTGATGGTGCCATGATCCGTAGTCAAAATCAACTTCATTCCCAAATCCTGTGCCTGCTGGATAATTTCCAACAAGGGCGAATTTTTAAACCAGCTCAAGGTAAGGGAACGATAGGCTTTATCGTTGGCAGCAAGCTCTTTAACCACTTCCATTTCTGTTTTGGAGTGGGAGAGCATATCCACAAAATTGTAGACAACAACGGTTAGATCGTTATCTTTTTGGGATTTAAAGTTTTGGGCCAGTTGCTTACCTTGCTTAAGGTTGCTTATTTTATGGTATTCCCAATTAAGATTCAGCCCCAGTCGTTTTAACTGTGCTCCCAAGAACTCGGATTCGTGGAGGTTTTTACCCCCTTCGTCCGTATCGTTTTTCCACCAATTCGGATATTGTTTCTCCATTTCAGAGGGCATCAGGCCAGAAAAAAGGGCATTACGGGCATATTGCGTTGCTGTGGGGAGAATACTGAAATACGCGCACTCTTGCTTCTTTTTATAATGTGCCGATAACGTTTTCTCAAATGCCAACCATTGGTCGTACCGTAAATTATCAATCACAACCAAAAGCGTTTTGTTCTCTTCCAATTCGGGTTGAATCTTATTTTTAAATAGGGTGTGGGACATCACGGGAGCATCACCATCTCGAAACCAGCCTTTATAGTTTTTGTCCACAAACTTGCCAAACTGCGAATTGGCCTCTGTTTTCTGGGATTCCAATATCTCGAACATACCGGAGTCCTCAATATGTTCCAGCTCCAACTCCCAATAGATCAATTTTTTATAGAGTTCCACCCACTCTTCCTGCGTATTGATCATGGAAAGGTCCATCGCAATTTTTCGGAATTCCTGTTGATAGTTGGCAGTGGTTTTTTCAGAAACCAAACGGGAATTGTCCAAACTCTTTTTTAAAGAAAGAAGAATTTGATTGGGATTTACAGGTTTAATAAGGTAATCGGCAATTTTGGAACCAATGGCTTCGTCCATAATATATTCCTCTTCACTTTTGGTAATCATTACCACGGGAATGGAACCATCATACTTCTTTATTTCGGTCAACGTCTCCAAACCAGAAAGTCCGGGCATATTTTCATCGAGGAAAACAATATCAAAAAAAGTTTCTTTGATCTCTTCAAGGGCATCTTGGCCACTTTGACTAGTGACCACTTTGTAGCCTTTGCCTTCTAAAAATAATATGTGAGGTTTTAATAGGTCTATTTCATCATCGACCCAAAGAATTGTTATCTTGTTCATATAGTAGTTATCTTTGTGGGAAATAAAACAAAAAACTTTGGTAAAAACCAATAAGCTTAATGTTTTCAACGATCCAATTTACGGTTTTATTGGAACTCCCAACGAACTAATTTTTAGTCTGATCTCGCACCCTTACTTTCAAAGATTGAGGCGGATATCCCAAATGGGGCTCTCTTATTTAGTATATCCCGGAGCCCACCATACCCGGTTCCATCATGCGCTGGGAAGCATGCATTTAATGACTAAGGCCATTCAGGTTTTAAAGTTGAAAAATGTAGAAATAACCGATGAAGAGGAGAAAGGTTTATTGTGTGCCATTTTGTTGCACGATATCGGCCACGGTCCATTTTCCCATGCGCTGGAAGGTTTTGTTGCCAAAGAAATAAGCCACGAACAGATTTCCTTGAAATTTATGATGGAACTGAACAGGGAATTTGAAGGACAACTCGATATAGCCATTTCCATATTTAGGGGAGATTACCCTAAGCCTTTTTTAAATCAGTTGGTATCCAGTCAGTTGGACATGGACCGGTTAGATTACCTTAAAAGAGATAGTTTTTACTCAGGGGTTACCGAGGGGAACATTAATTCGGAACGGCTCATCTCCATGTTAAACGTAGTCAACGGTAATTTGGTGGTAGAGGAGAAGGCCATTTATGCCGTGGAAAAGTTTTTGATGGCTCGTAGGTTTATGTATTGGCAGGTTTACTTGCACAAAACAGGATTGGTGGCCGAGCAATTGTTGATTCGAATTATGCAACGGGCAAGACTGTTGTTGAGTAGAGGTGAAGATTTAATGGGAAGCCGACCATTATTGCTTTTTCTGAAAAATAATAGGGCACAGGCATTTAATAAGGAAGTTCTGGAAACTTTTGCGGAACTGGACGATATTGATGTTCTTGGTGCCTTGAAAAATTGGCAATTCCATGAAGATTTTGTGCTTTCCAAACTGTGCAAAATGATTTTGGACAGAAGACTTTTGCACGTTAAAATAAAAAAGAGACCCATGACTCCTGAAAAAATGACCGAAAAGTTGGATTGGATCATAGAAAAGCATGATCTTTCAGTTGAAGAAGCTTCCAATTTTGTGTTTCAAGGAGAAATATCCAATAAAGCCTATAGCAAGGATGAGGCTATTCAAATTTTAAAAAAGAACGGGAAAATATCGGATGTTTTAAAGGAGTCGGACCAGCTTAGCCTAAAAGCGCTGGCCAAAACCGTCACCAAATATTACAGCTGTTACCCAAAGAAAGCCGTTTAACAAATTTTGTTACTTTTGCACCAATGAAATTTACAGCTACCCAAATTGCCGGAATCTTAGAAGGGGAAGTTGAGGGAAATCCTCAAATCGCTGTCCATAAATTGTCCAAGATAGAAGACGGTGAAAAAGGGTCTTTGACCTTTTTGGCCAACCCAAAATATACATCGTACATATATTCTACCAAGGCATCAATAACTATTGTAAACAAGGATTTTATTCCAGAGCAGGAAATTTCTACCACACTTATTAAGGTAGATGATGCCTATAAATCCTTTTCCAAATTATTGGAATACTACAATCAAGTTAAAAACAACAAGATAGGGGTTGAAAACCCTTGTTACATTTCCGAAAGTGCAAACTACGGCGAAGGTTTTTACTTAGGTGCTTTTGCCTATTTGGGAGATAATGTTAAAATCGGGGATAACGTCAAAATATACCCCAATGCTTATGTGGGCGACAATGTGGTTATTGGCGATAATGTTATCGTTTTTGCCGGGGCCAAGATCTATTCAGAAACCATTATAGGTAGCAATTGTGTTATCCATGGTGGTGCGATCATTGGGGCAGATGGGTTTGGTTTTACACCAAATTCTAATGGAGAATACAGCAAAGTACCGCAGACTGGCAACGTAATAATTGAAGATAATGTGGATGTAGGCGCGGGAACTACCATAGACCGTGCTACTTTAGGTTCCACTATTTTGAGAAAAGGTGTGAAACTGGATAATCAAATCCAAATAGCACATAATGTAGAAATTGGCGAAAATACCGCCATTGCGGCCCAAACAGGGGTTGCCGGTTCCACCAAAATAGGAAAAAACTGCTTGATTGGCGGTCAAGTGGGCATTGTGGGCCATATCATCATAGGTGATAGGGTACGCATTCAGGCCCAATCCGGAATCGGAAGAAACGTAAAAGATGATGAAGTCCTCCAAGGATCACCAGCATTGAACTATGGAGACTTCAACAAATCATATGTACACTTTAAGAATTTGCCGAAATTGGCAAATCAAATCTCCAACATAGAAAAAAGAGTTGAAGGTGAGCAAACCAAGTAACAAACAACGCACCATAGCCAAAAAAGTAACGCTACAAGGTGTAGGGCTACATACGGGCGAAAACGTAAGCATGAGTTTTCTTCCTGCCGATGAGAATCACGGCTATGCATTCAAGAGAATAGATTTGGAAGGGGAACCCATAATTGAAGCCGATGCGAATTATGTGGTAAATACCCAGCGTGGCACCAATCTGGAAAAGAATGGCGTTAAAATCCACACCTCGGAGCATGTGCTTGCAGCCCTGGTCGGTTTGGATATCGACAACGTCCTAATTGAATTGGATGCCCCGGAGCCTCCCATCATGGACGGTTCTTCCAAGTTTTTTGTTGAGGCGTTGGAAGAAGCAGGTATAGTGGAGCAAGATGAGGAGCGTGAAGAATTTGTGGTAAAAGATGTTATTTCCTATAGAGATGAAGCCACAGGAAGCGAAATTACCGTAATTCCTGCGAATGAATACCAAGTAACTACAATGGTGGATTTTGGCACCAAGGTTTTGGGCACACAAAATGCCACTTTGGAAAAAATGTCCGATTTTAAAGAGCAAATAGCAGACTCACGTACCTTTAGTTTTCTTCATGAACTGGAAATGTTACTGGAAAATGGCCTGATCAAGGGAGGTGACCTCAATAATGCCATTGTTTATGTGGATAAAGAGATATCGGAATCCACAATGAAGAAATTGGAGAAGGCCTTTAACAAAGAAAAACTATCCGTAAAGCCCAACGGTATTTTAGATAACCTTACCCTACACCATCCAAATGAAGCGGCACGGCACAAGTTGCTGGACGTGATTGGGGATTTGGCCTTGACAGGCACCCGGATCAAGGGTAAAGTAATCGCAAACAAACCTGGCCATTTTGTGAACACACAGTTTGCAAAAAAGTTGTCCAAAATCATTAAAATAGAAAAAAGGAACAAAGTTCCCAGCTATGATTTGAATCAAGAGCCTTTGCTTAACGTGAATCAAATTATGGAGAGATTGCCTCACCGACCACCGTTTTTGTTGGTTGATAAAATCTTGGAACTGTCCGACACCCATGTGGTCGGGGTTAAGAACGTGACGATGAACGAACCTTTTTTCGTAGGTCACTTTCCGGGAGCTCCTGTAATGCCAGGGGTTTTGCAAGTAGAGGCGATGGCTCAAACTGGTGGGATACTTGTTTTGAGCACCGTTCCAGACCCAGAGAACTACCTAACTTTCTTCATGAAAATTGATAAGGTAAAGTTCAAGCAACAAGTGGTGCCAGGCGACACTTTAATATTTAAATGCGATTTAATCTCTCCTATACGTAGAGGTATTTGTCACATGCAAGCCTATGCTTATGCCAATGGTAAATTGGTGTCCGAGGCAGAGTTAATGGCACAAATCGTAAAAACAAAAAATACAGATTCGTAAATGAACCAACCATTAGCATATGTACACCCCGGGGCCAAAATTGCCAAAAATGTGGTAATTGAACCCTTTACCACCATACATAATAATGTAACCATTGGGGAGGGAACGTGGATTGGTTCCAACGTAACCATAATGGAGGGTGCCAGAATCGGAAAAAATTGCAGCATTTTTCCAGGTGCCGTAATCTCCGCAATGCCCCAAGATTTAAAATACCAAGGAGAGGATACCACCGTCGTAATTGGAGATAATACCACAATTAGGGAATGTGCCACCATAAACAAAGGGACTTCCGACCGAATGAAAACGGTTATCGGAAATAATTGTTTGATCATGGCCTATTGCCACGTAGCACACGACTGTTTTGTTGGCGATGGTTGTATTTTTAGTAACAATTCAACTTTAGCGGGACACGTTACAATAGGTCAAAATGTAGTATTGGCGGGAATGGTTGCCGTACATCAGTTTGTTTCTATCGGAAACCATGCCTTTGTAACGGGTGGATCATTAGTTCGTAAAGATGTACCACCATACGTAAAAGCGGCCAGGGAACCTTTATCTTATGTGGGGATCAACTCCATTGGATTGCGCAGAAGAGGTTTTGAAGCCGATAAAATCCGTGAGATTCAAAATATTTACAGATTACTATATCAACAAAACTATAACAATTCCCAAGCTGCGTCCATTATCGAAGCTGAGATGGAAGCAACCCCGGAAAGGGATGAAATCCTTCAATTCATCAGGGATTCGCAACGAGGAATTATGAAAGGTTATTTCAGTTCAAATTAAGTTTATGGCAAGTACTTCAGATATAAGAAAAGGATTGTGCATTAAGTACAACCACGACATTTACAAAATTATAGAGTTTCTTCACGTAAAACCAGGTAAGGGACCCGCTTTTGTCCGTACCAAACTAAAAAGTGTTACCTCGGGCAAAGTGGTGGACAATACATTTTCTGCAGGACACAAAATTGAAGATGTCCGTGTAGAAACACGTTCGTACCAATTTTTGTACAATGATGGTGAAACGTATCATTTTATGAATACAGATGATTACACCCAGATTGCTTTGCAAAAAGATGCCTTGGATGCTTCCGATTTGCTAAAAGAAAGCGAAGTGGTGACCATTATCTTCAACGCAGAGGACAATAATCCGCTTTCCGTAGAAATGCCAACGAGTGTTGTATTGGAGGTAACCCATACCGAACCAGGTGTAAAAGGAAATACAGCTACAAATGCAACAAAACCGGCCACCGTGGAAACTGGAGCCACCATCAATGTGCCGCTTTTTATTAACGAAGGCGACAGAATAAAGATTGATACGGAGAAAGCAGCCTATTTGGAACGGGCCAAAGAATAGCTTGAATGAAATTCCCTAAAACCTATACCTTAAAGGAAATATCGGAGATCATTGATGCCGACTTTGTAGGAAATGAAGATTTCCCTGTTTTTGGTATGAATGAAATCCATGTGGTAGAGGAAGGCGATATCGTATTTGTGGACCATCCAAAATATTACGATAAAGCCTTACTGTCCAACGCTACCATCGTGCTCATCAACAAAGTGGTGGATTGTCCCGAGGGCAAGGCCTTACTTGTTTCTGATGACCCTTTCAGGGATTTCAACAAATTGACCCATCATTTTAAACCTTTTGAAAGTGCCAGTTCTTCCATTTCAGATTCAGCACAAATAGGAGAGGGAACCGTAATTCAACCCAATGTTTTTATAGGCAATCATGTAAAGATTGGTGAAAATTGCATCGTTCATTCCAATGTAAGCATTTATGATGGATGCATCATTGGTGACAACGTAACTATTCATGCAGGTACTGTTTTAGGAGCCGATGCATTCTATTATAAGAACAGACCCGAAGGTTTTGATAAGCTAATTTCTGGAGGAAACGTGGTAATTGAAAACAATGTGGACATTGGAGCTTCTTGTACCATAGACCGTGGAGTAACAGGTTCGACCACCATTAAGGAAGGTTCCAAGCTGGATAATCAAATCCAAGTAGGCCACGATACAGTTATCGGGAAGAAATGTTTGATTGCATCCCATGTGGGTATTGCAGGCTGTGTCATCATCGAAGATGAAGTTACCTTGTGGGGACAGGTTGGAGTCATAAGTGGCGTCACCATTGGCAAGAAAGCGGTGATATTGGCCCAATCCGGCATTTCAAAATCACTTAAAGGAGGTAAAACCTATTTTGGCTCCCCAGCAGAAGAAGCACGTGAAAAATTGAAACAAATCGCATCCATTAAAAGGATTCCAGAAATCTTGAAAAAACTGAAAAAGATTTAAGAAATCAATAGATAAAAACTTTAGTAAACCATATTTTTGTATCTACATTAAGTAAAATATATGAGCGTCTTAGTAAACAAGGATTCAAACATAATTGTACAAGGATTTACCGGTAGTGAAGGAACATTTCATGCCGAACAAATGATTGAATACGGAACCAACGTGGTTGGTGGTGTGACCCCCGGTAAAGGTGGTCAGGAACATTTGGGAAAACCAGTTTTCAATACAGTGGAAGATGCTGTAAAAGAAGTTGGTGCCGACACCACGATTATTTTTGTTCCGCCCGCATTTGCTGCGGATGCCATTATGGAAGCTGCCGATGCCGGAATCAAGGTAATCATTACCATTACCGAAGGTATTCCAGTAGCGGATATGGTAAAAGCCAACGATTACATTAAGGATTTTGACTGCACTTTGATCGGTCCTAACTGTCCTGGTGTTATCACGCCTGGTGAAGCCAAAGTTGGTATTATGCCCGGATTTGTCTTCAAAAAAGGAAAAGTAGGTATCGTTTCCAAATCAGGAACACTTACTTACGAAGCGGCCGACCAAGTAGTTCGCCAAGGATTGGGAATTACAACAGCCATCGGAATCGGTGGAGACCCCATCATCGGAACCACTACTAAACAAGCTGTTGAACTGTTGATCAATGACCCTGAAACCGAATGTGTTGTTATGATCGGTGAAATTGGTGGTCAATTGGAAGCCGAAGCAGCAAGATGGTACAAAGAGAGCGGTAGTAAAAAGCCTATTGTTGGTTTTATTGCTGGTGAAACCGCTCCTGCAGGACGTACCATGGGGCATGCCGGTGCCATTGTAGGTGGTAGCGACGATACGGCCCAAGCCAAGAAGAAAATTATGCACGATTGTGGTATCCATGTAGTGGATTCACCCGCGGAAATTGGTGTAAAAGTGAAGGAAGTGGTTGGGTAACCAACCGTTAAAACCATACTAAATCCCGTTTTATGCGGGATTTTTTTTCGACTAAACGTAAAACAACAACTATATTTGACCCGTTTTGTATTTTGAACATACAAAATAGTTCTAGGTGTCAGTTCGAGTGATTTTGAGAAACGAAAAATCGTATCGAGAACTTTTTAGATAAAAATTCTGTTTCTCGATACAAATTTCACTCCTGCTGTCGTGAAATCCACTCGAAATGACAAATTTTAGCAAAATGAACAACAACAACTATAATTTGGTTAATAACCATTCAAACACAATCATTGTATGCAACTTTTGGAAGGGAAAAACGTAATCATAACAGGAGCCAGTAGGGGAATTGGTAAAGGAATTGCCGAAGTATTTGCAAAACATGGTGCAAATGTGGCTTTTACCTACAGTTCCAGTGAAGCTCCAGCCTTGGAACTGGAAAAAGAACTGACCCAAATGGGCGTAAAGGCCAAGGCCTATAAAAGTAATGCTGCCAGTTTTGAAGAATCTGAAGCCCTCGTGGCCAAAGTTTTGGAAGATTTTGATGGCAGAATCGATGTGCTCATCAATAACGCTGGTATTACAAAAGACAATTTGTTGATGCGTATGGGCGAAGATGATTTTGATAAAGTCATCGAAATCAATCTAAAATCAGTATTCAATATGACCAAAGCTGTGCAACGTACGATGTTGAAGCAGCGTAAAGGTTCCATTATCAACATGAGTAGTGTGGTAGGTGTTAAAGGTAATGCTGGACAAACCAACTATGCCGCATCCAAAGCGGGTATGATTGGCTTCACCAAATCCGTAGCCTTGGAATTGGGATCTAGAAACATCCGTTGTAACGCCATCGCCCCAGGATTTATCGAAACTGAAATGACCGAGAAATTGGACGAAAAAGTAGTTCAAGGTTGGAGAGAAGGCATTCCATTAAAACGCGGAGGTAACCCTGAAGATGTGGCAAATGCCTGTGTGTTCTTGGCATCCGACTTATCGGGTTATATTACAGGACAGGTATTGAATGTTGATGGTGGTATGTTAACATAGAATGAATGGATTTACGCACGGTACTACTTATTGTTTTAGCAGTTGCTGCCGCGCTTGCCATAGTATTTTTTCAATACTTTTATAAGAACCCGAGAAAAGGTTCGCTTAAAATAATATTGGCCGCATTGAGGTTTGTTACCTTATTTTGTGGCCTTTTGCTTTTGATAAACCCAAAATTTGTCAACAAGGATTATTTTCTTGAAAAAGCAAACCTTATCCTGTTAGTGGACAATTCCACTTCCATGGAAGATGCTTCTACCACTTCGGAGATTTCCCAAGCCATTGCCCAAATTAAAGCTGATGATGATTTAAATGAACGGTTTACCATCCATCAATACGGGTTTGGAAATACAATAGCAGTAACGGATTCCGTAAGTTTTAACCAAGGAAATACCGATGTTTCCAATGCCCTTTCAACTTTAAATGATGTTTTTGTGAACGGAACCAATGCCCTTGTTATGTTTTCCGATGGAAATCAAACACTCGGCAGGGATTACGAATACATCAGCCTGAATAAAAATTCAACAATAAACCCCGTCGTGGTTGGAGACACCGCGCAGTATGAGGATATTTCCGTCGGTTTAATAAACGTAAACAAATACGCTTTTTTAAGAAATAGCTTCCCGATTGAGACCTCTGTTCGGTATCAAGGTTCTCGACCTGTTTCCAGTACGGTTACCATTTTCATAAATGGGAATAGGGTGCATCAAGAACGGGTAAGCCTAAATAGCACCAAAAACAGTCAAACCTTAAATACGTTGGTCGAGGCACAAAGTGTGGGCATCAAAACCATCAAAATTGAGGTGGGTGCGTTGGAAAATGAACGGAACACCGCTAACAACAGCAAGGAAACCGCCATTGAGGTAATCGATGAAAAAACCAATGTTGCCATAGTTTCGGATATGCTACATCCAGATATAGGCGCGTTAAAAAAATCCATCGAGTCCAATGAGCAACGTTCGGTTACCCTGGTAAAACCAAATGCAAGTCAGTCTGTTCTAGCGGAATCCGATATTATAATTCTGTATCAGCCCAATCGGAATTATAGAAGTGTCTATGAATTTCTGGAAAATTCAGGGGCCAATTATTTTACAATAACAGGAAGCAAAACCGATTGGAATTTTTTGAACAGGATACAAGAAAGCTATACCATTACGGGAAGTACACAACCAGAAGAAATTTTGCCAGTTTTAAACAATGCCTTTGGCCTGTTTGGTTTAGGTGAATTTACGGTTGACGGATTTCCGCCCTTGAATGGAACTCTTGGGGATATTCAACTCAATAAGGATAACGAAACCGTTATGTTCCAGCAATTACAGGGGGTTAATTTGGATAAGCCTTTGTTCACCATTCTCACGGAATCCAATCAAAAGGAAGCCGTACTCTTTGGAGAGAATCTTTGGCGCTGGCGCGCACAGGTATATCGTAATGACCAAAGTTTTCAAAAGTTTGATGACTTTATGGGAAGTTTGATGGTGTATCTGGGTTCCAACAGACAGCGGAGCCGATTGGAGTTGGATTACGAGCTAGTTTTTGACAACGCTAGTATGGCCAAAATTAGAGCTTCGTATTTTGATGAAAGCTACCAATTTGATGCCGATGCCAATATTTCCATCGCTATTAAGGGTAAGGACAATGATTTTTCCAGAGTGTCCCCTATACTTTTAAAAGGTTCTTTTTATGAGGTGGATTTGAGTGATTTGGAGGCTGGGGAATATAATTTCACCGTTACCGTGCAAGACGAAAACCTGAACCGTTCGGGAACATTTAGAATATTGGATTTTAATCCCGAAAAGCAATTGGTCTCTGCCAACTACAAAAAATTGGGGCGTTTAGCAGCTAATAATAAGGGGCAACTGTACTTTTTGGATAAACTCGAAGACTTACGATCCGACTTATCATCTTCCAATGAATTTCTTCCTGTCCAAAAAAGCAGGGATAATGTTGTATCTTTGATAGATTTCCGTATTTTATTGGGATTGATGGTTCTTTCCCTAGCTGCGGAATGGTTCATCAGAAAATATAACGGATTAATATAAAACCATTTATACATGGATAAATTACCTAAAATTGCATTACCTGCTTTAGCAGGAATTATTTTTATTATCATTTTCGCATCAAGGTCTACCATAACTATTGGTTCTGGTGAGGCCGGGGTGTTGTACAAATATTTCGGCGGAGGTGTTGTTACCGACGAACCGCCTTTGGGGGAAGGTTTTCACTTGGTGGCTCCATGGAACAAAGTCTTTATTTATGAAGTGCGTCAACAAGAAAAACTTGAAAAAATGAACGTACTTTCTTCCAACGGGTTGGATATAAAACTGGAAGCTTCTGTTTGGTTTCAGCCAAAATCTGAAGACCTTGGAAAACTGCATCAAGAAAAAGGGGAACAGTATATAGACCGTGTGCTATTGCCTGCAATTCGTTCGGCTGCCCGTAGCGTGGTTGGGCGATATACACCGGAACAATTGTACTCAAGTAAGCGAGATGCAATTCAACAGGAGATTTTTGAGGAAACGCAAAAAATTGTGGACGACCAATACGTTCAATTAAATGAAATACTGGTACGCGATGTTACATTACCTCCCACTATTAAAGATGCCATTGAACGTAAATTAAGGCAAGAACAAGAATCGTTGGAGTATGAGTTTAGATTGGTGACCGCCGAAAAAGAAGCTCAAAAAGTTCGTATTGAAGCACAAGGTAAGGCAGATGCCAACCAAATATTGAGTGCCTCTCTTACCGATAAGATATTGCAGGACAAAGGGATAGATGCCACATTAAAGCTCGCGGAATCACCCAATGCAAAAATAGTTGTAGTAGGGTCGGGGGATGACGGTTTACCATTAATTTTGGGAAATAACTAAATTCCTCTTTTTTGATATAAAAATATATTCTATTTTTGGAGCGTAATGAGAAACAAAAACACACATCATCATTTTTATACTTGCCCTCAAGCGAGATAGAAATGTATTGTTGTTTTTAAAATATATTCTAACCCGTTTGAGAAATCAAACGGGTTTTATTTTTTGTACCCATTTGGTTTTTCAGACAAAACGATTGAAAAATGACAAAAATTAGGATTGCTGTTCAAAAAAGCGGCCGTTTAAACGAGGATTCCCTCAAAATTTTAAAAGACTGCGGTATTTCCATAGATAATGGTAAAGACCAACTAAAGGCTACTTCCCGTAATTTTCCTTTGGAAGTATTTTATTTAAGGAACGGGGATATTCCCCAATACCTTAGGGATGGAGTAGTGGACATTGCCATTATAGGTGAAAATGTGCTTATTGAAAAAGGAAAGGATATTTCCATTGCGGAGCGATTGAACTTTTCCAAATGTCGTGTCTCCCTTGCCGTACCCAAAAATGTTTCCTACAATTCCATTACGGATTTTGAAGGCAATAAAATCGCAACATCATACCCGAATACAGTAAAAGAATATTTGGCGTCAAAAGGAGTTACGGCCGACCTGCACATTATCAACGGTTCTGTGGAAATTGCCCCAAATATTGGTTTGGCTTACGGTATCTGTGACATTGTTTCGAGCGGAAGCACACTTTTTAAAAACAATTTGAAAGAGGTGGAAGTCATGCTAAAAAGCGAGGCAGTTCTTGCAGTATCTCCCACAATTTCTGAAGAGCACAAAGAATTACTTAGAAAGATTCAATTCAGAATCAAATCCGTATTGCAGGCGCGCCAAAACAAATATGTGTTGATGAATGCACCAAATGATAAATTGGATAAAATTATTTCCATTCTCCCTGGAATGCGAAGCCCCACGGTTTTGCCCTTGGCAGAAGAGGGATGGAGTTCCGTGCACACCGTGATCAACCGGGAAACTTTTTGGGAGGTCATCGATGAATTGAAGGAAGCCGGAGCCGAAGGAATCTTGGTTTGTCCTATTGAAAAAATGGTACTGTAATGCAGCGTATCAATTATCCACAGCAAAGTGATTGGGCCGAAATATTGAAGCGACCCACGCAAACTGTTTCCGATATTGAAGAAATTGTCAACAGTATTTTTAAAGAGGTGAAATCTGATGGCGATACCGTTATCAAAAAGTGTACAGACCGGTTTGACCAAGTGAAGTTGGATGCACTTTCGGTATCTCCTTCAGAAATTAAAATAGCTAATGATGCCGTTTCAGATGCCCTAAAACAAGCTATCAACCTAGCAAAGGTCAATATCGAAAAATTCCATGCAGCTCAAAAAACTTCCAAAGTTGAAGTAGAAACGATGCCTGGTGTGGAATGCTGGCAGGAAAAACGCCCTATTCAAAAAGTAGGTTTGTACATACCCGGCGGCACAGCTCCCTTATTTTCTACTATTTTGATGTTGGCAATTCCGGCTAAATTGGCTGGTTGTGAGGAAATTGTACTCTGCACCCCACCCGATAAAAATGGAGAAATCAATCCAGCGATTTTATACACGGCCCAACTTTGTGGCGTAACACGGATTTTTAAAGTTGGCGGTATTCAGGCTATTGCAGGAATGACCTTTGGTACGGAAAGCATCCCAAAAGTGTATAAAATATTTGGTCCGGGAAACCAATATGTGACCGTTGCCAAGCAATTGGCCACTAAATATGGGGTAGCGATAGATATGCCAGCGGGGCCAAGTGAGCTTTTGGTGGTTGCGGATGATTCAGCGAACGCTGCTTTTGTAGCTTCGGATTTGTTAAGTCAAGCCGAACACGGGGTGGACAGTCAGGTAATTTTGGTATCCACTTCAGAAAAATTGATTGAGGCAGTTGAAGAGGAAATCGAAAGTCAGCTACAGCAGTTGCCGAGAGCGGAAATAGCTCGCAAATCGATTGGCAATAGTAGATTGATTTTGGTGAAGAATGACCAAGAAGCTATGGATTTGATCAATGAATATGGTCCGGAGCACTTTATTGTTTGTATGGGAAATGAGGCGTTTTACCTCGAAAACATCCAGAATGCGGGCTCTGTGTTTATCGGCAATTATACGCCCGAGAGTGCAGGTGATTACGCTTCGGGCACCAATCATACCCTGCCTACCAACGGATATGCCAAGCAATACAGCGGGGTGAATCTGGATAGTTTTATGAAGAGCATGACTTTTCAAAAAATATCCGAAAAGGGAATCCAAGGCATCGGAAGTGCCATAGAGCTTATGGCAGAGGCCGAGGGATTACAGGCGCACAAAAATGCGGTAACCTTACGATTGAAAAGTTTGAAATAATGAAAGTGTTTGAGTTAAATAAATTGGTTAGGGAATCGGTTCGCAAGTTGCAACCGTATTCCTCCGCACGGGACGAATATGTTTCCGATGGCTCGGAAATGATATTTCTGGATGCCAACGAAAACCCTTTTGATAACGGGGTCAACCGCTACCCAGACCCGTATCAACGAAGTTTAAAATCCCTTTTGGCCGAACAAAAAGGAGTATCGGAAAGCCAAATTTTACTTGGAAACGGTAGTGACGAAGTTTTGGATTTGATTTACAGGGCTTTTTGTGAACCCAATCAAGATAACATTATCACATTACCACCCACTTATGGAATGTACAAAGTGTTGGCAGGCATCAATTCCGTGGAGAACAAAGAAGTTTTGTTGACTACTGATTTTCAGCCGAATGTGGATGAAATTCTAGCGACAGTCGATACAAACACCAAGCTTCTCTTTATTTGCTCACCCAACAATCCTACGGGAAACTCCTTTAAAAAAGAAGGAATTGAAGAGTTATTGAAATCATTCAATGGATTAATGGTAATTGACGAAGCCTACATTGATTTTTCAAAGGATGAAAGTTGGTTGTCACAATTAAAACAGTACCCCAACTTGATTGTTACCCAAACCCTGTCCAAAGCTTATGGCTTAGCGGGCATTAGGCTAGGTATTTGCTATGCATCGGAAGAAATAATCGCTGTTTTAAACAAAATCAAACCACCATACAATGTCAATCAATTGACTCAGCAAAGAGCACTACAACGCGTGTTGAATCAGGATTTGGTTAATCAAGAAGTAAAACAAATTCTTCAAGAAAGAGCTGAATTAATCAAAGCATTGAACAGTTTAAAATTTGTGGAACAACTATATCCATCCGATGCTAATTTTGTGTTGGCCAAAGTTGATAATGCCGACAAACGCTACCAACAATTGTTGAAAAAACAGGTGGTAGTGCGCAACCGAAGTACGCAACCGCTTTGCGAAAACACGCTGCGATTTACCGTGGGCACACCAGAAGAGAACAAAAAATTGATAGCCATTTTAAAAGAATTATAGTAATGGGCAAGAAAGTACTATTTATTGATCGGGATGGGACGATCATCAAAGAAACTGCCGATGAGCAGATTGATGCCTTTGAGAAACTAGATTTTTATCCCAAAACCTTTACCTATTTGGGCAAAATCGCCAAGGAATTGGATTATGAATTGGTGATGATCACCAACCAAGATGGGTTGGGCACCGACATTTTCCCAGAAGATACGTTTTGGCCTGTGCAAAACTTTATCATCAGAGCTTTTGAAAATGAAGGGGTTGTTTTTGATAAGGTTTTTATAGACAGAACATTTCCAAAGGACAATGCAGATACCCGTAAACCAGGTACAGGAACGTTAACTTCTTATTTTTCTGAAGAGTATGATTTAGAGAATTCTTTCGTGATCGGTGACCGATTGACGGACATGGAATTGGCCAAAAACCTCGGAGCTAAAGGAATCTTTATCAATGATGAAACTCATCTGGGCACAGGAGAAATTACTGTGAAACGTGAAGCTTTGGATGAATATATTGCTCTGGAAAGCAATGATTGGGAAAAAATCTATGAATTTCTCAAATTGGAAAATCGGATTGCAGAAATATCCCGAAAAACCAATGAAACCGACATTAAAATCAAAATAAACCTCGATGGAACCGGAAAGAGTGACATCAACACAGGTTTGGCTTTTTTCGACCACATGTTGGACCAATTGGCGCGGCATGGCCAAATGGATTTGAACATTAAGGTGGATGGGGACTTGGAGGTGGATGAACACCATACCATCGAAGACACCGCTATCGCCCTGGGAGAGTTGTTCTCCAAAGCCTTGGGCAACAAACTGGGAATTGAACGCTATGGTTTTGCTTTGCCTATGGATGATTGTCTGGCACAGGTTGCCATAGATTTTGGTGGGAGAAACTGGTTGGTTTGGGACACCAAATTCAAACGTGAAAAAGTAGGGGATGTGCCCACAGAAATGTTTATGCACTTTTTTAAATCGTTCACCGATGGTGCCAAGGCCAATTTGAACATTAAAGCCGAAGGTACCAACGAGCACCATAAAATCGAGGCTATTTTCAAAGCTTTTGCCAAGTCAATTAAAATGGCGGTAAAACGGGATGCGGAGAAAATGGTTTTGCCATCAACCAAAGGAATGTTGTAAACCCCAATCATTTCGAAAGAGCTTGCGACTGAGAAATCTAGATTTCTCCCTTCGATCGAAATGACAATAAACAAGTATAAATGAAATTAGTAATCATAGATTACGGAGCAGGAAACATCCAGAGCATCATGTTTGCTATTAAACGCCTTGGTTTTGAGGCTGTTTTAAGCCATGATGCAGAAGAAATCCGAAATGCAGATAAGGTGATATTCCCAGGTGTTGGGGAAGCGAGTTCGGCCATGGCAAAGTTGAAAGCCACAGGGTTGGACAAGTTGATTCCTACATTAAAACAGCCCGTTCTGGGGATTTGTTTGGGTATGCAGTTGATGTGTCATTCATCCGAAGAGGGCAATACCGAAGGTTTGGGAATTTTTGACTTGGATGTGGTTAAATTTTCCAACAACGTTAAAGTTCCACAAATTGGATGGAACCAAATTTCAGGTTTAAAAAGTAAGCTATTCACCAATATTCCAGAGAAATCATACATCTATTTGGTACACAGTTTTTATGCCCCGATCGGGAAAGAAACCATTGCAACTTCGGAATATGACCTAACTTACAGTGCTGCTTTGCAAAAGGATAATTTTTACGGAGTACAGTTTCACCCAGAAAAGAGCAGTGATGTGGGTAGTCAAATATTAAACAACTTTTTAACAATTGTCTGATATGGAGTTCCTTATATCAACGGACAAGGATAAATTGGATATCCCAAAGATTCACGAAGAAGTTGCATCGACATATTGGGGAAAGGGCAGGAGCATGGAACAAACGCTGATGACCATTGAAAAAAGTGTCTGTTTTGGGATGTATGCTGAAAATGGAGAACAAATTGCTTATACCAGAATAATGACCGACGGACTGGTTTTTGCCTACATTATGGATGTCGTCGTCTTTGACCCCTATAAAGGAAAAGGACTCGGAAAAAAGCTGATTAAGCATATTTTGGACCGCCCCGATGTTAGTAAAGTCAATACAGTAGCATTAAAAACAAAAGATGCCCACAGCTTTTATGAAACCTTAGGCTTTAAAAGAATAGGGGATTCGGAAATGTGGATGTCAATAGACCGAGTAAAATACGATTAGAAAATGAGATTGATTCCAGCAATAGACATCATTGAAGGAAAATGTGTTCGGCTTTCCAAAGGAGATTATGACACTAAAAAGATATATAACGAAAATCCGTTGGAAGTAGCCAAGGAGTTCGAGGCTCATGGAATTAGGTATTTACATTTAGTAGATTTGGATGGGGCTAAATCCAAGCACATTGTTAATCATAAGGTATTGGAGACCATCGCATCAAAAACCAATTTGCAAATAGATTTTGGGGGAGGGTTAAAGACCGATAAAGATCTACGCATTGCTTTTGAAAGTGGCGCCCATCAAATTACTGGCGGAAGTATTGCCGTAAGAGACCAAGAAACTTTTTTAAGTTGGTTGAAAAATTTTGGCCCAGATAAAATTATTTTAGGAGCTGATGCCAATAACGAAAAAATTGCAGTTTCAGGTTGGCAAGAAGAATCTGAGCAAGAATTGTTACCTTTTATTCAATTTTACCAAAAAGCGGGTATTGTGTACGTGATTTGCACGGATATTAGTAAAGATGGTATGTTGCAAGGCCCTGCTTTTGAGCTCTATAAAAAGATATTGGACAATACTTCTGATATCAAATTAATCGCTAGTGGAGGTATTTCTTCATTTGATGAGTTGCCAAAACTTGCTGAAATTGGTTGTGATGGCACCATTATAGGAAAGGCCATTTATGAAAACAGAATCAGTTTAAAACAATTGGAACATTACATTCTCGAAAATGGATAAGGAAAAAGAACTCCAGGAAGAATTGGTTTGGAACGCAGGCTACCGTATGAACGAAAGCCTCCGTATGATCAAAATTTGTTTGGAACAGTTGTCGGAAGAGCAGGTTTGGGAAAAACCAAATGAATCTAGTAACAGTATTGCCAATCTCATCCTTCATCTGTGCGGAAATATTACCCAATATGGGATTGCCTCCATCCAAAATTTAGATGACGAACGGAAAAGAGATGAAGAATTTTCAACTGAATCGGGCTATACTAAAGCAGGGCTTATCCAAAAATTGGAAGATACCATATCTGATGCCAAAAGAGCATTTTATGATGCTCCGCTCAAAGAACTTTTGCGTAAAAGAAATGTTCAAAGCTTCAACTTTTCTGGTGTAGGCAATATTATCCATGTCACGGAGCATTTGTCTTATCATACAGGACAGATAGCACTTTGGACTAAAATTTTACAGAACAAAGATTTAGGGTTTTATGGAGACGTAGACCTAAATGTCAAGAATGAAACTGAAAATTAGGTATTTATGAACTACGTCATGCTGAACTTGTTTCAGCATCTCATAGCCCTTTAAGCCAATCAGGATGGGACCCTGAAACGAGTTCAGGGTGACGACCAAAAATTATGAGGATAAATATTAAAAAAAGATACGTCATGCAGAACTCGTTTCAGCATCTCATCATCTATAAAACCTATTTTGAGAGGAACACAAGATGACAAAAAAGAAATTATGCTTACAAAAAGAATCATACCCTGTCTCGATATTAAAAACGGACGGACCGTAAAGGGAATCAACTTTGTTGACCTCAGGGATGCGGGCGATCCCGTGGAATTGGCAGAAATCTATGCCAAAGAAGGAGCTGATGAATTGGTTTTTTTGGATATTTCAGCCACCGAGGAAAAGCGAAAGACCTTGGCCGAGTTGGTATATCATGTTGCAGAGACCATCAATATACCTTTTACCGTTGGCGGAGGAATTTCATCTGTGGAAGATGTGGATATTCTGCTGAAAAACGGGGCTGACAAGGTTTCCATAAATTCATCAGCGGTAAAAAGACCTGATTTGATCAATGAACTGGTAGCGAAATTCGGTTCGCAGTGCGTTGTTGTAGCAATAGATGCCAAACAAATCGATGGACAATGGAAAGTTCATTTGGTAGGAGGGAAGGTTCCCACGGAACTAGACCTTTTTGAATGGGCCAAGGAAGTGGAAGAACGTGGAGCAGGTGAAATTTTATTCACTTCCATGGACCACGATGGCACTAAAAACGGGTTTGCCAACAAAGCCTTAGCGCATTTGTCAGGTTTGGTGAACATTCCTGTGATTGCATCAGGTGGAGCTGGTACCGTTTCACACTTTATAGATACTTTTAAGGATGGAAAGGCTGATGCAGCATTAGCTGCCAGTGTTTTTCATTTTAAGGAAATCGAAATCAACACACTAAAAGAAAAATTAAAGCAAGAGGGAATTCCTGTAAGAATATAAAATCCACATCTCGACGCTCCTTCCACTACGCTCAGAATGACATCTCGATGTGACAGCTTAAGAAAAATTTACAATGAAAATAGATTTCAATAAAAACCTAGACGGACTAGTTCCAGCAATTATTCAAGATGCAACCACCAAAAACGTCTTGATGCTGGGCTATATGAACCAAGAAGCGTTTGAGAAAACCAAGGAAACACAAAAAGTCACATTTTTTAGCCGCTCCAAGCAACGGTTATGGACCAAAGGCGAGGAAAGTGGCAACTTCTTAAACCTTGTGGATATTCAAGTGGACTGCGATAACGACACCCTTTTGGTGACCGTAAACCCGGTTGGACCTACCTGCCACAAAGGAACGGACACTTGCTGGGCCGAAGAAAATGTTCAAGGATATGGCTTCTTGTCCACTTTGGAAGGTATCATCGAATCCAGAAAAAATGACCAAGAGAATCCAGATAGCTACGTGGCATCATTGTTTCGAAAAGGTATCAACAAAATAGCACAAAAAGTAGGGGAGGAGGCTGTGGAAACCATTATCGAGGCCAAAGATGACGATGAGAGCCTTTTCCAGAACGAAAGTGCAGATTTACTGTTTCACTACCTTATTTTGTTGCAGGCCAAAGGCTACACTTTGGACGATATTGCCCAAGTACTGGAAAAACGTCATTAAACAAATCCGTTAAGTTTTTTCTAAAGCCCTAGTCGTTACAGCGAAATGCCGTAAATTTATGTAATGGCTATGAACACAAGAAAAGGGTTTCGTTTTACCAATTATGAGGCTCCGGACCAAACTCCGTTCGAAAAACTCTTTAAGATTTTTCAGGAATTGATTACCCATACTTCAGGTGATGTGGAGGAGGCTTTGGACTGGCTTCGCGAACTCGACAAGGAATACGAACTTACCGACGACGATTACACCATTGACGATTTTATAGAAGATTTGAAGTCTAAGGGGTATATCCGTGAAGAATTCGATATGGATAATCCCCAAGGTGGTGAAGGCGAAGAAGGTGACGAAAATGGTAGGGGTGGAAATCTATCCATTACTTCCAAACTGGAGCGTATGATACGTCAAAGAGCTTTGGACCAAATCTTTGGTAAAATAAAACGTAGTGGCTCGGGAAACCATAAAACCGGTAAATCCGGAAAAGGAGATGAACATACCGGGGAGTTTCGTGAATACCGTTTTGGAGATTCACTGGAGCGAATTAGTATGACGGAAAGTCTCAAGAATGCCCAAGTGAACCACGGGTTGGACAATTTTTCTTTGAGTGAAGCCGATTTAGTGGTTGAAGATACCCAGCACAAGGCGCAAATGAGCACGGTATTGATGATTGATATCAGCCATAGTATGATTTTGTATGGCGAAGACCGAATCACACCCGCCAAAAAAGTCGCAATGGCACTCGCAGAACTGATTACGACCCGTTATCCAAAGGATACCTTGGATATTTTGGTGTTCGGAAACGATGCCTGGCCCATTCCCATTAAGGATTTACCTTACTTGAGAGTAGGACCGTATCACACCAATACCGTTGCGGGACTTCAATTGGCGATGGATATGCTCCGCAGAAAAAGAAACACCAATAAGCAGATATTTATGATCACGGACGGAAAACCGTCCTGTTTAAGGCTTCCGAACGGTGATTATTACAAGAACAGTGTAGGATTGGATGAATATATCGTTGAAAAATGTTATGCTATGGCGCAACAGGCCCGAAAACTTCATATCCCCATAACCACTTTTATGATTGCGGAGGACCCTTATTTGATGCAGTTTGTGCGCGAATTCACCAAAGCTAATAAAGGGAAAGCCTTTTACACAGGCCTTAAAGGTTTGGGTGAAATGATTTTTGAAGATTACGAACAAAACAGAAAAAGAAGAATAAAAGGATAACACAACATATGAACTTGGATCATACCAAAATTACAACGCTAGGTGAATTAAAATCAGCGGGATATACAAGCAGAAGCATCAAAGACGAACTCCGGGAAAATCTTTTGGAGAAAATATCCAAGAAAGAACAGGTGTTCGAAGGGGTTTGGGGTTATGAAAATTCCGTAATTCCGGAATTGGAAAGAGCCATTCTTTCCCGTCACAATATTAATTTATTGGGCTTGCGCGGACAGGCAAAGACCCGTTTGGCCCGTTTAATGGTACAACTGCTTGATGAATGGATGCCCATTGTGGAAGGCTCTGAAATCCACGATGACCCTTTGGAACCTATTTCAAGATACGCCACCGAGCTGATTAAAGAAAAAGGAGATGACACTCCCATAAGTTGGGTACACCGAAGCGAACGTTTTTACGAAAAGCTGGCCACACCCGATGTAACCGTAGCGGATTTGATAGGTGATGTTGACCCGATAAAAGCGGCTAACCTTAAACTATCCTATGCTGATGATCGTGTAATCCATTTTGGAATGATCCCACGGGCCAACCGCTGTATTTTTGTAATCAATGAACTTCCTGATCTTCAAGCAAGGATTCAAGTGGCTTTATTTAATATTTTACAAGAAGGGGATATACAAATTCGAGGATTTAAACTTCGATTGCATTTGGACATTCAATTTGTATTTACCGCCAACCCTGAAGATTATACGAACAGAGGAAGCATTGTAACTCCATTGAAGGATAGAATCGGTTCCCAGATTCTTACCCATTATCCCGAGAGTATCGAAATTGCAAAGAAAATTACGAAACAAGAAGCGCAATTGGATAAACGACAATCTGATTTTGTGTATGTACCTGAAATCGCGATGGATTTATTGGAGCAAATCAGTTTTGAGGCCAGAAAAAGTGAGTATGTTGATGCCAAAAGTGGTGTGAGTGCACGTATGAGCATCACCGCATTTGAAAATTTATTGAGTACTGCAGAGCGCAGGGCCATTGTTGCTGGAGACAGAAAAACATCAGTTCGTCTCAGTGATTTTATGGGCGTAGTGCCATCCATCACAGGAAAAATAGAATTGGTGTACGAAGGAGAGCAAGAGGGAGCGGGTTCTGTGGCGGAAAACTTAATTGAGGATGCGGCAAAGTCATTGTTCCCGAATTACTTCCCTAAAATTGATAAACTTCAGCGCAAAGAGGAGGAAAACGAATACGATGAATTGGTCAGTTGGTTTTTTGATGGCGAGGGTTTCGACCTTTTAGATGATGAAAAAGAAGAAAACTACAAATCAAAATTGGATTCCATTGGCCCTTTGAACAATCTTTTAAAGGAGTATCAACCCGATGCCCCCAAAGAAGATTCTTATTTTTTGAAGGAACTGCTGCTCTGGGGATTGGTTGCCTATAAAAAGTTGAGCAAACACCGCTTTCAGCAAGGATATCAGTTTAAAGATTTGTATGGAAGTTACATTCGAGGACTGTAACTATTGCCAAATATTTAGATTGTCGTTGTAGTTTTCAAAATTGTAGATACCCACGTAGCGCTTTCTCAACCAAAAAGTATAAAGCGTTAGAATTGGTAAAATACTGTAAAGTACTACGGAAAGGGTCGCCATAGGTTTGAAAGTGGCTGGAATTACATGTTGCCCATAAAGATTTATGGAGTTTAAAACCGTTATGCTATCATATATTTTAAATACGTACACAATCATAATGGCGTAAAGTACGTATTCGATGTTTCTCATCTTAGGGTCTGGCAACTCATCTTCTGTAATCTTAAACCACACCACATATAGATACAAAAAATGCACAGTAGTAAGAACTGGAAATATATAGTTATCAGCCTTAAGAAAGTAAAATTGATTGGTAAAGACACCGTAAAAGCTTAGCACAATCAATGTTAACAAGACTGCTGCACTGGCCAGTATGTTTCTTTTCCAAGTGATGATTTTTGACAGGGTATTCATATCAATTTCAAGATTTTGGGACTTTATCACTATAAAGAACGGGGTTTTATCAGGACTATTTCAAAGAAATCGATGATTCGCAAACAATGTTGGATAATGCGAAAAATCCGAAATGAAAGTCGTGAAAATTGATATGAAAATGATTCGTCTAATCAAACAAATCTGAAGATAGATAACGATCACCTCTGTCGCAAACAATGGAAACGATAACCCCACTCTCCAAGGTTTCTGCAAGGCGTAATGCCACTGTAGCGGCTCCACCGCTGCTCATCCCGGCAAAAATACCTTCTTCTTTAGCCAACCTTTTGGCCATTTCGGTGGCATCCTGTTCACTGACTTCCATTACCGTATCAACCTTTTTAGGGTTAAAAATCTTTGGAAGGTATTCCTGCGGCCACTTGCGTATCCCAGGAATTTTGGAATCATCGGTAGGCTGTACACCCACAATTTGAATATTGGGATTCTGCTCCTTCAAATAAGTAGAAGTTCCCATAATGGTTCCGGTAGTTCCCATGCTGGACACAAAATGGGTGATTTCTCCATTGGTATCCCTCCAAATCTCAGGGCCTGTTGTTTTGTAGTGCGCCTTCCAGTTGTCATCATTGGAAAACTGGTTCAACATTTGGAAACCTTCATCCTTTACTTTAGCCTCTGCATAATCCCGAGCACCTTCTATACCAACATCGGCAGGAGTCAGCGTCACTTTTGCCCCGTATGCACGCATTGTTTGCACACGTTCTTTTGTTGAATTCTCGGGCATGACCAATTCAATATCAAGGCCAAAAAGACCTGCTATCATGGCCAATCCAATACCCGTATTTCCACTTGTGGCCTCAATGAGCTTGGTACTTTTGGTAAAATCCCCACGTTCCAGACCGCTTTTGATCATATTGAATGCGGGTCTGTCCTTTACACTTCCTCCGGGGTTGTTCCCTTCGAGCTTAAACAGGATTTTTACATTAGGATTTTTATTCAAAACTTTGGATTCCACCAAAGGGGTGTTTCCAATAAGGTCTAGTATACTGTTAGACATTTGGGGTTGTCTTTATTTTAATTTCTGGTTTATGATAAACGGTTGAATTCGCAGGAACGGACGAAGTAATCCATGCATTACCACCAATAACGGAATTGGCGCCCACAACGGTTTCACCTCCTAAAATTGTCGCATTGGCGTAGATGGTCACATTGTTTTCTATGGTAGGATGACGTTTTGTTTTCTCCAAATTCTTGGCAACATAAAGCGCTCCGAGCGTAACACCTTGATACAATTTTACATTATCATGGATTACTGCAGTTTCGCCAATTACGACTCCCGTGGCGTGGTCTATAAAAAACGATTTCCCGATTTTAGCTCCTGGGTTAATGTCCACGCCTGTTTGTCGATGCGCATATTCGGTCATCATTCTGGGAATTAATGGAACTCCCTCTTCATAAAGTTCGTGCGCCAATCTGTAAATAGCGATGGCATAGAAACCCGGGTAGGCCATATAAATCTCCTGAATGGAAAGTGAGGCAGGGTCGCAATTCAATATAGCCTCAGCATCCAAATTCAAATTTTCTAAAATTTGTGGCAAATGGGAAATGTAGTTGTTCCAAAGCTCTTCGCTTGGTTTCTCCAAATCCCAACATGCCATATCCATTAATTGGTTGAATTTTTTCTCTAACAGCTCCAAGTTAACGGCCACAGGGGTATTGGCATCAAATAAAGTATAAAAAAGCGTATCGGTAAAATCCTCAGTTTCCTGCTTTAGTCTATAGTCCAAATATGGCAATTTTTTATGCCTATTGAGTTCAGCTATTATTTTTTCTTTGTCCATACTGCGCTTTATAGTCTTAAAATTAGACAAATCCTTACCATACCCATGATAAAAAGTTAACTTTAGTTTAAAAATAACATATTATCGTTATATGACATCCAACGTTACGATATCCAAAGGAGTTTTTGATTTTTTGGCCGAACTTAAAAAGAACAACAATAGAGATTGGTTCGAAGCACACAAACCTACATTTAAAAAACATAAATCCGATGTAAAGTCATTTCTTGAAGCTGTCAAGGATAGGTTGAACCATCACGATGAAATTGAAAAGATGAAATTGTTCCGTATTTATAGGGATGTTCGTTTTTCCAAGGACAAAACACCGTACAAAGCTCACTTTGCTGGTTCCTTTTCTCGATTGGGCGCACATTTACGGGGAGGCTATTATCTTCATTTAAAACCAGGGGAGTCGTTTTTGGCCACTGGATTCTGGGCTCCAAACAAGGAAGACCTTTTACGGATAAGAAAAGAACTGGAAATGGATGCTTCCGAATTTAGGGAAGTCATCAATCAAAAAGAATTAAAAACAATTTGGGGCGAACTAAGTGGTGATGAAGTAAAAACTGCTCCTAAAGGTTTTGACAAAGAACATTCCGATATCGACTTGATCAGAAAGAAACAGTTTGTGTTCACACACAAGTTTTCCGATAAAGAAGTCCTTTCTTCATCATTTATAGATGAAGTGGACAAGTCGTACAGGGCTATTCGGCCTTATTTTGACCTAATGAGCGATATCCTCACTACCAACCTAAATGGAGAATCAATTTTGTAATAAAGCTTCTTCTTCCAGAAGTTGAATCTGATCCTTTAATCGTTCCACCACCATGTTCATCATTCTTTTGTTCAATGCGGAAGAATTAGTAATGTAATCCTGGTATTCATCCACGGTGAACTGGCCAATGATCATTCCCTTTAGGGAATTCCTGAATTTGATGTCCTTTTGGATGGCCCGTTCAATGTAGTGGAACTTTTTTTCCAAAGAGAGCTCGTAGAAAACTCCCTTATGCTTGTTCGCATAATTCTTGAAAGCCTCTACCAACAAATAGTTTTGGAGTTTGATCACGGGTCGAAGGGTTTTGTTCTGAAAATACTCATCGAAACCCATTTGACTGTTAAAATGTGACTCGGGAATGCTTGGACGGATGTCCAATCGACGGTCGGATTGTGAATCCATGGCTGTGATTTTTAATAAAATTACAGAATGATCAACCGCACACTTTTAAATATGGCAATAGTTGTCAACGATGTTATGAACAAACACAGCAAGGATATTTCTGGGTATTTTAAAGTAATTTGGAAATCCAGTAAACGATCAGGCACACTATACAGATTGAGAATTCGAGCAAAACCCAATATCTGAATAGCTTGGAGAGTTTAATACGTCTGTTGAAGAGTAACATAAACTAAATATAACAAAAATATTGTTCATGCCCTCTAAAAATCAAAAGTGTTATATTACTGACTTAACATTAGCAATCTAAAAGATTCGTTATCTTCGTTTTTACAAAATATTGATTATGAATATTCAAGCGGAAAAAATAGAGCTGGCAAAAATGTTGTTAAATACTAACGACCCCAAGATTATTCAATCAATCAAGCAAATTTTCAAAAAGGAAAGTTCAACTGATTTTTGGGATGAATTGACTACCGAGCAACAAGCTGAAATAAATCAAGGAATTTCTGAAATTGAAAATGGAGATGTTGTTGACTTCGACTCATTTATGGCAAAGCATAGATAAGAATGGATAGAAAGGTCAAGATTTCTAAAACAGCAGAAAAGAAAGTATCAGAACTCTTAGACTACTTACAGGAAAATTGGTCGTTGAAAGTTAAGTTGGATTTCGTTAAAAAGTTGGATAAATCCATTGATTTAATAAAGAACGACCCTAATATTTTTCCAGAATCTGATAAAAAGCTTGGACTGTATAAATGTGTAATCTCCAAACAGACCACTATGTATTATCGTTTTAATTCTAAAACGATATTTATAGTTACAATTTTTGATAATAGACAAAATCCCTCTAAATTAAAAAGAGAGGTGTAATAAAGCTTTAAAATAGTTTTACATATAAACTTTAATGAATAAATGAAATTCGGCAAAGTAGACCATCCAGAGCACATAGATTTCACCATACCTCCAGACCACCCCGATACTCCCGTGGTCTTATCAAAAAATAAGACGGGTGCGGACACTAAAATTTTTGTCGGCTGTGCCAAATGGAATCGGCAAGAACTCAAGAATTTTTACCCTCGAGGCACAAAAGATGAGTTAGCTTACTATTCTACACAATTCAACAGTATTGAACTCAATGCGACGTTCTATAGAATTTTTCCCGCAGAACAATATGAAAAGTGGCGGGACAAAACACCGGAAGGCTTTAAATTCTTTCCAAAAATGACCAACGAGGTCAGTCATCTTCGGCGAATGAACGATAAGGCACTGGAGGCCGCAGACCGCTATTTGGAAGTGACCGCTTTGTTAGGAGAAAAGTTGGGAACCATCTTTTTACAAATGCACAACAACTTTGGACCCAAAAATTGGGATAGGGTAGTGCGCTTTGTGGAATATTGGCCAAAAGAGTTCCCATTGGCCATGGAGTTTCGGCACACGGATTGGTTTACGGACGAAAAAGTCGCCCAAGAACTTTATCATTTATTGGAAGAAAACAACATTGTCAATATTTTGGTGGATACCGCAGGTAGGAGAGACCTTATGCACATGCGATTGACCAAAAACGAAGCTTTTGTTCGTTATGTTGGTGCAAATCATGTGTCGGATTATCCCCGTTTGGACGATTGGATCGAGCGTTTATCTTCATGGAAATCCATGGGATTGGAGAACATCCATTTTTTTGTGCATCAGAACCTTGAACTGGAATCTCCATTATTGTCTGCCTATTTTGTTGAACAATTAAATGCCAAAATGGGCTGTAACTTGCACATTCCAAAGACGACCTTGCCCTCTCAAAAAGGTTTATTCGATTAAGGAATTTGGATGTGAGGTGCCTGAAGTTGGAAGTACGAAGGCAGTATGCAGTAGGCAGTGAGCAATTATCAATCACCAATTGTCAGTTCGAGCGCAGTCGAGAACCCTTGGCCTTTTACCGTTCACCTAAGAACCATCAATCAACGAACAACCCTAGACCACTTTGCCCGCACAAGAGGATTTGTTCAGTTAAAACACATCGAATTGATCAAGTTCAAAATCTTGGGCATTCAAAATTATTTACTCAATACTCGTCGACCAGCAAATATTTCAAATTCATAATTCGTATAAATTAAAGACTTTAACAAGAAATATCTTCAAGGGATTCATCTAACTTTGTATTGAATTATAAAAGTTTCAATTATGCGATTTCATACAAGAAAATGGGTGAAGCCAGAGGATTTGAATGCCAATGGAACGCTGTTTGGAGGTAAGGTCCTTGCTTGGATAGATGAAGAAGCTGCATTGTACAGCATCATTCAGCTCGAGAACAAAAAAATTGTAACCAAATACATGTCCGAAATCAATTTTATGAGTACTGCCAAAGAAGGCGATATCATAGAAATTGGTATTGAGGTCATAAAATTTGGGACCACCTCAATTTCCTTGAACTGCGAAGTTAGAAATAAGATGACCCACGAGAGTATTGTTACGGTGGACAATATTATTATGGTCAATCTAGATGAGAACGGCAATCCCAAGGCCCACGGGAAAACGAAAATAGAATACGTTAAAGACCGTTTGGCCAAAAAAGAAAAAGAAGAAGAAAGGTCCGCTTCTTAGTTCAAAGTTTTGGCCACGGCCTGAACATCGTCCAACACTCTTAACAGGTTGCCGCCCCACAATTTGGCTATTTCTTCTTCGGTATAGCCCCGTTTCACCAGTTCCAAGGTTACGTTGAAGGTTTCAGAAGCATCTGACCAGCCTTCGATGCCGCCACCTCCATCAAAATCGGAGCTGATGCCCACGTGGTCAATTCCGATTAAATCCACCATATAGTCAATGTGGTCCACAAAGTCGGATACATTTACTGCTGGTGGCACATTGGGGTCGGTTTCGGCCAATTCTTTACCAATGTTCATCACCTTTCGGTAGTTGACAAAGAATTCCTCACGCTGCTCATCGGTCAAAGAAGAGAACTGGGAACGTTCATACCAGGCAACATCCAATGAATCTGCTACTTTTTTATAGACTTCGGTCATATAAGCGGAACGGGCTTCGTGCTTTTCGGTGTTCAAATAAGAACTAAAGGCAACGGTTTGCACCACGCCTCCATTTTCTTTCATCAACATCAATTGTTCATCATCCAAATTACGGCTGTGGTCGCAAAGTGCCCTAGCCGAAGAGTGTGAGGCAATAATGGGAGCTTTGGTCAACTCAATCATTTGTTTCATGGCTTCTTTGGATGGATGCGAAACATCGATCATCATTCCAACACGGTTCATTTCAGCAACAGCTTCCTTCCCCAGAGCACTTAGGCCGTTATGCAGCCATGCACTGTCTTGTTCTCCGGTGTTGGAATCGCTGAACTGGCTATGCCCATTGTGTGATAGGGACATATAGCGGGCACCAAGTTTTTGGTACTCTTCAATATTGGAAAGATCTTCGCCGATTGGATAAGCATTTTCCACACCGATCATGGCCACTTTTTTTCCTGATGCTGCAATTCTTCTCACATCATCGGAAGTCAATGCCAACTCAATTTGGTCCGGAGCAATATCTTCGCACAACCGGTGAATGGCTTCAAATTTGGAAATAGCATTCTCAGAGGCTTTGGCATAACCTTCGGTGGTTAAAGTATCCTGACCCGTATACACAATAAGCCAAGCTACATCCAATCCACCTTCCTCCATTTTCGGAATATTGATTTGAGTTTCCAGTCGTTGAGTGTAATTGATGCTGTCCGTAAAATTCTGCACGTTGATATCGTCATGAGTATCAATCGTAATCACGGAATCATGAATCCTTTGGGCTTTTTCTTCCAAGGTTTCGGTCTTTTCAGTTTTTTTTTCTCCGCAAGAGATTAATAGGGAAAGACTAAAGAATAGATAAAAATATTTCATGGTTGGTTTTTTTACACATACAAATAACGCAATTTGACAACAAAATCCGAATGCTACGGAACAATAAATTGTAATCCCTCAGTATAATCAACATTTTTAGAATAGTTAATATTGATTATAGCAAAGAATTGGGAACACGGGAATTGTTGACATATCTAGAAAAACTGGAAATAGGATTAAGTTCATTTTCTTATGAGGAATTGGGCGTTGTGGAGGCAGGAGAGCTTAAAAAATCCTTTGAAGTTTTTAAGATGGGACTGGAAAACAAGGTTTTTGGTGTCTCAGAAATGAGACAACTTGAAAGTATCTACCAAAAAATAGGTATACAAAGCTTGGACAACAAACAATTCACCGAATCTGATAACACCAAGTTTTTAGCTCTGATCAAAGCAATGGAAGATACCCCGCTATCCAATGAGCAAAGTGCTATTGTGAAGGAACTTAAAAAATTGGTGCAAAATCCGCAGGGTGATAAAGCTCAACATTCTGATAAAAATACCGACATCATGTCTACCGATTTTAAATTTATAGAAAAAAGTTTGCAAGCTGGGTTTGTTGGCCAAGACATTGACCTTAAACCTGTTTTGGAAGATTGTATGGGGCAGATGGATCTATTGGAAGAATTGGTCCGTATGTTCAAACAGAACGTTTGGGAATTTATTGGAAGCGCCAAGGTTAATCTAATGAATGAAAACTTCGCTGAACTGGAACTTGCATGTCAAAAAATTATGCCTTCGTTGCGCATGATAAAAACTTACGGCCTTTTGGAAGTGACCCAGCAAGTTTCCAGACTCTGCAAAACCGACAAAGATGTAAAACATCTTACTTTTTTATATGACCAATTTCTTCAAGAATATCCACGTGTACAAGAGCAGATAGATTTTGAAATGGAAATGTTCCGAACAATGTAAAATACCTACACCATGGCAAGCAACGAACTCCCCGAGTACCTCCAAAGCATCTTTTATCCTTTGTTCCAATATACAAAGGACCTTGATACCCAATTAATGTTATTGGATGAAATGTTAGAAGTAGGGGATAGGAAAGAAATTCCTTTTCTTTCTGAGTTGGAATCCCATGATGACCCAAAAATCAGCAATAAAGCATTTCAAATCAAAAATGAACTGCAATCCAAATTGGGTGTAATGTCCGATACCGAACGACGAAGGTTGCCGATGAATTTGTGTTTCATTTATGATGAATTCAACATAAGGCCAAGCAAAGTGGATAAAGCCCTTGATTTTGAGGTAGAACTGGATATTTTAAATACAAAGTAGGGGTTTTACCACATTTTATAAGAACAATATAATCTTTAAAATAAAATTACGTTATACCTAAAACCCCGAACAAAAACCGAAGATTACTATGTTATACGATACCTACGGCGAAGAATACTTGGCATTTTTACAAGAACTGAATGAAATTTTGACAGTAAATGAACTTGCCGAACTTGATTACCTATAGTTGGATAAACAACCCAAAACTTGTTACCATGAAAAACCATAACAAAGAAAACACAGCCTACTTGAATTTTATTCAAGATTTGAAAGACATGCTCACCGACTTTGATATTAGTCTTTTGAGCAAATCGTGATGTTTTTTAAGTGAATATCATGGAAAAGGGGATGTTGAATTGATTACAACATCCCCTTTTTTATTGAACTCATTTAAACTTTTAGGATTGAAGCGAAAATTAGTCAATTTGTGCCCATTTGAAGACTTTTTCGAGTTGCATAGCAGGGCTACGGAAGGATAAAAAGACAAAAAGTGGGTGCAAAAGGGCAATTTTTTAGCCAATTGAAAAAGTTTAAATGAGTTCACCTATAACCATTTGGCATCTTATCCCAAATAAGACTTTAATATCTTACTTTTTGAGGTATGTCTTAATTTTCTAATTGCTTTTTCACGGATTTGACGCACACGCTCCCTGGTCAGATCAAAGGTGCTGCCAATTTCTTCCAAGGTCATGGAGGGTTGATTACCAATTCCATAATACAGTCTTACCACATCGGCTTCTCTTGGAGATAGTGTATCCAATGCCCTGTTTATTTCGGTGTTCAAAGACTGGTGCATCAAACCTTTATCGGGTTTTGGGGAATCTCCGGCGTTTAGCACATCATACAAATTGGACGTTTCTCCCTCTTTTAATGGAGCATCCATGGATACGTGCCTGCCTGTATTCTTCAAAGATTGTTTTACTTCGGAAACCGTCATGTCCAATTCCTTGGCAATTTCTTCGGGAGATGGTGGACGCTCGTGCGCTTGTTCCAAATAAGAGAATGTTTTTTTTATTTTGTTGATGGATCCAATCTTGTTCAAAGGCAATCGAACCACACGGGATTGTTCTGCCAAGGCTTGCAGAATGGATTGGCGAATCCACCAAACCGCGTAGGAAATAAATTTAAATCCTCGGGTTTCATCAAATCGTTTGGCAGCTTTTACCAAACCAACGTTTCCCTCGTTGATCAAATCGGGTAATTTTAGACCTTGATTTTGATATTGTTTTGCCACGGAGACCACAAACCTTAGGTTTGCGTTCGTCAGTTTTTCCAAAGCAGCTTGGTCTCCGGCCCTGATCTTCTGTGCTAGCTCAACTTCCTCCTGCGCGGTGATTAAATCAATTTTACTAATGTCCTGCAAGTATTTGTCAAGTGATTTGGATTCCCGGTTCGTAACCTGTTTAATGATTTTTAGCTGCCTCATTCTTATATCTGGTTTAACAAGTGTTATAAGCTATCATTATACATTATAATCTCCATTTTTCCAAGTCCAAAATGTTATTGTTATCAAAATGTTATAAGCAAATGCATCAATTGCGAAAAAAAGGATTCAACAAGGGTTGTTGATACTATTTTTAATATAAAAGCTTCCGAGTATTGGTCTCAAGCGCAAAAAACCTCTAATTTTGTAGGGTTTTTTATTTAAGAACCCATAACGCAATTTCCCTTTGGAGGTAAACAGAGAAATCAAGAAGAAAACATTATACGATTATCAGGAAGAAGACCTGAACAAAATCTTCAAACACTTGGAAAAGATTCCTAAGGGTGCCAATATTTTGTACCAATTGCCCACAGGAGGTGGTAAAACCGTGGTTTTTTCCGAGATAACCAGAAGGTTTATTGAGCAGACCGGTAAAAAGGTGATGGTGCTTACCCACCGTATTGAGCTCAGTAAACAAACCTCCAAAATGCTCCATGGCTTCGGTGTGGCCAATAAGGTAATTAACAGCGAGGTCAAGGAACTTTACGATCAGGACAACTATATGTGCTTTGTGGCTATGGTGGAAACACTGAACAATCGGTTACAGGAAGAAAAAGTAAAAATCAACAATATTGGGCTGGTCATTATTGATGAGGCCCACTACAATTCCTTTAGGAAACTTTTCAAATATTTTGAAGATTCCACGATTTTGGGTGTAACGGCAACACCGTTGAGCTCCAACATCAAACTTCCCATGAAGGACAACTACAAGCATTTGATCATTGGGGAGTCCATAAAATCATTGATAGACAAACAGTTCTTAGCTAAGGCCAACCTTTATAATTATGATGTTAGCCTACGGACCTTAAAACTTGGCATCAATGGAGACTATACCGTAAAGTCTTCTGATGAGTTTTACAGTGCGCACAGTATGTTGGGCAAATTGCTCACTGCTTACGAAGAGATTGCAAGGGGCACCAAAACACTGATTTTCAATAACGGTATCAACACCTCCTTGTATGTGTACGAGACCTTTAAAAAGGCTGGCTACAACGTTAGGCACTTAGATAATAAGAATACAGCGACCGAACGAAAAGAAATCTTGGATTGGTTTGCCAAAACACCAGACGCCATTTTAACCTCCGTAAGTATTTTAACCACAGGTTTTGATGAGCCCACCGTGGAAAGTATTATCCTAAATAGGGCTACACGTTCCCTTACGCTATATTTTCAGATGATAGGAAGGGGCTCTAGGGTATTGCCCAATAAAGATGAGTTCAACGTTATTGATATGGGTAACAACATTGCCCGTTTTGGTTCTTGGGATGCACCTGTGGATTGGCAAGAAATATTCCACTTTCCAGACTTTTATCTGGAAAACATTAAAAATGATGAGGAGATTGAGCGTGATTTTGTGTACGAGATGCCCGATGAGCTCCGTGCCAAATTCAGTAAGTCCGACAACATTACGTTTGATGTAAAAGCGGAGTACAAAAAAATATTCGCGCAAGGTAAAAAATCTAAGGTTGTACTGGAAAAAAGTATAGAACAACATGCCCAAATATGTGTGGAAAATAGCGAAGATGTATTCGATGCCCGTATTTTGGCCAAGGAACTCAAAGATGAGATTTCCTATCGCGTAAAGCAGTATTCGTATTGCATTATGAACAACACCAAAAATTACAAGGAGTGGTTGGAAGAAGATTATGAACGAAAACTCCGTTCCAGTATCTCCAAAATGTTTGCGGCGCGGATGTAGTTGGTTATTAGTTTGGAAGTTTGATGCTCGGTGCTAGATGTCAGGTGTTCTGTTATTTGGTTATTGAGTTATTGGTGTTTCGGGTTTCTGTTCCCTGTCTCTTGTCTATTTTCTTTGGTCTGGTTTCAGGTTTAGTTATTTGGAATTTGTCTACCAGTAAAGAAGAGTGCCCTGTATCTTGGTTCCTAAACCCTTCTTCTTGTACTTGATGCTTGAACTTAACACTTGGATTTGACTCTTGTATTTCGTGCTTGTCACATCGAGCGCAGTCGAGATGTCTTCTTCCAAGAAAATTGGTGTCATTCGTGCCAAATACAGGTCACTTGTTGACTGCCAATTGCCCACTGCTTACTGCGTTCTTGAACTTAAGCTTGCACTTTAAACTGAGTAACTCGTACTTTTACCAACATGTCAAAAAAACTTCTCGTAATCGGTTATGTATGGCCCGAGCCCAACACCACGGCTGCTGGCTGCCGAATGCAACAATTGCTGGAAGCCTTTATAAGCTTTGGTTTTCAAGTTACGTTTGCCAGTACCGCCAGTAAAACCGAGTACAGTTTAGATCTGCAACAAATGGGAATTCGGGAAACTCCCATACAGCTTAACCATTCCAGTTTTGATGAATTTGTAAAAGAACTATCTCCCGATATGGTGCTGTTCGATCGCTTTATGGTGGAAGAACAATTTGGATGGCGTGTAGCGGACTGTGCCCCAAATGCCATTCGCATACTGAATACCGAAGATTTACACTCGCTGCGAAAGGCTAGGGAAGAGGCTCATAAAAAGAAGGAATGCTTTACGTTACAACATTGGAAAAACCACCCAATAACTTTACGGGAAGTGGCCAGTATTTATCGTTGTGATCTTAGTTTGATTATTTCTACCTACGAAATGGAAATTTTATATGCAACACTGAACATTCCTACTGAATTGTTGTGCCATTTGCCTTTTATGGTGGGTAAAACTACAGAACAATGGCCATCTTATATAGCACGAAAAGGCTTTGTAAGCATAGGAAATGGTAAACATGCCCCCAATGTTGACGCCATCAAGGTTTTAAAGCAAGAGATTTGGCCTCAAATTCGAAAACAACTACCAGAAGCCGAAATGCATATTTATGGAGCATACTTACCCCAACAATTGAATGAAATGCACAGCCCCAAAACCCGTTTTCATGTACACGGATGGGCAGAAGACGTAGATGTAGTGCTTAAAAAAGCCAAAGTATTGCTTGCACCCATACAATTTGGTGCGGGGATTAAAGGAAAATTATTGGATGCCATGAAAATAGGCACCCCAAGCGTAACCACATCTATTGGAGCGGAGGGCATGCATGGTGACCTGCCTTGGAACGGCACAATTACTAATGCCTGGGACAAGTTTGCCCAAGCTGCAGTGGATTTGTACCAAAACCCGACCGCTTGGGAGAACGCTCAACGGCAAGGAAGTGAATTGCTTCAAACTTTTTATGATAAAGAAAGTTTGCAAACTCGATTAAAAGAACGACTGCAACAACTAAGCGAAGCTTTGCAAACCCATCGTACGCAAAATTTTATCGGGAAGTTGCTACAGCATCAAACCATGGCCAGTACCAAGTATATGGCCAAATGGATTGAAGCGAAGCATAAGGAGTAGTTTGGTATGGCTTTAAGGAGTTCCATGGGCACACCATTAACATATCAGCCAGAGAGTAGGTACAACAAACAACTAATGATTGTAGTCGTTTTTCAGAAGTAGGGCTACCAAGTTTTCGACAATGGATCGTTATAAAAGTTCCCTGCAAGAATCACAAGAACTTAAAGATTAGCTCTTGAGGATTGTTTTTTATGATTGTCCAGATCCAGAGTTTCCAAATCTTGAAAGGTTCCGCAAGAAATTTGTCTCTTAACGAGTGACCGTGACTTTTTTCGTTTGGTACGTGATTCTATTTCCTTATTTAAAAAATTCACGGGAAAATATTTTACCTAAAAACGAGTTTAGAGTTGTTTTATTATTTAGCACACAATTAAATTACTGAAATTCAGTATAATTAATTCAATTTATTTAAAAGTATTACGTACTTAAAATTACAATGGTGGTTGATTTAATTCTGTTTGTTTATCCCGTTGAAGAACACAACGTAGGAATGAATTTGTTACTTCTTCGCCTCCACCAATTCCAATTGATCCACGCTAACGTTGGTGGTAAACATACCGTAATTCACCACGGCCTTGCCTTTCTCCAAAGTGTCAATGCTGCCTACGGCCTTACCGTCCATTAAGCGGACGCGATCGCCTACCTTAAAAACAGGGCGCGGCTTGTTCTTTTCTGCCTGAATTTCTTTTTTCTTCTGGACTTTTTTCTCAACCCGAACTTTCTTGATCTTTTGCTCCAGTTCTTGGGCCACTTGTTTTTTCTCCTGTTGCTTGGCCTTCGCCTTTTTGGCCGTGGTTTTTTTGCGCTTGCTGTTCTCGGTTTCCACAATACGAAGCATCTCAGAAATTAGCGGCCGTTTTTTTTTGTCGATAAAGTATTTCTCAGCTGCGGTGTTCACTTTGTTGCCGAGTTGGATCATACGCTGGTTGTGGTCGTACATTTCTTGGTAACTCTCCAACTTGGACTTGATCTTGGAGTTGAGCTGTTCCAATCGTTCCGATTCTTCACGGGCCTTGGACTCCTCTTCTTTGAGTTTGGAGCCAGTTTCCACCATTTTGCTGCGCTCTTTTTGTAGCTTGGCAATAGTGGCATCAAAGCGGACCTTTCCGCGTTCAATTTTCTTCTTTGCTTTATTGATCAAGGAGTAGGGGATGCCGTTCTTTTGGGCCACCTCAAACGTAAAGGAGCTTCCCGCTTCGCCCAGCACCAATTGAAAGGTGGGCTCCAAGGTTTTAGAGTTGAACAGCATATTGGCGTTGGTGGTGTGTGGCAGTTCGTTGGCCAAAGCCTTCAAATTGGCATAGTGTGTAGTGATCACTCCATAAGCTTCGCGCTCGTAGAACACCTCCAAAAAAGCTTCCGCCAAAGCACCGCCCAATTCGGGGTCACTGCCTGTACCAAATTCATCAATTAAGAACAAGGTTTTGTCGTTGCACTTTCTTAAAAATTGGTTCATGTTTTTGAGTCGATAACTGTATGTGCTCAAATGATTTTCAATGGATTGATTATCCCCAATATCCGTTAGAATCTTATCAAAAAAGCAAACGGAACTACGTTCGTGCACGGGAATCAACATTCCGCTTTGAAGCATTACTTGAAGCAGTCCAATTGTTTTTAATGTGATACTTTTTCCCCCTGCGTTAGGCCCAGAAATCACAATAATTCGGTTCTCTTGGTGTAGTTTTATCGTCTGCGGCCAGGTTTTCTCGTTCTTTCGTTTGTTGGAAAGATAAAGTAGCGGATGGTAGGCATCTCGAAGATATAGTTCCCGCTCCTCATTGATTTCTGGCAATAAACCGTTCATCTCGCTCGCGTACCTTGCTTTGGCAGCGGTAATATCTGTATTGGAAAGATGTTTTTGATATTCCTGTAACAACTCCAAATAAGGTCGAATCTCGTCGGTGAGCTTGTTCAGGATGCGCTGGATTTCTTCTTTCTCCTCAAACTCAAGATTATTGAGCTCTCTGGTGTAGGAAAGCGTGGCCTCTGGCACAATATACACGATGCTTCCTGTTTTGGAAGTGCCCATCACCGTGCCCTTCACTTTTTTGCGGTGCATGGCCTTTACGGCCAATACCCTACGGTTTTCCACAACAGATTCACGGATTTCATCCAAAAAATCCGAGGATTGATAACGCCCAAGGGCCGTACTGAAACTTTGGTTGATTTTACTGCGCACTTCATTGATTTTGCTTCGAATGTAGCGTAACTCATCCGAGGCGGAATCTTTGATTTCCCCAAACTTGTCGATAACATCATCAATTGCATCCGGAATTTCAGGATGCAATTCCAGGGCATTCACTTTATCAAAAAGCAACGGATAGTATTCCTTGAACTTTTTAAAGAATTTTTGATGGATGGCGACAGTCTTGCAGATGCCACCAATCTTTCGAAAACCAGAAATCTCCAAAGTGCTATTGTCAATCTTGAGCAGCCCCAATTCGCTGTTGATATGGTCGAAACCATGATTGGGAATGCGGTTGTCGTTGGAAAAAGACGCCAAATACTCCGAAGTCTGCCCTAAAATAGCCATCAATTCCTCTTTATCTTGGAACGGTTTTATGGCCAGGGCCTCCTCTTTGCCCAATTCGGTATTGCATCGTGCAGCGATTTGGGTCAATACCGTTGGAAATTCGAGATCCTGAAGTGTTTTGGGGTGAATGTTTTGCATCTTTTTCTACTAGCAGCGCAAATATAGGATTTTGAAGGGTTTTTGGAGGTGGGTATCTGGTAAAAACAATTCGCATTGCGTACTTTTGAATCGCACCGATTCATTGCATTAAATAGTACTTAAATGAGGAGCGACAATATCGTGATTTACATTATAGCAGGCATAATTTTGCTTCATTTTGTTGTGGGCATAGGGTATTTAATCTAAAAATTGACTAAAAAGAAGTAAAGTCATCACATGGACGTTAATATTGAAAATAGCTGGAAAGCACAATTGAACAATGAATTTAAAAAAACCTATTTCCAAGAATTGGCAATATTTGTGAAGCAGGAATATAAACAGAATACCTGTTACCCAAAGGGTAAGGATATTTTTTCTGCATTTGATCATTGTCCATTCCAAGAAACCAAAGTGGTCATCATTGGTCAAGACCCCTACCATGGGCCGAACCAAGCGAATGGGTTGTGCTTTTCCGTAAAAGATGGTATTCCGCATCCGCCATCCTTGGTCAATATTTTCAAAGAGATCAAAACCGATGTTGAAAAGCCGTATCCCAAAAGCGGTAATCTGGAGTGTTGGGCGGATCAAGGGGTTCTTTTGTTGAATGCCACGCTGACAGTTCGTGCACATCAGGCAGGGAGTCATCAGAAAAAAGGGTGGGAGCAATTTACCGATGCGGTGATCAAAACGGTTTCCAGTGAACTGGAAGGTGTTGTTTTTCTGCTTTGGGGCGGATTCGCCAAGAAAAAATCATCCTTGATCGATAAAAGCAAACACCATATTTTAACATCGGGGCATCCTTCTCCTTTGAGTGCCAATCGCGGATTGTGGTTTGGCAATCAACATTTTAGTAAAACCAACGGTTTGCTCGCCCAAATGGGTAAAGAACCGATTGATTGGTGAAAATGTCGGGTTATTTCCAAAGGAATTTTGAAGCGTCTTTGACTTCCTCAATCAAATTAAGGTCATATAGCCTGGATTGCACCTCATTCATGGTTTCTTCAGAAAGTTGCTCTTGTCCCCATGTGGTTTTGGATAACCATTCTTGGGTATCCTCCAGCTTTTGTTCGTATCGGTTGGATAGTGTCCTGTCAATACTCGGAATTTGTTTAAATTCCGAGGTGTAGGTATTAATCACTTCCAAAATATGGCGCAACACACCTGCGTTTTCTTTTAAAAATGCATCCGAAGCGGCCATAACAAAACAAGGCCATGGAGTAGGGCAGTCGCCCACTCGTTTAAAGGTTCCGTTGTCTACAAGGGGTTTGGTGGTAAAGTGTTCCCACATAAAATAGGCGTTGGAGCCGTTTGTGAGATTTTCTACGGCGCCATCAAGGTTGTTCACGATTTCAAATTCGAGGTTTTTGGTATCCCATCCTTGGTTTTGTGCGTTGATGTAGGCCATTAAATGACTCCCACTGCCCATACGGCTGATGGCAATCTTGTCATCCTTTAATGAGGTGATGGATTGTCGGTCGCTGTTTGCGTCTACATGGATTCCCCAGAGCAGGGGAGAAGAGACATATTCCTGAACAATTTTACTTGGATTGCCCTGTGAGATGCTTTTTATGATACCCTCGGTGAGAATGATGCCCATGTCCGCTTCACCATCTTGAAGCATTTGGGTCATTTTTCCCGTTCCTTCGGGAATGTCAGTCCATTCCAATTGAATACCCCGGTCTTCAAATGCGTTATCTTCCATAGCGAGGTGCCAGGGCAGATTAAAATGTTCGGGGACCCCAATAATTTTTACGGTTTTCATGCGTCTTTTTTTCTTTGGAGTTTAAAATTATGATTCCGTTCGGTATCTTTCAAAAAAATCAGAATGGAAAATTATACCAAATGACTTTCGGCAATATGTTCCAAGGTATATTGAATCAATTCATCGATGGCTTTATGGCCTTGCTTGGAGAACTCTCCCGTAGCCCTGTTGGCCAATATTGCATTGAGGGAAACGGCTCGGTGTCCATGTAGTTTTGCAATACCGTATATGGCTGCTGTTTCCATTTCTAGATTGGTTATCCTCAAATCCCCATAAGAAAAACCAGCTAATTTCTCATTAAAGTCCCTAATAACGGGAGCTAAACGCAACGACCTGCCTTGTGGAGCGTAAAAACCTGAATTTGTACCAGTTACACCTAATCGTATACGATTTGAGACAAAAACATCACCTAGCTCTTTGTTAAAATCAACCACATAGGGGTGAATATTGTACTTACCCCAATTTAAGTAGGCCGCAAGGGCTTGTTCCATCTCTTTGTTTTTGATGTGCCCGCAATCATAGAAATGCAAAAGGTTGTCAAAGCCAATACCAGCGGCACTAATCAAAAATGAATCAACGGGGATATCCGATTGTAAAGAGCCTGATGTACCGACCCGTATAAAATTGAGCTGTTTTTTTTTGGTGTTTATCTGTCGAGATTGAAAATCTATGTTTGCCAAGGCATCCAATTCATTAAAAACAATGTCAATATTGTCCGTTCCGATGCCAGTTGAGACAACAGAAATGCGTTTACCTGAATAATACCCGGTATGGGTGACAAACTCTCGTTTGCTTTTCTTTATTTCAATGGAGTCAAAGTATTTGGACACTTCGCGCACCCGTTCTGGGTCACCAACCGTGATAATGGTGGTGGCAATGTCATCTGGAAGAAGATTTAGATGGTAAATGCTCCCATCAGGATTCAGAATAAGTTCTGAACTTCCCAGCGATGAGCCCATTTTTTATAATTTGAGGATTCGGTCCGTATCGGCGTTGTACAAGAAGTTATACTTTAAAGAACCGCCCAGATACATTTGATTATCACGCAGTTCCGAATAATAATTTGCTTCTTGTTTCAATACATGCATTCCCTTTTTGGTCAATTTAACAGGGTTAAACGAACTAAAAAGCGGTTTTAAGGAAGAAATCATGCGTTCGTATTGCGTGTCTCCAAAACCGTAATACCCTTGGTTGGTCAATAAATTATCCAAAAGTTCTTTTTTGGACTTAGGCTTATATTGTTTGGCCACTTCCAAAATATGGTTTTCTAAATCATTAAGCCCATTTTTAATGGTCGGAAAGCGTTTTAGGTGGGTTTTCAGTGCATCCGATAGATATTCAAACTGAAAATCATTGTTGGCAATCTGGTTTTCCAAGCGAATAGGGTTATCGCTACAGTACAGTTGCCAAATATAATCCGCGTACTCTATATCGTCTTGCGAAAGAACTTTCCTATTGTCGTAAAGTTCAAGTAACTTCTCATCACCGAGTTCATTTAAACCATAAAGTTTGCTGGAACCTTCCACTTTGCCACTACAGACCAAAGAGATTTCTGCATGCCTTCTGTGTGTTTTTAGCCAACTAAGAACGGCCAGCATGTTAATTTGGCAAAAGAGGTCATATTCAAACCACAGTACAATATGGTCTTGCTGCTTATGGTTGCAGAGTGACCGATATTCCTTTAGGGTTTTTTCTATGAACCAAGATTTGGAGACTTTGTAATTTTTGTTCAGGAACTCGAACCTTGTTTTCCAAAAAGATTCGCTCCCCACGGAGGAAAGGGTTTTGCCTTCACAAAGCATTTCCCTCCATGTAATTACATCTCCTTTTAATTGCAAAGATTGTAATCTGGACGTGAAACTGTCCCCGTTGGTTATATGCAACAGTGATTTCATTTTCAGCTCAGTTTTCGTTGGTTAGGAAGAATAAAAGTAAGGTTTAAAGCAAGAACACAAAAATTTTTTCACAAAACATTGGTATTCTGATCAAGTTTTTAACAAGAATTAAAAAGTAAATTAAATTTTTGCGGATTTATCAAGTCATCCGCCGACCCGCTTTACTGAAAAGCCATTTTCTTTAAGAAAGTCCATAATTTTACCCCGGTAATCCCCTTGTATAATAATGGTTTCGTTCTTAAAACTTCCGCCCACTCCCAATAGCGTTTTTAGGTCTTTCGTCAATTTTTTAAAATCGCTGTCGGCACCGTTGTACCCTTCAAGAATGGTTACGGGTTTCCCTTTTCTTTTTTCATATTTACAGATAATGGGGTCGTCTTGCAGCCAATAAGAGGGTTTTTCTTTGTCATTATCGGGTTCTTTCTCTGGTTCGTGGTCTGGAAATAAATTTTTAAGCTGATCTCCTAAATCCATTGTTGTTGTTTTTTGTATATCAGTAATTGTACCAGTGACCTTGAAGGTTGGTGCCGATGCTTTGTTTTTGCCCTCTTGAGCGCAGTCGAAAGGCAGACAAAAACATCTCGACTGCGCTCGATATGACATTTGGATTGGCCACTGGTGCAATTGTGTATAATCGATTATTTTTTTATCAATCCCAGTTCTATCAATCTTTCGTGTAGATATTCTCCTGCGGTAATGTCCTCAAAAGCCTTGGGGTGCTCATCATCAATACAGTTTTCCAAGCAGTTTAACGGCATGTCGCTCACAGGGTGCATAAAAAAGGGAATGGAATAGCGGGAAGTGCCCCAAAGTTCCTTCGGTGGATTGACTACTTGGTGAATGGTCGATTTCAATTGGTTGTTGGATAGTCTGGAGAGCATATCGCCAACATTGATCATTAATTGATCGGGTCTTGCAATGGCATCCACCCAGTTTCCTTCGTGGTCTTTCACCTGGAGCCCTTTGCCATGTGCCCCCATGAGCAAAGTAATCAGGTTGATGTCCCCGTGCGCCGCTGCTCTTACCGCATTTTTGGGTTCTTCTGTTATGGGAGGATAGTGGATGGGTCTTAAAATGGAGTTGCCGTTTTTTATGTAGTTGTCAAAATAGGTTTCCTCCAGGCCAAGATGCAAAGCCAATGCCCGAAGCACATACTTTGCCGTTTTCTCCAGCATTTTATACGTTTCTTTTCCAACATTGTTAAAGTTGGGAAGCTCCTTTACGGTAACATTGTCGGGATATTCAGTTTCCAGTTCGGGATTGTCTTCCACATATTGGCCAAAATGCCAAAATTCCTTCAGGTCGCCTTCTTTTTTGCCTTTAGCATGCTCTTTTCCAAAGGAAGTGTATCCCCTCTGTCCTCCAATGCCTTCAATTTCATACTTGTTTTTCACATCTTGGGGCAAATTGAAGAACTTTTTTATTTCGGTATAAAGGTTTTCCACCAACTCATCCGATAAAAAATGTCCGCTCAATGCCACAAAACCGATATCCTCGAAAGCAGCACCTATTTCTTCGACAAATTTTTCTTTTCTTTTTGGGTCACCCGAAACAAAGTCTTTCAGGTCCACACTAGGAATAGCACTCATATTGTATTCTTTGATATAAAATCAAAAATAAGGAAATAAGATGAAGGTTTTTGAATTTTAAAGCGTTTTGAAAGGCTTTTTACTACTTTTAACCGACAGAATTTTATTGTATGAGGTATCATGTTGGCGACTTGGAACACGAAAAGTTGCTGGATTTGTACACAGGGATGCTGAAGCCGAGAATGATAGAGGAAAAAATGTTGATTCTTCTACGGCAAGGCAAAATTTCTAAATGGTTTAGTGGGATAGGACAGGAGGCTATTTCCGTTGGTGTCGCCAAGGCGCTCAAGGAAAGTGAGTATATCCTCCCCATGCACCGGAATTTGGGGGTTTTCACCGCCAGAAACATTCCTTTGAACCGTCTTTTTGCGCAATGGCAAGGAAAACAAAGCGGTTTTACCCAAGGTAGGGACCGAAGTTTTCATTTTGGCACTCAAGAATATAAAATTGTCGGTATGATTTCGCATCTGGGGCCCCAACTCGGAGTGGCCGATGGTATTGCCTTGGCCGATATGTTACGGAGAAAGAAGCGGGTAACGGCCGTTTTTACAGGAGAGGGTGCAACCAGCGAAGGAGATTTTCATGAAGCCTTGAACGTGGCTTCTGTTTGGAACTTACCTGTATTGTTCTGTATTGAGAACAATGGCTATGGGCTTTCCACGCCCACCAACGAGCAATACAATTGCGAACATTTGGCGGATAGGGCCAAAGGGTATGGCATTGAGTCCAGAATTATTGATGGCAACAATATCTTGGAAGTGTACGCTAAAGTGGACGAATTGTGCAAAGCCATTCGGAGGAGGCCGCGACCAGTGCTTTTGGAATTCAAAACGTTTCGGATGCGTGGGCACGAAGAGGCAAGTGGAACCAAATATGTTCCAGATAAGTTGATGAAGGAATGGGGGAAGAAAGACCCTATTTCCAATTATGAAAGTTTTCTGTTGGAAGAAGGGGTGCTTACCGAGGAAAATGTTGAAGCGATCAAGCAAGACATTACTGAGGAAATCAATACCAATTTGCAGATGGCTTTTGATGAACCCGAAGTTTTATTAAATGAAACCAAAGAATTAAGTGAGGTTTATCAAGATTTTAATTATCAGAATGTTGAGCCTGAATCAAACGAATCTGAAAACACTCGATTTGTTGATGCTATTTCCCAAGGATTGGAGCAATCCATGTACCGCCACAACGAACTCATTATCATGGGGCAAGATGTTGCGGATTACGGAGGTGTTTTTAAAATTACCGAAGGTTTTGTGCCCAAATTTGGAAAAAGTCGGGTACGAAATACACCCATTTGTGAGTCGGCGATTGTTTCCACGGCCATGGGATTGTCCATCAACGGAATGAAATCCGTGGTTGAAATGCAGTTTGCCGATTTTGTCAGCTCTGGGTTCAACCCTATTGTCAACTATTTGGCAAAAGTACATTATCGTTGGAACGAGAAAGCCGATGTGGTCATCCGAATGCCCTGTGGCGGTGGCGTAGGGGCAGGGCCTTTCCATTCCCAGACCAATGAAGCATGGTTTACTAAGACCCCCGGACTCAAAGTGGTATATCCTGCATCTCCTTATGATGCCAAAGGATTGCTGGCCACAGCGATTAACGACCCCAATCCCGTACTGTTTTTTGAGCACAAAGGCTTGTACCGAAGTATTAAAGGCGATGTTCCAAAAGATTATTACACGCTTCCTTTTGGTAAAGCCAAACTTTTAAAGGAAGGGAACGCCATAACGGTGGTCACCTATGGTGCAGGTGTGCATTGGGCTTTGGAGATTCTAGAAAAACACCCTGAAATTGATGTGGACCTAGTGGATTTACGAACGCTTCAACCATTGGACACCGAAACTATTTTCAATTCAGTGAAAAAGACAGGGAAATTGATCGTGCTTCAAGAAGACACCTTATTTGGAGGTATTGCCAGCGATATTTCGGCCTTGGTCATGGAAAACTGTTTTGAATTCCTGGACGCTCCCGTAAAAAGGGTCGGCAGTTTGGAAACTCCAGTACCCTTTGCAAAACCACTTGAAACCAATTATTTGCCAAAAAATCGATTCGAATCAGCATTAATTGAATTATATCAATATTAAAATCAACTATTTAACTTTTTTTTGATAATTTAACAACTATAAACACGTCCCCAAACGTATATTTTTTGAACATTAACTTATATACTTATGATGAAACGATCACTTTTATTTCTCACAGTGATGGGACTTTTGCTCTCATCCTGTTCCATTTCCAAAAGCGCTAGAACACAGCGAAATTTGTTTAGCGGTACATGGAATTTGGACAATGTTTACTACGAAAATGCCTCTGGCAACTTCAAATCTACCATTTTCAACGATGCAGAGGATATCTGTTTTGAGGATAGTGAATGGTTTTTCCGCGACAATAACAGTACAGGGCGCTACACTATAGCCCAAAGCTCACTTTGTCAAGGTGGAGACCGTTTTTTTAGATGGTCCGTGGTAGAACCCGAACAGAATTACCAAAGCCAGCTTCAATTTAAGTTTATTGATGATAAACGAAAGGATATTTCCGGAGGGTACGGATATCGCTTAAATATTGTTAGTCTGTCCGAACAATCCATGACGCTTAATTCAAATGTTTCAGTTGATGGTCAACCTGTGACCATAGTTTACGAATTCTCAAAAAAATAATTCCATGAAAAATATAGTTTTAAAAGGGGCAACTGCTTTTTTGGCGTTGACCATGATTATTGGTTGTGATGCCATCAAAAATGCGAACAATACCCAAAAAGGTGCCGCAATTGGCGCTGGTGGTGGTGCCGTTATCGGTGGCGTTATCGGTAATAACGTAGGAGAGGGCAATACTGCTCTGGGCGCTATTATTGGCGCTGTAGTTGGTGGTGCCGCCGGTGGCTACATTGGAAACCGTATGGACAGACAAGCCGAACGGATTGAACAGGAAATTCCAGGTGCAGAAGTAAACAGGGTCGGCGAAGGTATCAATGTTACCTTTAGTGGCGAAAATGGTGTTTATTTTGACACCAATAAATCTGACGTTAAAGGAGCTTCTGCCACCACATTGGATAAATTGGCCGGAATTTTTATGGAATACCCTAAAACCAATATTTTGGTGGAAGGACATACCGATAGCGATGGTGCAGCCGATTACAATATGGGCCTTTCCCAACGTAGGGCACAGGCAGTAACCGGTTATCTGGTAGCCAAAGGCATTTCCAGCGGACGATTTACTACCAAATGGTATGGCGAAGAACAACCTGTTGAAAGTAACGATACGGCGTCAGGTAAAGCAGCCAATAGACGTGTAGAGCTTGCCATTATTGCCTCTGACGAATTAAAAGAGGAAGCTCGCGAGCAGACTGAAAATTAATTTTTCAATATTCAAAATTAACAAAGGCCCGGTTTTTACTGGGTCTTTTTTTGTTTATGTTAAATAAACCATTAAAAGATAGTTAACCATGTCGGAGTTTGTAAGAATTTATTTAACTTAAAGGGTGTCAAACCGTTAATGTTAAAAATCCTTGTGAGCCATGGAACATATCACCCAAAATAGTATTAAACAGAACCAAGAGCTACTGATGCGGGTGGAACGAAACCAAAGAATGGTGCAACGCCTGTCCGAAAAATTGAATTCGTACATCTATGAACCCAAATGTCCTCGGCGGTTCGAAAAATTTTACGAACTGAACAGAAGCATCCAAAGTTTTACAAGGCACCAAAAACAGGTGATGTCCAAAATTAAGAGCCGTAGGATAGATTTGACAGATGCAAAAATCAACGAAATTGAGGATCATTTAAATCGCTTTAAAAAATTGGAAAGCGAGTTTGCATCCTACATATTCGATTTAAATAAACCGCTCTAATCCGTTCAAGCGGGAAAATCAGCTAAAATTTAACTTCGCAGTCACATACTCCAGTAAACATACGTAATATTGCAGGGCGGTTAAACTGTCCTTAAAAATGGCAAAATCCTCTAACTCTGCTCTCGTCATCCTGGCTTTTTTTGCCATTTATGTGATTTGGGGCTCTACCTATTTGTTGAACAAAATAGCTGTATTGGAACTGGAACCCTTTATGCTGGCCAGTTTTAGGTTTACCTTGGCAGGACTCTGTATTTTTCTTCTGGCCAAAATCATGGGAACCTCCCTGCGAATCACCAAAAAACAACTTTTGAATACACTAATTGCAGGAGTGCTTTTCTTGAGTATTGGCAATGGTTTGGTAGTTTGGGCCCTGCGTTATGTGGATACGGGCTTCGCAGCTCTGGAAATTTCTTCCCAGCCTCTTATTATTCTTTTGTTGATGCGCATACTGCAAGGCAAAAAAATTCAACCCATGTCCGTTGTTGGTGTTGTTTTAGGGATAATAGGAATCTATTTATTGGTAAGCCAAAAACAGATAATTGCCCAAGAAGAGTCTATAGTGGGTATGATCATGATCTTTTTTTGCATGTTCTGTTGGGCCTACGCCAGTCTTTTTGTGGCCAAGGCAGATTTGCCCACCAATTATTTTGTGAACACGGGCTACCAAATGCTCTTTGCCGGTATTGTTTTAAGTTTGATGAGCCTTGGTTTCGGGGAAGAATGGATTTCGCCCTTGGCATGGAGCGGTGAGGTACAGTTAGCCATGGTATTGCTTATCTTTTTGGGAAGTATTGTGGCCTTTACCTCGTTCAATTACCTGCTCAAGGCCGTTTCTCCAGAGAAAGTGGCAACCTCTACCTATGTTAATCCGATTGTTGCCCTTTTGTTGGGCTGGTATTTTTTGGATGAACAGATTACACTGCAATCCATAATAGCAGCGGCCATTCTTTTAACAGGAGTATATTTTATCAATACCAAAAAGACATTGGCCATTTTTGAACGTTTCAAACGTTAACACACCGTTATTTGTCTCGGAATTGGCTTGACTATTTTGTACTTTGTAAGAAGTTAATAATCAAAACAATGAAGTCTATTGTAAAAGTTGGAGCTTTCCTATTGTTATTGACCACGTTTGCATGTGCGTCGAGCAAAAGCCATGCAACGCCCGAAGAATTGGCAGCTTTGGATAAGATGCTTTCCAACAAGCAGTTTAAAATAGAAGCCAAATGGGCACAACCCATGGCCAGCCAAGGATTGAACAGTATCGCCAATGCCGGATTGTTGCCGCCTGGTAGTACGGCCAGCCGCATAGATGTTTCGGGCTCAAGCGGATATTTGCGCATGGTGGGCGATAGTGTAAAGGCAAACCTTCCCTTTTTTGGAGAACGCCAAATGGGAGGGTATTATGATCAAGACAAAGCGGGAATAAAGTTCGAGGGAATTCCAAAGAACCTTTCTTTCTCTTCCAATAAAAAAGATACCGGAAAAACCATACGGTTTACTATTAGCCAAGAATCTGAGAATTTTCAGGTAATTGCACAGCTCTATCCCAATGGAAAGGCTAGACTTGCCGTTTCCAGTTCCCACCGAACCAATATTTGGTATCAAGGCAATCTTTCCGAATATAAGGAAGAGTAGAGAAGTTCAGGCTCAAACATCAAGTTCAAGATCAAGGAGCAAAGAACCAAGACCGCCGCGCTGTTTGATACGAGAACAAAGACCTATAACCAGATCCAGCAATCTAAAACCTGAAACTTGAAACAAGGAACGGGCTTCCGACTTCGTTCTTCGGACATCAAGCCCAAACTCAAGTATCAAGTTCAAACACAAATAACTCAATAACCGTATAATGTAGTAACTTGAAACGGATTTTAGACTTCGTACCCCTGACATCCAACATCAGACTTCCAACTTTAAACACGGATATACTATATCAAATCCCAAACTTCTTCCTCTTTCCACCATTTTGTTATAGCTTTATTGACTCAGAAACAAAAAAAACTAAAAAATCAAGATGAAAATATATACTTTGCCCCTTAGGTCAATAGTTATGTTGATGCTTTCCGTTAGCTTTCTGGCCTGTAATGGAAAAAAAGAAAGCAATGATGAAGAATCAACTGAAGAAGAAGTAGTAGAGAATGCGGAAGAATCTTCACAGGATTCTCTCCAATTGAATATGAATCGCCTTAACCTTCCCGAAGGCTTTAGTATTGAACTTTATGCGAAAAACATTGAGGGAGCACGCTCCATGGCCATGGGATCGAACGGTACCCTGTTTGTGGGTACTCGAAACGAAGGTAAAGTATACGCACTAAAAGATACGGACGGCGATTACAAGGTAGATAAAACCTACACCATCGCTTCCGATTTGGAGCAGCCCAACGGCGTAGCGTTTAAAGATGGAGCTTTGTATGTGGCCGCAGTAAGCCGAATGCTCAAATACAACAATATTGAATCGCAGTTGGAAAGTCCACAAGAACCGGAATTGATCTATGACGATTACCCGACCGAATTCCACCATGGTTGGAAATACATTGCCTTTGGCCCTGACGATAAATTGTACGTGCCCGTAGGAGCGCCGTGCAATATTTGCGATAGCGCTACGGTAGATAAGCGTTATGCTTCCATCACTAGAATGGACCCCAATGGCAGTAATCGGGAGATTGTAGCCCATGGAGTGCGCAACACTGTTGGTTTTACGTGGCATCCGGATACCAACGAGTTGTGGTTTACGGACAACGGTAGGGACATGATGGGAGACGATGTACCTCCGGGGGAATTGAACAAACTTACCGAAGCAGGTCAGCATTTTGGTTATCCCTATTGCCACGGCGGAACCGTAAAGGACCCCGAATATGGAGACCAACGTCCCTGTTCCGATTTTGTACCTCCTGTACAGCCTTTGGGGGCGCACGTAGCGGCCCTTGGTGTTAAGTTTGGTAAAGGCCCCATGTTCCCGGAAGCCTATCAAAAACATGCATTTTTGGCCGAGCATGGCTCTTGGAACCGTTCTTCTAAGGTAGGGTACAGGGTAACCTTGGTAAAACTCGAAAACGGAGAAGCTGTAAGTTACGAACCCTTTATAGATGGCTGGTTGGACGAGGAGTCGCAAGAAGCCTTTGGTAGGCCTGTGGACCTGCTTTTCTTGAAAGATGGTTCTTTGTTGATTTCCGATGATGAAGGGGACGCTATTTATAGGGTTACCTACAAGGGATAACCCCGTTTCAAGGCGCTTGGGGATGAGTATTTACCCTATTCGCGTGATGGAGCAAAAAATAAATAGCAGTAAGAATCTGGACGACCAAGAAAAGGTGGATCTACAACAATATATTACCCGCATTAACGGCAGCTTAACCAGTTTTAATGTACTGTTTAAAACCAAAGGTGATCATTTTGTGGGGGAGAGGGGGAAGTGATTAAGCAATTAACCTGTAATTAGGCATTTCATCGTAAGTACGACCATTCAGCAAACGACCACTCTTTTTCTTATTAGTGCCGCCCCATTGTTTAAAAAAGAATGCGACATTTAAATTTTCACATTGATTTTGAATATCTTTAACCCATTCGGCTTTGATTGGTCGTGGTTTACGTCCACTTTCTCCTCCAACAATGACCCAGCTAATTCTACTGAGGTTTAAGTTAGGGAGTGGTCCAATTAGAGGTTCGAGAGATAAAAACTTTACTTTTGCATTGGTTTCACGTAAATAATCAATTCGATGCTCAACTTGTTGGTCTTCAACCGAAACTCCCATCCAAATATTAGGTGTCCAATTCAATTTCTCGTGTAATTCCAATAATCGTTCATGTCTTTTTGTTAAGACCTGAAAAATATGCTGTTGATTATCATTCATTACCTCAAATACCTTTTGTATGAATGACAGCGGAACTTCTGGATGAAACAAATCACTCATGGAGTTTACAAATACCATTTTAGGTTTCTTCCATGTGTAAGGTGTTTTTAATTCCGATTCGTGAATCCGAACCTTGAAATTATCCTTGTATTTGTCGATTCCCATTGCCTGAAGCCGTTTGGACATTACCTCTGCATAGCAGAATTTGCAACCTTGACTTACTTTGGTGCAGCCAGTAGTTGGGTTCCACGTCATTTCCGTCCATTCGATACTAGATTGGGCCATAATTATAGGATTTCTATTTTTTTGGGTTCTCTGGTTGGTTTCAATACTGTAGTGCATGAAAAAGATGGATGCTTTATTTTAATTTTACCAGTTTTTTTTAATCTGTTTACTACTTCGGATACATGTTTACCAATAAACCCATTGTTAATCATATAGACAAATACTTCTTTGTCAGATTTAAGCTCACCACTTAATATTTTATCTTCGAGTTGTCTTTGAAACGTTGGAATTTTTCTCTTGTCGTTGTCTTCTGGGAATAGTGAGGGTTGTAAACATAATTTTTTATCTCCCTGTATATCAAAGTTTGCTTCTCCTGTTTCCTCATCTTCTTTCCAACAAATATTTAGAAATTTTTCCATACCTAATGGGTGACCGCTTCCAAATATTAAACCATAAATGTTTGTTCCTTTTTTTATAGAAAATGGCGCAAGCGAGTAGGAAACTTCTTGTGGAATTAATTCAAAATATTTTTGATGGACTAATCTGTGTATTTCATAAAAAGGTTTTTCCTGTATTTCCTCTGAAGTCAGACCAATTACATTTGTCACATTATCATCATTATGAAAGCGATTAAATGTGGAAGAAGATATAAAGAAAATGATGTCTGTTACTGGTAGACCAATTAAAACTTTAAATCTTTCTTCATTAACATATTTAACGCCGAATTGGTCGAGGAAAATTAGGTTTGCGGCATTTTCCATTTTTGGGATCGTATCTGGAAATAACTCGGTGAAGTCTTTATTATAAAAATGAATATTAATTTTATCTGTTGGTAAACCAGATTCGTTGATGTTCTTTCTCAGGGTTTCAATGTATTCTATTTTGGAATCGTTGAAATGTAAATTTATTTCTACGGTTGTGTCTTGAACGTATTCTTGATATTCTTTTAAAATTTCAAGTGCAATGAGTGGGCTTCCCGATGTGCCTTCTGAATCCTTACCGGGTCCACAAAAGAAATCAAATAAATTTACTACTTTCTTAAATGGTCTGCGGGCAGCTATAAAGACAGGAAACCATTCTTTTAAATACTCTTTATAGAGTGATAATTTAACATTAGTATCTTCAGTAAAAGGCTTTTGGAAAAAATCTTCAGACATATCAATTGTTGAATTTTATTGCAAATACATTTTTGTATGGGGAAGATTTCTTACAATATTAAATAATTTATTTAAACCGCCTCTTTCTTCTCGCTCAAATACTTCCAATTGGGTTTGGGAACATGTTGCGTGTGTAACTTTGGGTTAATACGGGATGCGATATTAATACTCTTAAAATAATCGTTCCAAAGGGTTTGGTTTTCGTATTCCTCGCTGGTAAAGACATCACTTCTAACGGTTTTGTCATGGAGGATGTCCTTTAAGTTCAGGGAAACCATTTCCATATGATCTAAATTGTAAAAGATACCGTATTTGCGTTTCACATCATAAATCAACCAGCGCTGATCAGCATAACAGCCGCGGAAATGTTTGGAAATTAGAGGAAGTACATCAAAATCAGGGTCAATGTTCGCAAAATAAATATCGTCCTTGCTCAACTGGAACTGAACAAAGGCTTCCATACGGTGCTTTTCCCGCCCCACTTTTTTGGCCAATTGGCCAATGTGCACTACGGTACTATCCGAATAATCCAAACACTTACCGTTTTGTGTGCGCATTAATTTTTGAACATAGGTATAAAGCATGAGCTCAATGCCTTCGGCTTCACTCAAAAAAGCGAAATAGATATTGGATATGGCATTATGACTTTTGTTTCGGATACCGTTCCATACCCGTTTGGCCTTTTCTACATTGGTAAAAACGGTTTCTGTATCGGAAAACAATCCGTTTTGGCATTGATTGTTTTTTTGAATGTCGGCCACATTGATTTTCTCATCAAAAGCTATGAAGATTGCGGTCAGAAATCCATTAAAACTGCCATCGTAAATAAGGGTTGTTGTGGGTTCCATAATTGCTATTTAAATAAATTAAAAACATCGACCATTGGAAATATTCCAATCAAATATATGGAAATGTTCCAAATAATGGAAATATTCCATAAAAGTTTTTGGAAATAATCCAAATGTTATATATTTGGTACGAGATGTCAGGTCGAGCCTTTCGACTCTGCTCCAGATAAGCTTAAGTCGAGACCTGTTCTTTGCTAAATGGTTAGGAGGCTTCTCGATTATTCCTTCGACTGCGCTCAGGATGACAGCTCGAAGTGACACCAAAAATGAAGAAATGGAAAACGAATCAACCCTGAAACGATTTACCGATATCCGAAGGGAACTCGGTTACACCCAAACCGAATTTGCCAAGCTATTGGGGGTGAAGAACACTACAGCGGATATTGAACGGGGAAGAACCAAATTATCGGGAAAGGTGGTTACCGAACTCTTGCGTCAATTTAAAATAAATCCACTTTGGTTGTTCGGAGAAAGCGATCAGAAACATTTGGACACCTCCAAAACTAGTGTTATCCCCAAAGTGGTTACGGTGGACAACTCCGATAATGATAACATGGTGATGGTAAACGCAAAAGCGGCTGCGGGATATCCCCAGAATATTTCAGATACAAGTTGGTATAGGCAATTACCCGCTTTTGATATGCCCATTCCCGAGTTCAGGAACGCCACCTATCGAGGTTTTCAGGTCGAGGGTGATAGCATGTTGCCCAATTTGAGACCCAACGATTGGGTTTTGGCAAAAGCCATTGAGCATATTGATCATGTGAGCCCCAACAAAATGTACGTGGTGGTGCTTCAGGATTCTGTAATGGTGAAGAAAATAGAACGAAAGCCAAATTCCAATAATATCACCCTTGTTTCATTAAACGAAACTTATCCGCCATACGAAATCAAACCTTTTCAAATCCAAGAAATTTGGGAGGTGAGCAGTAAACTTACCTTTAATGTGGATGCCACTACCGAAACTGGATTGCTGAAACAACTGCAACAATCCATGGATGAATTGAAAAAACAAGTTGGACAAATAAAATAGTTTAAAACCCGTCTCCAACCGTTTTGGTCTTAATCCTCATCAAGAATTTATGGGCTGTTATGTAGAGTACAGAGCCATCACCACCCCAAGCACAATTGGCCGTAGGTTGACCTGTATCTATACGTCCCAAAAGTTTTCCTTCTGGGTTTATAATTAATATTCCACCAGGTCCTGTGGAGAAAACAGTTCCATTTTTATCTACTTTGATACCGTCCGGAGACCCGATTAAACCAGATTTTATTAAGGGGGATGTATCAAAAAATAACCTCCCTTCATCCAAAGAACCGTCATTCTTAATGTTGTACGCCATTATATAGGGCGCTTCAGGGGCCGATTGTGTAACGTAGAGGATTTTTTCATCGGGGGACAGTGCCACACCATTGGGGCGACTGAGATTGCTGACCACCATTTCCACACTTCCGTCCACATCTATTTTATATACCCCAAAAGCATCAATTTCCCGCGTTTCTGAATTTTCCTGTTTAGGTAGACCGTAGGGAGGGTCGGTAAAATAGTAGATGCCATTGGAGGTTTGTACAATATCATTTGGGCTATTAAAACGTTTTCCTTGCCATTTATCCGCCACCGTTATTTTTCCACCTTGGGATAAGGGCATGCTAGAAATTCTTCGGTCGCCATGCTCGCAGGCCACCAATTCGCCTTCATTGTTTATTGTAAGCCCATTACTGCCCGGCTCTCTACTATACGGAAGAATACCTGTATATCCCGAAGGCTTTAAAAATTCAGTCAGACCCTCATAGTCCCGCCATTTAAAAATGGTGTTTTGGGGAGCATCGGAAAAGAGGAGAAATCCACCTTCTTTAACCCATACAGGTCCTTCCGACCATATAAAACCTTCGGCCAAAACCTCAATTTTTGCATCGTTATCCACGTAGTTATAAAAAGCATCGTCCTCTGCCACCAGTTTCCCCGTGGTTTTTTGTTGGGCGAAACATCCGAAGGTTATACTTAATAGGAGGAGAGGTAAGTTTTTCATTTTGAAATATTTATTAAATATAAAAATATAGAACAACCCAAATTGGGTTTAATGAACAATGCAAGTTTCTTTGATGGCTTTCGCCAAAATTTTAGCTGCTTTAGGGTTGAGACGAAACCAAAGTTCCGGTTCAAAGATTTCCAGTTCAGCCAAGGCCCAATTACCGTCATTGTCCTTAAAAATATCTACTCTGGCATAAATTGGCAATTCTGGTGCGGCATTTACCACACTTTTGGCAAATGCTATTTGTTCTTCAACGGGATTGTACTCATGAACAGTTCCTCCAAAATCATCCTGTACCCTAAAATCGCCAGGTTTTGCAATTTTTAGTACGGCATGGGTAAACTCACCATTAAAAACCATCATAGATATTTCTCCTTTGGAAACAATATTTTGCTGAAATTCTTGAAACATCATGGCTTCTTCCGCCACTAATTCTTGGAAAATGGCCTCATGCTTTTCAATCTCATTTTTCTGAATTTTGTACGTATGCCGTGCCGCTCCCGAAACACAAGGTTTTAAAATATAGGTGTCCGCCGTAAAGCCATATTCTGATTTTGCGTTTGCAATGGATTCGGCAAGGGTAGTTTTTGTGCCTTTTTCCACAAAAATCGTTTTTGGAATGGTTACGCCTGCGTTTGATAGATCTTGTAGGTAATGCTTGTCAATGTTCCAATAGATCAGTGCTTTGGAATTGATGAACTGCGTTTGTTTTGAAGCTGTCTCCAACCATTTTGAAAATTCTGAATAACGGTCAAAATAGTCCCAAGTAGTTCTAAACAAGGCATATTTGGTGGTTGACCAATCAAAATTGGGGTCGTCCCAAGATTTGCGAATGGCCCGTAAACCTTGTTTTTGCAATGCATCTAGAACTAAGCTGTCTTCTTGCAATACATTTTCAATATAAGGTGTTCGCTCTTTTGGAGCCACATAGCGGTGGTCTGTTAAAACAACAACATCAAACTTCATATTTGGGAAAATTAATATCCAACTGCGGTATCGTCGCCACGTTTGTCCGCTCCACCTTCGAGCTTTCCATCGGGTAAAACACGAATGGCATCCACTTTACCAATAATGGGCGTGCGCTCTTCGTTAATAATGTATCCTTTGGATTTTAACTCATCTATAAGTTCTTCAGAAAATCCTTCGGGTTCAAAAATTACCATATCGGGTAACCATTGGTGGTGGAATCGTGGAGCATTGACCGCTTCTTGCATGCTCAAATTAAACTCATATACGTTTAAAATAGTCTGTGCCACCGCTGTAATAATGGTGGAACCTCCGGGGGTGCCGACCACCATGTACAGTTTGCCATCCTTCTCCACAATAGTAGGCGTCATACTGCTCAACATGCGTTTTTCCGGTTCAATGCTATTGGCCTCGGCGCCAATGAGCCCAAACATATTGGGAACGCCGGGTTTGGCACTAAAGTCGTCCATTTCGTTGTTTAAAAAGAAACCGAGTTCCTCGCAATATAGCTTGGAACCATACCCTCCGTTAAGTGTAGAGGTTACAGAAACGGCATTCCCCTCACTGTCCACTATGGAAAAATGTGTGGTTTGGGCGCTTTCAACAATCTTTACTTCACCATGGCTTACTTCTGATGATAGTGTGGCCTTATCAAAAGAGAAATTGGACATTCTATCCTGAAGATAATCATCACTTAACAAGACATCATAGGGAATATCCACAAAGTCAGGGTCGCCCAAATAGAAATTCCTGTCTGCATAGGCTCTTCGTGAGGCTTCGGTGAACAACTGAATGGTTTTGGTGGAGTTGTGTCCAAACTTTGAAACATCGTAGGGCTCCATCATTTTAAATATTTGATTGATGGTGACCCCACCGCTGCTGGGAGGGCTCATGGATATAACCTTGATGTCTTTATAATCAAAAACTATCGGGTCTCTCCATACAGCCTCATACTTTTCCAAATCTTCTTCGGTGATGTAACCGCCATTTTCCTGTACAAAAGCGGCCAGTTTTTGGGCAACCTCACCTTTGTAAAAACCATCCCTGCCTTGTTCCATAATTTTTTGAAGGGTTTTGGCGTAGGCAGGGTATTTTATGGTATCGCCCGTAACAAAAGGACCTACAAATTTGGTACTGTCCCCATTGGCCTCAATAAAATCTTCCCGATAACCTTCCAATCGGCCTGCTTGCTTTTTGGTGACCACAACGCCTTTTTTTGCTAGCGCTATAATTGGCTCTATAATCTCTTTGAGTGGAAGTTTTCCGAATTTCTTGTGGACTTCCAGTACTCCAGCTACCGTTCCTGGCACACCTACGGCGGTTCCGCCCGAGGTGCTCATTCCAGGGATTACATTGCCCAAGGAGTCCAAATACATGTCCTTATGGGCGGCCAAGGGAGCTTTTTCCCTATAATCGATTCCTCCGACCTCGCCATTGCTTTTACGATAAACCATAAACCCGCCCCCGCCAACGCTACCCGCAAAGGGATAGGCGACCACCAAAGAAAGTTCGGTGGCGACCATGGCATCAAAGGCATTTCCACCTTTTTTCATAATGTCCGCCGCCAATTGTGATGCTTCTTCACGTGCGGATACCACCATCGCTTTTTCGGCGACCAGTCCAGTTGGTTTTGCAGGTTGTTGTTTACAATGGATAAATAAGATTAGGGGTAGGAGGAGTATTAGTCTTCGCATAGAGAAATAAATTTTTGGTTGGAAAAGGTAATCAATTCTTTAAAAAAGGAGGTGAATTCATTTTCAAAATCAGTATAATGCTCTTCAAGGTCTAAAATGGCAAAATTCATCTTGGATTTGTTTTTAGTGCGTCGGTTCATTCCGTTCAAAACACGGTCAATTCCAGCTAAATTGGCATAATTGAGCAACCAATTGTCCGCAATCATGTAGGGCATCATGCGTTTGGTGGCCATGGGGAGGATGTCGTAGTTGTCTTCCAATAAATCATAAAAATCCTCTACATATTCATCCAAAGGCGTATTGGAATAATCACTCCAGTTTTTGGCCAAAAAATGGTCGTAATAAATATCTACAATAACTCGGCTGTAATGGCTGTAATTTTTATGGAGGCGCTTGCTACTTTGTCTCACTATGGGATGGGAATCGGTAAAGGTGTCAATTTCCCGATGTAGGAGAATCCCTTTCTGGATTTTATCCGGCAGATGTTTGTACTTGTTTCCACGGATATGATCGGCAAAGAAATTACCCAAAGTTATTTCCTTATCATCAAAAGATAGATAAATATGAGCCAAGAAGTTCATCGGGACAAATTCTTTTTCTGTCGAAATTTACAAATTCAAAACATGGAATCGGATATGCCCGATTATATTTGCAAAAACTTTTTTAACAATTATGACACTGATCAAATCAATTTCTGGAATACGAGGAACCATAGGGGGCAACACTAACGATAACTTAACACCTGTTGATGCGGTTAAATTTGCTGCTGCTTACGGAACCTGGTTAAAGTCGTATTCCAAGAAACAAAAATTAAAGGTCGTAATTGGACGGGATGCCCGTTTGTCGGGCGAGATGATTCAGAATTTGGTGGTTTCCACCTTGGTTGGATTGGGGATTGATATAATTGATTTGGGATTGTCCACCACGCCAACGGTAGAAATTGCCGTTCCTTTGGAAAAGGCTGATGGGGGAATTATTTTAACGGCTAGCCACAACCCCAAGCAATGGAATGCCCTCAAATTATTGAACGAACGAGGTGAGTTTTTGGATGCCGAGCAAGGTGCAAAGATTTTGGCTTTGGCCGAGAAAGAGGATTTTGAATTTGCAGAAGTGGATGATTTGGGGGAAATCATTAAAAATGATTCTTATATTGATATTCATATTGATGAAGTTTTAGAGTTGTCCCTAGTTGATGCCGACACCATAAAAAAAGCTGGTTTTAAGGTGGTGGTGGACGGAGTTAACTCTACTGGAGGTATAGCCATTCCCAAATTACTTGAAGAATTGGGCGTGGAAGTGGTAAAGCTCTACTGTGACCCTACGGGGCATTTTCCGCACAATCCAGAGCCTTTAAAGGAGCATTTGGGTGACATTTGTAAAAAAGTGGTGGAGGAAAAGGCAGACTTTGGTATTGTGGTGGATCCCGATGTTGACCGTTTGGCATTCATCAGCAACGATGGTGAAATGTTCGGGGAGGAATACACTTTGGTGGCCTGTGCCGATTATGTGTTGGGCAAGACCAAAGGAAATACGGTTTCCAATCTGTCATCCTCCAGGGCATTGCGCGATGTTACCGAAAAACACGGTGGCACATACGAAGCTGCTGCGGTTGGTGAGGTCAATGTGGTGACCAAAATGAAAGAAAACAACGCCATTATTGGTGGAGAGGGGAACGGTGGAATTATTTACCCGGAAAGTCATTATGGTCGTGATGCCTTGGTAGGAACGGCTCTGTTCTTGATGTTGATGGCAGAAAGGGGTGGAACCGTGGCTGAGTTACGTGCCAGTTACCCCAGCTATTTTATGAGCAAAAAGAAGATACAATTAACGCCCGATCTGGATGTGGATGCCCTTTTGGATGCCATGCACGATAAATATAAAGACGAGCAGGTTTCAACCATTGATGGGGTAAAGATTGATTTCTCTGAAAACTGGGTGCATCTTCGCAAATCGAATACGGAACCTATTATCCGAATTTATACCGAGGCTAAATCACAAAATGAAGCTGATAGTCTAGCCGACCGTATTATTGGTGAGATTAAGGAAGTTGCTGGAATCTAACAGTTGACTGCTTTTGAGGTGTCTTTTTGGAAATCTTTTGGCACTTTGTCCTTGTGCTTCCACCGTTTATGGGTCCAGAAATAATATTCCGGAGCCTCACGAATGGATTTTTCGGTTTCTTTCATAAAAGCTTCAGAAACCTTATAATTTGCTACCTCGTTTGGATTTTCCGCTAGAATTTTAAAAGAAGCTTGGTAATAGCCACGCCCAACTTTTTTTACTTTTAGATAAACCGGGATCATTTTATGGCTTTTACAGATTTCTTCTGCACCAACATGTATTGGAACAAAAACACCCATAAAATTCGCCCAATGCCGCGCTCTTTGTAACATAGGTGATTGGTCACTGATAATACCAACCGTAATTAATTTGTTCAATTTATTTGCATCTGCAATAATTTTTCGACTCTCATATGTTTTTATCAGTGTGGTTCCGTACTTGCTACGTATATCACGCACTAATTTGTCGAAGTATTTATTCTGTATGGGTTGATAAATCGCGTATGCCTTTGATTTAACCATTGAGTTTAATGAAAAAACCCATTCCCAGCTAGCGTAATGTGGCATCATTATCATAATATTTTTGCCCTCATTTTCCAGTTTTTGAAAAACTTCAACGTTGGTAAAAACATATCTTTTTTTCATTTGGTTATCACTAATCCCCAAGGTCTTTATCATCTCCAAGAACATATCGCAGAAATGCTTGTAGAATTTCTTTTCTATCCCTAATCGTTCTTCACCCGACTTTTCGGGAAAAACAAGGGCCAAGTTGTTGCGGACCACTTTTTTACGATACCCGATTACATGGTAAAGGAGTACGTAGACACCATCAGAAATAAAATAAATGATTTTAAAGGGAAGTCTGGAAATCAACCAGAGCAAAGGATAAACAAGGATATAAACTACCAGCTGCATAGACTATTCTTGTGTGCAAATATAGCTATATTTGAACCCAAACCTTTATTTACATGCTTAATTTACATATTGCCACTATTGCTATTATGGCTGCCAATGTCTTGGTTTCCTTACGCGGATTCAACAACATGGTTTTTTTTGACAGATACAAGTTCAATATCAGTGCCATACAGGCCGGGCAGCGTGAACGAATGGTGACTTCGGGGTTCTTGCACGTGGATATTTCCCATCTGTTCCTGAATATGTTTACCCTCTATTTTTTTGCTCCAGTGGTAATAGGTTGGTTCGGTTCTATAAAATTCCTTATCATTTACCTGGTTAGTTTGCTTGCAGGGAGTTTGTTGGCACTTTTTTTTCATAAAGATGAGCCTTTTTATAGCGCTGTTGGTGCCAGTGGTGCGGTAATGGGTATTTTATACGCGGCCATATTGTTGAACCCTGATATGCAATTGGGTATTATGTTTATCCCGATTCCCTTACCTGCGTATGTACTGGGGATTGCTTATTTGTTATATTCCATTTGGGGAATGAAGAGTAGAATGGGCAACATTGGGCATACAGCGCACTTTGGAGGGGCTATTGGCGGTTATGCAACCACCTTGTTGTTTAAGCCAGAACTTTTTGTGACGGATACTTTAATCGTTGTGTTGTTGGCCATTCCCATAATCATCCTGTTTGTTTTGGGGAAAATGGGGAAGATTTAGGTTTAGGTTTCAAGCTCAAGTTCAAACTCAAATTTCAACAATACAATAACACCCTGAGCTTAGCCGAAGGGGAATATGGGAAATCTCGTCACCCTAAACTGGTTTCAGGGTCTCACTCTTATGGGATTCCGAAACAAGTTCGGAATGACGACCTAACACGAATTTCACTAATTGCTCGGATTAAGCATCAAGTTCAAGTGTCAAGTTCAAGAGCAAAGAAAAGAGAGCCAAGAACCAAGACTCAAGTTCAGAGTTAGGAGTTCAGAGTTACTAAGTTATTGAGTTACTGCGGACCGCCACTGCTTACTGCCAACTGACTTCCGACCTCGGACTTCGTGCTTCCAACTTCTGGACTAAATTATTGGATTATTCAGTTACTGCGTACCGCACACTGCCTACTACCAACTGATTCCCAACTCCAACAAAAAAGGCCTTGAAATTATCAAGACCTTCTTTAGCTACCAATATTGTTACTTTTTAGCTTTTGCCAAGTATTTCAGCTACCTTTTGTTCCAATGCAGGACCTCTTAAGTCCCTTGCTACGATAACGCCATTTTCATCCAATAAAAATGCTGCTGGTATCGCGTTGATGTTGTACAAACGAGCAATTGGATCTTGAAAACGTTGCAAGTTTGAGATGTGGTTCCACACCAAACCATCGGATTCAATGGCATTTTTCCAATGCTCTTCCTTGTTGTCCAAAGAAACACCTAGGACGTCAAAGCCTTTTTCGTGATATTTTTTATAAACCGATACGATATTGGGGTTTTCGGCACGACAAGGCCTACACCATGCTGCCCAAAAATCGACCAAAGTAAGTTTAGCGTTGCTGGTAACATCGCTGAGTGCAAGTACATCGCCGGTTGGAGTAGGGGCAGAAAAGTCTGGTGCTATGGCCCCGACTTCGGTGGATTTTAAATTTTCGAGTTGTTCCGCAATCTTTTTACCAGGTTCGGTCGCCTTCATTTCTGGTGATAGCCCTTCAAACATTGCCTTAACCTCATCAACGGGCACTGCTTTAGTGGCCAATAGGTTTCCAATTACCAATACAGATATAAACGCATTGGGATTGTTCTTTACAAAATCAATATTGAAGTTCTTTGCGTCTTCCTGAAACTCGATAAATTCTTCACGCAATGCTGTAACTGTGGCTGTATCTTGTTGTTGGGCTGCCATGCGCATATCGTTCTGCATAGACCTTGCACGTTCCGATAGTTTACGGGACTCTTCCAAAAAGCCCATAAATATCTCGTTTTGTTCTGTTCCCTTAAGTTTAGCCTGACCTATACTATCTCTTTGGAACTCAACCTCTATAGTGCCGTTTTCAACAATCACAGGTACATTTCCACGAACTTTGTCCACAAAAACATAGTACATTTTAGGCTCCACCTGATTTCCGTTAAAGCTGAACAAACCATTTTCAATCACCGTGGTATCAACATCCACCAATTGGTTGACGGAATCTGTAGTTTTTAAAAATATTTGGGTGCCATTTTCAGGTTCGCCGGTTATAGTGCCTTTTAAAGTGTATCCTTTTGGGTCGGAATTACAAGAAGCTAAAAACAGAACTCCTAAGGATATTACAAATAGTCTTTTCATTTCAAAATGTTTAGATCGCTAAGGTATTCAATACTTATGGCATAAAAAAACCCTTGGCGTTTTGGTAAGGCCAAGGGTTCTTCTTAAATGCATTCGCTATTAGAATTGATATCGGATACCAAGTGCTATGTCAAAATCAAAATCGTTGTCAAAACCGTCGTAACCTACCAAACCTATTTCAGGTCTAAAGTCCAAAGACAGCAGTAGCGGAATATCAAAATTATACTCTATACCAATATCTCCTGCGGCAAAGACAAAAAGTCCGTCATTGTCATCGTCAAAATCAGGGTCAGGATAATCAAAATCAACGCTGCCCAATCCGCCACCAACACCATAGTACCAGTTAAAATTGCCGTCCAATTGGTGAACCCATTGGTATACTCCCGTCAATTTAAAGGCATCAAAATTTCTGCTGTCTCTCCAACCGAGGTCAAATTCAGCACGGTGATACTGTCCAATGGATTTTTGATAAGAAATTTCGGCTCCAAAGCCGTCGCTGTCACCCAAACGTAGCCCTAGGGCATGTTCGGATATACTTTGTGCACTTAAGCTCGCTGTTGCAAATAACATAAGTGCTGCAAATAATGTGGTAATCTTCATGAGTTTCTCTTTTAAGTTAAAAATTAGAGATAGTTTTGTGTTAGATTTACGTTTGAAAAACAGTTTTAGTTCCCAAAAAGTATTCCAAGTTGAATAAAAATTTGTTAAAAGACCTTTCTGAAGCATTGAAAGGCGAGTTGCTGTTCGATGAATTAAGCAAAGCCATTTATGCCACCGATGCCTCTGTATACCGTAAATTACCTACCGCGGTAGCTTACCCTAAAAATGCGGAGGATCTAAAAACCTTGATTGTATTCGCGAATAAAAATAAAGTTGGACTTATTCCCCGTACTGCGGGCACCTCTTTGGCGGGTCAGTGTGTGGGAGATGGTATTGTGGTCGATGTAAGTCGCCATTTTACCAAAATCATAAGTTTGGACAAAGATAAAAAGCAAGTTACCGTACAACCAGGTGTGGTTCGTGACGAGCTCAATCAATATTTAAAACCATTTGGTCTATTCTTTGGGCCGAACACTTCTACCTCTAACCGCTGTATGATAGGAGGAATGGTCGGGAACAATTCTTCGGGCACCACCTCTATCCAATATGGGGTTACCCGGGACAAAGTAATGGCAATGCAGTGTGTTTTATCCGACGGAAGTGATGCTTTCTTCTCTGATATTTCAAAAAAAGAATTCGAAGAAAGGAAAGATGGTGATTCGCTGGAAGCAAAAATCTACAGCAAACTCTTTGAAGAGCTTTCCAATCCAGAAATCCAGAACAATATAAAAGCTGAGTTCCCTAAACCCAGTATCCACAGAAGAAATACCGGATATGCGGTGGACGAATTGCTCAAAAACAACATTTTTGGGGATGATAAAGTCGATTTCAACCTTTGTAAGTTGTTATCCGGAAGTGAAGGGACACTGGCTTTTACCACCGAAGTTACCCTTCAATTGGATGATTTACCACCCCAACATGCGGCAATGGTGGCTACGCACTATAAAACTTTGGAAGATTGTTTGAGCGACGTTGCCCCTGTAATGCAGCATAACCTCCATTTGTGCGAGATGATGGACAAGGTGATTCTGGACTGTACCAAAAACAACAGGGCCCAATTGGCCAATCGTTTTTTTGTGGAAGGAGACCCTGCAGGAATTTTAATGTTGGAAGTAAAAGCGGACTCCAAAGAAGATTTGGACAAACAACTGGACGAACTTTTAAAAACCATTGAGAAGTCTGGATTGAGTTATGCCAGTCCTATTTTGTACGGGGATAATATTAACAAGGCCATTGAACTCCGCAAGGCCGGACTAGGCCTTTTAGGAAATATGGTCGGGGACAGAAAAGCAGTCGCATGTATAGAAGATACTGCCGTGGCTTTGGAAGACCTTAAGGATTTTATCGGGGAGTTTTCCCAGATTATGAAAGGCTATGACCAAGATGCGGTGTATTATGCCCATGCTGGTGCTGGAGAATTGCATTTGCGTCCCATTCTCAATTTAAAAAAGTCGGAGGATGTGGTTTTGTTCCGAAGCATTACTACCGATGTGGCCAAACTCACCAAAAAATATCAAGGAAGTTTTAGTGGTGAGCATGGTGATGGGATTGTGCGTGCCGAGTTTATTCCTTTAATGATTGGTGAAGCGAATTATGAGCTGTTGAAAAGGGTGAAAGCACTCTTTGACCCCAACTTGGTGCTCAATCCTGGCAAAATTGTGGACGCCTACCCCATGGATGAGTCTTTGCGCTATAAGGTTGACCGTAAAGAACCAGAAGTGGAGACTTTGATGGATTTTTCCGATAGTGAGGGCATTTTAAAAGCTGCCGAAAAATGTAACGGAAGCGGAGATTGTAGAAAAAGTCACCACATGAACGGGGGCATGTGCCCAAGTTACCAAGCTACCAAAGATGAAAAAGATACTACTCGTGGCAGGGCCAATGCGCTTCGGGAATTTTTGACCAACTCAGAAAAAACCAATCGATTCGATCATGAAGAACTCAAAAATGTTTTTGATTTATGTTTGAGTTGCAAGGCCTGCGCTAGCGAATGCCCAAGTAATGTGGATGTCGCGGCGTTGAAAGCGGAATTTCTATATAATTATCAAGAAGCGAACGGATATTCGTTGCGTAGCAAACTGTTCGCTTACAACACCCGATTAAATGCTTTGGGAAGTAAATTTTCTGGCATCACCAATTGGATGTTTGAGTCCAAAACGGTAAGTGGTATGTTAAAAAAGGTGGTTGGAGTTGCTCCTGAGCGAAGTTTACCTTTAGTAGGCCGATTCAGTTTTAAAAAGCATTTAGATAAATACCGGGTAAAACGGACCGACATCTCTAAAAAACGGGTTGTGCTTTATGTGGACGAGTTTGTAAAGTACCTGGATATCCAAGTGGGAAAAGATGCCATTGAGCTTCTTTGTAAACTGGGGTACGATGTGGAATTGTTTTATGGCGAAAGTGGCCGGACCTATCTTTCCAAAGGATTCTTGAAGCAAGCCAAAAAATTAGTGGCACAAAACATGGAAAGGTTAAAAAGTATTTTGAATGATGGTACACTCATTGTTGGTTTGGAGCCATCGGCAATTCTATCTTTTAGGGATGAATACCAAAGATTGCATGATGATAAGGAGCAATTACAAAAACTGGCTTCCAACTCATTTTTGATTGAAGAGTTTTTGGCGGCAGAGATTGCTGCAGGACATATTTCTGCAGATAGTTTCACCGAAGAGGAACGAACCGTTAAAATTCATGGGCATTGTCATCAAAAGGCATTGAGCAACCAAAAGGTGACTTTTGATGTATTGAATCTACCAAAAAACTATAAGGTAACGATTATACCGTCCGGTTGTTGTGGAATGGCAGGCTCTTTCGGCTACGAAAAGGAACATTACGAAACCAGTATGCAGGTAGGGGAGCTTAAGTTGTTCCCAGCCGTGAAGAAAAGCTCGGAAGATACCTTGATCGCGGCAAATGGAACAAGTTGTAGGCATCAAATCAAGGATGGGACGAAAAGGGAGGCACAACACCCGGTATCAATCTTGAGAAAGGCCTTGGTCATCTAAGAAATCACGGTCTATATTTTCTTCGCTTTCGCTAAGGTGTTGTTTCTCGGTAATGTCTTCAATGTCCACCTCTTTATCGGTAATGGAAGCAATAAGGTCGTTCATGTCCATTTCCTTTAAATCTTCATCCACAAAGAACGGGGATAATCTATCGTGATTGTAATGGTAGATTTTCCAACGCTTGAACGAATATTCCAAAGCGGTCAGGTTTTCTACCCAATCACCCGAATTTAAGTAAGTGCAACTGCCATGTTTGGTTTCGTACACTTCTTTTTTAGGTTGATGGATATGTCCGCAGACCACATAATCATAGTCGTTTTCTATAGCAAGCTCCGCAGCGGTCTTTTCAAAATTGTTGATGTATTTAACGGCACCCTTTACGCTATTTTTGATTTTTTTGGAGAGCGAATATTTTTCACGGCCCATTTTGGCCAAGCACCAGTTTAGGAAGCTATTGATTAAAATAAGAAGGTCATAACCATAGCCGCCCAACTTGGCCAACCATTTGGCATTCTGTATCGAAACATCGAACACATCACCATGAAAAATCCATGCTTTTTTACCATCAAGATTGAGCACCAATTTATCCATTATCTTAAAATTCCCCATTGAAGTGTTGCTAAACTTTCGGAGCATTTCGTCGTGATTTCCAGTAATATAGTAAACTTCGGTACCCTTGGAGGCCATTCCTATGATCTTTCTCAATACCTTTAGATGGGAAGGGGGGAAATACCTTTTGCTAAACTGCCAAATATCAATAATATCACCATTTAAAATGAGCTTTTTCGGCTGGATACTGTTGAGGTAGGTAATGAGTTCATCTGCATGGCAGCCATAGGTTCCCAAGTGGACATCTGAGATAACTGCCAATTCTATCTTCCTTTTTTTCAACGGTATAGGGTTTAATACAAAATAAAAGGAGAGGAATAAAACAGAAATCAAATTGAAGTCATTAATTCATGAGGATATTGTTAAAAAAACATCACTCCAAGGTGAATTATGTTACAATAACATTAAGCCAAAATTGAATATCCGTAATGTGTCATAATATTATCAACGTCACCCTGAACTTGATTCAGGGTCACATAAAGATGCTCATATTCAACAGGATGAGATGTTGAAACAAGTTCAACATGACGACAAAAACACTGATATGATACACTAAGGACAATTAGAAAGCCAAAACCTTGTTTTTGAATTAGATTTGTAACATCTACCTTTGAGGCAACATAATTTTTATACCGAATGGCAGGAAATTCGTTTGGACAACTTTTTAGGCTCACCACCTTTGGTGAATCTCACGGAAAGGCATTGGGAGGCATCATTGATGGTTGTCCTGCAGGGATAACATTGGACTTGGAACAGATTCAGTTCGAGCTCAACCGAAGAAAACCTGGGCAATCTGCCATTGTAACGCAACGGAAAGAACCGGACACCGTTGAAATTTATTCCGGAGTTTTTGAGGGAAAGACCACGGGAACACCCATTGGTTTTGCAATTCACAATACCAACCAAAAATCCAAGGATTACTCGCACATCAAAGATTCGTACCGACCATCGCATGCCGATTATGTGTATGACAAGAAATACGGTTTCCGTGATTACCGTGGTGGCGGAAGAAGCTCTGCTCGCGAAACGGCCAGCAGGGTAGTGGCAGGGAGCATTGCAAAGCAATTTTTGAGTGATGTCAAAATAGGCGCCTTTGTTTCCCAAGTGGGCGAAATGAAGTTGGACAAATCCTATCAGGAATTGGATTTTTCCAAGATTGAATCCAATGCTGTTCGTTGTCCAGATACCGAAATGGCGCAAAAAATGGAGGAATACATCAAATCCATTAAAAAAGAGGGAGATACCATTGGAGGTGTCATCACCTGTGTCATTCAAAATGTACCCATTGGTCTTGGAGAACCTGTTTTTGATAAACTACATGCCCGATTGGGAGAAGCCATGTTGTCCATAAATGCTGTTAAAGGTTTTGAGTATGGCAGTGGTTTTGCCGGAGTTGCCATGAAGGGCAGCGAACACAATGACGCTTTCAATACCGATGGCACTACAAAAACCAATCGCAGTGGAGGAGTCCAGGGTGGAATCAGCAACGGAATGGATATTTACTTCAGTGTGGCATTTAAGCCCGTTGCTACGGTGCTACAATCCTATGAGACCATTAATAAAGAAGGAGAAAAAGTAACTACCCAAGGTAAGGGTAGGCACGACCCTTGTGTTGTTCCAAGAGCGGTTCCCATTGTAGAAGCTATGGCTGCATTGGTTTTGGCAGATTACTCGCTTTTGGCCCGTACCAACAAAATCTAGGTCTACGTTAGGAGGTTTCCAATCAAAAAAGTATCTTACCGTCCATAATTTTACTTTATGAAGAAATTGGAATTGCACTGGCAAATCCTAATAGGAATGCTGCTCGGTATTCTTTTTGGATTTGCAATGACCCAAATTAGCTGGGGTAAGGATTTTGTATCGGATTGGATTCAGCCTCTAGGCACCATTTTTGTAAAACTTCTCAAATTAATTGCCATACCTCTTATTTTGGCATCCTTGGTCAAAGGTATTTCGGACCTTAAGGACATTTCTAAATTTAGGAATATCGGTCTCCGAACCATTGCCACATATATAGTTACCACGGTTGTGGCCATTACAATTGGTCTTTTTTTGGTAAATGTTATGAATCCCGGAAGTGGAATTTCCCAAGAAACCGTTACCAAACTAACCGACACTTATGCAGGCGATGCTGAGGTTACCTCCAAATTGGAAGAAGCTTCACGCCAAAAAGATAGCGGACCATTACAGTTTCTTGTGGATATGGTGCCGGACAATGCTTTGGCGGCCATGACGGATAATGCTTTAATGCTACAAGTTATCTTCTTTACCATTTTTCTTGGTATTTCCATGTTGTTGATCGGGGAGAAAAAGGCAAAGCCCTTAAAAGATTTCTTCGATGCCCTGAACTATGTGGTCCTAAAAATGGTCGATTTGATCATGCTGACCGCTCCATACGCTGTATTTGCCCTATTAGCTGGAGTTGTGGTCTCATCCAGTGACCCTGACTTATTGTTGGCATTGTTAAAATATGCTGGTGTGGTTGTATTGGGTCTGGCTTTAATGATTGTTTTTTATTCCACTGTGGTTGCCCTTGTTACCAAAAAGAACCCTTTTTGGTTCTTAAAAGAGATAAGTCCAGCGCAACTATTGGCTTTTTCCACAAGTTCAAGTGCGGCAACGCTGCCCGTGACTATGGAAAGGGTGGAAGAGCACATAGGAGTGGACAAAGAAGTGTCCAGTTTTGTGTTGCCCGTAGGTGCCACCATCAATATGGACGGTACTAGTTTGTACCAAGGTGTTGCAGCTGTATTCATTTCACAAGCGCTCGGTTTTGACCTGACTTTTGGAAATCAGTTGACCATTGTATTGACGGCTTTGTTGGCCTCTATTGGTTCTGCGGCTGTTCCAGGAGCAGGAATGGTAATGTTGGTAATAGTATTGGAGTCTATTGGATTCCCACCAGATAAATTGGCCATTGGTCTTGCCTTGATTTTTGCAGTGGATAGACCATTGGATATGTGCCGAACCGTAGTAAACGTTACCGGTGATGCTACCGTTTCCATGTTGGTTGCCAAATCTGTGGGCAAACTTGGTGACCCTCATGTAGAGGAATGGGATGATCATTTGGATGAAGTGAAATAACTTTTTAAAGTTTATATATAAAAGAGGCTGTCTAAAAAGTATTGAAATACGTCATTCTGAATTTATTTCAGAATCCCATCATATTGATAAACAAATCATTATGAGAACCTGAAACAAGTTTAAGTTGACGAAAACCGACTTTTTAGACAGCCTCTTCAGTTGTACTACAAGGAAATGTATCTTCCTTTGGGAAATTTCACCTGAAATGAAAAGTCTTCCTTTTGTGCAGATTTTGGTTTCAATACCATATTCCAAGTCAATAACCCTTTGACTTCATCATAGGAAGCGTTGTTGGTAATAATGTCATCAACCTTGATTTCTTTATTTTGAGATTTGGGAACTCTATCCATAAGTCTTAGATTGATAGTAGAGTTTTTATTGTTTTTAACCTCAAGAACATAACTACGATCTAAAATTCGATTGTTACCCACAAAAGGCTTGCTTTTGAAATTAAGTGCCTGTTGTCTTGTAACTGTAATATTGTTTTCAATACCTAGAGATAAAATCATTTCTTTCTTTGTGGTGTAAGGGTCTATAACAGTTTTGCCCGCATAGGAACCTTCAAAATAGATATTGGCTTCACCCGGCAATAGCTGATGCTTTTCCCAATCTTTAAAACTGGCTGTCAGATATACATTTTCATTCAAAATTGGTGCTGTAAAATATTCGTAGGTAGCTGGAATCTTATATGTATTCACTTCAACCGACGTAATATCGCCATCTGACAAAATCGTGTACGGTTTTTTAATGGTAAACTCTGTCTTGGCAGCTCCTTCCTGTGTATGACTTTTCTTGGTTGTAATTACCACAACACCATTATCTCCTCGATTCCCATAAATGGCGGAAGCATTTTTACCCTTTAGTACTTCAATATCCTGAATTTCGTTTTCATCCAAATCACCTTCAGCAAAATTGTCTACGGGGACCCCATCTATAATATAAAGTGGTTCGGTGTAATTAATGGATGAATTTCCTCGAATAGAGATCCCAGCTGCTCTGCCACTCAATACCCGTTCAGGAGAAACAGAACCAACTGCGGCAGTTGCATATCCAGTAACTACTACCTCTTCTAGCCTCGCTACATCTTCTTCCATACGAACGTTCATAATGGAGGCGTAAATGGGCAACTCTTGCGGAAACATACCAATGTAACTGTAGGTTAATTCTTGACCCATCGGCACATCCAAAGCATAATTTCCGTCAAAATCGGATGTGGTCCCCGTGGAAGTTCCTTTGATTACAATATTGACTCCTGGTAGCGGAGCACCAGATTCGTCCGTTATAGTTCCAACCACCTTTTTTACATTAGGGTTAAAGGCATACCCCTTTTTCTTGGTGGATGGAGTGTACCTTTTTTGGTAGGCACTTACAAAATTTAAATAATGAGCGTCCATTGTTGGTTTACTAATATTATAATTGGGGTTACCGGTTGAAAGGGAAATTTTCACATTTTTCCAGTCTTGTCCTGTTTTTTGGTAAACATTCCCTTTATAGGCTAAACTTAGCGGTGCGTTTAGTCCTGTGGATTTGATGTCATAATTGGGCACCCAACCTGCATCTTTCACCAAATAAGAAAGGGTAGTATTTAAATTTGTGGAAATTGGAGCATCAAAAGTAATGGTGATCTCTCCTTGTGGTACTTCGGCACTATTGTTTGCCTCGGCCAATTGTTGCTGTAGGTCTTTTACCTCAAGCTTTATTTTGTTGATGTTTAAATTGGTCTTGAAAATTTCGTTTTTGATTTTGGTTATACGCTCTCTATAATACTGGCCGATTTGTTTGATTCTTTCCAGATCTAATACTTGGCTGTCACCATTTACAACCCGATTGGAAGTAATCACTTTTTCTTCCTCTTCAAGACCGGCAATGGTATTTTTTAATAATGAAATTTCATATTCCAGTTGTTCAATTTGGCTTTCCCACAGCTTAATTTTTGGGTTGCTTTCGGATTTCTCCAGATAATTAATATTGTAGGCGATGGATAAGATGGAAACAGCGCCAAGACCTGAGACTTGAATACTGCTCTCATCAATTTTGTGTGACAATCCTGTAAATATTACTTCGTTGGAGCCTTCTTGAAGTTCGTAGGAGGCAGTTCTTGTAATTTGTGCCCCGTTAAGGTAAACGGTGACTTCTTTGATTTTGGAAGGTGTTTTCAATTCGTTGGAAAATAAAAACACCGGAGCTAACAAAAATAGAATGACTGCATTTTTCATAGTGGTTGGATATTTAATTGTTTATCCAAACCTATGATTCACATTGCCTAATAAAAACTTATAATGGTGTGAATGGGGCAGTTGGGTTAGGGAAGACCGATTTTCGATGAGTTAACCCAAAAACTTGGCCTTTAATTCGGGTGTTGGAATCATGCAAGCATCCTGTTTGCCAAACCATTTATAGCGGTTTTTGGCAATAAAATCATAGATTCCATTTCGAATAGAAGTGGGAATCCATGTAAAAATGGCTGACAATTTCCATAATCCACCAAGGTCTTGGGCAATTTCCAATGCAGCATCGGATTTAGTATAGTAAGCGACGCCAGGTTCAATAAGGATAATGGAATCCACCTTGGTGGCATCAATGCCGCGCTCGGCTACCAAATGTTGCCCCACCTCACTTTGTAGAGCAGCATAGCGGAATACATCTTTTTTGTCCCGTTTGATCACAAACTGGACCGAGCTGTTGCAAAGGTTGCACACACCATCGAACAGGATTATTTTTTTGTTTTCCAGCTTGTTCATGACACTTGACTAAAACCTGACATCCGCAATGCTGCTGTTTTTATCAAATTCTGCTTTTGCAAAGGGGCAGAGGGGTAGAATTTTCACATCTTTTTCTCGAGCGAACGTTACAGCTTTCATTACCAACATTTTTCCATATCCTTTTCCTCCGAACGCCTCTTCTATTCCGGTATGGTCTATGATGAATTTTGTTGTTCCGGCCCAAGTATAGGTCATTTCACCTGCAAATTCACCATCATCATAAATTACAAACCTACCTTTTCTTTGATTTTCTTCTCTTTCTATCTTAACCAAAATACGTTAGTTTTTTATGCTTAATGCCCCCGAAGGACATTTGGATACTTGATTTATTAACTCTTTACTAGTAGCATTTTCGGGTTTGACCCAAGGCTTTTCTTTTGGGTTGTATACTTTGGGCAATGTTTTTACACATATTCCAGAGTGAATGCATTTTTCGGGTTGCCATAATATGGTGACCTCTCCGTTGGTGTACTCTTTCGTTGTCATAATTGTACCGGTTTAGATTTTGTTGTCACCAATGTTTTTGGTCAAAAATTGATGCAACAAAGAATACTGATTCAGCTTAAGTAAAGATACTATAGTTTGTTCAATTTTATTTCTGAACCGATACTTCCTTTTGATATGTTATTCTCTTCTTCCAAAATATCTGTCAAATAAATTTTGTCGATATTCTCCACATAATAGTCGTGGATTCGTTTACCTTGTTGGAGAAAGCGTTTGGCGGTTTTTAAGTTCGATAGGTAACTTTCTTGATTTTGCATAAACTTGTAAGCAATAGCAATGTAAAACCTATTTTCGGCCAAGTCGTTTATGTTTTCCTGCTTTTTAAACTGCTCTATTGCTTTGGTGTATTCTTCTTGTTCTAAATACATGGTGCCCAAGTGCAAATGATCAAACAATCCTGAAGAGTAGGAGGGGTCAGCTAATCTTGAACGCATAATTTTGATTGCTTTTTCCGTTTCTCCCAAAGATCTAAAGCATAGGGCTAAAAAAGTATCTACGTGGGTATCATCATGTACCAGCAACTGTTCGTTTTCATTTTGATTGTTAATGTAACGTTTAAGTGCCTTAAAATCTTCGATGGCTCCTTTGTAGTCCCTAAAATAGTTGAACCTGCATCTTCCTCGATAATATAAATTGTTTAAAGTGTCGAACTGCACAGCTTTGTCGATCAGTTTTTTCCAAGTAACAAAGTCACCACTTTTTAAATAGGCGGTAGATTTTGCCCTGTATGGATAGGCCCAAGTAGGGTCTATGGTAAGGGCACTGTCGAGCACAGACTGAAACTCTTTGCTAAACTGATAGTGTCCCGCTGTTTTTTCTGCGGCCAAACAGGCCTTGTAGCGCTCCATCTGCCCTGTATACTTAAAATAGTTGCAATTGGGTTGGGCCAACAATAGGTTGATCGGGAGGAAAACAAAAATTACAATGGACAGTTTTTTCATGGCATCACTTTTTCAATTTCTCCATTCTTGATTTTAAAGATCAGATACTGATAATAATCTATGGGCTCATCATCTTTGGTTTGGATTTTCCATCCTTTCAGGGCTTTGGATAGTGTTACCAGTTGTTTTGAAATTTTTTTATCAAATGGTCTTTCTTTGTAGTTTTCGTCGGACTCCAACATTCTGAACCTTCCTGTTTCTCCCTTACAATTAACAATAAAACGCACCCTTATCCAGCCAGATTGATTGGTTTTTACTGGCTGATAATTTTTTAAGAAATAACGTTCAACCGCTATTTTTTCACCTTCAAACTGAAGACCTCGCTGCATATTGAAGTATTGATAGATGTGGTCGTCTCCATGGCAGAGCTTAAAATTCTCCTCGTCAATATTTGGGTCATGGGAAATATCTCCTACCCAGCGAGGATAAGGTTGTTTTTTGTCTTTTTTGTTGGAGTCGCATGACAACAATACGATTGATAACACAAGAAGTAAATGCTTAAAATCCATTTTTGTTTAAATAAAAATCGATTAAGCCAATGCCCAATTAAGGGAAGTGCTAAAGCAAGATCGTATGCACGGTACTAATTTCGTTTATTTTTCGTTAAAATCAAATTTGTTATTTCAAACCCACCAGCGGGAGTGTGAGAAATCTAATTTACATGGAGAGATTTCCCGTCGCTTCGCTGGCTCGAAATGACGTAGTATGTTGAAAGAATCGTACTCTTTAAAATAAAGAGGCTGTCTAAAAAGTATTGAAATACGTCATTCTGAACTTGTTTCAGAATCCCATCATATTGATAAACAAATCATTATGAGAACCTGAAACAAGTTCAGGTTGACGAAAACCGACTTTTTAGACAGCCTCTAAAATTTCAATTATAATTTTTTTTGGGACATTACATTTCCCATCCCTCACGGTAAGTGCGGGTAACAAATTGGTTGGCATCATCAAAATTGGTGATGTTCATATTCTCCCCGTCCCAAAGCAGCTTTTTACGACCATAGAACTCCATGTTACCTTCGGTGTTTTCCCTTTGTAACATATAACTACGGATAGCAAGATTGCCCATCAACACAGTTTCGGTCATAGGGCCGGCATAATCAAAAGAAGAGGTAAGGTCTAAGTGTTCCTGACTGCCAAAACCTGCTTTGCAGGCATCCACCCATTTGCGTTGGTGGCCATACTCGGGTTCGGGCATTTCCTCAACCTCAGGGCCAAACTCGGTAACGCCATTGTTCATGTATAACTTGGGTGTCAAAGGCGAACTATCGTTAATGTTTGTGGAAATAACGCCATGCTCTCCGTGAATCAGTACTCCATTTTGACTTCCTGGCCCTCCAATATCACTATCGGCAGGAATAATCTCTGGATGGGACGGACGTATGCCGCCATCGCTCCATGTCATGGTCAAAGGAGCAGCAGTTTTATCCGTAGCCTCATAATTTAAGGTTATGAACGAAGAAGGCGGGCACCCTTCGGGATGATAATCCGGATTCCACATTTGTGAGAACACCGTGCCTACACTACATTCTGCAGCGGTAGGGTAACCCAATTTCAAGGTTCTGTAGGGAATGTCGATTAAGTGACAGCCCACATCGCCCAGGGCTCCAGTGCCATAATCCCACCAGCCTCTCCAGTTAAAAGGGTGTAGGTTTGGCGTGTATGGGCGCATTGGTGCAGGGCCTAACCATAAATCCCAGAATAAATCGTCTGGTTTGCTGGAGGGGTCTGCTTTCGGCATCGCATTGCCCTGTGGCCATACGGGGCGGTTGGTCCATATTTCCACTTTGGTGATTCTTCCCAAAGCTCCGGAATCCACCCACTTTTGTACCAAGCCCAATAACGGGTTGGACCCACCTTGGTTCCCCATTTGGGTCACCACTTGTTTGTCCCTTGCCATTTGGGTCAGCATTCTTGCTTCGCGTATATTGTGGGTCATGGGTTTTTGTACGTACACGTGTTTACCGCGTTGCATGGCATAGGCTGCTGCTGGGCCATGGACGTGGTCGGGTGTGCTAATGGTGACAGCATCGATATCTTTTACGGTATCGAGCATTTCACGGTAATCGTTGAACAGTTTAGCTTTGGGAAAACGCTCCACCGACCGTTTTGCCGATCCTGAAAAATCGACATCACAGAGGGCCACCACGTTTTCACGACCGTTAACGGAGGCATTGGCAATATCGCTCGACCCTTTACCGCCCGCACCTATAGCAGCAATGTTCAAGCGGTCGCTGGGCGCTAAAAAGCCGGGGCCGCCCAAAACATGGCGCGGTACAATAAACACGCCAGATGCCAGCGCGGTGTTCTTTACAAACTTTCTTCTACTTTGGGAATTGGATTTTTTTTCCATTTTTTGTTTACGATGTTTTTAGAGCCTGTTTAGGAATTTGCCAATTGTTTTCGTATGCTCCTTTTTGCGCATTTTTTCGTTATAATTTTGAACCGTAACCACGGCTATGCTTAAAAATTATGCCTCAAACTGCATCAAAAATGATTTATACCAATTCCAATCACAAATTCCTAAACAGGCTCTTAGTTTCTAATTGCAAAACAAGATAGGAAAAAATGAACTGAGCCCTTATTGGGATTTTGTGATATGTGTAAAATTAGGTGGAGGTGGGAGGGGGAGGTTTGTTGTCGGTTTTGGGGTATGAGTAGTTGCGAGGATTTTCAGAAGTAAGTGAGAATAAGCAATTAATTAGGAAAGTATTTTATTTTCTAAAGTCAGATAAAACAAGTTCGAAATTTTCCTTTGCTAATAAAATTTTCTCTTTTGTTTCTATACTTTCTTTTAATTCAGGTTTTACGCTTTCCAGAATTGTTTCAAATTCTAGTTCTAAATATTGTTTAAATCCCATTGAAAATAATTGCGATTGCAAAGATTGACAATGAATTTTCATTCGTTCAATATCTATTTTAAAGACCTCTTTTTCAATTTCAATCTTTTTGTTTTTGTCAGCGTATTTAAAATCGGGATGAATAGGTTCTTTAATTGGAAAACTATCTTTATGTTTTACACAATTTGCAATATAACTTACTCTTTTTGTTATGTCAAATTGATAATGTGATTTGTAAATATCGATTTTATATTCCTTTTTACAATATTGTTCTAAAGTCAGCAAATTATTTTCTTCCCGTAATTCTGCAAACAGAAAATTAGTTGCTGCAACTAAATCTTTAAGGTAAGATTCGTATTTGTGAAATAGACCAACATATCCAAGTCGAATAGTTTCGTACAAATTATCTTTTAAATCTTGTTTTGATAAGTTTAATAAACTCTTGTATTTTGATTTTGAAATGTGCGTCCAACTGTCTGCAATTGACCTGTTAGCAGCAGGAATATAATAATTCAAGAACAAAGCCTGAAAAGATTCCATTTCGGAAGTTGATTTTACAATCAAATCAAACAGTTTTTGACCTTCTTCCGACTCTTGTAATTTATCGAAGTCTTTGATTTTAGCAAAATTGACAGAAAGGTTATCAACCGCTGTTCAGACCCATTGCAATGGGTTTCTAGATAAAATGTATATTTACTCCGTCAACACATTTTAATAATCTCGCAATGCGAAATTTTCAAAAACGGTTTAAACAGAAAAAACTGGGAAGGCATACGGGTGCAAGTCCCGAGACCTATCTGAGCATTGCTTGGAATGTGTTGACGGTGACCTTCCCTCTTTGTTTAATTTTTAATCCACTTACTTATGTCAACACAAGATGGTCAAAAAAACTGCCCCCATTGCGGTAACGAGAATTCGCAAAGCGCACCCAAAATTTCCCGAATGCTTACCCCAGAACAAGTTGAACTCTTGGAGTTTGCCGATCATTTGGATGGCCCAGATTTGGTAAAATCCCTAAAACTGGTACATGATGTTGTCCTTTATCATTCCCATGAACCTATAGACGAGGCCGAAAAAGATGCGCTCTTCAACCTAAAAGGCCTTTGGGAGTGTATTGATCGGATTGGGGAGTAATTTTTCAGGAGATAGGGGGTAGGAGTAAGGTATTTGGGGTTGGAATGGATTTTACCCTGTCATTTCGAACCGACCAGCGGGAGTGTGAGAAATCTATAAGGCAAGTAATTCCAACAATAAAAAAGTTAACCATTTTTAATGTGGATCTGTCCTCCAATATGTTCCAAAATGGACATCCAATGCATTCGTAAAATCAAGGCGGCTGTAGGAACATTATCTTCTTGGATGGCCTCGACCACGGAGCGGGTTTGAGCACTTAATTTTTTGAAGAATGAAAAGTCTTGGATAAAATCATGCTCATAAAAATGAAGCCTTAGCTTGAGGTCTTTCAAAATTTGCAATAAAATTTTATTGGTACAATGCCGTACCAATTGATTGTGGAAATTGTACCGAATTGCAAGTCCTTCGGCAATACTCTCGGTATTCTCCATTTTGGTTTGTAGCGTCTTCAAAAGATCCATTTCGTCAAAATCAAAATCGGAATTCTCCAAAGCCATAACTTCTAGCTGGGCTACGATTTCGATAAGGTTCTTGACTTCGGTTTTGGAAAGTTTTGCCACCACAAAACCGCGATTGGGTATAGCTTGCAATACCTGAGCCTGCTCTAATTGACTCAAGGCTTCACGAATAGGGGTAACGCTGACCCCGGTATCTCTGGAAAGGGCGGCCAAATTAATGGTTTTGCCCACTTTTAACGCTCCGTTCTGAATTTGAAGCAATAAATGCGCCTTTATTTTATCCCTCAAAATAGATTGTTTGGCCATGGCTTCAAGTCAAGTATGACGGTATTTTAATTATCCACGCTGCAATAAAAATTACTGCCGTTTTTCATAAACATAGGTCTCTACACCCGGTAGTTCCTCATCTTCGCTTTTTATGATTTTATTGCCATCCAATTGTAGGACGCCCAAAGTAACGCTACCTTGAAAAGCTATTTCTGTACCATCGCTGGCCCAGGCTCCGGTTGATGAATTGGTGCCAAAACAATCCACGTAGTATTGATCGTTGGTAATTGCCGTTATATTAAAGCTGGATTGTTCGTATTGGTAGGTGGTGTCGTCTTTAAGTACCAGGGTTCCCGAAATACAAGTTTCCTCATCCAAGAGATTGGAGGAGAGTTTTCCATCACCATCAAGGTCCACGGCAGCACTTAATTTTACTTCTACCAAATCCCAAGTACCTACAAGGGCTGCGCTGGAAAATCCATTATCGTCGTTACCATCATCTTCACTGCAAGAAAAGATGGGGAGCAGGGTTAAAAGCAATATCGAAAGTGATTTGATTTTTTTCATAGAACCTTAATTTACGCGATAATCGAGATTTGAACTCCGAGGCTTGTCTCGAGTTTGTTTACTTCTTGTTGAAAATAACATAATTTCAAGAATAATATTTCAATACCCTTGTATTTCATCGATTTAACGACGCTATCTACACTAAATGGCAGATCGCAACGTTTTTTTGGTAAATACACAATCAAATGAAGAAACTTACCTTAAGATTTTTATCGATTACTCTTGCCAGCTTTGCGCTGATCGGTTTTCAATCCTGTAGTGATGATGCCAAGGCAGGCGAGGGGGAAGCACTTACCCAAACGGAGTTAAAGACCATTTTAAATACCGACGATATTGCTGGAGCGGCCGATACAACATTGGCAGGGCTTTTTGCTGGAAATACGGCCAAAACGTCCACAGCAAAGGACGGGGAGTGCTACTCAGCCGTATATTCCGAAACTGGATTTGTGGCGACCTTTAACAATTGCGTGCTCAACGGAACGGACAATGTAAACGGAACCGTGACCGTTACTTACGAAGCAGGGGAGGAAACCGCCTCGTTTACAGCTACTTATCAGGATTTCTACGTGGGCAAAATCAAAATAACCGGTACTAGAACTTTTGAAATGTCAGCGAGCAGCGATCAAACTTCTATTATATTTTCGGTAGTAAGTAATGTGTCCGTGGAAATGGAAGATGGTTCTGTAATTTCTGAAAATGGGACCAAAACATTCGGCATCACCTTTGGTGATAGCTTGGAAAGTGCCATTTTTACCCTTTCGGGCAGTTGGACCGTTGAAGCGGATGGAAATACTTATGCCGTGGAAACTTTGGAAGACCTGCAAGGAAATGCTTCTTGCCAGTACATGACCACCGGGACCATGGTTGTTTCCAAAAATGGATTGGCCGTTACCGTGGACTTTGGTAATGGGGAATGTGATAACACTGTCACGATTATCTATCCGAACGGAGCCACAGAAGAGTTGACGCTTTAAACGTTTTTAAAATATATTTTAAAGAAGCTGTCTAAAAAGTATTGAAATACGTCATTCTGAACCTGCCTACCGGCCAGGTAGGTTTATTTCAGAATCCCATCATATTGATAAACAAATCATTATGAGAACTTGAAACAAGTTCAGGTTGACGAAAACCGACTTTTTAGACAGCTTCTTTTATTTTAATGAGATTCCTAGTTAGATTGGTTATATTTAAGGAAACAATCTATTTATGGTGAAGCATTTGGTAGCGGCCCAGAATGAGTTTTTTGCCACTCAGAAAACAAAGGAAGTCACATATAGAAAATACTACCTCAAAAAATTGCAGCAAGAAATTCTTGATCAAGAAGATGCTATTTGCAATGCGCTTTATGCCGATTTTAAAAAACCGAAATTCGAAAGCCTCGCCACCGAAACCCAATTGGTTTTGGCCGAACTCAAGCACGCTATCAAAAATATACGATCATGGAGCGAACCCAATAGCGTAGGGGCCTCATTGTCCAATTTTCCATCAAAGGATTGGATTCAGCCTGAGCCCTATGGAAAAGTACTTATTATTTCGCCCTGGAACTACCCGTTTATGCTCGCCATTGCACCCTTGGTCGGGGCCTTGGCCGCTGGCAATACCGCTATCTTGAAACCATCGGAATTTAGTCCGCATACTTCCAAGATGATTGCGCAAATTATTCAAAAAGTATTTCCGCCAGAATATGTGACAGTTGTGGAGGGTGGAGTAGAGGTATCTGCCCAGCTTTTAAAAGAAAAATGGGAGTATATCTTTTTTACGGGAAGCACCCGAGTGGGCAAAATTGTCTACCAAAGCGCTGCGGAGCACCTAACACCGGTTACCTTGGAACTGAGCGGCAAAAATCCCTGTATTGTGGACGAAACGGCTTCCATAAAACTGGCCGCAAAACGTATTGCCTGGGGTAAATTTATCAACGCAGGGCAGACTTGTATTGCCCCGGACTATATTTTGGTGCACAAAAACATTAAGGATTCCTTGGTGGATCATCTTAAACAAAACATCACCCAATTTTATGGGAAAGAAATGGAAACATCGGAGAGTTTTGCCCGGATTGCCACAACCAAGCACTACCAAGAACTTAAAGTAATGCTTGAAGGTCAAACACTGCTGTTTGGTGGCTCTTTTACCGATGAGGAGCAATATATTTCGCCCACTTTGGTGGATGAGCCCCAACTGGACAGCCCAATTATGAACGGTGAGATATTTGGCCCCATTCTTCCCATAATTTCCTATGAAGAGGAAGATGAATTACATGAGTATATCTCCAAATACCCGAACCCTTTGGCATTTTATGTATTCTCCAGCAATAAAAAGTTTCAAAAACGTTTGATGGGCCAATATTCCTTTGGCGGAGGCGCCATTAACGATGTGGTAGTACATATCAGCAACAAGGATTTACCCTTTGGTGGGGTTGGCCAATCGGGGATAGGGGGGTACCATGGAAAACACACTTTTGACCTTTTCTCCCATCATAAATCCATAATAAAGAGAGGTACGTGGTTAGATGTGCCACTGAGATATGCACCTTACAATATTTCTTTGAAATGGGTGAAAAAAATAAAGCACTTATTTTGAACTCAAGACGAGTTCTTTGATTGATCAAGGTTTTACCAAATTTTATAAGGTCATTTTAGCAATATCATATTTCTTGTCTTAATCAAAAGTTAAACCTTTGAATTATAAGGGTTTTGATACTATTTTAGGGGAAACCATCAAAATCTACACATCTATGGGAGTGAATCAAAAAAAATATCGCATCTCAGTTTTATTGGACATGTCCAAGAATTCTTCGTTTGTATTGAACAGTGCCGTGGAATTGGCCAAAAGAGTTCAGGGCTCCATTGAGGTTTTCCATGTAAAACCCACTACCAACATCATTAAAGGGGACAGCCAACTCTCCGCCATACGAACATTGAACCAGGACGATCGATCTACACGTGCGGAGATCAATGAACTTATTTCCAAGATAAGTGAAAAGGAAAATCTTTCCATTAGTTATAAATTGGAGTATGGCAACGTAAAAAACAGGGTCAGGGATTATTTGGCGCTCCAAAACCCGGATATTTTAGTTTTGGGCAAGCGTAGGCCAAGATTGGGAATGTTTTTTGAAAGTATTACGGATTTTGTAATTAACCAGACGAACAACACCAATGTGTTGATTTTGGGCGAGGACGATAAATTCCATTCGTTTGAGGATATTAATTTGGGCTTTTTTGGAGCAGAGCTTGCAGAAACCGATCTGGAAGTGATACAAGACTTAAAACGGGATAGTGAAAAACCTGTGCGACATTTTGATATTTCGAACGAGGAAACATCCCAAAACCGTAATTATCCTTGGCACAAAACAATTTCGTACAAGTTTAGTAAAGGAGCCAATGCACTGGATGGGCTTGTAAGTTATGTGGCACGTACCAACACGCAACTTTTGTGTGTTCCCAAAAGCGGCAAAAATTTTATGTTTACACCGAGCCCTATAAAATCTGTGATTAGAAAAACAAAGGTGCCATTAATGGTTTTTGCCAAATAAGGGACTTAGGGGAGTATTGTTTTGCTTCCTGATATTTTCTATTTTACATAACATAAATTATAGTACAAATATAATATATGAGTAAAACAGCGAATACAGCGTATTTGATATAATTGCAGATATAGACCTAAGGTACTATATCTGCAATTATGTCACAACGGTTTTATACGCTGGTTTGTTTCCTACCAGATTCGTAAGCTATAATTTGTTATTATATTTAATTGCTACGCGCAATTGAAAGAAAAAATTAATTATAATTTATTCTTTTGCAAATGTCCATTTAAAATCTTTTAGTCTTAAAGGGAATAATTTATCAAATTCAATTTTTTCATTAATTAAACTATGTATAGTTAGTAAGCTTTTATATTTATCTTTTACAATCTTACCTTGTATAGATGTTTTGCTATGTAATGAATCAAGAATCTTGAAAAAATCTACATCATCATCTTTGATGGATTGCTCTAACTCTTGAAATTCTTCTATATTCATTATAACAAGTGGCCAAATAATATGGTCTTTAGATTTTAGATTAATATCTTCTTTAATTAGCATTTTTTCAAATTGTTGTCGTAATGGAAAATTAAAAAGACCACTAGATAATATAGGTTCATTTACAAGTATTATGGGATATAAATGTACTTTACGATTCAAATTCAATCCCTCATCATTAATATGATGCTTATAAGTATGGAAGTTCTTCATCGTATCTACCATTTGAGTTAATCCAAAGCTTTTATAAAATTTTTCCAAATCTAATGCTTTAAATTCTTCAACGGTCGTAACACTTTTATATCCATCAACCATATTGATAAAATTGCTTTTCACCTCAATACAAGCAATTTTTTGTTTCTGACGAATATATACATCTGCTATTTCTATTTCTGATTTAGCAGGAAGTGTAATTTTTAACTCATCCAACATTTTAATTGTATAATTCTGTTTGTTGTTAAAAGTATTGGAGATAACATCTTCCACAAGTGGTTCAAAAAATTTTGAACCAATAAAATTCCCCCAATCTGTTCGGTTTAAATCTGAATGAGTCTTTAAATAATCAAACCAAAAATCGTTGATAAAAAATGAATCCATTTTTTCTAATAAAAATGCCATATCTAAAACTGCAAATCCAGTAAATTCATCTGAACTTAAAGGTTCCCATGAAAATATAGGATTCTTTTTAACAGATAAAAAATCTAACGTTTTAACATCATCATGGTTTACTGTTTTTAAAGGAGTATTAGCACTAAAACCTTTAATTATTTTGATTATAGCTTTCTGTTCATTATCTATTTTTAGATGATAAATTTTCAAATTTTCATCATACATTTTTAAAAATGAAAAAATAAAGACCCTAAAAAACTCTTCTATATCATCAAGGCCATACTTGCTTTTAAAATAATTCGTTAAATGACCTTTTGTGGAATCATCGTTCATAAGGCATTTAAGGAAAATAGCCGATTTATAAAGCTTGGTTAAACTATTTATTGAATTAGTATATTGATTAAATGGAGTTTGATTAAAGGCAAAAAATTCAAAGAAATTTAATCCTTGGTCTGTAATGTTTTCATATGGTTCCACATTTGAGAATTTTAAAATCCTTTCATTGCAAACGAGCAAGTATTCAAGTATTCCTATTCTTTCTTCTTGAGAATACTGTCTTTTGTCAACTTTTAAAAAGTTATCTGACTGTAGAATTTCATTCAATGCATAAAGACATGTTCCTCTTGTGAAAACAATATATTCCTCTGGTAAATTATTTAGATGTTCAGCATACGTCTGAAATATTCTAATATACTCTAATGGAGCATTTTTTTCATCTTGTAATATAATGGCCTTAAGACATTCTATTTGTGTTTCTTTGGAATTATCAATATTACGATAGCCTTGTGGTTGTAAAAGCGTGTTTATTTTTGCAATGGTTACTATAATCTCATTTTTAGGAAGATGTGCCAATAAACCAAGAGGGGTTTCTGGGATTGGCTTATTATAATAATTCGAGTATTTTAAAATTATTCCTATCAATTTATTTTAAATTTTATTTGTTTTTTATTCTTCTTAATGTACCAATAATCAATAACGTGTGTAATACTCGCTCACTTGTACTTCTACTTGATGAATTAGGTTCACTTAATCCATGACATATTTTATTTCTTAAATTCCAGCCTCTTGGGTCTGTATAAATAGCTCTAAAATATATTTGGATATCTTTTCCCAAAGTATATTTTACAATATCATCAAGTAATAACTTATTAAATGTTTTTAACTGAAATGCATCTAGAGAAGATGGTTCTAAAACAACTCCATTATTTTGTTCAATTAAGTTTCTTATTGAAGTTTCAATTTGTGGAATAAGTAGATGTTCGCAAACGATAAAATCATTATCAAAGTATGCTTGAACACCTTTACGAATGACATTAATTCTACTTTCAGATAGAATTGCAGAATCTTTTATGAAATTTATAAAATCATCAACAGTATAATTAAGTTCGTTAATTAATCGATAAAATATTCTATTTGTATAAAACGAATTATATTGAAAATCTTGAGAAAGATAATGGAGTATATTTCCAATTAAATCCTCTTCAAGCGTACCAATATTTGCAATCTCTCTTCCGGTTTCGTCTATGATACTTTTACCAAACAAGTTACTTAATACATGTTTTTTAGCAGACTCTTTTAAAGACTGTGTCACAAGGTCTATTTGTGGAGTAAAAAAATGAATCAATTTATAAAAAACTTCATTTTTTGTTCCTGTAGTCATTGGAATAATTATTTTATCAATTTCTTCTTTGGTTATTTGAACTTCTGAAGTTATCAATTGCATTTCATCCAATACTTTAACACTAATTTCTTTAATTGTAATTAATAATTCATCAGACTCATTTTTCATTCCATATTCGGAATACAATTTTTGTAAATCCTTAAGAGCACCTTGGTACTGAAGAATTAACGCATATTCTTTTTTATTTTTTATAGCATCTCCATGTATACGCAAAACTCTTTGAGCATCATTAAGCTTATTCTTTTTTCTGTAATATGGAGCAAGTCTTTTTATAATGCATTCAGAAGCCCAAGTGTTCAATTCATTTTCTGAAGTTACATCAACTAAACGTTGTTCAAGTTTTTGTAGAATTGTTGTTTGTTCAAGTTTCGATAATTGAGATTTAGAATTATCCAATAATACATCAAAAGAAAATCCCCAAAGCCCAGGTTTGTCATTTTCTCCAATTTCATCTTCAAGTGCAAGTATTACTTCTTTAGATTTATTTATTAGTTCTTTATTATTTATCGATATAGCAACAGAAATTGCTCTTTCAATTTTTCGAATTAAGTCAATTCCATTTTGCAACCTACCCTCTACAATTCTTATTAGTGATTCAATATATATTATCGCAATATGATGAGATGGTTTTTTAGATGTAATATTAGAAGTGAAATCCCATACTAAACCTGCATATCGAGCTTTTAGAACTGGATTTACTACTTGATTTGCTCTTTCTTTCCAATGGTCTATAACATCTCCATTAACGTCTTTAATTGATGGGATTTCAATTGACGTCCCATTTTCTTGAGGAAAACGAGCAAATGAGCCAAAATAAGTTCCCCAATCACTCCTATTTTGATTATTTTCCATGAATTGAAAACCAATGATTTCCGCTTTTATTTTACTGCAATCATCAGTATTAGGAACACTTTGAAACTTTTTTAAAATATTAGTTTCAAGATAATAGTTATTTTCAAGTTCAATATAGATATCGTCTAACATATTTTGAATTTATTTCAAGAAATATTATGGTAAAAAAATTAATTAAGGGAGAGTTTAAATTTACAAAATAATGTAGGGGTATATATGAGGGAAAACCGTAAAGTAAATAAAGTTTTAAATATAAATTGTCACTTCACACACATTATACTCCCCTCCTACCTCGGGTTATAAAAAGTGTCCTGACACCTTTTTTTGAGGGTAGGTGATTATAAGAAGAGTCTTTTTGAAGAATTATTACAAAGTGGACACAAGAAGCTCACGAATATCTACTCCAAGTGCATACGCTACATCTCGCAGCGTTTCTAAAGAAGGCTGCATTTCATTGGTACACCAACGAGAAACAGTTGTTCTACTTTTCCCAACTTTTTCTGCCAACCATTTATTGGTTCTGTCTTGCTCTGCAAGGACAACTCTAATTCTATTGATTGGCTTTCTGGTGCTCATTTGTATCGTTTTACGTTAAATGTGTAGCATTTTAAACAAACTTAATTTTCTTATTAGTAATTAAATATTAACTTTAAACGATATAAATGAACTGTTATAAGTAACTTAAATATCATTTTATTTAAATTAAAATGCTTTAAATGATAAAAAATGATTATTAAAGTTTTTTTCAACACCCAGCATTCAATATTATGGAATTAAAGAATTTAGACCTACTCCCCCTCCTCTCCTACTTTGAAGAATGCCACGAAGACGACTTGCTTTCCTTTACCCAATGGTTGGACAAGGCCATTTATATGTTCCATTACCTTCCTTCGGATGCCTTTTCAGAATTGGAGCGCCAAAATGTTTGCCATGTGTTAATGGAACTAAAGGAAGTTGTAATGGAAATCCATGTTGAGCAAAATAATTGTGCTTAATATCCATTCCAAACACTTTCACCTCCCCTACTCTCTTCGGCTTCGCTCAGGACAGGTTCGGGGGTGTGCAATAAGTTCTAGTATCAAACAAAAAACGCCTGATCAAAATTGAAAAGGCGCTTTGCTTTCTATTGGTATTATGGTTTATAGTATCTCGACCACCTCAAGATCAAACACCAAATCTTGGCCCGCCAACGGGTGGTTGGCATCTATGATTATATCTTCCTCTTCTACTTTTGCAACGCGAAACTGTTGTTCTTGCCCTTGTGAATTGGCACCTACCAATCCCATTCCAACTTCTGGCTTAAGGTCTTCGGGCAATTGTGTTTTGGAGATTTTTTGAAAAAGTGCTTCGTTGACCTCTCCATACGCATCTTCCTTATCAATGGTTATGGTTTTCTTTTCGTTAACAGCCATATCTATAAGTCCCTTTTCAAATCCCGGTATAAGTTGACCTTGACCCAAGGCTACTTCCATGGGTTCTCTTTCCAACGAACTGTCAAAAACCTGTCCAGTAGTTAATTTACCCGTGTAGTGTACCTTTACGGTATCGTTTTCTTTTACTTTACTCATAATTATAGTTTATAATTTTATAATCAAAACATTGCAAATATACAGGGTATAAAATGGTTAAAAGAATGAGAGGACATTGGTTTTCCAAAAAGCCGGGTTTTAATAAGGGGGCAACACGCTTTTTTCTATTCCAAAGCGTTCAATTTGTTCTGCAGAAAACTTTGTGTACTGTCGGTCTCAATTTCTAGCCATACGGGCAGGTGGTCGCTTATCTGGTTCCGTTTCCAATACCTGTTGAAATAGGTGCGAAATGCTTCATCGGAAGTCAATGTGGACGGATCATCTTTATGGATCAACATCAACTCGTGGTATTTTAAAATTGCGTCCGGGGTGTTTTTGTACACGTAGTCGAACAGTTTAAAGACGCCTCCCCGCTCCTGCCCATCTTCATCCTCGCCAATTTTAAAATATTGGTCAACATGCAAAAAGATGCGGTCATAAATCTGGTTGAGGCTCGTGTTGGTGTATTTGCCTTTGAGGCCATCGCTTTCAAAAAAACCTTTGTCGTTCATTAATTGAACAATATCCTCATCCTCTTCATATAGATTTGTATCGCCCAACACAATAAGGTTTCGTTCCTCGAAGGAGGATCGGTTCAGTTTCAGCTCCAAAAGCTGCATAAGGAGCCGTACTTCTTCCTTTCGGATTTCTTTGTCCGTGGGTTCATCAGGGTCGTTGGTACCATCCCCTGGGTGCAAATGCAAACTAACGATGGAAAACTTTTTCCACCCACTTTCAAAACCAGTAAACGTAGGGGTACGTTTCAGTTGTTTTATAATGGGGTTTGCCGAGATAAACTCATCCGGGATTACCAGTTCGCCGGACAGGCCCGAGTGGGTCACCCGCCGTGAATCGTAAATAAAACCAAAGCGTTCCTCGTTGCCCGCATTACCTTCGGTTACATCGCTAATGGTATATTTCCAATCACTTCCCAAGAGTTTCATGACCTTGTCAAAATGATCTAAGTCACCGTTGATTTCTTGCAGCGCCACAATATCGAACGCATTGATGATCTCCGCTATGTAAAAAAGTGATTCGGCCGTTCGGTCCTTTAATCTCCCAAAATTTTTGATGTTCCAAGAGGCCAACAGCAGGTTTTTGTCCACTCCCTTCGACGGAATGTTATTGAGGAGGCCTTCTTTTAGTTTTAGCAATCCTTTTATTGTGCGTTCCTTGCCCTCGTTGTCCAACAACCTGGCGTAGTCGTCGTATTTGTCGAGCATTACCAGAAAGTAGCGGTTGGTATTGAGTTCTTCATCCGGTCTAAGATCCGTGTACCACATAGTTTTTGTTTTAAAGATGTTCTACAATGTATATGGGAAACCTTTTGAATCTAAAATATCGAAGGGAAACGGATAAGCTATAACCTGTTGTGCTTAAAGATATTGATTCATTGGAAGACGAACTTGGTGAAACACCTTAAAAATTAAAGGGTTTTTATTGCTGATTTTTAGAGGTTTACCTCAGTATTAGAAGATAAAAAAGTCTATTGATAATTCGCATCAAGTTTACCGAAAAGCTTTTTGAATGGCACCTTTCTTGTTTTTGGTTCTCCCCTTACCTATGCTAAACAAGAGTCATCAAGTTGACGATTTTTATCGGCTCTTTATCATTTTTTGATAAGACTTCAACTAAATTTTATTTTCTTTGATAGATTTGAAGTAATAATCTTACATAAATGACCAACCTCAAACCATTTCTTTGTTTCTGTTTATTTTTTTTTACTGCACTTTCTCATTCTCAATGGACACCTACACCGGGGCCAGAGGGTGGGGCCACTGGTGATGTTATCAAAGTGAACAATACGTTACTGGTGATTTCTTCGTATACAATTCATTCTTCTACAAATAATGGGGAATCATGGACCCAAAGTATTTCTGGGCTACCGGAAGATGGCGGGGCAACTAGTTTAACTACTGATGGCAATACTATTTATGTTGCTTTGGTCAGAAACGGTATTTATAAATCAACAGATGAAGGAAATTCTTGGGTTCCCGCAAATAAAGATATTGAGGACCTTACATTTTACAAGGTATTTGCCAATGGTACCACAATTTATGGTGGTACGGGCACAGGTGTAATATATCGATCTCTTGATTCAGGAGAAAATTGGACAGTTTGGAGTACTGGAGTTACAGGTTATCAAGTCAGCGATTTTGTAGTATTTAATTCCAAAGTATATGTAGGCACACTAGACGGGGTTTTCGAAAATGATGGTAATAGCGATATCTGGACACAAGTGGACATACCTGGACTTACCCATGGCGCATGGTCTTTAACAACTCAAAACGGAATATTGTATGTTGGAGGTATTGGTGAAGTATATGTTTCTAATGATAATTTGAGTACATGGGTAGCAATGAACACCGGGAACGCAAGTATTTCAGACCTAATTTCCATACAAAATACTGTATATGCTGTTGGTGGGTCACGTTCATATTTTTATTCAAACGATGATGGAGCCACTTGGAGTGAGGTCTTGGTTTTGTCCCCTGACAATTATAGCATTTTGAAGTCTTTACTAATATCAAATGGGAAAATAATAGTCAGCTCTACTTCTGGTAACTATGAATCATTGGATAATGGTATGTCTTGGACATGGAACAATACAGGCATAAGAACACAAAACATTACAACTTTTGCTTCAAATGATTACTACCTTTTTACAGGTACTGGAGGTAATGGGCTGTTCCGTTCTGCTGACAATGGTGTCTCCTGGACCGCTATTAATTCAGGAATCGACAGACCAAACGCTTTCACTATCCATGAAATGATAGAAGTGGACAATAAACTAATCATTGCCACCAGTGGAGGGGTGTTCTTATCCAATGACAATGGTGATACTTGGGAAAAAAAGATAAACCCAAGTGTCAATATCGCTACCTCTGCATTGGATTACAGCAATGGTGTTTTGGTCTCAGGAATGCTGGGCGAAGGCATCTACTTGTCCGAGGATTTAGGAGAAACATGGGATGTTTTTGTTCCCGAAGGTTTGGATTCAGGGGAGTCTTATGTGAAAATAGCACTGGAAGGATCTACAATGCTTCTGGATTCGGGAAACGGCGATGTTTACCTATCTACGGATATGGGGCAAAGTTGGAATCTCATCACCACTTTAGAGAATGATTCCATTTTTATTGAAGATATTGACATTATCAATGGTAAACTTTTTGTTTCAGACAGTTATGGGCTTCATAAATCTTCTGATATGGGCCAAACTTGGACCACCTACCAAAATACAGACTATAGCATAGTAGAGAACATTACGGTTGAGGGAGATGTTCTGTATTTGGCGACACGAAAAGGTTTCAAGGCCACAACTATAGATCAAGATGTTTGGTATTCGTTCACCGACGGTATGGGAAACCTTGGCACCACCAGTATTTTCCTTAATAATGGACAATTGTTCGCTGGCACTTATAGATTTAGTGTCTGGTCTAGACCTGTATCCGAAGTAGTGGTTCCTTTTCCTGATGATGACAATGACGGCGTTGCCAATGCGGATGATCTTTGCCCCAATACCTACCCAGGCATAGCTGTTAATGAAGATGGTTGTGATTTTATAGCTATTGACGCGTTAAGCGTAGTTGGTAAATCACAATCATGCCCTAATGTGGATAATGCCAGAATAGTAGTGGGCACCACTCTATCCGGTTATGCTTTTGATATCAGTTTGGAAGGTGAAGGAATTAGCCAAAGCTTCGAAAATGTAAGTCTGGAAGTCGATTTTATATTGGATAATCTTCCTCCGGGTTCATACGAAGTGATAGTTTCGATACCTGAAATACGTTATGAACAGTTATTTGGCCTTACCATCAATGAAATGAACAACATATCTGGAAAAAGGACCATTGTCGACAAAAGCAATAAGGTTGCTAAGTATCTTGTTTCTGGAAGTAATGAGTATGTGGTAAACGTTAACGGACATCAAAAACGTTATTTTTTTGATACTAATGATGAAAATGAAATTTTGATACGGAATTTACAAAGCTCCAATATGGTCCGCATCTCCGGGAAGAATGAATGTCAGGGAACCATAGAAGATAATCTTGTCTTGGAAACCGAAATGCAGGTCTACCCTACCATTACCTCGGGCATGTTGTCCATCTCAGGAGAAACCACAATCAACCAAATAAACGTATACAACTCCATTGGCCAACTTGTATTAAGTAAAAAAATGAATTCCTTGAATAACAAAACCATTCATTTGGAAAACCAGTCTGCTGGATTTTATGTCGTTCACTTGGTTGCTGAAGATAAAATCAAAAGATTTAAAATAATTAAACAATGATAAAGTCCTTAATAAGTCAAGCTCTAGCTTTAATCATTTTATTGATGCTGGTAGGCGCATGCTCATCATCTTCATCAACTGAAGAGGTAGAAGTGATGCCCCCAGGTAAACCCAACGGGATTCTTCCAACAAATGGAGAAACTTGTTCTGATTTTATCGAAGTCCCCCAAGATGAAACCAAAGCCATTATTCTTTTTACATGGGGCAGTATCTCAAATGCAACCGGTTATGTTTTAGAAGTTTTTGATGGAAACGTTATCCAGAATAGCATTAGTGCTTCCAGAACAGATGTAGAAGTTACTTTGGACAAAGGTAAATCCTATACATGGACCGTGACCGCGGAAAATAGTGCAGGTCAAACAAAGAGCGATACAATGTCCTTTACCACTCCAGGTGAGTCTGTTGCCAATTATGCGCCCTATGCGGCAGAAATAAGCACCGAGTTTAAAAGTGAAACTTCCGAACTAATAGTTTCTTGGTCAGGTAGTGATCAAGATGGTGACGCCCTAACATACAATATACTTGTAAAAGACAGTAAGGATATAGAGACAGTTAACCAAACTGGTATGACCGAAACTGCCTTGGACCCCATTGTAGTCAATCTAGGAGAAACGTATAGTATTAGTGTTAAAAGTATAGATGGTTTTGGCAATTTTTCAATATCTGTTAGCTCAATCACCATAAAGAACTAACCACCTGACTAAAGAATTAATGTAGTATAATTAATTCAATTACGAGCAACCGATTGTTAATCCAAATTCCCCTCCACTCCTACCTCATTTTCTATCCAGTAGTAAAAATCATTATCCTAATTCTTTTTATAGGTGTTCAATAACACATTTCATGTCTTTATCGAGACATTTGGTTATTTACCGACATCATTGTCAAAATTCTTATAACATTCTTACTTTCATTGCTGCATGTGTTTTGTTTTCAGAAAATTACATGGTTCCTCCCAAGAGGTTTGTTTAAGAATAAAATAACTAACACTATTCAAAATGAAAAGATTCAGAACTTTTAGTTGCCTATCCTGTTTAGGGATAATGATTTTTATTACTGGTTGTGAAATAGAGGAAGTTGGCAATGCTGATGAACTAAGCGCAACTGGTTTAGTGACAGAAACATCCTGTGATGCCATAATTGACTTTAATAATATTGATGCTGGTACTATAGTGGATGAAATTTCTTCCGGCAATGGTATATCGGGTGTTACCATTTCTGGTGTGGTCTCCGTATATGGTGAGAACTTGAACCCCGCCAGACCTGATGAGAACCATGCCATGATTTTTGACACGGACAATCCCACCGGTGGCGATGAAGATTTAGTAGTGCCAGATACAGACCATCAAGAAGTCTTGATTATTTCAGAAGACCTTGATAGTGGCGATCCTGACGATGACGATATTCCTGGAGGTACTTTTACATTTGATTTTTCCGGATTTGGACCGGGTCATGTAGCTATTGGTAGCTTCACAACCATAGATAATGAAGAGGCTGGAGAGTTTAAGGCCTACGATGGCGATGGAGTTATGGTGGCCAGCGGCCCTGTAGCCGAGATTTCTGATAATACAGAGCAAACCATTATGGTGAATGCTGCCAATATAGTTACGCTTGTTGTAACCTTAAATGGTTCTGGTGCCTTGGATAATTTCTGCATCAATGTCACTGAAGAAGATTCTGGCTGCACCTACACACAAGGTTTTTGGAAAAACGAGAAAAAAGGAGCTTTCCCTGACCCTTATAACAGAAGCGATGTTTTCTTCCTAAGTGAAATGACATGGCAGAAAGTATTGAAGACCAGTCCTAAAGGAAATGCATATTTTCAAGCAGCGCATCAATACATAGCTGCCGTATTAAATGGTGCCAATGGTGCCTCTTATCCTGACGAGGTTGAAGATGCCATAGAACTGGGAACTACATTATTTGACACCTATACCCCAGCCGAAATTGCTGATTTAAAGGGCAATGATGAGCTTAGAGCGCAGTTCCGAATGGTGAACGATGTTTTGGATGACTATAACAACGGAAGAATAGGTCCAGGTCATTGTGATGATTAATAAATAAAATTCAACCATATAAAAAAACCATCGATGGATTAATTCTACCGATGGTTTTTTGTTTACTGCCCTAAAAATGAACTTCCTAAACGCAGAGCGTACGAGGTGTCAAAAGTAAAACCGCTGTGCGTCAAGAACCAGGACACAAGACAAAATAGGGTTCATCGATTCTCCAATACCGCCTTCAACTCATCCAAATCCTCCTGATAAATTTCGTTCAGGTATTCCTTGTAAGGGTCTTTGCGTTTATATTCAATGGTTTCCTGTGCCTTTTTTAAATAATCTTTTGTTTTGATGGTGTCCCCAATCTGCAAATAGGTCTTTGCCAATCCAAAATAAGCTTCGCAAGTGGTTTCATATTGCTCCAGACCATTTTCAAAAGAAACAATGGCATCATCATAATTTCCCATTTCGTAGTGGCACAAGCCTTGGTACACAAATGCCTGTACATCTACCCAATCGGCTCCTTGGTTAATTACACTTTGCTCAAAATGTTCCAATGCCTTCGGATAATTGCCAAGGCCGTAATAGCATTCACCACGCAAAAAATCAATATCCTCGCCCCATGGGGCATCCACCACATCGGGTGTTAGTGCATCCAAGCGTTCAAAAAAAGCAGCAGCATAATCGGGGTGTTGCCAATTGAGAATCCCAAACATGGTTTGAGACCATCCGTGCCCTTGCATGTTTCCTGCAATATTGAACCGTTTTTCCTTGGATTGAAATACCAATTGATACGCAATCAGACCAATATAAACCGTAAAAACAGTCGCCAAAAGGATTTTTATAATTTTGAGGAATAGTTTCATACCTTAAAATATATCTGTGATTTTACCCTCTTCCAGCTTGAAGGCTATTTGTGCGTAGCTATCCGCTGGTTTCCCCTCGATTTGGCCAGGAACCCACCCTTTTAGTTCAGAAATTAGTCCGTAAAAATGTTTTGAGGCCTCTATTGGCGTTGCAACATCTTTTAAATCAGGGTCGATCATTTTAGTTCTGAAGTAACCGGTTTCCCCTTGACAATTAACCACAAAGCGGACTGTCAGCAAACCATTTTTTGGCAGTCCATCAGTTTTTATTTTTGGCAAAAGCTCCGTTTTAATGGCTTTTTTACCACCCTGATAATAAGTGCCAATTTGGTAATACTGAAGAATTCGATAGTCACTACAGGGGCTGAATTCCGCAGAATCCATAGCACTATCATTGGAAATATCACCGACGTGCTCGTTTAGTTTAAGATAGATCCAAAGGGTCAGAAGTGCAGCGATAACAAAGCTGACCAATAGCCAAATATTGATTTTGCGCTTCAAAAAGTAGATAATTTGTTAATGGTTAACGGCAAGATACTAATTACAAGTAAATTATGAAACTGCCCCTATCGCTCGTTGTGTCCTTTCCCGTCAAAAATCTTAGGGACGGACTTATCTATTCGAGACTCCCGGGTCTTGGATTGTTTGGCACTGGAAAAGTATAACAGATGCCCTTTCTGCCTTCCAGGTGTCAAGGCGTTAAAAGCTGCTTTGAGTTCCGGGTCTCCATCCAAACGCTTTTGAAATTCCTCTGGAATCTCATATTCCGATGCTTTTTTAAAATTGACCTTCAACCCCGATTTCTCCACTTCAATAGCTTCGAAAATATAGGTTTTTAAGACGGGTTCCAGGGCTGCGATCCGTTCAACATCGGTAAATCGGATTACCCTACCGGACTGGGTGTTCTCCCCCGGTTTCTCCAGAATCTTATGGTTATCCCTCAACAGGGCACCTTTAAAAAAACTTAATGTACAATTGTCTTTGAATGCAGCCACCATCAGAATATTGCTACCGTTGTGGGTGTAGCAGGGTACGCCCCATTTTCGCTCTTCGGTAAGCCCACAATCCAGCACTACCCTTCTCAAGTATTTCAACTCTTCTTGCCAATTGTGCACCTTACATTTTGGGGTGCCGCCCAAGGCACATCGACCACAGCCTTCCAGTAAATAAGCGTCGATTTCGGGATTCATAAATGTGTCAATAAATTAATTGTGGCACCGTTTGGGTCTTTTACAAAGAACCGTCTAACGCCCCATTCTTCATTTGTTGGCCCATAAACCACTTCGTACCCCAACCTCTTGGCCCGTTCGTACATTTGGTCCACATTGGATATTTCAATGGACAGAAAAACCGATGTATTGTCCGGTTTTATGGCTTCTTCATTTTTAAAAATGTTGATTTGGGCCGTTGGATTTTCTTTGGAGGCAAATGTTATGATCCACCCAAGATCCATAGCCAAATCCATCTCCAAAAATTCCATATAAAATGCTTTGCTCACTTCTAGATCATCGGAATACATATTGGGAACAATTCTTCGCATGGTTCTTTTTTGTTGATGGTTTACATTTCGTTATATCCCTTCCCTTCAAAAATCTTGGGGATGGACTTCTCTATTCGCGATACACGGGTCTTGGATTGTTTGGCTTGTGAAACATAGAGCATATACCCGCGTTGGCGTCCTGGAGTCAATGCTTCAAAAGCGGACTTAAATGCTGTATCTTCATCCAGTTTATTTTGAAGCTCTTCGGGCATATCAAATTCAGAAGTTTTCTTCATTTTGACTTCCAATCCGGCTTTTTTTACCTCAATAGCTTCATGGATATAGGTTTTCAACACTTTTTCCATATTCAAAATCTCCTTCACATCAGTAAATCGAATCTGGCGGGCCGATTGTACATTTTTGGTCTGTTGGATAAGAATTCCTTCGGTATCCTTCAGCAAAACACCTTTATGAAACAACAGCGCGCAATACTCCTTAAAACCATGAATCAAGACCACATTGCTACCCTTATGGGTATAACACGGAACACCCCACTTAAGCGTTTCGGTAAGGCCCGTATCGAGGGCTATTTTACGCAATTGTCGATAGGCTTCCTGCCATTGGGATGGTTTTTCAAAGAAGAAATCAACTTTTGGGTTCATAGCGTTATTGGTTTTGTGTTGTGATAACTTTTCTGCTAGCTGGTCTAAAATACCAAGAAATTAGGGTCAATGCCAATAACAAGGACGGTCCAAAGAAATCAGCGGCTCCATCGCCTACCGCCAAATGGGAAACTAGGGCCCCGGTCATTGTAAAAACAAACCCAGCGTATGCCCATTCCTTGAGTACGGGGAATTTGGGAATTAGTATGGCCACAACGCCCAAAAGTTTCCAAACCCCGATAATAAGAAGAAAGTACAACGGATACCCCAAATGTTCCATCATTTCAATTTCCTCTTCCATTCCGATCAATTGTACAATGCCTGTGGATGTCATTCCCAAGGCCAGCCAAACAGTGGCTACCCAATAGATAATTTTGTTACGTTTTGTCATAGATATGATTTATTGAATATCCGTAATGTGTCATAATATTATCAACGTCACCCTGAACTTGATTCAGGGTCACATAAAGATGCTCATATTCAACAGGATGAGATGTTGAAACCTGCCTTTGCCGGCAGGCAGGCAAGTTCAACATGACGCCAAAAACACTACTATGACACATTACGGACAATTAAACATGATTTTTTAGGTTTGTGTGTTTGCAAAACTTTTTCCTTTCATTTCGACTGCGCTCAATGTCACAGGAAAAAGTTCTTATCGTTAGTAAGACTTATTATTATAACTGTTCCACCACTTCCTGCAAGCGGTTATGTGCCATATTGATGCCTTGGGCAAAAGGCAACTTCAACATGCGGTCCCGATCATCCACTGATTTATAGACCATGTGTATGGTAAGCTTGCTCGTGGTATCGGTAAGGGCTTCAAATTCTAAAAATTCCAACTGGACCGGAAACTGTGCATTTTCCATTTCAAAGGTCCTGATGATTTTTAGATTCGGCACAAATTCGTGTATGGTCCCATTGAACCGATGTTTGTTTCCCTTGGGGTCGGTGGTCTCAAACTGATAACTACCGTGTTTCCTATTGTCAAGTTTTAGTACTTGTGTACCCATCCATTGCTCCACGATTTCAGGTTTTTCATACGCTTTAAAAAGGGATGCCACGGGCAGTTCAAATTCTCTAGTGATCCATATTTCCTGTTTTCCGTCCTCAGCATGGACTTTGGTTTTTCGTTCCATATTATTTTTTAGGTAGTTGTTTTTTCATAATGGCTTCGAGGGCATCGAACCTATCGTCCCACATATCCCTAAAAGGTGCTATAAAATCAGCGATTTCCTTTAATTTCTGTGGATTGAAATGATAGTAGATCTCCCTCCCCTGCTGTTCTTGGTTCAGTAATTCACATTCGGTAAGGATTCGGATATGCTTGGAAATGGTCTGCCGAGACGAATCAAATTCCGCTGCGATGGCTCCCGGTGTCATGGCATTGAGCGCTACCATGGTTATTATGGCCCTTCGGGTAGGATCGGCAATGGCCTGAAAAACATCTCTTCGCAATTCCATTTATGCAGCTATTTGACTGCAAATATATATGCAACCATTTAACTGCGCAAATTTATTTTATAATTCGAAGTATCAAGTCCAAACAACAAGTTCAAGAGCAAAGAACCAAGACTCAAGTTCAGACCTCGTACTTATGACTTCGGACAACAGGCATCGAGCATCAAACAACCGAATAACGCAGTGGGCGGTCAACTGTGTCATTTTGAGCGAAAACGAAAAATCTCAACCTCCTCAATGTCTGGGAGATTCTTCAGTCGCTCCGCTCTTTCAGAATGACAGACATCAAATGTCAAGTTCAGAGTTAGGAGTTACTAAGTTATTGCGCTTTGACACAAATTTCTCGAATTTGCACGAACAGGTATGCTTTTGAACTTCGGGCATCAGGCATTGGGCATCGGGCTTCCGACTCAAATATCAATCTCAATCTCAAAGGCAAGAGTTACTGCACACTGCCAACTGCAAGTTCAAGCATCAAGTGCAAGAGTAGAAAAATTTGTGGCATTCGTGAAATTCGTGTCAAAAAGTAATAATCCGAGTTATTGCGTACTGTCCTACTGCACACTGCCAACTGACTCCCGACTTCGTACTTCCGACCTCTGGACTAAGTTATTCGATTATTGGGTACTGAATACTGCCACTGCCAACTGCACGTTCAAGCATCAAGTGCAAGGGTAGAAAAATTTGTGGCATTCGTGAAATTCGTGTCAAAAAGTAATAATCCGATTTATTGCGTACTGTCCTACTGCACACTGCCACTGCTTACTGCCAACTGACTTCCAACACCGAGCACCCAACATCCAACATCAATAACTCAACAACCAGTAACCAATTAACCACAGAAATACTTAAATTTAAGAGCTAATTCAAAACAATGAAAAATAAATTACTACCTCTACTCCTATTATTAGGGACAATCAGTATTACGGCCCAAGACAAGATTATTGGGTTTAGTGACAAAGCTTCTAAAACTCAAGTACAGCTCGAAGCAGACTACGAAAAACAACTTTCCGCCAACAATTTGGACCAATGGATGAAACTATTGGCCGCCGAACCCCACTGGGTAGGCACCGAATATGGCGAAGCGAATGTAAAATGGATGGAAAAACAGTTTAAATCTTGGGGATACAAAACCAAGATTGATACGTACCACGTGCTTTTCCCCTACCCTAAAGTGCGGGTGCTGGAACTCACCGCTCCTACCCAATACACTGCTAAACTGGAAGCCGTTCCCGTGGAGGGCGACCCCTATACCGCACAGGGCGATAAATTATTGCCCAGCTATAACGCCTTCTCCACCGATGGCGATGTGGAGGCTGAACTCGTGTTCGTGAACTACGGAATCCCCAGCGATTACGAAGAGCTCGAAAAATTGGGCATCGATGTAAAGGGTAAGATTGTTATTGCGAAATATTACGGTTCTTGGCGAGGCATCAAACCAAAACTGGCCGCCGAAAAAGGCGCTATTGGTTGTATTATCTATTCCGACCCCGAAGATGACGGCTACTACCAAGGCGATGTGTACCCCAAAGGACCTTATAAAAATAAAACTGGTGTGCAGCGTGGTTCCGTAATGGATATGCCCCTTTACCCTGGTGATGTGTTGACGCCCGGATACGCGGCCACCAAGGATGCGAAGCGTTTAAAGCGTGAAGAGGCACCGACCATTACCAAGATTCCAGTTTTGCCAATCTCTTATGAAGATGCACAACCCTTGTTGGAAGCTTTGGAAGGCCCTGTGGCCCCAGCTTCTTGGAGAGGTGCTTTGCCCCTCACCTACCACATTGGCCCCGGACCTGCCAAAGTGCACCTAAAATTGGAGTTTGATTGGCAATTGAAACCTGCCCATAACCTGATTGCTACTTTGGAAGGGGATGAATTCCCTGATGAGTGGGTAATCCGTGGTAACCACCACGATGCTTGGGTACACGGTGCCAGCGACCCCATTAGCGGCATGGTGGCCTTGATGGAAGAAGCCCGCGTAGTGGCCAAATTGGCCAAAGCCGGTAACAAACCAAAACGTACTTTAGTGTATTGCGCTTGGGATGCCGAAGAGCCCGGACTCATTGGTTCCACCGAATGGGTAGAAGACCATATCCCCGAACTAAAGGAAAAGGCTGTAGCCTACATTAATACCGATGGCAACAGCCGGGGGTATTTGGGTGCCGGAGGTTCCCACTCGCTACAGGCGATGGTAAGCCAAGTGGCCCACGCCGTGACCGACCCTCAAAAAGGGGTTTCCGTAGCGGAGCGTCGCAAGGCGGCCAATGTTATACGCGGTGGTGACAACACTTTTGCATTGTCCGCCCTGGGTTCTGGTTCGGATTATACGCCATTTATACAGCATACCGGTATTGCTTCGTTGAACTTGGGCTACGGCGGTGAAGGTTCTGGTGGGGAATATCACACCATTTACGATACTTACAGCCACTACACCCGTTTTAAAGACCCCGGGTTCGACTATGGCGTGGCCTTGGCCAACACGGCCGGACGTATTTCGCTACGTTTGGCAAATGCCGAGGTTTTACCGTTTGAACTCACCCAATGGCACAGCACCATTGAAACCTATTTGGGCGAAGTGATGAAAACCTTGGAAAACATGCGCGCCGAAGTGGAAAAACATAACAAATTGGTGAAACAGGACACCTACCAACTGGTGATGGATCCCAAAAAACCCATAGCTCCCGCAAAAATGAAGGACGAAGTACCCTATTTGGACTTTTCGCCCATACAAAATGTGGTTGCCGATCTAAAGAAAAGTATAGCCACCTTTTCCAAGGCCGATGTACTTGCCCTGTCCAGTGCCAAAAAGGCGCAACTGAACCAAGAACTGATGAGCATGGAGCAGGTATTGCTACAGGATAAGGGACTGCCCCGTAGGGATTGGTTCAAACACCAGATCTACGCTCCCGGATTTTACACGGGCTATGGGGTAAAAACACTTCCAGGCGTGCGCGAGGCCATTGAGCAGCAGGAATGGAAAGAAGCACAGGAACAAATTGGGGTATTGGCCACCACCCTCAAAAATTTTGATGCGCAGGTACAACAACTGAACAGCATAGTGCAGTAAATTGGATTGCTGCTAAATAACCAAAACCGCCTCTTGCCAATCGTGAGGGGCGGTTTTTTTATGCCCAAACGGCATTTTTGCTTTTTTCACGGGCATGGACTACCTTTCCCCAACCCAAAAATTATAAACACCTACCATGAACGTAAGGCTTACCAAAGATCAAAAGATAAAAGTGCTCAACTCTGCGGACATATATGCGATCATGCAACAGGTTTTGCTGCGCGAGAACAAGATACGCCGTAACCAAGAGCATTTTTGGGTGGTGGGCCTTAACCACAACAACAAAATCTTGTTCGTGGAGCTCATTGGCCTTGGGGCCAGTAACCGCGTAAATGCCGACCCGCCCGATGTATTCCGCATGGCGATCTACAAACTGGCCAACAAGCTGATCTTGGTGCACAACCACCCCAGCGGCTCGCACGAGGTTAGCGATGCCGACATTACCTTTACCGACCACATGCTAAAAGCGGGCAAACTGATCAAAGTAGAGGTGCTGGACCATTTGGTGATTACCGAAACCAATTACACCAGTTTTGCCGACCAAGGGGTTATGGACGAACTAAAGAAAAATGGCCTTTTTGAAATTATGGGCCCCGAAAGGCAGGAACTAGAACAATTTAAAATTGATACGGAGAAAAAGCGGGCGGAAAAAGAAAAGGCGATCAGTATTTCCAAGAAGATGAAGGCCAAGGGCTATGACGATGCCACTATTAAGGAACTGACAGGGTTGAGTTTGAAGGTTATTGGGGGAATGTAAACTTAAAATTTCTAACTAGGATCTTCTATTACAGGTATGATTTCTTTAAATGTTCTAGGCAACCCTATCCTACCTAAATAACCTGAATATTTTTGTTGAAGATTGGTGATATGAGGAGGCAACAATCGTTGAAGTCTAGATTCTTTTAGTTCTTTAAATTCAAACTGGTACAGACTACTAAGTGAGAAAGAAACAAACTTTGAGCGTTCGATTCCAAAAACAATATATTCATTATCTCTTTGATTAATGTACCCATATTTTTCATTAAATTTTTCGGAAACACTTTTATCAGAAACCTTTTTCCCTCTCAAACAATAGACAATACCGTCGCAAGTCTCCCTGTCAATTACTGTATCACAAATAGGACGAATATTTATATAGTAGACATTCTTTTTTTCTCCTTTGAATATGTCACCTGGTTGTAAATCATTTGATGGAATGCTGTCATCAAATACAAATTGTGAATTAATAACTAAAGATCTTATTTCTTCAGGAGTATGATCCTCATTCTTTTCATCGTTGTTAACAATATCTGGGTTTAATTCAAGTAATGGGCCCCTACCTTTAATATTCCTATAGATTATTTCATCTATACTTAAGCCTTCATGTACTGAATCTTTATTAAAAGCTTTCCATAATACAGTAGGCCAAATCGGACTACTACTGTACAATTCTAGAAATGTAGAATTTTTTGCCTTGTAAAAATTTTCTTCCCATTTTTTTAAAGTATATATAGATGGATTTGAATTTATCCAATCTGAAATACTATCAAACATTTGTTTTTTACCTGTTATTTCACTTTTCTTTCTTATCAAGATAAAATTCTTGCTTTCATCTTCTACATCGTACAAATTCTTTTCAGATTTTAACAACCATTCAATTACGGTATCCGTATCAAATGCAGTAAAAATGAAAACAGGAGCAAAACAATTTTCTTTAATTGATTCAATAAACTTTACATTATCTTCAAAGGAAGAATCTTTTACCGCGTCACCAAGCTGCAATTCAACTTGATCTTCAGAATGCGGCTCTCCTTTATCATTTGGATTCAACTCCCAATCCAATATGAAAAAACTTACCGATTTTATATTTTTAATAAAATTTTCGTTTTTTGGGATTGCATCGTATTTAACCAATGGTATACCTTCCTCCTCAATTTGCTGAACTATATCTAATATTCTATCATCCGAATCTGGACTATTAATATTTTCATCTATTGCAATTGCATAGCCAGAATACAATTTTTCAATAGTCTTTTCAGCCATCGATTGTTCTTTCATACTAACTTTAAAATTTAATCTTGAAATTAGCTCCTTTAAGCACCTTTGAATCTTCTTTTTGGATATAGGAAATTTCATAGTCATACCTTTCTAAAAGTTGTTTTGCTATGTAAAGACCGAGTCCCCTTCCTTCATTACCTTTTGTTGAAAAAAAGGGTTCAAAAATGAAGTCAATATCATCTGGCTGTACACCTATTCCATTGTCAGCAACAACAACTTGTTCTTTGTGACCGTCAATTTCTACAGTAATATTCTTGGGTTCTGCATCGTCTATTGAATGTGCCAGCCAGTAAACAGCATTATCCAATAGATTAATTACAACTTGCATAATTACACCATCGTTACATTCAATGACTAATGGCCCACCCTTTTCAATTACATCCAGAGAAACGTTGTATTTGTTAAATACAGAGTCAAAATATTTAATGACCTTATCAAAGATTACCTTAAAACGATGAGATTTGACTTTTCTCTTAGTACTTCTAAACATAGGCTGAATCCCTTCAAGTTGATCTTCAATGAAAGAAAGCTGCCCTCTGAGCTTTTCTAGTTCTTCTCCCAAGAGTTCATAGTCAATGTCTTGATAGTAACTTGATTTTAGAAGATTATCCAAAAGACCTTTGGCCCTTCCCATCATAAACATGATATCATGTGAAGCAGTTTCAACAGCCAACCCAACTGCTGCTAAATCCTCTGTCTGTTCAGCTCTTTCAACTAAGTAGTTTTTCTCCTGTTCATAATGTTTTGAAGCAGAAACAAGCATTTTAGAAGCCTCACTGTATTTTTTATCAGCAATGAATTCTTTGATTAAATCCAACTCATTGTTAATTGTTTTCTTTTTGAATACTTCAACAGCTTCCTTTTCTTTATTAGCTAATGTGTATTTATTATATTCCTTTTTCAACCATCCCAAAAAACTTTGCAATAAAGCTTTGAAGTCCTGGAAAACACCTCCAATCTCAATTAATCCCTCGCGATTAGTTTTATCTCTTAAATCTGGATTATCTTCCTGTGATATTTGAACGAAACCCACTGTTTGATCCATGCTCAAATAATTACCTGCTCGATGTACTCCTCTTAAAACATCAATACCGAGCCAATCATCATTTGGGTCGCCATATGGATAAACTCTGATGTCATCCCTGTATAGATATATTCTGTGTTTTTTAATATATCCCCTCTCAGCCTTTTGAAGTTTATATTTTGGTGGTGCCTTTGTTGTTAGGTCAAAAACATAGAATTCAAATTCAAAAGGACCACAAGTAATGTTTTTTTGCAAGCGCTTACCATCTTTTTCTATTAGGAATCTATCTTCATACTCCTTGATACCATTTAATTGATTTAAATCGACAGTTAATTGTTGATCATTCAATTTGAATTTGAACACCCTTGCCTTATCATCAAAATGACCATCAGTAACCTTTAACGGTGCTCTTGAAAAATAGGATTCAAGTTTATTTATATTCTCCTCTTGAAAAATCGAACTGCCATTCAATTTTATGTCATAAATAAACCTAGTCCCACTGGTCTTTTTGGAGGAAAGTTCAAGTTTTGACATTTCCTCTAGAATGTTATCTAGTTTTGCCTTAGACCATTCACCCTTTAGGTTTGATATTTTTATCAATGTTCCATGCGGCTTTCTTTTCTTTTTATCCAGCCTTATGGTTATATCTTTTTCGATGATTGTTTTAGCAGTTGGCCTTATTTCATACTCCAATTCAATGTCGTCCAAGAAAATTTCCTTTTCCACATCATTCTCTGTAAGAAAATCGGAATCAAATCTTGACAAATCATTGTCAACATATATTTCATTACCAGTTTCCTTACTTCTTGAAGTAATTTCAATCGTTGAACCTAATTTGTAGATTGCAAATCTCCCAATACCTTTTTCTCCTTGTATTATTCTGTTTTTAACTTTGGTCCTGCGAGATTGTTCATCTTGCTTCAACTTCAATTTTGCAGGAGTAGCAGGGTTCATCCATGATTTCTCAATGATATCGAAGGTCATTCCCTCTCCATCATCTTCAATTTCAATCGATGAATTCTTGTTAGCTATAAGTTTATCTTCATCATTCTCATCAATCTCAAAATCATTTAACCTAATTTGCACCCAGTCAGCGTCAGCGTCATAAGAGTTTTTTATTAACTCTACTAATGCTATGGTCTCATTTTTAATGAGTTGTTCCCCAAGCATTGTCAACAATCTGGCATACGGCCTAATTTTAAATTTATCTTGGCCCATTATTTCCTAGCTATAATTATATATTCCTCAGGATAGACTTTTTTACTATTCTTATTAGCAACTGTGGTAAACTTGCCCGTAGTTTTATCCCTTATGGTAGGTATCAGTTTGTGGGGTATGGACCTTTTGATAACATCATGGACTTCAAATCCGCTTAACTCCAGTAATTCTGAAAAAATTTCTGCAGATAATATTTTCACATTTTTAAAAGTGGTATTTCCAATAACAATAAAAGCGTAACCATCATTTTTCAATATTCGATACATTTCATCTGCCACCATTTTCATGTCATTAAAATAATTAGCCACTTCTTTAGCTGTCCTCAGATGTATATTCTTTAGCTGGTCAATTAAATCTTGAGCAGTCTTGGATTCAGTTTTCAATTCTGTCCCATATGAATAAAAGGTGCCAATAAAATTTTTCCTAAACTCCAATAAATTGGAGACATAATCAAACCAATATCCTGTTAATTGATGCAGGTCGGCATACTCATAAGAAGTAACATATGGAGGAGATGTAATGACTGTACTAATGGAAGAATCCTCAATTTCGGTTTTTCTGGCATCTTGCAAAAATATTTGGCTTTCAACATTACTGTATTGAAGTTTTTTAAGCTCTTTAAAAAAATCAGAATTCTTACGAATCATTGTTTTCACCTGTTTTTTAAACGCAAAAAATACACTTACAGGAACTTTATCAGGATCTATTTGAGGTTTAGTGCTTGTTTGAAGCCATCTGGAGCAATTTTTTAAAATATGTGATAATGCGACCAAAAAGAAATCCTTTATTTTTTGAGACTCTGGCAACCCAGAAATCAAATCGTACAAGTATGCTATTCTGTACTTATTTTCAGGAAAAAACCAGTAATCGATTCTATCATGTTTCTCAATGTTATGATAGTTCTTCTCATCGTAGAACTCGAGAGAATTAACCAAATCTTTAAAAACTCTATCTAACTCTTTTGGATCTATAGGTTGAGTTTTAACTCGTGCAATCAATTGAGCAACAGGATTGATATCCACACCTACCGATTTTCTTCCATGGATTTTAGACTCTACTAAAGTAGTTCCGCATCCTGCAAATAAATCAGCAACAACATCTCCTTCCTTTGTATAATCCTCTATGATTTTTTTTACAATATTTGGAAGAAATTTGGCTGGATATCTATGATATCCATGGGTCCACTGTTCTGTGGACTTAACATTTTTAAATGTCCAATCCTCACTTACCGAAAGACTTTCAAAAGGTATGGCTACGTCCATATTATACTGATTGGTTTGCTTACCAAATATAGAGCAATTCATTTCAATTTTAAACCATTGTCTCTTAATTATATAGGGAACTACTTATTACGACAACAGAATGTTTAATCTTTAAAATCCTATAATTTTCAATAATGTATGGGGAAGTCAATGCCAAATATAAAGAATGGAAAGTGAAAATTATTGTCTTAAAACCTTAAAAAAACTGGGGTTTTTCCCTAACACAGACAAAAAAGCCCTAAAGGGCTTGCTCCAACATTCCAAAAAGTATAAGAATCCAACCACCTCCCACAATAGGTTGTAAGAGGCAGTTTTCTTCTTCGAGAAATTTAATTAATGTCGACTATTCTCTTTACCCGTTCCAACATTTCGGCTGCCATGGCAGGCTCCAAGCCATAATCCTGTAGGCTGCCAACCGGGTTTTTAAAGCTCAGTTGGGTGGTTTGGGCATCTAGTTCTTGCAATACCAATTTTAGGGGGATATCGTTTATGGCCAAGGGGTCGTTTGCCATGATCTGGGCAATGTATGTGGGCTCAAAAAAGAGCAATTGCCGCAATGGCGGTATGCTTACGCCATGTTTGGCCACAATGGCTTGGGTATCAATCTCGTGCAGGAGCAAAAAACCGTGCTCCACAATGCGTTGCTTTAAGGTTTTATACACCTGCCCAAAGGGCAGCGACAGGGTTTGGTGGATAAGGTGTGCCTTCATAATACGTTCGGTTTACGCTATGGCACGGGCAAAGCCCACGGTTTCACGATACGTTGTGGGCGAGATATCCGCATTGTTCTTAAAAAAACGGCTAAAGTAGTGCTCATCGTCATACCCAAGGTCGTAGGCAATCTCCTTTACCGTTTTATCGGTCAGGTACAGTTCGCGCTTGGCCTCAATAATGATCCGTTCGCTGATCAGGTTGGTCATGGTCTTGTTAAAATGGCTTTTGGTCATCTTGGCCAGGGCCTTGGGGCTAATGTTCAACAGATCCGCGTATTCTCCGGCAGAGTGTTTGGTCTTATAGTGGGTTTCAATCAGGTTTTTGAGTTTTTGGAGGATAAAGGGCTCCTTTTCGTCCGGTGTACCTTCCAAAGCTTCGGGCTGTTGTTTGGTCTTGGCACGGGAGGCCGTTATCAAAAATATTTTAAGGTAAGAGACCAACAGTTCGTACTGCGCCAGTTCGGTTTTTTGTACCTCGGTACGCATTTGCCGCAATATCATCTCAAACTCCTGTTGCATATCTTCTGTAACGCAAAGCATGGGCGGACTGTAAATATTGTTGAAAAGCACCCCGTTGCAGGCCACTTGTTCGTGGTGCTTGTGGATGCAGAAAAAATCGGGGTGAAAATGCAACACCACGCCCTCCAACGGTTCTTCCTCGGTGAATGTAAAAGGTTGGTAGGGCGTTACGGCAAATAGGGTGTTTGGCGTAAAGGTGTACTCCGAAAAGTCCACTTGGGCGGTGCCCCTCCCCTTTTTTATCCAGATCAAGGAATAGTAATTAAACCGGTGCGTGTCGCAAAACTGGCAGCTATCCTCAAAACCGAAGAGTTTAAAGGCCAGGTTCCCGGTTTGTTCGTCAATAAGCGTGTTGGTGTTGTAAATGTCCATTTTTTGATTTTATATGTTAACCCTAGTGCATTTGATAAAAATTCGTCATTTCGAGTGGTTTTTGGACCTAAGTCCAAAAATTGTATCGAGAAATGAATTTTTATGTTCCCAAAACCTTGTCAGGTCGAGCACAGTCGAGCCCCATTTCTACTATTGAGATACAAGACTTCTCGACTGCTCCTTCGACTACGCTCAGGATGACAGCTCGAAGTGACATATCTTCAAAATTGACTAAAGTCGTCTTTCGGTTTCGTCTATGGGCAGATCGTTGATGCTGGCATAGCGTTTATGCATAAGCCCATGCGCGTTGAATTCCCAATTCTCGTTTCCATACGCGCGCATCCACGCCCCTTCGGCATTTTGGTATTCGTATTCAAAACGAACTGCAATCTTATTGTCGGTAAAGGCCCATAGTTCCTTTCGTAGCTTGTAGTTTTTTTCTTTTTGCCACTTCTCCTTCAAAAAGGCGACCACTTCTTCACGCCCGTTGATAAACTGCGAACGGTTGCGCCATTCGGTGTCCACGGTGTAGGCCATGCTCACCTTTTCGGGGTCTTGGCTGTTCCAGGCATCTTCGGCCAATTGTACCTTTTCCCGTGCGGTTGCCTTGGTAAAGGGAGGCAACGGGTATTTTTTTTCGATTTCCATACTTGCGATTTAAAAAAAGAATTTGAATATCCGTAATCAATCATAATGCACTGTCACTTCGAGCTTTTCGACTTCGCTCAAGATAAACTTAAGTCGAGAAGTTATTAAACCCAACATCCTAAAAATGAGGTCTCGACTGCGCTCGACCTGACAACTTTTTGTTTCTATGATTGATTGCGAACAATCAGTAAAAAGAAAAAGGCAGGAACATTGAAAGCCCCTGCCCTTGAATTGATTCATTTATTTAACCATTACGATTTTAGCTTACACACTTAAACTGTTTCGACTACGGGAAAATCGATATCGGTATTGGCGGTATTGTTGAAATAGTTGGTGAAAACGTTCAAGGCTACGTGTGCCACGATCTCACCCACGGCGCCATCGGAATACCCGGCTGCTTTTACGGTTTCCACATCTTCTGAAGATACGCGTCCGTTTTTATTGATCAAGGTTTTGGCAAATTGAAGTGCTGCCGCGATTTTTGGCTCGGCGTTTACACCTTCTCTTGCAGCTTGCAGGGTATCGGCATCGATCCCTACCAATTTTCCACCGATAAACGAGTGGGCGGATAAGCAATAGTTACAGGCGTTGGATTCTGCTACGGTCAAAGCCAATAGCTCACCCAATTTTCCGCCCAAAGATCCTTTGCCCAAAGCTTCGCTAAGGCCCAAATAGCCTTCCAAAACCTCTGGGGAATTTCCCATGGTTTTCATCATGTTGGGTACCATGCCCAATTTACCTTGGATAGCATCAAATAGTTCTTTTGATTTTCCGGTGGCCTCCTTTGGATCTAATGCTTGTAAACGTGTCATAATTTTCTTTTTTGAATTCTTAAAAATGATTTCGTCGTTATTGACACTACAAAGGTGGGGCGATGTGCCTTGCGATAAAATGGACAGATGTCGCAACTCCTTGGATAATTTTCCTTCTTGCGCTATGTTTTCAGAATTTATGTTGGCTCAAATGGGGTATTCCTCAATTCAAATGAGGCATTCGTCAATTGGTTGTGCAAAATTATTGCACATCGTGTAGTTTCGTCATCAAAATAAGACAATGACTACACTCGAAACTATAAATGCCTTACAGATATTTTGCTTGGTAGCTTTAGGATTTATTATTTACATAGCTGGATGGCTACACGGTGCCCATTGGGGCAAAAGAAATAAGGTTTAATACAATAGCCGAGCACATATTGGCGTTGAATCCATTCCAAACCAACTTAAACCTACTTAGCCATTTTTTGGAGAGACCCCAATATTAAGTGTATTTTGGCCTATTTCGGCGACGAGTATTACACTATTAAAATCGACAAGCTACGCACTGGAGAAATACGGTATTTGTGTTGGCACAAGAGCAATAGCATTTTGGCCGAACCCAACTTGATCCTAAGGAACGGAAAGATAAAACAAGCCCCGAACGGGGAAAGCACGGAATATGTTTTTTTAAGTGAAGAACGGATTTTTACCGTGGAACACATTCCCTCTAAATTGGAGGGAGGGGCAAGTTACTTTTTTATCGAGGTCACCGATGAGCATCATAAAAAAAGTACTTGGAAAATGCAGCCAATGCCCATTCCCAAGTACTTTCGCCACTTAGTTTGACCCGTAATGTATTTTAATGCTATTATGGTTAAAAGCCGCCAATGTCATTCTGATGGAGCAGAGCGACTGAAGAATCCCCTTTCTCAAGTCCCATGCATATAGTGGGCAGGTGTGCCCAAACTTTTTGCCGATGAAGAGATTCTTCGTTTCACTCAGAATGACACAGGTTGTGAGACCCCGGAACCAGTTCAGGGTGACTAGGTTTTTCAACCTCCCGTTGGGCGGTTCAAAAATGACAAGGTTGACTTGAAAGAACCGTAAACACGGGGACACCTTTGCCCATTGCGTCATTTCGAGCGAGCGAAGCGACGGGAAATCTCCCATGGACTTACAAGTGTCATCCCGTGCTTGACACGGAATCCAGTGCCGTTTGTCACATCGGCTCATTTCGGCTTCTTTCAATGACCGCCGCTCAGCGACCGAAACCAAATCGTCATTACAGAAATGACTGTTTCTAAACTCAAAAATAAACCAATCAATTAACAAAAACGAAAACAAAAGACCACTTCCTTTTTACATCCCAAATCGCTACATTTGAGGTTTGCTATGATTTATGATCAATTACGAAGAACATATTGAGGTTAAGGGCGCAAGGGTCCATAACCTCAAAAATATAGATGTCACCATTCCGCGCGAAAAGCTTGTTGTAATTACAGGACTTTCGGGCAGTGGGAAATCCTCTTTAGCCTTCGATACCATTTATGCCGAGGGGCAACGTAGGTACATTGAAACCTTTTCGGCCTACGCCAGACAGTTTTTGGGTGGATTGGAACGACCCGATGTGGATAAAATTGATGGACTCTCCCCCGTAATCGCCATTGAACAGAAAACCACTTCAAAATCTCCCCGCTCTACAGTGGGCACCATTACCGAGGTGTACGACTTCCTACGCTTGCTCTTTGCCCGCGCAGGAGATGCCTACAGTTACAACACGGGCGAAAAAATGGTAAGCTACAGCGATGAACAGATCAAAGATTTGATTATTGAAACCTACCTCGGCAAAAAAATAAATGTGTTGGCACCGGTAATCAAATCCAGAAAAGGACATTACCGCGAACTTTTTGAACAGATTGCAAAGCAAGGCTTTGTAAAAGTCAGGGTTGATGGTGAAATCACCGACATTACCAAAGGGATGAAGGTGGACCGATACAAAACCCACGATATTGAGATTGTAATAGACCGCTTGAAGGTTGGCGATAGCGACGATTTTCATAAACGGTTGAGTGAAACCATCAATACCGCTATGTACAGCGGAGACAATGTGCTCATGGTTTTGGAAGAGGGCGAAACAGTGCCGCGTTACTTCAGTAGAGATTTGATGTGTCCATCATCCGGTATCTCCTACCCCACTCCAGAACCCAATACGTTTTCCTTTAACTCCCCCAAAGGAATGTGCCCTGAATGCAGTGGATTGGGCCATGTATTCCAAGTGAACGAGGATAAAATAATCCCGAACAAAAAAGTATCCATCAAGTCAGGAGGCCTTACCCCTTTGGGCGAATACAAAAAATCGTGGGCCTTTAAGCAACTGGAAACCATTGCGCAACGCTACAATTTTGACCTTACGGATGCAATAGAAAAGATACCCGAGGAGGCCATAAACGTTATTTTGAACGGTGGCAAGGAAAGTTTTGAGGTGGATTCCAAAAGTTTGGGGGTAAAAAGGCAGTACAAAATTGATTACGAAGGTATTTCCAATTTTATCAAAACCCAATACGAAGAAGCCAATTCCACTTCGATAAAACGATGGGCCAAAGATTATATGGACAAAGTGGAATGTCCAAGTTGTAATGGTTCGCGTTTGCGAAAAGAATCCCTCTATTTTAAAATTGATGGTAAGAACATTGCCGAATTGGCAGAGATGGATATTGCCGAACTTGCCAATTTCTTTACACATTTGGAAGATACGCTGGAGGGCAACCAAAAAAAGATTGCGGAAGAAATTATAAAGGAAATCAAGTCCCGTATTGGTTTCTTACTGGATGTTGGGCTGGATTACCTCTCGTTGAACCGAAGCTCCAAATCCTTGTCCGGTGGTGAAGCCCAACGCATTCGATTGGCCACACAAATAGGTTCGCAATTGGTGGGTGTACTTTACATTTTGGATGAACCTAGTATTGGTCTGCATCAGCGGGACAACGAACGTTTGATTCAATCCTTGGAGGCACTACGCGATATTGGCAATTCCGTTATTGTGGTGGAACACGACCGGGATATGATCGAAAGTGCCGACCATGTTATCGATATTGGTCCAAAAGCAGGTAAACACGGCGGGGAAATCATTTCCGAAGGAAGTCCAAAAGAATTGATTGACCACCATACGATAACCGCACAATACATTACGGGCGAGCTTGAAATTCCTGTGCCCGAAAAACGACGCAAAGGAACCGGTAAAAAAATTGTGCTTTCGGGCTGTACAGGGAATAACCTTAAAAATGTGACGGTTGATTTCCCTTTGGGTAAACTTATTGGGGTTACCGGAGTTTCAGGAAGTGGCAAATCCACTTTGGTCAACGAAACCCTCTACCCTATTATGAACGCCCATTATTTTAATGGGGTAAAAAAACCGATGCCGTATAAAAAAATTACGGGTTTACAGCATATTGACAAGGTTATCGACATCAACCAATCGCCTATTGGACGTACTCCACGCTCCAATCCAGCGACATATACAGGTGTTTTTAGCGAAATACGTTCCCTATTCTCCAAAACTACCGAAGCTACCATCCGAGGGTACAAACCCGGTCGCTTTAGTTTTAATGTGGCTGGAGGGCGTTGCGAAACCTGTCAAGGAGGAGGTCTCAAAGTGATTGAAATGAACTTTTTGCCCGATGTTTATGTAGAATGTGAGACCTGTAATGGCAAAAGATTCAATCGTGAGACTTTGGAAATAAGATACAAGGGGAAGTCCATTGCAGATGTTTTGGAGATGACCATCAACGAAGCTGTAGATTTCTTTGAAAATATTCCAAAAATTCATCGTAAACTTAAGACAATAAAAGATGTAGGCTTGGGTTATATATCATTGGGACAACAGTCCACTACCCTATCCGGCGGTGAAGCCCAAAGGGTAAAGTTGGCCACGGAGCTTTCCAAAAGAGATACTGGAAACACCTTTTACATCCTCGACGAACCAACCACAGGCCTCCACTTTGAAGATATTCGGGTACTTATGGAAGTGCTTGAACGTTTGGTGGACAAAGGCAACACCATTTTGGTAATAGAGCACAATATGGACGTAATTAAAATGATGGACCATATTATAGATATTGGTTACGAAGGTGGAAGAGGTGGCGGTACAGTTGTTGCATCAGGAACCCCGGAAGAGGTGGCTAAGGACAAGAAAAGCTATACGGCCAAATTTTTGAGGAAAGAATTAGATAATACAAAGCAAAAAATTAAACGCGCGGTTTAAAACACTAGACAATTATGCAGATGCGAAAAGAACAACATTCCAAAGGATGGAATGAGATTAAGACAAACGATTCATGGGCCATTTTCAAGATTATGGGTGAGTTTGTCAATGGATTTGAAAAGATGAGCGTAATAGGCCCATGTGTATCCATTTTTGGGTCCGCAAGGGTTCGGGAAGGCCATCCTTATTACGATTTGGCAGTGAAAATCTCCAAAAAAATTGCCGAGGCCGGTTATGGGGTCATTACTGGTGGTGGACCGGGAATTATGGAAGCAGGTAACAAAGGAGCCAACCTAGCTGGAGGAACATCGGTAGGTTTGAACATAGAACTTCCGTTTGAACAGCACGACAATCCTTACATTGACGATGACAAAAGCCTTGATTTTGACTACTTCTTTGTTAGAAAAGTAATGTTTGTAAAATATTCCCAAGGCTTTGTGGTAATGCCTGGAGGTTTTGGTACGTTGGATGAATTCTTTGAAGCACTCACGCTTATTCAAACACACAAAATACATACATTCCCAATTATACTTGTTGGCACGGAGTTCTGGAAAGGACTTATGGATTGGATCAAAAATACCCTGGTCGAGGCTGGTAACATTAGCGCAAAAGACCTGGATTTAATCAAATTAGTGGATACTGAGGATGAAGTCGTCGAAATTATAGATGCCTTTTACAAGGGCAGAACCCTTAGTCCAAACTTTTAATTTTGCTGCATTGATCAACCATCGAGTATTACTTAGTATTTCGCTGCTTATTATAATGGTGTGTCCCAAACTTTGGGGACAGCACAAAAATGAGATAGTGGCCACCCTCGATGGACCCACCAACCAAATACGGATTCGGCAACATTTTACCTATGTCAACCAATCGAACAAAGGATTATCCACCTTGTATTTCAACGATTGGAACCATGCATATTCCAACAAAAACACGGCACTGGCCAAGCGGTTTGCAGAAGAATTCAACCGAAGTCTTCATTTGGCAAAAGACAGGGAAAGAGGCAAAACCACCATTAAAACCATTGTAGATGACAACTATGCTGGTTTGGATTGGAAAAGAAAGGGAAATACAGATATCATTTCCGTCACCTTGAATGAAATACTTAAGCCCGGAGAATCCATTCAGTTGTTTTTTACCTACACCATTAAATTGCCCAGTGCCAAGTTTACGGGTTACGGGCGCACCGATAACCTTGGGTATAACTTACAGGATTGGTACTTGACCCCAGCTGTTTTTGATGGTGACTGGAAATTGTACAACAACATAAACCTTGATGACCTCTATACGGACATTACGGAGACCCGAATTAATTTTACCTTCCCGGAGCGGTTGTTCCTGGCATCAAACTACCGAATGTCCAGTATTTCAAATTTTCCGGGAGGACAGCATGTGCAACTTATTGGCGACAAAAGAAAAAACTGTGAAATCATTCTCACCATTGATGAAAGGTTCACCAAGCACGTTACGGATTACCTCACCATCACTACGGATATTGAATCGAACAAGTACGAGGAAATATCCCAAGGAATATCCATTATAAAAATTGCACAATTTCTTCATGAAAACCTAGGGGGGTACCCTCATGATAATCTTTTAGTGAGTGAATTCGATTATAATAGATCTCCGCTGTACGGAATCAGTCAGCTCCCATCTTTTATAAGGCCATACGAAGAGCAGTTTCAATTTGAGATGAAGTTTTTGAAAACGGCCATTCGCAATTATTTAAAGGAGTCTTTATACCTAGATCCACGAAAGGAACGATGGGTGAACGATGCCATTGGATACTATCTGATGATTAAATATGTGGAAGAGCATTACCCCGACCAAAAGCTGATCGGTAAGCTTTCCAAAATCTGGGGATTAAAAAACTTTCATTTGGCACAAATGGATTTTAACGAGCAGTACTCCCTGTTCAGCATGCTCTCTGCACGTAAAAACATCGACCAAGCACTAACAACTTCCAACGATTCCCTGATCAAGTTCAACCAAAAAATTGCCAATGGGTACAAAGCTGGTCTCGGCATGTCCTATCTGTCCGCTTATTTGGGTGAAAAGAAAATAGACAGTACGGTTCTGGATTTCTTCAAGAATTATAAACAAAAACAGTTTGTATCGGCCGCTGATTTTAGAAAAACCATCGAAAAATATGCGGACAAGGAAGTGGATTGGTTTTTTGAAGAATATGTGGCCACTGACAAAAAGATTGATTTCAAAATCAAGAAAGTAGAAAAAACCGAGGATTCCATCACCTTTGTACTTAAGAATAAACAGGGAACCAAAGTGCCCATATCGGTTTTTGGACTCGAAAATGATTCCGTGGTATCCCAATATTGGTTTTCGGACATAGATACCACCGAGAGTTTCACCATTCCCCGAAAGAGTGAAGATCGTTTGGTATTGAACTACGATCAAAAAATCCCCGAGTTCAATCAACGTGATAACTGGAAGACTTTGAACGGTTGGCTATCGAGCAATAAAAAATTAAAGTTCCAATTCTTTAAAGACACCGAGGACCCCTATTACAATCAGGTGTTTTATGTCCCCATAGCAAACTTTAACCTATACGATGGTATAACACCTGGATTAAGGCTCTACAACAAAACCTTTCTGGAAAGGCAATTCCAGTACGATATATCGCCCACTTATTCCTTTTTGGAGCGCACCCTCGTGGGGAAAGTTGGTTTTAGGTACCGTAAGTATCATAAAAAAACCGGGCTGTACGTTACCAATTATTCGTTTTCAGCATCAACCTCCCACTTTCAGGAAAATTCAAGATTTACCACAATCACACCTGCAGTTAGTTTTGGCTGGCGTCCCAACGACCTACTCTCCAACCGTAGACAAAGCTTGCTGTTTAGGTATAGAAGCGTGTTTAGGACCATAGATGAAAGTCTGGTAGGTGAATTGGATACTGACCCCGACTACGGCGTAATGAATGTTAGGTTTACCGATGTGGACAACAATATCCTGAATTATTCATCTTGGTCGGTAGATGCCCAACATTCCAGCGAGTTTACCAAACTTGCCTTTGAACTGGAATATAGAAAATTGTTTCAGAGCAACAGACAATTGAACTTGCGCTTTTATGCAGGCAAATTTTTACGCAACAAGACAGCGTCGGACTTTTTTAGTTTTGCCTTGGACAGACCAACGGATTACATGTTCGACCTTGCTTATTTGGGTAGGTCCGAGAGTTCTGGCTTGTACAGTCAGCAAATTATTATTGCCGAGGGCGGGTTTAAATCAAAACTCGAAAACCCTTTTGCAAACGATTGGATTGCTACGACCAACGCAAGCACCAATATCTGGCGATGGGTAGAAGCCTACGGTGACCTTGGCTTTATTAAAAATAAAGGTGACGATACCCGTTTTGTTTACGACTCCGGTATCCGCTTGAATTTGGTAACGGACTATTTTGAACTCTACTTTCCCATGTATTCCAACAGAGGTTGGGAAATTGGCCAAGACGATTACGGACAACGTATTCGTTTTGTGGTTACCATAAGTCCAAGAACCTTGATTGGGTTGTTTACAAGAAAGTGGTTTTAATTATCAAATTGACAACCAAAAGCTTTTTTTACATTAGTCAAATGATAAATACATAATATACCAAGTGTATTTTTGAATTATTTATATTTTATTAACGAAGTTCTGCATTGCAATTTTGAAGGATTTTTAGTAATTTCGCAGAAATCTTCAACAATTCATGAAACCTAACCCTAGTACAAGTAACGATATTTCCTTTGACGATTTCAAATCTCAGATTCTTCAAGATTATGAGACAGCTGTCACCAGCAGGGAATGTAGTGTAATGGGGAGACGGGAAGTACTTTCTGGAAAAGCCAAGTTTGGTATTTTTGGAGATGGAAAGGAACTTCCACAGTTGGCCATGGCAAGGGCATTTCAAGATGGTGATTTTAGGAGCGGGTATTACCGTGACCAGACCTTTATGATGGCATTGGGCTATTTAAGTCCAAAGGCCTTTTTTCACGGACTTTATGCCACTACGGACTTGGAGAAAGAGCCCATGAGTGCCGGAAGGCAAATGGGCGGCCATTTTGTAACCCATAGTTTAAATGAAGATGGTTCTTGGAAAAACCTAACGGAACAAAAAAACAGTAGCGCAGATATTTCCTGTACAGCAGGCCAAATGCCTCGCTTGCTTGGTTTGGCCCAAGCCTCTAAAATATATCGCAATGTTGACGGCATTGATCAGACCAACTTCTCCAAAAATGGAGATGAAGTAGCTTGGGGGACCATCGGTAACGCCAGTACCAGCGAAGGACATTTTTTTGAGACAATGAATGCCGCTGGGGTAATGCAAGTGCCCATGGTCGTCTGTATTTGGGATGATGAATACGGTATTTCCGTGCCATCGGAATATCACACCACCAAAGGTGATATCTCCGAAGCCCTTAGCGGATTGCAACGTGATGACGACAAAAAGGGCTTTGAAATATTAAAAGTAAAGGGGTGGGATTACACCGCCCTGATCCATGCTTTTGAAAATGCTTCGGACATTGCCAGGGAAGGTCATGTGCCCGTACTTATCCATGTAACAGAGCTTACCCAACCCCAAGGTCACTCTACTTCGGGCTCGCATGAAAGATACAAGTCCTCCGAGCGTTTGGAATGGGAACGGGAAAATGATTGTAACAAACGTTTTAGAGAGTGGATTCTTGAGAACGGCATAAGTACCGAAGAGTATCTTAAAAAAGTGGAACGTGAAATAAAGCACAAAGTGCGTGCTGCCAAAAAAGAAGCATGGTCCGAGTTTTTAAAACCACAATTGGCCGCTAAAAAAGAATTGGTACCACTACTGGAAAAGACAGCAAACCAAAGTCCAAATCGTGCTTTTATAACCAAATTGAAGAACGACTTAATAGCTATCGAGGAACCCTTGAAAAAGGATTTAGCGTCCAAATCCAGACAAGCGCTTCGTTATCTTTTGGGGGAATCTACACCAGAGAAAAAACAGCTTCAACAATGGGTGGATGATTTCTTGGCAACCAATGAGCCACAATTTAGCTCACATCTATATAACGAACTTGGTAATAAAGCCACCAAAGTGGAACAAGTACTCCCCTCCTATTCCAATGAGAGCGAGGTAGATGGTAGAATCATTTTAAGGGACAATTTTGACGCCCTTTTCACTAAGTATCCAGAAGCTTTGGTATTTGGCGAGGATACTGGGAATATTGGAGATGTAAACCAAGGGCTTGAAGGGCTTCAAAAGAAATATGGAGAATTAAGGGTCGCCGATACGGGAATACGCGAAACTTCCATAATAGGACAGGGAATTGGAATGGCACTACGAGGTTTGCGCCCCATTGCCGAAATACAATATTTGGATTACATTCTTTACGCTATCCAAACATTGAGCGACGATTTGGCAACGCTAATGTACCGAACCGTCGGAAAACAAAAGGCGCCGCTTATTGTACGTACCAGAGGACACCGTTTGGAGGGAATATGGCACTCTGGCTCACCCATGGGCGGATTGATCAATTTGTTACGGGGAATGTACATCCTTACTCCCAGAAACATGACACAGGCCGCAGGTTTCTACAACACACTTATGAAAAGTGACGAACCTGCCTTGATTATCGAAAGCCTGAACGGGTATCGTTTAAAAGAAAAGAAACCTTCCAATTTAGGTGAGTTCTGCACGCCGATCGGTAAAGTGGAAACCCTAAAAGAAGGAACGGACATTACATTGCTATCCTACGGTTCCACCCTTAGGATTGTGGAAAAAGTAGCCAACGACCTTTTGGAAGTAGGTATAGATGCAGAAGTGATTGATGCCCAATCATTGCTTCCATTTGATTTGGAACATGATGTGGTGAAAAGTCTGCAAAAAACCAACAGATTCTTGGTAATCGATGAAGATGTTCCCGGTGGATGCTCTGCCTATTTATTGCAAGAAGTGGTCGAAAAACAAGGAGGCTACCGTTATTTGGACAGTGCTCCACAAACCTTGTCAGCAAAAGCGCACCGTCCAGCTTACGCATCAGATGGGGATTACTTTTCCAAACCCAACGCTGAGGACATTTTTGAGAAGGTTTACCAGATTATGCACGAATCCGACCCGAAATCCTACCCAGCGCTTAGGTAATGTTTTTTCTCCGGTGTGGATTCTCCCAAAAACACTTTTCGTCAATTATTGTTACGTTTTTTAAAACATAATTTATACATTCACACGGATTAAAAATTTTTCCCCAAGAATGAAAAACAATACTTTGATACACCTAGGGCTTGCTTTGCTTAGAATTGTACCATCTGCATTTATGCTAACCCACGGCTACCCTAAACTTATGAATCTGATCAACGGTAACACGGAATTTGTCAACCCTTTTGGTATTGGTCAAGCTCCGTCTCTTTTTTTGGCCGTTGTTGGTGAATTTATTTGTCCACTTTTAATCATTATAGGTTTTAAAACCAGATGGGCCGCTATACCTACCGCAATAACCATGTTTGTTGCAGGCTTTATGATCCACGGAGCTGATCCATTCGGAAAAAAGGAGATGGCTTTACTTTACCTAACCATATTTGTGGTCATCATGCTATTGGGTCCAGGTAAATACAGCGTGGACAAAAAGTAATCCTAGATTATTTCGGATAGGAGTTCTTTTAATAAGTCGGCTTGTGTCATATTGCTGGCCCCTACCCCTTTGCCTTTTAAATCCAATGTCCTTAGACTGGAGATAATACTGCTCACCCTTTTCATAGGGTAGTTTTTTGCGGCCACTACATACTCGTTCACAAAGTATGGATTTACTCCCAATACTTTGGCCACATTACTTGGAGAATGGTCTTTAAGTCCGTGATACTGTAACAACTGCGTAAAGAATGTGTTCAACAGCGTAACCGTAACCACAAATGGGTTGTCCTTTGGATTTTGGGCAAAGTAGTCAATAATTTGGGATACCTTTTTTACGTTGCGTTCACCAATTGCCTTTTTCAGCTCAAAATTGTTGAAATCCTTGCTAATGCCGATATGCTCCTCTATCAAATCAGGTGTGATTTCGGTAGTTGGGGGCACAACCAAGGTCAATTTTTCAAGCTCATTGCTGATTTTGCTCAAGTCCGTTCCCAAAAACTCCACGAGCATCACGCAAGATTTTGGTGATATCTTATATTTTTTGCTGGCCAAAGTTCTCCTTATCCAATCTGCAACTTGGTTATCGTAAAGCTTTTTACTTTCAAAAAGTTCCCCACTCTTTTTTATGGTCTTGTAGAGTTTTTTACGCTTATCCAATTTTTTATACTTGTAACAAAGCACCAAAATAGTGGTTGGTTGAGGGTTATCGGCATACGGAACAAGGTTTTCGATGGTTCTGGAAAGGTGCTGCGCCTCTTTAACTATAACAACCTGGTGCTGGGCCATCATCGGAAACCGCTTGGCATTGGCAACTATTTCATCAACAGAGGTCTCTTTGCCATAAAGCACCATTTGGTTAAATCCTTTTTCATCCTCCGTAAGAACATTTTCGGCTATGTACTGGGTAATACGGTCAATATAGTAAGGCTCCTCCCCCATTAAAAAATAAATAGGTTTTGGGTTTCCCTTATTGATTTCCGATACAATCTCTTTTACTTTGTCCATTCAATTTATATCACCAGTTTTGTAGCATGCAAGCTTTGAACTTTCCGCCCTATTCATTTCGTATCAAAAATAGCCAAAATAGACAGTACATTTTTGACGATATCCGTAAAAAATTTGTGGTACTCCAACCTGAAGAATGGGTACGACAGCATGTACTTCATTTTTTGGTGTATACGAAGAACTACCCTAAAAGCTTGGTGAATGCCGAAAAGCAACTAACGGTCAACAAACTCAAGAAACGCTACGATATTGTTGTTTTTAATTCGGATGGTTCTATTTTTCTACTTGTAGAGTGCAAAGCACCGGAAATTAAAATAACCCAATCCACCTTCGACCAGATTGCGAGGTACAACTATCAACTAAAAGCTAACTACCTAATGGTGACCAATGGTTTGGAACATTATTATTGTGAAATGGACCACGGGAATGAAAAATACAGGTTTTTAGAGGAAATTCCTGATTTTAGCCGTTAATTTGCCTCCGTTTTGAAAATTGCCGTCGTCATACTCAATTGGAATGGGGAAGCCTTACTCGAAAGGTTTCTGCCTTCGGTTATGGAATGTTCCGGAGGAGCTGATATTTATGTTGTGGACAATGCCAGCACCGATGGTTCGGTCGATTTTTTAAAACAACACTACCCCACTATTGGTATTGTTCAGAATACATCCAACGGAGGCTTTGCCAAAGGTTACAATGATGGACTTAAAAACATTGAGGCAGATGTGTTCTGCTTGTTGAATTCTGATGTTGAGGTAACTCCAAACTGGCTGGAACCCATAAAAGAAGCCTTTAACACCCTTCCTGATGCCTCCATAATCCAACCCAAAGTATTGGATCTTAACCAAAAGGACCATTTTGAATATGCCGGTGCAGCTGGAGGGTTTATAGACATGTTCGGTTATCCTTTTTGTAGGGGACGCATATTCCAGACCATAGAAAAGGACGAGGGACAATACGACGATGTAAAAGAAGTATTTTGGGCCACAGGTGCCTGTATGTTTATTAAAAGTGATGTATTCCGAAAACTAGGCGGCTTCGATGAGGACTATTTTGCCCATCAAGAAGAAATTGATCTGTGTTGGCGGGCCAAAAATGCCGGACACAAAGTGTATTACGTTGGCCAAAGCCATGTGTATCATTTAGGAGGCAGCACATTGTCCAACATGAATCCCAAGAAAACTTTTCTGAATTTCAGGAACTCGCTCTACTCCATTACAAAAAATCTTCCAAGAAAAAAAGCACTGCCCATAATTTTTGTCCGTTTACTATTGGATGGCATTGCTGCCGTGCGATTCATTTTTCAATTAAAGTTCGATCACTGTTTTGCCATTTTAAAGGCTCATCTCAGTTTTTATGTTAACTTTATAAAAATGTACAGAAAGCGCGAAAAAGCTAATTTTTTATTAAAGTACCACATTACGACATCCATAGTATGGTCCTATTTCGTACATCAAGTAAATAATTTTAACATTTTAGTAAAAGATTAACGATGCCGAAATATAGATACCTTGCTTTTTATCTAATTTTGGTATTGTTTTTCGACATTTGATAAATCTAACAATCCTTAAATTATATTCTGAACTATGAAAAAATTTTTTCTAGGAACATTGGCGATGACAGTTCTTCTATCTTCTTGCGTATCGCAAAAGAAATATGCCGATCTTGAAGCCAAACACAAAGAAACCCAAGACCTATTGAATTCTGCAACCGTTAAATTGAACGATTGCTTGGAAGAAAAAGCAACTGCAGATTCCAGGTTGAAAACACTTGAAGACCAAAACGCATTCCTTAAAGCAAATAACCAAGAGCTCATCAACAACATGGGCAACTTGACAACGCTTACTACAAAAGGTGCCGAAAACCTTGAGAAATCATTGGAAAGTCTTCGTGAAAAAGACCTTACCATCAGAAAATTACAAGATGCCGTTACACGTAGAGACTCTGTAAACCTTGCTTTGGTACAGAGCCTAAAAGGCGTATTGGGCAACTTGGATGACGAAGACATCGAAATCAGTGTTGAAAAAGGTGTGGTATTCGTATCCATTTCCGACAAATTGTTGTTTAGAAGTGGAAGCTACAACGTAACAAATGCTGCAAAAGAAGTGCTTGGCAAAGTAGCCAAAGTGGTGAACAACAAGCCTGATTTTGAATTTATGGTAGAAGGACACACCGACAACGTACCATACAGAAGTGGTGTACTATTGGATAACTGGGACCTAAGTGCCAAAAGAGCAACATCTGTTGTTAGAATCCTACAAAACGACTTTGGTGTAGACCCTGCTAGAATGACAGCTGCTGGACGTAGTTACTACATACCACTTGTTGACAACGATACTTCTGCCAATAGAGCCAAGAACAGAAGAACAAGAATTGTTGTACTTCCAAAAATCGATCAGTTCTACAACATGATCGAAGAAGGAATGAAAGATCCTGCAATCGGCGGTACAGGCAAATAAGAAATAAGCTTTAGCTTACAATAGAAAAGCGGCCAATTGGCCGCTTTTTTTATTCAGAATATCTCAAGGCTGCCCTTGCCCTCCCGTATCACTTCGGGTTCTTCACCGGAAAGATCTATTACTGTAGATGCCACATTATCTCCGTAACCACCATCAATGACAATATCTACAAGGTTCTGCCATTTCTCATAAATAAGTTCAGGATCTGTGGTATATTCCAAAATGTCGTCATCATCCCGAATAGATGTAGAAACAATAGGGTGGCCCAATTCGGACACCAATGCCCTGGCAATCGCATTATCGGGCACGCGGATACCCACCGTTTTTTTCTTTTTAAAATCTTTCGGAAGGTTGTTGTTCCCTGGAAGTATAAAAGTATAAGGCCCGGGAAGGGTACGCTTTAATAATTTAAATGTTGGACCATCTATCTGCCGAACATAATCGGACAAATTACTCAAGTCCGCACAAATAAAGGACCAATTGGCCTTTTCCAACTTTATCCCTTTTATCCTTGCAATGCGCTGTAGGGCCTTTGAGTTGGTTATATCGCAACCAAGACCGTAAACCGTATCCGTAGGATAGATTACAAGCCCTCCTTTCCTAAGCACGTTCACAACTTTTTCAACTTGCTTGGGATTCGGGTTTTCTTCGTAAAGTCTTATCAACTCTGCCATCTTGTTAAGGAATCAACAACAAAGATAATACTTATACAACCAAATCTACGGCGTTCTGCTAGGCATGTTAAATGTTTGATAATACACACAACCTATCATCAGATTCGAATCTTTATAAAGGGAAATGGGCCATTCATCAATTCATACAGGCCATTGGTTGATTTTGACCCTTAACATTAAAATTTATACCCCACCTTTAGATAAAAATTGCATTCTTATGAGATTGAAAACAATAATTACAGCATGTATTACATTTGGACTTTTGATACCGTTCACAAGCTGTAACAATTCCAACAATATGGAACTCGAACAGTTTGATGCTAAAAACACTCTTGCCCAATTGGACAACCTATTCATTCAACTTAATGGGTTGGACACTGTTGATTGTCAAAACTTGGATGAAATAGTGACCATCAACGAAAAAATGCGGGGAATAATTGAAAACATAAGGTCCACCAAAAAATTTGACGATTTAGCAGCTGCTTATAATGAAGATGAACACCAGATTGGCTTCGTGGTTTCAGAAGATCGGCAATTCGGTGTTTTTTCCTGGAAAACCAAAATGGATTGTATGGGGCACAATATCAAAAACATTGCACTTTATAAATCCAACAACAAGGTCGTAGCGTCCTCCCTTTATGGAAAACCCATAATCTACCATGAGATAACATCAAAGAATCAAAACAACGGTAAGACCATATACCTCCTCAATGGTGAAAAAGGGCAATTAAATGCAACTACGAAAGCCTACACTATAACCAATGGGAACTTGGCCGAATCGCAAATCCGTTGTCGGCAAAACCGCGCGATGGGTATGCTACAACTGGATTTGAGGAAGACACCACTTCTTCGGCCCTACATTGATTTGGGGTTTGCCACACCGTTAAACATCATACAAGGGTTGATTTAGTTTTTTTTATAAAAACCAATATCATCCAAAACAACAACCCCCAAAGTATCTTTGTCAAAAACTAAATTGATGCTTTTCAGCTTGGACAGATTCAGGCTATCGTTCCTCTTGATAAAAGAAGATATGGGAATATAACAGCTTTTCAATCGGATCTCAGAATCCTTGCCTATCATTTTCTCATCTAAAAAATCAAACTTGGTAAACTTGGTTTTGATTTTTTTGGGAAGCCTATTCCCTTCGGTCAACTCCACCGAAGCGAAATTGCCTAAACTATCCTTGAGCATAATGCTAAAATTGAAACCCACATCTGGTAATTCAGGTTTTTCTTTACCCTCCATTTTTAACTCTGAAACATCTCCAATAGCCACGGAAAGAGCCAAAGTATCGACAGAACCAAAGTTCTTTAAAGTATCAGGAAGAGCTATACTATAAATTGGGATGGAATCCTTGCCGATGTTCATACCATGGTTCCATCCAAGCACCAAGGCATTGTTCTGTTGACTTCCCCCATCTCGGGCCTCCAACTCCATTTCCCTCCAGACTTTAAAATTATCAGCAAATAATTTTATGCCATTCGATGCGCTCGTTACATCCAAATCACCTTCAAAGTTCACGAGTATTTCTTTGTAGGTATCGCTATATTGACTCAAATAATCTTCTTTGGGCAGCCAATCGCTTACCAAATCCACATTTTTGAACATGGACATGTAATCTTGGTTTCCCTTCAATATAGCTTCCGCAAAACCGCTTACATATACTTTGGCGACTTGACGTTGTTCTTCACCCGTAACCAAAGGCTTAAGATTGAGCAACCACCTCATGGGTGCACCAAAATCCGACCTGCCCCATGTGGAATTAAACTGACCATGATTGGCGTGGTTCATATACAAACCTGCTTTAAAACCATCAAAATCATCTGAAAATTGTAAACGATAAAAAGGCCGCATCCCCCAAAAACTCGTCTCATCCGAGTCGTATGCACCTTGAATTGACAAATAATTGATGTCTTCCAGACTGATTTCACGATTGTAACGGTAATCCGTTGGCGCTATGGTGATAATTCCTTTTATGCCAAAATCAAAATTGAACTTTTCATTGCCATTGTCGGGAAACCTATCCAATTTGTTGAAAGCTGCTGCTATGGATACCGCTTCTCCACCTCTGGAATGCCCCACAAGCACAATATTGTCCATATCTACCTTATCCTTGATATCCGGGTTAGCTCCATCGTTCCATTTTTGCCATTGTTCCAAGTGTTTTAGCAAAAGCCATCCACGGGTGGGCATTTCTTTCCCCATAAAATCACCGGACCAATGCCCATTGATGAAATTCTCATCAACAGAGACGCCTATAATCCCTCTGCTGGCCAAAAGTTCTCCAAGATAGGCATAGCCTCCATCGGAATAGTCGAGCATACTATGGTTGCCGTGCACCATCATTACCATAGGGAAAGGCCCAACTCCTTTGGGCATGTACACCCGAGCATTTAATGGGAAGCTATCCACACCAAAGCCCCAATATTTTTCACGCCATTTCTTCTTTTTCCCTTTCCACTCAGGAAGCAATAATGAAGCATCAACTGTTGGTGTTTTTATCTTAATACCTTCTGCATATTCAGGTCGTTTTTCATCCGTTCCGCTTCCGTAGGTAAAAACTTCTACCTCAAAGTTTCCTTTTTGGGAAGGGTCTTCAATATCTCTTTCACTCAAAAAGGTAATATTGACTGTTTCTTCTGATGATGATACATCTACATAAGGATCACCATCCAAAGCATTGAATCCATAAAAACCTAAAACTCCCAGAGCAACACCTAAAATAACAAGAACGGTCCCTTTTTTAGCATTCTTCTTTCTGACAATTTGCCAAACACCAAAAGTGAGCAAGAGTAAACAGACAAAACCAAATAGTGCCAATCCGTAAAATAAAATCGAAGGCCATCCAAAAGCATACATCCGCATAATATAAAGTGCTAAAAAACCACCAAGAACGGTGGTCACTAGAGTAATCGGGATTTTTTTGGCGAAAGGGGCAATCCAAGTCAGCACTAATTTTAAAACGATGAGCAACAAAATGCCAATTAAGATTCCTGCGAGCATGGTTATCCAAGCGGGGTATCCAATGGCATAATGATAGCCTGCTACACCGAAAAGTATGACAACAAGAAAAGCAACGGCAAGAAATACAGGTTTGTGAAAGAGATTTTTCATAGGGGGAAGGTTGGTTGGTTTATTAAAATAACAACTATGAATTTAAGCATGATTTTTTAAACAATAGACTTTCAGGGGGAGACTATATTTAGTAAACTTATTATTTAATAAACAAGTTACTCATTAAGCACTAACAATAAGACACAATATAGTTTTCAAAGAAGGCTTCAACTTGATCAGTAGTTAAATCAAAATTTTGTCTGCTCTTTATCAAATAAGAACTCGAGGTTTCAATTTCAATATGTTCAAACTTTTCAGGAGAAAAATAGCGTTTAACATAAATTCCATATGTATTGTATCGCTTTGTACAGACAACTGTTCCATCTGGGTTTATGTTATCCTTGTTTTCAATGCTTTTTTCGTCCTTGGTAGGAGAGCCAATAAAGCCAAATGAAGAATTATTATTCTCATAATACAACTTAATCACTATCGAAGTGATGGTATTGAGAATTAATAAGAAATTTTTTGCCCCGTTTGATTTATTCCTTTTTAGGAATCTTTGAGAATTGAGTAACTCATATCGATTTTCAGATAATCGATGGTTTTTTTGGAAAAATTTTATGATGTAAATATCGTTGTTATGATGTTCAATTTCTATAATATATGTGATATTAAAAGAACATTTGAAACTATATAAGTCTGTAGGTACGGGTGCTTGATTATCTTTACCAACTGAATTATAATCAAAAGTTTTACCTAACAATTGAAATCAATTCTAAAGAGGGAGGAAAGTATACGCTTTGCTTCTTTTTGCTTGAACATCGGCAAAAGACAGGACTCGTGCTTTATGCACAACAGTCTTATTCGTCCCTGGAAGTTGAGTCCTGATCGAATTCGTTTTAGATATTTTACTTTTAACTAAGCCCATGATTGCGTTATTTCTTTATAACGTTGCAAAGATAAACGTATTGTTTAGTAGCCGCCTCACAAACCCATCAATATTATTTATTCATAAGTATAAGAAAATAAGTATTCATTATCGTCTTTTTCTAGCGCATAGTACTGTATAAATATCGCAAATAAGCATTTTTGCACACCCAAACAGCCTCTAATTAATTAATTAGAAAATCTCTAAACCAGTGATGGTTTTATTATCAGATAGCGAAAATTTATTAGGCACTGTCCAAAACTTCAAGTTTGGCAAAACGCAGCAACAGTTTTTTGATGCCACCTTGGTCAAAATGAATTTCAGCCTTTCTATCATTCCCCGCGCCTTCAATATTTAGTATTTTCCCTCTTCCGAATCGGGTGTGGTTCACTCGTGCACCTGTCACCAACCCCGGGTCTAAATCCATGGGTTTGGTCGGGGCTGAAATTTCAGGTTTGAGCTTCCGTAATTTCCGTAGCTGGTTTTCATTGGGCTTTTGTGTACTTGGAGGTGTCCCATTTTGGGGTTTTACCTGTCGCAGTTTGCTCTTGTCCACCTCACCAAAAATATTCTTATCGATCGTGGATTTATACCGATAACCATCGTTCACAGGAGTTAAGTTTTCTACATACTGCTCTTCTATCTCTTCCAAAAACCGACTAGGTTCGGCATCAATTAATTTACCCCATCGGTACCTGTTTTGGGTATAGGTGAGAAACGCTTGTTTTTCGGCGCGGGTAAGGGCTACGTAGAACAGCCTTCGCTCCTCTTCCAATTCACTTCGGGTGTTCATGCTCATAGCGGAAGGGAACAAATCCTCTTCCATTCCAACAATGTACACGTACGGAAACTCCAACCCTTTTGCCAAATGGATGGTCATTAGAGCTACCCTATCATCATCCTCAATGTCTTTATCCATATCTGTGGCCAGGGCAACGTCTTCCAAAAACTCCGTCAAACTGCCTGTGGCATCGGCAATTTCTTTTTGGCCTTCGACAAAATCCTTGATACCGTTCAAAAGCTCTTCGATGTTTTCCATCTTCGCAATACCCTCGGGAGTGCCATCTTTTTTGAACTCCAACAGCAGGCCTGTTTTTTTAGCAACATGTTCCGCTAAGGTAAAGGCATCCGAGCCCTCGTTCATAATCTGGAAACTTTTGATCATGGTAACGAAATCCGTCAACTTGCGTTTGGTTCCCGAATTGATGTTCAAATTGAGTTTATCCAGATGCTCCATTACCTCATAAATGGAACGTCCGTAATGGTTGGCGGCCACTACAAGTTTATCAATCGTGGTCTGTCCTATCCCCCTCGTCGGAAAATTGACGACACGCTTGAGCGCTTCCTCGTCCTTAGGGTTGATAATAAGTCGTAAATAGGCCAATACATCCTTAATCTCCTTTCTTTGATAAAATGACAATCCCCCATAAATACGATAGGGAATATCACGTTTACGCAATGCATCCTCAATGGCACGGGATTGTGAATTGGTCCGATACAACACGGCAAAATCACCATTTTGCATCTGATTTTGCATCTTGCTCTCAAAAATGGAGCCTGCCACGTACCGACCCTCTTCGGCATCGGTAACGCTGCGGTGTATTTTTATGAGTCCGCCATCATCGTTGGAGGTCCAAACATTCTTCTCTAACTGGTTTTTATTGTTTGCGATGATAGAATTTGCTGCGCTGACAATGTTTTTGGTGGAACGGTAATTCTGTTCCAAACGGTACATCGCTACATCGTCGTAATCCTTTTGAAAGTTGAGGATATTGTTGATGTTCGCCCCACGGAAGGAATAAATACTCTGGGCATCGTCCCCTACCACACAAATATTTTGATAGCGGTCAGATAAAGCTTTTACAATCAAATACTGCGAATGGTTGGTATCTTGGTACTCATCCACCAAAATGTATCGGAAACGATCCTGATACTTCATCAAAACCTCTGGAAAACGGGTCAACAATTCATTGGTCCGTAACAAAAGGTCATCAAAATCCATCGCCCCTGCCTTAAAGCAGCGATCTACATAATTCTGATATATCTCCCCCAATCTCGGGCGCTTGGCCATGGCATCGGCCTCCATCAGTTCAGGGTTCTGAAAATAGGCCTTAACGGTAATTAGGCTGTTCTTGTAGGATGAAATCCGGTTTTGTACCTGCTTGTACTTGTAAATATCCTTGTCCAGCCCCATTTCCTTGATGATGGAAGCAATCAAACGTTGGGAATCCTGCGTATCGTAAATGGTAAAGTTGCTAGGATAGCCCAGTTTATCACCATCAAAGCGAAGCAATTTTGCGAAAACAGAGTGGAATGTACCCATCCAAAGATTCTTTGCTTCGGAATTACCCACAATGGTAGCAATACGTTTCTTCATTTCACGCGCTGCCTTATTGGTAAAGGTCAGGGCCAAAATATTAAATGAGTCTACCCCTTGCTCCATCAAGTGGGCTATTCTGTAAGTGAGCACCCGGGTTTTACCAGAGCCTGCACCCGCAATTACCATTAAAGGTCCATCCTTATGCAGCACGGGGGCGCGCTGCGCATCATTCAATTCATCTATAAAATTACTCAAGGGCCAGAAGCTTTTTAAACGTAGGCGTGAAATTAGCCATTATTGATCTCTTGCTGAAATCAAGCTTTCAATTTTTATAAACACTGTTTTCGGATTTGGTCTTATTTTTAAATATATTTAACATCTTAATTAAAATAGCTGATGAATTTTCACCACCTCCCCCTATTCCTTTTAATTATTGTTGCATTTTCTGGAATTTCACAAGAAACCAAATCAGGTCCCATTGTAGAAAACTATGGTGCCGTTTGGGAAATTGAAAATCCTGATTTTAAAACTGAGACCACCCAAGAGTTCAAAGTGGTTTTTGATGTGAAAGATGGACCAGAATCCGATACTGAAATCAATAGAAATCTAAATACTGTAGCACGTTTTTTAAACATGCACGCCCAAAGTGGCGTCCCTACCTCTCAATTAAAAGCTGCACTTATTGTACATGGGACGGCTGCAAGAAACTTACTGACGGACGAAGCTTTTCGAGACAGATACAAAGTAGACAATCCAAACCGAGAACTTGTAGCGGATTTATTGGAAGCTGGCGTTGAGGTCATTATATGCGGACAATCTTCAAAAACAAGGAATCTTCCAAAAGAAGATCTAATTCCTGGGATTAAGGTTGCCCTCTCTGCAATGACGGCCAATATCCAATTGCAAAACCAAGGATACCGTCCAATTAATTTATAAACTAACTCAACCCGATTATGAAGAAAATTTTAGCGCTTGCCCTTTGTTCCGCAAGTTTATCCATGTATGCCCAAGACCATGGGCTGGAAAAAGACATCGCCGCTGTCGAATCCAAAGTAATCGAATGGCGACGCGATATGCACCAACACCCCGAACTGAGTAACAGAGAGTTCAAAACGGCTGAAAAAATCGCCGCTCATTTAAAATCTTTGGGTATCGAAGTACAAACAGGGGTTGCCCATACGGGTGTAGTCGGACTTTTAAAAGGAGACCACCCCGGAAAAGTCGTTGCCCTTAGAGCTGATATTGATGCATTGCCTGTTACCGAAAGAAATGACCTTCCCTTTAAATCTGAAGTTACATCCGAGTATTTAGGTGAAGAAGTCGGTGTGATGCATGCTTGCGGACACGATACCCACATTGCCATTATGATGGGAACTGCAGAGGTTTTGGCCAAAAACAAGGATAAAATCCACGGAACCATCAAATTTATATTTCAGCCTGCCGAAGAAGGAGCACCTCCTGGGGAAGAAGGTGGTGCCGCGCTTATGGTAAAGGAAGGTGTACTTGAAAACCCGAAAGTGGATGCCATTTATGGGCTTCATATTGGTTCCTACCTACCTGTAGGGCACATTGCCTATAAACCAGGCGGAGCCTTGGCTGCCGCACAGCGATTTGTTGTCAAAATCAAAGGAAAACAATCCCACGGTTCCCAACCTTGGGGAGGAATCGACCCAATTTTTGTAGCCTCCAAAATTGTAGATGGCTACCAATCCATCATCAGCCGTGAATTGGAATTGACCAAGGAAGCTGCTGTAATCACCGTTGGAAAAATCAGTGGTGGTGTTCGTAACAACATTATTCCAGAAAGCGCAGAACTTATTGGAACCATCCGAACATTGGATTACGATATGCAAAAGCAAGTAAATGACCGAATGATAGAAATGGCAGAAACCATTGCCAAAGCGTATCGCGCCGAAGCAACTGTGGAAATTGCCAAAGGGGTGCCAATCACCTATAATGATACCGACTTGACCGCAGCATCGCTTCCAAGTCTTCAAGAAGTGGCCGGTGCCGAAAATGTACATTTGATCAAAGCCATAACTGGAGCTGAGGATTTTTCGTTCTACCAAGAAAAAATTCCAGGTTTCTTTTACATTTTGGGCGGTAAAGACCCAAACGCTGGTCCCGATGAGCATTTTCCCCACCACACGCCTGATTTCAAAATTGATGACAGCGGCCTGCAATTGGGCGTAAAAGCTATGACCGAAATTGCTTTGGATTATTTGGACAGAAGTAAATAGATTCTATTTCAAACCCGTCATTTCGATTTCTATGACGCAACCAAACGATTTTGATAAAAAGCTTGGTTTTTTATTAGTGCAAAAATAAGGTGGATGATTTTGTTCCTTACGGCGTTTAAGACACTCATTTTGTTTTTGCCCTCATTTACCTTTCTCTTGTAATAAAGGGCCAGGTCATTTTCTAACCTGATAGCGCTCATTGCACCAAGGTGCAATAATTTTTTCAACGATTTATCAGCTAAGTTCGACACCCTGTTCCGCCCAAATATAGATGTTCCGGAGGTGTTTTGAAAAGGTGCCACACCACAGTAACAAGCTAATTTCCTTGGTTGGGTTATGCTCTTAAATTCATTTGTCTTCACAAGAATGTTCCAGCACAGGACATCGCCAACACCGGGAATGGATTTTAATTGCCTGCTCAATGTATTTAGCTTGGTGTCCGATTTCAGAAGGGCCCTGACCTGCTGTTCAATGGCCTTTACTTGAACAGTCAATTCTTTGATCAATCTGTTGTTCTGTTCAATTATGTGCTTGGCCAATTTTTGATTCCCAAGAACCATTAATTCTTTGTTCTTGGTCTTTAGTTGTTTTCTTTGGTTGATTCTAAAACCTCTCTCGGACAAAAGGATCTGAAGGTCTTCGATAACGTTTCTCTTTTGGACATAGGTTTTGGTCTCAGTGTAGTTCTTCTTTATAAAATGTGCAATTCTAACAGCATCTACTTTATCGTTTTTGCCCCTGACAAGTCCAAGGCTCCGCTTTAAGTGCAACGGATTTACCACATAAAAATCACAATCCATATCAGCAAGGACACTCATTAACGACCAAGTATATTTCCCTGTGTTCTCAGCACAGATATGATAGCTTATGTTCTCTTCCAACAGGGCATTAAAGAACCGGGCTATATCCTTTTCCCTGTTTTTGACAATAAAAGATCTTGACCGCTCACTGAGCAGGCAAATGTCCAAAGTATCTTTACTCACATCGATACCTATAAAATTCAGTTCTGTTTCCATATCTTTGGTTTAAGTGAAAAAATGATAAGCTCAACTCCTTAATAATGGGATCTGGGTCCCGAATTTCTAATTTGAGTTTATTATCAAAGCGGAAGAAATCTAAATCGAATTATAAGCTCTAAAACTTGGAGTGAATTGATAGTGTATTTCTTCCGTTTTTAAATATAATATTTCAAAGCACCAATCTAAAGGAGTGATTTTTCAAGAAAATCGAAGAAAAATTATATCGAGAATTAAAAGTTGAAATTATGACGCTCGTTCTCGATACTTTTCCAAAGGAAAAACTCGAACTGACGCTATTAAAAAATAAAACTTTCAGCCCCAATATCCTCCAGCATTTGGAATTTGGATATTGGGGCTTGATATTTGTGGTTACTACTTCAAATTAAAAGATATGGAAGCATTCCTTGATTTTCTAGCTGATATTCCCTGGTGGTCTTGGCTTCTGATTTTCCTGCTCTTGGTTGCCATTCGCGACATCTTCTTCCAAAAAGCGCATACCATCAGTCATAACTATCCCATCGTGGGTCACCTTCGGTATTGGCTGGAAAGTATAGGGCCGGAAATGCGACAATATTTTGTGGCCAACAATCGAGAAGAACTTCCCTTTAATCGTATTGAACGTAGTTGGATCTATGCTTCTGCAAAAAAGGAGAACAATTACGAAGGGTTTGGAACCGACAGGGATATCTATAAACATCAACACATCTTCATCAAAAATGCCATGATCGGGTTTCAGGTACCCGAAAACCATCCAAATAAAAGTCATCCCTATTTTTTGCCTTGCGCTAAAGTGATGGGCGCCTATAACAAACGTAAAAAACCGTATCGTCCTGCATCCATCATCAACGTTTCTGCCATGAGTTTTGGCTCGTTATCAGCTGCTGCTATTGAATCACTGAACAAAGGTGTTGAAAAATGTGGTGCTTATCACAATACAGGCGAAGGCGGACTCTCTCCCTACCACAAACAAGGGGGTGATGTAATTTTTCATTTTGGAACAGGTTATTTTGGCGTAAGGTCTCGTGATGGTGGTTTTTCTATGGACAAATTAAAAGTCTTGGTAGATGAAAATCCATGCGTCAAAGCAATAGAGATTAAACTCTCCCAAGGTGCAAAACCTGGAAAAGGAGGTGTGTTGCCAGGTTCTAAAATAACGCCTGAACTTGCTGAAATCCGAGGTGTTGAGGTAGGAAAAGATGTTATCTCCCCTCCCACCCACAAAGCTTTTTCCACGATTCCAGAGCTTTTGGAGTTTATTGAATCCATTGCAGAGGAGACCGGTTTGCCCGTAGGCATAAAAGGAGCCATTGGTAAAATTGACCAATGGGAAGAACTTGCCGATTTAATGAAAAAGACTGGAAAAGGCCCCGATTTTATCACCATTGATGGTGGTGAAGGGGGTACTGGTGCTGCTCCGCCCAGTTTTGCAGACCACGTTTCCCTGCCTTGGACCTATGGGTTTTCCAAGGTGTACAGCTTATTTATGGAGCGTGGCCTTACGGAACGAATAGTGTTTATCGGTAGTGGTAAACTGGGTTTTCCAGGAAAAGCTGCCATGGCCTTTGCCATGGGTGCCGACTGCATCAATGTAGCCCGCGAAGCCATGATGAGCATCGGTTGCATCCAAGCACAGGTTTGTCACACCAACCGTTGTCCTGCTGGTGTTGCCACCCAAAGCAAGTGGCGTCAAAGTGGTATTAATGTGCCGTTAAAATCCGATAGATTGGCGCAGTATTTTAAAACATTTAAAAAGGAGTTTTTGGAAATCACGCATGCCGCGGGTTACGAACACCCTTGTCAATTTAATATGGATGATGTGCAAGTAAATGTAGATGATGATTATCTTAGCAGCGATTTAAAGTCCGTTTATGGATACCAAAAAGAAAAGGTGAAATTTGATTCCATGCAAAATCTTTTGGATTGTGAACACTTGGGCGGAAAAACAGCATTACAAAAAAATTATAATTTAGACCCAGATATTTAAATAAACTATTGTACTACTTATGAAAAAAAAATTACCCTTAATCCTGTTTTTAATGATAGCCACCAGTGCTTTTTCCCAAAGAAAAAGCGAGCTTTTTGCAGAGATTGACACCTTGAAGACCAAAATATCCAAAGTGGAGCAGGAATTAGCAAAAGCAAAAAGAGAAATATCATCGAGTACTGCCGAAGCGGAAGCTCTCAAGGCTCAAAACGCAAGCTTGCGCGATGCCAACGCCACCCTTTTGAGCAATATGAGCAACTTCTCGGAACTATCTAAACAAAATTCGGATAACGTAGATCGTGCCATGGAAGCTTTGGCGAGAAAGGAAAGACAATTGAGCGGTATCAACGATATGATTTCTGCCAATGACTCCACTGCCATTGTGTCCCTGACCCAGATAAAAAAGACCTTGGGTGAAAATGCCAAAGTTGGTGTTGAAGCAGGTGTAATTATCATCAGCAATAGCATGAACTCACTTTTTGGATCGGATACGGCCACAGAATTGACCGAGGAAGGTAAAACTTGGTTGGCCGGCATAGCCAATGTGATCAAAACCAACCCTAATTTTAAAGCAGAAGTTGAAGGGCTTAACATTACAGGAGAATATGGCCCTACCTACGATCAAGTGGCGGCTGTCGCCTCAGCATTGGTGACTACTTTGGAAGTTCCTGCGGAAAGCATTGCAATTTCGGCCAAAGATGGTAATTTTAAGGAAGGCATCAACATTAGACTACAACCAGACTATAAAGCTTTTTATGCCAAAGCCAAAGAAAGTACCAAGGTGGGCCAATAACACTTCATTTAAAATACTTTTTGAGGTTTTGATGCGTTCTTGGTAGTGTAAAATCAATAAAAAAACCAGACTACCTTATGAGTGGAGATCAAATCCTTCAGTTATTTGCTTATTTATTACCTGCCGTTGTTACCGGTGCTGTTGCATTCTATTTCTTTAGATTGCACACCCGAAACGAAGATGGACGCAGACGATTTTTGCTTCATAAAGATTCCCAAAAGGAAACTTTACCAATTCGATTGCAGGCCTACGAGCGTATGGCTCTTTTCCTGGAGCGTATTGCCCTGAACAGCCTTGTGGTAAGGGTTGCACCAAAGGGAAAAAATAAAAGCGACTATGAAAATTTGCTTATTAAACAGATTGAAACAGAATTCGAACATAATTTATCGCAACAGATCTATATGTCCGATTCGTGCTGGAACATCATCAAAACCGCTAAAAATGCAACGATACAAATCATCCGTTCCGCTGGAATGAGTGAAACCGATTCACCGGACAAGCTTCGGGAAGATATCCTCAATCAGACTATGGAAAAGGAGTCTCCTTCCAACGCCGCTTTGGCCTTTGTAAAAAAGGAAGTTACAGACCTTTGGAAGTAATAACTTACCAATATCAAAGTCGGGAACCGAAAGATAGTGGGCAATAGCAGTTGGCAGTTGGCAGTTGGCAGTTGGCAGTAAACAAATAACAAAAGAACCGAATAACTATTCCTGCCGATCAGGCTCTAGTAAAAATAGCTTCCTCGTTCATGTGGATTTCTCAATCGATGTTTTGCATCTCATATCGGAACGCCCCATTGGCCTAATCGAAATTGAGGTGAGTGTTAATAATCTAGATGCTAACCGCTCCACGCTTTCAGAATGATAGGTTCCGGACAAATTCAAACTGAAGTATCAAGTTCAAGTTCAAACTTAAAACCAATTCCAGAACACCCAACTTCCGACTTCAGACATCCGACTTCCAACCCATCACAGTAACCCTACAACAGAGTAACCGAACAACTATTCCTGCCGATCAGGCTCTATTGGGCTCGTTTGCTCGTTCTTGTTCTTGGCATACAAATAACCGCGTTTCCACCATAAGGTCATTCGTTCCTTGTTAAAGATCAATGAATTTGTGGTAAGGACCGTTGGCGTATAGTAAAAATTGATAATCGCTCCCTTCCTATTGGCCACTAACTTGCCAATTCTGATATTCTGATTCTCGATACGGTCCAACATAAAACCGAAAATGGTGGTAATCAAATCAAATGGATTTTTAGAGGACATCCGGTTTAAATGGTTCACCTCGGTATGGAGCACCACCACATCTACCTCTGTTGCCCCACGGTTCAATGCTTCTTCAATGGGAACTAAAGTTCCCAAGCCACCATCGGCATATTCACAGCCATTTTTTTTGACCAAGCTCATAAACGGTGTGTAGTTGGACGAAATCCATATCCAATCGCAAAATTCATCGTACGTGCAATCGTTTATTGATTTGTACTCTACCTGGTTCAACGAAAGGTTGGACACCGTAACCACCACATCCATTTTACCTTTCTTCAATTCATTGAACTCTTCAATGGTAATAGATCTACGAATCAATTTTCTGAGATTCTCACTTTCTCCGAAGGTCTTTTTACCCTTAATAAAGTTTTTGATTACATTCCAATGGTTGATGGCAATTATCTCAACCCCATACTTTTTTTTAATGATGAACGGACAATTACTGAAAATACTGTCTTGATTAACGTTTGAATAGATGTTCTTGATCTTGTCCAGTTTATTCAACGCCAAATGGGAAATCAATAGGCTCCCTGTGGATGTCCCGACAAATAAATCGTAATCGTGTTTGGCTTCTTGAATTAAAAATTGGGCAACACCGCCTGCAAAGGCCCCCTTGCTACCTCCTCCCGAAATGACCAATGCCCTCATTCCCCTAAAGTTTTCTCCAAATATTGTTTTTCTTGCTGACTTAACAAAGGGTAAATACTCTTAATACGAGCCGTATTCCCCTCGGATTGCAAAAAGTCGCTCAATATTTCCCTGGCCGATTTTTTAAAGTGCCATACGTGGTGACCACAGGACTCCACCAGGTTTTTTAGCACGATATCCGTAAAACCTCCTATACTTTTTAAGTACTGAAAGGCAATCAAACGAGTCTCAAAATGATGTTCCGAACCAGTGTACCCGCTCAATTCATCAAAATAAAGTGCTTTTAAATCAGGGTTATATTCTGGTGACACCAAGGCCAGCGTCAACCAGAGTAATCGGATATTCTTATTGGAAAATCCCATGATTCCGTCCGTTTCATTGAGGTATTTGCTCCTGTTTTGGGGAAAATCGGTCCACAAGCGATATAAAGCGGCCTCCATGGTAGTATAGCTTTTATCTTTTAAAAGTCCTTCAATGTCCGTTTGAAGCTCATCCGATATTTTATTCTGTGACAGGATAACAGCCTGCCGTACTTTTAAGCCTTCAGATTTGATAATATCGCCCAAAAAGTCAGGGGAAAGCTTATCGCCGTAATCCAGAACAAGGTTTTCCTTTAGTTGGTTTGATTTTAATCTTTTCCAAGCTCGCTTTAAAATGGCCTCGGTTTTTTCAGGTTGCTCGGCTATCTTATTTTTCAGCTCAAAATAGGTTTTGATGGATACATTTTTTTCTTCCAAAAAAGCAACTACTTGATTATAAGGAAAATCAGGGTTCTCCAACCACAACTTCTCAAAATCATCAAGGTCGGTATTGAAAACCACTTCCAGTTCCTCCATCAAATAAGGAATCGTCACGTTTTTGAAAGCATATTTGTTGAGATAGTTCTGTATACCTTTTTTAAAAGCTTCCTCACCCACTTTATTTTGGAGCATTACCAAGGCCCAAGCTCCTTTTTCATAAAAAGTAAGGCTGCCTGCGTTTGGATTGCGAATCGCCTCGCCACCATCATCGCCAGAAAAACGTTGTAAGGCATTGGCCGTTTCCAACAATTGCCAATAGTAATGATCATCACCAAAAATTTCCTTCTCCGCCAAATAAGCATAAAAGGTAGCAAAGCCCTCATGTAACCAATGGTGTTCACTGCTGGTTTCGGTCACTAAGTTACCAAACCATTGGTGGGCCAACTCGTGCGCATTCACATTCACATAGTTTTTGTCAACAAAGGCAGTTGAATCTATCACATACTGGTTGGAAAATATGGTACAAGTGGTGTTTTCCATTCCCGCATACAGAAAATCCTGAACGGGAACCTGTTTGTAGTTCTGCCAAGGATAAGCAACACCTATTTCGTTCTCCAAAAAGTCAAAAATGTGTTTGGTGTACCGGTATGTAGGCTCCACTTTTAAAAAATCCGTAGGCTCATAATATAGTTCAATAGGGACTCCTGATGATGATTCAACCGTTTTTTTATTGTAATCTCCAATGGCAAAACCCACGAGATAGCTACTCATCGGTTTCTTCATATCAAACTGCCATGAATATCCTAATGAATCGGGCAAAGTGTCCTTTTTAACCAACTTCCCGTTGGCGATTACTGTATAATCCTGCCTAAGAAGAATGTCAAGATCAAATTCCACCTTTTCGGTCATATCATCAAAACTGGGCAGCCAATGACTGGTGTATTTTCCCTGTCCTTGCGTCCAAACCTGCTCATTGTTCTTGACTGTATCATGCCAACCTAAAAAATATACCGTTTGTTTTGGTTTGGCCACATAATCTAACTTTAGCTTATGGGTATCCCCTTTCGCCATCTTTTTTTTGATGATTATTTTTCGGCCATTGTAATCGTAGTCTATTTTTGCATCATCCAGAAAAACTGATGAAAAATCTAGGTTTACGGCATCAAGATAAATGGAATCCACAACTTCAATCACATTATATTGATAGGCCACACTACCCTTTATCCGGTTTTCGAACGGCGTGGGCTCAATCAAAACTTCGGCACGGACAAAGTCAACCTTATCCTGAATTTGGGCGGACAACAACTGTGCAAATAAGAAAAAAACAAGAATGGGGCTCAGCTTCATACCATCATCTTATCAAAAGTCCTTCCAAATTACATATTTTAGTTCGATGAATCCCAATTTTCTGCAAACTCCCATAGCATACCTTAAAGGTGTTGGTCCAAATCGGGCCGATGCCCTTAAGGCCGAATTGGGCATTGAGACCTTTAGGGACCTACTACACCTTTTTCCCAATCGGTATTTGGACCGGACGAGTTATTACAAAATAAATCAATTGCAACCCAGCGGAGCCGATGTGCAAGTAATGGGGAAAATTGTCCATCTAAAAACGGTAGAGCAAAAACGGGGGAAACGTTTGGTGGCAACTTTTGTGGATGAAACGGGGCAAATGGACCTCGTTTGGTTCCGTGGGCATAAATGGATCAAGGAAAATTTAAAACTGAACGAACCCTACGTGGTTTTTGGAAAGGTGAACCGATACGGAAGTACATTTTCCATGCCCCACCCTGATATGGAACCCTTGCAAAAGCATCAGCAAGGATTAAAAATGGCGATGCAACCCATTTATCCCTCCACGGAAAAATTAAGCAATAAGGGAATTACCAATCGGGTCATCAGCAAAATGATTCAGCAATTATTTTTGGAGTGCAAGGGCAAGTTTCCAGAATCATTGTCACCCTCCATTTTGGAAGAATTAAAGTTGATCTCGAAGAGTTCTGCTCTTTTCAATATTCATTTTCCAAAAAACCAAGAATTATTGGCCAAGGCACAGTTTCGGTTAAAGTTTGAAGAGTTGTTTTTTGTGCAATTGCGATTGATATCCCAAAATTTAAAGCGGAAGCAAAAGATAAAAGGGATGCCTTTTGAAGCGGTTGGTGAAAAGTTTACGGAATTCTTTGAAAACCATCTCCCATTTGAACTCACGAATGCCCAAAAACGGGTCATTAAGGAAATCCGTAACGATTTGGGGAGTAATGCCCAAATGAATCGATTGCTGCAAGGTGATGTGGGTTCAGGGAAAACCATTGTAGCACTGATGTGCATGCTTTTGGCCATTGACAACGGTTTTCAGACGTGTTTGATGGCTCCAACAGAGATTTTGGCCACCCAACATTACAACGGACTCAAGGAGCTTCTGGAAAATATGGACGTTAAAATTGCATTATTGACGGGTTCAACAAAAAAGTCCGAACGCACTTTGCTGCACAATCAACTAGAAAATGGCAATTTGAACATTCTGGTGGGCACACATGCCGTTTTAGAAGATAAAGTACAGTTCAAAAATCTTGGCTTGGCTATTGTGGACGAGCAACATCGGTTTGGTGTGGCGCAACGATCTAAACTGTGGCATAAAAATCAAACACCTCCACACATATTGGTGATGACGGCCACCCCCATTCCCAGAACCTTGGCCATGAGCCTTTACGGCGATTTGGACATTTCGGTGATTGATGAGCTGCCCCCTGGAAGAAAACCCATCAAGACGGTGCACCGATACGACAGCAACAGACTGAAGGTTTTTGGGTTCATCAAAGATGAAATTAAAAAGGGCAGACAGATTTACATCGTTTACCCGCTGATCCAAGAATCCGAAGCACTGGACTACAAGGATTTGATGGATGGGTACGAAAGCATTGTTCGTGATTTTCCACAGCCCGAATATCAGATTTCCATTGTACACGGTAAAATGAAGCCCGCTGACAAGGATTACGAAATGGAACGTTTTGTAAAAGGCGAAACCCAAATTATGATTGCCACCACAGTAATCGAGGTAGGCGTAAATGTACCCAACGCATCCGTAATGATCATTGAAAGTGCCGAACGGTTTGGATTGTCGCAATTACACCAGCTCCGTGGGCGTGTAGGGCGAGGCGCAGAACAAAGTTTTTGTATTTTGATGACAAGTCACAAACTATCCGAAGATGCCAAAACCCGTTTGCAAACCATGGTCGGCACCAATGATGGCTTTGAAATCGCGGAGGTTGACCTTAAGCTTCGTGGTCCTGGGGATTTGATGGGCACCCAACAAAGTGGCCTGCTGACTTTAAAGATCGCGGACATTGTGAAGGACAATCAAATCCTGAAAACAGCCCGCTATCACGCCATTCAATTGCTCAAACAAGACCCAAGACTCGAAAAATCGGAAAATGCCCCTATTCTGAATGCCTATTCCAAAATGATGGCCAACAAAACCATTTGGAATTATATTAGTTGATTCCGATTAGGTTTGTAATTGGAAGTAGGCGCAATTCTCCATACTTCTTTGTTACAAATTGAAAATCAACCCTTACCATTTGTTAACTTTAAGTACAATCGCTTGAAATTGCGGTTGAACATCGTAATTTTACCACTAACCGATAATCGGTTTCACACACAAATTTTAACTTTGTAGGCTTACAAATTATTGAAGACACCATGAGCAAGACACTATTTGATAAAGTTTGGGATTCCCACGTGGTAAAACATATTGAGAATGGCCCGGATGTACTCTTTATTGACAGGCATTTGGTCCACGAAGTAACGAGTCCCGTAGCTTTTTTAGGATTAAAGAACAGAGGAATAAAAGTATTGTACCCAGAGCGTACTTTTGCAACGGCAGATCACAATACCCCGACCCGCAACCAACACTTGCCCGTAAAAGACCCATTGTCTGCCAATCAATTGAGGGCATTGGAAGAAAACGCAAACACCCATGGTATTCCATACTGGGGACTTGGGCATAAGAAAAATGGAATTGTACACGTAATTGGGCCAGAACACGGGATAACCGTACCTGGGGCCACCATAGTTTGCGGCGATTCCCATACCTCTACGCATGGTGCATTTGGTGCCATTGCCTTTGGTATCGGAACCAGTGAAGTGGAAATGGTGCTTTCCACCCAATGTATTATGCAGCCCAAACCTAAAAGTATGCGCATCAATGTAAACGGGGAATTGAGCGAAGCCGTTACCCCAAAAGATGTAGCCCTTTTCATCATTTCCAAACTGTCTACGTCGGGTGCAACGGGCTATTTTGCTGAGTATGCTGGAGATGTCTTCAAAAACATGTCAATGGAAGGCCGAATGACCGTTTGTAACCTTAGTATTGAAATGGGGGCCCGTGGCGGTATGATTGCTCCCGACGAAACCACTTTTGAATACATTAAAGGAAGGGAATACACACCAAAAGGCAAGGATTGGGATGCTGCCATGGAATACTGGAGCACCCTTTATTCAGATGATGATGCGGAATTTGACAAAGAAGTGACTTTCGATGCCAGCGAGATTGAACCGATGATTACTTTCGGCACCAATCCAGGGATGGGTATCGGTATCAGCAAGGATATTCCGTTGGCTGAAAGCATTGACGGTTCTCCGGCTACCTATAAAAAATCATTGGAATACATGGATTACAACGAAGGAGAGCCAATGATAGGCAAACCTATCGATTTTGTATTCCTTGGAAGTTGTACCAATGGGAGAATTGAAGACTTTAGAGCTTTTGCTTCCATCATAAAAGGAAGAAAAAAGGCAGACAATGTAACGGCGTGGTTAGTTCCTGGCTCGCACAAGGTGGAAGACGCCATCAAAGAAGAAGGTATTTTAGATATCCTAACAGAAGCTGGGTTTGAATTGAGAGAGCCCGGTTGTTCTGCTTGTTTGGCCATGAACGATGATAAAATCCCCGCAGGGAAATATGCGGTGAGTACGTCAAACAGAAACTTTGAAGGACGACAGGGACCCGGTGCCCGTACTTTATTGGCCAGTCCATTGGTGGCCGCCGCCGCCGCCGTTACTGGAAAAGTAACTGACCCAAGGGAATTAATGCACGAAGAAGCATTTGCTTAACAATAAACAATCTACAATAAAACAATTAACAATAGAGCGACAAAAAATTGATTATTGCTCATTGATAATTGTTAATTGAAAAACTGATAATTGAAAAAATAATGGCTTACGACAAATTCAACATACTAACAAGTTCAGCGGTACCATTGCCTATCGAAAATGTGGATACCGACCAAATAATCCCTGCACGATTCCTTAAAGCAACCGAACGTAAAGGATTTGGCGATAATTTGTTCCGTGATTGGAGATATAATTCAGACGGAACCCCAAAGGAGCAATTCGTTTTGAACAACCCCATCTATTCTGGAAAGATTTTGGTAGGAGGCAAAAATTTCGGCTCAGGTTCCTCTAGAGAACACGCGGCTTGGGCGGTATACGATTACGGTTTCCGTTGTGTGGTATCCAGCTTTTTTGCTGATATTTTTAGAGGCAACTGTTTGAACATCGGTGTACTTCCCGTTCAAGTGACTCCAGAGTTTTTGGACAAGATTTACAAGGCGATTGAAGCTGACCCAAAAACCGAGTTGGAAATCAACCTACCAGAACAAAAGATTACCATTTTGGCCACGGGTGAAAGCGAAAGTTTTGACATCAACGATTACAAAAAGGACAATATGCTCAATGGATTTGATGATATCGACTATTTGTTGAATATCCAAGATGATATTGAGAAGTATGCCGAAAACACACCTCTGTAACCTATTGCTCGGAACACTACGGCATAAAAAATGAAAGCACGCACCATAGAAATTATGGACACCACCCTGCGGGATGGTGAACAAACCTCTGGGGTTTCCTTTTCCGCATCGGAAAAGCTCACCTTGGCCAAATTATTATTGGAAGAGCTCCAAGTAGACCGTATCGAAGTGGCTTCCGCCCGTGTTTCGGAAGGAGAACTACAGGCCGTAAAAAATATAACGGATTGGGCCGCCACAGAAGGTTACCTTTCCAACGTGGAAGTGTTGACCTTTGTGGACAATGGAGTATCCCTCAAATGGATGCAAGAAGCAGGTGCCAAAGTGCAAAACCTGCTCACCAAGGGCTCATTGAATCATTTAACCCACCAACTTAAAAAGACTCCTCAACAGCATTTTACAGAAATAGAAAATGTAATTTCTGAAGGGCAAAAACTTGGAATAGAAACCAATGTTTATTTAGAAGACTGGAGTAACGGTATGCGAAATTCCAAGGATTATGTTTTTCAGTTTTTGGATTTTTTGACAAAGCAACCCATAAAGCGTGTCTTGCTTCCAGATACCCTAGGCGTGCTTACACATACCGAAACAGGAGCTTTTTTTAAAGAAATTGTTCAAAAGTATCCGAATACCCATTTCGATTTTCACGGACATAACGATTATGATTTGAGTGTCGCCAATGTTATGGAGGCAGTAAAAGCGGGCTGTCACGGATTGCACCTTACCGTAAATGGCATGGGAGAACGTGCAGGCAATGCACCACTTGCAAGTGCAGTTGCCGTAATCAACGATTTTTTACCAGAGATTAAGATTGGTGTAAAGGAATCATCACTTTACAAAGTAAGTAAATTGGTATCTGCCTTTACTGGTTTTAGCATTCCTGACAACAAACCTATTGTTGGAGATAACGTGTTTACTCAAACTGCTGGCATACATGCAGATGGAGATAGCAAGAAGAATCTTTACTTTAACGATTTACTTCCGGAGCGATTTGGCAGAAAACGTAAATATGCCTTAGGTAAAACATCAGGAAAAGCGAACATCCAAAAGAATCTTCAAGAGCTTGGTTTAACTTTGAATGATGACGAACTGAAAAAGGTCACGGAACGTATTATTGAGCTTGGAGACAAAAAAGAGCGCGTCACCAAAGATGATTTGCCATACATCATTTCCGATGTATTGGACAGCAATCTTCGCCAGCAAAAGGTATTTGTAAAATCTTACGTGCTGACCCATTCCAAAGGACTGAAGCCCTCCACTACCCTTTCCATAGAAATTGAAGGGAAAACTTATGAAGAAAGTTCACAAGGAGATGGCCAGTTTGATGCTTTCATCAACGCTTTGAAGAAGGTATACAAAAAAGAAGGCAGGGAATTGCCGAAATTGGTGGATTATGCCGTTCGTATCCCTCCAGGTAGTAATTCCGATGCCTTGTGCGAAACCATAATCACCTGGCAAACCAAGGAAAAGGATTTTACTACACGAGGTTTGGATTCGGATCAAACGGTATCCGCCATAAAAGCCACGGAAAAAATGCTAAACCTAGTATAACCACGCATTAATAATTGTTTATTGAAAACTGATAATTGAAGAAATGAAATTAAACATAGCGCTCTTGGCCGGAGATGGAATTGGCCCCGAAGTAATTGACCAAGCTGTAAAAGTATCGGATGCCGTTGCTGCAAAGTTCGGACATGAAATTAGCTGGACACCTGCCCTTACAGGAGCCGCAGCGATTGATGCCGTAGGCGAACCTTACCCGGACGAAACCCATGAAGCCTGTGTTGCTGCAGATGCCGTTCTTTTTGGCGCCATTGGTCACCCACGTTTTGATAATGACCCATCTGCCAAGGTACGGCCCGAGCAAGGCTTGTTGAAAATGCGTCAGAAACTGGGCTTGTTTGCCAATGTTCGTCCAACCTTCACTTTTCCCTCGTTGATTGATAAATCCCCATTGAAAAGAGAAAGAATTGAAGGTACCGACCTTGTATTCCTCCGTGAGTTAACGGGAGGAATCTATTTTGGAAAAAGAGGTCGTGAGGACAACGACAATACCGCTTTCGATACCTGCACCTATACACGCGCCGAGGTTGAGCGTCTGGCCAAAAAAGGCTTTGAAATGGCCATGCAACGCTCCAAAAAGTTATGCTGTGTGGATAAAGCCAATGTTCTGGAAACCTCTCGCCTGTGGAGAGAGACTGTTCAAAAAATGGCAAAAGACTATCCCGAAGTAGAAGTGTCCTATGAATTTGTGGATGCCGTAGCCATGCGATTGGTGCAATGGCCCAGTGCTTATGATGTGTTGATTACAGAAAACCTATTTGGAGACATCTTAACCGATGAAGCTTCCGTGATTTCCGGGTCTATGGGGTTAATGCCCTCCGCTTCTTTGGGTGAAAAGACTTCTTTGTTTGAGCCTATCCATGGCTCTTACCCACAAGCAGCCGGAAAAGACATAGCTAACCCGTTGGCCACTGTATTGTCTGCTGCCATGATGTTCGAAACTGCTTTTGGACTAAAAGATGAAGCCGAAGCGATTCGCGAAGTGGTGAATAAATCATTAGCTGAAGGCGTGGTTACCGAAGACTTGGCCGATGGTGGAAAAGCATACAAAACCAGTGAAGTTGGGAACTGGTTGGCTGAAAATATTTAAGCAACCCACATAAAAACCAATAGGAAAGCCCCGAAATTCGGGGCTTTTTACATTATTACAACAGCTATAGCATCAAATGCTTCTTTCCTATTTCTAAAATCACGGTGCGTCATTCTGAACTTGTTTCAGAATCTCATCATTTGAGAACCTGAAACAAGTTCAGGTTGACGTGGACTATATTTTTAAGAGTTCCATAAAAACAAGAATTAGTATTTTATTGACAAAGACCTCGTTCTCGATACTTTTTCCTTCAGAAAAAACTCGAACTGACAGCCTTTTCTCCTTGAAGTCAATCTTCATCTGAGATTTCTCGTCGTGCGTTCGCACTCCATCGAAATGACATCAAACCTATATATTGTTTATTGCCTACTGATCAATGCAAAAGCTTTGCTTTTACAAAATATAATCCGTGCTCAAGAAATTGCTCACTTTGGCTTCCATTAATTGCTCCACGGTCTGGGTGTTCAGATCATTATCCTTAAAAGCCACAAAAGTCCTTATGGAGAATGAGCGCAATGCATCGTGAACGCTCAATGTGGATTGCGCAGAGTCCTTTCTTCCCGTAAACGGATAAACATCTGGTCCTCTTTGGCAAGAACTGTTCAGGTTAACCCTGCAAACCAAGTTGGCCAAGGAATCAATTAGCGGAGACAAGGTGTACACATCTTTCCCGAACAAGCTCACTTGCTGCCCGTAGTTAGACTCCGCCATATCATCCAAAGGCTCTTCAATATCTTGGAATGAAAGTACTGGAATAATGGGCCCAAACTGCTCCTCTTGATACACTCGCATATCCTTGGTCACAGGGTACAGCACGGCTGGCCAAATGTAATTATCAAAATGTTTTCCTCCTTTTTTGTTGACGATCTTCGCCCCTTTTGTCAAGGCATCATCCAACAATTCTTGTATATAAGCTGGTTTGTCCGGTTCAGGGAGCGGGGTCAAGTTGACGCCATCATCCCAAGGGTTTCCGAATTTTAGTCCGTCCACTTTCTCAGCAAAGCGTTTCAAGAATTTATCTTTCACTTCATCGTGTACGTAAACCACTTTTAAGGCAGTGCAACGCTGTCCGTTAAATGATAATGTCCCGGAAATACATTCATTGATGGTCAAGTCCAATTCGGCATCAGGCAACACAATGGCTGGATTTTTGGCTTCCAATCCCAAAACTAGACGCAATCTATTGCTTTTTGGGTGTTGATCCTGCAAGGCATTGGCAGAAACACTATTCCCGATCAAAGCCAGCACATCTACCTTCCCTGTTTTCATTATAGGCGCCGCCACGGCCCTTCCTCGACCAAAAAGTATATTCACCACTCCTTTGGGAAAACTGCTCTGAAAAGCTTCCAAAAGTGGTGTAATCAATAAAACTCCATGCTTTGCAGGCTTAAAAATGGTAGTATTTCCCATAATGATGGCCGGAATCAATAAAGCAAAGGTCTCATTCAATGGGTAGTTGTATGGGCCAAGACACAAAACAACACCCAACGGACCTCTTCGGATATGGGCATATACGCTATCATGCTTCTGAAATTTGGCACTATCGCGGTCCAATTGCTTGTAATCTTCGATGGTGTCGTAAATATACTCAACGGTACGATCAAACTCCTTGTACGAATCTGGTTTGGATTTACCGATCTCCCACATCAAAAGTTTCACTACCTCCTCGCGCTTCTCTTCCATTTTTTTCACAAAGGACTCCATACACTCAATACGATCCTTCACTTTCATGGTAGGCCAAAGTCCTTGCCCCTTATCGTATGCTGCCAAAGCTGCATCCAACGCCTCCATCGCTTCGGGCTCTCCCATATCGGGCACACTGCCCAAGGTTGTCGGGGCATATTTTTCTGTAGAGGAAATCGTAGAAACTACAGGACTTGTATCCCCACTCCATTTACGGAGCTCTCCATGTACCAAGTAAGTTTTTTGATGGATTTCTTCAGTGATTTGATATTGTTCAGGTATTACGGTTTTAGTTGTAGCCATTACTAGTTGTTTTAAGCGATTAGTGTTGATTGAAATGGTCGCCCATCCTATACAAAACTAACATAAAAACGAATGACAGCTCTTTAAGTTTTTATGTAATTGGTTCCGAAAACGATGGAAAACCCAGTTTATAAAAATGATGCTTAAAAATGTTGGTGGCATCACACCAAATATTGAAACAAATCGGGTTTGTTGTTGAGATAATCTCCAAAGAAGTTGTTTTCCTTCATTCGTTGAATCAAGGGTTGTAAATCGTCAGGGGATTTAAGTTCCACGCCAACAATGGCCGGTGCGTTCTCCCTACTTGATTTCTTCGAGTATTCAAAATGTGTGATATCGTCAGTAGGCCCAAGGATATCCACCACAAATTCCTTTAATGCGCCGGGACGCTGGGGAAACCTCACGATAAAATAATGCTTCAACTGGGCATAGAGCAAGGCCCTTTCCTTGATTTCGGCAGTACGGGTAATGTCGTTATTACTTCCACTGACCACACATACCACATTTTTGCCCTTTATTTCTTCCTTAAAATAGTCCAAGGCAGCAATAGTCAAAGCGCCTGCGGGTTCCACCACAATCGCATCCCTATTGTATAAATCCAAGATGGTTTGGCAGACCTTCCCTTCGGGAACGGTAATCATTTTAAACAAGTACTCCCTGCAAATGGGATAAGTTAATCCTCCTACTTTTTGAACAGCAGCTCCATCAATAAACTTATCAATGTTTTCCAACTCCACCAGTTCACCCCGCTCAATGGATTTCAACATAGACGGAGCGCCTTCGGGCTCCACACCAATGATTTTGGTGTTGGGCGACAGCGCTTGAAACGTACCGCAAAGTCCTGATGCCAATCCTCCTCCGCCAACAGCAACAAAAACATAGTCGATTGGTTCGCTGGATTGTTGTAAAATCTCCAACCCAACGGTGGCTTGGCCTTCTATGGTTTTTTCATCATCAAATGGATGCACAAAGGTTTTGCCTTCTTGCTCACAGAACAATTGGGCCGCTTTTTTGGAATCGTCAAAGGTGTCTCCCTCCAAAACTACATCAACCCAATCGCCACCAAACATTTTGGTCTGGTCTATTTTCTGCTTTGGAGTCACCACGGGCATGTAAATGGTTCCATTTACCTGTAAATGACTACAAGCAAAGGCAACACCTTGGGCATGATTTCCAGCGCTGGCACAAACCACGCCACTATCCAATTGCTTTTGGCTGAGTGAACTTATTTTGTTGTACGCACCACGGATTTTGTAACTACGTACTCTATGAAGATCTTCTCTTTTTAGAAGAATATTGGCCCCATGAGTTTTGGAATAGCGGATACTTTGCTGCAACGGTGTTACCTCCGCCACTTGGGCAATGGTTTTTGCTGCTTGATAAATATCCGCTATTTGCGGAAAATAAGTTTCCACAGTTTCACTCATAGGGCCAATGGTTTTGTATTATCCGATTGGCTTCATTGCCGTCATGGATGCACGTAATCTGGCACCAACAACTTCTACATCGTGCTCACGGATAGCTTTGTTTACGGCAATCAACCTTACGTTGTCCACTCCGGTATCTTTACCTTTACCAAAGTGCTTGCCAATAATATCGGTATCCACTTTCTTCATAAAATCGGTCAAAAGTGGTTTACACGCATGGTCGAACAAGTAACATCCGTACTCTGCAGTATCTGAAATGACGCGGTTCATCTCAAACAATTTCTTTCTCGCGATGGTATTTGCGATCAATGGAGTCTCATGCAATGATTCGTAGTAAGCCGAATCCCCAATAATTCCGGACTCGGTCATGGTTTCATAGGCCAATTCCACTCCTGATTTAACAAAAGCGACCATCAATACACCATTATCGTAGTATTCTTGCTCCGAGATTTCCATATCTCCTGCGGGCGTTTTTTCAAAAGCGGTTTCTCCTGTAGCAGCTCTCCAGTCCAATAGGTTTTTATCCCCATTGTCCCAATCCTCCATCATGGTTTTGGAGAAATGTCCGCTCATAATGTCGTCCATGTGTTTTTGGAACAAAGGACGCATGATTACTTTCAACTCTTCGGCCAAATCAAATGCCTTGATTTTGGCTGGGTTGGACAAACGGTCCATCATATTGGTAATACCTCCCTGCTTTAACCCTTCAGTGATGGTTTCCCATCCGTATTGAATCAATTTGGAAGCGTAAGCGGCATCAACACCTTTTTCAATCATTTTATTGAAAGAAAGAATGGAACCTGTCTGCAACAATCCACAAAGAATGGTCTGCTCTCCCATCAAATCTGACTTTACTTCCGCCACAAATGATGATTCCAGAACGCCTGCTTTATCACCACCTGTTCCCGCAGCATAAGCCTTGGCTTGCTCCAATCCTTTTCCTTCCGGGTCGTTCTCCGGGTGTACGGCAATCAAAGTAGGCACACCGAAACCTCTTTTGTACTCTTCGCGTACCTCGGAACCTGGGCTTTTGGGCGCCACCATGATCACGGTAAGGTCCTCTCGCACCTGCATCCCCTCTTCCACAATGTTGAAACCGTGGGAGTAAGACAAGGTTGCCCCTTTTTTCATCAAAGGCATTACGGTACTTACCACATTGGTGTGCTGCTTGTCCGGTGTAAGGTTAATGACCAAATCGGCCGTTGGAATCAATTCTTCGTAGGTTCCAACAACAAAGTTATTCTCCTTGGCGTTTTTAAAGGATTGTCTCTCCTCTTTTATAGCCGCTGGACGAAGTGCATAAGAGATATCCAATCCAGAGTCACGCATGTTCAACCCTTGGTTCAATCCTTGGGCACCACACCCAACTATTACTATTTTCTTTCCTTTTAGTGCGGTAACACCATCAGCAAACTCGCTGGAATCCATAAATCTACATTTTCCCAATTGGGTCAGTTGTTCGCGAAGTGATAGTGTGTTAAAGTAATTTGCCATTTTTAATATTTGATTTTACGCTATTTAGTTTTCTTGAAATTCCTGTAATATTTCGCTTATCGGCATTGCTGCCTTGGTTACCGTAATTCTCCCAGAACGCACAAACTGCATAATACCATAAGGTAAAAGTGCGTCGTGCATTTCGTCTATTTCATGTCTACGCCCTGTTTTTGCCAGGGCAAAGAACTCACGGTTAACGGTAACGATCTGTGCATTGCTTTCTTTGATGATGTTTTGAATCTGACGTTCATCAAACAACAAGTGCGAAGCAATTTTAAACAAAGCCGATTCCTGATAGATGGTTTCATCATCAGTGTGATAGTATGCTTTGATGACCTCTATTTGTTTTTCTATCTGACCAACAATCTTGCGCGTCCAGTCTTCGGTGGTAAAAACTACAATCGTGAATTTAGAAACACCTTCTATCTCTGATTTTGAAACATTTAAACTCTCTATATTAATGTGTCGCTTCAAGAATATCCCAGATATTCTGTTGAGCAGTCCTACATGATTTTCGGAATACACCGATATGGTATACCATTGTTTTTCCATAGTGTTTTATATGCTTGTACCTTGATAAAGATGAAGGAGAAAACAACCTTGCATTTCATTAAGGTTTCGATCTATATTTTATTTTAATCTGATGTCTGAAACGGAAGCACCTGATGGAATCATTGGGAAAACGTTGTCCTCTTTCTCCACTTTCACTTCCAAAAAGTAGGGGTCGTTGGATGCCATCATTTCCTGTACTGCCTCTTGAAGGTCTTTACGTTCTGACACTCTTCTTGATTTAATATGATAACCCTCAGCGATTTTTACAAAATCTGGATTTGTCATTACGGTGGATGCATATCGCCTATCAAAGAACAGTTCTTGCCATTGGCGCACCATGCCCAAGTGGTCATTGTTCAACACCACAATCTTGACGGGTACATTGTGCTGGAAAATAACGCCCAACTCCTGAATGGTCATTTGATAACCGCCATCTCCTATGATTGCCACCACCTCGCGGTCCATAGCGCCCATTTTGGCTCCAATAGCGGCTGGAAGCCCAAACCCCATGGTTCCCAAACCTCCAGAGGTTATATTACTCTTGGATTGTTTGAACTTAGCATAACGGCAAGCTATCATTTGGTGTTGACCCACATCCGAAACAATTACTGCTTCATGACCAGAAGCCATATTGATTTGCTCGATTACCTCGCCCATAGTCAATCCTTCCTTGGTAGGATGAATATCATTATTGATCAAGGTATCGTATTCGATTTGATACATCTTATCGAACTCGGCCTTCCATTCTTTGTGCTCATTTTTATTTACCAAAGGTAAAATCCCACTCAAAGTTTCCTTGGCATTGCCCAAAACAGCAACATCCACTTTTACATTTTTGTTGACTTCCGCAGGATCTATCTCAAAATGAATGACCTTGGCCTGCTTGGCATAGGTGTCCAAGTTTCCGGTTACACGATCATCAAAACGCATCCCGATAGCGATAAGCACATCGCACTCGTTGGTCAACATGTTTGGACCATAGTTCCCGTGCATGCCCACCATACCAACGTTCAAAGGATGGTCGGTATCCATCGCGGATAGTCCTAAAATGGTCCAAGCGGCAGGAATTCCCGTTTTTTCAACAAAGGCTTTAAGCTCAGCTTCAGCTTCACCCAAAATTACTCCTTGACCAAATACAATAAAAGGTTTTTTAGCATTGTTGATGAGTTCCGCTGCCTTTTCAAGGCTACTAGGTTCTGGTGTTGGAACGGGCTTATAACTACGAACCGCCGTACATTTTTCATACACAAAATCAAGCTCATCAAACTGTGCGTTTTTCGTAATGTCCACCAACACAGGCCCCGGTCTTCCTGATCTAGCAATATAAAATGCCTTCGCCATAATCTCTGGAATCTCTTCCACCTTGGTAATCTGATAATTCCATTTGGTCACTGGCGTAGAAATACCTACGATATCCGTTTCTTGGAACGCATCCGACCCCAAAAGACTTCTGGTTACCTGGCCCGTGATACACACCATAGGTGTAGAATCTATCTGTGCATCTGCAATTCCAGTCACCAAATTGGTCGCACCTGGCCCTGAAGTTGCCATGGCAACCCCTACCCTACCTGTAACCCTGGCGTAGCCTTGGGCAGCGTGTGTAGCGCCTTGCTCGTGACGCGTCAGAATATGGGTTAATTTATCTTGAAACTTGTATAGTTCATCGTAGACGGGCATAATGGCACCTCCGGGGTAACCATAAATCAAATCAACCCCTTCTGCAAGCAAACAATGGATAATGGCTTCTGCACCAGAAATCCTAATTGCTTTTTGCTTTTTACTATCTTTTTTTTGTGCTTTTAATGTCTCCATAAGCCTATATTTAGGGAGATACCCCTACAATTATTGTTAGAACAAGTCGGTAACACAGCCTTTTGATGCAGATGATACCGTTTTGGCATATTTATATAAGCTTCCTGATTTTATTTTGAGTTCAGGTTGCTTCCATTCTTTCATTCTTTCTTCAAACTCTTCGTCCGATATATTGATGTTGATGGTATTATTTACGGCATCAATGGTGATTTCATCTCCATCTTTCACCAAGGCAATCCCGCCACCTACCTGGGCTTCTGGAGAGACGTGACCGACCACGAACCCGTGGGAACCACCGGAAAATCTTCCATCGGTTATCAGTGCAACATCTTTTCCGAGTCCAGCACCCATAATGGCAGATGTAGGCTTTAACATTTCGGGCATTCCCGGAGCTCCTTTTGGACCTTCGTAACGAATGACCACCACATCGCCTTTTTGCACTTTTCCGGTATGGATTCCATGATTCACCGCAGTTTCGCTATCAAAAACACGAGCTGTTCCGGTAAATTCAAGTCCTTCTTTACCTGTGATTTTGGCTACGGCACCTTCAGAAGCGAGGTTTCCATATAATATACGAATATGGCCGGTTTCTTTAATGGGTTGTTCCTTCTTTCTGATGATATCCTGACCTTCGGCCAAATCAGGGGCATCCAATAGGTTTTCTGCCAATGTTTTTCCTGTGACCGTCATACAATCGCCATGAAGCATCCCTTCCTTCAGCATATATTTTAATACCGCTGGAACGCCACCTACTTTATGGAGGTCTTCCATCAAGTATTTTCCACTTGGCTTTAAATCGGCCAATAAGGGCGTGGATTCACTGATTCTTGTGATATCCTCCAAGGTAAAATCAACCTCAGCAGCGTGTGCAATGGCCATAAAGTGAAGCACGGCATTGGTAGAGCCACCAAGTACGGTGACTAACCTAAATGCGTTTTCCAATGATTTTTTAGTGACAATATCCCTTGGTTTGATGTCTTCCTTCAACAAATGCAACAAAGCGGCACCTGATGCTTCACAGTCCGCCTGTTTTTTATCGTTTACTGCCGGAATGGATGAGTTGAACGGTATGGACATTCCCATGGCCTCAATGGCAGAAGCCATGGTGTTGGCGGTGTACATCCCTCCACAAGCTCCAGCTCCCGGGCATGCTTTATGGATGACTTCCTTGTATTCCGTTTCATCTATAGCGCCAGCGACTTTTTGTCCGTAAGCCTCAAAAGCTGAGATGATATCCAATTTTTTATTGTTGTGACACCCCGGAGCAATGGTTCCGCCATATACCAAGATGGATGGGCGGTTGAGTCGCAATTGCGCCATTAGGGCACCAGGCATGTTTTTATCGCATCCAACCACGGTGACCAATCCGTCGTAGCTCATGGCATGGATTACGGTTTCAATGGAATCGGCTATTATGTCCCTAGATGGCAAGGAGTATCGCATTCCTGGGGTTCCGTTGGATATTCCATCACTCACCCCTATAGTGTTAAAGATAAGTCCGACCAAATTGGAGGACTCCACTCCCTTTTTTACATCGAGGGCCAGATCATTCAAGTGCATATTACAGGGGTTACCCTCGTAGCCTGTACTTGCAATCCCTATTAAAGGTTTTTGTAAATCTTCATCTGTTAATCCAATCGCGTGCAACATTGCTTGTGCAGCTGGCAGCGTTGGGTCTTGTGTAACTTTTTTACTAAACTTGTTCAATTCCATTATCAAATTTCATTCAAATACAGTATTCTTCTGAATTTATACCGCAATTCAAAGATAAATGTTTAAAAAGCCCTAGATTTTTAACAGTTACTTGCTGTTTAAATCCACTGGAAACATAATAAACATAAATATCTGTATTTCAGTTTTTTATATTGATTAAAATTCCAATATTCAATTAATTTTATTGCAATAAAAAAGGCCTGTATCGTATGGGATACAGGCCTTTTTTAGTCAATAGCAAGTCTGTATCATTCCTTTTCTGGAATAATGATGACTTCGATAATGACTAGATTATTTCTTTTCATACATCAATGGTACGAAAAAATGGGTTGGATTCTATAATCTCAACAGAAAAATTTTGGTTTGATTTTATATCAGCTTAAAACTTAGCTTATCCCAAAGACCGTAAATCCTTAGACCAAGTCCGGTTCACTTGCTTAAGATTCACACTAAATATTTTTTAAAAATTTAGATAATTTCCTACTCTATTCTGGCTTTTCGGAATCCGCCATGAAATCAGTTTTTTTCTTTAATATCCAGTTATAAAATTCTTTCTCATCTAAAATGGACCAAGAATGTGGGTGTCTAGTTCCATCAGCTTTGAAACCTTTTCCCAATGCATTGACTAGACGCACATTTTTGTTTATTTCAGATAAAGCGTGTACCATGCTTTTGATTTGTTGGGAGTTAGTGGAGTTTAATTCTAATCCCATGTTTTCCATATACCAAGACTCATCTGGGTCTACGTAAAAACTTATTTTATAATCTCGTAGATACTCTAGTTGATTATTTTCCTTAGCATCAATCAAATAAGGAGAATAATTTTTAAAGTCATTCAATGTTAATTCATGTTTACCTAGCTCGTATTCTAAATAATCAATAATGAAAACTGCTTCTTCAAAAGTTTGAGGATTATGATTTGCACGTTTAGCAATAAGCTGATTCCTATACAAAACAAATAAGTCTACCGGTGAATCTATCACGAATAGATGAGTAGGTATAGGTTCAATGTTATTTTTTTTCGCAAAAATACCATAGTTTAAAGCTATGTTTCCACCTACAGATAGTCCACCCATAGTAATATTATGAGGAATTGAGTTATTCTCCAAAACCCTGGAAATTAAGCCAGAAAGTTCTTTAAATTTAGATTCATTAAGAGAGAAACTTTGGTTGAATCCAATAATCAAAATTGCAAAACCAGTTTCATCGCCAAACTCATCCAACTCGGTTTCAATTAAAGTAGATTGATTGGAATTACCGAAGGAGGGGAATAGAACGACTAATCCCTTAACGGAATTTTTTGGCATGCACAACAAGTATTCAAACTTAGAATCAGTTTTTATACTATCTGTTTTCATATCTGGTATGCTCTCCATGCATCCAAATAGGGAGAATGTTGCTAAAAGAAAGAGATACATTGAAAAGTCCTTTCTTCTCACTTTAACTAGCTTTGTCAGTGGCTTATTTATGATTAGTGTTTTTTATATATCCCGAGACAAGATAGAAAACACAAAAAAAATCTAGGGCACAATCTGACGGATGCTCTGTTTGAGTTGATGAATACCACAAACAAATTGACGGATGCAATAAAGAAAAACTAAAAAGATATAAAACAAGCCCGTAATCGAGTTAGAAAAGCTTAAAACTAAGCTCATCCCCATACTTTTTCTGGGCCAAAATGGAGATGGATTCTTCCGAAAGTTGCAAGATTCGAGGATAGCCTCCTGTGGTCTGTCCGTCCTTCATTAAAATGATCATGCGACCTGCCGGGGTAAGCTGAATGGTGCCCGGTAAAGTCCCAGAGGTCAACATGGAATGTGAATGTCCCGCTATCAATTCCGAAAGCTGGTATGCCATTCGGTTATTCTCCTTGGATATGGTAAATGGTTTGGCAAAAATCTCGGTGAGTTGGGCATCGGATAACAATGAAAACTCTGGGCCTTTGTAGACCTTTAGTTTATTTATTTCGAAATGTTCCTCAATCTTTACTTCCGATATTTTGGGCTCATAGTCCACGGTTTCCCGGTATGGTATCTCTTGGCCATCTTTTACCCTGGCCGTTTTGGTAACGGGGAAAAACTGTGAACGGCTATTGAGCAGTTTTTCTGATTGAAGACCGCCTTTTACGGCCAAATACCCCCTGAATCCTTTCTCCAGCCTGCCATAAGATAAAATATCGCCCTTTTTCACCTTGATCACCGTGTAATTATCAATAGGTTCATTGTTCAGGGTGGCAACAATATGTGCTCCGGACAAACTTATATACGTATCGGTATCAAACTGTAGCGTGGGGCCCGTCATGGTAATTTCCAAAACGGCATCATTCTCATCATTCTCCAGTAAAAGATTGGCCTTTTTTACAGATTCCACATCCATCGCTCCAGAAATTGGAACACCAATATCCCTGTACCCATACCTACCAAGGTCTTGGATAGTTAAATAAAGGCCTGGTTTCAATACTTTAAGCATCCAAAACAACTTTTTCGGGTTCGTAAATGCCTACTTCGCCTTCAATTTTATGAAGTTCATACTCTGCTTTGGATATGCTCTCGAACTGTATCTTATCCCCTACTTTTACAAAACACGGTTCCTTTTTACTTGGGTCGAACAAGTTTACGGGACAATTCCCTATAATGTTCCAGCCCCCTGGTGAATCTTGCGGATAAATACCAGTTTGCTTGCTAGCCAATCCCACTGAACCCTTTTGGACCTTTAATCTAGGTTCTGCTCTACGCGGAATCTCCAAAGATGTTGGAAGTCCGCCCAAGTACATAAAACCTGGTAAAAAACCGATTCCATACACCACATATTGGTGCGAGGTATGTTGCTTTATAAGTTCTTCTATTGAAAGATTGAGAGTTTTGGCCGTTTCTTCCATATCCACTCCAAACTCAAGGTCGTAGCACACAGGAAGGGTCCATAAATGCTGCACCCGTTCTGTTTTTGATTTGGCTTGTTCTTCATGACATTCCAAAATCATGTTTTTGGTCTCCTCAAAATCTATATGGTCTTGGTTATAGACCATGGTCAAAGAATTATAGGCAACGGACATTTCCCAGCCAGAAATTTTCAGCTCTTTAAAAGCGTCCATAAAATCGAGGATATCTGCCAAAATGGATTCACTTACCTCTCCGGGCCATTCCACTAAAACAGCTCGTTCTCCGAAGGGCTTGATGCTAATGGGGTAACTTTTCATTTTTGTATCTGCACCTGGTTCTTGGCTAATTCTTTTGAAAGATACATTAATATTTTTAAGGCAGAAACCGTATCGCCATGAATACAAAGGGTGTTGGCTTTGATTTCCATGGATTCACCATCAACCGACAAAACTTTACTTTTTTTAATAATGGGTAAAATATGTTGCAACACCGCTTCGGGCTCTTCAATTAGTGCATTTTCTTGTTTTCTGGAGACGAGCGACATATTGGAATTGTAGTTTCTGTCCGCAAACGCTTCAAACCAAACCTTAAAACCCTTTTCCATTGCCATTTTTGCTATTACCGAACCGAAAGGGACATAAAGGATGGCCTTATCCTTATAATCAATAATGGCCTCCAAATACACCTTTGCCAAATTCTTATCGTTTGCTGTTTGATTGTATAATGCGCCATGTGCCTTAATATGGTGCAATGTGATTTGTTTCTGTTCCAACACCTCATCAAAGTCTGCCAATTGCTTTCTAATACTTTGTATTAGGTCTTGGTTTGAAATATCCATCACTTCCCTGCCAAAATTGGCTTTGTCCGGATATGATGGGTGCGAACCCACTTTAAGATGATGTTCTTTGGCCTGTGAAGCAACCTTCAACATGGTTTCTTGATTCCCTGCGTGACCTCCGCAAGCAATGTTGCAGGAACTTATGTAAGGAAATATATCGGCTTCGTTCCCAACTCCTTCGCCTACATCACAATTAATATCTATTTTCCATTTTTTCATTGGGTTATTTTGTTAATGCGTTAAAAGTCTGAAACCTGATGTCCAAAGCGGGTGTTCTGTTTTGGAATTTGATGCTTGCCACTCGGTGTCCGAAGTATCACGTTGAACGCCCTCCCACCTGTAGATACGAATTTCACGAACCATCACGAATACTTTTGCACTTGAACTTGACACTTGAGTTTTTTGACTGCACACTGCACACTGCTTACTGAATTAAAAAAGCCCTATTACTTTAAATATACTTTTTGCTCCAAGGAATATAGCAAATATCACAATGGTAATTCCCAGTACATTTTGCAGCAGTGAGTTCTTGTTTTCTCCCATTACGGATTTCTTGTTCACCACCCACAACAGCAACAATGCCATCACGGGAAGCAATATTCCGTTGGCGACCTGGGCAAATTGAATCACTTCGATTGGTTTTATATCAAAAGAAAGGAAAACCACACCACATAAAAGCACAATGCCCCACACTATTTTGAATTTTCTGTTCTGCATCCCGCCTTGCCAACCAAAACAACTACTTGCCACATAGGCCGCAGCCAAAGGCGCTGTAATGGCAGAGGTAATGCCCGCTGCCAATAGCCCTGTTGCCATAAAGTAAACCGCCATTTTTCCGAATAGGGGTTCCAAGGACTTGGCCATGTCCAATGCATGGTTGATATCCGAAATTGGCGCTGCAGAAGCTGTAATAAGAATGGCCATGGATACCAATCCTCCCAAGCCTATGGAAATGATGGTGTCCCAATTCACAGTCTTTAAATCGTTTATGGAATTCCATTTTTCCTTTACCAACGATGCATGCAAAAAGAGATTGTAAGGAACCACTGTAGTGCCCACCAAAGCTATAACCGTTAGCAAACCTCCTTCGGGCAATTGTGGCACAAACATTCCTTTTAATATTCCTGCAATTGATGGTTGGGTGATGATGGCAGAAATCACAAAACTCAATCCCATAATACCGACCAACCCAACAAATATCTTTTCCAAAATCTTATAACTGCTAAACCAGAGCAACAGAAATATAACAGTACCGATGATCGCTGGCAAAAAGGGTTTTATTTGTTGTTGTGGCAAAAGCTGTTCAAGTCCAAGAGTGGCACCGCCAATATTACCTGCTTCGTAAGCTGCATTTCCCACTAAAATAGCTCCCAAAACTATCGCGATTACAACGTTTCGGATCCATGGTGTTTTAAGTTCGGTTCTAACTACATCCACGAGACCGTTTTGGGTCACCAAGCCGATTCTACCGGCCATGCCCTGCAATACAATGGTTGCGATAATGGACACCAATAATGCCCAAATTAAAGCGTAGCCAAAGTGAGCTCCGGCCAAGGTGCACATAGTTATGGTTCCCGGGCCCACAAATGCGGCTGCGACTAGCACACCCGGCCCTATTTTTTTAAACATCGGTTCTTTGGTTTAGGAGCGATTAAATTAACAGGATATCTGGACAAAATATGCATTTCATCCAAAAAAGTGTATTTCATCTAAAAGTGGGTTGTCGTACATCGATTTTTTATACTATTTCAAAAATCTCAAAGTTATAATAACACCAAATCATACTTAGACTAAAACTTGACAAAAACTTATGACATGTAAGGATTGCGGCAAAGATGTTAACCCCCAACAGTTTAAAGCTTCAAAAGAAGCTTTAGGCGTAGCGCTTTGCGAACGACATACAAAACTGATCAAAAAAGTAATACTCGACAATGACACCCCAATTGACGCCATACATTTGTTTTACGCCTTAAAAGATGCTGGAGTCCACCCTATGCTGGAGTGGTGGGATGGTAAAAGATCGGTTGATATTGCGATTTCCCGTGTTAAACTCAACATTGAGATTGACAAGAATTACAATATGATTACCCACGAACAGGCAATAAACGATCTGGAAGATGCCATGCATTCTTTTAAGAATGGGTTTACCACCATAAGAATTCCACATTTGGCCATTAAATACTACTTGGATGAAACCGTGGAAAACATTTTGGGCATTATTGCAGGCTTAAAGGCTAATATTAAGGCGGTTTAATTGCAGAACTGCATACTGTCCTCCCTTTTGGTTTGCTTGTATTCCAAAATATTGATGACTATGGTATGCTCTCCAATATTCTCCAAGTCGTTGATGTAGTCTTTGCCCCTATTTTCAAAGAAATCGGTATCACCAGAGTTTAATTTGATCATATCTATTTTTCCGTTGCCATAACGGGTGATCACCAAACCTCCGGTGGTACAGACCCAACCATAATTGGTATTGTGTCTTCTAAAAGAAAGCCGATCCCCAGAAGCCAAGTGCAAATCCCATAGTTTTATGCTCTCGTCTTCAAAAACCAACCTATTGCTCAACGACTCTTTAATTTCTTGATGTAGTAATTCATCAATCTTTTCCTGCTCCCAAGGGTCAAAGTTCCCTACTGGGTTCAATTCCACACATTGCATATTCTCTGAATTTTCTAAAATCGCGCAAAACTACGAGTTAAAACATTTATAAGCAGACGTTTAATCAACATTTAACTATTTCCTTGAATATCTTTCCAATTAAGGTTATGCTATTGCGAATATGTTGAAGAACAGCCCTTTAAGCTAAATTTTATCCAATACAATTTTCCTTGGGTTCAATTTAACCCAACCAACCTTCTCTATCTAAACTTCTGTACTGTATGGCCTCAGAAATGTGATTTTCCACTACATCTTCGGATTGTTCCAAATCGGCTATGGTTCGGGATACCTTCAAAATTCGGTCATAGGCCCTAGCAGAAAGGTTTAAACGCTGCATGGCATCTTTTAAAAGGTTTTTGGAAGACTCATTCAACTTACAGAACTTTCTAATATGCTTTGTGCCCATTTGGGCGTTGTAATGTATGCCTTCAACATCTTTAAATCTTTGGGTTTGGATCTCTCGTGCGGCTTCCACCCTTTTTCTTATTACAACACTACTCTCCCCTTTTCGCTCTTCGGACAATTTGTCAAAAGGAACAGGGGTTACTTCAATATGGATGTCTATTCTATCCAACAACGGACCTGATATTTTCCCCAAATAACGTTGCATTTCTGCGGGAGAGGAAGTGACGGGTGCATCAGGATCGTTAAAATATCCTCCGGGACTCGGGTTCATACTTGCAACCAACATAAAACTACTGGGGTAGGTTACCGTAAACTGTGCACGGGCAATGGTCACTTCCCTATCTTCCATGGGCTGTCGCATCACTTCCAGAACACGGCGCTCAAATTCCGGTAGTTCATCCAAAAACAGCACTCCATTGTGCGATAAAGAGATTTCCCCGGGTTGCGGGTAACTACCGCCTCCCACCAACGCAGCAGAACTAATGGTATGGTGTGGGTTTCTGAACGGCCTTTGACTCATCAACCCCTTATTTTTAACTTTCCCCACAACGCTATGTATTTTGGTGGTTTCCAAAGCTTCGTGAAGTGTCATCGGGGGCAAAATGGAAGGTAATCGCTTCGCCAACATGGTCTTCCCTGCCCCGGGCGGACCGATCAAAATAATATTGTGTCCACCTGCAGCGGCAATTTCCATACATCGCTTTATGCTTTCTTGCCCTTTTACATCAGCAAAATCAAACTCTGGAAGGTGCAAGTGCTCGTAAAACTCCTGCCGGGTATCCACATGGGTCTGTTCCAAAGGAACATTGGCATCAAAAAAATCAATGACCTCTCTAATATTTTCAACGCCATATACTTTTAGTCCATCTACAACAGCAGCTTCGTTCGCATTTTCTTTGGGTAAAATAAATCCTTCAAACCCCTCCTCCTTGGCTTTTATGGCAATGGGCAGAGCACCTTTTATGGGCTGTAGACTTCCATCCAAAGAAAGTTCTCCCATAATCAAGTACTTATCAATGTTTTCTGAACGGATTTGGTCCGATGCCGCCAAAATACCAATGGCCAAAGTAAGATCGTAAGCCGATCCTTCTTTTCTTAAATCGGCAGGGGCCATGTTGATGGTGATTTTTTTGCCGGGAATTCGGTAACCATTATTTTGTAGAGCAGCCGCAATCCGGTAGTTACTTTCCTTTATGGCATTATCGGGCAATCCTACCAAGTGGTAGCCGATGCCTTTATCTATGTTGACTTCCACGACAATGGTAGTTGCCTCAATGCCAAATACGGCACTCCCGTAAACTTTTATGAGCATGATGGAATTTCTAATTGAAAAAAGACTGAAAAATAACCAATCTCTTTACAAAAAGACTTTCCTTTTGACGAATACCCCAATTTGAATTGATGAATGCCCCTTCTGAATTAACGGAAGATTAAAATAGACTCAGCAGTTTCTTGAATTTCATGCTTGTTCATCATCATTTTACGGAACTTCCCGTCGACATACATTTCGGCTTGATCCTCATAATGTTTGCTGAACGGGTTTCCAGATTGTCCCGTTGGCAATATGCTGATACTGTTCTCCACATCCGAAAAATCAATGACACGTCTTGTGGACGGACCAGAACTTACTTTGTAAAATCCTGTACTGTCATAAGGGAAAGATAGGTTATTGATAACCTCACGAGTTCCTGTAACCGGAAACGGCCCCACATTAAAATATTTACGGAGCGAAGCTACTTGCCCAAACGGATGTTGGTGCTCCAGAGTGTGTACTTTATCCCAAGTCCATTGGCTGGGATCGGGCCCAAAATCCTTAACAAGGGAACTCCAAGCATCGACAAATGATTTCATGATTATATCCTGTCTTGTTTCAGTAACCTCCTTAGTGTTTATGTTGTCCCACCATTTCCCATTTTCCATTTTGGCTCCCCAAGCAATCTGTCTTTTGAACAAATGGGTTTTTAAAAACTGTTTGAACATTTCTGGCCCAAGCTCGTCCTCCATGGTATTCTTTATCATAAAATAGAGTGATCTATGGTAAAGTGTTGGACTAGTGCTCGTTAAAGAGTATTTTCCGTTCCAATTCTTTAAAGAATCTACCATTACCAACTGTTCGTTGGTTAAATGAGTTACATCGAATAGTTTGATCAATTCTGTAATCAATTCCGTGTTTACTGGCGAAGTAACATCCAGCATCATTTTTGAAATGGACTCCTTGTCCCAATCGTCTTTTACTTCGAGTAGTTGAACTATTCGCTTGGCACGGTTCTCGGGCAAATAATAGCCCGGATACAACATTCCTGCAATAGAATCTGGTTGATTGTTCGCAGAATATACATAATTCCATGGTGGGTTTTCGGCCATGGGATTTTCTGAAAAGTCCAAATAACGTAGCGGCTCCTCTTTCCCTGTGGTTCCATCCAAAATAAACTTGGTAGATAAGCTATCGGGCATTTCGTAAAGTTTTGCCGTAGCCCACCAGGCCACATTGCCTTCGGCATCGCCATACATTACATTAAGCCCTGGTGCATGGATGTTGGGCAAGGCACTTTTAAACTCCTTTATATTGGTAGCATGACTCAAACCATATAAGGCATGTACCACTCTATTTTGTGGCTTGGTATAAATCCAAGACATAGAAATAGGGCGTTTTCCCGAAATTTGGTCGGCAATGTTATTCAGAACAGGGCCATGATGTGTTTTCTTATAGCTAAAGGCCACATCATCCCCATCCTTTACTTTGATGGTTTTATTGATAAATTCATAATCCTTCCAACCCTCTACGGTTTTGTATTTAGTACTGTCGGATGGATGGGTTTCTTCGTAATAAAAATCAATATCATCATTCTCGAACATGGTGAGGCCATAAGCTAGTTTTCTATCATGTCCTAGCAGCGGAAAAGGAACTCCTGCCAAATGATATCCATATTTTTCATAGGTCGGGGTACTTACATGGGCCTCGTACCAAACAGAAGGTTGGGCAAAACCTATATGTGGGTCGTTGGCCAAAATTACTTTACCGTTTTTGGTCTTCTGTGGGGCTACCACCCAGCTATTGCTCCCTTCGAACTGCGGAATGGGAAGTTTATCCAAAGCTGCCGTTACACTTGCGGTAATATTTGTCCCCAAAGTATCTGTTTCGACTCCGTTATAGTTTTTAATCCAAACCGTGGAAGTATCCGAACTTATGGCCAAGTCATTAATATACTCCTCACCAAGTTTATTGCGCATACTTGTCAATAACGGGTCCGTTTTGTGCGCCATGGCAAAACTAAACGCCATATATCCAACGGCATTGTAGACATCTTCAATGGTGAATGGCTCCTTTTCAATCCCTGTCAAATAGAACTCAATAGGTGTTGGTCCATTTTTTATAAACTCATTAATACCATCCAAATAAGCTTGGGAAAGCACTATGGCCTCACTCTGCATGTCCAATGCTGCTATTGTTTCTTTGGTATGGTCGGCGATACCCAAAGACAGGAAAAACTTGTCGGTTTTGATCATGTCCTCACCAAAAACTTCGGAAAGTCGTCCTTTGGCCACCCTTCGCAACAATTCCATTTGCCATAATCTATCCTGGGCATGTACGTAGCCCAATGCCCTTAGGGCATCTGTTTCGTTGTCTGCATAAATATGGGGGATTCCGTAGGGGTCAAAATAAGTTGTTACCTCATTGGAGAGTCCTGGCAAAGATTTTTCTCCACCATAATCTGGTTTAAGGCTGTTAATAAATATAGCTATGCCAATAATTACAAGTAGAAGAAATCCTGCAAGAACAAGAAGAATCTTTTTGTACTTTTTCACGAAGATGGGTTAAGTCAATTAATCTACCCCAAGGTATAATTAATTTCTCAAATGGCTGAAAAAAAATATTGACAAATATCAATTATTTATTCATGGAAAGATGGTGTTTTTCCAAACCAGATTTCAACCATTTCTCATAAGTTTCAATATCCACATACTGTACCGCTTCGTTCAAAATCTCCAAATTTGGGGAAAGCAGCACATAATACGGCTGCGATGCCGCATTAAAATTGATCGTCTGGAATGTTCCCCATTTTTGACCAATGGTTTCAATGGCTTTTACCCTTCCTGAATCATATTTAAAGTCGAATTGTTGTGCTTCTGGAAGTTCCTTTCTATCATCTACATAAAGGGAAATCAACACGTAATCCTCTTTGATGATGGGGTAAATATCAGGGTCGCTCCACACATTTTCTTCCATCTTTCTGCAATTAACGCAGGCCCAGCCCGTAAAGTCGAGCAAAATGGGTTTATTTACCTCTTGCGCATAAGCCACGCCTTCCTCAAAATCCTTGAAGCAATCCAATCCTAACGGACAATCGCTTTCTGTTTCCACAACGCTGTAAAAACTTGGTGGAGGAAAACCACTCAGCAATTTTAATTGGGTGAAATTGAAAAGACCAAGAATCAAGTAAACGCTAAAAGCAAAGCTTAACAAGCCTACTATTTTTCTGGCTGGTGACAAATTTTTCCTGGGTCCATCGTGCGGAAATCTAAAGATTCCGAAGAGGTATAATGTCATCAAAACAAAGAGCACTACCCATATCACCACAAATATTTCTCGTTTAAAAATGCCCCAGTTTCCTACTAAATCAGCATTTGATAGGAATTTGAAAGCCAAGGCCAGCTCCAAAAAGCCAAGCACTACTTTAACGGTGGTCATCCAACCGCCAGATTTTGGCAAGGAATTCAACCAAGCCGGGAACATAGCGAACAAAGCAAATGGCAAGGCCAAAGCCAAACCAAAACCAACCATTCCCGATGTTAAGTTTGTAGCCACATTGCCTTCGGCAAGGGTTGTACTACCTAAAAGCCCGCCCAAAATGGGTCCTGTACACGAAAAAGATACAATCGCCAAGGTCAATGCCATAAAAAAGACGCCCAGTCCCCCTCCTACTTTGGATGATGCGGAATCCATTTTATTGGCCCATGAGCTGGGCAAGGTTAATTCGTAATACCCAAAAAACGAAAAGGCAAAGAATACAAAAATGACAAAGAAGAATACGTTGAGCCAAATATTGGTGGCTATGGTATTCAATATCTGTGAATCCACCGAATTAAACAAGTGGAACGGCAAACTCAACAAGAAATAAATTAAAACGATAAAGAATCCGTACAATAAAGCATTGCCTATTCCCTTAGACTTGTTCTGGGTTTGTTTGGTGAAAAAGGAAACCGTTAATGGAATCATGGGAAACACACAGGGTGTCAACAATGCAATAAGTCCTCCAATGAATCCCAATCCAAAAATTACCCATAAGTTGGACTTTCCTTCGGAATCGGATACTCCATTTTGATTCAAGAGGTTTTTGTTCTTTAAATCCAATTTGAGGGACTCCCCCAAAGCCACACTTCGTTCATCCAAGGATGTTTCTTCGGCAACAAAACCACTCCCATCCAACGAAATCTGAAAAAGTTCGTCTGCAGGAATGCAAACCTCCTTACAAATTTGATAAAAGAGGTTTACTGAAATCTGATTGACCTCTGGGTCGAGTAATTTTATTTTCTGGGTGAATATGGCCTCTTTCTTAAAAAATGTCTCTTCTACCTCAAAAATATCGCTGTACTCTTTTATGGTCTCACTTTCTTCGGTTTTACCAATAAGTTCATAGTCCTCGCCTACTTCTTCAAAAGAAAATTCGCTGGGTAAGGAACCTCCTTCGGCGGTGTATTGTGAATACACGTGCCACCCGTCCATAATCTTGCCCTTGAACACCAGCTCGTATTCGGTATCGGACAGTTTATGTACTTCGTGGGTCCAAACTGCTGGATTCTCATTCGTTTGGGCGAATGTGGTTAAATTGATGAAGAATAATCCTAAAAAGAGTACTAATAGTCTCATGTAAGCTGCGTAATCTTTATTATTTGTCGGGTTGAATCCTCAACCTTAAATCGTTCGTCGGCCCTTTTGCCTACAACCCAAACAATTTCATTATCCGAGGAACAAAGTAGCCATTGCTTTTCTTTGGAAATCACATCCAGTTTTTCATCCTTAAAAAACTTGGACAGTTTTTTCTTGCCCTGCATCCCGAAGGGATAAAAATAGTCGCCTTTTTCCCAATTTCTTAACACTAACGGAAAGTTTAACTTTTCCTTATCCAAAAATACGACATTTCGCCCCTGTTTTTCTAGGGTCTCAACATTTTCCAGCTTTAGTTTGATGGGCAACTCGGATGGAGTTCCATCTACATGGACAAGGTATGTCCCGTTTACCGTGTTCTTTATTTCAGAGAGAATCAGAAAATCCCTATCCTTCAACAATCGGTGTGTTTTGGAAACTACTTGTTTTCCACTCATGGCGGACAAAAGGTCTTTTACATCGTTCCATTCTGTAAACCCATAATCTTTGAACAGTCCATACAGGTAAGCATCCAACGGTTGTAGCTTTTCCAGTGCTGTAATGCTAATTTTAATATCACCATCTCGCTGCTCAAACAACTTGGACTTTAATTCATTTAAATGATTAGAGGCCAAACTATTGGTTTGCTGCAAATGATTCTGGGTGTTCAGAAAATTTTGTAAAAAAGTGGGATGCAATTCTTTTAAAACGGGCACAATTTGATGACGAATCTTGTTCCGAAGGTATTTGGTACTGGCATTGCTGCTGTCCTCTCGCCAAGCAATCTTTTCCGACTTGGCATAGGCCAAAATTTCTTGTTGGGAAAAGGGCAATAAGGGACGAACCACTTGTTCGTTCACTTCAGGAATACCGGAAAGGCCTTCGATTCCCGTACCGCGCGATAGGTTGATCAAAAAGGTCTCCAAACTATCGTTCGCATGGTGAGCCGTTAAAATATAGTCGAAACCTTTGGTTTCCAACAACTCGGAAAACCATTGGTAACGTAGTTCGCGAGCGGCCATTTGAACGGACAATCGGTGGGTTTGGGCATATTGTTCAGTCTCAAATTGCTTAACAAAAACCTCAATTCCCAATGTAGTTGCCAATTGTCGCACAAAAACTTCATCTCCATCACTCTCATCGCTGCGTAAAGTAAAATTGCAATGCGCCAAGCCAATATCCAAATCAGCAGCAACACACAAATGTGCCAACGTAACACTATCTACGCCTCCACTACAGGCCAATAGGAGCTTTTTCCCCTTTAGAAAGGGCATCTCGCTGTTTATGTGCTGTTTGAACTTTGGGAACATATTGCGAATTTACGAATAAACCTCAGCCTTGCAGCTGTGTTATTACGTTACTAAGTTATTTTGTTGTTGGATGCTCGGTGTTGGATGTTCGGTGTCAGAAGTCGGGAGCACGAAGTTAGTTAGCAGTAATCCCTACCTTTGATGTTTGATCTTGACGCTTGGGTTTGATATTTGAACTTGGATTTGAGTCGGGAGTCAGTTGGCAGTAGGCAGTTCGCAGTAGGCAGTAAGCAGTAACTTAATAACCCAATAACTTAGTCTAGAGATCGGAAGCACGATGCACGAAGTCGGTTTGCAGTAACCCAATAACTTCTTAACTCTGAACTCCTAACTCTAAACTCCTAACTTCAGAAGTCTTGTCTCTTGTCTCTTTGCTCTCTTCTCTCTGTTCTTGAACTTGAAACCTGAGTTTGAACTTTTTGACTGCCTACTGCGGACTGCCCACTGCATACTGAAAACTTTCCCATCAACCCAACCCGTGCATCCATCAATCCAAACGGGGCATTGGTAAGATCGTGTCCAAAACTCTCCCGCGAACATTGCATCTTGTCCCAATTTATAATCAAAAACTAAATATGTTATGAAACACATTGCAAAGAAATTAGGTGTTGCACTGATGGCCACCATCATGATCTGGAGCTGCGGCAAGGACGACGGCCCAACACCGCCCAAGAACACCGCCCCTGTGGTCAAGGCCCACACCTTTACGGTAGCGGAGACCATTGCGGACACCGAGACCATTGGCACGGTAACCGCCACCGATGCGGAGGGCGACGCCCTTGCCTTTAGCATTAAAACGAACGACGGCAACCTTTTTGAGATCACCAAGGAAGGCAAACTGAGCCTGGCCACGGGCAAGGCACTGGACGCAGCGAGCAGCGACAAGCACAGCATAACGGTGAGCGTAACCGACGGAACGGCCAAGGCCGATGCCACAGTGACCATAAAAGTGACCGCTGTTGACCCAGATAATCAGTCCCCCGTGATCGAGGCACAGGAATTTACAGTCTCCGAAGCGATTACCGATACCGATGAGATCGGGCAGGTAGCGGCCACCGACCCAGAGGATGACGAGCTTACCTTTGAGATGATCGCGAACGACAACGACCTCTTTCTACTGACCACGGCAGGGGTCCTGACCTTGGCCGAGGGCAAGACATTGGACTTTGGGACCGCCACCGAGCACAGCATAACGGTAAGGGTGAGCGATGGCAACACCACGGCCAATGCCGAGATTACCATAAAAGTGACCGAAGGCACCACCAACTCCGCCCCGGTGATCGAGGCACAGGAGTTCACCGCCAAGGAGGACATTACGGATGCCGATGTAATAGGCACGGTAACCGCCACCGATGCCGACGAGGACGAGCTCACTTTTGAGCTAAAGGAGAACGACAACGACCTCTTTTTGTTGAACGAAGCAGGGGAACTTACCTTGGCCGAGGGTAAGACTTTGGACTACGAGACCGCTACGGAGCACAGCATTACCGTGAGCGTAACCGATGGAGAGGACACCGCCGAGGCCACAATAACGATTACCGTGGAAAACGTAATAGAGAGCATGGCCGAGGACCCAGCCTCCTTTATCACCACTTGGAAGACCGAGACCGATGGGGAGGAGATAGAGATTGGAATACTTGGCAACTATACCTATAACTATACCATAGACTGGGGCGATGGCACGGTGGAAGAGCTTACCGAAGCGGATGGATATCCGAACCACACCTATACTGCGGCGGGCACCTATACCGTGGCCATACAGGGGGAGTTTCCTTCTTTCACCTTCCTTGGGGGTGTTGGAACAGCAGAAAAACTCATGAGCTTGGAGCAGTGGGGCAACATTCAATGGAAATCTTTTTATTACGCTTTTGCAGACTGTGAAAACATGGTGTACAATGCCACGGATGCCCCCGACCTTTTCAACGTAACTGATATGTCTTTCATGTTCGATGATGCTACGTCCTTTAATGGGGACATCAGTGACTGGGACGTGAGCAATGTGACTGATATGAGGTATATGTTCCAAGGAGCTACCTCCTTTAACGGGGACATCAGCGGATGGGATGTAAGCAATGTGACTAGTATGTATGCTATGTTCTATGAAGCCACTTCCTTTAACGGGGATTTAAGTGCTTGGGGTGCTAAGTTGGGCAATGTGACCAGTATGAGATATATGTTCAAAGGAGCCACTTCTTTTGATCAAGACCTTGGCGGTTGGGATATTGGCAGTGTTGAAGACATGACGGGTATGCTGGACAACTCTGGGATGTCCAAGGCCAATCTGGGCAGTACATTTATAGGATGGAACAATTATGTGGAGCAGAACGGAGGTCCCGAGGGCATCACATTGGGATTGGAGAATCTGGCCATCTGTTTGGAAAGCGAAGGGTTCAATGCTTTTCAGAACCTGTACGACAACCATTCATGGGATTATACGGGCCAATATACATTTGAGGAATGTAATTGATAGTAAAAATAGGTTATAAAACATGCCACCGGGAGGCCTTCGGGTTTCTCGGTGGTTTTGTTTTTTGTTGTTGGAAGTCAGTAGACAGCAGGCAGTTAGCAGTCAGCAGTTTACAGTTGTCAGTAGGCAGTTAGCAATTCGCAGTAACTCAATAGCCCAATAACTTAGTCTAGAGGTCGGAAGCACGAAGTCTTAGCTCTCTTTTCATTGCTCTTGAACCTGGACTTGGATTTGAACTTGTCCGAAGTCGGGAGTCAGTAGTCAGTAGCTCAATAACCCAATAACTCTGAACTCCTAACTCAAAACTCCTAACTTCAGAAGTCTTGGTTCTTTTTTCTTTGCCCTTGAACCTGGACTTGAATTTGAACTTGTCCGAAGTCGGGAGTCAGTAGCTCAATAACCCAATAACTGAATAACTCCTAACTTGAAACTTGAACTCACTATCAACCTCATCCCCTTTCCTCCAAAACTGTTCGCATAGCTTTGGCTTTAAGCAGGCATTCTTCATATTCCTTTTCTGGGTCAGATTTTGCGGTGATGGCACTTCCAACAGAAAAGGACACATACTTTTTTGTTGCATTGTACAGAATACTCCGAATTACTACGTTAAAATCAAAATCTCCGTTTGGATCAAAATAACCGACAGCTGCGCTGTACAAACCTCGTTTGGTTTCCTCCAAATCTTCAATGATTTTCATTGCTGAAATCTTCGGAGCACCCGTCATACTGCCCATGGGGAAAGTTTCTTTAATCAGTTCTATGGAATTCTTATCCTTTGGAACCGTTGAAACTACGGTGGAGATCAATTGATGTACTTGCTTAAAAGTGTATGGCTTACAGAGTTCTTCGACTTGCACAGAACCCTTTAAAGCGCTTTTGGACAAATCGTTGCGGACCAAATCCGTAATCATGATGTTTTCTGAGCGCTCTTTTTCATCTTGGGATAATTCTTTTTTGATTCTTTGATCATCCTCTTCATCATTTCCACGTGGCGCAGTTCCTTTTATGGGTTGTGAAATCACTTTTTGCCCCATTTTTTTAATGTACCGTTCGGGTGAAGCACATATCAAATACTTATCCCTTAACCTAACAAATGCTGCAAACGGCGGTTCGGAAATACTGTTCAATTTATGATGGGTATACCAAGGGTCAATGGAAATATCTTCTGCATAAAATTCCTGACAAAAATTAGCTTCATAAATGTCGCCACGGTGGATATGCTCCAAAAAACGGTTGGCTTTTTCAAAATAGGCATCCTTGTGGATCCGCATTTTAATTTTGATGGGGTCGTTCAGCTGTTTCGAGAAATCCATTTGCTGAAAATTGATGATTTCAGTATAATCAGCTTCAATTTCGTGGGCATAAGCGTTCAAATACTTAAAATGAAGCTGGCCTTCATCAATAATTATAATTTTTTTGGGTTGATAAAATTGCAGCATTGGAAATCCAAGAACATCTAAATTTTCGGAAATCAAATCTTCCAATTCATTTTTAAAATCATAGGAAAAATACCCAAAAACCCAATCCTTTTGCTGATCCACAAAGGTTTGAAGCTCATCAACACCCATCAATACTTGAGATGCACCAACAGCTAGGCAGGCTTCGAAACTGGAATATTTATCTCGGTGCGAGTTGCTATCCAACCAAATTACGCTCTGATAAGCCCTAGACCATTGGAGCAGCGCCTTTTTACTTTGTAAAAGGGAATTTATCTTAAAGGAACGGTGTGTTCGCAATACCTATTGTTTTAACGAATCCAAAAAAGTGCTCAATGCATTTTGGTGTTCATTTTTTAAGGTTTCGTCCAAAATGCCCTCTTCACTAAAATTATCATAAAAAGATGGCAAGGAAAAGGTCGCTACGATTTCCGCACCAAACCTCGGCAACATATTTTCAACAACCGCCAAGGAACCTTTGCCTCCCCGCTTTCCTCCTGAAGTGGACATCAATAATACTTTGGTGCCCTCCAAGAACTTACGATCTATTCGCGAAAGCCAATCCAATACATTTTTAAAATAGGCCGAAGGGTTTCCGTTGTGTTCGTTAACCGATAATATAAGACTATTTGAACTTTTGATACGCTCCTTCAATTCTACCACAGCATCCGGGAACCCTTTTTCCTTTTCATGGTCTTCGCTATACATGGGAAAAGGGTGCTCTGCCATGTTGAGGATCTGAATATCATTATTTTGCACTAGGGAAGTGGTGTGTTGGACTAATTTAAAATTAATAGAAGTTGAAGAATTGCTTCCGGCGAATGCCAAAATTGCAGCCATAGTATAAAATCATTGATTGTTTCGCTAAAATACCGCAATTGAGACAGAGATGCGACTATTTTGTATATTTTTGGCACGAAGAACATCCAAACTGCCTGCTAAACAAGTATATAGGTTGAATGTAAACCAAATGACAGCCAAGAACAACAGGTTATTTTTTATAGACGCCATGCGTGCATGGGCCATTTTGATGATGCTGCAAGGGCACTTCATCGATGGTTTGTTGGATCCTGTTTTTAGGGACTCAAGCAATTCTGTTTACAATGTTTGGCTTTATTTTAGAGGAATTACCGCTCCTGTTTTCTTTACCGTTTCTGGCTTTATATTTACGTATTTATTGATTCGGGTTCCACAAAACGGAATGGAAAACCCTAGGGTTTCCAAAGGTATTCGTCGTGGACTACAGCTATTGGCCATTGGTTACTTACTACGCTTGAATCTTGGAGGTCTCTTTAAAGGTGAAATTTACAATTCGTTTTATTTGGTAGATGTGCTCCATTGCATCGGGCTCTCCATTCTAGGTCTTATTGGCATATATTTGCTCACCGCCAATAGGAAAAAATATGTGCTTCCTGCTGTTCTGATCAGCATCACCTTGTTGCTTTTTCTGTTCGAACGGGTTTACAAGGATTGGACTTTCGCTTTTTTACCTGATTTTATCGCCAATTATTTCACCAAGGCCAATGGTTCTGTGTTTACCATCATTCCTTGGTTTGGATATACTACTTTGGGTGCCTTTATCTCGGTGCTTTTTACGCGATTTAAAAACTATAAATATTTATACCCTGCAGCGATTGCCATAGCGTTGGCGGTTGGCTATTTTTTAATATACCAATCTTCCAATGTTTTTAAAGGACTTTATGAATGGACCGGGTTGGAATTATTCAACTTAATACTCTCCAATAACTATTTATTTATCCGTTTGGGCAATGTGCTCGTTGTTTTTGCCGTATTTATGATCCTTCGCCGATTTATGACGAACAAAACAGTTCTGAAAATTGGTGCAAGTACACTTTCCATCTACGTGATTCACTTTGTTATACTTTATGGAAGCTTAACGGGATTGGGGCTGTACCGTTTCTTTAACCATTCACTTTCGCCTGAAATAGTGGTTGCAGGCGCTTTCGCTTTTATAATCGTTTGTACATTTTTATCATTACAATACAACCGATACGAAGCAAATATCAAATCACAGCTTGCTTGGGGCATTTCTTATGCCAAAATCCAGATTACCGACTTGAAAGAGGCCTCCACCCCTGTGCTACGAGAGCTTTTTATTAGAGTTAGACTATTCCTCAGAAGAGTTTTCCGCACGGTAAGAAGCTAAAAAAGCATTCAATCCTAAGACTGAATGCTTTAAAGTTATCCAAAATATGTGTTTTCGTCAACCTGAGTTCTCGATACTTTTCCTCAAGGAAAAACTCGAACTGACGGATTTTTATGTACGTACCAAAAAGTTAATTAAACATGCAAAGCCCTATCATCGGTTGCGGCCAATGCAGCTTCCTTAACGGCTTCGGCAAAGGTTGGGTGGGCATGGCTCATTCGGGAAATATCCTCGGCCGACGCCCTGAATTCCATCGCGGTAACACCTTCCGTAATCAAATCTGCACAACGTGCCCCAATCATATGAACGCCCAGTACTTCATCAGTGTTCTTATCTGCAAGAATCTTCACAAAACCATCAATATCCATGCTGGCACGGGCTCTTCCCAAGGCACGCATCGGAAACTGACCTGATTTATATGCTACGCCTTCTTCTTTCAATTGCTCTTCTGTTTTTCCAACAGCGGCAACTTCTGGCCAAGTATAAACAACACCTGGTATAAGGTTATAATCTATATGTGGTTTTTGGCCTGCCAACAATTCGGCGACCATGGTACCTTCTTCTTCGGCCTTATGGGCCAACATGGCACCTTTTACCACATCGCCAATGGCATAAATATTGGAAACGTTGGTCTGCAAGTGTTCGTTTACTTCTACTCTGCCCTTATCATCCAATTTTACGCCTGCAGCTTCGGCGTTCAATCCATCGGTATACGGTTTACGGCCAACACTTACCAAGCAATAGTCTCCTTTTATGGTAACCTCTTTGCCTTTTTTGTCATCGGCTTTCACAATTATCTCGTCACCTTTGCGCTCTACGGATTTTACTTTGTGGGACAGGTTGAACTTCACCTTTTGTTTTTTCATCACTTTGGTGAGCTCTTTGGACAAAGCGCCATCCATGCCGGGGATAATGCGGTCCATAAATTCCACTACGGTTACTTCGGCGCCCAAGCGCTTGTATACCTGACCCAATTCCAAACCTATCACTCCTCCCCCAATCACAATCAAATGTTTTGGAATCTCCTTTAGCTTTAGGGCTTCGGTTGAGGTAATCACTCTTTCTTTATCAATTTCAATAAAAGGTAAGGATGATGGTTTAGACCCCGTAGCAATGATGCTGTTCTTAGCTTCGATGGTTTCTGTTTTTCCATCTTTTTTAATATTGATGTGCGTAGCGTCCTTGAAACTTCCTACGCCATGGTAAACATCAATCTTGTTTTTGCTCATCAAAAACTCGACTCCCTTAGTGGTTTGGTCCACTACAGCTTGTTTACGAGCAATCATTTGCTTCAAGTTCACTTTTACCTCCCCTGGAATATCGATACCGTGCTCCTCGAAGTGCTTAACTGCATCTTCATAATGGTGCGATGAGTCCAAAAGCGCTTTGGAAGGAATACATCCTACGTTTAAGCATGTACCGCCAAGTACAGCATACTTTTCTATTATTGCAGTTTTCATTCCCAATTGGGCACATCGAATGGCCGCTACATAGCCTCCAGGTCCAGAGCCGATGATAGCTACATCATATTGATTCATATTGTATTATTTGTAAGGATGATTCTTAAAAGATATGTTCTTTAAAAACAACCGTAAAAATACAAATGTTTTTCGGGACAGTCCCAATCAATTCTGTGGGAAAAAGGTTTTGAGTTCGGAGTTTAGTATACAGTTGTCAGTTCTCAGTGGGCAGTCAAAAAGTTCAAACTCAAGTTTCAGGGTCAAGAACAGAGAGCAAAGGAGCAAGAAGCAAAGAACCAAGACCGCTGCGCTGTTAGGCACAAGAACCAAGACTTCTGAAGTTAGAAGTTTAGAGTTAGGAGTTCAGAGTTGCAAAGTGGGTTATTCAGTTATTGGGTTACTGCAGACTGCGAACTGCTTACTGCCAACTGACTTCCAACTTCCGACATCAAGTATCAAGTTCAAGAACAGAAAATTCGTGATGATTTGTGGAATTTGCGTCAAAAAGGTCAAAGGGAGGAGGGTAAAAGTTGAATGGTTACTCATTGTTTATTGGCTTGACATGAATTTCACTTATTGCTCGAATCAAGTTCAAACTCAAGTTTCAGGGTCAAGAACAAAGAGCAAAGGAGCAAGAAGAAAGAACCAAGGCCGCTGCGCTGTCAGACACAAGGACAAAGACCTTTGGCAACCTAAAACTTGAAACCAAGAACGGACTTCCGGCTTCGGGCATCATGCTTCAAGCTCAAACATCAAACTCCAATAACCCCTGCCTACGGCTGACACGAATTACACAAATGGCCACGAATTATTTCATTGTCATTTCGAACCGACCAGCGGGAGCGTGAGAAATCTAGATTCCTCAGTCGCTACGCTCCTTCAGAATGACAGGCATCAGGTGCCAAGTGCAAACATCAAACTCAAATTAATAACACAACAACAAAATAACCAAACAACTCAGTATGCAGTTGGCAGAAAGCAGTAAAATGACTAATACCAAATTCCAATAACAAAATAACTCAATAACCCAATAACGCAGTAACTTCTAACTTGGAACGCCGAGCATCAAACTCCTCCCTTTGGGGAGGCCGGGAGGGGGCAACAAAAAACCACCGAGAAACCCGAAAGCCTCCCGATGGCATGTTTTAAAACCTATTTTTTAACAATCAGTTACATTCTTGCTCAAAAACTTGATCTCCTGTAAAATTCCAATTGTAGTTATTCTGTAGCTTGAGTCCTGCTTCAAGAGCTTCTGTACCGCAAAAGGTAAGTCCATCAGCTCCAAAATTTATATCATAAGGTCCGTTGTTCTGCTCCACAAAACTGCTCCAACCCATCAACAGGGCATTAAAGTTTTCTTTGGACATTCCCGAATTATCCAACATACCGTCCATTAATTCTACCTTACCAATATTCCAATTGCTCAAGTCCCCGTCAAAGGAAGTTGCTCCATTGAACATATTTTCCATAGTATTCACATTATTAACATCCCAACTGCTGACATCACCATTAAAAGAGGTGGCATCTCTGAACATTGACCCCATACCGGTCACATGGCTCACGTCCCAATTACTAATATCCCCGTTAAAGGAAGTGGCACCATAGAACATTGCTGTCATAGAGGTCACATGACTCACGTCCCAGTCGCTAAGATTCCCGTTAAAGGAAGTGGCACCGGCGAACATACCCGTCATAGTGGTCACATGGCTCACATCCCAGTCACTGACATCCCCATTAAAGGAGGTGGCTTCATAAAACATACCGCTGGTGCTGGTTGCCTTGGATAAATCCGGTACGTCCGTCGCATTATATACCATATTTTCGCAATTGCCAAAAGTATAGCTTAAATATTCCCATTGTATAATGCCCCATTGTTCCAAGCTTTCAAGTTTCGAAGAATATTGTGGGTTGTTAAAAAGAACAGTTGGAAATTCACCATATATAGCCACGGTATAAGTGCCAGCAGAAGCATAGATATGAGAAGGATGTCCATCAGCCTCAGTAAGCTCCTCTATTGTTCCATCTCCCCAATCTATGGTATAGTTGTAAGAGTAATAGTTATTTATTATTTCAAACATAATCTCTTCTCCATCGGTCTCGGTCTTCCATGTGGTCACAAAAGACTTAGGGTCTTCGGCCAAGGTATCTCCATCATTTATAACTATAATTTTCACTGCTACTTCCACAGTTGCATTATCATCTTCAACACTTACGGTAATATTGTGCTCTTTGCTAGTCTCATAATCGAGTTGCTGTCCTGCGGCCAAGCTTAGTTCACCTGCTTCGTTGATCGTAAACAGGCCGTTGTCGTTAGTGGGAATGTTAAAAACAAGATCCGCTATATCCGTGTCGGCATCTTCGACCTCAAAGGTGTGGATCAATTCTTCTGTAGATAAGTCTTCGCTTACTTCAAACTCATAGGCTTCCTGCGCAAATACGGGTACACAATCGCAAATGGTGATTAGACCAGTATCCTCCCTTTCTCCATCAGTAACCGTAACGGTAATCTTGTGAGATTGAGGAGCCTCAAGGTCAAGTTCTTTGCCCGCTTTTAAGCTTAACAACCCTGTTTTAGGGCTTATCTCGAACATATCACTATCATCAGCAGTGATACTATAAGTAAGCTTGGTGCCCATATTGGAATCGTATGCCTTTACTTCGGCTACCGTTTGGCCATCGGTTAGGGCTTCGGGAACATGAAAGGACTGGTCGTATATAACCGGGGGCTGATTGGCGAATGACTTTGGACCGTCATCTTTTTCGCAGGACCAGAGCATTACCAAGGCCATTATTGTTATTCCAAATTTGTTCAATGTGTTTTTCATGACTAAAGTTTTATAGGGTAATTGGAGCAAGATGCAGAGTTTACGCGAACTTTTTAGGCATGATCTTATGAACACCTTATTTGGATTGATAAACCCTAGTTTTGGATTGATGAGGTTCGGGGCAGTAGGCAGTTTTCAGAGGGCAATAGGCAGGTAAGTTTAAGCTCAAGTCTCAACCTCAAGTACAAAAACATTCGTGGCCATTCGTGAAATTTGTGTCAAAAAGGAAAAAGAATCATGAGACAAGAGACAAGAATCGACTATCGACATCAAGCAACCAATAGCCCAGTTTGCAGTGGGCAGTTTGCAGGCGAACATCAAACTAAAGTTTCAAGTTCAAGCGACAAACTCAAGTTCAATAACTTAATAACAGAGTAACCCAATAATAGAACAATAAATCAACCACCAATATGTACCGATGGTGTATTTTTCACCTCATTGATGACAAATGAACTTTGTGTATTGCCAATATTGGCTATGGCAGTCAATTTAGTGACCATAAACTCCCGATAACTTTTCATGTCCTTTACAAAAATCTTTAAAATATAGTCGTAATCGCCACCTACATGAAAGCACTCGGAAACCTCTTGAAGCTGCAATACCTCACGCTCAAACTTTAAGACATTCTCCTTGGTATGTTGCACCAAGCGAATTTGACAAAGTACCATAAAATCGCGCCCAACTTTCTCTTTGTCCACCATGGCGGTATATTGCGTAATTACCCCATTGCGCTCCAATCGACGAATTCGCTCATAAACTGCAGTTTTGGACAAATGCAAAGCATCTGCATATTGTTTTGTTGTCTTTTTACAGTCCTCTTGGAGCAGTCTTACCAATTCAATATCCACTTTATCCAGTTTCATTCTGACGATTTTTCTATTGGGAACAGCTAAATTCTTATTTTATAGAACAATATCCTAATTATTCTTTATTTAATGACTGTTTATCACCATTTAAATACATCTATTGATTTTAGGTCTACATATACCTATTTTTATCAAAAACAACACATTATGGACTACAAAGCATCGGAACACATACAAGATCTTCAATATTTTGGCGAATTTGGAGGTGTAAATCCTTCTATATCAGACTCATCAACCTACACTTTTCTGTCAGCAAAAACCATGTTCGACACCTTTGAGGGGAATACCGAAGGCTGCTACTTGTACAGTCGCCACTCCTCCCCTTCCAACTTATACTTGGGCGAGGCCATGGCGCAATTGGAGGGAACGGAATCTGCCAATGTATATGCCAGTGGAATGGGCGCCATCACTGCCGTTATTCTTCAATTATGTGATTCCGGAGACCATATTGTTTGTAGCCGAACCATTTACGGAGGTACATACGCCTTCCTAAAAAACTTTGTGAAAAAGTTCCATATTGATGTCTCTTTTGTGGACATCACTAATTTGGGAACGGTCGAAAAATCCATCACCCCAAAAACCAAAATGATTTACTGCGAGGCTGTCAGTAACCCGCTGTTGGAAATTGCCGACATTCCTTCGCTTTCCAAAATTGCCAAAAAGAACGAAATGCCTTTAGTGGTGGACAATACCTTTTCCCCACTGACCATTAATGCAGCACAATTGGGGGCCGATATTGTAGTACACAGCCTTACCAAGTTCATCAATGGGAGCAGCGATTGCGTTGCTGGAGCCGTTTGCGGAACAACTGATTTTTGTCTCAGTCTAAAAGATGTAAACAACGGAGCTGGAATGCTCTTGGGCAGTACTTTGGACAGTTTACGTGCCGCTTCCATCTTGAAGAATATGCGAACGCTTCATATAAGAATCAAAAAGCATAGCGAAAATGCCCATTATTTGGCCAAGCAATTTGAAAAAGATGGTTTAAAAGTGGTGTATCCTGGTTTGGAAAGTCATTCAGGGCATAGTTTAATGAAATCCCAGATGAACCACGAATACGGATTTGGCGGTATGCTTACCCTGGATGTTGGTTCCGTGAAAAGAGCCAATGCATTGATGGAGCTCATGCAAAAAGAAAAACTGGGTTATTTAGCAGTAAGCCTTGGTTTCTACAAAACCTTGTTCAGCGCTTCAGGCACTTCAACCTCCTCTGAAATTCCAGAGGAAGAACAAAAAGAACTTGGTCTCTCCGAAGGACTTATCCGTTTTTCCATTGGACTGGACAACGATATCCACAAAACGTACATTACCATGCGCAACTGTATGGAAAAACTGGATATTTTGTCTCCTGACTCTAGTTTAGCCTAAAGGGGCGACATAAGGGGGTTGCACAGCATAGTGCAAAATCGTAATATTACCTCTTAACAAACTCAGACCAAATGCCGAAAAAAGAAGGAAAACCAAAGTTTAGGGAAGATGAACACATTGTAGAAAATAAAGATTTGACCATTGCCGAAGCATTGATACCAGTTTTTGCCCTGGTAACAATGTTGGCCTACAATGTTTATGTTTTTGGAGATGATGCCCTAAGCGGTTCCAACCAATTTATTTTATTAATGGGCGGTGCGGTTGCTGCAATCGTCGGTATTTTCAATAAGGTTTCCTATAAGAAAATGATTGCCGAAGTAGCCGAAAATGTTAAGTCTACTACAGGTGCCTTATTGATTCTTTTAATGGTCGGTGCACTTTCGGGTACTTGGCTGGTCAGCGGTATTATTCCCGCTATGATCTATTACGGGCTTCAAATTTTGAATCCCACCATATTTTTGGCTGCCAGTGTTATTATTTGTGCCATTATTTCCATTGCCACGGGAAGTAGTTGGACCACGGCCGCGACCGTAGGTATTGCATTGATCGGTATTGGAGATGCTTTGGGCATATCGTTGGGTATGACGGCAGGCGCTGTGCTTTCTGGTGCTTATTTTGGGGATAAAATGTCTCCTTTGAGCGACACCACCAATTTGGCTCCTGCCATGGCGGGAGGAGATTTGTTCTCGCACATTCGCTATATGACGTACACCACGGTTCCAACCATTGTTGTAACCCTGATTGTTTTCATCATTTTAGGGTTCACCATCGACACTTCCGGTGATGCGGACACAAGTTCCATACTAACAAACATCAGTTCTACTTTCAATATAAATGGATGGTTGTTTTTGGTTCCATTGGCTGTTATTGGCTTAATCGTAAAAAAAGCACCTCCATTAATGGCTCTACTTGTAGGAACATTGTTAGGTGGAGTTTTTGCACTTGTTTTTCAGCCAGATATTGTCGCGAACATCGGTGGAGGTGCAGCCTTAAACTTTGAAACAGGTTACAAAGGCATTTTAAATGCCATCACCGTTGATACAGCCATAGCAACAGATGACCCTGCACTTAACGATCTATTTTCCTCCGGAGGAATGTCGGGTATGCTCGGCACCATTTGGTTGATAGTCTGTGCGATGGTTTTTGGCGGCATTATGGATGGTATTGGAGCTTTGGAACGCATCACAGAATCCCTCCTGAAAATGGCCAAGACCACTTTTGGATTGTTCGCCAGTACTGTAGGAAGCTGTTTGGCATTGAACGTAACCGCATCCGACCAATACTTGGCCATTGTGGTGCCTGGCAAAATGTTTTCCAAAGCTTACGAAGAGCGTGGACTGGCCCCGGAAAATTTGAGTAGAACACTCGAAGATTCAGGAACGGTAACCTCTGTATTGGTACCTTGGAACACCTGCGGAGCGTATCACAGTAGTGTTTTGGGTGTTGGTGTTGGTGAATATGCACTCTATGCTATTTTTAACTGGCTCAGTCCGTTTATGACATTGTTGTTTGCTGCGTTCAGAATCAAGATCGAGCAATTGGTTGAAACGACTGCTGAATAAAATTGTCATCCTACTTTTTTCGATACATGCGATTTATTGAGAAGTTGTTAAATTTTTGCAACAAATTTTGATATAAACTCAACTATAGCAACGGTTTTTTATTGCATAGTCACGACTTATCCAGTTATAAGAAATACAAATTTTTAAGTTGGTAAAAGCCATAAAACCGCCCTATTTTTGCTATTCGAAATTTATAAAAACATCCAATAAATGACTTTAGTAGGAAGAAAGTTTCCAAACATTGAAGTAAACGCCATCGACGAATTGGGCGACACATTCAAAATCAACATTTTAGAGAAAGCCAAAGCAGAAAACAAGAAGGTTTTGTTATTCTGGTATCCAAAAGATTTCACTTTTGTTTGTCCGACCGAGCTTTTTGCCTTTCAACAAAACCTAAGTGAGTTTGAAAAGAGAAATACCATTGTTTTCGGAGCTTCTTGCGATACTGCCGAAGTACATTTTGCTTGGTTGAACACAGAAAAGGACAACGGAGGAATAGAAGGTGTAACCTACCCTATCGTTTCTGACAGCAATAGAAACTTGGCAACTGCCTTGGGCATCTTGGACATTATGAAAGAAGACTATAACGAGGAGACCAATTCTGTTGTAGTGGAAGGCGACAACGTAACCTACAGAGCTACGTACTTGATCGATGAAGAAGGGACTGTATTCCACGAAAGCATCAACCACATGCCTTTGGGAAGAAACGTAAAAGAATTTTTGCGCTTGATAGATGCTTACACGCACGTTCAGGAAAAAGGTGAGGTCTGTCCTGCAAACTGGGAAGAAGGAAAACAAGCCATGAATGCCGATAGAGCCGGTGTTTCCGATTACTTGGCCAATCACGTAAACTAAGCACTATGGTTGTAGAATTGGACAAAGACAATTTAAGCGAGGTCATTGCCAACAATGACAACGTAGTGGTGCAGTATAGCGCATCTTGGTGCGGCAACTGCAGGATCATGAAGCCAAAGTTCAAAAAGGAAGCCTCTTTGAACGAAGATATAAAGTTTGTAATGGTCGATGCCGAGAAATTCCCGGAATCCAGAAAGCTGGCCAACGTGGACAATTTGCCCACTTTTGCCGCTTTTTCAAAAGGGGCATTAAAGAATCAGGTACAGACCAATAAATATGATGTTTTAAAAGACTTGATCAATGAAGTTGCCCATAATTAAACAATTGGTCAATTTTGCCGAAGAGCACGACGAAGATTATCTTCAGGAAACTGCAGATACCCTAGAAAGTGTTTGCGAAGTCTCTAGCCTCAAAGATGAGGAACTGGATATGATCGGGGAATTGATCTCCAATATTTATGGTGCTTTGGAAGTATCCAACGAAATCAAGAACGGTACTCCTAAAAAAGAAGCGCTTAACGGTTTTATGTCCAGAGTACTCGGCTCAATAGACAAGTAACATACATTGTATAAAACAGTAAATAAGAACCTTCCCGTAACAGACTTCGGGAAGGTTTTTTTAGTATTTTTGACACCGTGCCGCATCAAGCTTTCGGCTAGTAGATTAATATCAAAACAAATATTTGAAGCATTCTAAATGCCCAAAGAATCTTTTCTTCAGAATAGGATAAAAAGTGTAGGATATGCCCTAAAGGGCATGTTCCTTTTGTTGCGCACCGAGCCTAGCATTAAAATTCAGTTCGTTATAACATTGGTGGTCACAGCTTTTGGCTTTTATTTTCAAATATCGAACACCGAATGGATTCTCCAACTGTTGGCCATTGGTTTAGTAATGGGCGTGGAAGGAGTAAACACCGCCATTGAAAAAATCTGCGACTATGTTCAGCCCAAATTGGATCCAAAAATTGGTTTGATAAAAGATATTTCCGCAGGAGCCGTTATGATAGTATCGGTCATAGCAAGTATCATCGGTCTGATCATCTATGTACCCAAAATCTTTTAGCAAAATCCAAGACCCCGAGTAGCAACGTAAATTTGTAACTTAGCCCCGCTTAAAAACAATCGATGGCCAAAAAAAGAACAAAATCAAAATCAAAAAAAACTACAACTGCCGAAAAGAAGGTATCCTTTAAGCCTTCCAAGCAGAACAAGATTATTTTTGGTAGCCTTTTGATCGTTCTCAGCATTGCGCTCTTCTTCTCTTTCATGTCGTTTTATTTTACATGGCAAGAGGACCAGAGCATGCTATCCCAATTTGCGGACCGTAATGCCCAAGCAAGCAACCTGCTCAATAAATTTGGGGCCGGTGTAAGTCACTTTTTTATGTACAAAGGCTTTGGTTTGGCCTCTTTTGTGTTTCCGTTCTTATTGGCCGTCACCGGGCTCTATCTCTTTTTGGGATTGAATGGAAAACGATTGATCTCCAAATGGATTTGGGGGCTGGTCGGAGTCATCTGGGGATCCATTGCACTTGGTTTTTTTGCTGCGGATTTCCCATTGTTGGGAGGCCTTATCGGTTATGAAATGAATGACTTCCTTCAGGATTACACGGGGAAAATCGGTGTATTCTTGATTCTGATATTTGTTTTGATGGTAATCTTGGTCCGACTGTTCAATTTTACACCCGAAGGGTTCGCCAACTTCTTCCGCAGACAGAAACAAAAAATCAAATCTGATTTTAATGAAGAACCTTCAATCCACAACACCCAAACTATTAATGAAGATGGGGAAGGTAGCATTGAGTTGAGTACAGATGATAAGGTTCCTGAAAAAATAGACACCTACACCCATAAAGAAAACATTCCACCGTTAAATGAGGAAGCCGGACTCGATGTAAATCTTCCGCAAGAGGAAGAATCCGACATTGATTTAAAAGTTGAAGAAACACCCGTTGAAGAGGAAGAAACCGATGTAACAGCTGCCAGATTGGTAAAGGATTTTGGGGAATTCGACCCAAAACTGGAATTGGGCAACTACAAATTCCCCACATTGGACCTATTGGAGGCCCATGGTGCCTCGGGAGGAATCACCATCAACCAAGAAGAGCTTGAGGAAAACAAAAACCGAATTGTCAGCACTCTCAAAAATTATAAAATAGGGATTGCCCAAATCAAAGCCACCATTGGTCCTACGGTAACACTTTACGAAATTGTTCCTGAAGCGGGAATCCGTATTTCCAAAATAAAAAATCTAGAAGACGACATTGCGCTTTCGTTGGCCGCGTTGGGAATTCGAATCATTGCCCCTATTCCCGGCAAAGGAACCGTGGGTATCGAGGTGCCCAACAAAAACGCCACCATTGTTTCCATGCGGTCCGTTATAGCATCGAATAAATTCCAGAAAGCGGAAATGGAATTGCCCATTGCCTTTGGAAAAACCATTAGCAACGAGACTTTTGTGGTTGACCTCGCCAAAATGCCCCACATGCTTATGGCAGGTGCTACGGGTCAGGGTAAATCCGTAGGGTTGAATGCCGTCATCACCTCCCTACTCTACAAAAAGCATCCCGCAGAAGTTAAATTTATTTTGGTAGACCCCAAAAAGGTGGAATTGACCCTTTACAACAAAATTGAACGTCACTTTTTGGCAAAACTGCCCGATTCCGAAGAAGCCATCATTACAGATAATACCAAGGTAATCAACACCTTGAACTCCCTTTGTATTGAAATGGACAACCGCTACGAGTTGCTCAAATCAGCTATGGTAAGAAACGTTAAGGAATATAATGTCAAGTTCAAGGCCAGAAAATTGAATCCGAACGACGGACATAAGTTTTTGCCATACATTGTTTTGGTGATAGATGAGTTTGCGGATTTGATCATGACAGCGGGCAAGGAAGTGGAAACACCAATTGCCAGATTGGCACAATTGGCACGCGCCATTGGTATTCACTTGATTATTGCCACACAAAGACCATCGGTTAACGTAATTACCGGTATCATCAAGGCCAACTTCCCTGCTAGGATAGCGTTTAGGGTAACCTCAAAAATTGACTCCAGAACCATTTTGGATGCGCAAGGCGCCGACCAGCTTATCGGTCGCGGAGATATGCTCTACACTCAAGGAAATGACGTTACAAGGTTGCAATGTGCTTTTGTGGACACACCAGAAGTGGCAAAAATTACCGAGTACATTGGTTCGCAACGTGCATACCCCGAAGCGCACTTACTGCCAGAGTATGTAGGCGAGGAATCTGGCACAAGTCTTGATAATGATATCGCGGACAGGGATGCGATGTTCAAAGAAGCCGCCGAAGTTATTGTAACGGCCCAGCAAGGTTCCGCTTCCCTTATCCAACGTAAATTAAAACTGGGGTACAACAGGGCCGGTAGAATTATAGACCAATTGGAAGCTGCCGGAATTGTAGGGCCATTTGAGGGAAGTAAGGCCCGACAAGTTTTGGTGCCCGACATGTATTCTTTGGAACAACTATTAGAAAATGAAGCAAAATAAGACCATGATCAAGAAAAGTATTCTTTTTATAACATTGTTTACCGTAGGACTTTTTTCTTACGGACAGAACTCCGATAAGGCCAAAGCACTTTTGGACGAAGTATACAACAAAGTGCAGAGCTACGATAATATTTATATTGATTTCCAGTCCACTTTGGAAAACACCGAGGCCGACCTAAAACAGGAAACCAATGGCAACGTAACCTTGGATGGTGAAAAATATCTGCTCAACTATTTTGGAGCCAAACAAATGTACGATGGCAACAAAGTCTACACTGTGGTTCCCGAGAACGAAGAAGTAACCATTGAAGATGTAAATGAGGATAACGATAACGTAAGCCCCTCCAAAATGTTGACATTCTATAAAACGGGACATAACTATCAGTGGGATATCCTTCAAAATGTAGGGGGCAGAAAAATCCAGTATGTAAAGTTGATTCCCATTGACTCCAATACCGAGATAAAATCCGTGCTTTTGGGAGTGGATACACAGACCAAGCACATCTATAAACTGATTCAAACGGGAAACAATGGTACCAAAACCACCATTACCGTTAATTCTTTCAAAACCAATCAGCCCATATCAAGTACTCTGTTTACCTTTGACGAGAAAAAATACGAGGACAAAGGATATTATATTATAAGAAACTAGGCATTGAAAATACTTGATCAGTATATACTAAGAAGATTTCTTTACAACTTCTTCAGTTCTTTTTTCATTCTCATCGTCATATTCATTTTTCAGGGAATATGGCTGTTCATTGATGATTTGGCGGGAAAAGGACTGGGCATGGTAATTATTGGCAAGTTTATTTTCTACTTTATCCCAACTTTGGTGGACAAGGTATTGCCGCTTACGGTACTCCTATCCTCCATTCTTACCTTTGGTACTTTTGCGGAAAATTATGAGTTTGCCGCCATGAAAGCTTCCGGCATATCATTGCAACGTGGCATGCGAAGCCTTATCGTATTTGTACTGTTCTTAGGTGTGGTCACTTTCTTTTTTGCCAATGATGTGATTCCAATATCAGAACAAAAAATGTTCAACCTAAGGCGAAACATTGCCAAAGTAAAACCAGCAGCCGCCATTACCGAAGGTGTTTTTAGTGATTTTGAAGGAACTGGCGAGGGCATGAACATTAAAGTGGACAAAAAACATGGGGAGCAAGATCGCTTTTTGGATAATGTCATCATCCACAAAAAAACAGATCAGAACATTAACAATACCGTCATCAAGGCAAAATCCGGTGAGTTGATCAGTAGTGAAAAATCAGACATTATTCAATTGGTATTGAAAGATGGAAACTACTACGAAGAGGTCATGCCCAAAGATGCCAAAGAACGGCGAAAGCACCCGTTCGCCAAGTCAAATTTTGAGACCTACACCATCAATATCGATATTTCGGAACTCAATGACCAGGATTTGGAAGAAGATCAGAATATCACTACAAACAAGATGAAAAATGTGGGGCGGCTCATCAAGGACATTGATTCCCTTCGCGAAAACAACCTTGAAAAAGTAACTGCATTTTCCAAAAACGTTGTTAATCGTATGGGGGCATTTCCGCCCAAAGTGCCAAAAGATACTACCAAGCAAAACTTGGAGCTTGTTCAACCCCAAAAAAAGGTGGAGAAGTCCGAACAGGATTCCATTAAAACTATCGACGAATTTATAGAAAGTCTGGTACAGTGGGAACAAATTCAAGTAATGAAAAAAGCCCAGAACGAGGTTTCCAGTATATTGAACACGGTGACTTCCAAAAAGAACGAGCTGCAAAGCAGATACAAGTTCTATAACAGCCACATTCTATCGCTGCATCAAAAATATGCACTGGCACTTTCGTGCATTATTTTGTTTTTTGTAGGCGCACCTTTAGGAGCTATAATTCGCAAAGGAGGATTGGGATTGCCCATGGTAGTTGCTATCATCTTATTTTTGACCTATTATTTTCTCGGTGTATTTGCCGGCAACTATGCCAAAGAAGGAAACATTCACCCTGCTATCGGAGCCTGGCTCCCAACAATGATCATGTTGCCCTTGGGCATATCGCTCACCAGACGCGCAACTGCGGATAAAGGGTTAGTAGGATTTGGTCATTTTATAGACCGTATCAAATCAATATTTAAAAAGAAAGATAAAGAAGCTGAAGATCAATGATCGCCAAGAACAAAAAAATACAACTGAACGCCATAGAAGAAGCCATTGCCGATGTTAGAGACGGTAAGGTAATTATTGTAGTGGATGATGAAAACAGGGAAAACGAAGGCGATTTTATTGCTGCTGCCGAAAAAGTTACCCCCGAAATGATAAATTTTATGGCCATGCACGGCCGAGGACTTATCTGTGCCCCCTTAACTGAAGATAGGTGCGAGGAACTAGAGTTAAATATGATGGTGCAAAACAACACCGTATTGCACCAAACCCAGTTTACTGTTTCCGTGGATTTATTGGGGTATGGATGCACAACGGGCATCTCGGTTCATGACAGGGCCAAAACCATTAGTGCCCTTGTAAACAAAGACACCAAACCTCACGAACTGGGAAAACCTGGACATATTTTCCCGCTTAGGGCAAAAAATGGAGGCGTATTAAGGCGTACTGGACACACAGAGGCTGCAATAGACTTTGCAAGATTGGCCGGTTTAGAGCCTGCAGGTATTTTGGTGGAAATTTTGAACGAGGATGGAACCATGGCACGATTGCCCCAATTGCTGGAGGTAGCCAAAAAATTTGACCTTAAAATTGTTTCCATTGAGGATTTGATCGCTTACCGCATGGAACACGATAGCCTTATAGAACTTAAAGAGGCATTTACCATAAACACCAGATTCGGAGAATTTAGACTGCGTGCATACAAACAGACGACGAACGATCAAGTTCACATTGCGTTGCTAAAAGGAAATTGGAAAAGTGGAGAACCTGTACTTACCCGTATTAATTCCACGCTAGTGAACAATGATATGCTGGGCACTTTGACCAACAATCCCGATGAAGGTTTACAGCGCATGTTCGATGCATTGAATACAGAAGAAAATAGTGCCATGATTTTTATAAATCAAGAAAATCAATCCATGAACCTATTGGGGAGATTGTCCGAATTCAAAAAGCTTCAGGAAGAGGGAATCAACAAGGCTCCAAAGATTGAAATGGACAACAAGGACTTTGGCATTGGTGCACAAATACTTCACGACATCAATATTTCCAAGATTCGGTTATTGACGAATTCTGGCCAAACCAAGCGTGTGGGCATGGTTGGTTATGGTCTTGAGATAGTGGAATATGTGAATTACTAAAAATAAGTTCAAGTAAACTACCTCGGGACAAGCCCACTCTACGAGGCATTGGCAGGAAAAAATGTTTTGATTTCGAGACAAGCCTCGGAACATTTAAATCTCGATTATCGAGTAAAAAATCAAGATTAATAAAACTAGTTCTTCTAAAATAATGATCAAAAGGATAACCCTAATCCTGCCCGCCCGGTAGACGGGCAAGTTCAGGTTCACAAAAATTGATATTATAGATGGACTTTTTTTAAAGGTTCAGGTTGAGACCAACCCTAAAATTTCGTCCTCGGGTGGTGAACCCTAATAATTCTCTGTAATCCTCATTCAACAAGTTATCTGCATTTACAAACACGTTGAGTTTGTTCTTAATCAGTTCGTGTCCAATGGAAAAATTGAGCAAGGAAAATGGTTCTAAAGCAATATCGGAGAAGGTAGCAAAATCCGTATCAAAACGTTCGCCCGTGTAAGCATAGCTTAATGAAGCGTTTGTGGTTTCACAAAACTGATACCACAGGAATACGTTGGCCTTATGTTTTGGAATACGAATGGCATTGTCCCCTTTCCTTTCCGTGAACGTATAATTGGCATTAACACTAAACTTGCTCCAAGGCAACCACGTAGCTTCCACCTCCACTCCGTTGGCATCAATTTCATCCGCAATGTTGATACTCATAAAATTGGCATCGTACCCAATGGCATTGGTTTCATTTCTATCAAAATACACCGTGCTAATTCTCAACTTTTCATTGAGCTTGAATTCAATACCCCCTTCAATCGTCGTGTTTTCCTCGGGTTCCAACTCAGAGTTACCTCCAAAAGCACCGAACAACTGTGTCAAATTAGGTGTGATGTAAGATGTGGCATAAGACCCCATCAGCTTCACATATCCATTTTCGGTATCAAACACGTAGGATGGATTCACATTGTACACAAAATGGTTTCCATATTCGGAATGATTATTCAATCTAGCACCAGCATTTAAGTTCAGTCCAAAATCTGAAACATACACCACATTGGCATAAGGGTCCACAATGGTAAAATCAACATCTTCAGTAAAAACAGCTTCATCTTTGATGTAATTTACCCCTAGAATGGTATGGAACTGCTCACCAAAAACGTATTTATTGTACAGATCCAACACCCAATTGCTTCCCTCGGTGATGCTTTCACCAAAGGTATCATTGGCCACGGATTCATAATCGGTAAACGCTGTATTTAGGTGAACCGAACCACCGCCATAATCCAACGTAGAAGATAAACCGACCCTTTGCTGTTCGTTCTCGCCCAGATTAGGTGCTTCTGCCAATGTAGCATCATACTCATTTTTAAATTTGGTCTGGTTCCCATAAACCTGGACTCCAATAGCATCAGAGAATTGATACCCAAGCTTCAAATTGGTACTGTAGTGTGAAAAAATATCTTCCTCATTCTCTGGCGTTACTGCTGCTGACAATCCACTTTTGTATCTATTGGAAAAATCCACCCCGTAGGTAAACTTGCCCAAAGTACCGTTCACATTTGCGGAATTTTGAATGCTCCCTAGATTATAATTTTGGTCATCTGCCGTTTGATTGGTACCCACGCTTGTTTCAAAATTACCTGCAATCTTCTTTTTGGAGCTCTTTTTGGTGGTGATATTGATAACCGCCGTAACCGCATTGGTACCGTAAAGCGTACTAGCAGCACCTTTAATGATCTCAATGGATTCGATGGTGTTTGGAGAAAGTAATCGAAGGTCGTACTCCGCCGAAAAAGTGGACGGATCCGATACACGAACACCATCGATAATGATCAAAACCTGACGCCCACGGCCACCACGGGCATAGACACCAAGAACATCACCGTCCCGGCCACGGCTTCCAGCAATTTCGATACCACTTTTGGTGTTGATGATTTCCGCAACCGTTCTGCCTTGGTTGCGTTGCATTTCCTCTGCAGTGATCTTGATTACCGTTTTTCCGGAGTTTTCTCTTTTCAACTCAAATTTTGAATCGCTTACAACAACCTCGTCCAGTTGCTGCACTTTAAGTGAATCTTGCTGTGCATTTTGCGCAAAAATCCCCTTACCCGCCAAAAGGGCGGTAATTAACCATAAATGATTTTTTTTCATTTCGTTTAATTGAATAAACGGGAGAATAGTATGATGTTCATACGTAAACTTTTATCCCGAAAGTTTAACATTCTTTGTTTGAATCTGGCAGGTCTCCTGGCTTGTGTTTTGTCTCCTACCTTCCCACCCATTGGGCAGTGGCTTTGAAGCAGAGACAATCGCCTACTACGTACTGACGCTCAAAAAAAACATCAGTGCCAATTCGGCACATACTTACAGTTGCGGGAACAGCTCCAGCTTTTCACTGGATTCCCTTTTAATCCCACTAAAACTTCGTGGGAACCAAAATTCGAGGCCAAAGCTAATCAATCTGTTTAATCTTTTATGCAAAAGTTTAAAATGATTTCTTCTGTCAATCTGAGCTGTCATCCTAGCACAGCCGAAGTATTCGTTTAGCATCCCAACCCACCTTTCCTTCGAGGAAATTCGTGTCATTGTGTTATTGAAAAAATAAATGAGATGTCTTCCCGAAAACTTTCGGAACGCTCGACATGACAATTTTATTATTAAAAACCGTCAGTTCGAGTTTTTTCAGAAGGAAAAAGTATCGAGAACAAGGTTAATTCATATAAAAATTCTTTTCTCGATACAATTTTTTGACCTTTGGTTCAAAAAACCACTCGAAATGACAAATTTTTCATCAAAATGTACTGCAGATTTAAATAATCTTACTTTTGACTTATGACAAAAAAACAGACGTCAATTCTTTTCTTTGGATACCTTTTGGTGGTGTTGATGGGTTGCAAGCAAGCAAAAAAATCGCAACCCGTTCAAAAACAAGAATCAACATCCTCCATAACCCATGCAACGGGCTTTACTGTAAAAAAAGAAGCCGATTTAACCATAATTGAAGTCACGGCAGCTTGGCCCGGGGCAGATAACTTTAAATATGCCTTGGTACCAAAAGAAAAATTACCATCGATTACTTTCCCGCAAGATGAATATGATGCCATTGTGGGTACTCCAGTAGAAAAAGTAGTGCTCACTTCAACCACTCACATAGAGCCTTTAAAGCAGCTCGGAGAACTCAAAACTATAGTCGGATTTCCCAACACCGACTACATTTCTTCCCCAGAAGCAAGAAAATTGATAGACAGCAAACAAATCAAAGACCTTGGGATGAATGATATCCTCAATACGGAAATGGTACTCGAACTGAACCCTGAACTCATTATTGGATTCAGTATTAATGAAGAAAACAAGGCGTACCATATTATAGAACGAGCAGGAATACCCTTGGTTTATAATGGCGATTGGGTAGAACAGACACCATTGGGGAAGGCAGAATGGGTCAAGTTCTTTGCACCCTTCTTTCAAAAAGAAAAATTGGGCGATAGCATTTTTGTGGAAGTTGAATCATCCTATAAACAAGCTGCTGCATTGGCCAAAAAAGCAAAATCTAGGCCAACCGTGTTAACTGGTGGATTGTACAAAGATGTCTGGTATGTGGCAGGAGGTAACAGTTGGATGGCCCAGTTCCTGAAAGATGCCAATGCCGATTATCTTTGGTCCAACACGGAAGAAACCGGAAGCATTGGCCTTAGTTTGGAATCGGTTTTGGAAAATGCACAAGATGCTGAATATTGGTTCAATCCATCTGCAGAAACCAAGTATTCCGAATTGACCGAAGCAAATCCCCATTATCAACAATTTTCCGCCTTCACCAATAAAAAAGTGTATTCCAACGCCATTGAAAAAGGTGAGACAGGTGGGCTTATTTTTTACGAGTTGGCACCACACCGCCCAGATATTGTTTTGATGGATTTCATCAAAATAGTACACCCGGAATTATTGCCAGAGCATCAATTGCAATTCATCAAACCAATAAAATAAATGCAAGGTCCAAGGACATACCGGTTTTCCTTCCTGCTGTTGATACTGGCATTGATACTATCCTGTCTCCTCAACATTAGTTCGGGCTCGGTTTCCATTCCATTTGCAGATGTGTTGTCCACTTTGTTTGGCGAAACCCCTGAAGTTGCATCTTGGGAATACATTATCTGGGATTATCGGGTTCCCAAGGCGTTTACCTCCATTTTGGTAGGCGGTGGGCTTTCCTCAAGTGGGCTTTTAATGCAAACCTTGTTCAGGAATCCATTGGCTGGTCCGTTTGTGCTGGGAATTAGTTCTGGAGCCAGTCTGGGTGCCGCTTTACTTTTGATGGGCGCCTCGTTGTTGGCAGGCTACACTTCCTTTTCTTTTTTGGGTGATGTTTCCCTGGCCATTGCTGCAAGTATTGGTAGTTTTTTGGTGCTCTTGGTTGTTATGGTTGTCGCTCAACGTGTAAAAGATACCATGGCTTTGTTGATCATTGGACTGATGTTCGGAAGCATCACCTCCGCCATTGTAAGTGTATTGGCTTATTTTTCAAGTGCCGAAAACCTGCAACGTTTTATCTTTTGGTCCTTTGGAAGTGTGGGCAACCTTTCAACAGGGCAGTTACTTTTATTGCTTGTAATCGTTGCCTTGGGAATTTTGCTCAGCATACTTTCCATAAAATCGTTGAACGCCTTTCTTTTAGGGGAACACTATGCACAAAGTTTGGGAGTTTCCTTAAAAAAATCCAGATTGACCATAATTATCGCTACGGGACTGTTAGCAGGAGGTATAACCGCATTTGCAGGGCCCATTGCTTTTGTTGGACTGGCCGTACCACACCTAACCCGCCAGATTTTTGATACAATGGAACACAAGGTTCTGATTCCCGCCGTAATGCTCTATGGCGCCATTTTAATGCTCCTTTGCGATACTTTGGCGCAGTTGCCCAATTCAGCTAGCGTGTTGCCGATTAATGCCATCACATCCTTGGTTGGGGCCCCTGTAGTGATATGGCTCTTGGTGCGTAAACGAAAAATGATGTTCTAATGGCCAGTAACAACACAAACATACTGTCTGTTAAAAATTTGGCCATTGGGTACGAGTCAAAAAATGTTGCGGAGCATATTAATTTTGATTTGGATACCGGAATGTTGTGCGGGGTCGTGGGTATCAACGGGATAGGAAAATCGACTTTGTTGCGCACTTTGGGAGGATTTCAACCCAAATTGTCTGGAAACATCCTGTTGAACGGACAGAACATTGAAAAATATACCTCATCCACCCTATCCAAGGAGCTTAGTGTGGTCTTGACCGAGCAACCTGCCTCCAAAAACCTGACCGTACAAGAGTTAATTGCCTTGGGAAGACAACCCTATACCAATTGGTTGGGAACCTTGACGAAAAAAGACAAACAACAGATTGAAGATAGTTTGGATGCCTTTTTATTGAAGGAACTTCGTAACCGTAAATGTCACGAACTCAGCGACGGACAATTACAACGGGTTCTCGTAGCGCGGGCCATGGCACAGGACACCGCTTTGATTTTGTTGGATGAACCAACCACCCATTTGGACCTCTATCACAAAGTGCAAATCCTGAAAATGCTTCAAGAATTGGCACACGATAAACAGAAAACCATCCTGTTCACCACCCACGAAATTGAACTGGCCATTCAGTTATGTGACCGCATATTGATTCTGGACGGAAAAGACCATCCTTTCGGAGACCCTTGTCAATTGATTGAGCAAAAACATTTTGACCGTTTGTTTCCATCGGAAATGGTACAGTTTGATGCCAAAACAGGTTCGTTTAAGGTGAATAAGTAAATTTAGAACCGATAGAAATCCCGTCAGCTCAAGTTCAAGTGTAAAGGGAAGAGAACCAAGACCCAAGAGACAAAACTCCATGCATCGTGCTTCGGACATCCGACCTATGGACTAAGTTATTGGGTTATTCATTTGTTCAGTTATTCAGTTACTGCGGACTGTCAACTGCTACTGCTTACTGCGAACTGACATCGGACATCTGACATCGGACAAGCTCAGCATTCATCTGCATTCCAAATTTCAACATTTATTTTGTGGATCTCTGCTTTCGCAGAAATGACATTTTATCTTTGTAATCCTTTATCTTTATCCTTCAGAAACTTTTTCATGAGCACGGAACTTATCTATGTTATTATTGGCATCATCACATTGGTCGTTGGGCTTTTTGCGGGCATGTACATTCAAAAACTAAAAACCAAATCCACCGAAAGTGTTTGGGGCGAGAGGGAACAACAATTTAACGCTACCATCAAATCCTTGAACGATAAATTATTGCAAAGCGACGAGGAGCAAAAACAACTCCAGCACGAAAAAGAACAACAAAGCAATCAATTGGTTCGCTACCAAGCAGACTTGGAAAACCTTCAGCTCAAAAACAAAGAGCAAAAGGAAGAGGTTGAAAAGCTACAGGAAAAGTTCACCAAGGAATTTGAAAACTTGGCCAATAAGATTTTGGACGAAAAAAGCGAAAAATTCACCAAAAGCAACAAAGAGAACATTGAAAATATCCTGACTCCCCTCAACAAAAAAATAAAAGAGTTTGAGGAGAAAGTAGAGAAATCACAAAAGGAAAACATTAGTATTCACTCTGCTTTAAAAGAGCAATTGCTCACCTTACAGACCCAAAACCTTAAAATAACCCAAGAGGCCGAAAACCTAACAAAAGCCCTAAAAGGAGATAGTAAAATGCAGGGAAATTGGGGGGAATTGGTTTTGGAACGCGTTTTGGAAAAATCTGGTTTGGAGAAAGATAGAGAATACAGCGTACAACAAAGCTTTAAGCGCACGGATGGCACAAGAGTTTTGCCCGATGTTATTATTCACTTACCCGACGGCAAAAAAATGGTGGTGGATTCCAAGGTTTCCTTAACCGATTATGAACGCTACACCAATGCCGAAGAAGAGGATAGACCCAAATTCCTAAAGGACCATATCAACTCCTTGCGCAGACACGTGGAACAGCTTTCGGCTAAAAAATACGAAGACCTCTACGAAATGGAAAGTCCTGATTTTGTTTTGATGTTCGTACCGATTGAACCTGCATTTGCAGTTGCCATAAATGAAGATGTATCACTGTACAATAAAGCTTTTGAGCAAAATATCGTTATTGTTACACCTTCTACCCTATTGGCCACGCTACGCACCATTGATTCTATGTGGAGTAACGAAAAACAGCAAAGAAACGCCATGGAAATTGCAAGACAAGCTGGAGGCTTATACGACAAATTTGTTGGTTTGATAAATGACTTGGATTCGGTTGGAAAAAGCATTAAAAAGTCTCAAGATTTTTATGTTGGAGCCATGAAAAAGCTTTCTGAAGGAGATGGAAATTTGGTTAGAAGAGTTGAAAAGCTAAAGAAAATGGGAGCCAAGGCCAAAAAGGATATGCCTGAGAATTATTTAAAGCGTGCCCAAAAAGACGATTTTGAAGAACTAAATTAGAGAACACTAGCTATGAAAAAATTCCTGACCATTTTCACCACTGCCATTATAGTTGGCGTTGTGGGCTATTTTGCTTTTATCTATTACGTGCCCTACAGTGAGGGTTATCGTTCAGGGGAACTCATCAAATTCAGCAGAAAAGGGGTTTTGGTCAAAACTTGGGAAGGGCAAATTAGCCAAGGTTTGTCTGGCACAAACGTATTTTCGTTTTCGGTGGAAGATGGCGAAAAGGAAATCATTGAAAAAATGAAAGAGTTCCAAGGGCAGTACATCAAGGTCACCTACAAGGAACGCTACGCCACCTTTTTCTGGCTGGGCGACACCAAATATTTTATCACAGAAGTCAAATCTGAAAAATCACCGATTTTCAGAAATTAATCCACACACCCCTAGCCCCTCTTTTTAGAGGGGAAAATAAACTCGTCTTGAATTGCTAGATCCAAGCGGAAATTTAAGATTTTGTGCCCAGTTGAAGACTTTTTTGAGTTAGGGCCGAGCGTATAAAAAGGTTTTGCAAACCTTTTTAGCGAAGGAGCCAGCTTGTCGCGTTGGGAGCTACGGAAGGATAACCCGCCTGCCGGCAGGAAAGCTAAAAAATGGGTGTAAAAGATAAATTTGCAACGGATTTGGACAACTCAAGATGAGTTCAATAACTTCCCTCCTAAGAAGGAGGGATTGAGGGAGGTGTATTTCCGTTCGCTTCAAACTGAAAAATATAATCCTCTATCGCTCGTAAAACATTATCCATATCGTTTAAAACTTGAGCATCCGAAAATCGAAGTACGTGAATACCTAGTTCGTTTAACCGTTGCGTTTTTTTAACATCTTTCTCCCAAACCTCAAGAATTTCATGGGAATACCCATTCACTTCAATGGCGAGTTGTAACTTATTGCAAAAGAAATCCACTATGTATTCATCAATAGGTTTTTGTCTGTGAAAATCGTATCCATGCATTTGGTCACGCTTTAGTTTCTGCCACAGAGTAACTTCAGCTTTTGTAGCATTATTTCGTAATTGCCTGGCCAACTCTTTTAGCTTTGGATTATATTTGATAATCATTTTGTACGTCTGTTATTCCTTTTTGGTAAGGGATTTATTTTATAAAAACCCCAACAAAATATGAAGAAATTCAAATCATCCAGAGAAAGTAGAGTTTCCATCACCGAACTTATGCTCCCATCCCATTCCAATTTTGGCGGCAAGGTACATGGGGGGCATATTCTCAACCTAATGGACCAAATTGCTTTTGCCTGCGCGTCCAAACATTCACAAAGTTACTGCGTGACCGCTTCGGTGAATCGAGTGGATTTCCTAAATCCAATTGAGGTTGGAGAACTGGCTACACTAAAAGCATCCATCAACTACACAGGAAAAACTTCCATGGTGGTCGGGGTACGGGTAGAATCGGAAAATGTGACCACGGGAGAAGTAAAGCATTGCAATTCATCCTATTTTACCATGGTGGCCAAGGGCAAGGACGGTAAAAACAAGTTAGTTCCCGGCCTTATTTTGAAAACCAAACAGGATATTCGCCGATTTGCACGCAGCAAGGAACGCAAACAATCTGCTTTTAAACGAGATAGCAAGTACGAATCCAACAACTTTAAAGTGAACGAATACCTGGAGTTTCTAAAGGGTGAGAATGTTAAGATGGATTTTGATTAAGTTTTGAAGCTGCCTCCTCATCCAAAAACCACACCAGATTGCCTGAGGCTGGGTTGACCAAAGATGCTGGGTACGCCTCGGAACCTTCGGTTCTTTCTACCACGGCCTCCACCTTTTCGGCTTTGGATGCGCCGGTGACCAAAAACGCAACTTCTTTGGCCGCATTGATAACTTTTCCGTTGATGGAAACTCGTTTCTGGCCCGAGTCGGGATGGGTCGCCACCACACAATGGTCTTCCGAATCCCACAATTCAATCTCATGAGGGAAAATGGATGCGGTGTGCCCATCATCACCCATACCCAAAATTACCAAATCGAACTGGGGCACCTCCTCTACCCTATCCAAATCAATTTCTAAGAGATTCGCATAGCGCAATGCTTCTCCTTCAGGGTCCTTTTCGCCCAATATCCGGTTGATGTTTTCTTTGGGTACCTTTATTTTGGAAAAAAGGTGTTCCACCGTCATTTTATAGTTGCTTTCATCATCGGTCGGGGGCACACAACGTTCATCTCCCCAATAAAAATGCACTTTGTTCCAATCTACTTTGTCGGTAAAGTTTTCGGCCAATACATCAAAAACTATTTTTGGAGTACTCCCTCCCGACAACGCGACGTGAAAAGTATCTTTATTTTTCAACTGATCTACAAAATAGCCGGAGAATTGCTCAGCTACCTCTTGTTTATCTTTATATATTTTTAAATCCATATAATTAATTTTTTCTTCTCAACTGCTCTTTCTACTGTCCTCAAGATGACACTCGAAAGAAGAATTGTTCATTGTCAATTGTTTATTGTTAATTGTTAATTGAAACTAGCAAATCACACAATACCCAGGGTCGTCTGCCAAGTTTTCTGTTGGGTTGCGCCAGTAGCCATCATCATCAATCAAGTTATCCGCATTTTGTGGTCCCCATGCACCTGCCGCGTAACCATACATGCGAACATCCTCACCACTTTTCCAGTAGTTCAAAATAGGGTCCACGAACTCCCAAGCCGCTTCAACCTCATCGGCACGGGCATATAGTGTGGCATCTCCTTGCATGGCGTCCAATAACAAGCGTTCGTAGGCCTCCATCACATAAGTTTCGGCCAAGTTGGCATAGTAAAAATCCAAATTGGCCCGCTCAACTTTAAAGCCCTGCCCAGGCACTTTTACCCCAAACTTGATCAAGATTCCTTCATCAGGCTGTATGCGGATAATCAATTTATTGTCCATTTCCTGCATTTCGGAACCCTTAAAAATTTGGTGGTGCGGCTTTTTAAAGTGAATCACAATTTCTGTCACTTTGGTCGGCATGCGTTTCGCGGTCCTCACATAAAAAGGAACGCCGTGCCAACGCCAGTTGTCCACATAAAATTTTACCGCCGCATAGGTTTCTGTAGTGGAATTCGGGTCAACCCCATCTTCCTCACGATAACCTTTCACTTTATTGCCCCCAACATTAGATGACACATACTGGGCGCGGATGGTATTTTCAAACAGTTCCTTTTCGTCCGTCATTATCCGTAAAGACTTTAATGCTTTCACCTTCTCGTTTCGGATTTCCTCTGCATCTGCTCCAATCGGTGGCTCCATTACTACCAACGAAACAATTTGCAGCAAGTGGTTTTGGAACATATCCCGCAAAGCACCGGACTTGTCATAATACCCTCCACGTTTTTCAACACCTACACTTTCTGCATTGGTAATCTCTACATGTTGAATGTAATTACGGTTCCAAAGGGGTTCAAAAATACTGTTGGAGAAACGGGTCACCAAAAGGTTTTGAACGGTTTCCTTGCCCAAATAATGGTCGATTCGGTATATCTGATGCTCCTTAAAATACTTGTGAAGCCCTTTGTTCAACTCTTGGGCGGTCTCCAAACTGTAACCGAAAGGTTTTTCCACAATCAAGCGTTTCCAACCGTTGTTTTGGGTGTTCATACCTGCGTTGGACAGGTTTTGCGATATTGTTTCGTAAAGCGTGGGTGGTGTGGATAGGTAATAAATAATATTTCCAGAAGTGTTGTACTCTTCTTTTAGCGTTTCCACCCGCTTACGCAGGCCGCTATAATCGGTATCGTAGCTATCGCCCAAATCCTCGTAATAAAGCATGTTAGCAAAGCTTTTTACCTTGCTTGCTTTCAAGTCCTTCGTTTTTTCTTTTAAATAATCACTTTCATACACCACACGGTCCCGAAATGCCTCATCGGTCAGATTGCTACGGCTCACCCCTAGCACCACAAAATTTTCGGGCAACTGGGCGGCCAAATATAGATTGAACAAGGATGGCATTAGTTTTCTTGCTGTCAAATCACCCGATGCCCCAAAAATCACGAGCATCTGATTATCTGTCTTTTTCATAGTATTTTCGGTTTCTGGCAGATTGTGCTCTTCTTGACACCATTCATTTTTAATAAGGAGTCATTATCTTTGAGCATCACGAATATAAGGTTTATTTTAGGTTCGTAATTCAATAAATCACAACCTCAAGGTTGTATCAACACCAAAGAAGAAGAAAAATATATAATGGCAGATACGTATGATTTTGGCCTTGTGGGCCTTGGAGTAATGGGACGTAATTTTATTTTAAATGTAGCTGATAATGGTTTTACTGCATTTGGGAATGATTTGGATAAAGAAAAAGTGAATGCTTTGATCAACGAAGGTGGTGATACCGCAAAAGTGAATGCCTCCACCGATGTAAAAACCTTTGTACAGTCGCTGACCACTCCTCGAAAAATTATGTTGTTGGTACCCGCAGGAAAAATTGTGGATAGCGTAATCGATGGTTTACTGCCCTATTTGGATAAAGGTGATATTATTATTGATGGAGGGAACTCCTTTTATACCGATACTGACCGTCGCGAGGCTTATTTAAAAGAAAAAGGCATCAACTTTTTTGGCGCCGGAGTTTCAGGTGGTGCCGAGGGTGCCAGAAAGGGACCGAGTATTATGCCCGGTGGCTCCAAAGAAGCTTATCAACACGTAAAACCTATTTTTGAAGCTGTATCCGCAAAATACAAAGGTGAGCCCTGTGTGGCTTATTTGGGTCCAAAATCTGCAGGGAACTACGTAAAAATGGTACACAACGGTATCGAATACGGTTTGATGCAGTTGACTTCCGAAATTTACGATCTGCTCAAAAAAGCAGGTGGCCTTACCAACGATGAGCTCCATAAAACCTATGCTCGTTGGAATGATGGTCGTTTACAGTCCTTTTTGGTAGAAATCACTTCGGAAATCTTTGATCAAAAAGATGATTTGACCGATAACGACCTTGTGGACATGATTTTGGACAAGGCCAAACAAAAAGGAACTGGAAAATGGACTTCTCAAAATGCCATGGATTTGGGAATCCCCGTGCCTACCATTGATATTGCGGTGAGCATGCGTGAAATATCCGCTTTAAAATCCGAGCGCATTAAAGCCGATGGGGTGTATGACCGTCCCACACCAAAAGCGGTGGACAAAGATGACTTTACCACAAAAGCGGAACAAGCCCTATATTTTGCTTTCATTATTACATACGCGCAGGGTATGCACCAATTGGCAGATGCCTCCAAAGAATATGGTTACGAACTGGAACTGGGCGAAATTGCCAAAATATGGCGTGCCGGTTGTATAATCCGTGCTGCTTTGTTGGCCGATATTACCGAAGCCTACCAAGCCGATAAAGATTTACAAAACCTGCTACTCTCCCCTTCTTTTGTGGAGAAAGTACAAAGTACAGTGGATGCTGCAAGGGAATTGGTGAGTTATGGCGCCGCAAACGGTATTCCATTGCCAGGCCTTTCCAATGCACTCACTTATTTTGATGCCTACACGAGTAGTCGTTTGCCATTGAACCTGATACAAGCTCAACGGGATTATTTTGGCTCGCACACCTACGAGCGCTTGGATCGTGAGGGTATTTTCCATACGGAGTGGGAGGATTGAATCTAATCAAATGAAAAGCCTCCTCACTCTCCTAATCTTCACCCTACTCATAACCTTTGGTTATGGGCAGAAGGAACCCTACGTTATCTACAATGCCATGGGGAAAAAAGTCTCGTACAAAAAAATGCTCAAGACCTTGGAGAAAAAGGATATGGTGCTGTTCGGGGAGCTGCACAACAACCCTATTGCGCATTGGTTGCAGTATGAACTTACCGCCGACCTGCACAACAGGCGACCACTTATCCTCGGCGCGGAAATGATCGAAGCCGACAACCAAGATGAACTCAACGATTATTTATCGGGGAAAATAGACTACAAAACATTGGATTCCACCGCACGACTGTGGAACAACCATAAAACAGATTATGCCCCTTTGGTGGATTTTGCAAAGGACAGTAGTCTTGTTTTTGTCGCATCCAATGTGCCCAGACGTTACGCCAGTATGGTGTACAAAGGCGGTTTTGAAGCCCTGGACTCCCTCCCCGCCCAAGAAAAAGAATGGATTGCCCCCTTGCCCATTGCTTATGACCCTGAACTGCCTGAGTATCAAAATATCCTAAAAATGATGGGGGACCACGGTAGCCCTACCTTGGTTATGGCACAGGCTATCAAAGATGCGACCATGGCCCATTTTATTCTTCAAAATTACAAGGAGGGTACTTTGTTTTTGCATTACAACGGTGCCTACCACTCCAACAACTACGAGGGCATCCTGTGGTATTTGCAATTGGAGCGGCCTGATTTGGATTACGGTACCCTATCCACCGTAACACAGGAAAATGTGCATCAACTGGAAGAAGAGAATAAGAATTTGGCCGACTTTATTATCTGTGTGGATCAAAACATGACCACTACATATTAATCCATCCAACACCACTTTTATACGCTTGTACCAAAAAATAAGGAGATAAATTCCCTATTTTTAAGAATCGAAACTAACTAAACGCTTCCTCATGAAAAAATTACTAGTTGCCCTGTTACTTTTTGTGGCCATCATTCCTTTAGGTTTTAGCCAAGTACAATCCAATTTGGAGCTATTGGACATCTTCAACATGGAATATGTTTCCGACCCTCAAATTTCTCCAGATGGATCTAAAATCATCTACGTCCGGAATTTTAAGGATGTGATGACGGACCGCAATCTTTCCAATCTTTGGATCATCAATTTTGATGGCTCCAACAATCGTCCGTTAACCACAGGAAACCATAACGATTTTGCCCCAAAATGGTCGCACGATGGAACAAAAATTGTTTTCAAGTCCAATATGGCGGATGATAAAATGAAGCTCTACCTCATGTGGCTGGATACCAAGGAAACCATGGCCCTTACCAATACGCCACAATCACCAGGGACGGTTTCATGGTCCTATGATGACAAACACTTGGCATTTAACATGTTTGTTCCCGAAGCCAACAAATCCATCATAAAAATGCCGAGCAAGCCAGAAGGCGCCAAATGGAACGAACCACCCAAGTACATTGACAAAATGAATTATCGTGGCGATGGTGCAGGGTATTACAAAGGTGGTAATTCACAATTATTTTCTCTGCCCATTAGCGGAGGTACTCCAAAACAACTCACCTTCTCGGAATTTGATCATGGAAGCCCTATATGGAGTAAGGACGGCAAAAACCTATTTTTTAGCGCCAATTTCCATAAAGATGAGGAGTTTGAACCTGCAGACAGCGAAATTTATAGCATTAATGTAAATAATGGTGACATTAATCCATTAACCGACCGTTACGGTCCTGATGCCAACCCCGTATTGTCGCCAGATGGTTCCAAAATTGCTTATTTAGGGTACGATGACCGTTTGCAAGGATATCAGCTCACCCAATTGTATGTAATGAACACCGATGGGACAGGCTCCCAATTAATTTCTGGTGATTTTGACCGTGATGTGGAAGATATGGCATGGAACAGCAAGGGCAATGGACTGTATTTTAGCTACACCGATCAAGGAATGGGCAAATTGGCTTCTATGAGCCTATCGGGCAAGGTGGATGCTATTACCGATGGCTTAGGCGGTTTATCATTAGGCAGGCCTTATAACGCAGCTAGTTTTTCTGCTTCCGCCAACAACAAATTTGCCTACACCTTGGGAGACACAAGCCATCCATCGGACTTGGGCGTAGCTGATACTCGAAACACAGAGCGTTTGACCCAAGTTAATAATGACCTGTTTTCCTTTAAAAAGTTAGGTAATGTGGAAGAAATCTGGTGGAAGTCCTCCTATGACCAACGAAAAATTCAAGGTTGGGTCGTAACACCTCCCGATTTTGACCCATCAAAAAAATACCCAATGATTCTTGAGATTCATGGGGGACCTTTTACCAGCTACGGAGCGGTATATTCTGCGGAGATTCAAGCGTATGCCGCGGAAGGTTATGTTGTGCTCTATACCAATCCTCGAGGAAGTACCAGCTATGGTGAGGAATTTGGAAACTTGATTCACCACGATTATCCCAACCACGATTATGAGGATTTGATGTCCGGCGTAGATGCCGTTTTGGAAAAAGGCTACGTGGACGAAGAAAACCTATTTGTGACTGGAGGTTCTGGTGGTGGCGTTCTTACTGCTTGGATTGTTGGAAAAACAGACCGTTTTAAAGCAGCTGTAGTGGCTAAACCCGTAATCAACTGGACTAGTTTTGTGCTCTATGCCGATGGTGTACAGTTTTTCTCCAAATATTGGTTTGGAAAAAAACCTTGGGAAGATCCAGAAAACTATAGGAGACGCTCTCCCCTTACCTATGTGGGCAATGTAACCACACCAACAATGCTGCTCACCGGGGAAGAAGATTATCGCACCCCGATTGCAGAATCGGAGCAGTTTTATGCCGCTCTAAAATTGGAGAACGTGGAAACCGCTATGGTACGTATTCCCGGTGCTTCACATGGAATCGCTAACAAGCCCAGTAATTTGATTGCAAAAATCGCAGCTGTTCTTGCTTGGTTTGAGAAGTACAAAGATGAATAACCATTACTAGGCTCAATAAGCTTTATTTACTGTGAACACAAAACAAGAAAAGGACGTCCAAATAGTCAGTTGCAACAATCCGGAAGCATTAGAGAATAAGGTATATCAACTTGATAATCAATAGTTTTAAGCTTTAACTTATCTTGATTAGTCGTGGTGGAGGCATCGAATACAGCCCTATATCTTCCAACACTTTAGTGTTGATAATACCTTTGAACAATTGTTGTTTGTAAAAGAAAATTCAGCGAAATTGCCTGAATTGTTAAAATCTTTTCTGAATAAAAAAACCGTAGTCATTTGAAAACAACCAATTTCCTTCTTTCTTTTTTATTGATATTATGTATTAGTTGTCAAACTGAAAAGAAAGAAGCAACCGCTGCCAATCCAACCAAAGCTGAAAATTTTACGTCTAACGATTATCAAGATTTAGTTACCTTATTTAAGGAATGGAGAACATTCGAAAATCCACCGCTACGCGATGGTGCTCCAGATTACACGGCAGAAACTTTTGAAAAACGTTGGCCAAGGTTCAAAGAATTACAGTCAAAATTGCAATCTATTGACACTACAAATTGGTCCGTTGAAAACCAAGTGGATTGGATGATTGTTTGGGCCGAAATGAACGGCTATGATTTCAACCATCGCATTTTAAAACCTTGGGTTCGCGATCCTGCTTTTTACAAAACAATTTGGGCCAATAGAAGCGATGTGCCTGCGCATGAGGGACCAACCAATCATGGTACGGTAGATCTTTGGACCTATTCTTTTCCTTTATCAACCAAAGAAAGAACAAGACTCTTGACCGACCTAAAGGTAATTAGGCCGTTCAATACACAGGCCAAGAAGAATTTGACAGGAAATGCTCGCGATTTATGGGTAACCGGGATTAGGGACATTCAAAATCAGAGTAGCGTGCTAACCGAATTAAAAAACAGAACTTCCGTTAAAGATGACTCAGAATTGGTTTCCGTTATCGAAGATGCCATAGCTTCGACCGATGACCTTGTTTCTTGGTTGCAGACTGAATCGAAATCAAAAACCGGGCCTTCGGGCATTGGCAAAGACAATTATACCTGGTATTTGCAGAATGTACATTTGGTGCCACTAACTTGGGAGGATGAGGTGATGATTCTAAAACGTGAACTTGCCCGTGCTTGGACAGCATTAAAACTCGAAGAACACCGAAATCGAAATCTGCCAGAATTGGTTGCCGCGGATTCCCCGGAAGCCTACGACAAAATGGCCGACAAAGCTGCAAATAGTTTGATGGACTTTTTAGATGAGCAAGACATCGTTACCGTAAAACCCTATTTTGAACCCGCCCTACGCGAACATTTGGGCGAATATATACCCAAGGAGACCCGTAACTTTTTTGCGATTGGCGAGCATTACGACCCAAGACCCCTATACTCCCATTTTTACCATTGGTTTGAACTAGCACGCATGGACACGGAACCGCACAAAAGTGAAATACGAAAAGGCCCTTTGTTGTATAACATTTGGGATTCAAGGAATGAAGGAACGGCCACCGCTGTAGAGGAAATGTTTCTGCAAGCTGGATTGTATGATGATAGCCCAAGAACCAAGGAGATTGTGTATATCATGATCGCACAGCGTGCTGCACGGGGTTTAGGGTCCTTGTATGCCCATGCCAATGAAATGACCATGGAGGAAGCTGGAGGAATTCACAGCGAATACACTCCCCGTGGTTGGATGAAAACCGAAAAAGAGCTGCTCATTTTTGAACAACACCTGTATTTGCGCCAACCGGGCTATGGCACCAGTTATATTACCGGTAAATACCTGTTGGAAAACGCCTTGGCCGATTATGCGAAACTAAAGGAATCGCAAGGCGAGCCATTTGTGATCAAAGATTTTTTTGATACCCTAAATAGTATCGGAAGCATCCCAATTTCATTGGCGCATTGGCAAATGACTGGCAAAAACGATGATTTGGAAATGATTAAGTATTGAAAATATATCAATTTGATAAAAATCATTAAACAATGTTTCGATTAATAGTTAGCTGCAAGCGGTATCTAGATTTTATTAAATTAATATCTTTCCTTCTCTAAAAATTTTCTAGCATTTATCTTAAACTCATCTAAAGAAGTAAATTGCTTATCACAAGTATTGGTCAATCTGAGTTTATCCTTTCTTGGTAAGGCTTCAAAGTTCTCAGTTACAACCCAACCATGGTACTTAATATCATTTAATAAATATGCCTGATAACTTAAAGTGGCTAATCTAGCTTTAGCCACATCTTTAACACCAAATAAATAAACAGGTTTGCCATTTGGTTGAAACGAATAATCTGCTTCAAGATCATCTCTGTCAGGAATTGGTAAAACATTCTTCTTAGGTTCAAAATCATTCAATTTATCAAAAACAAAATCATCTAGCATCTCAAAAAATAAGTTTTCAATAACTTCTCTTTTGAAGTACCTCATACTCCCAATTTTCGCAAAAGCCTGGGTAATATGCATAATATCAGAATACAAATTTTCTGTTTTTGTTTTCAAGCATATATTACCCTCATGTTCCGATAGATTATTTTCAGAAAGAATTTTTAATAGTATTGATTCTTTATTCTCAGTATCAATGTCATAAGAATAGGCTAATCTCTGAAGTGTTAAACCGTAATCACATAATTCAAAACTATCATTATCAGTTTGTTTAATAAACAAATCAACCATATCTCCATCTTCATGATAAATTGGAAGATACAACTGATAGATATCCGGTCTTTTCTTCTTTACTGAAAATTTACCGTTAAAATCCTTTTTAATATTTTGGATAATAGTTTCCATTAATTTAAATCGTCTTCGTCAAATATAAAATCTAATTGATTATTTGGCGGAGGAAAATATTTAAGAGCATCTTCTCGAACAACATTTATCCTCTTTACAAAGTATTGCACAGCTTCTTCTATAGTTTCATAAGGGACATCTGTTTCAATATGGCCTTCTGGTTTCAATCCGACGTTAATTCTCTCTGCAGTAGCCAAATGAACATGTGGACCATCATGATGGGGTGCATTCTCATTTAATCCATGAGGTCCATTAACACGTAAAAGAACAATTTTTCCTTTTTCATCTCTTGGATTATAAACCAATCCAATTGAAAAATTCTCTTGAAAAGTTTGATTTCTAGAGATAAAACCTATGAATGAATGTTGACCATCAAGAGACTCCAAAAGAAACTTTTTCTTTTCACTCCCACGCATGGGTGGCGATTTCTTTGGAGAATCAGTAATTATTTTATCACAAGAAATTAATTCTAAGATAAGTTCATCTGTAAAGATCATACCCGACAAATTAACAAAAAAAACGGTGTTCTAAATATACATTTTAAATTAACTTACACCCTCATCAGCTAACATCGGTTATTGCAAATAGGGAGGTTTATCGAAAAAGTGTAATTTAGAAAGCCAAGAAACAACAAGTTTAGCCGACAAAGCCACGTACCAAACCCCGCTATTTGCTATAACCGTAACCGATAACCAAACATTCCCCCAAACCCCTAACTTTACACCAACAAAACAACACCTTATGGCATCCGATTGGCATAAAAAGTGGAATACCAAGTTTGGACTGGCGGGGTATGCCTAAGACATACAACCCAAAAAATACGTAAAAGAAAAAATGGAATCGATAGTCAAGTATAATCCAATTCCAATTTTTCCCAATTGATTATATGGCCAAGCACTCTGCAAATCTTGGACATAACAGTGGCAACAATACCCAGACATGGATAAAGAACAGTACAATAAATAGTAGACCAATGATCAAGGCATGGCTTATATACACTTCATCGCCTTCTGGTTTTATTTTGGGCCATAACAAGCCAAAAGCTCCTGCCGTAAACAATAAGAAAGGTACACCAGAGAAAAAAACCAGAAAACTTAAACCAAACTGCTCCCTCATAGCACCATAGATTATAAAACCAATTACTATCGATACTATTATCAATATCCCAAAAATCCTTTTTCTTGGGCTTTTATTACCTTTTTCCATGACGAATATATTTTAAAATTAATACTGATTGAAGTTATTTGATTCATCATGAATATTCTATGACTAGTATCAGTTTGTGAATCATAATCATTAGGTATGTTACTTTGAACAATTACCCTAATTTTGCGACTATAATCTATTATTAAAATGGCAAGCGATTGGCTTAAAAAGTGGAACACGAAGTTTGGGCAAACCGAATATGCCTACGGCACCCGACCCAACAACTATTTAAAAGAAAAACTGCAGCCCCTGCCAACAGGCTCCATTCTTTTTGGTGCAGAGGGAGAAGGACGCAATGCCGTATTTGCTGCCCAATTGGGATGGGAAGTCTCCGCTTTTGATATTAGCGAAGTAGGACAACAAAAAGCATTGAAACTGGCAGAAAACAAACAAGTGACCATTGATTATAAAATCGGAGAATTGCCCAAATTGGGTTATAAACTCGAACAGTTCGATGTCATCGCCTTGATCTATGCCCACTTCCCTCCCAACATCCGTTCGGGCTACCATAAATTGCTGCACAACTACTTAAAAAAAGGCGGAACCATCATTTTTGAAGCATTCAGCAAGGCACATTTGGAATACAAAAAGAAAAACCCAAGCGTAGGCGGTCCCAGTAATCTGGATTCTTTATTTTCCATAGAAGAACTGCAATCCGATTTTCCCGATTACGAAATCCTAGAACTTAAAAAAACCACAGTGGAACTCAACGAGGGCCATGGCCATGTGGGAACTGGCTCCGTAATCCGATTTTTGGGCAGAAAGAAATAGTTGGTGCTGCTTTTCCATAGGATTTACCCAAACTTGGGTCCAGTTGGGTTTTTTGGACACCAAAATCCTTATTTTTATCGCAAAAGTGGCGATTTTACTGTGTTTGACATAAAGGTGACATATAAATGTCGTGGTGCTGTCAAGACCCCAAGGATACCTTTGTTCATGAATCAAAATCAAAAATTATGAGCAATACATCAATCGGAGAACGACTCAAGTATCAACGTAAAATGAAAGGGTATTCCCAAGAGGAACTCGCCCACAGAACCAATGTTACGGTGCGTACCATTCAACGCATCGAAAAAGAAGAAGTCTCTCCGCACCTAAATACCGTTAAACTCTTGGCAGTAGCCTTGGAGATAGAAGTAGATGAGCTTGTTCCTTTGGAAAATCCGAAAGAAGAAACCATTAAAAAGAAATGGTTGCTATTAATGCACGCTACTCCCCTAGCCGGAATATTTCTTCCTTTGCTCAATGTACTGATCCCACTTTTTCTGTGGATTCATAAGCGGGAGGACAACCCGATGTATAACGAGCATGGCATTAAGGTGATCAACTTTCAAATCACCGTACTGATTTTGGCGGTGTTGTCGTTTGTTGGTTTACTGACCATCGAGAAATGGGGATTTATCATTTTTATTTCCGTGGTTCCCATTTGCATCGGTATTATCATTTTCAACATCATTTACGTGGTACAAAAAAACAAATGCTACTACCCCTTTTCCATTCCTTTTTTAAGGTTGAAAAAGAATAAAACGCTTGGTCTGTTGCTAATAATAGGTTTATCCATTTTAAGTAGTTGTTCAAATCCAAAACAGGAAACTATTGAACGATTGGATGGTTCGTTAATCACTAAAGATTCCATTACCAAAAAGATTGACCAGTTAATGGCAGATGCCCAAATATACGGCATGGCTATATCTATTTTTGATGATAACCAACCCGTGTATCAAAAGGTTTTTGGTTATAAGGATTATCCCAATAAAATAGTGTTGACAGATTCAACGAACATCTACGGAGCATCGTTCAGTAAAGCCGTGTTTGGGATTTTGACAATGAAATTGGTCGAAGATGGTGTGATTGATCTGGACACGCCCTTGGAGTCATACTTGCCCAAGAAAATATACGAGTACGAACCACAGACCCGTTGGCACGATGACTTTTCCAGTTTGAAGGAAGATTCGTTATACCATAAAATTACGGCAAGGATGTGCCTCGACCATACTACTGGGTTCAAAAATTACAGATGGGTTGAGGAAGACTACAAATTAAGGGTGCACCATACTCCAGGAACAAAATATGGCTACAGTGGTGAAGGTTTTATCTATTTGCAAGTGGTTCTTGAAAAATTGACAGGCAAAGGATTGGAACAGCTTGCCCAAGAAAACATTTTTGAACCCTTGGGCATGGAAAACTCTGCCTACGAATGGAAAACGAGATTTGACAAGGATTTTGCGCTTGGACACAACGAAAAGGGGGAATCCCTCAAAAAAGATAAGGACAACGAGCCAAGAGGTGGCGGAACTTTGGAAACTACGGCAAAAGATTATACCAAATTCTTGACTGCGGTGCTCAATCAAAAATTGATCAGCAAGGAATCTTACGATGAGATTTTTAGTCCGCACATCAGAATTCGCTCTGAAAAACAATTTGGTGAGGGGGCCAATACCATCACAGATAAATATGATTCAATACACTTGGGTTATGGCCTGGGCTGGGGCTACTTTGAAACACCTTATGGCAAAGCTGTTTTTAAAGAGGGACATGGGAGCGGATTTGTACACCATTCCGTGCTTTTTCCAAAATCAGGAAAAGGAATCATGATCATGACCAATTTTGAACGAGGTAACAGTATTTTCAAGGAGTTGCTCGAAGTCACCTTGAAAGATGTGTACACACCATGGGAATGGGAAAACTATGTTCCGTATGATAAATAAATTTAAAATGATTTAACACAATCAATCGGTTGGGGATTGGTTTTGAAGAAAGGTGAGGCTAAATTTTCATTCTTTGTTAATTTGAAAGTGCCCAAAAATCACCTAACTTGTTTTGTCATAACCAAATAACCAGACTATGAAACCAATCTCTTTTCTCATCTCCCTATTCGCCCTGATTATTCTAGCCAGTTGTTCACAACCCAAAAACTTTGATGTCCTTATTAAAAACGGACAAATCGTGGATGGCTCTGGGAGTCCTTCGTACATAGGTGATTTGGGAATCAATGCCGATACCATTGCAGCTGTCGGGAATCTTGAAAAAGCTACAGGAACTATGGAGATAGATGCCACAGGATTGGCAGTTTCCCCTGGATTTATAAACATGCTCAGCTGGGCCACGGAATCCTTGATCGAGGATGGTAGATCTATGGCCGACATAAAACAAGGCGTGACTTTGGAGGTGTTTGGCGAAGGTTGGTCCATGGGACCTCTTAACGAATCCATGAAAAAAGAGGAACGGGAAAGCCAAGGGGACATAAAGTATGATATTGAGTGGAACAGCTTGAACGAGTATTTGGAATATCTCACGACCAAGGGGGTTTCACCGAATGTGGCCTCTTTTGTGGGAGCGACCACCTTGCGGATAAACACCGTAGGCTATGAGAACCGTGCCCCTACTCCACAGGAATTGGATTCCATGAAATTGATGGTAAAGCAAGCCATGGAAGAAGGTGCTCTGGGTGTAGGCTCCTCTTTGATCTATGCCCCTGCATTTTATTCCAGCACCGAGGAATTGATTGAACTCTGCAAAGTGGCCGCCGAGTATGATGGCATGTACATCAGCCACATGCGTAGCGAAGGTTCTCGTTTATTGGAGAGTTTGGATGAGTTGATTCAGATTGCAAATAAAGCTGGCATTAGAGCAGAAATTTATCACCTAAAACAAAGTGGTAAAGAAAATTGGCACAAGTTTGATGATGTAGTGGCCAAAGTGGACTCTGCCAACGCTGCTGGACTCCATATTACGGCCGATATGTACAATTATGTGGCTGGGGCCACTGGTTTGGATGCTTCCATGCCACCATGGGTGCAAGAAGGTGGATACGATAAATGGGCAGAACGTTTGCAGGACCCCGCCATTCGTGAAAAAGTGAAAAAAGAAATGATTACACCTACGGATGAATGGGAAAGTTTGATGCAAGCCGCAGGCGACCCCAGTAAAATCCTGTTAGTAGGTTTTAAGGCAGACTCTTTAAAATATCTTACGGGAAAAACATTAAAAGAGGTGGCGGAAATGCGTGGCACTTCGCCCGAGGAAACTGCCATGGACTTGGTAGTGCAAGATGGAAGCCGTGTAGGAACCATTTATTTTTTAATGTCCGAAGACAATGTGAAAAAACAAATAGCACTGCCTTGGATGAGTTTTGGTTCCGATGCAGGCTCTCCTGCCACAGAAGGTGTCTTCTTAAAATCGAGCACTCACCCCAGAGCTTACGGAAACGTGGCTCGTTTGTTGGGCAAATATGTGCGGGATGAAAAGGTGATTTCCTTGGAAGAAGCTGTGCATAAATTATCACAATTGCCCGCAACCAATCTTAAAATACAAAAACGGGGTAGCCTTACCGAAGGTAATTATGCCGATGTGGTTTTGTTTGACCCTGCCACCATTATTGATAAGGCCACTTTTGAAGACCCCCACCAATATTCCGAAGGGGTAAAACATGTTTTTGTGAACGGCACCCAAGTACTAAAGGATGGCGAACATACCGGAGAAACACCAGGGCGTGTTGTTCGTGGGCCTGGATATAAAAAAGAGTGACCGGATGCTTCTTGTGGATGACCGAAGGAATTTTCAGCGAGCTTCATTACCTGTGCCGAACATTGTTCAGAATCGATGGCTTAAACATAATTAAAACGATGTTTAGCTTAATCGTTGGGAGTAAAGGATTTGCCACATTCAAGCATAAGTATCGTCTTTATTGAAACCAATATTCAATACAATGAAGACATTCAAAATCTTATTTATCCTATTATTTCTTTTCTCTACTTCTTGTACCAACCAAAAGAAAAAAACTGCTTCAACTGAATTAAAAACCGAAATCGACAATTACCTTTCCAAAACAATGCGACTGCACAACATTCCCGGATTGGCTTTAGCTGTTGTTGAGGGCGATAGCATCATTTATGAAAATTACTTTGGGAAAGCCTCTTTGGAGAACAATGTTCAAGTTGATAAAAATACATTGTTCAGAATTTTTTCGGCAACAAAACTTATCACTTCTACGGGAGTATTTCAGCTTATCCAAGACGGAAAACTAAATTTAGATGATGCAATTTCAAAGTATCTGGATGGTTTGCCACTGCAATGGCAAGAAATTAAGATTAAAAACCTTTTAAGTCATTCTTCCGGTTTACCGGATATCATAAAATACGAAAGCACTTTATCTGATAAGGAGTTAATGGAAAAGCTTGCAAAAGATAAAATGGACTTTGTAACGGGGAATCAATTCAGGTATAACCAAACGAATTATTGGTTGCTTGCTCAAATTATTGAGGTAATAACAGGATTGCCGTTTGATGAATATGTGCTTGACAATCAATTTAAGAACTCGAAAATTGGGGTTTTATTTTCTTCTAACTCGCAAGAAAGCATCCCAAATCGTGCTACTAGATATTTTTATAGTGGCGAAACAAAAGCATTTGAAAAAGACAATAATAACAATGGTATAAGAGGACATTCCGGCAATGGACTAAATATCACACTTGAAAGATTCATTGAATGGAACAAAAGATTGGATGAAAATTTACTTCTGGACAAACAAACCAAATCTAAAATGTGGACACCATTCAATTTTGCAAATCAAAAGGACAATTTTTTATATGGTTGGGGCAATTACCCAGTGAACGGATTTAAATCTTATGGATTTTCAGGTGGAAATTTAGCTGCTTTCAGAAAATTTGTGGACAATAAAACAACAATTATTTTATTATCGAATGGATATGAAATTCCTGCCTATGACATCATTGTCAATGATATTGCAAGAATTGTAATTCCAAAAATAAAAGGTTCGACCCTAGAAGAAGATGTTATGAACCTTACCTTAAAAGGTGAATTTGATAAGGCTGCACAATCATTCAAAAAACTTAAGGAAGAAAGCCCGTATTCCAATTTTGATAATTTAAAATGGAATATTAACAGCATAGGGAATTCGTACTTATTCAGTGAGAATGATAATAAAAAAGCACTTGAAGTATTCAAATTTAATGCGGAGGCCAACCCAAAATGGTGGGTGGCTTTGGCTGGTTTAGCGGAAATCTATGAAAAGCGAAAAGATACTTTAAACGCACTTGCAAACTATCAAAAAGCAATTTCGTTAAATAAAAACAATGAATGGAATTATAATGAACAGATGAAGAATAAAATTCACGAACTGAAAAATAACTAACGTAAAATTAATTGCCGGATCAGGGCGGCGGAATCAGGGCTATTTCATCATAAGAATTTATTTTCTCATTATCCGAAGCATAATTCTGGTTCACTGCAACGGTCACTTTGGAGATGGATTTAAGTTCTGGATATGTGTTTTCAAGAAATTTTTTGAGTTCCCCTACGGTATTTGGAATTTTTCTGCCACTTAAACTTGCCGTTGGAACAGATAGTGTGGGCGTTCCAATAATATCTTTAGTGGCGCCGAACAAAAGTATAGTCATAATATCAACCTATTAGCGTTATTGTTTGTTGCTGGTTTTTGGTTAGATAGGTTGGTAGGTTTTATTGGCGTGAAAATATTAAAAATAGCTTGTATCCTTATTATTTTAACAAGCTCATGTTTCTTTTAACTTTTCTTTAGTTTAATTCTTGCAGTTACAAATACTTTTCGGTCAAATTCAACGTTGTGCATGCAGAACCTTAACTTTTATGAAAATGAAAAACATACCTCAATTTATATTCCTAATAGCGTTTAGCCTTATTATATTCTCCTGCGGAAATGCAGATGATGATGTCAGTTTTGATATTAACGACAAGGAACTGGGACTTGGTGAAGAACCGGATGATTGCCTCGGTTTTGGGGAAAACGAGCTTTTGTTGTCCATACAAGATGAATTCACCACTTTGCCCGGAAAAATTTCCGTGCTATTTAGAGTTTCAGATTTGATGGGGAATCCTATCTCAGGGTTATCTGCCGAACAGTTCTCCATATACGAACAAGGACGAAATGATGATTGTTTTGAACCCATATCCCCTTCGGAATCCTTTGCGCGAATTTCGCCAAACTCACAAGTATTTAACAACAACACTCTTTTAGTACTGGATTTGAGCAATAGCGTATTGGAAAGTAGTTTGGACGAATTAAAGGCGGCCACCACCAGCTTCATCAACAATGTAATGCCAACCCCGGCTACGGAGTCCTTTAAAATGGCCATTTATTGGTTTGATGGAGAAGACGAACTTCATTTATTAAACCCCTTAACATCATCCGCTACCGAATTGACAGCTTCCGTAGATGGCATCACGGCAGATATCAGCAACGACCCATCTACTGATTTGTACGGGGCCGTGATTAAATCAACAGACATTGCAGAAAACCTTTTAAGTGAAAACTCAGAAGTAATCAACGCAGCATCCGTGGTATTGTTCACCGATGGAACCGATCAAGCTTCGAGATACAAAGAATCCGATGCTTTACGTGCAGTTGAGGAAGCCGATAACAATATTTCCTACTTCACCATTGGACTAGGAGCCGAAATAGATACCGAAGTTTTGGAGCAAATCGGGAAAACAGCCAGTGTTTTTGCCAGTAATTCAGAAGAATTGGAGAATACCTTCAACAATATTTCACAACGCGTAGAGGAACAAGCGGGAAGCTACTACCTTTTTGAATACTGCACCCCAAAACGTGATGGAAGTGGCGAAAGTAACTTGGTAATCCAGTTGACGCACAACAGCCTAAAAGGAGCTGTCCAGACCAAGTTTAGCGCCAATGGTTTTACCGGTGGTTGCGAATAGATTCAAATACTATGACGGCTAGTTAATTTTTGGATTAATCGTATCTTGTTCAGCAATTAAACTAAACATACGTATGATAACCCAAAGAAAAACGATTTACACTTTTATTTGCACCTTACTTTTTGGTTTTACAAGCAGTATTTACGCCCAGCACATCAGTCCATTAGAGGGTAGATGGGACTTGGAAATGGATTTTATGGGCAAGACCTCCCCTTCTTGGCTGGAAATTAAACATTCGGGAACTGCGACACTTTTGGGCCGTTTTGTCTTCGCTTTTGGTAGCGCAAGACCCATTGCAGAAATAGAAACTTATGGAGACAACAAATTTACCTTTAGTATTCCCAACCAATGGGAGCCCAAGGGAAGCGACATGATCTTTCATGGTGAATTGGACGGAGAAGAATTAAAAGGTACTCTGATTTATACAGATGGTTCCATAATTGATTGGACTGGCGTAAAAGCACCAGAATTGGAATACACCGAGAATCCAAAATGGGGAAAAACCATTGATGTGTTCAACGGAAAAGACCTTTCGGGTTGGCATGTAGATGGAAAAAAGAACCAATGGGTGGTAAAAGATGGTATTTTAACCAGTCCTGAGTCGGGCTCCAACCTGATTACGGATGAAAAATTCCAAGATTTTAAACTGCACGTGGAATTCCGTTACCCGGAAGGAAGTAATAGCGGTATCTATCTGCGCGGACGTTACGAAGTTCAAATTGTGGACAGTGAAGGTTACGAGCCTTCCGATATCTATTTAGGCGGTGTTTACGGCTTTTTGGAACCTAATGAGAACGCCTCAAAACCTGCGGGTGAATGGCAAACGTATGATATTACGCTGATTGGACGAAGGGTTACCATAACGCTAAACGGAAAAACGGTAATTTCAGATGTCACGATTCCCGGAATTACCGGAGGCGCATTGGATAGCAAAGAAGGAGAACCTGGACCATTTATGATTCAGGGCGATCACGGCCCTATTGAATATAGAAGTTTTGAAGTAACTCCGTTGAAGAATTAGGAGTTTGAAAATTATAGAAGAGGCTGTTTAAGATAGTCGTCATTCCGAACCCGTTTCGGAATCTCATATTTTTATGGGAACCTGAAATATAAGTTCAGGTTGACGTTGAAAATACCTTCAAACAGCCTCTTTTTTATTTAATAAAATTTTTTAGTGTCATTTCGAACGTCCCGATTGCTATCGGGATGAGAAATCTCTTTACAAATTCAAAGTTATGAGATTCCTCGTCGCTGCGCTCTGTCGGAATGTCAACTAGCAAAAAAAAATCCTTTAAAAAGCATGAATTTAAAAACCATAGTGGTTTATTCTTAATCCAAAGGAACAAGCTCAATGTTTCTCCATTTTACACGAATACCCCCACCATCATGGATCTGTAGTGCAATGGCACCTTCACCCTCGCCTATTTTTTCATCTTCCAGATGTACCATTTGCACTCCGTTGAGCCACGAAGTTACTTCTGGTCCGTCCACCCGGATTTTCATGGTGTTCCACTCCCCCATTTTTAGGGCTTTGTCCTTTTCTGGGTCGGGTTTGATCAACCAACCGCGACCGTAGGATTCATAAATGCCGCCCGTATCTTTTCCTGGAGGGGCAACTTCCACTTGCCAGCCTGTTACTTTGGTGCCTTCAAACGTGGAGCGAATAAAAACGCCACTGTTGCCATCTGCTTCTTGTTTAAATTCCAAAGTCAACTCAAAGTCCTTGTAGAATTTTTCGGTGGATAAATATCCATATTCACCTTTCGGTCCGCTTTCGCAAATCAATTCTCCATCTTCTACAAACCATTTTTCTTCTCCGTGATTAATCCAACCATCCAGATTTTCTCCATTAAATAGATTGATGGATTCTTGTGCAAATGTCAACTGTGCTGCCAAAAGGCATAATCCTACTAAAATTTGTTTCTTCATTGTTATGTGCTAAAGGGTTATTTACTTTTTATGATAATTTATTTGCCGTTGATCAATCCGTTCCCTGTATTCTGCTGCTCCAAAGGTTTGGAAAGATCAATCAAAAAACCATTGATTACGGCGTGCGTCAACTTGCCATCTTTCTTTAAAAAGAAGTTTGGATTAATACCAGGTTGCAAGCTAAAGCTTTTTAGCTTAAATGCATCGTCCACCAATATTAAGGGAAAGTGTACGAATGCGCTTTTATCTGGCTTTTCTGTTTTAACATAGGCTACTCCGTCCTTCAAAAAACTCATGGGGTTTTCAACACGGTCCACTTTCGCCACCTTTGGTGGCACTACGGTATACCCTTTGGCATCAAAGGTTTTGTAGGCATAATAAGTGGATAAATCACCTTGATCCCCAACAGAACTTTTATAATAAAATTGATTGTGGTCCTTTAAATCTATTTCTTGGTTATAAATGCCAAGGTCAATAATGTACGCATCGCCCAAAAGTTCGTAGGTCACGTTGTCTATCTTTAAATCGAACAGCATTCGATCGTTGCGCGGTATTTTCTCGTAATCTTCGGTGGGAATGCTTTTAAAAGATTCGTTCGCAATGGTGTATAATGCCGAAAGAATGGATACATAATTCAACTTGCGTATTTCTTGCTTCTCAGGGTCGCCCGGATATCCTCCAGATTCGATCAAAATTAAGCTGGTACCCCATTTGGCGATATTGTCCCCAAAAGCACGGGGTTCAAAATCATCGCTATAACGCCCTACTTGTCCAGGCGCGTAATTTTGTATGATGTTGTTCATAAACACAATCACCTTCATGGCATTGGAACGTACTTCGTTGATGTCCTTTTCGTAATTAAAAGCTGTAGCCAGATAGGAAATGGTCGCAGGCTTTTCGGTACGTTCTGCATTATAGTACTTGCTCTGATCGTGAAGGTTAAAGCCAAAATCGGCATCTAAACTATCTCTAAGCCTTTTTAATGTTTGACTTTCTGGGGATTGCAATCGTAAAGCATCTCTATTAATATCCACACCCAAGGCATTACGTCTTGTGAACACTTCTGCCCCATCTGGATTGAGCATGGGCAAAAAATGAAGCTTCAATTTGGAAAGAATCGCTTCTTTCTCCTCTTTGAACTCCGGGGCATCCAAAAAATTCAAGATATCAAAAATGGCTTGTGTGGCCGTTGGTTCATCCCCGTGCATTTGCGACCATAAAAATATATTACTGTCCCCTGAACCAATACTGATAAGGTGTAAATCCCGACCTTGAATGGACTCCCCTACTTTTTGTATTTCAAATTTTGGGTTGGCCTTAAATTTTTGAATCAACGGCTGAATATCTGCATGTTTTATTCTTCGTTTCCCTATGCTCGATTCTTTATAATCCTCATAGGTCTCGTATAATTGGGAAGTCAATTCATCTTGTGCCTGCACGGTAAATGCCAGTAAGATGATTACCAAAGAAGGGAATAGTCTTTTTATCATGATTATTTTGTTGGAACGGGCTTAAAGTTAAATTTTTTAGTGGCTTTTCGCACCTTTTGCACAAAATCCATTCCCGGGTCTGTTTTTTCGGTACGATAACCATCGTCCACTTCCAGCCAAAGCGAATGGTCTTCGAACAAGGTGTATTCTTGATGGCCTATGACATAGTCAATATCATATTTTGATGCTAAGTAGTTCACTAAAAAAATATTGGATTTTAATTGTTGCTTGGTCAAGGGCTTTCCATCGGTGCCTCCAACATTTTCAATGCCAATGGCACAATGGTTCAACCCAATGGTGTGGCGTGCCATGGTGGTTTCGGGCATCAAGCGGTAAATAGTTCCGTCTTGGTCTACCAAAAAGTGTGCAGAAACATTAAGACCACTTACGTTTTCTATGTCCGGACGCCAGTTGGGCAAGGTAGACCGGTTAAAGGCTTCAAAAGATTTTTTAAGAGATGGAATGGCGGTCCAATGCAGCACCACCATTTTTGGGGTTATTTCGGGGGTGTCTTGATCCAGTTCGTACCTGTTCAGCAGATATTCCTTGGTCAATTCAATACGTTGTTCATCAAAAATAATGGGGATGTCCACAATTTCTTTTTGAATTGAACACGCTCCTAGAGCTAATGCAAATACAATTAAGCTAATCTTCTTCATCAGGTAAATTTATTGAACTCGTAGTGCATTAAATAATTTTATTTTGAACACAGTCAATTCGATTTCTATGACGCAACCAAACGATTTTGATAAAAAGCTTGGTTTTTTATTAGTGCAAAAATAAGGTGGATGATTTTGTTCCTTACGGCGTTTAAGACACTCATTTTGTTTTTGCCCTCATTTACCTTTCTCTTGTAATAAAGGGCCAGGTCATTTTCTAACCTGATAGCGCTCATTGCACCAAGGTGCAATAATTTTTTCAACGATTTATCAGCTAAGTTCGACACCCTGTTCCGCCCAAATATAGATGTTCCGGAGGTGTTTTGAAAAGGTGCCACACCACAGTAACAAGCTAATTTCCTTGGTTGGGTTATGCTCTTAAATTCATTTGTCTTCACAAGAATGTTCCAGCACAGGACATCGCCAACACCGGGAATGGATTTTAATTGCCTGCTCAATGTATTTAGCTTGGTGTCCGATTTCAGAAGGGCCCTGACCTGCTGTTCAATGGCCTTTACTTGAACAGTCAATTCTTTGATCAATCTGTTGTTCTGTTCAATTATGTGCTTGGCCAATTTTTGATTCCCAAGAACCATTAATTCTTTGTTCTTGGTCTTTAGTTGTTTTCTTTGGTTGATTCTAAAACCTCTCTCGGACAAAAGGATCTGAAGGTCTTCGATAACGTTTCTCTTTTGGACATAGGTTTTGGTCTCAGTGTAGTTCTTCTTTATAAAATGTGCAATTCTAACAGCATCTACTTTATCGTTTTTGCCCCTGACAAGTCCAAGGCTCCGCTTTAAGTGCAACGGATTTACCACATAAAAATCACAATCCATATCAGCAAGGACACTCATTAACGACCAAGTATATTTCCCTGTGTTCTCAGCACAGATATGATAGCTTATGTTCTCTTCCAACAGGGCATTAAAGAACCGGGCTATATCCTTTTCCCTGTTTTTGACAATAAAAGATCTTGACCGCTCACTGAGCAGGCAAATGTCCAAAGTATCTTTACTCACATCGATACCTATAAAATTCAGTTCTGTTTCCATATCTTTGGTTTAAGTGAAAAAATGATAAGCTCAACTCCTTAATAATGGGATCTGGGTCCCGAATTTCTAATTTGAGTTTATTATCAAAGCGGAAGAAATCTAAATCGAATTATAAGCTCTAAAACTTGGAGTGAATTGATAGTGTATTTCTTCCGTTTTTAAATATAATATTTCAAAGCACCAATCTAAAGGAGTGAAATTTTGCAAAAAAAATTTTGTATCGAGAATTAAGTTTTCAAAGAAAAAGGGCTGTTCTCGATACTCATTTTCTACACTTTGTTTCGAAAATAAACTCGAACTGACGAGTTTTTCATAAAAATCTACTACTGTTTTATTGAGTCAATAGGAACGGCATAACAGATAATCATTTTTTTTCTGCCCCATTCCCGTGCTTTTTTCACATCTTTCCCCATGTAAATGTCTATTCGGTTGCGCCAGCGATAATGCATTTTGTCCTTTACATAAAAGGTGTCTGGAAAGGTATCTATTTTTACCATGGTGTTATGAGTGAGCCCCATCTTAATAAGGTCTCGCGAAACCGCTATGCTTTTCATCCCTGGTTTTAAGGTGTCTCCCCATGCCGCTACGGATGGATCAATGCTATCCGTTTGCCAAAACACAGAATTGTAGGCCGATGCGGTGACTTCATGGCCGTACCATTTATATTTTGCAGGTGGTTCCACAGGTGCTTTCCTTTGGGAACACCCCATCAAAATTAGAAATGCTATAAAGGGCCATCTTTTCAATACAATACATTTTCTAAGACCATAATATCCACATTATTGTTCTTCCAACGTTCGGTCAAAACTTTAGGAACTGGAGTAAAGCCTAAAGTTAAGGAGCTTAAAACAATATCCTCGTCGCCATCGTTATCAATATCCGAGGTATCCATTAAAAACCAGCGTGCCATAGAGGGATCTTGCAAAATGTTTGTGGTAAATTCAAAACTGTCGGAATCTTTATTTTCAAGATATACAAAAGTGAGTTCTGGAAATTCTTGATAGTTGGGAAATGTACTGATCAGGGCAAAATCAAGGTCTCCATCTTGATCAAAATCACGAGATAGTACCCGTGTTGCGCCGTGCATGGGGTAAAAGAAGGCTTCGGCGTAGGTATTATCACCATTGCTCAGGTAAATCCGCATGCCATGGTAGGGTTTGTGCACATAGGAAATGTCTGCATTATCGCCTTGTACTGTAATAATATCTTCCAGACCATCGCCATTGTAATCCACAAACTCAAACCAGCTGGTTCCAAAAACAGGACTAAACTCCAAAATATTTTCTGCTTCAAAAACTAGGTTTTCTGTTTGATAGAAAACGGTAATACTCTCTCTGCTTTGGGTCATTAATGCCACAATGTCTTTTTTGCCATCTTGGTTCATGTCCTTGATCACGGTTTTAATGGCTCCTGGAAGATTGAGCAATATTTTCTTGTCGTAACCACCAGAATCATTTACCATCATAAGCGATAATTGCCCCGACTCATTGCCAAACTCACTGACGATAAGTTCATTTGAACCATCATTATTAAGATCTTCCAAAAGTGTATGTACTGGTCTATGAAAATCATGGCCCATCGAGAGGGTATCTTTACCCACTTTTCTAATCATTTTTCCTCTTACCAATTCGGAAGGACGAATAATACCTACCTCACTGATAATTTCCATGGAATCTTTTTTGTTGTACCAAGTTATGGGGCTTTTTCCTTTATAAATTGGAGTGGATTCTTCTTCATCCAAGTTGAAGGTCCCCAAGTTTCCTGAAAGGTCACCATAATATATCTCGTTATCCTTGTCCAAAAATTCCAGATAAGTGACCATGGCCCCATTTTTATCATCCAAGGAATAGGTTTTGGTCTTAAATTGTGCGAGAGTGTCGGTTTGTGGCATGGGTATAGCTTCCAAATGTTCTGGGGCATTGGATACAATATAGGTTTCCAGTTGTGCCCACTCTTTGAGCGTGATTTTGGGTCGAAAACCATCTTCTACCACATTGTTGTCTTGGTACAAGCCTTCCACTTCCATACGCTCCACCATGGCGGGGAGTACATATTCTTTCCAAACATTCTTGGGCAATGCATCAATCTTGGGCGGTAGGTGACAATTGGCACAGTATTTAGAATAGAGTTGCGCTTCTTTTGGTTCTGGCTTTTCCTTTTTACAGGAACCCATCAAAATAAGGAACGCAAAAGAGAATAAGGGATAAAGAATTACCGGTTTGTTTGGCATTGGCTGGTTAGGGTCTCGGGGTTTTTGTGAACGTTTTAGTTGGGCAATGGGACATAGGTGTCGTCGTTCTCCATCATAACAAAAGTTTTATTGCCCCAAGCTTGCTTTGCTTGTTCCAATTTTTCTTTGCTGGAGGAAACAAAATTCCAATAAATATAACGTTCCTCGGGAAAAGGTTCACCTCCGAACAACAATAAATGCGTATTTGGTTTTAGTTTGATGTTGCAAGTGTCCTCGACTTTGGAGACCAAAATATTACCTTCTCCCACCGTTTCACCACAGGCTTCAATACTACCTTCTACAATGCAAATGCCGATTTCTCCTTTTAAACTGCCGTTGACATTGAGCGTGTAGGCTTCTTTGGCTTTTACCTCGACCATAAACAGATTGGAATGCACGGGCACAGGTGATTTTTTTCCGTAACTCTCACCGGCGACCAATTTAAATTTGGTATTGCCATCAGTCCATTTGGGAATATCTTTTTCATCAATATGGTGGAATTGGGGTTCCATATCCTCGAGTTCCTTCGGTAAGGCTACCCAAATCTGATAACCGTGAGCGGTAAAGGTGTTGCCATTGCGCATATCGGGTGGGGTTCTTTCGGTGTGCGTTACCCCCTTCCCGGCCGTCATCCAGTTCACGGAGCCAGGTCTTATCCGTTGATGGGTGCCAAGGCTGTCCTCGTGGATAATTTCCCCCTCCAACATAAATGTTAACGTGGACAAGCCCATGTGCGGATGCTGATTCACATCCATGTATTTTTCAGGCCCTAACTGCGTAGGACCCATATGGTCTATAAAAATAAAGGGGCCGATCATGCGCTTTTTACGGAAAGGAATCAGTCTTCCCACTAAAAAATCACCAATATCCCTACTCCGTTCCTCAATGATCAATCCGATGTTGGACATGTATAATTGTTTATATTTAGATGCAGAAAGTTACAAATACATCCTATACCATGAAACTACTTAAGCGTGTTTTGCTACTCCTTCTTGTTGTAATCGGAGTGGTTGTTTACCTGAATTACCCCAAATTGAACATTATTTCCGGATATGCTGCCAAAAATGTAGCATCTGGAGTTTATGTGGCCGATCGTTCAGCGGCCAGCATGAACCAATACGATAATAGTGCTCCCTTGATTGAAATTGCTTCGACAGAGGTAAATAAAAACGAGGAATCCGCCTCTTCAACCGTTTATGGTTTGATGAAGCGTACAGCGGTATATCGCGATGGATTGGGAGCCGTTTTGATCAATGATGACTATGACCCTCAAGCATTGACCATCCGACCAGAAAGAAACCAAACTCCTGATACCATTCCCTATCCCTACGGACAAGCAGCTCCGTTGGACACGATACTTCCAGAAGTGGATATGGACCAAATCAATAAGGCGATGGCCATGGCGTTCTCGGAACCCGAAACGCAAAAAACGCGTACGCTGCTAATTTTGTACAAGGGACAGTTGATTGCCGAAAGATATATTAATGGTTTTGATAAGGACACCCCTATTTTGGGTTGGTCCATGACCAAAAGTGTGTTGGCTACTTGCTACGGTATTTTGGAACATCAAGGTAAGTTGGAAATGGACTGGCCCGCGCCTATTCCTGAATGGAAAGATGATGAAAGAAAAAACATTACTTTGAACCATTTGTTACGTATGCAAAGTGGGTTGGAATGGGAAGAGGATTATTCGGGGATATCCGATGTTACCCGAATGCTTTTTTTGGACAGTGATATGACCCAAGCGCAACGAGACAAAAAAGCGATAGCCAAACCAACCGAGGTTTGGAACTATTCTTCTGGAACTACCAATTTGTTGTCTGGAATCTTAAGACAACAGTTTAGAAGTCATCAAGAATATTTGGACTTCCCCTACTCAGCCTTGATTGATAAAATCGGGATGTACTCTATGGTTTTGGAAGCAGATATTGCCGGGAACTACGTAGGGTCTTCCTATGCGTGGGCCAGTACAAGGGACTGGGCCCGTTTCGGACAGTTGCATTTAGATAAGGGCAATTGGAACGGAGAACAATTGTTTGATTCCACTTGGGTGGATTACATCACCAAGCCTACGATTAATTCTGATGGCACTTATGGCGCACACTTTTGGTTGAACGCCGAAGGAAAGTATCCCGATGTACCCCGAGATATGTTTTCTTGTAACGGTTTTGAAGGACAGCATGTATTTATGATTCCTTCCAAAGACTTGGTCGTTGTACGAACCGGTTTGGCCGAGGAACCGTATTTCGACGTCAATGGGGTGCTGTCAAACATCGTAAAAGCAGTACCTTAAATCGATGAGACATACTAAAATTCCAAAAAAACCACAGGATTAGGACACTTCACAACAATAATTTCGTTTACGGGAATGCTCGTGGTAGTTTTACCATGTAATAAAAAACGAAAGTAATTTTTTCATTTTCATATAGTGTTCTCGTAAAAGAGTCTTGACCATAACGGCAGGGCTCTTTTCTATTTGGGGCTACCCTGAACTTTCAGCCTGACACAAAATTCACTAATTCAGTGCTATGTCATTCTGAGCTTGGCGAAGAATCTCAATCTTGAATCAAGAATCAGGAGCCAGGACAAGGCAAAAGGTTCTTATTGTCATTTCGAGCGCAGTCGAGAAATCTAGATTTTTCAGGGGTTACAAGCCTAAAGAATGACGATTGCCAAGGCAATAACTAACCAAAAAAACAAGAAACACCCAGCTGACAACACTATCTCTTCACTTCACAACAATAATTTCACTGGTGTGGAGTTGCGGGGTACTTTTACATTGTAATTAATCAGAAAGTAATTTTTTCATTTTCATATAGTGTTCTCGTAAAAGAGTCTTGACCATAACGGCAGGACTCTTTTCTATTTGGGGCTGTTCTTCAAATTTGTTTCAGGATTTCATTATAAATGGATTCCAACGTAATAAAAACTATTCATTGTTCCTTGTCGTCTGATACTGATTTCAAAAATCACACAAATATTATAGCAGATAATCTTATGTTTATATAGAAGACTTTATGGCCGTCACCATTTTTTTGGCACGTTCGGCCACTTCTTTTTCCGACCATCCCAATTTGATCAGGCAGGATATATTTCTGGACATCCATTTATCGGATTCAGAAAAATCAGTTTTGCCGTAATCGGGTAGTGACTCAATGACGTCCTTTGGGAGTTTGCCCAAGGATTTCATTTGGGTCAAATGTTCCCATTTTTTGTAGTAATGCCAGTTATTGTCGTACCAATAAAAACATCCATCTACCCCAGCTTCAATCAATTCCTGATGAGCCGTTTGTGCCAATTCCTCAGTGGGCATAAAGAAGCTCAGAAACGAATAGTTCTCTTCTCCTCCATCTGGAACAGTTCTAAAAACCACTTCAGGAATATGTGACAATGCTTCTCGCAAAATCGTGTAATTTCTTTTTTGAATGGCTATAAACTCATCCAAACGGGCAAGCTGAGCTACTCCTACGGCAGCATTCATCTCGGAGATTCGAAAATTATATCCTAAAATCGGATGATCTTCTGCTCCCCTATTGTTTCCGATATGGTCGTGACCGTGATCGGAATATTTGTGGGCATTTTCGTAATAACCTTCATTATTGGTGATAACGGCGCCACCTTCTCCACAGGTGATGGTTTTTACATAATCAAAAGAAAAACATCCCAAATCCCCGATACTGCCCAAAGGTTTTCCGTTATAAGTTCCACCTATGGCTTGACAGGCATCTTCCAACAATAATAAACCGTGTTTAGCGCAAATAGCTTTCAAGGCATCTAAATTGGCCATGGAACCACACATGTGCACGGGCATTACCACTTTTGTTTTTGAAGTGATGGCCTTTTCCACCGCTTCGGGCTTTAAGGTGAGGGTATCATCAATGTCAACTAAAATGGGAACGGCACCCAAAGCCAGAATGGATTCAAAACTGGCCACAAAGGTAAAGGTGGGCATAATTACCTCTTCTCCTGCTCCAACGCCTGCACTGGCCAAAGCAACTGTCAGTGCGGCAGTACCGCTACTTACGGCATGCGCATGTTTGGACTGCATTTTTTCTGCCAAACCAGTTTCCAACTCCTTTGTTTTCCAATGTCCGTTTCGCATGGCATCGAATCCGTAGCGCATCAACACTCCAGAGTCCATAACGTCCTGTACTTCCTTTCTTTCCTTGTCTCCAAAAAGTTCAAATCCTGGCATACTTGTATTATGTTTTAAAAAAACCATAGTTTGATGGCCATCAAAACTACGGCTATCACTAAAAATGTTTTTATAAATCCGTCTCCCTTTTTTACAGAGAACCTACTGGCGAACCATGCCCCTGAACCATTTCCTATGGCCAGCACAAATCCCAGTTTCCAATCTACTTTATCGTTAAACGCAAAAACAGCCAAGGCTGCGAGCATGTAAATAAACACCACGGCGACCTTGGTGGCGTTGGACCTTACAAGGTTCATCTGATTAAAATAATGTAAAAATAGCAGCATTAAAAACCCAAGTCCGGCATTGATAAAACCACCGTAAATCCCAAAAAAGAAAAATACGATCATACTCACCCATAAATATTTACCTGTGAGACGTTCCTGCATTTCTCCTATTCTCATTTTTGGCTTAAAAATGATGATGAGCACTACGGCCAACATCACAATGGCCAAAATCCTATTAAAGGTTTCTCCATCTATGTCCACAGCAATATAGGCACCTATAATGGAACCTAAAAAGGCAGCGATGCCCAAATACAGGTTAAAGGGAAAGGTTGAAACTCCCTTGCTTCGAAAGCCAGCCGTTCCAAGCGCGGTCTGTACCACTATGGCCACTCTGTTGGTACCATTGGCAACGGCGGGAGGCAATCCCAAAAAAATGAGAGTCGGCAAGGAAAGTAACGAACCACCTCCTGCCACGGTGTTTATAAATCCTACTGCAAAACCTACAGCCACCAAGAGCAAATAGTGGTACCATTCTAGCATAACACAAAGGTATGACCATTGTTTTGAAAGACATACTGATTTTTACAAACTTTGAATCCAGTTGGTGGTAAAATGATTTATGCCACGATTTAAACAATAATGCAAAAAGGTCTTTTGGGATAACAAAAAGCTTTATATATTTGCACCCGCTTAGGAGGAATGGCAGAGTGGTCGAATGCGGCAGTCTTGAAAACTGTTGAGGGTCACACCTCCGGGGGTTCGAATCCCTCTTCCTCCGCTGAGAGACATCATCTCAAAACAAAAAACCCTGTAAATTATTGATTTACAGGGTTTTTCATTTTTTATGATATCAAATAATATCATTTGAAACTATATTAAAAAGTGCCACTTTCGGTGCCCCCTCCAATCTTTGCAAAAAGGGGCACCTAATAACAATTAAAATGCTGTTAATCAGGTGTTTGTAATGTAAATTGTTTAATGTTTTTTTCCTAATTTCAAGGCAAATAATGTTAAATTAGGTGTCTCTTTTATGGTATCTCTTCTATTCTATCTCAGAAAATACAAAAAAGACCGCGTTGGCAGGTCAACTATTTATATCAGAATCACGGTAAATGGAAGGCGTTCGGAATTCAGCACAGGTCGCAAAATTTATCCCAACACTTGGGATGCCACCAATGGAAAGGTATTGGGGTTCTCTCAAAAAGTTCGTCAACTGAATTCGCAATTAATGAAAATACGTACCGACCTATTTCGGCATGCGGACAAATTGAAAGACAAGGGCCGACCATTGACCGCTGTTTCCCTTAAGAACTCTTACCTAGGTGTGGATAAACCCTCAAAAATGTTATTGGAAATCTTTCAAGAGCACAATGAAAGGGTTGAAAAATTAGTTGGAAAAGATTTTGCTCCTGGTACAGCAGAACGATACAAAACTGCAAAAAGCCATTTGGCCGAATATTTACAGAACGAGCTTCGAAAGAAAGATATTCCTGTCGTAGATGTGGATCATTCCTTTATTTCAGGTTTCGAATATTATCTAAAGACAAAAAGAAAGTGCAGCCATAACACGGCAATCAAATATGTGGTGAACTTTAAAAAGATTATAAGGATTGCTTATGCGAATGGTTGGATCAAAACAGACCCCTTTGCCAATTGGAAAGCCCGATTAAAAACTGTAGAACGGGAATTCCTGACTGATGAAGAGCTTCAACGACTAATGGATCATCCTTTTACAAATGAACGGTTGGAGCATGTAAGGGATTGTTTTGTTTTCTGTTGCTTTACCGGATTGGCCTATGCGGATGTAAAAAAACTGACACATGATGATTTTGTCATTGGAATTGATGGAGATCTTTGGATAAATACCAAACGTACCAAGACAAAGACCAAAAGCAACATTCCCGTACTTCCTACTGCATTGATGATTCTCGAAAAATACGAGCACAGTCCCTTACTTGCAGATAAAAAGGTGCTACCGGTATTGACCAATCAAAAAATGAATGCCTATTTAAAGGAAATAGCGGACCTTAGTGGAATCAATAAACACCTGACCACTCATTTGGCCAGACACACCTTTGCCACCACTGTAACACTTTCAAATGGAGTCTCTATCGAATCGGTAAGTAAAATGCTGGGGCATAAATCATTGCGCACCACTCAACATTACGCCAAGATTTTGAACAGAAAAGTCAGTGAGGACATGCAACTATTGAAAAAGAAGTTGAGCTTCCAAGAAAAAGTCAAGTCAAAAAATGCTTGAATTATAGTAAGGGACATGTTCTTGTTCTGCTGTTATACGGATTGGCCTTTGCGGATATTGAAAAGTTGATCGAAGATGATCTGGTCAAGGACATCAAGGGAAATAAATGGATCAAGACCAAAAGGAAAAAAACCAAGGTTTTGAGCAGCATTCCACTATTGAGCATTCCAGAGGCCATTATCGACAAGTATAAGGAACATCCTAGGGTAGTAGCAAAAGGGACCCTGCTCCCTGTTTACACCAATCAACGTACCAACTTTTATTTGAAAGAAATTGCTGCTGGCTGTAAGATCAATAAAGCACTGACAACACACTTGGCCAAACATACATTTGCAACAACCGTCACGCTGTCAAATTGGGTACCCATTGAGACGGTCAGTAAAATGCTTGGGCATACTTCTTTGAAAACAACCCAAATCTATGCCAAGGTCTTGGACAGTAAAATTTCGGATGATATGGAAAAATTGAAAAATGACCCCGCTCTGTTGGAGTTTGCCAAATCCATTTTATACAATTCTTGGGTTGTCCCTGACCCGTTCATTGGATAATCGGTGCATATTTCGGAACTGAAATCACTTGAGGTTAATGGTCTGGTCAGCCACAATGTCCTGGTCGATGAATTCCCCGTGGTTGTGGAGTATGTCCTGACGAACTATAGCGACTCGTTGTTGGAAATATTGGACACCAGAAAAGGATTATTAAAAAAGTCGAGGTGGCAGACTTAGCCACACACTTATAACACTTTGTTAATCATTAATTTATGACAATTTCAAAAATCATGCACACCTGATTGCACAACAAAATCAAAAAAAGAGCTTTTGAAATAAGATTTGCCCTCATTTCATGATATAAAATTATAGAAAGAATCAATAGGAATTAACTATCCTCCCAAAAAACTGCTGAGCCTTAACATCGGCATCAAAACAATTTCAATCTCGACTCCAATAGATTTAGATATTTCTCTTTCATTTCATCCGAAAGAAAAGAAACTGCTATCAACTCCTTCCATTTTGGAGTTGCCTGATACATGTCCCCAAGAATCACTTCAATTATTCTATCATTCAATTGTAATCGCTCTTTCGCATAATAACCAATAAAATCCGATGCTATGAAATTGCTTTTTTTTCCTTTTAAGGTCAATGCGATTTCTTCTTCTGGATTTTTAATGGAAATTGTGGAATTCAATAGATCATAGGCTGGTGCCAAGGTGGTTTTTCCGTTTTTTGTAATCAAGGAAAAGTTTTTTAAATGCATATCCTCATTTCCAGTTACATAACAGAAAATTATCCTTTTAAAAAAATCAGCCTTTTCAACAACGGGAAATGAACAAAACTCATCAACAACGGGAACTACTCTTTCCATGGTAAAGCGGTATTTGGTATCCCTCGTATTTCCCGTTAATTGTGCAAAATCCTCCACAGCGTATTTCTTTCCCTTGCCATAACGATCGAAACGTTTTATAAAATACGAGAGACTGCCATCCTTGGCATATACCATCCCATGAAATGGAACATTCAAGCCATAGGCTTTAGCCATGCGCATGGTCAGGTCCTCATTTTCGGGCAACTGGGGAAATAAATCATTTTGCGGTTTTATGATGTAGGTTCCGAATTGATCTACAATTTTAAATTCCTGGTCAACCACGGAAACAGTTGCACTTAATTTAGGTTGTACCCCTTGGATGGATAGTTTCTTGGCCCTATTTGCTGATTCCCGTCTCAATTCGGCTGCTGAATAGGGTAAATCCTTCAGATCGGTTAATTTGGGTGCAATCATTTTTAGTCCTCTCCCACTGTATTTCGCCGTACCGCACAGTTCGTATGTGATTGGGCACCTATTCATCCTCCATTGGTTTTACGGTTATTGCACCAACCAGATCAGCACCTGTCGCCATTAATTGTGAGAAATAATCCTTTTGATCAATTTTTACAATCCTCAATAGCCCCTGCAACATTACACCCTCAGGCAACAAACCTTCAAAAAAGGGGGGGAATGATTTAAAACTGTATTTTTTCTGGCTTACTGGCATGGTCAATGAGATAGAATCTCCATCATAATCTTCATCATAATCAAAATGATATTCATTTGGAGAAACTTCGGTAAGTACTCCTGCTCTTTTGCCATGGGTATATACAACTGCCTTTCTCATCATTGTTCAGTTGTCAATGGACTTGTAAATTCCACTTTTATATTTAAAACCTCGAGCACTGCTAAAAGATTGTTCCAACGAACAGTCTCTTTATCTTTTTCAATATCAAAAACGGTGGTTTTCCCAACTCCAGCCAAATTGGCCAATTCAAGCTGTGTAAGCCCTGCTTTCTTACGATGGTCCTTTACCATAGAACCTAAACTAAAATTATTCATTTTTACCGTTTTAGCAGTAAATATAGGTTATTTACTATTACAGGGCGCATAAAAAAATGTAAAAACTCCAATTTTACCGCCATAACAGTAAAATATATCATTCACACTTGAAAAATTGAATGATAATCAAAAAGGCGTATTGAATTACCGTTATAACGATAAAATTATGAATCTGAACTGGACCGGTCCAAAGTTAGGTCATAGTTTCAACTTTTGAATTTGATGCTCTTTCCTTCTTTTGAGTGCAAAAAACGGGCATGGTATACCACTTTCGCCGGAAAAAGTGAGCATAGTTAAATTACCAATAAGTCATTGACTCACATTCATTTACAGTAGAATAAAAAGTGGCTCAAACTTTCCGTTTTAGTGGTTCTCATAATCCGTCCCATCCAGTTCAATGCCCTAATCCTCTATGAACCTCCCCTGCCCCGGTTCCGTGAATTGTCCCACACTTTGGAGGGAAAGCTTCTTTTAAGGCTGATCTCGGCCCGTTTTCCGTTGACGGTGATTTGAGCATAAATGCTCAATTTTTCAAGGTTGTTGGAAGTATCTCTTGTGAAGAGAACGACCTTTAAAATGTTGGAATTTAACATGATACTTAAACAAAACAGGTTTGCAAACCACCTATTAACAGCGTCAAACTGTAGCTAAATTATGTACAAGGAACGTACCGAACCATTCATCGAACTCTACACCTTTTATATGGTTTTATTTAATATCAGATGAATGCATAAAAAACAAGAAGCGCTGTAAATCAGTCAGTTGACAGTGCTTTGATACCACCTATTTAGTGGTTCGTCGGGTTGATAGGTTGTGCCGCCCAATTTTAATTGATTGTTATCCAGTATTTTATACTTTTAGTTCTAAAACAGGGCATCCCATGGAACATCTTCGTGTAAATTTTGAAATTTCCTAGTATAAATACAACAAATCGAAGTTGCTAATTATCAACTGTATTCCAATTTAGACAAAATCCATAATTATCGGTAGAAAAAAATAAACAGCTGAGGCCATTAATACAATCGATAAAATATTCATTAAAAAACCGGTGCGAACCATATCCGGTATACGTAGATATCCAGACCCAAAAACCACGGCATTGGGCGGTGTGGCCACCGGCAGCATAAAAGCACACGAAGCTGCCGAGGTACATGCCACCATCAATAAATATGGATTAATGCTCAAGGTAAGTGCCAATGGTGCCAACACAGGAAGCATCATTGCGGTTGTGGCCAAATTGGATGTTACCTCAGTTAAAAAATTGACGCAGGTAATGACCAGCAACAACAATACAAAAAGGGGCAGTCCATCAAAAAATGTCATTTGCCCTCCGAGATAGGTTGCCAGACCAGTGTCTTGAAAACCTTTGGCTATGGCTATTCCGCCTCCAAACAAGAGGATAATCCCCCAAGGTATCCGAACTGCTTCGTTCCATTTTATAAGTGGTTCACCAGACCTGTTCGCAGGAATGATAAAAAGAACAATGGCCGATGCAATCGCAATTATGGTGTCATCAATATTTGGAATGAACTTCTGCAGCAAAAAAGATCGGGTTATCCAGCAAAAAGCTGTTAGTACGAAAACAAATAGCACCGTTTTTTCTTCCCTACCCATGGGTCCCAATTCCTTTAATAATCTATCTATTTCTTGTTTCCCTCCAGGAAAACGTCCCTTCTCCATCGGATATGCGAGCCTTGTCAGGTACAACCATGCCAACACCAATAATACCGATGCAACTGGAAAACCAAATTTCATCCATTGCCAAAAGCTTATGTCCACACCATATGTTTTTTGAACGAATCCGGCAAATACCAAATTTGGAGGCGTTCCAATCAATGTGGCAATACCTCCAATAGATGCGGCATAGGCAATGGCCAACATCAATAATTTACTGAAAACTTTGTTTTCATCTTCTGGTGTATCCGGATTATCCTTGAGTTGTTTGACTATGGAAATTGCCATGGGCAATACCATTACTGTAGTTGCGGTATTGGAGATCCACATGGAAAGAAAGGCAGTGGCCACCATAAACCCCAGGACTATCGTATACATATTTGTGCCTATGGTCTTAATGATCTGAAGGGCTATTCTTTTGTGGAGGTTCCATTTTTCTATGGCCATGGCCAACATAAAGCCCCCCATGTACAGAAATACATACTTATGACCATAACTTGCCGTGGTGTCTCCCAAGGGTATCGTGTCCATTAATGGAAAAATAATTATGGGAAGCAGTGCGGTCACCGCTATGGGAAGCACCTCGAACACCCACCAAACACCAATCCATACAGTGGCTGCCAATATGTCCCTTCCTTCCTCGGACAGGTCTTCCCCATTAAAAAAGAAATGAATCAAAACAAATAGAAGAGGGCCCAATACAGCACCAAATCGCTTGTACGACATGTTTTAGTTATTTAGTTATGTACTAGAAAAAAGGGCGGTGGCCAAAGGCTACCCCCCCCCTTTGGTAAGTGACCTAGATTTAGTCCATGTTTTCCCTATCCATCCAGTAAAGCAAATAAGGAATGTTGTATGCGTGCGTCCATCCAAATACACGAAGTCCTTGGTTTGTTTGCCAATTGGTAAAACGGCCCTTGCTCATGGGCAGGTTTGATATTTTCAAAAGGTCTTCACTATATTCATTGGTCGATTCATAGGCTTCGGGTTTTTGGGGGAGCACACCGATTTTAAGTATTTCAGCTCTTGACATGGCTTCATCCAAGTAGCTTCTTTCCCCACTTATTTCAAATCCTAGCAACAAGGGATATATGGTCGCTAAATAGGATTCCATTTCGTGGTTCAAGGGAGGTACGTCACGAACCCATCTGGCATGTTTTAACAATGCTTTTTTCACTTTCTCCTTTCCTGTTATTTGTTGATATTTATATAAACCCTGTGCTACATAGGTTTGGCTATACCCATATCGATCAAGCAGTAGGTTGCCACCTTGACGTTCTTGTAGTTCCAGCATCAGCCCTACCCTTTCGTCCAGTTCGTCCTTGTATTTCCGGAGCTTGGTCGCATCATAGAGTTCGACCAGGTTTAAAACCGACAAATACAGACGTCTTCCCCTAAGGTCGTGTTCACCCCAAATCCTTTTTATATAGGTATCACCTGTCATTTTTGCGACCTCCAAAGCTCGATGGTCTGCTGACAAATAATAATCTGCGATCCAACCTTGTATCCATACGTGGGCACTTAGCAATGCGTACCAATGTTCATTGGCGTGCCTTCGGCCAATACCTAAATACGGGGTTGATTCCGGTTCGTCCTCAAAGTTCCAAAAATCAATGGCATCGTTGACCTCACCATAATAGGTTCGCTTTTTCGGCCAATGGACATTGTCAACATCCATAGTGTGCCGACTCATGGCCTGAGCCAATTTGAAATATTTGGGGTCACCGGTCCTCATAAAATTGGTCCACAACATAAAATCGACCATCGGTTCATTATTGGTCCATTGCACCCATTTCCCGTTAAAAAAATAACTTTTGCCATCTCCATAGTTGAATATCCCGTACCATGGTTCATGTTTTTGGTTATAGGCCCACCATTGGTATCTGTATTGCAATGCATTTTCAAACTCCGGGTAGGTTACGGAGGCCGGTGCCATGTTCCCATAAACTTTTGAGTCGGTATACCACTGGGGAGTGGCGTGTGCGACGGGACTTTCAATAACATATTCCATTTTTTTCCCTACGGATTCCGTAGCATCATCATCGTGGAAATAATAAACAAACTCCGTGGTCTTTGTGATACCTTGCGCAAAATTGTCCAGCATACCTCCATCAGGTTCCGTATTGTGCCTAGCAAAGTTCATTGGGCCATTTTCTTTGGGCCAAATACTTCCCAAAAGAGTATTGTTGGCGGGGTCAACCTCTATCCCTTTTGGGTGCTCTTTCATAAAATTCTTTATACCAAGACCCACGCCTCTTTTTCCATCGGTCACATTGACCCAACCTTTGGCTTTTTGTGCCTGGGCCACATTAGCTTCGCCTTTAGAGACGGTTGCCTTAAATTCCAAATCTTTTTCTGACTCGTCATTCCCACCTTTCTTATTGAAGTTGTTAAGGTAAAGGCTTCTTAAACTGGTGGTTTTGCGCCTATCCGGTCCCTTTTGCAATAATTGAATCGGTGTTTCCCCATTTGCGGTAACTTCCTCCATTACTGTTTTTGCCTCATCGTTTTTCCAAGACCCTTCATAAAGGGGCATTGAAACGTTCACATTATCGTCCAAATGATATTTAAACTGAAGTCCAATGGCAGCTATCTGGTCGTTCGGTTGGGTCCAGCCCATATCATCTTCCGTATGCTCTGTAATGATTTTTTTGTTCTGGGTTGCAATATTGGCATGTTGGCCTTCTAGTTTTTTGTGTTTGTCTGGAATACCAGTATAGGTCATGGTGTGCAACACTTTTATATAGCTCTTACCTGCATAGGCATGTAACCAAATCGTAAATGGTGATAAATTATTATCCTCCCTGCTGTAGGTATAGGTGCCCTCTATTCGGAAAATAGTATGCATGGGGCCAGAACCCTTTTCCCTGAACACTTCATTGATCACTGCTTTTGAGGCATCTATTCCCGAATCATCCAATAAATCCAAAAATGACCCCCTATGTCTTTCCGGTGAGGATGCTATTAATTCTTCGGTGTCAAACTTTCCGTCATTATTGGAATCCAAAAAAACCTCATCTAAAAAGCCATTGCCCTTTTTATGAATTGAAAAAGATATCGGGCCAGTGTTTACATCAATCCCGCCTTGAGGCCTCATATTGTTGGTTGAGATGATTTTCTCTTTGGGCAACATAGGAACAACACCGTCCCCATATTCCAAAACATAGTCTTGGGTATCCTCCGAAAAAAAGAACACCCACACCCATTTAACACTATCGTCAACAGGTCCCCAATTACTGACTTCTGTAGTCTGGCATGGAATTTCTGTTCCATCGGAAGTTAGCAAACGTAGATGATCTACCGAATTCAACTCTCCTTTTGGGAAAGGTATCCCAAGAGTTATGGGGGCTCCCTTTTTATTGTCCTCCACGGTAATACTCACCTGTTTCCCTGTTACTGCGGGCTGTGAACAAGATTTGAGTAGAAAACTTGCTAGCAACACTGTTATTATTATTCTCATTTGTGTAGAAAGGTTATTCATTTTACAGACCTAGTGCGGCTGCACCCAAAATGGGTGAATCCACCAAATCTGATGTTTCGATTTTAAAATTTTCCAATTGTTTTTGATAGGCAAACGAATCGATAGCCTCTTGCAACGAAGTTTTAAAAAATGGATAGGCACTGCTTATGGACCCACCAAGTATTATAGATTCAGGAGCAAATAAATAGAGAATGGCCTTTAAGGCTTCCCCCAAATGCACCCCGTATTCCCTAAAGGCGGTCAAGGCAATTTCATTTTTATCCAATGCTTTTTGATAAAGGACTTTGGCAGACTCTCCATATTCCCTTTCAAAAAAGAAGCTTCCTGCATATTGTTCCATAATGCCATTTTTGTAAGGAAGCATGCCCACTTCACCAGCACCGCACAAAACGCCGTTGTATAACTTATTGTCTATTAAAATTCCCATACCGAGTCCGGTACCTAAAGAAAGTGCCACACAATTGGTATATTGCTTCGCCTTCCCAAAATGTTTTTCGCCAAGCGCAAAACAATTGGCATCATTATTTAAATGCACCGGAACATTAAATTGCTTTTGTACAAGCGCTTTTAAAGGGACTTTTTTCCATGCTGGAATGTTCTGCACATCATATACAACACCAGAATCTGGGTCAACAACTGCAGGAACCCCAATCCCAATAGCTTCAACATCGTCGGTCAGGACCGCATCAATGGTATTAAATAATTTTGAGAGGGAAGTCTCCTCTGAATCATCCCGATTTACTTTGGAAAGACTGCTTTGTACCACATCCTTTCCCAAAACTCTTCCCGCTTTGATTTTAGTACCTCCTACATCAACCCCTAAAACTGTCCTATTTTCTTTTTCCACTAGTCCTTTTTTAAGCTTATAGTCTTATTGTTCACCAAAGGTTTGGCCCAAAATCCTATGGATAGGATGAAAATCAAGGGTATAATCAAAAAGAACATCCCTGATTTCAATGACATCAATTCACCCAAACCTCCCACTATAAATGGAATTACAGCACCCCCGGCAATGCCGGTACAAAGTATACCTGATAATGATCCATGATGTTCTTTAACAGAGTTAAGTGCGAGAGAAAATATGATGGAGTACATCACGGAAATAAAGAATCCTACCATCGGGAAACCTATCAACGCCATTTGTGCTGAACCGGTAAGCGCCAAAACGAGGCTAACAATTGTTATGGATGTGGCCAAAATCAGTAATTTTCGACTATCCATAAATTTCAAGAGCAATAGACCCAATAAGCATCCCACGGTCAACATGGCCCAGAAATAAGAAACTGTATTTGCACCCACTGTCTGTGGGTCCAATCCGTGATATTGGCTCAAAAACTGTGAAATCCAGTTTCCGACACCTTGCTCCGTACCTACATAGCAAAAAATTCCCAAGAAATAGAGAATGGTCCACTTGTTCTTTATTAAATCCCAATACGAACTGGTATCACCGGCTTTTTCTTCCTCGGTTTTCTCAAACTTGGGATACCTGGTCAAAAAGACATAGAAAAACAATACCAAACAAATTACTGCGAACACAATGTATAGCGATGCCCAAGGCAAATCTTGCGGCACCCATCCGCGTAACATTTCGGCTAAAGTATCCCTTCGGTTATCCTTACTTACCAAATATTTATACAAATAAGGACTAAGGAACGAGGCGGCCCCAAAAACCAGTTGCGCCAGTACGGAGTTGAAAGCGAAATGTTCCTCTCCCCCTGCTACTCGCAACATTGGGTTAATAATTACCTGAAGTACGGCCATACAGCAACCCAATACGAAAAGGGTGATGCTAAAAACACCGTATTGCGGAAATAGAGCAAAACCCAGGGAAGCAAGCGCCATGACCAAAAATGAAACCGATAGCAATGTCCTTTCACTATACTTTTCGGATAAGAAGCCTGCCGGTATGGACATAATGCCATATGCTATAAAGAAAGTGAACGGCAATAGGCCTGTTAAAGTAAGACTCAGGTCAAAGCTATCCTTAACATCCACTATAATGGAATTAAGGATATTGGTAATGAAGGATATCACAAAAAATACGATCATTACCAAACCGATAATGTGGATGTATCTTTTGGTCGTGGGCTTGCTGGTCTCCATAGTTAATTGGTTGGTTATTTAATTTTGGTTACTCTCTGGGGGTTTATTTTCTTATTTGGCACCCAACATGGGGAACATTTCCTTAATTTCCTCATCGGTGGGTTGCTTACCGTATTCACATATCTCAAAGTATTCCACGTGTTTTACTTTTGAAACATCGAGGTTTGGATACCATCTTTTGACAGCTTCCAAGGTATTGGCATCAGCAGTTCGGTTCATCCACTTATCCTTAAGCCAAGCCAATCGTTCCTGTTCCCCCTTAGGTATGGTCGAAACATCCACCCCATTGGTCCATGGCAACCATTCGAACATCTGTGAATCGTGAGCGGCCAATCCCTTTACCTTGATATCGATTACATCGTCAATCACAACGGCGATATCTTTCTGAAACGGATATGGTTTTTTAAAATGATCGCTCATATACAGAAAGACAGGATTCTTTTTTAAAGGTGGGGTATCGGGAGCTACGTTGGGTACAATGTTCATGTAGGCTGCATCCTGTACTACGGATCCGGCATTTCTATGGTCTGGGTGATAATCATTTGGACGAAGGCCCAAAACAATATCAGCGTCCCAGTCCCTGATCCGACGGATTACTTCCAGTCTAACATTCAAGGTAGGGAAGAGTTCTCCATCATGATTGTCCAATACTTCATATTCGGCGATTCCCAATGCTTTGGCTGCATCTTTCGCCTCTTGTCTACGTTTTTTTGCCAAAACTCCTCCTCCCATGGCATAATGACCGGCATCACCATTGGTAAGGGCCAAGAATTTTACCTTGTGTCCCATTTGGGCAAATAGTGCGGCCGTACCACCAAATTTCGAATCGCAATCATCGGGATGTGCCCCAATGGCCAAAATGTTCAAGACTTTTTTTTGTTGGGCCTGAAGGGTTGTAAATGCAAAGCATAAACAAAGGGCCATAATTAATTTTCTCATTATTTTATTGGGTATTTGATTTGTTAAAATTTTACAATTGTAGTGCCGGTCATCACGAGGACAACCTTTTAATCCATTATTTAAAAACAAGAATCAGATCGATTGGCGCATAGTAATAAGTAGGTAATCCATGGTATGGGGTTCAATCAAACTAACTTAATGAAAACATGCACTTTCTTTCAGATATAACGCTTTTAGTTTTGTACAAAATTTGGATTGATATCCATTTCTCGTTGTGGAATAAAGAAATACGGTCGGGTACTTGTAATGAAGGTTTCGGCATCAGGGACCAGGCCTGTGGCACCAAATCGTTTTAAGTCGGGCCATCTATGGTTTTCAAAGGCCAGCTCCACTCTTCGTTCATGCAACAATTTTTGTTCAAACGTGCCCGGTGTCGACGCATCGATATCCGCAAGACCAGCCCTATTCCTAACTGTATTGATCAAATCATAACTCTCAGGTGTTTCTCCGAGGGCTTCTGCCAACATCAACAATACATCGGCATACCTAAAGACCACAAAATTGGTATCGGAGTCGTTCTCTACGGCCAAATCGGATTGGTACTTTCTGATATGCCTTGCCTCCACGGTTTCCCCTTCCAAATTCACATAGGTAGCCCCCATGGAGACTTCGTACCTCAAATCTCCCTCTTCATAAGCTTCCTGAATGGAAACAGTTGGTCGGTTTCGTCCAAACCCGGAACCAGTTTGCAAATCGGTACTAGGAGAAAAGTCATTGGTAAAAAGACTGCCCTGTCCGATACCCCCACTGATATACTGTACTTCGAAAATCGATTCTGGATTGTTTTCATTGGCAACTCCCCATAAATCGGCATAATCAGGCAATAACTCATACCCATAATCTGCAATGATGCGTCGCAAGACCGTTTCCGCTGCTGTATTATTCCCCAAGGTCAAATGAACCTTGGCCAACAGGCTGGCCGCTGCTCCCTTGGTCGCTTTGCCTACTTCACTTCCTGAATAGGAAACGGGCAGGTTTTCTTCGGCTGTGGCCAAATCTGTCACCAACTGTTCCAAAACGGTAATTTCATCGACCTGCACCAGTGCATCCCCACTGGTATATGGCGTAAGTTGCAATGGGATATTTCCAAAGCCGATGGCCAAATGATAATAAATCAAAGAACGAATGAATAAAGCTTCCCCAGTAATCCTGTTTTGGAGTGGTGCATCCATTTCTATGGAGGGGATACGATCCAAAATTACATTACAATTGGCGATTACCCTATAGGACTCGCTCCAGGCAGAAGTAATCTGTTCGTTGAGTGCATCTTCGGTAAAGGAATTGATCTCGGTATATTGCCGAGCAAGTCCAGTGGCATCTGGGCCCTGGTCAGTATTGTCGCTACGCATCTCGAACATGGTCCAATAACCACGACCATAAACCCCAGTGCTCTGTAGTCCGGCATAGCTGGCATTGATGGCTACCTCGAAGTCTTCGGGGGCATTGTAAAAATCAGCCTCGTTTCTATTGGATATGGGTGCGAGATCGGTAAAGTCTTCACTACATCCGGCAAAAAGAGCCGTACATAGCATGATATATAGAATTCGTTTCATTTTTTCCGTGTTTTAGATTAAAACTTTAGGTTTACACCCATGGTAAATGACTTGGTCAAAGGGAATGCTCCGTAGTCTTCTCCCGGTGTCAAACTATTCGTCGTAATACTACTGACCTCAGGGTTATAACCGAGATAATCGGTAATGGTAAAGAGGTTGGTAGCGGTAACATAAAACCTAAGTTTTTGAATCTTGCTTCCAAAAAACTTTTCGGTCGGCAATGTATAGCCCAAGGTCACATTTCTCAAACGTACATAAGAACCATCCTCTACCTGAAATGAAGAGGGCCGATTATTGTTCCCGTGGTTACCGGACTCCCTGTCCGCTCGTGGAATGGATCCATTGCCGGGATCGGATGAAGATCTCCATCGCTCATTGAATATGGCATAGGAGTTAAAATTGGCCTCTCCATTCTTCATATGCCTAGAAGTTAGGTTCAATATTTCATTTCCTTCTACTCCTTGGACCAAAAAACTAAAGTCGATATTTTTAAAGGTCAATCGGTTATTGATACCCCAAGTAAAATCCGGAAAATAACTTCCGGTCACCGTTCTATCGTCAGGGGTTATCTCCCCATCACCATCAATGTCCTTGAACTTAAAATCGCCCGGTGCTGGATCTGGTGCCTGTGTATCAAAAGGTGCATTATCGATTTCCCCTTGGGATTGATAAATGCCGTCCACCACATAACCATAGTAGCTACCAATGGGGTCACCGACACGGGTAACATGCCTCACACCAGCACTTCCGGAAGAATAGATGGGTTCGTTGCCCTCATTCAAAGCCAGTACCTCATTCGTATTGGCAGCAAAATTAATATCGGTATTCCATGTAAAGTCGCCTACAAAGTTTTTAGTGCTCAAAGCAACTTCAAAACCCCTATTCTGCACTTCTCCAAGATTTCTCAAAGTGGTCTCAAAACCTGAAACCGAGGATATGGCCACATTCAATAGAAGATCTCTTGTTTTGGTATCATAATAATCCGCCAATAGAAAAACCCTATTATTGAACAATCCCAATTCAATACCTACATCAATTTGTTCGGATTTCTCCCAAGTCAGGTTCGGGTTGGGAATGGTGCTTTGCACCAATCCGTTGATCTCATTTCCTCCAAGGTTGTAGTTTTGAGGGGACAATAAACCAACGGCCCCATAGTTAGGAATCTCAAAGTTTCCCGTTTGACCCCAGCTTGCCCTTAGTTTTAATTCAGAAATGGTTTCAGAACCCTTCAGAAACGATTCCTCATTCAACCTCCAACCCATTGAAAAGGATGGGAAGTAGCCCGTTTGGTTGTTTTTGCCAAACCTTGAGGATTTATCGGAACGAAATGTTCCGGTAAATAGGTATTTGTCCTTGTAACTATAATTTACCCTAAAGAGGGAGGACAACAAAGACCACTGTTCTTTTACCGACGTCCCTCCGAAAACCTGACCTCCACTTACCGTTGGTACCAAGTCATCTGGATGGTTATTGGCCAGCACTTGTTTCAAGGTCAAATTATCCTTTTGTGCGGTATATCCCAAAACCGCATCAAAATAATGGTTTCCAAATTCCTTTTTCCAATTAAGGGTATTCTCCCACAACCAGTTGGTTTCCGTAGAGGAAGATGCCTGTCCGTAAGGATTACCGTCTGCTGAATTTCGATATAATAGTGTGTTGGCACGATAAAAGTCTTGGTTGAACAAGTTGATATAGACTCCTCCGAAGGTTTTAAAGCTAAGTTCAGGAAGAATATCATAGGTAAGTCCAAGGGTTCCCCGGGTCTGGAATTGGAAAATTTGATCGTCCACTGCCTCAATTATGGCCAAAGGATTACTTGCTGTGGTAGTTCCACTGCCCAAATAAGATTGGTTGTTCAACTGGTTAATGGTACCATTGGGGTTATAGGGACTCACCGTAGGTGAGTGCACAATTCCGGAATAAACAATACCGGGAGGTGTAGCAAAATAGGGGGATGATGCAGGAACCCTTTGGTTTTCGGTCACTGTTGGTGCCAATCTCAAATCCAAATTTAACTTTTCCGATAGTTGGGAATTCAAATTAAGTAAGACGGAATAACGCTCAAATTTTGCCTTTTCAATAATACCGGTCTGGGAAAAGTATCCCGTGGAAGCATAAAAGCTGGTCTTGTTTTTAACTGGTGAAGCATATGAAAAATTATAGCTTTGGACTACCCCTGTTTTAAATAAAAGATCTTGCCAATCCGTATCGGTTCCATCCCAGCTCAAAAAGGATTCGGGCATCTCATAATTTCCATTGCCTCTTTCCCCTGGGCCTATCGGGTCGTCGATTGAGGCTCCTTCAACCGATTGTAGATATGCATTGTTTCTTGCATCCCTGGTAAAATCGATCAATTCCTCTGCATTCATCAAATCCAGTTTGTTGGCAACGGACTGCATGCTTACATAAGAATCAAACGAATAGACTCCCTCGTCCCCATTCGATCCTTTTTTTGTTGTAATGAGCAACACTCCATTGCCACCACGGGAGCCATAAATAGCAGCGGCACTAGCATCCTTCAATACTTGGATCGATTCAATGTCGTTGGGATTTAAGGTAGCCAAGGGATTGATGGTAGGTGGCTGAAAAGTGGACCGTCTATTGGCAACACCTCCTAGTTGGCTGGAAGAGGTCAGGTTGCGCGAAATGGGTATTCCATCCACAACAAACAAGGGATCATTTCCAGCCGAAATAGACCCTGAACCTCTTACCCTAATATTAGGGGCCGCCCCGGGCTCACCGGAAACTTCTTGAACCTGCACTCCCGATACTTGGCCGATAAGCGCTGCTTCAGGTGTAAGTGCAGGTACTTCTGTAATGGTTTCCGTAGATACGGACACCACGGAACCTGTCACCTTCTTTTTGGCCAAGGTACCGTAGCCAACCACGACCACCTCTTCCAAAGCGGCCGCATCCTCTTCCATGGTCACTGTTACGGAAGTTTGTCCCGACACATTCACTTCTTTTGATCTGTACCCTATGTAGGACACTTGAATGATGGTGGTCCCTATGGGCATGGTAATCTCAAAGTTACCGTCAAAATCCGTGGTAGTTCCTACACTCGTTCCCTTTGCGATAACACTGGCACCGGCAAGGGGAATGCCGGATTCGTCCAACACAAGACCTTTAAGATTGGTTTGAGGTTTTCTACTTTCAACCTTTTGTTGAGGAACCGAATTCTTAAGGGTAGTATTGTTTCTTTTCTTAATGACAATTTGCCTTGCAATAATTTCGAAGGTCAAATCGGTATCTTTAAAGACTTCCTTAAAAAAATCTTCCACACATAGGTTTCCACCAACTATGGAAATTTTTTTGTCAAGGTCAACTTCGGAAGCTTCGAAAAAAAACTTATACCCGGTGGTTTCGGTAATGGTTTCGAAAACATCACCCAATTTGGTGTCATCAAAACTTTTGGCAACCTTATCGTACTGTGCACAGGAAGCTGCACTCACCTGTCCAAACATGAACAGTAGGAAAAAGCAGTACATCAGGTTTTTGCCCAAATTGGGCACCAACGCACGTATTGTTTTGGTTTTTTTCATAATTAAATTTGTAGTTAGTTAGTAATTGTTTTTTGGACTATTGGTTTTCACTTCATAGGCACTATTGTTTATTAGGTTTTTCAATAATTATTAAATCATCTTTTTTCTTGTAACTAAAATGGGTGTGGGCCTGAATTGTCCTTAGGACATGATCAATTTTTTCCTCATCGAACATACCGGTAAACCGTCTTTCATCAAGCTCCTTATAGGTGTTGTCAATTTTGACATTGTATTGGCGTTCCAATCTTTTAATGATATTGTCCATAGCTTCATTTTGAAAGGTCAAAATCCCTTTGGTCCAGGAGATATAGGAGGATACGTCAACATCCTCAACTGTAAATTGCCCCGTTTCCTTCAAACTTGAAGCTTTTTGTGAAGGTTCGAGCATCTGAAGTACCTCATGCCCTTCTTTGAGATGCTTTCCAACACCTACGGAACCTTCTACCAGTACCACTTCATTCCGTTCATCATCTTCATATGCAGAAACATTGAACACCGTCCCATAAACCCGAGTGTACATTTTTGAGGTCTTTACGATAAAGGGGTGGTTCGGGTTTTTGGCAATTTCAAAATAAGCCTCACCACTAAGTGCAACCTCTCTGTTCTCCATTCCTTCAAAACTGGAAGGATATATCAAACTTGAACCGGAGTTGAGCATAACCCTTGACCCATCCTGAAGCGTGATGGTTAGCGTTTTGCCAAAGGGTACCCTTATGGTATTCTTCTTGCTTTTTCCAATGGATTTTTCATCTTTTTGGGTCACCCCTCCTTTCACCAGCCACTTCAAGCTACTTCCATTATGGATTTGTAGGCTTTTATCAGATTCCGGGTCTATTGTAAATACTTTCCCGTTGTCCAATTGCAAGGTAATTTGGTTGGGATCCAGTTGTAGGTCATCAGAAACAGGGTTCAGAGATGCCTGGGTCAATAGAAAAAACAAGGAGGAACCTACCATAATGGTGATGATGGCGGCATATTTCCAAAGTTCTTGTGGTAGATTTAAAGTCCATACTCCCTTATGTTCTTTCTCTTGTATAGCACCTAGGAAATGCTCAAAAGCATCCTCGGTCTCCCACGATTTATCCTCATAATTGACCAGAAAATCAGCTTGCACCAACTTTTTAAATACCTCCTTATTGTTTCCTTTTTGGACCCATTCGTACAAAATGGCCAATTCTTCCTGAGAAGCTTCTTGGTTGATATATCTTGTAATTATCCTTCTAATATCAAGTTTGGTCATCTGAAATATTTTGTCACTTTATTAAGAGACGTGATATTTTTAAAAAACCCTTACAAGAATTTATTTTTTTAACACTTTTATTGAGAAGTAAACAGCAATTCACCTTAGATGTTACATAGAAGAATTGTGAAAGAGATATTGAACGAATTTTAAAGGAAGCTGGTAAGTTGTGCCCTAAGACGTTTCATGGCCCTTGCCATGTGCACTTCAACAGTTTTGATGGATATGTGCAGCTGTTCGGAAATTTCCTTGTATTTCAATCCTTCCTTTTTACTCAGGATAAAAACCCTTTTACATTGTTCGGGGAGATTGTCTATTTCTTTTTCCACCCGTTTAAGTCGTTCCTCAAAAAGGGAACTGTCCACTTCGGCAATTTCCAAATAGGCTTGTTGCCTTAGGCTTTCCAATAATTGGAGCTCCTTCTTCTTTCTACGTTGCGTATCTATGAACACATTATAGGCGATCTTAAAAACGTATCTTTTCAATTTGCCCTTCCCTACTTGGAGTTTGGAGCGATTTTCCCATATTTTTATGAAGGCTTGTTGGGCAATTTCTTCAGACGCCTTGGAATCTCCTGAAATTGCAGTAAGATAATTGCAGAGTTCCTTGTGGTACAACAGGAAAAGGTGGCCGTAAGCTTCTTTGTGGCCTTTTTTTAACTGCTCAACAAGATACGGTTCGTGTTTAAAGCTATTTCGATCCATTTTTTCGCCATTATTTTAAAGGATTTGATATTCGTAAAAGCAATAAACCCTGGTTTGTTCAATACTTTTAAAGACCAAATCCTATCATTCCTAATACAAAGCCGCTACAATTATAAATACTGAGCGAAATCTGTATAAACGAAAAAAGTGCCCTAAGCGGGAAAATTGAACCAAGGAGTTGGATAATTTTCCCAAAAGAAAAGTAATCATTGATTCTTTTACCTTAAAAACCAATAGTAATATTTTCCAAAAAACGTTAACAAATTATAAAAAAATCTTTAAACCCTCCCATTTTTTTATTTTTTCTACACTTATTTCCTAAAAAGTAGAAAGTTTCGATTGATTCCTTGGAGTTCCGAGGAGGGTTTGGTAGTTGCCATCCAATGCTAGGCAACTTTAAAACCTTATTTTTAAAAATATTTTGCATTCCAAATATCATTCAATTGAGGCATAGTAATCAAACAGGCTAACCCTTATACTGTTTTGTACACTGGATAAAGGTGTGTTATTGTCTGTGTTTATTGGTATGTGTATTAAATTGTCAACCAAAGTGGAATTTTTGAATGACTTTATAGAGGTCAGTAGTTAGTTACTTATTAATTGTGGTTGATATATTTTGACCCCTTGGACCATCTTGGTGATAAGGTTGTTGAATATCGTATCCTTGCTTTGGGAACGGTTGATCCGGAAGCAGAATTCATTGAAGTACCTGTTCAGGTTATCACCGCTGACCCAGGAATAGGTCGTCCTTATCCAGGATTTCACTTGGTGGATCATTGTGTGGAGCGTTTTGAAGTTCATTCCCTTTTTGCTCTCTATCTAGGCAATGTCGTAAGCTTTTGCTATGGGCCTGTAGCCCTCCACTTGTCGGTCGTTACCCGTGCTTGTCGACTGATGTGGTTTATGAAGATGTATTGTAGGGACCGTGCGGAAAAATCATCGATCTTCATCGCATACATTCTCTTTACCCTGCCGTCCCGGGTAAGTTGGACGGCCGTCACCGCCTTCTTTTTCCTGCCATCATAGCTCCTTCCCGTTTTTCCCTCGTCCTTTCCCCCAAGGACAAATTCGTCAACGTGCACTTCCCCGTCCATGGGATTGTTGCCGCTTGATGCCATTGCTTCCCTGACCTTGTGCATGAAAAGCCTGGCGGTCTTTTCCGTGACACCGTAGCGCACCGCCACATAACTTGCCGATAGGCTCTTGCTCGTTGTGGCCATCTCGAAACAGATGAAAAACGCCTTTCTGACCCCGAACTTCACTTTATGGAAAAGTGTATCGGCAGTAGCGGATTCTATATGCCCACAGATATTGCACTGCCTGGCGAAGTCCTTGCGGATCTGGCAGGCAGTATGGTTGCAACGGGTGCATTTATATTCACTTTTGGCCTTTATCGATGCCAAATATTGGTGGATTTTCAGTTTAATATGTACTTATATAGATTCTTGTCAACTCACACAACCATTGATAACCGAGACCGTTACCAAAGTTCAAATAAACGATGAATCACCAAACTCAAATCTTACAACAATCTCCAATTTTAAATTCCTGATCAACCAGATTACCACGCAAACCATTTCTTGATTTTTATTTGTATTAAATCTAAATAAGATTTGTTCTCATATAGTTAATGTTTTATTTTCGCTCCTTATTTTAAATAAATCCAAATTAATGAAACTCATAACTCTTGCTACGGCACTACTATTCACCTTTAGCGCATTTTCCCAATCCAATCTAAAGGGGAAAGTTACGGATGAACAAAATCAGCCCCTAATGGGAGCCACAGTCTTTATTCCGGCTTTGCAAATAGGGGCCACGACAGATCTTGATGGCAACTTTGAACTCACCTCCATAGAGGAAGGCACCTGGGAGGTCACCTTCAGGATGTTGGGCTATCGGACACGCGTAGAGAAACTGACCTTTCCACAAAATGGAACCGTCCCGTTCACGGCGGTATTGACCGAAGACCTGAGCAGTCTGGACGAGGTCGTGATATCGGCCAGTAGGAACTCGGAATACCTTTCCGAGATCCCGGCCTCTGTGACCGTGGTGGGAGAGGTCAAACTACAGGAATTCTCCAACTCCACCTCGAACATCAGTGAAATATTGGAGTTTACGGTACCCGGTCTGGCAGTGTCCACAGGAACCTTTTCCAATTGGGGGCAGACCCTGCGGGGACGTTCTCTCTTGGTAATGGTCGATGGGATTCCCCAGTCCACTCCACTACGAAATGGGCAGTTGGGCATAAAATCGATAAGCCCCAATGATATCAGCCGGGTCGAGGTGATCAAAGGAGCCACCTCCATTTTTGGCAATGGGGGCAATGGGGGCTTCATCAACTATATCACCAAAAAACCGAACGCCACCGAAAAAATAGAGGGCTCCACCAATGTTTGGGGCACCTCCAACTTGGCGGCCACCGATGACGCCCTTGGTTTTGGGGTGTACCAATCCCTCAAGGGCAAATTTGATAGGTTCAATTACTACATCAGCGCTAGCTACGAAAAGACCGGCACCAAATATGATGCGGACGGAACCGTGATCTTGCCCACCTATGGTCTGGACAACACAACCATCTACAGTACCCTGGCCAAGTTGGAATACCAGATTTCCGATAACCAAAACATCACTTTGGGCGGTAACCTGTACAAATCCGCCCAGGATACCCCTTTCATACCGGTTCCGGCCGAGTTCGAGGTCTTTAATGAAGAAGGGGATTATTCCCTCAGAGCTGGATATGGGGTCGAGGGTTCTGTAGAGGGACAGGAAGCCACGGGATCCACCTTGGTGAACGGGCAGCTGAAATATAACTTGACCGAAATTTTTTCTGGGACCACCGATTTCACAACAGATCTATATTACCAGAACACGGAAAACATCTTCTTTTATTCCGATAAATTTGAAAATGGCGGTCAATCTGTCATCAATGCCGAGAAATATGGGCTGAGACCCAATTTCAATACAAGCCTCGCTGTCAATTCTATAACGGACATCTCCCTGACCTATGGCCTGGACCTGCTCCGTGACAAGACCAATCAAGGCCTTTTGGACGGCAGGTTATGGGTGCCGAACATCAAAATGTTCAGTTGGGCACCATACCTTCAGTCCACTGCAAAGTTCAATGGGACATGGGTGATGAAGGCCGGTCTTCGTTTCGATGACATGAACTTGGACATTGAGGACTACAATACGCTCCCCTATTCTCCCTTGGGGGATGGCAATTTCAATCCATCGGTGGCCGTAGAGGGTGGTAAGATAGGCTTTGACAACTTGGCCTTCAATGTTGGGCTCCGTTACATCAAACACCAAGAGTTCATTCCCTACGTGAGCTATTCCCAAGGATTCTCCATTGCCGATTTGGGTTCGGTGCTACGGTCCGCGACCGCGGACAATATCAATGACATCCAACTGGAACCAGCGGTGACCAAAAATTATGAGTTCGGCTTCCTGTCCAAGTTTCAAAACTTAAAATTTGAAGCTGTGGGATACTACAGCACCTCCAATTTGGGCACGGGCGTTGTATTCGATGAGAACATCAACTCCTTTGTCCCTTCAAAACAGCCCCAGGATATCTATGGTGGGGAAGTTTCCCTGGATTATTTTTCCATTGACAACAAATGGCAACTGGGCACCTCCTATACCTATGTGGAAGGAGTGACCCACAATACGGGCAATGAAAACAATCTGGTCTATTTGGGAGGTGATGTCATTGCTGCCCCAAAATGGACGGCCTATGTCAATTGGGCTCCATCGGAAAAAGTGGGCACCTCCCTTCGGTTGACCCATTTGGGGGACAGGGACAGGTTTGATCCCTATCTTGATGCCAATGACAATTATACCTATAGGCACACCCAATTTCCCGTGGAAGGCTATACCTTGCTCAATTGGTCCGCGACCTATCGTTTGCAGTCCAATATATCCGTCTCTTTGGCCATCAATAACCTATTGAACGAATATTACCTGCCCGCCAGGTCACAATGGGCAGCGCCCTTGCGCACCTTTACGGGAGCCGGGGAAGGTATCAATACAAAGTTGAGCCTTTTGTACAGTTTCTAAACTAGAGAAAACGGTGCCGATGGGAACATCGGTACCGTTTTCAAATAATTTAGGTACCCTACCGACTACCATGAACAAAACGATACGGAAAATACACCTTTGGTTGGGCCTCACCTGTGGGCTCATCGTTTCATTTTCCGGTCTCAGCGGCTCCCTTTATGTCTGGCAGCCCGAAATATCGGCACTTATCAATCCCGATCTGCTCCAAGTTGAGGATATCGGGGACCTGGACGAAAGGGCCATCATGGAAACCACAGCAAGTTTGTTGGCCACCCATGGGGATAGTATCAACAGTATCTTCCTCCCCTATCGTGAGCAACAGACCATATCTGTTCAATTCAATAATGGAAAAACCTGTTATTACCACCCTGAGACCCATGTCTATCTGGGCGGGAAATCGGTTTCCATCCTCTTTTTTGAAAACCTGTTGGTCCTTCACAGGACCTTGGGCATTCCAACATATGGCAAATATATCGTTAGGACGAGTGCCATCCTGTTCTTCCTGTTCCTGTTGACCTCGGGCATCTATATTTGGACAACATCCTATCGAAACAACTTGAAGGAGGGTTTTACCATAAAATGGAAGGGAAAAAGAAAGAAAGTCAATTTCGACCTTCACAAGGTCTTTGGGGCCTATTTTATGGTACCCTTGCTCATCATGGCTCTCAGTGGTTCCTACTTTACCTATAACTACTACTACAAATCGGCACTTAGCCTATTTGATGACAATCGCGACAGTACGGAAATAAACGTACAACAATCATTTAGGCGCGGGGATTCTTTGCGGCTTGAAGATCATCTGTTAAGCGGAAATGAGGCCTACGCCCTTCGGGCCATCCACTTTCCCAAGGACACAGCGGATCCTTATAGGTTTCGGTACATCAAGGAACGGTTCATAACATCCGGGCTTCGAAAGACCAAAGAAGTGGAACTCGATGCCAAGGGCCGAGTTACAGTGGTGAGTGATTTTAGGACGGACCCCAACAGCAACCGAATGGCAACACAGTTCTACCCTATCCATATAGGAGAAATGGCCGGTACCATCGGCAGGATCTTGGTCTTTGTTTCTGGCTTGGTCCCATTACTGTTGTTCATAACCGGGCTCAACATATACCGGAACAAAAAAAGAAGGAAGACTCGAAAAAAGGACAGGATGTAGGGTCGATGACCTATCCCTGTTTTTTCCCTCTGTTGCCTTGGCCAATCGAGAATGGCAGCGGCTCCATGTTGACCATCCGTACCAAACAGATGAAACATCAGCAGGCACAACTCCCCTGCTGGACCGGGGGGCATGGGACCGAACCGTAACTGCAAAAAACACAACAGTCCCCGGCTTTGGGCCTCAGGAGCATGCCACAGCTTTCACAATAATAAAAAAACTGGCAAGCATTGGTCGGCATTTCTTCTTCCTTTTGGTGGCCACATTCAGAACAGGTAATCTTGGAGCGCAATAAAACTTTCATTCTTCTACCTCGTTTTTATCGATTACGGTATAGCCGGCCGCCATAATGGTCCTTTCTATTTGCGGTATATCGGTCATTGACCCATCAAATTCGATCCACCCAAGTACTGCCACTTTTGTAGGAAGCTGTGGATGTGACGACCCCGGGAAGCTTGTCCACCTCATGTTCGATATGCGCCTCACAGCCCGTACAGGTCATTCCCTCAATGGGTATTGACACGGTCTTGAGATGAACATTCCCGCCACTTGTCATTTGTTTTTCCGCTTTTGGATAGAACAGGTGCACATAGTTGGGAAAGAGCAACATCGTACCTGCAAAAACGGTGACGATGCCCAAAAAGAGCTTACTCTGGACAAACTTTGGTTTTTGCTCTGGTTTGCATTGGCATTGGGCCTCTTTTCCCCGTCTTAGTTTTTGGAACCAGGCAAGACCAAGGACCAATACGGTGGTACCGATCAAAAAAGGGTGTATGGGTTCGAGCCATGTAATCGTCGTGGCAGAAACCACATCCGATTTATAAATATTTAAAAATCAATGTTTTGACACCTTAATCTTAAAGGCATTCCCGTTTAGAACACGGAAAGCAAAAAAAACTTTTGAACACAAATTTAATGTGTTTCACGTTAGGTAAAAATACTTATAATTTTTTGTTTTTGGATTATAAAATCTTAAGCTTTTACTCAATCATTTTCGAGTCTAGGACAGTTCTGAACCCTAAATGTTCCATTCCAGAGTCAGGACTGGTGGCCAAGTCAAGTTTCGAGCAAGGATTCAGCGCGTATGGGTTTGAAATAATCATCTTCATTAAACCAAACTCCGCTCCTAATGTACCGGAAGCTACATTTCAATCGTAAAAATGATTAGTTAAAATTATAAGCTATCAAAAAATAACATTCTTATTAAATCTGTAATGCTATTTATAAGTAATTAATCGGTTTATCCATAAAATGAATTGTTTCATACCCCTTCACTTTTGCTTTCTCCCTTAAGAAGTCTTGTAAATGAAAAGCAATAGAACCAATAAAATACATGGGGTGTCGCTTCATTTCATACTGATGAGGTCCCAATACACACTCAAAGACCTTTTCCAACCCATCCTCGATAATCGACCGAAAGAATGGGTGGTTATGGTTCTCGATCATGAACTTGGCAAAATTGGCCAGATAGGAGCTCGGGTTCTCACCGTGGTAAAGTTCCTGTAGCACAACCTTATCTTTGAGGTCATACCTGTTTCCAAACTCTTCCATCAAATCACTCGGCATATATCCATAAGCATAACTTCGCAACAACTCCCTTCCAAAATAATTCCCACTGCCCAAATCCATGACCTGGTATCCCAGATCGGGCAATCGTTTGTGAATCTTTGTTCCATCAAAAAAACAACTGTTGGAGCCCGTACCCAAAACACATACCACTCCCGGCTTTCCATTGGTACACTTAACAGCCATTCCCAGATCATCCGCAATTTGCACTTGGGCATAGTTGAAATATTTCCGAAACATTCGGCTCAACCTTTGTTGTGAGCTGTCATCTTTTCCTCCAGCGCAGTAAAACTCCACTAGGGAAATCTCATCTTCGATATCTTCTTTCACCCCTCGTAATATCTTCTCTATATCATCATCCGAGTGAATCATGGGATTGATTCCCTTTGTACTTCTTTTTAATAACCTTACCCCAGATGTATTGTACACATGCCAATCACATTTGGTGGATCCACTATCCGCAATCAATACCATCAGCGTATCCTATACTTTAAGAAAATCATATCTCACAAAGGCTTCCATGGCAGCATAGCTGGCCAGATCAAGGGACTGGTATCTTTTTGCGGTTTCCTTGTTCCGATCTTCCGCTCGCACCCAGAACAAATTTTTGACCCTTACCGGTTTTACCCGAATTAAGTCCGATATTTCCTTGGCAACCTTCAATAATCCCTGTTTGGAACCTTGGATGATGACATTATCGACCTTTTCATATCTGGTTGCCTCAAACCTTCCGGTCGGTTCATATCGTATCGATTGTAACGCTGCTCCCATTTTGTATAATTTAAAATTGTTTTTCCAGTTTATTTTATGATTTTTTCTATTTTTTTCCAAGTCAGTATAAGACATATGGCCGAAACTATCGCAAGGACAGTCAAGGCTCCTGCCAACAACCACTCACCATAAATCCAATGTCCTATGGCAAAAAGGCATAAGTAAATCAGTACCGTTCCCAAAAGCATCGCCAATATCCCACTTGGAACGCTCCATTCCTCACCATTTTCCAATGCAACCCCTTCTGATTTGCCTTTACGGACTATTTTACTCCATCCCGGACCACCTGGGCGGATTTTTTCACAGAATCCCAAAAGTACCTCATCATGCTCGGGTCGGGTAAGGTAGGTTGCTGCCAACCATACGAATGTGGTGGTAAAGACAACTAGGGGATACTCCGACCAACTTGGTAACAGCCCGCCATAGCCAGCGAACAAATAATCGCCCAAAGGGGTCAGCTTCAAAACCAATGAAAGTATCCCAGAGACGAACATTGCCATGATTTCGCTCCATGCGTTGATTCTCCACCAAAACCATCTCAGGATAAATATCAACCCTGTGCCTGCACCAAACACGAGCAGTATCTCAAAAAGCTGAAGTGCATTTTGAAGCAAAAGGGCCAATGCGGCACTGAGCACCATCAATACCACCGTGGATATCCTTCCAACTGCCACCAATCGTTTTTCCGATGCCTTTGGATTAACCCTTTCCTTATAAAAATCATATACAATATACGAAGAACCCCAATTGAGCTGCGTGGATATGGTGGACATATAGGCCGCAACCAAGGAAGTGAGCACCAGCCCTAAAAGTCCTGTTGGTAATTTGGTTAGCATGGCCGAATAGGCAAGATCATGCCCAAGTTTATCATCGGATATGATTGGAAAGGCCTGTTGTAGGCTCTGAAGGTCTGGAAAAACAACGATAGAAGCCAGCGCCACCAATATCCAGGGCCATGGCCTGACGGCATAGTGCATGATATTGAAAAAGAACGTGGCCGCTATGGCATGCTTCCCATTTTTTGCGGAAAGCATTCTTTGGGCGATATATCCTCCACCCCCGGGTTCGGACCCTGGGTACCATGAACTCCACCATTGTACGGCCAAAGGAATAATAATCAGTGTAATCAATGCTTCGGTATCGTCCAGTTCAGGTATCATTCTCAATTTATCTTTGACATCTGGATTGGACAGGAGGTTTCCCAAGCCCCCAATTTCGGGGATGTTCACCAGATAATAGGCTGCTCCTATGGTTCCTCCCATTGCAACAAAAAAGAGGATGAAATCCGTGTACACAACTCCCTTGAACCCACCAATTGCACTGAAAATGACCGTTACCAGTCCTGCAATAAGAACTGTCTGCCACGGCTCGATACCGAGCATGATTCCGCCAATCTTTATAGCGGCAAGGGTCACCGCCGACATAGTTATCACATTAAAGATTACCCCAAGGTAAATGGCCCTGAATCCCCTTAAAAATCTAGCTGCTGCCCCACCGTATCTCAGCTCATAAAACTCAAGATCGGTATTGACATTGGATTTCCGCCACAACCTTGCATATATAAATACCGTTAGAAGACCCGTCAACAAAAAGGCCCACCAGACCCAATTGCCGGCCACTCCGTTGGTCCGCACAATATCAGTGACCAGATTAGGAGTATCTGTGGAAAAGGTAGTGGCGACCATCGATATACCCAAAAGCCACCACGGCATCGTTCTACCGGAAAGAAAAAACTCCGAACTGCTCTTGCCAGAGCTTTTGGATACATAGAACCCAATGCCGAGGGTAATAGCGAAAAATGTCAGGATTATGGCATAGTCCAATGGTTGTAATGTTATCATATTCATTTTTTGGCTAGGTTGATTGGAGTTGATCATTGTTCTTTTTCATAAGAAGAAAGGTCGGGAGCAGAGCCTGCTCATCTTCATCAACTAACTCAAAAAGGTCAACCTATTCGGTTCATAATGTTTTTTTATTTTTTTGCTCATAACAAGGAAAATGTTGCTATAATCGGCAAATGATCTGAAGCTCTCGAATCCTTCAGGACTTGAGCATTTTCCACCTTCCATTTATTCCGAGGATAGGCCATGAGATAATCAATTTTAATGTTTGGATTATTTGATGGATAAGTAAATGCATCATCAGTCATCGAAAGGTTCCAGACCTTGGTTAATTGTTGCATTCCTTTGTCATCCATTGTTTGATTGAAATCACCAGCCAATATGGTTGGAAACTCATCCCTGAATTTGCTGTCCAGACACCTTATTTGGGACCGGTTCACTTCCTTATTGGAATGATCAAGGTGCACGTTCACAATCCTTATTTTGTATATACCCTGTATGTGGATCATTACCTCCAAAGCTATCCTAGATTCCGCAATGCCATCACTGGGCAAGGAATGTACTTTTGCTTCGAGTATGGGATATTTGGACAAAATAGCCAAACCGTAGTCTCCCCCATCATGGGGAATAGCTTTTCCAAAGAAGGAGTGAAAACCTGTAATATTGGCCAATTCCAGAGTTAAATCTTTGCCCTGTGATCTCCGCGTCCTGCGATCCACCTCCTGTAAACAAACAATATCGGGTTGGGCTTCCCTGAATTGATTTCCGATTTTTAATAGATCAAAAGTACCATCAGTTCCATAGCCCGCATGGATATTAAAGGACATTACGGTAACAGGCCGCTTTGTTGAATTGCTTTGGGCCCGTAAATGGTTAGTTCCACTTAAAAACAAGCAAATTCCGATCAAGGCGATTTGTTTTATCATGCCATCAAACTTTTGGGAAGCCATTTCTTATTTTAAATCCTTGATTCTGATATTTCGAAACCAGAGTGTAGAGCCGTGCCCCAAAAACCCAATATGACCACTATCCCGTTTAAGTCCTGGATGATTCTGACCATCAGGAGTGCCATTTTCAGAAGCTTTTTTAATATCTGCATCAAGAATGACATAATCATTGAGTGTGATTTTGATCTGATTCCCCTTTACCATAACTTCTTGGGAATTCCATTCTCCAACAGGTTTTAAAAAGCCTCTTTTTGCAGCCGCAATTCCATATACCGAGCCATGATACTGATAAGGCTTTAAATTGGCATAGATCGGTGCCGTGTTATCCAGAATCTGTAATTCTTTCCCAACGTAAGCTGCGTCACCTTCCAATGGTGCATGAATACCTAGACCATTGTTAGCTCCTGGAGTCAATTTAAATTCAAATCGAAAAATGAAATCAGAATACTCGTTAGCGGTATATAAATTTCCGTGCCCCCCTTGCTCCGGTTGAACCACCAACTCATTGTTTTCAACCGAATAATCTGTCTTATTCCCAATCCAATGGTCAAGGTTCTTGCCGTTAAATAGAGATTGAAAGCCTTCTTTTTGCTCTTCAGGACTTAAAAGCTCGTTGCCAGACTGTATTTCACGAACGTAAACATTCCTGAACCCCAGATCTTCTCCATGGGCCTGAAGCTCTATCGCTTCTTTTGTGAAAATCGCTCTATCCCTATCCCAAAAATTTTCCAAAACAACATTATCGGTAACCAATTTTCCGTTCAAATGAACAGTTACACGCTCTCCGACCATCTTGATCCTGAATGTATTCCACTCATTTATGGGGTTGTCGGCCACTACTAAAGGCTTACTTGTGTTTTCTTGGTTGTTGTATAATCCTCCACTCCCCACTTCTGCCCCCACATCGGTAAGTGCCGTATCCCAAATTTGAACTTGTGGGGTCCCTCTCAAGTAAATGCCGCTGTCTCCACCATGCGTGATTTTCCAATCGACCAGCATTTCAAAATCCCCATAATCTTTAATGGTACAAATATTATTGTAGCCCTCTCCCTTAAAACCGATGACCCCATCTTTTACAAACCAATCCTTCAACATTTGGGCATTTGCCTTTTCCTGAGTCTTTTTCAGGGCACTTTTGGACATCTTTCGCCTTTTAATCGGGTTTTCCACTAAACCTTCCCATCCGGTCAGGTCCTTACCGTTGAATATGGATACAAATCCCTTTTCCTTGGGCATTTTATCCAAAAACTCTTTTACATCAATTTTTAAATATTGACTATCCGGGCCGGTTAAGTTTGCCATACTGTTTGATACGGCTTCTCGGACTACCTCACCACTTAGTCCATTGTTGGCACCAGGTGTTGGCAAGGCAATATTGATTACTGCATTGGATGCCACAGCACTTAGTTCTGCATCATCCAAATAATCCGAAACAAAAACCAGGGACAGGAATGTCTTTGCAGACTGAGCTGCCCGGATCACTTGCTTCTTCTCTGCTAAGGTTTTGCTGTGCGGCATTAATTTTCGTATCAACAATAATCTTTGATCGTCAGGTTGATCTGAAGTAGCAACTTTTTGCAAATATTTACCAAAAGCCAATTCCCTGATGTCTCCATTTGAATTGATTATGGCCTTGAACAAATAAGATAGGCTCTTATTACCTTTCCATGCCGAAAGTGCCTGTATTGCCGCCATTTTTTCCTTAATGCCTCCTGATTGCATTTGTTCCGATATCAGAGTCAATGCTTTTTGACCTCCTATCGCAGGAAGTATTGGAATCAATTTGGATTTATCTTCAAAATCTGCAAATACGCTATAAACATCCAAAGAACTATCCTTTTCAGTATTGTTAAGAACTTTGATAATGGCCTGCTGCACATAATTAATATTTGCTTCATCATCCACCTTAGAGAGCATTTCCATCAACTCCGATAGATTACTTTCCGTGGAAATGGATGGCATTGCCTTATAAATGTTCTTTTGTAAATCAGGGTTTGCTTTATCCAACAGCCTAGCAATCGCATCAAATTGATTTGTGGCATTTCGTTCAGCCAGTACATTTACCAATACGCCCTTGGCTTTTTGATTTTCAAAACGGAATAATTCTTCTGCAATCAAAGGTGCATCGTCAACATCTACAATTTTCAGCAACGTATTTTCAATGGTTGCAAAAGTTGCATTGGTATTATCCCCTTGTAAGGTTTTAAAAAGCAGTGGCAATGCCTTGCTCTTTTCTTGAAAATCCAAAGCTCGTATCCCTGCCAACTTTAAGCTTTCATTGTCAGATTCGATGGCCTTTGTGATGCACTTATCCAGCACCTTGGACTCTTGACGCTCTCGAAGTATTTCCAGAAGCTGTATTTTTCCAATATCCTCTATTTTCTTGTATTGTTTAACCCATTTTGATACTTCTGTAGGTCTCATGTTCTGGCCCGCTGCCTTTAACACGCTCCCCCTATAGGCATCATTGGGATACTTTGCTTCCTTTAAAAGCGTTTTTGTCGCATTCTTACCCATTGAGGCCGTTAGAAAGTCAATACCTGCTACTCTAAAATTTAATTGGTTATCCTCTGTACAATTTTTCAATAGCGACTTGGCTATAAGCTCTCCCAAGGAGAAATTTCCTTGTTCGATAAGTCTATTGCCATAATGGATATATGCAATAATGGCCCTAGTTTCACCCAATTGATACGCTTCGCTCTCAACTGCTTTAGAAAGAATGTCGTACGAGTCGGGTTGAGCTATCTCTGCCAATGCCATCAGCGCTTTCTGCTTTAAAAAAGCATCAGACATGGGATTGGATACCACTTCTACCAAGGTTTTTGATGCAGGGGTATAGCGTAAGCGCCCCAATGACTCAATAAATGCCGCTTTCCTTATTCCACTAACTGATTTGACTGCAGAATGAATCGCTTCTGCCGACCTCTGAGTGCCTAAAACGGTTAAAGTAGCCAATGCGGGTTCATATAGTTCTTTATCCGTTAGGTATTTGCCCAGTATTTTAACACTTGTGTCGGTTCCACAAAATGCCAAACGGTCTATAAAAAATGTTTTTACCTCTTTATGTTTCGCCTTCTCCAAAGCGCTCAATAGTGTTTTCTCGACAACAGCTTCCCGATGTTTTCCTGCATAAACCACTAAACTATGGACAGCATACCTTGCTTGGGTATCGTCCCCTGTTCCCAAGGGAACAATACGTTCATGGAACTTTTGAATCCCTTCGGTGCCCAGTTCCAATATTTCTTGCATTAGCTTGTCCGAATGCGCTAAATCCTTGGTTGGGAACTGCGCCAATATATCCACTACTTTGGTTTCCAAAGTCCGGTTGATCTGGCCTATGGAAATTTGTAGGGCAAAGAGTAAAAAGAGCGTCGTTATATGGTATTGTATTCTTTTCATTTTTTTGTGGTTTTTGACCAATGTGTACTTTCCTACTTCGATTTGATTTCGAAACGCAACATACACTCCATTGGTCTGTACTTTTTTTGTTCTATTTGGAAATTAAAGTGAATGATCAATCGGCCCAAGAGGTTCGCATGGGTTGATCCAATAACCTATTGGCCTCCGGGTCGTTTACAAATTCTTGTTTGACCGGATCAAAATCCAGGCTCCTACCTAGCCGTAAAGCCACTACCCCCATATTGACAATAGTTGCCGAACGATGTCCGTTCTCCTCATTCAATGCAAATTTTTGACGGGTTTTAACGGACTCCGAAAACGATGTGATTTGCTCTTCGGGATCGGGAAGGGTATTGATAAGCCCTTCGATATTAGGAATGGTGGATTTGAACCCGTTGAATATCTTGCCATCGGGCCCTTCTATATAGGCTGCATTCTTATCGCGGTTTTCACCATCCAATATAATTTGACATCCATCGGCATAGGTATACGTTATCCTTCTCCAAGTTCCGATGGCATCGTAATGCTGTTGCGGGGCATCCACCTCAACCTTGACAGGACTGGTATGGTCCTTTCCCAAAAAGTATTGAACGGGATCAATATAGTGCTGGCCCATATCGCCCAATCCACCGCCATCGTAATCCCAATAGCCCCTAAAGGTAGAATGGACTCGATGCGAATTGTACGGTTTTTCGGGAGCTGGTCCCAACCACATATTATAGTCCAACTGCTCTGGAACGGATTGTGGTGCCAAATTCTCCTTCCCAACCCAATAAAATTTCCAATTAAAGCCGGTCACCCCGCTTATGGTCACTTTTAATGGCCATCCGAGTGCACCGCTATCGACTACTTTTTTAAGCTTTTTAACGGGTGTACCCATTCCATAGAAGTTATCTTTGAATCGAAACCAAGTGTTGAGCCTGAACATTTTCCCATGGATCTTCATTGCCTCAACAACACGTTTCCCCTCGCCAATGGTCCTTGTCATTGGTTTTTCACACCAAACATCCTTACCTGCTTCTGCGGCCATAATGGACATAAGCCCATGCCAATGTGGAGGAGTGGCAATGTGAACAATATCAATGTCCGGTCTGTCCAATACTTCCCTAAAATCCCGATATCCCTTTACATCGGCACCAACTTTCTTAAGTGTATCCGCCAAGTGTTTTCCATCAGCATCACAAATGGCCAACAATTTGGTTCCTTCATAGGTTAGGTGGCCCTGGCCCATCCCACCAACACCTATTACCGCTTTGGTAAGTTGGTCACTGGGCGGAATAAAGTTTGGCCCTCCCAATACATGTCTTGGTATAATGCTTATCCCGGTAGCTGCTATCAAGGACTTTTTGACAAACCCCCTTCTGCTTTTCATTTCTTTTTTCATCTGGTATGCTTTGATTTGATTATTTACAACAAGCTCATTGAATAATGATGCCGCAAATAAAAAAGCACAGGCTTAAAAAAAGGGGTACCAAATGGGGTAATGGATTAAAAAAATGTGGTTTTTTTAGGATTTTATATCCAAAAGGCATGAATAAGCTATCATTGGGAGGCTATTATTTCTTCGAAAGAAACTTCGTAGGCTTCTCCGTAGAGTTTTTCATATTGCTTTTTAAAATTATGACAAGCTTGATGAGCCAAACTAAGCTTTCCTTGTTCAATGAGTACATTGAGTTTCATCTTCAAAGCATGTTCATTAAGGTCATCATATAGGTAAATGACCTCGGCTAAATCAAGCATTACGTCCGTATGAGTCTTAATCATCGGATTTTTGCTGATCTGGATAAATTGTTCCACAATCCGGTTGCTGAACTTTTCAATAAATGGATCCAGCCAAGGAGCACTTGTATTGGCAAACAACCTCCCTTTCTTAACAATGGGAATCAATTTTCGAAGTTCGGTTACAGCGCAATCTTCGCTCGCCAAGAATTCCAGATATTGCAGTGCCATGGAATAGTCCGAGTAACAGTTCTCACCTATATGCAAAAACCAATGTTTGTCCTTGAAGTTGACCTCAAGGTTTGGACATGTGCCCAACAACTGCCTCAAATTTTGAATTGTTGTGCCACGTGTGTTTTTTGCGTTTGCTACACTTTTACCTGGCCATAACAATTCGGTAAGACGTTTGGTATCTATGCCCTTTTTATCTCCTTGGCTATGTAAAAAGATAATCATGAACAGCTTTTTTTGAAGTGGGGACAGTTTTTTTGCAATGTCCAAACCCTGTACATCTATTATCTGTAAAGGACCGAAGCACAGTATTTGAGCGGAATGTCCATCATTTTCCTTTGGAATTTTTGGCAAGACAGTGCTTTGCGTTGTTTTTACCTCGTTCGTTTCCGATTTTCTTCTCCAATATTTGGACACACCATAACCGCCACCAAACAAGACTAGAAATATCACAACATACTTCAGGAAGGAAGTGTCCTTGTTCGAGGTTTTTGTTTGATTATAATGCGTCTTGATTTCCGAATCATTCAACTCGCGCTCCCATATTTTTATCTCCTGGATGTAGCCTTCAAAAAATTCTTCCCACAGATTACTCGCTATAAGTATGTTATAATCTGATGTTTCATATTCAGAAATCAGTTCTACGCTATCCGTCCGCTCGCCATTGATATAGAAAAAAAGCTTGTTTTCCATTTTGGAGTGCACCAAGGCCACATGGGACCATTCATTTAATGCTATCGGTGAAGAAGTGGATACATAATCCTTGATACCAGCCATTGTGAAGGTTAAGAAACCATCGTGAATCTTGAACACAAAATTATCCCCCTTCCCAAGGATGCTATTGTTCTGACCCAATTGGGTGGGTTTAACCCAAGCACTAATGGTAAAATTCCCCTTTAAAGCTGATTTACTGGATATTCCCACGTCAACATAGGCTCCATCTTCAAAATAACTAACCTTTCCAAATAGCGAATCCTTCCGTGCACCAACATCATTTGAAATTAGTCCCTTCGAATTTTCCGCCATTTTATCGGTAACCCCATCCTTAAATTCAAAATGATGGGAAAGTCCATATTCAGCATCCAAAGGGAAACCAACAAATTCTTTTTGGTTATTAAGGTTTTCCGGGCTTGTATAGATAATATCAGGTGAAAAATGAAATCCAGGTTTGTAGGGAACCAATATGGGTAGAGCCAAGGTATCTTGTACTGGATAGCTAAAATGTCCTCCTACCTGAGTATCTCCAAAATCCTTAAAGATGACCCCATCCAACAATCCTTTTTCCGTTTGTACAACCCCGAATATTTTTGGATTGGTGTTTAATTCGTGAACCAAATTTTCAAGATATTCAAAAGAGGTTTCGGCTTTGATGAAATTGGGCATTTTCCCTAGACTTTGCCAAATATCAAGAAGTTTTGAAAACGTAAGGTTGTTTCCGTGGCCTGCATATATGCTTAAAAGTTCCTTGTCGCTTGATTTTTTTTCCTGATCAATGTTCCCAATTGAATCGAGCTCCACCTTATCCATATCCAAATCAGCCACCCAGATCAGTGAAAGATCCTTTGGAACCTGTGTGAATGCCCCCACTTGTCCAATAATTACCAATTGGTTTCGATAATTGGAATATTGGTTAAAAAAAACTGAGTTCTTTTCCCTATTTCCTGAAGGAACTACGGCCCATGGAACATTATCGGACAATGTCTGGAACATCAACGAATCCAAGCTTGTCTCCTTAAGATCAATTAAGATATGGGAGGTTGTGCGAAGCTGGTGCTTTTCACGTTCAGAAAGTGATGTATATTTTTGGGAGAACGCGGAATCAACCCCAATAAAAAGCATCCAAAACCAATAAATGCACCAAATGGGGATATGTTTCGATTGACTTGGAAAATTGTACGCTATAAAGCTCTTGGCCATAACAGCACAATATATAATTATAGTTGATTCTTAGTTTTTCAATACTTGAACAATATTAATCATAAAAAACCATTTACACTACCACTGGTAATTCCGTTTGACTTTGATTTCAATTCATCAACGTCCAACCTTAATCCATGGTTTCGACCTCCTGTAATCCTTGATTTCTCCAGTATTCTTCAATTTCCTCAAGGGTTTTCCCTTTGGTCTCGGGTATCATTTTATGGAAGAAAACCGTTGCCATCAAACAAAACCCTGCAAAAACAAAGAACCCTGCATTCATTCCAATGACCGAAACAAACCAAGGGAACAAAAACGCAGTTCCAAAATTAGCTCCCCAATTGGCAAAAGTTACTACGGACATGGCACGCCCCCTGATTCGGGTTGGGTAAAGTTCACCCAACAAAACCCATATGACAGCATTGATGGAAAATGCCAAGCTTGCCATATAGACACATAACATTACCACAATCCAAATACTAGGAATCGACGGTATCGAAAAGAGCACCCCTATTACAATCAAAGATATACAGACGGAGAGCATGCCCCATATCAACAATGGCCTACGTCCCCAACTATCTATTTTCCAAAGGGCCAAGGCCGTAAAAACGAGGTTGATAAGTCCAATGGCCACTTGAAACTTCAAAGCTCCGTCGAAGTTCAGGCCTGCATCCCTAAGTATGTCGGGGCCATAATAAACAATAATGTTCACGCCGGTAAACTGACCAAATATCGAAAGTCCCAATCCTGCGATCAAGGCTTTTTTGAAACCGGGCTTGGCCAGTTCTTTCAATGAGCCACCTTTTTTGGACAAGGCTGCCAGAATGTTTTTCAATTCGGTATTTGCCTTTGGTTTTCCATTTATCCTCTCCAAAATTCTCAAGGCTACATTGGTATTTCCTTCCTTGACCAACCATCTCGGACTTTCAGGAATTGTCCATAATAATAGGAAAAACAAGAGAGCGGGCACCATTTCAGTTCCGAACATGGCCCTCCAGACTTCCGATACCATGATCCTGTAGAAGATTCCAGAACCTCCAAAACCATCTGGATTGGCCTGGGCATAGTTCAACACTCCCCAATTGGAGAAGTAGGCCAATAATATGCCGATTACTATTGACATTTGGTACAAGGCCACTAAACGCCCACGTATATTAGCTGGAGAAAACTCGGAAATGTACAATGGTGCCAAGACCGAAGCAATCCCAATTCCGAAACCGCCAACGAGCCTTGCAGCTATCAACAAACTGAATGAAGATGGTAAAGCAGACCCCAGTGCAGAAAGAAAGAAAAGTACCGCGGAAACAATTAGTATGGACTTACGCCCATACCTGTCTCCAAGTGAACCAGCGATCATGGAGCCGATAATCGCTCCAATCAACGCAGAGCTTCCAAACCACCCCACTTCCATTTTATCCAACTCAAACTGGGCCTCGACCATACTTATGGTCCCTGAAATTACAGCAGTGTCAAAGCCAAACAACACGCCTCCCAGGGAGGCCACTACGCAGACCTGTGCAACTAAAAATGGACTGCCTGTTGGCGCTTCCTTTACTTTACTATTGAAATCAGTCATTTTCCGCAGTTGACTTAATAGTATTTTCCAATAATTCGTGACACCTGAAGAGTATCCTGGGGATATGGAAAAAGCCTTTCCATCCGTTGGCTTTTGTTGACCAAACTGGACTTCCATCGCGATTTAAATAGCCATACCACTCGCCATGCTCCCTATCTGGGAAATGGGCAAAGGTATATTGATGTACTTTTTGGTACCATGCTTTGATGTCTTCCCTGCCCGTATGAAGCCATGCCAGCAACAAAGCATACAATGCCTCTCCATGAGGCCACCATAGCTTCAAGTCCGCTTCCAGTTCATGGGTTGGGGTCCAATCGATATTGGTCAGGTAACGAATACCCCCATACTCTTTGTCCCACCCATGTTCCAATGATGCCAAAATAATCGCTACAGCTTCATTGATCCAGTTTTTTTCATTCCGTTCGATGCCAATTTCCATAATCATCCATGCACTCTCAATGGCATGCCCCGGATGGAAGAGTCGACCTTCTGGAATATCCAACATTTTAGAACCGTCCATTCCCACATTTTCCAATAAATACCCTTCATCCGACTTCCAATGTCTATTCAATATGGATTCGATGGATAAAGTAATGTCTTCATCAAATCGCTTTAAAGGCCAAATATCCTTGAATACCTTAGCCACGGTAATCCGACACATATCATGGGAATGCAAATGGAATTCCCTGTTGAGCGGATAGCCCAACATGGGTGTATCCGATGGTTGTCCCAATCTCGACAACAAGAAATCGTACATCTTGAATGCACGGTCCTTTAAACCTTCATTTTTGCTCAAAGCTGCATATTCGGCCAATGCAATTGCCCCAAAAACCTCGGTATACAAACTCAGTATAGAAGAAATAGGTTGTCCGACACTGTTCAATCTGAAATGCATTTTCCCATTTTCGCCAAATGCATTGGATAGCATAAAATCCATTCCATGTTTAGCAATATCCTTCCATTCTTCCCTTTTTTCAAACCTATTGTACAAATGACTGAACATCCATATCTGTCTACCGGTCATCCACATATCCTTGTCTTCGGAATAGGGTAAACCATCTTGTGCCAGACGGGTATAATACCCTCCATTCTTTCTATCAACGGAATGGGTTTCCCACCACGGTACAAGGTCATCAAAGAGTGCCGCACGATAGACCTCTTTCAATTGATGCAAGCTTTCTGATATGTCGTTTTTGCTTTCCAAGCCCATTCTTCTTTTGTTTGGTTGCTTTATCTATTGATGTTCGATTGGCAGCATTTCTTTCTTTAATGCATCGTAATGGTTGTTGATTTCAGAATTCTTGGTCAAGTCCCAAATAGATGTATCCAGCTCACGCAGGGACAGTATGGTCGTAATCCAACCTTGTGTCCATCCACTTTCTATGGCCCATGCACCCCAGCCGGCATCAGCATTGGACCCCCAATGTTCAAACCTTTCAAAATCGAAGGCCCTCATCCATCCTCCATGAAGCTCCGGATGTTCTGGTGATTTGACCTGTATACGACAGAGAAATTCCGATAATTGGTCAACCGATTCCTTGATACGTGGGTCCTTGAGTGTATACCAAGCCTCGTGCAGGCCTACCAGTGCAAAATTGGTGGTATAGAGCAAATCGCTGACGGGGTCTCCGTTCTTTGCAATTAAAGAGGCTTCGTGCAGACCATATTCGGCATTACTTTTAGAAGGTGGAAAAACTCCTTTTTCAATGCTTCCCAACTCTTCTCTTATGGCTCCGCTCTCATCCTGAAGCTCCAGTAATCCATCCAAGGCCGTATAGAGCATTTTTCTATTTTCATCCGTATTCTCAACACGTACCAACCACGCAAGCGGCAACAGGATCCTGGCCTTTTCCTGCGCCAGTCCGTTCATCCATTTCCATTCATGGGGATAGCCTTCCATAGTGGTCTTTATCGCCTTTTTGGTTCTTTCCAAAAAAATGGGGTCTCCTGTTTTGTCATAGGCCCAAAGAAAGCAAGCCCAGAGATAGGCTTCCATATGCGGAGATAGATTGACCACTTTGCCATTATAATAGTGTTGCCAATCATTTTGCTGCAATTGGGGCAAATCAATCCTGTCCCCTCTGAAACCATTTACACCTGTGGTCCGGTGTAATGCGAGTAGCATACGCATCAATGTATCATCCTGATTGGTATTTTCGGTAATCGCCGCGGTGATGATGGCTCCCAGAAACAAACGGGCATTGTCGTCCCCATAATTGGCCTTGTACCATGCATAACTGGAAATACCCCAAGGCACAAGTCCATAAGCTCCATGGCTCGGATTATCGTATTCCCCTTTCAGCGCAGATGATTCTTTCAGATAAAATTCCAAAAGGTTATTGGCTATTTCGTAGTTGTCATCCTTACCAAGCACCTTTCCCGATGCGGCAAATGCCCCGGCAACCTCCCCCGTACAATCGCCCCTGAGGACAACCCCGATGGGTTGATTTCCTTTTTCATCAATTCTGGAGAAAATACATTCGAATACGCCATTGGTGCCATCTCCATTGGGAATGGTATCATTCCAATTGATGAATTTGGTCTTTATTTCCTTGTTAGGGGCATTCCCAAGAATATCGTTATAATCTGTGGGCACGAGCATTTTGGCATTTTGAAACCATTCAACCCCTTTCTCAACACTTTTTTTCTGATAATCCGGAGGTAATTGCCCATTGCGAGCATAGGTGGTCTGTATCTTGGGCTTCCACTCCAATTTTTCAATTACAGTCTCATCTGCGAGTAAAAACTGAAGAATACCCTTCCATAGTCCCTGCCATTCAACTTGTGGGGCGTATCTTCCTTTAATGAAATTGCTCAGCCCTGTTGTCGATACCAATCCATCATAATCGTTCAATCTGAACAATAAAGGATTATTCTCTTTGGGAATTCCATAAATAGCACTATCCAGACCAGCAACCCTAGCCGCAACGATATGGGCATTGGAAACTTGGGTAGGAATGTAGGTCAGTCCATTAACGGACAAAATATCAAGGCTATCGGGAAGATTCCCAAAAAAAGAAGAGTTAACGACAGCACGTTCATACTCTGATACTTTATTTTTTGGTTGGGTCTCCACCCCTGGAAGTTTATCCATGAATTCGACATAAAATCGACTTTCCTTTTCTTTCAATAGATTGAAAATATGATTTGGAACCTCTAGACGTTCATTTGGATACGTATCGGTTAAAATAAGTGATGGTTCTCCCTTGCCAATTCCACGTATAAATTGATCTAGGCTATCGTAACGAACCACTTCCAAATGTTCCAACTTTTGGATTACTTGGAACAGATCATTGGTCTCATCAGAGTACACGTGTATTTTCTGAGGGGCCGAATACCATACCATTAGCATATAAACAATGACCAAAGGCCCTAGGAACATTAGTATTTTTTGAAATGATTTCATTTTAGGAGATTGTGTTTTGATGACATGGAGTGTAAACGGTGAAGACGGATATGACCACAAAATGCTCCATCATTTAGTATGCGGCCTTCCGCAAAAATTGGAAGGCCGCAACTAAACTGCATATAAAAATGCTATGGTTAGTATCCTGGGTTTTGTTTTAGGTTTGGGTTTAATGTGAGCTGGTCTACAGGTAAAGGTGCCAAGTAGTTTTTTGAAGGGTCAAATCCTACTTCCCCTTCGCCAAAGGTTTGTAGCAGAGGAGATATATAGCCATCAACATTTTCTACCCTAGGGGATACTTCATCCACATCATAGGCGGGCTCGAAGGGTCGGTCCCTCCATTGCTCCAATTTAGATCCAAGTCTGGGCGCTCGAATCAAATCCGTGGCCGCCCAACGATACAGATCATCTGTTCTAAATCCTTCGAAGGCCAGTTCCACTCTTCTTTCCCTTCTGATTTCATTCATCAAAGGTGATAGTTCGGGAAAATTCCAATTGGGATCGGTAAAACCAACTACTGCATTAAGATGGGGAACACCTGCTCTGTCCCTTAATAAATTGATGGTCCGATCCAACACTGCCTGGGTACAAGTTCCCAGTTCTTCATGTGCCTCGGCAGCTATCAACAATGCCTCTGCATATCTGAACAAAGGAACGGCATTGGAGGTATTGTTCCCAGAAGCATCTTCAGTCGCTATAAATGGACTGAGCCACTTGTAAATTTGATACCCCGTGGTATTGGGCCATGGATTCAAGGTTAGAAAGGGCAGTTCATACCTGTCCACTACCCCATTGGATATCTTGATAGGCATCCCTGGGGTCGATACGGTCATTTTCAAGCGAGGGTCTCTATTGGTCGTCACATCTTCCAATGTTTCATCTCCCATATACTCTGGGCTTACACTAATTGGTAATCCATCATCGCACAGGTAAGCATCCACCAAAGATTTTGAAATTCCTTGTCCATTGGGCCCTCCGGAGGTTCTAATTTGCTGACCCCAATAGATCAAATCCAAATCGGCACTGTACTCTCTTGCCAACAGCACTTCTGATATTCCTGAAATTTCTGAGCTTGGTGTTGAAAACAATCTCCAGTAACTGAAGCCATTGGGGATTTCGGGATGTGAAAAATCATTGTAAAGCGTATATCCACCTTCCATGACTTCTTCAGCGGCATCCCTTGCTTGGACAAAAAACCTGTTCACATCCCTACCATCACCTTCAAAGGGAGTTCCTGCATGGTACTTCTCCCAAGTACCTTCGTAAAGAGCCACCCTGGCTTTAAAAAGAAGAGCAACATCCCTGTGGATACGTCCTTCTTGGGTTTGTGTTTTTGTAGGCAGCTTTTCAATGGAACGATTTAATACGGAAAGTATGGAATCGGCAACCACCGATCTGGACAAACGTCCTTCGAACAGTTCTGGAGAGTCCACATCCAATGTAGTTGACAACCAAGGCAAATCGCCAAACCTTTTCATTAAATCAAAATAAAAGAAGGCCTTAAAAAATAGTATTTCCCCCATATACTTGTCTTGAGCGGATTGCGGCGCTTCGGAGACAGAAATATTGTCCAAGAAAAAATTGACATTGCGGATGTTCCCCCAATTCCAACCTCCACCTGAAGCGGGAATAGTCTGGGTTCCAAATGCCAATGGATATGATGTAAATGAAGCTGGAACATTATTATCAGATGCAGCATCGGATTCCCACGCCCATGCTGCCATGGTTCCCGGCAAAGATGTGTAAAACTGGTTGGCGTACATTTCCATCTCATTGGCCGAGAATGTAATACCTTGATCGGTAATAGTGTCCTTTGGAATAGTGGTCAATTCATCTTCGCATGATAGCATCGCAACAAGTAGTACGGCCATCATTGTGACTAGTGTATATTTTTTCATGATCTTATCCAATTTTAAAATTCAATGTTTACACCCATGGTAATTGTTCTAAACAATGGGTATGATTTACCCGGACCATAATATCCGTGAAGTCTTTCCGGGTCAAAGTTCTCATCAATGGGCGAAAAGGTCAGTAGGTTTTCTCCACTAACATAAACTCTAAGCCTACTAAAGCCTAAGGGATCCAAAACAGTACTCGGTATGGAGTAGCCCAACTGAAGGTTTTTCAACCGCATATAGGAAGCATCTTGCAAAAACCTTGTTTGCTGTTGTTGATTTTTCCTGATTTCGCCCGTTGCATACGGTCTCGCAAAATAGGCATCCGTATTTTCGGGTGTCCAATAGTCCAGTGTTGTTTCGAACACTTGTTGTGTCCAACTTCCCGTAAGACCATAAAACGGAATGTCGCCCAACGAAACTTCTCTTTTGGCAATCCCCTGCCAAAACATATTGAAATCGAATCCTTTCCAATCGAATCTGGTAGTGAATCCAAAGGCATAACGCGGTGTTGTATTTCCTATCCTTCTTAAGTCTCCTGGGTCTTCGATGGTATTTTCCCCTTGGGAGATTACACCATCTCCGTTCAAATCGGTATATTCAATATCTCCGAGGTTCCAGTTTCCGCCATAGATGTAAGTCGTCTGGTCAGCCATATTGTTCAATTGTTCATCACTTTGGATAATTCCCGCGGTGGTGTACCCCCATATTTCACCAATTTCCTTGCCTGGGTAATAGCCCCAAATATTGTTGGTTGTACTGTTGTATTTGGTAATCTTGGAAAAGTTATCCGATAAATTGAATTGTAGTGAGTAATGGAACTCTTCGTTAATGACATCGTTCCAACCCAAGGTCAATTCAAATCCTTTGGTCACCATATCTGCATTGTTGGTTACCGGGACACCCACTCCTAAAATGGAGGGCAAAGCTTCTGCTGGACCAACCATATCCAAAGTCTTTCTTTCAAACCAATCAAAACTCAGACTCAAACGATTCTTCAACATCGTTACATCCAAACCAAAATCCAAGGTGTTAGCTGTTGCCCAGGTTAAATTATTACTGACCAACCCTGGCGCAGAAATATAATTGGGCCGCTCACCATCAATTATATACCCCAGATTGGTACGAATGGGGACTTGTGCATAAAAGAGGTAATTTGAAATTTGCTGATTCCCGAGTTCTCCATAGGAGGCCCTTAGCTTAAGGGAGTTGATTTCCTCAACCTTGAAAAAGTTTTCCTTGGCAATGTTCCAACCTGCGGATACCGATGGAAAAAATCCCCATTGATTTCCCACAGGAAATTTTGACGTTCCATCATACCTAGCATTCGCCTCAAACAAATATTTGCCTTTGTAATTGTAGTTTACCCGGCCGAAAAAACCAATATTGACCCACTCATCAATTGAATCGGATGTTTGCCTAATACCTGTTCCCGTATTCAAGGACGGTATGGCGTCGGTCACCAAATTGGGAACATAACCCGATATTGCATTGCGGGTATAATCTTCTCTCTGGCCTCCGAGTAGCACGTTAAAATAGTGTCCGCCAATGGTTTTATCATAAGAAGAGAACAACTCTAAACTTTCATAATCCCTCGATGCATTTGTTTTGCTCACAGAATTGACGGACTGAATATCGTATGGATTCCCATTCGTATCATGCGCCTGTAAAACAGCCTGATGGGCGTTGACTTCTGTCATTAATTTGGAGTACGAGTACCGTGCAGTGGTTTTCCAATCTTTTATGGGCTCAAATACCATGGTTCCCATCAATTTTAATTCATCCTCCCTAATCTTACGTCTTGATCCTTCAAAATATTGGATTTCCGAGGTCCACAAAGGATATCCATTAGGATCGTACAGTGGCCAGTGTGGCTGTCTCGTATAGGTAATATGAAAAAGGTCACCTGTCTGTGCCGAATAATCATAAGGTTCGTTGGTAAAACCTCTATTGTACAGGGTTTGAAAGCTAAACTTGAGTTTCTCGTTCAAATCCGTATTAATATTGGCCAAAAGATTGTACCGTTTGTAGTTATCCTGTCCTATCTCATAAATCCCATCTTGGTCCAGGTAGCCCAAAGAGATACGATAATCTGTATTGTCTCCTCCTCCACTTACCGCAAAGTCGTGTTTCTGGCTTACCATGGAATCACTGTAGTACGCATCAAAATAATCCACATTTGCGTTACCCAGTCCATAACTCCAACGCGAAGGATCTCCGGGCTCGGGAACCGTGGTCGGAATACTCCCTGGATCGGAAAGGTATTGTCGTATTCTATCCATCTGGTCTGGACCAAAAATCGGGTTCATTCCCGAGTTGGCCGCAGCTGCATTCACTGTTTCTGCATAAAGCAGGGAATTTACTGTTTTTGGAAAAACAGTTTGTGCGTTGTTCGACACCGAACTGTTAATACTTACCGTGGTTTGCTTTCTGGAACCTTTTTTTGTGGTTACCAAAATGACCCCAAAAGTTGCTCGGGCCCCATAGATTGCAGCTGATGCTGCATCTTTCAACACCGAAATGCTCTCTATATCAACAGGATTGAGAAGGTTCAAATCCCCCTGCACACCATCTATAAGGACCAGCGGTGCCGCTCCTCCATTGATATCGCCAAGTCCCCTAATTTGAAAAGTGGAGCCCTGACCGATTCTTCCCGGTGAACCGGGATTCGTGGTTACACTAAGGTTGGCAACAGTTCCCTGCAAAGCTTGGCCCGCATTTTGAACTGCCCTGTTTTCAAGTACTACGCTAGAGGTCTCACCAACGGCGCCCGTCAAGTTTTCCTTCTTCTGTACACCATATCCAACAACAACAACCTCATCCAGCTTACTGGTATTTTCCTCCATGGTCACATCAATGACATCGTTGGTAACTTCAACACGCTGAGTGATCATCCCCATATAGGAAAACACAAGTACGTCCCCTTCATCCGCTTCTATCGAATAATTACCGTCAAAGTCAGTCTGCGTACCATTGGTTGTTCCATCCACCAAAACATTGACCCCTGGCAGTGGGTTTCCGTCAATGTCCTTGACAGACCCTGACACCATTTGCTGGTAATTGGTTCCCGTATTTTTTTCTGTTTTGGATTCATTCGTCTTTGCCAATGCACGCTTCAGTATGATCTGTTTTTTGAAAACCTCATAGGTTATGGGGGTTTTCGAAAACAGTTCTTCCAAGATTTTGGAAATGCGTTTGTTTTTTACACTGATCGAGACTTTCTTGGCATATTCAATTTCGTTATCGTTGTACAAAAACTTGAACTGTGTATTGGACTCGATTTCTCTCAACACTTTTTCTACACTGACATTCTCTAAATGCAAAGTGATTTTGGTATTCTGGGCATAAGAACTTGCCTGAACCTGAAAAAGGGAAATGATAAAAAGGTAGACTGTCAATTTCATTTTAAGGTCTAACTTCAAGTATAAGGGGGGCATGCCCCTTAACATCGAAAGGATTTTCATATCTTTGTTCTGTATTAAGATGATTTAACATTTGGTTTAAATCACTCTTTTATCCAATCGGGGAATGTGTCAGCATTTTCCGATTTTTTTCTTCTAGAGTGATGGTTATTTATATTCAAAAGTTCATTTCATTGGCAGATTTTTTTGGTTAATAAATATTGATTTTGTCGTTTTCAATATCATAGTCAAAGCCGTAATTTCTTTTGAACGACTCCAGTATATCTTCCATTGATTCAATTTTGATATCAAAGGTCGCCGTGAAGGTTTCTTCTCCAAGCTCTACGTTGTTGTTTGTGATTGACACATTGTAGCATCGCGCCAATTTCTTGATGATGTCCTCAAATTTCATGTGACTGAACACCATCCTTCCCTTAGTCCATGCGGTATAGATATCCGTATCCACTTCTGTGACAGCGATATTTTCCTCCTCTTTGTTCCATGCCCCCATGAACCCGGGCTCCAACATGGTATACCTTTCCTTGTCTTTTTTCTGAGAACCTTTGTTTTTATATAGCCCAACGGAGCCCTCAAGCAAAACCGTATTTATAAATGCATCCTCAGGGTAGGAAGAAATCACAAATTGGGTCCCCAGTACTTGGACGCCTAGGCTGCCCGAATTCACTATAAATGGTTGTTCCTTATTTTTTTGGACATCAAAAAAAGCCTCACCCTCCATAAAAACCTCCCTGTTCTTGTCTTTGATAAACCGCACAGGGTATTTCAAGGAAGTCCCTGCATTTAAATGCACCCGGGTTCCATCGGACAAGACAAGTTGAAACGTTTTACCATAAGGCACAGTTAGTTTATGATACCCCATTGGCTTCTTATCACTATCGGAACTGCTGGATCTTTCTTCTGCTTGGGTATAATCAAGTTGATCGAATTTTTGCATCCCCACGACGTTTCCTTTGCTGTTCTTAAACAGTCGATTATCGGATTTTGACAGTTTTTCAACAGCACCATTTTCAAGTTCCAGAGTAATCGATTCTTGTTCGGGCAATGCACCAGTCCCCTCCTCCGTAAAATTTCCACTTGAAAAAAAGTAGGTACAGACAGCAATACCGATAAAAATAGCGGCAACTTTGACCATTATTTTTAAATATCTAAGCTTTGAATCCGCAACTGTATTTGCTCTTAACCTTTCCCATTCCCTTGCGTGCGTTTCATCCACCTCCTTTTTCAAACGACTTCTCTCAAGCCAATGACTGGGTTCTGCCAATTTTTGCATGATATAATCCCGCTCGTCTTGATTCAGCTCCTCTGAGGTATCCACCTCATCAATCCTTTCTCGAAGTAGGATTGTTCTAGCCAGTTTTTTAGCCAGTTCGATTAGTTTGCCGAAATCCCTTAACATATGGTAGTAATTGTTGCTTTCTTTAGTTTAAAGACGATGTTACATGCAAATGGGGTTAAACATTTTTCTTTTTTATGGCAAAAAGATGTGGGCCACTAAGGCAATGTGTTCCCGAAGTTGGAAACGGAGCTTACGATAGGCTATTTTTTTCTGGGCCTTTACAGTGTTCAAGGTTATCTCCAATTCATTGGCGATTTCACCATTTTTATAGCCCAATAAACTTAGTTTTATGATTTTCTTACATCTCAATGGCAAGGTATCCACAGCATGGTCCACCAATCGTGCCGTTTCTTGCAATACGAGCTCAGTTGAAAAAAAAGAATCGGTTTCCATACTTTGAATGGCCTCGACAGATAAGTCGCATTTCGATTTATACCTTTTGCTTTTCAGCACATCCAACGCTCTATTCTTTACTGCTGTATACAAATAGGATTTAACAGTATTCTGGCTTTTAAAAACCGTTTTTTGGTTCCAAACTTTTATGAAAATCTCCTGTACGACATCCCTTGCCATCTCGATATCGTTCAAATAACGATTGCAAAACAAACAAAGTGAAACGTGGTGGGTATCAAAAAGAACCTTGTATTCTTTGGTAGTTAGGCGGTATGTTTTATTGGCTTTCAGTTTTAAGGGGTTATTTATACTGTACACTATTAAACTCCGCCGTTTATGCCACAAAAAATAGGGCAATCCAAGACTGCCCTATTTCAAACTAACTAAACGACTTAACAATTATGTAAATATTTACGATGCTAGGTAACTTTAGTATACCATTATGTTTGTTTCCTCTCATAACACTACTAAGACGACCATAAGTTGAAATAGGGTTAAAAATTTTTAAATAATTTATGTTCCAGCACGTCACCACGTGTTTATCCATTTCAGAATCCATTTTGGAAAATAGTCCTGTACATGCAATTAAACCCATTATGGGCTGAACTCCCTGCCCAGACACATCATCATTTAAGGCACATTGAAAACCATCTTTTTTCTTGGACAAAAGCAAATGCTCGATATGGTTTGGACCCAACGAGCATAAAATGTACAAACAAGGCTCAATAAAAGAGAATGGAGGTCGGGGGCTGAACATATAGTAAAATCAATGTTTTCAAACACAAGATAACTTACCATACCTTCAATAAAAATACGTACACCAGTACGATTTTTACGTAGGGGTACGTATTTCTGGCTTATGATTATAGTGACAATATTAAATCCTTATACTTGGAAATCCAGGAAGCCCATTGGTCTCCGCCACCCAATTCCAATTTTTGGATGATATTGCTTCTATGCTTCTGAACGGTCCGCAAAGATATCAACAATTCCTCGGCAATTTCCTTGGACGTCTTTGACTGCGCCACCATTCGAAGAATAGTGCGTTCTGAAGAAGACAGTAGTTTTAGTTTTTTTAGCTGTGGATTAATGGTTGTTTCCACCATTTGTTCAAAGGTCTTGCTAAAGTACGTTTCCCCTGCGCTCACCTTTAGGATACACCTTTCCATTTCCAAAAAAGGTTCTTCTTTAAGCAAATAACCACTGATTCCCAGTTGTTTGGCCCTATAAACAAGCCCTTCCTCCTTATGGGAAGTAAGTAGGATAAAACGGGTAGTACAGCCTGCATCCGTTGCCTTTGTTATCACTTCTATTCCAGAAAGCATGGGCATTTGAATATCCAAAATAGCAATATCGGGTCTTAGGTCCAATAGTTGTTCCAAGGCCTCTAAGCCATTGGTTGACTGAGCAATCACATTATATCCTTTGGATTCAAGCTCATCAACCAATCCTTTCAACAACAAAGGATGGTCATCGGCCACCAATATGGTATGTGCATTATGCATTTGTAATGGGGATATGGGCATTAATAGATGTTCCTCTATTCTTTGTGGTCCGGATTTGAACATTACCACACATCATCTGGATTCTTTTTTCCATGGTTTTGAGACCTAGGCCTTGACCCTTATGTTCTTCATTATAGTCAAAACCTATTCCATTGTCCGTAATCAGTAATTTGACACAATCTGTCTTCTTAATAATCTCAATCAATACTTCGGTCGCTTGTGAATGTTTTACCAAATTGGTCATGGCCTCTTGTACAAATCTGTAAAAATTAACATTTTGCTGTTTTTCAAAGCAATCGTCTATCGCATCCATTTCCAAGGTAAAAATAATATTGTACTTCTCATCAAAAGTATAGATTAGCTGCTGTATGGCTCCGGTTATTCCCAAGTTTGCCAATGCAGGGGGAAGAAGCCCTTTTGCTACCATTCTGACTTCTTCCAAGGTATCTTGGGACAGTTTCAACAGTTCTTTTTGTCTGGTATCCCTTGCTTTTTTTGACATCAAGGTCAGTTGTTGCCCAACGCCGTCGTGCAATTCTCTTGCGATATATTCCTTCTCCCTTTCCTGTTGCCATAACAAATCTTGTGAATATTTTTCGGTAAGTTCTTGCTCCTTTTTGGCAAACCGCCGATTTCTGTACAACCATAAAAAACCAGATCCCCCAACAAGCATCACACCACCAAAGATCATCCAATAGGTCTTTTCCTTATTTTGTGCATCGAGAATTTTAATATCCTGCTTTTGACGTGCAATCTCCATATCCTTCTTTTCCGCTTCAAGTTCGGCTTGAATAAAAGCGAATCTCCTCCTAGCGGTTACATTGTTGACAGAGTCTTTCATCCTTACATAATTTTTAAAGTGCCGCAGGGATTGTGGCAAATTGTTCATTTTCTCATAGATATTGGACAACAACAACTCAGAGCGCATAATATTTTGGGCTTCCAAAGTTCCCTTTACACCTTCATGGGCTTTTTGGGCGTACCTTTCTGCTTGAGTAAGTTGGTTGTTGGCCAATGCATTCCAACTCATGGCCAAATGATAGTATGTTTCTAAAAAAGGATTGTTAATATGAGGACCTATCTTGGAAACAAGCTCCCGTTTATATAAGTCCGAAGTATCCCGTATCCCGTTCCTGGCATAAGTGGAAACGGCATAGGAAAGGGTCAATATATTCACTATGCCCTGTATATCTGATTTATGGCTCCGCTCTTTAAGTGCCAATCGTATTTGATGAAGCTCTTCGGCCATGTCATTTTTACGGTTGGCCTCATTACAGGCAGCCAAACGTGCCATGGTAACCACTTGATACTCTTTTATGGCCGTTCCTCTTTCAAATACCTCTTGACGGGCTTTCTCTGCCCTATCATATAATCCATTTTTACCGTAGAGCTGTGCCAAACCATTCTGCGCCCACAAATACATCAATGTATCCTTTTGATGGGCAAATATTTTCTTGGCCTTTTCAAAATAGCCCACACTCTGGGAAATCTTGTTCACCTTGTCACTATTTTCACCAGCTTTTAAATAAGCGTAACCGAATTCATATAAGGAGGAATCCTTTTGCTTTTCCATGAACTGGATTCCCTCATCCAATATGTCCAAGGATCTTTTATAATATTGCATAAATGTTGCCGCCTCGGCATAAGTAATGTAAAACAATGATATTTGCTTTTCATCACTGCTATGTTGGACATAAGGCTGATAGTTCTCCAATATCCCGAATGCCTTGGTATGGTTAATGGATTCGTAAATATAATAGCCCCCTAATGCATTTGTGAACAACAAGGCTTCATTCCATTGTTCTTGTACCAATGATGAATCTCGATACTGAAGAAAAATATTGGCAATCCCATCGTTGTTCAACCGTCCATCATCAAGTAATTCCCGTAAATGATTCACTTTTGTTTCAAATGTTGCCATTGAATCCAAAATGACCGACACATTATCACGGTCTTCCCTTGTTTGGGAACTACATATTTCGGAAACCAAACAAAAAACTATGATCAGTATGGGTATGGGGAATTTATACACAAGCATAAAAATACCACTAATACATAAACTTTTATGAGCGTAAACTCAAATATCTTTTGCTGCTTATCCTGATGGTTTTGACGCACTCATCCAGTATACCCATCGGATGCATCATGGGCTTAATTTATATTTGAAATAAAATCATATCTCAAAAAAAATTCATGCGTACCACCAGTATAAGGGCGGATTCCCGATACCGGGACTTCGTAAGCATACCCCAACATCAACTTTTTCCCTATCATAAAGCTTCCCAAGCCACCAACGGCATCATAACTATTAAAACGATAGTTGGCCCCTATCATAAATCGGTCATGAAAACTGACATTGGCCCCGGCATCGATGGAAACCGGTGCAGCATCCGTCAAAATCACCATGGACCTTGGCTTCAATGTGATGGAATTGGCAAGTGGAAAATCGTATCCTGCCGTAACATATAAATTGGGTCTGTCCGAAACCCTGAAGGATGTGTCGGTGTCCACTATATAATCCACATTGAACATTTGAGGTACGGATACTGCCACATACCAGCGTTTTCCATATAAAAAACTTCCCACCCCCACGTTTGGCGACCAACTGTCCGAATAATAATTAAAATAGGGATCCGATTGCACATCAGGTCTGTTCAATAGTTCCGGACTCAAGGAATAATGGGTAAAGCCTGCCTTGATTCCAAAAGCTAGGCGAGTAGTCCTACCTACTTGCAGCGTATAAGAGAAATCGCCATAGAGGTAATCAAACTTTTCTTCGCCCAAAGCATCGCTCACAAGCGAAAGCCCCAGCCCTACCTTTTCATTGCGCAAAGGGGTATGTGCCGAAAACATTTGTGTGGATGGTGCTCCCTCGAAACCACTCCATTGTGAACGGTGCATCAAAATGGCCGAAAAGCCTTTTGTACTTCCTGCAAATGCAGGGTTGATACTAACGGGGTTGTACAAGTATTGTGTGAACTGTGGTGCCTGTTGGGCTATGGCATGGTGATGGCACACAACCACAACGACCATCAATAATATAAACTTCTTCATCTTAATCTTTTATTTTGTACCTATATAGATACTACCCCTAATGGGTTCCTTCTTGGAGTCCAACACCTGTATCACGTAGAAATAGGTTCCTGAAAACAATTTTCCTTGGGTATTGCCCTGTGTGGCACCCCAATCGTTTTGATAATCATCCGACTGATATACTTGCTGCCCCCAACGATCAAAAACCATCAGTGAGATGTTATTTCCATGAGTATCGGGACCATCGACAATAAAATAATCGTTGTGTCCATCTTCGTTCGGTGTAAGTACCTTGGAAACCTCTATCCTAGCTTCTCTGTCCGGATTACAACCTTCTTCCACGCTTACTTCAACAACCACCTGATTGGCACACATTCCTACCTGTTCGGTATAGGTAAAGGTGTACGTACCCATCGACAAGGTTGATGGATTGATTACCGAGCCATCTAAATTGATATTTTCGTTTTGGGATTCCCAGGTTCCACTCCCTGCTTCACCTTCAATTTTTTGGTAGAGGTCCAAATGGGTTTTGGTAATGCATACCGAAATATTTTCATCGGTACTTATCTGTGTTGGAAGTACTGTGATATGTTGCTCAACACGCTTTTCGTTTCCATTGGAATCGGAGGCTATCCAGTAACGTTCAATTTGATACCCTTCTCCTAAAATGGTCTCATTTTGACCATATTCAATTTGAACCTCTATATCACAATTATCCTCAAAAACCAGATTTGGGATTTCTGGCACTTGATTGCAATACACCGTAAGATCCGTATCCAATGCTGAAATCAACTCAGGAGCCATGGTATCCTCAACGATCACGTGCTGTGTTTGTGTACTGGTGTTCCCAGCTTCGTCTTCGTAGGTCCATGTGACCACCGTGGTTCCTTGCTGTGTGATGGGCAAAACAGCGTCGTGCGAAACTGTTACCGCACTACTGCAATTGTCCGTGGCCGTTGGGGCCGTTAGACTGCTTATCTTACATTCATCGGCAATATCCGCTAAACTCGCCTGGTCGGGAACTGGTGCCTCCGTATCTGCAATGATTACATGCTGTGTTTGCGTACTGGTGTTCCCGGCTACATCTTCGTAGGTCCATGTGACCACCGTGGTGCCCTGCTGTGTGATGGGCAAAACAGCATCGTGCGAAACTGTTACCGAACCGTTGCAATTATCCGTGGCCGTTGGGGCCGTTAGACTGCTGACCTCACATTCATCAATAACATCGTTTAAACTCGCCTGATCGGGAACCGGTGCCTCCGTATCTGCAATGATCACATACTGTGTTTGCGTACTGGTGTTCCCGGCTGCATCTTCGTAGGTCCACGTTACCACCGTGGTACCTTTGGCCGTAATCGGCAAAGTTGCATCATGGGTTGCTGTTAGCAAACCGTTGCAATTATCCGTTGCCGTTGGGGCCGTTAGACTGATTACCTCACATTCAGATGTGATATCCGATAAGCTCACTTGATTGGGAACTGGTGCATGGGTATCCTCTATAATCACGTTCTGTATTTGGGTACTGGTATTTCCAGCTGCATCTTCGTAGGTCCATGTGACCACCGTAGTACCTTGGGATGTTATCGGCAAAATAGCATCGTGGGTTGCCGTTACCAAACCGCTGCAATTATCCGTGGCCGTTGGGGGTGTGAGATTGCTTAGCTCGCATTCTGCATTTACATCTGGCAGACTTGTCAAATCAGGAACTGGAGCCAAGGTATCCTCCACGGTAACAGTTGCCGTACATTGGACACTTACCCCATTATTGGCCGTTACGGTTAGTATTACTTCATTCGTTCCTAGGTTTGAACAATCAAATTCTGTAACATCGAGGGTAAGCGTTATTCCATTATCCTCATCATAAGAGCCGTTATCTATTTCTTCAGCGCCTATAATCACCCTACCGTTTGCATCTAGCGCTACTATAATATCCTGGCAAATGGCCACGGGTGCCCTGTCTTGTAACTCATAGGCGCCCATATCAACAGTACCACCATTGGCATAGTCGTAAATGCGCTTATTTCCAGCCAAATCGACTGCCGCTTCGGGTGCCCCTAACGATACCACAAAATTATTGTTCCCAGCATTTATGGCAGGACTGGTCGCTTTTACCCTAAAATCATATTGGGCTGCATCCACAAACTCAGGGGCTGAAATCAAATTACGGGCCTGCGTCACACTGCCTGAAACAACTCCATTAAAAGTCAATGAATTATACATCCGTCCGAATCCACCAACCAGGTTGATTTGGCCATTGGTACCAGTATTATTGGAAAGAATGGAGTTCGCAACCAACAATGCCCCATCGCTTAAATGGACACCTCCTCCCATGTTCGCCGTATTATTGGCCAGCGTAGAATTCATAATTTCAACTTCACCGGATTCACATGAAACAGCACCTCCAGCAGTGGAGGCAACATTATCATACAGCAAGCAACTTATCAATTTGGTATCACCGGTAAAACTGATTACCGCGCCTCCCACACCATTGATGCCATCACTAAAGGCAATATTATCGTGCAGTATGCTATTCTTTAAAAGAAAGCTGGCATTTTGGTTTATATAAAGCCCTCCCCCGGTTCGGCCAATGGCCACTTGACTATTGTCCGTAGGATCATCCGCATAGGAATACGCAATGATAAGTCCATCCAAAGTCACATTAGGAGTTGTCACTGTCACAATGGTATGGCTGTCCCCGGCATCTGCCACCGCATTTCCATTGAGATCCCCACTTAGGATGGTCGGCGCCGCTTTCCAATTCCGTTCGGCCGGTGAAGTTTCATTTCCGGTAAAGCCTCCCAAAAGGGTCACCCCTTCGGGAATGACAAAAGAATCATATTCGGATGTTCCCGGTTTGTAGGTGCCCTGGGCCACCCATATTTCCGTTAACCCACAATTCGCAGACAGGGCAAGTGCATCCTGTAAATCGGTATATGCATCGTTCCACGAGGTTCCATTGTTTGATCCCGTCGCGTTCTCATCCACATAAATGATACCCGAACTGCGATCATAGGGGTCTTCCACGGTGACTGTAGCTGTGGCCGAAGCCGAGTTGTAGCCGTCATTTACCGTTAAAGTAACCGTATGCGTTCCCGCATCGGCACAGGTAAAATTGGTTTTGCTCAATGTTCTGGTAAAGGTGGTGTAACAGCCATTGGCATCTATACTGTTATCGTCTATATCCTCTGGCCTTAGGATGGCGCCCCCATTACCATCCAGATAAATGGTAGCCGGTTTCGTTTTCACTACCGGAGGCGTATTTTTGCTTATTTGGTACACCTTATTATAGGTAGCCTTATTCCCATATTGGTCGGTCACCTCAATGGGCACCAAAACATTGGTGCCTATATCGGCACAGGTTGCGGTACGCGTACTGGCCACAGCGGTATAGCTACCACAATTTTCAGAAACATCGAAGGGACCTTCCGGTTTTAACTCTATAGAGGTATTATGCCCCAATTCAATAAAATTGGTCTCCAAAAGCATATAGGGCGGGGTAGTATCCACTACGGTCACATTGGCCGTACAGATAGCCCCATTGCCCCTTGCATCAAGAACCGTTAAGGTAACTGGAACAGTACCAACGTCATCACAGCTAAAAGTTGTTTGTGATAGGGACATGGATGCGACATAAGCATTATCATAAGATCCTGCATCAATATCGGCAGCCGTTATGGTAACGGTACCATCGGCCAATAAGGGATTTTCCGGATCAAGGGACACTGTAATATCGTTACATACTGCCACAGGGGGCTGTTCATCATAAATGACCCTGTATTGTATATAACCAGTAACAGGAGCATTAGTCGTTCCTCCTTCTGTCTCCACTAGATCTTGTACCATACTAAGGTTGCCATACGATTGTCCGCCACCGCCGCCACGTTCCAAATCACCGCCACCACCACCAAAGTAACCGCCACCGCCACCGCCTGCTGCTCCTTTTCCTAAAACCTGATTTGAGCACTCCGTTTCTATGTTAAGATGTGGATAAAATATCGACCCTGCACCTCCACCGGCCCAGCCCGCACCACCTCGATTGACATCCCTAATTGTTATTTTTACACATCTAGGATCAAATAACCCTCCCGAACAATCTCCAGTATATAAATCAGTAGGTGGATGATATCCTCCTGCACCTCCTTGACTTGGCGGATTTCCCATAATTTCTCTTTCGAAAGGGAGACCAGGCTCAAAAGCATTATCGCGACTACCTCCACCTCCTGAAAACACATAATAAGTACCCTCTTCTATACTATTAACACGACCAACTATTCCTCTACCTCCTGCTCCATAATTAAATGTTAGAACTCTTGAACCGGCCTGCCCACAAGAATTTTTCCCATCTCTGGAAGTCCCGCCTCCATACCCATGGGAAACCATAGCTTCAATGGCCGCTCCCCCACCGCCGCCGGCAGCAACTGCAATGGGATTTGTAACTTGGTTGTAAGGGGTTATGGCAGTAGCCCCGCCACCGCCACCGCTGGCGGCAACATCATGAGCATCGGATTCCCCACGAGATCCAATAAAAAAATGGAGTCGGTCTCCTGCATTTTCACTGGTGATGGGCAAGGTAAACCTAACCGTGCCACCTTCCCCGCCCTGTCCTATTTTCTGCGCCACCAAACCTTGCCAGGTGGCACGTCCCCCATCGCCTCCTTTAAGAATGAACTCCACGGCTACCACCCCGTCTTCCAATGTTGGCAAATAACCATCCATGGTGGCCCGGGTACGTGAATGACCTCCCCCTTCGTAGGGCAATGGAGTCCATTCGCTATTGGTCAAGTCTCCTACTTGTGTATGGGGTCGATTTACGGTTTGTCCAAACAGACTCGTTGAACATAAAACAAATAAGATTAGTGAAACTGATCGTGATTGAAGTGATGATTTGGGCATGTGAAAAAGTCTTTATGCTTTCGCGCCGCAAGTTATACCCGTATAAAATCAATTAAAATACGCACCCATGTACAAAATTTACGTAGGGGTACGTAGGCCACAAGGTGTTCCGTAAAAAATATTTATGAATAATTGATAGTCAAAATATGATTTTACAGAAATGGTATTCTTCTTAAGGTAAGGCTATCAATTATGCTATAATGGATGAGCCAGATGGTTGAGGCCACCAAAAACAGAAAATTTGAGCCATCCAATACTTCACTGTAGTGATTTGAAATTCAGATTTTTGTGTCGTATTGGTGGGGGCTCATTTTTATCCGGCCAAGGTGGTATACTATGTCCGGCGTTTCCAGGATAGTGTTTCCCTATAAAATTTGTATCTTAAAAAGGAAACTCACGACAATATCTACCATTAGCAGGGTTTAAAACCTATTTCGTATAACATAAAACAATCCAATGAAACCATTGAACGTCACCCAAAAGTTGATACAATCCCATTTAGTGCAAGGAGAAATGAAACCTGGAACTGAAATTGGTATCACCATTGACCAGGCACTTCTTCAAGATGCTACCGGAACCTTGGTACAACTGGAGTTGGAAGCCATGGGGCTCGATAGGGCAAAGACCGAAGTGGCCGTACAATATGTGGATCACAACCTCTTGCAAACCGATTTTAAAAATGCCGATGACCATCTTTTTTTGTACTCCGCCGCCCAAAAATTCGGACTGTGGTTCAGCAGACCGGGCAACGGGGTAAGCCATCCGGTACACATGGAACGTTTTGGCATTCCGGGAAAGACCTTGGTGGGTTCGGACAGCCATAGTTGCGCTGCGGGATCTTTGGGTATGTTGGCCATAGGCACGGGAGGACTGGATGTGGCTACCGCTATTGTAGGCCAGCCTTATTATGTGAAGATGCCCAAGATCATGGGCGTTAAGCTGACAGGAAAACTGCCCGATTGGGTGAGTGCCAAAGACGTTGTCCTCGAAATGCTTCGCCGGTACGATGTAAAGGGTGGAGTGGGAAAGATTATTGAATACCATGGTGAGGGATTACAATATTTAAGCGCCATGGACCGTCACGTAATTGCCAACATGAGTGCGGAAATGGGGGCAACCACCACGGTTTTTCCGAGTGATGGGGAAACGAGACGGTTTTTAAAATCGCAAGACCGAGAAAAGGACTGGACGGAAATTTTGGCGGACAAAGATTGCACCTACGACCTAGAGGACGAAATTGTTTTGGACACCCTTGTTCCCTTGATTGCATTGCCCACAAGTCCCGGGAATGTAGTTCCCGTGTCAGAAGTTGAGGGGAGAAAGATAAGTCAGGTGGTAATCGGTTCTTCGGCCAATCCCGGATTGCGTGATTTTTGGATGGCAGGCGCGATTGTAAAGGACAAAACCATACATCCCGAAGTATCGTTCGACATTAACCCGACCTCTCGGCAAATCATCCAAAATATGATCGAAAACAGAGCCTTTGCTAATTTGATAAAGGCCGGGGGCCGCTTTCACCAGTCGGGGTGCATGGGCTGCATTGGGATGGGACAGGCTCCTGCAAGCGATTCCATAAGCTTGCGCACCATGCCCCGTAATTTTCCAGACCGCTCGGGGACCAAGGACGATCAGGTGTACCTGTGCAGTCCTGAAACGGGCGCAGCTTCCGCCTTAACGGGCAAAATTACGGATCCTAGAACCCTTGAAAAGACACATGGTATGGCCTACCCGACATACGAGCCCCCAGAATTGGAAATAATCAATAAAGATATGTTGGTGCCACCCACCAAGCACAAAACAGAGATAAAGCTCAAAAAAGGGCCCAATATCAAATCGCTTCCCCATATGGAGGAGCTAAAATCGGAATATGAAGTTCCGATACTTTTAAAAATGGGTGACAACATTTCCACGGATGAGATCATGAAGGCCGGTGCCGAGGTACTTCCCTTTCGAAGCAATATTCCCGAAATCAGTAAATTTTCCTATACGGTCATCGATGACACTTTTTATGAAAGGGCCTTAAAAGCCAAGGAAAAATACGGGGGACACATTGTTGTGGCCGGTGAGAACTATGCCCAGGGAAGCAGCAGGGAACATGCGGCAATCGCCCCTAAATATTTGGGTCAAGTAGCGGTCATTGCAAAAGATTATGCCCGAATTGCTTGGCAGAACCTTGTAAATTTTGGTATTCTGGCCTTAGAGTTCGAGAATCCGGATGATTATGATATTTTGGAACAGGGGGCAATGGTAAGTTTCAAAAATTTAAGAAGGGATGTTGCCGAGCGTAATCCCATACGGGTAGTGGTAAAGAACAGGAATGACATACGAGAGGTCATATTGCGGCATAGTCTCAGTGATCGGCAGATAGAATTATTGATGAAGGGTGGTACCATTAACGATTTCAAGGAAAAGCTGGTCTCTTAGCATAGGTTTATTGGTCAGTACTACAAAAAATGGAAAGCCATTCTGATATTTAACAGAATGGCTTTCGCTTTATTGAGAACCGATAATTAAGCAGGTTGCCAATAGTAATCAATGGAGGTTTTAGTTCCAGCCACCTCCCAAGGAGCGGTACATATTTACTTGGGCCAGCATCTGGTCTTTTTTGGTCTCCACCAGCTCCATTTTGGATTCCAAGGCCTCACGCTGCGCCAAAAGCACTTCGATATATTCCACCCTTGCGGATTGGAACAAACGTGTGGACAGGTCTATGGATTCCGTTAGAGCCTGTATTTGGCCCTCTTTCAATTCATAGCTCTTTTTGAGGTTGTCGATGTTGGACAACTGGTTGGCCACCTCGATATAGGCATTCAAAATAGACTTCTCATATTCGTACACCGCCTGCAACTGTCGGGCCGTAGCATTCTTGTACTGAGCTTTGATTGCATTTCTGTTAATCAAAGGAGCTACCATATCCCCAATCGCCGAATACAATACGGATTCTGGTGTTGTGGTGAGGTATTTTGTATCAAAAGCCTCCAGACCTAATCCCGCTTTAATTGTAAACTGTGGGTAAAAATTGGCCCTCGCCGCTTTGGTATCCAATTTGGCTGCTGCCAGTTCAAACTCGGCGCTACGCACATCGGGGCGGTTCTGTAACAATTGCGAAGGTATCCCTGCATAAATGGAATCGATAGGTCTATCTATGAAATTATCGGACTCCCTTTGTATATGCTGTGGTGATCGACCAATCAAAAAATTCAATCGGTTCTCCGCTTCCACGATTTCCTGCTGAATTTCATATTTATGACTTTGATTTTTCAAAACTTCCGCCTGAAAACGCTTTACCGCCAATTCCGTGGCCCGTGCAGCTTGCTTTTGTAACTTAACCATGCGCAACGCATTCTGCTGAATCTCCAAGTTTTGGTCTATGATGGCCATTTGATTGTCCAACGCCATTAATTCGTAGTACGAATCGGCTATCTCCGCCACCAAATTGGTCACCATAAAATTTTTCCCCTCCACACTGGAAAGGTATTCGTAGACCGCTGCTTTTTTCTCGTTACGGAGCTTCTTCCATACATCCAGCTCCCAAGTGGCGAAGGCTCCGACCATATAATTGGTCAGGGGTTCGGGGAACTCTTCGTCTTCCTTCACCTCGAGGTTTTTTTCCACAGCTCCATTACGGGTATATTCACCAACTTTTTCCACTTCGGCACCTGCCTGAAGGTTTACAAAGGGTAAGTACTCCCCTTTTTTGGCTTGAATTCTGTTTTTGGCCATATCCACTTGCTGCAACATAATGTTCAGCTCTTGGTTTTTTGCCAAAGCGGAATCAATCAACGCAATAAGATTGGGATCCTTGAAAAAAGTTCTCCATTCCACCAATCCTGTATTTACGGTATCGGTGGATTGATTCTGATAATTCTCGGGAACCGCTACATTCTCGTCCCTAACCTCACGAGTGGGCACACAAGAATAAAGGGCCATCATTGCTATCATTACAACTAAAAGTGATTTTCTATGCTTCATTTTGGTCACCGTTTTTCTTATTCTTTCCATTTCTTGTGGTCATTTTTTTCAAAAGTTTATTCACTTCTTTCAAACGAGTTCGCAATTTGCTCTCGTTGTCATTATTCTTGAAGAGCTCTTCAGAAATCGGCTCATCGTGTTCATCCCTAATAAGACTCTTACCATCTGCCATTTTAGCAAATACATAGTATAACCCAGGTATCAACAACACCCCGAAAATGGTACCGATAAGCATACCTCCCAAGGCTGAACCACCAATGGTTCGATTACCTATGGCTCCTGCACCTGTGGCCACTACCAAGGGAATTAAACCAGCAATAAAGGCAAAAGATGTCATCAAAATTGGCCTAAAACGTTGCTTGGAACCTTCAATAGCAGCTTCGAGTATCGTAGCACCCTGTCGGTGTTTCTGGACGGCAAATTCCACAATCAATACTGCATTCTTACCTAAGAGCCCTACCAACATGATCATACCAATTTGGGCATACACATCGTTGGACAATCCCATTAACTTCAACAGGAAGAATGAACCAAATACCCCGACCGGAAGTGATAGAATCACGGCCAATGGAAGTAAGAAACTCTCGTATTGGGCAGCCAATACCAAATACACGAATATGAGCACTACGATGAAAATGTAGATGGATTCATTTCCACGTTGGGCTTCATCATAAGAGAGACCTTCCCATGCAATGTCATATCCCCTTGGCAATTTTTGTTCGGCCACCTCTTTTATGGCGTCAATGGCATCCCCACTGGTATATCCTTTGGCGGGCAACCCACGAATGGCGGCAGAATTGTACAAATTGTAGCGGGTTACCTCATTTGGCCCGAGGCGTTTCTCCATGGTCATAAAAGATGAGTAGGGTACCATCTCCCCTTCTTCGTTTTTTACAAAGAGCTTTTCCAAATCGGAGGGCATGCCACGATATTCCGGAGCCGCTTGGGTATACACTTTAAAGAATCGGCCAAAACGGATAAACCCTTGTTCGTAGGTACTACCGATAAGAATGTTCAAATTTTCCATGGCTTTTCCTATGGAAACACCTTTCTGCATGGCCGCTTTATTATTGATCTTCAACTCATACTGTGGATAATTGGCGGCATAAAAGGTAAATAAGCCTGCCAATTCCTTACGTTCGCGCAAGGCATCCATAAAATCGTTGTTGATCCTTTCGAACTCATGATAATCCGTGCTATTGGTCTTGTCCAACAAACGCATGGCGAAACCACCTGACGAACCGAAACCTGGAACCGCCGGTGGCTCAAAGTATTCGATTACAGCTCCAAGGTCTTTGGTCTCTTCTTCCAGCTCCTCCATAATCTCATGAACGGAATGTTCCCGTTCTGACCATGGTTTTAAGTTAATAAGACAAGTTCCCGCATTGGAGCCTCGGCCTTCCGTCATAATCTCATACCCTGCCAAGGAGGAAACGGATTCAACACCTTCGGTCTCCTCACAAATGGCTTGGAGTTTTCTGGCTACCTCATTGGTTCTCTCCAAAGTAGCACCCGGAGGGGTCTGGATGATGGCATATATCATCCCTTGGTCTTCATTGGGGATAAATCCGGCTGGTAATACTTGGTTGGTAAAGAAAATACCTGCACAAAAAGCTAACAACAGTCCAAATGTGACAACCCTTCTGTTCACTATTTTGTTCAACACCCCAACGTAACGCCCAGTAAGTTTCTCAAACCTACCATTGAACCAATCTATAAATCGGTTTACAGGTGATTTCCGTTTTGTTTTACCATGGGTGTTTTTCAACATCATGGCACATAGAACCGGCGTTAAGGTAAGAGCCACTATGGCGGATATTACAATAGAGCCTGCCATGGTGATGGAAAACTGTCTATAGAAAACCCCTACAGGGCCTGTCATGAACGAAATAGGGATAAACACTGAGGTCATTACCAAGGTAATGGCGATAATGGCCCCACCGATTTCACCCAGTACTTCGTAGGATGCTTTGTAAGGCGTAAGGTTTTCTTCTTCCATCTTAACGTGGACGGCCTCTACGACCACAATAGCGTTATCTACCACAATACCAATGGCCAATACCAAGGCAAACAGGGTTATCAGGTTAATGGACAGCCCAAAGAGTTGCATTACGAAAAATGCCCCAATGAGCGATACCGGTACCGCAATAATTGGAATCAGGGTAGATCGCCAATCACCCAAGAACAGGAACACCACAATGGCCACCAAGATAAAGGCATCCCGAAGAGTATGCAGTACTTGATCTATAGAGGCATCCAAGAAATTGGATACGTCATAACTGATTTTGTAATCAATTCCAGGAGGCATTTCGGTCTCCAGTTCCGTCAATTTCTCTTTTACCGACTTGATGACATCGCTACCGTTACTCCCAAAAGTTTGTTTTAACACAATGGACGCGGACGGTTTTCCATCGAGATTGGAATAGATATCAAAGAACTCACTCCCAAGTTCCACATCGGCGACATCGCCAAGTTTTAAAATTTCTCCGTCTTCGTTGGCTTTAATAATGATATCCTTGTATTGTTGGGGTTCATTATACCTGTTCTGATAGACCAGAACATATTCCAACGATTGTGCTTTTTTACCGGAACTTCTTCCTAAACGTCCAGGCCTGGCCAAAATACTTTGTTCATCCATGGCCTCCAGTACTTCTTCTGCAGAGATGTTGTAGGCCCGCATTCGGTCTGGTTTAAGCCAAACCCGCATGGCAAACTTACGGCTACCCAAAATCTTGGCACTTGCAATACCATTTATCCGTTGAATTTCAGGGATCATTTTAGTGTATGCGTAGTTGTACAGGAATTTTTCATCGTTGTTCTTGGCTTCGCTGTACAGGTTCACATACATTAACATACTGGGCTGTACTGGCGTAATAACAACTCCTTCGCGCTGCACCAGCTCGGGCAGCAAAGGCATTACTTGGTCGACCCGCGTCTTTACTCGCACTACGGCTTGGTTAGGGTCGGTGCCCGGTTCAAAAATCACACGTAAGGTTCCTTCCCCAGCACTAGTGGCATCGGAAGCAATATACCGCATGCCCTGCACCCCGTTAATGGAGGTTTCCAAAGGAATCAAGGTAGAGTTTACCAATACATCGGCACTTGAACCCGGATAAGCAATAAATATATTTACCGTGGTGGGTGCGATTTGTGGGAACTGCGAAATGGGCAGTTGTTTTATGGCCAACAATCCCGTAAACACAATTATGACCGAAATCACAATGGCCAATACAGGTCTGTGTATAAATTTTTTAAACATTGTTCAAGATTATGGGATTGCTACTCAGAATACAACTCAAGATGGGACAGTACGGATTCGGGCTTTTCGAACTCGTAATGGATTTTCTCTCCGTTACGTACCATTCGGATGCCCTCCAAGAGTACTTTATCGTTTAACGACAGTCCTTTTTCAACCACAAATAGATGCGGTAGTTCTGCTCCAATCACAATTTCGCGTTGCTGTACGGTATCGTTCTCATCGAGTACAAACACAAATTTTTTGTCCAGCACCTCAAAAGTTGCCTTTTGTGGAATAAGCATGGCGTTGTCCAATGGAACTTTCATCAGGATGCTTCCAGTCTCACCATGTCTTAAAATTCCATCAGGGTTGGGAAAGGTGGCCCTAAAGGCAATATTCCCCGTTTCGTGGTTGAATTCCCCCTCGATAGTCTCCACAACACCCGGCTGATTGAATTTTTTGTTGTTGGCCATCAAAAGTTCCACGGCTTGCTTTTCATCCTTTTTGGTGCTGATAATATAATCGAGATACTCTGCTTCGGGCACATTGAAATACACCCACATTTTGGAGTTGTCGGAAAGTTTGGTCAGCAGTTCCCCTTCGTCCAAAAGACTGCCTTCCCTTACTTCCAAGAGGTCCATTATTCCATCGAATGGAGCACGGATGTCGGTAAATCCCAAATGGGTCTCTGCCAAACTGACTTCCGCTTTGGCTCTATCGTACTCTGCTTTCGCCATGGCCAATTCGTTAGCAGATACTACATTGCCATCTGCCAACAATTTGGTGTTCTTGTACTCAATTTCAGCGACCTCGGCTTCTGCTTTTGCTTTTTGCAGGTCGGCTTGGTATACATTGGGCATAATGTGGAACATTTGCTGTCCTTTTTTCACGTGTTGGCCTTCATCCACATAAATATGTTGTAGGTATCCTTTTTCCAAAGCTCTAAGTTCTATATGTCTTATCGAATGAATTTGACATACATAATCTTTAGTGATTGATGTGTCCATTTGGATGGGACTTGACACGAGGTATTTGGTTTCTTCCTTGTTTTCGTGTTTTTTGGATTCGCAGCTTGTGTAGCACATTACTGCAAACAAGCCGATGAAGATGGAAAATCTCCTCATAGTTTTATTGGTTTAAAAAATTGGTTTAGAAATGGTCAAGGGAAGTCCGAATCCACATAAAGGGACCTACCCTTGGTTAATGATTGTTACCCAAAGGGTTGTAAAGGTTTGCGCAACAAGCGGCTGCTTCGAACGCAAAAGGAAAATTCTAAATTCGGAATACCTGAAACCTAACGTGCTTCTTTATGGATGAAGCGGACTTGAGTATAGAAAACCCACAGTTTGTGTTAGATTCCAAAAACAATTGCCCCCAAGAGGCGGCAAAAAAATTGACAGTTAAAAAACTGCCATATTCTACAGAAAAATTATGTGATGTTGTTTCTTCCTCGCGCTCTTCTTGTTCTTCAATGTCGATTTCTACACAATGTCTTTTTTCAAGACCTGATTGCAATGCATTGAATAAAGCAGAGGAATGTTGGTTTTCTACATTTTGAAGATAGCAAGCATTATCCGTAACCGAAGTATCTTGCAAATTTGCTTGCAAGTTGATGAATCCTCCAAGTAACAGAATGCAGAAAGGAAACAAATATTTTGCAAATGCCTTTTTCATTTGGGGAACAAAACTAGGTCACATTATCATCACACACAAATAGAGGTTGTTAATATTATTTGAAATAAAAGTGCGATAAATAATTTTTATAAAAAACCGCAGTGCATTTTGAAAATATTGTGCTTAAAAACCGTCATTTCGAGTGTTTTTTTAAACCGAAGGTTAAAAAATTGTATCGAGAAAAGAATTTTTTTCATCAAAAGAAACAATGGGTTAAAAATAGTATTCTGATTTTCAGAAAAAATAAAATCACTCTCAAATAAGTGTATATATCACGTTTCTGGATAAATTTGAAAGTCTGATTATAACAAAATCACAACAAATACTTGAAAAACAAGACGCGGAGATTGAATTGATTTTTATACCTTTTCGGTTTTTAACTGAATCAAACCATAAAAATGTTGCGCACAAAACTGTTGGGCAAAATCGCCCTAGTTGGATTACTGACTATCGTTTCCTGTAAAAAAAAATCACCAAAACCTACTGAAACCCCTGTTACAATTGAGTTAGATTCCGCCTATCTCAATAAAAAAATCACTGAAGCCAAAAATATGGGTTCAGTTCAACTGGCGGATGGGCTTCAGCTAAGCCTTTGGGCGCCCGATACCCTTGCCCCCGACCCTATCGCCATGGATATCGATGCACAGGGCCGCATCTTTTTTACCCGTACCAATCGTCAAAAAAATTCAGAATTTGATATTCGGGGATATCGCCATTGGATGACCGCCTCCAACAGTTTTGAAACCGTAGCAGATAGAAAGGCTTTTTTACACGAAACCTTTGCTCCAGAAAAAAGTGAGGAAAACTCATGGTTGCCAGACCTCAATAACGATGGCAGTCATGATTGGAGGGACTTAGCGGTCGAAGAGGAAGAAGTGTGGCGATTGGAAGATGCGGACAATAATGGTATCGCTGAAAAGGCAACCCGAGTAGTCCATGATTTTCATTCTGAGGAAACCGATGTTGCCAACGCTTTGGCCGTTGATGGCGAAAACCTTTTTGTTGGGGTAGCTCCAGATATGTGGCGCATGGAAGATACCAACGGTGACGAAGTGTTTGATACCAAAACTTCATTGGCCACTGGTTTTGGCATCCATATCGGTTTTGGCGGACACGGTATGTCCGGTGCGATCATGGGACCCGATGGAAAACTTTATTGGGGAATCGGTGACATTGGAGCCAATGTTACCGATAAAGAGGGCAATCGCCATCCATACCCCAATCAAGGGGTTATTGTTCGAAGCAATCCAGATGGTTCCGATTTTGAGGTTTTTGCCCATGGTCTTCGCAATACCCATGAATTTGTTTTTGACAAGTATGGCAATATCATTTCTTCTGATAATGATGGAGATCACCAAGGTGAAAGTGAGCGATTGGTGCATGTCGTCGAAGGTTCTGATGCGGGATGGCGCTCCAACTGGCAATATGGCAAATACACCGACCCAAAAAACAATGGGTATAAAGTCTGGATGGATGAAAAGCTCTTTTTGCCCAGATGGGAAGGGCAAGCTGCTCACATCATCCCTCCTATCATGAACTATCACAACGGCCCTACAGGAATGCTCTTTAATCCTGGTACGGCTTTGGGTTCGGATTGGGTGGACAAATTCTTTTTGGTCGAATTTGTGGGCGACCCTGCCCTATCACATATTTGGTCGTTCGATTTAAAACCGAAGGGGGCTTCGTTCGAGCTCAATTCAGAAGTGGATATGCTGAGCGGCATTTTACCAACCGCCATCAAGTTTGGGCCAGATGGTGCTCTTTACCTTGCCGATTGGATCAATGGTTGGAATACAAAAAATTCAGGCCGAGTATGGAAGCTGGACGTAACCGATTCGGAAAACGATTTGGCCGAACAACGTGTAGAAACCCAAAAATGGATGACTACAGACTTTTCTGAATTGAACAATGACGAATTGGTCGAATTATTGCGCTATCCCGATATGCGAATTCGGCAAAAAGCGCAATTTGAATTGGCAAAAAGCACCTTTTGGGGATATAGAAAGTTAAAACAAGTTGCTCAAGAAGATGACCATCAATTAGCGCGAATACATGCCATTTGGGGTATTGGTCAAATAGCTTCGGATGATACCGACAAAGCTGATATACTGGTTGAATTTTTGAATGATGATGACCCAGAAATTATCGCTCAAAGTTTAAAAGTATTGGGAGATGTACGTCATGCAGAAGGAAGAGAGAAAATGATAATGTTGTTGAAGTCCAAAGAACCTAGGGTCCAATTCTTTGCCGCTCAGGCATTGGGCCGAATCAAAGCTGAAAATGCTGTACAACCCCTATTGGATATGTTGGCAGAAAATGCTGATGAAGATGTTTATCTGCGTCATGCCGGTGTATTGGCGTTATCAAGAATTGGGAAGTATGAGCCTTTGGTCAATTTAGCCAATAGCGATAACCGTTCCTTGAAAATTGCAGCGGTTTTGGCTTTGCGAAGAATGAAAAGACCGGAAGTGGCTGCTTTTTTGAAAGACTCCGATGAATTTATTGTTACCGAAGCAGCTCGTGCCATCAATGATGATAAGGGTATTGAAAAAGCGCTTGCAGATTTGGCCGCACTTTTGGAAAACCCAAAATACAGTTCCGAACCGCTAATGCGCCGTGTAATCAACGTCGCGCTTCGAGTGGGTGGCGAAAATCAACTGGATAATTTGATTGCATATGCCAAAAACGAAAATGCCCCTTCGGAATTACGCGGTGAGGCCTTGGCCGCACTGAGTACATGGTCCTCTCCATCGGTAATGGACCGTGTGGACGGGTATCATTTGGGAGCAAAAGAAAGACCTTTGAGGCCCATTCAAAATAAAGTAACGGGAAGTATGTCAGATTTTTTGTCTGATGAAAACCCAGAGGTATTGGTCGGAGCACTAAAACTATTGTCCGCCTTGCAACTAAAAGGACATGAAGACCGATTGGTTCAGCTCCTACGCACCCACACTTCGCCTGAAGCTAGGGCTGAAGCTTTAACCGCATTGGGCAATACAGGGTATGAACAATTGGCACGAGTAATGCGTATGGGCATGAGTGATGAAAACACACAGGTGAGACGAACCGCCGTGACTTTGATAGGTGAGCTTTCGTTGACAAAAGAAGAATTGCCAAGCATCGTAAACCCCATATTCAGCAAAGGTGGTGTTGGCGAACAACAAGCACTGTTAGAAGTCTTGGCAGAGATGCCCATAGAAAAAAGCGAAGTGGTACTTTCCGACTTGTTGAATCAGGCTGCTCGTGGGGGTATTGATGAAGCCGTTATGCTCGATTTGATAGAAGCCGCCTCCGACAACAACTCCGAGATGCTTAAAAATGAACTTGCCTCATTAAAAAGTCAAGGCTATGGCACCGATGCCTACGTAGAAACCTTATATGGTGGCAATTGGTGGGCTGGTCGAAATGTTTTTATAAGTAACCCAACTGCCCAATGTGTACGCTGTCATGCAGTGAAAGGCTCAGGCGGCCAAGTAGGCCCTCCCATGGACGATATTGGCAACAGATTGACCCGTGAGCAAATCTTGGAAGCTTTGATCGAGCCTTCCAAGCGAATTGCTCCAGGTTACGGAAGCGTAGTGTTGACCTTGACCAACGGACAAGAGGTTACAGGACTATTGGTAGAAGAGAACGAGGAGGGATTGGTTCTCCGCACTTCTGATGCCGAACCTTTAGAAGTGGCCCACTCTCGAATTCAAAAGAGAAGAAATTTGCCGTCAGGCATGCCTGCCATGGGCAAGATGATCAGCAAACGTGAACTACGCGATTTAATAGAATATTTAAGCAATTTGAAAGCAGGGGATTAATATACCCGAAAAACAATAAAAAGGTCTACTACGACGAAAATCGACATAGTAGACCTCGTTTGTTTAGGCCAGTAAAATCTACAGCCATGTATTGCTGTTCATTTTTTAAAAAACACTGCCCAATGCATTACTCATTTTTGCCCAGCTAGAAGCGTTTTTGCGCAGTTTTGGTTTAGCTTGTTCAATATGGATAAATCTCCCTGTTGTACTGCTAGCTGAAGTGCTACATGGGTCAGGGGAACTATTGATAAACCTTCCTTGCGTATTGGTAAAGCCCCTTAATCGGGTCCAATCCGTATCAATATGGGCAATTTTAAAAGTCAATGTATTATCCTCATCCAAAAGAGCGTCTTTGATCAAGGAGGCATAATCTGTGTCTGGGGTTTCCGTAGTTCCATTGCTCATTATAACATCGGGGTCTCCATCATCCTTACCAAAACCATGCAATTGTACAAATATGGTATTTGGCAAAGTTGTAGCTAAAACCTCTGTTGTTTTTTGAAAGGCGGAATTGGTATTGTGCGCCATGTCAGAAATACGGTATGCCCCATTTGACCCACAGGAGGAAGTTGTTCCGGAACATTCCGACCTATCGGTGCTATTGCATCTATGCGTACCGCTTAAAAGTAGTGCTTTGGCCACATTATTTCTAAAGGAATACACTGCCTCAAAACCCGTATTGGTATCATACTTAATGTGGGGAGCCATCAATACCAAATCTTCTTTTTGGGGTGTTTTGCTGAAAACATAGATGCCCCAATAATTGGATTGCGAACTGTATTCGGCCAACACATAGAACACTTGGTTTGGTGATAAATTGGTATCTGTAAACTCTGTAATTTGATAGTTGAAATCAACAGCTTTGGAAACGGCATCTGAAATATTGTTGCTCAACAAATCGTCAATAACCTGGTTCCACAGTTCCAAATCATCATTGGTAGGTATTATATAATTGTTTTCACCGCTACCAGGCACATTGTTTATCAAATTTCGCAAATACGCATCAATATTCCCTGAAGCATATTGTAGTTCGGCCTCAATTGCACTAACCGTTGTTACTTTTAAAACTTCACTCAACGTAGATTCGTTACCAGCGGCATCGGTTGCCCGTACTTGGTATTCATAAACCTTACCAGGCTCCAAATCACTCAACACATAAGATGTTTGACCGGAACTTGCCAAATAACTGCCATTTTGGTAAAGGGAATAATTTTGAATTCCCACATTATCGGAAGCAGCACCCCAATTCAATTCCACTGAGGTTTGTGTTATATTATCGGCCGTTAAGCCTGTAGGAGACGATGGAGCTTGTATATCCGTTTCTGCTGAGGTATCGTCGCTATTACTCTCACTTGAAGAGCATGCTACAAACAACATCAAAACCATGATGATAATTTCCTTTCCGAAGGAAAGAGCTGTTATAAAATTTATAGTTTTCATTTTTGTTTCTTTTTGGAAGTACCCATTGATTTTTTACCAATGAATTTTTGATTTCCTTGGCTACTTCTTCAATATCCTTCCGTTTAGTTTTTCTGTAAATTCACCTTCTTCTATGGATAATTTTCCATTTATGATGCTATAAATCAACCCTTCTGAAAATTGAAACGCATCCAAATAGTTTGCTTTATCCATAAAAGCATTTGGATCAAATATTATAATATCGGCGTAGTTTCCTTCTTGAAGAATCCCTCGTTTTGAAAGTTTAAGGATTTTGGCTGTTTTTGAACTACTCTGGTTAATAAAAAAGGCTAAATCCAGGACATTCTTTTCTTTAACAAACTCGCGATATTTATAAGGAAAGGTCCCATACTTTCTGGGATGTCCCGATCCACCGTCCGAACCTGTTACCACCCACGGTTGAACCATAAAGTTTTCAATATCGTACGGGTTCATGTTGAACGAGGCTATTTTAATGTAACCCTGTTTTAAAATATCGAAAACAGCTTCTTCAGGCTTCTTTTTCAAATCTTGAGCTATTTCTAACAGATTTTTCCCCTGTAGCAAAGTGTCCGGTGCTTGTATGATCAGTAATTTCTCCGGTCCTCCCCTTCTTGCTATATTGGTTTGTGTCTGTTCCAGAATCTGTTCTCTCAGCTCAGCATCTTGAAAACGTATGAACAAGGAGTCTTTTCCCCCACTTTCTGCCCATCTTGGAACCACGGCGGCCTTTAAACTTGTGGCGGATGCATCATACGGGTATTGATTGGCTGTAACATGAATTCCTTTGCTCTGTGCTTCTTCAACAATTTTGATTATGGAATCGCTTTGTTTCCAAACATCTACCCCCAAACATTTGATATGGGAAATGTGTACGGGAATATTTGCTCTTTCCCCTATTTTGATGGTTTCCTGCACTGCTGGTATCAACCCAATAGAATAGGTACTTTCATCTCTCATGTGAGTATCATAAACACCATTGTTCTTGGCTACAACCTCTGCCAATGCCACAACTTCGTCTGTTGTTGCATAGCTTCCTGGTGCATAAAACAATCCAGTGGACATACCAAATGCTCCCGCATCCAATTCTTGCTGCATAAGTTGCTGCATTTTAACGAGTTCTTCTTTAGAAGCTTCGCGATCACTCTCTCCCATTATTTGTTTTCTGATGGTTCCGTGGCCTACCAGGGCGACTACATTGGTGCCCACACCAATTTCTTGGCACTTATCTCGGTATTCTGCCAAAGGATAGGGGCTACTTCCGTCGTTACCCACGGTTACTGTGGTTACACCTTGAAAAAGAAAAGGTTTGTTATGTGACTGTTCCGAATCGTCCAAGTCGTTAGTCGCATGCGTGTGTGGATCAATAAAGCCGGGAGACACGTTAAGCCCTTTCGCATCAATAGTTTTGGTGGCAATCACCTCTTTATCGTTTTTATCACCAATCCAAACAATCTTATCGTCCTTTACAGCAATGGAAACCTGTTGGGGCATTGTCTCGACTCCGTCGAAAACATTACCGTTTACAATCAAAATATCCGCTTCTATTTTGTTCTTGCCGTTACATGCCACCATAAGGGCAACAAGTGCAAACAATCCTATTATTTTTCTTTCCATAACTGATACTTTAAATCTTTATTGAATGTCAACCCCAAAAAAATGGGGCTGACATTTTCAATTCACTTGAGAACAAATATCCTCAATAATTCAATCAAAAAGCTGTACTAATCTTCAGACTCGTATATAATCACATTGTCAATATCAAAAGATTCCGGGGTTGCCCCAGATTGTATTTGAATGACCAACTGATACGAACTGACCCCTTTTAGATAACCGCTATTGATTTCATACCACTGACCTGCTACAGCTTCAACATCATCACTAAAGATGCTAGCCAATTCAAGAACTTCTGTACCCGAATCTGTGACAATATTGGCATAGGCATGTAAGCCATCCAATTCTTCCCAGCTGGAATCTCCAAAAAACACCTGAAAAGAAACCCCGGAGTTCTCTTGTCCTTCTGGAACCTCAACGGTATCAAAAGTGATACGTATTGCACCATCTGCATCTTCTAAATGGAATCCTTGCGTTCCATCTGGGTAGGCTTCATAGTCTTCAAACAAAGAGAAAACTCCGATACGCTCGGCCGAAAAGCCCAAACTACTGCTACTTATATCGGTAATGGCAATATATTCCGAATCAAAACCGATTTCATCATCCACGCCATTGCCTACGGCTGTGTAATCCACATAGGGTGGCATATCCCCATTGATCAAATCCAAGGTTTCATCATTGTTTCCATTTCGGTTGTAAGTATCATCTTCTGCACCAATTGATACTTCCTCAAAAGAGGTTCCCCTAATCTTTTTTCCTGGTGGCTGAAAAAAGGATATGGAAAATTCCATTGCTTGATTCGGAAAGTATAGTTTGGACCTGTCGGTAGTGTCTCCTCCTTCGTTCTCATTGTTGGCATTTAAGTCTGGAGATGCTCCACTATAAGTTCCGTTAGGGCTTGTTACTGTTCCCACAAAGGACATTGTTGACCCCAACTCTATATCTTCCTCGGTAAGGCCCAAAGCTTCAATAACTTGGCTAATGGGCAGTTCCAAATTATAAGGAAATTCCGTAACGGTAACAATATTCTCCACTGTAACGTCCCCATAGGTAACCGAGAGGGAATAACTTATTGCGTTCCCATTGGAATCTACCAGTTGGGCGGTTATTACATCGGAATCCAAACTGAGTACGCTATAGCTGAGCTCCGGAGTTTCGTTGAACGATACAAACCCTCCTCGATCGGTAATGTCCTCAAACGTATTGTTATCATTGGAACAGCCTATCAACAATAGCAGTCCCAATAAAAATTTTATGCTTTTACTACTTTTCATAATAGATTTTTTTTGCTGATTATTTAATGAAACCATCAGGATTGGTATCCCAGAATACTTTATCGTAATTGTTCTTCTGCGTAAGGGACAAGTTCCTTTCCACTTCCAACCTAGAATACGGGAAGCTCCGCGGAAATACAGGGTCATCATCATCTATGGGTACTTGAATATTTGATGGATACCCGGTTCTCCTATAAAAATTATAGGATTCCACAGAATTTCCGAAAGCCGCCAAATAGTACTCGGTCATAATGATATCCAGCCTTTCTTCGTCTGTGGCTGCATTGGAGTAGTTGAGCATCACCTCATCTACATAAGCATCCACATCTGCACTTGTGGCAGCATAACTGGAACTTACGCCACCAAAGTTCAATACTTTTTCCATAGAGGCTCTGATTCCTGTTTCCAACAATTCCGCTGGATTTCCATTTGTACCCAGTGTAATGGTTGCTTCGGCCTTCAAAAAACTTACATAAGATGAGGTAAGCAATGGCAAAATACCTGCTCCTCCCAGATTATTGGTTGTGCTTGGAGCGTCTTCAAATTGGTTTTCATCAAAAGTTCCGCCGCCAGGGTAAATACCGTAAACTGTTCTTAAGAGATTATCTCCCCTACCTACACGGCTTTCCCCGTGGTCATACCCCCAATACTGGTCTCCTATATAGCAATAATCTACATCGGGGTCACCTTGACATGGCAAGTATGGAGGCCCGCTGAATGGGTCCTCGTCGGATTGACGGTACAAGTAATAACGAATCCGAGGGTCTGGGTTACTTTTTGATTCTTTGAGCATATACATAAAATAGTTGCCAATGTATTCATCAAAACCACTTACATAAGCTCTTTGAAAATATAGGTGTCTGCTTTCCGGTTCCTGCACTGTGCTGTATGAATACTGAAAGTCCTCTTCTGGGGTATCAATCAGATTTTTGGACAGTAGGGCATTGATTTCACCCTGAATATTCGACACTCCTATATCTTCACTCGCCAGCCTTGCCTGTACGAGCATTCTCAGCTTTAAGGAATTTGCAAAGGCTATCCAATTATCTTTATCACTGCCATAGAGCAAGTCCGTGGAAAAATCAAAATTGGCTGCTTTGATTTCTGCAATGGCCTCATCAATATCATTCAATACCTTTTGATACAGTGCCGCACCACCATCAACCTCTGGATTTGGATATTCTACGTTGTTTACTGCTTGTGAGTAAGGTATTGCCCCAAGATAATCAACCATGGTAACGGTCATGTATCCCATTAAAAGTTTGGCAATACCACTATGGAAGAGCAAGGTTTCATCCTCTTCTGCCAGTGTTACAATGGTTCTTACATTGTTCAATGCTTCGTAGTAGGTATCCCATTCTTTACTTGTACCCCCATCCAATACGTTTGTTGAAACAACATCTCCGTAGGTGTCCGTCATAGCTTCGTAACGCATAACATCATCTGTGTTGATAATCATCCACGTCATATAGTGTTGAAAAAGGTACTGTACCTCATTGAGCATATATTCAGGGTTCGCACTATCCGGTGTTAGATAGTTGGGATTTTCCTGTAGGTCAAAATCTGAGACTTCACAACCCAAAAAGAGTAGTAAAGCCAGCGTGCTTATACTAAAGTATTTTAATATTTTTTGCATTTTGTTTCTTATTAGGTAGGATTAAAATGTTGCCGATACTCCTAAAGCTATTCTTCTTGTTGAAGGAACTGTACTGTCTCCTTCAAGGCCATCGCTTTCTGGGTCGTAATTGGTATACTTAGGAAAATTCGGTGCCTTGTACCATAGGTTTCTTCCCGAAAGGGTAAAATCAATTCTTTGAAATGGTAGGGCCTGCCCCTTTTTCTTTTTTAGAGTATACCCCAAGGAAACTTCACGTATCCGAAAAATGGAAGTGTCCCACATGGCCAGGTCGTTAGCATTGTAGTAATTGGAGTAAGAAATTCTACCAGGGTTCATTTGGAATGTATTTGGTATTTGGTCGCCATTGGAATCCAATAGGGGCTCTCCCGTGGCGTCATCTGCCAAGTATCCCGGTATTACAAAAGCTCCGTCCCTATCCTCAGTATCTTTTGTTGTCCCTCGCTGCAACATGTTCCTTACGGCTGTTGAATATATTTCGCCTCCATGTCTGTACTCAATTTGGGCAGACAGCCTAAAGCCTTTGTAGCTAAAGGAATTTATGTTGGTGAGTCGCCAATCTGCATTGGGGTCGCCAATAACCTTATCGTCAAAACCTACATCGGTACTAGTAATTACTTCACCAACTCTGGTACTGGAACCATTCCCACTAATCAAAAGGTTTCCGTTTTCATCTCTAAGAGCATAATCACCCATGATAACTCCAAAGGGCTGACCCTCCACGGCGTATCTGTCTTCCGTAAGGTTAATGTTTGCTCCCGTATCGGTTGTTTTTACTACTATGGACTCGTCCGCAGTGAATATATTTCGGAAATTCCATTGGAAGTTTTCGTTCTTTATCAGGTCAATCCCCAAGTCTACTTCAATTCCTTTGTTATCAACCCTACCCAGGTTGATGTACTGTGTATCAAACCCTGATGAACCTGCCAAAGGAGAGGCTACAATTTGGTCTTCGGAGATTCTCTTATAAATAGAGGTTTCCAATGTCAATCTATTGTTGAACATGTTGGTTTCCAAGCCAATCTCAAACTCTTTATGAAGCTCCGGGGCCAAATCCGGGTTGGCATATCTGGTACTATATCTGTTAGTGACTGGATAGGAACCATCTGCCGCTGCAAACCTGAGGTTATCAATTATTAATGTGCTTCTGGTTCTATATGGGCTGGGATAACCGGAAGATGTTGCGTAGGCTCCCCTAATTTTTAGGTAGTTGATTACATTGCCACCAAAATCAAAGGCGGAAGTTGGCACAAAAGATACCGATGACCCTGGATAAAATAAGGACTGATTATCTTTTTCCACAGTGCTCCCCCAATCGTTTCTTCCAGAAAGTGTTGCATACAGATAGCGTTTGTACGCAAACTGAAACTGTCCGAACACACCGGCTATGTTTTCATCTTCACTAGCATAGTCCGACTCGGTCGTGGTATAGTTACTTGGCCTTAAAAAGCCATACACCACCTGTCCATCTGAATCCGATGATCTACTTTGGTATCGGGTAATTCTGGAGTTTGCCCCAATCTGAGCCTCTAAATTCAGGTCTTCGGTAATGTTTTTGTTAAAACCAAGAATCATGGTCTGGTTAACGTCCACGTCCCTGTTGCTATCCAAACGCAAGTATCCAATTTTAAAGGTATTGTCATCATACCCTCCCTTATTGGAATATTCAAAACCACTGAAATGCCTACTATCATAACCGGCCCTGTAGATCAGGTTAAAATCATCGTTCAATTTATAATTGGCATTGACCGTACCGTAGACGTGTTCGACTATATCATTGATTCCGGTATTGTGCAACATCCATAGCGGATTGGTATCATTTCTGTAATAAACCGATTCCCCGGTCAAGGGGTTTTGGTAAGGAAGTTCGGTCAAATCAATCCATCTAGGTTGATAATAAACTACGTTGAAGATACTTTCACCATAAACCCTATTTACTTTTCGTGAAGAATAATTGAGCGTGGCAGAAAGGTCTAACCTATCGGAAACCTGTGCCCGACCTCCAACGCTAATATTAAACCTTTTTAAGTCGTTGTGCTCAATAATACCTTTTTCATCCGTATACCCTGCCGAGATGTTAAATCCAACCTTTTCTTGTGAAGTGGCAACTGTAAGTGAGTGGGTTGTGCCAATTCCTGTTCTAAATATGTTTCTAACATTATTTGGTTTGGCAGCTATGTTCAGCGTAGCACCTTCATATTCCGGAAAAATATCGCTCAATGGGGCATACGGATGGTCTACTTCACCAATATCTGAAAAAGCCGGTCCCCAGTTGGAAAGATATGTAGGTTGGAACTCTCCCTCACCGCCGTTGGAATAGGTGTTCTGGAACTTAGGCAACTGGGATACAGTATTGGTATACACCGTGGTCGAATATGTGGCCTTGGTTTCGGCTTGACCCACTTTGGCAGAGCCACTTTTGGTCTGGATCAAGATAACCCCGTTTCTACCTTCACTACCATAAAGTACCGAAGCATTAAATCCTTTTAGGATACTCATACTTTCAATATCATTCGGGTTGATATCACGTAGCAATCCATTGAAAGGAACATCGTTTACAACAATCAGGGGATTATTGGAGCCGGTGATAGATACATTTCCACGTATTCTGATAGGTGAGTCCGAACCGGTTTGGCCATCGGCGGGAGTAATTACAACACCGGCAATCTTTCCCTGTAAGGTTCGTGCCAAATCCGCCTCTGGACGTTGCTCTACTTCTTCGGACTTTACTTGGGAAATAGCATACCCCAAGGCTTTCTTGGATTTTTTTATACCCTGTGCCGTAATAACTACTTCATCTAGTGTCTGTGCAGTCTCTTTTAGCACAACATCTATAGTGGTCTGATTACCTACTTTAATTTCTTGGGTCTCAAACCCCATGTGGGTAAACTGAAGCACGTTCTCCGAGTAAGGTACCGTTATACTATAATTACCATCAAAATCGGTCGTGGTCCCTTTATTGGTGCCCTTTATCAAGATTACCGCATTCACTAAAGGAAAACCCTCCCCATCATTTACCGTACCCGAAACCTCAATTTGGGATTGTCGGTTTCTAGGAGAACTTTTTTTGACCATTATGGTGTTGTCCGTGGTCAAAACAACATTTAAGTTTCCGGGCTCCAAGCTTTTTTTGAGCAGTCTATTGGTACTTATCCTTCCCTTTTTTACGGGAATGGTGGGGTAATCATCGAACATGCCCACCTCGTAGATAAAGCTGTAATCGGTCTGACTCATTATAAGATCAAAGACTTCATCTACCGTCATGGACTTATCAAACTCTATTTTAATGCTAGAGTTCTGCGAAGCGAGGTCGTTTGGAGTGAAGCTAAATACCGTAAGACAACATAAAAAAATAAATGTTCTCATAAGTAATAATAGAAGTCGGTTCCTGATCAGGAATCCAACCTTTGTTAGTTTAGTTTTCATAAATTTGATTGTTATTAGTTAGTTTCTAAACAATTAATTAATAATGGCATAAAGGGGATGGTGTTATTTAACTTTGGCGAGTATAGCCCATCCCCACTTTTTAGGTTTTTCTCTTCATTGGCATACTTTGATTATTCGGTTGCTTTTTTTGAGTTTTCATTTACATTTTATTTTAGTATGACGGTTTTGTTCTTTATTTCATAGCTATCCAAAGAGCTGGACATGATTACGGACAACACATCTTCAATACTTTGATTTTTTCTCAATACCCCTTTGAACTTTTTGTTTTCCAAGGACTTATTTTCAAAAACCACTTCCATATCATACCATCTGGAGAGGGTTCGCATTATATCCCTCAATGGTTTTTTCTTGAAGCTAAAAACACCCCTTTTCCAAGATGTCTCGGAAAAAACATCTATATCCGATACGGCAATAGCTCCAGTTTTTGTATTGAGCCTCGATTGCTCTCCAGGCTCAATTTCCAAGGTTTGCCCCTCATGTTTTACCGATACTTTCCCTTCCACCAAGGTGGTAAGCACGTCCAGCTCGTCCTTATAAGCCTTTATGTTGAATTGTGTCCCTAAAACTTGTATTTCCTGTTTTTTATGGTACACTTTAAAATCCATTCCTTGGTGTTCTGTACTCGATGAAACATCAAAATAGGCCTCTCCATAAACCAAATAAACCGCTCGGCTCTTTCCTTCCACGAAATTGACCGGGTACTTTAATTTGGATTCAGAGTTCAACCAAACAACGGTTCCATCCGAGAGTGTAAGTGAAAATTGCCCTCCTCTTGGAACAGTTAGATAATTGTATTCAACTGCTTTTATGCTGTTTTCTTTAGGGGAGTAGACTATCTGGTCTTCTTTAGCGCTTAGATTCTGTGTTTTGTAATCAGCCCCTTTGCCCAGGGCAACACTATCTCCATCTTCCAAAGTAAGAACAGCAGTGTTTTTACCCGGTTGTATTTCATTGTTTACAATAGTTGGGGCAACAGGAGTGGAGGGTTCCTCCAAAGTTATTATCTTGTCCTTAAAAACAAATGTTGCCACAGCCAAACCAACAATCACGGCCGCATATTTTAATACCTTATTGTAATTGCGCTTACTTCTTGTATTCTTGATCTGATCAAACAGTTCATCTTTACGCCTAAATGATTTTTTAGCATTTATATAATGGTTGATTTCAACAAATTCATTGAAATAATCAAGATTTTCCTCAGACTTTAACCAATCCAACAATTCTTTGGACTCCGCCTCGGAAATTCTATTTTCAACTAATTTTAGAAGTAATTTATCAACCTTAGTTTGATTCATATTTAATAATTATTTAATCTTATGACGTGGGAAGCTTTTGATACCCCCCTTCAAAAACCAAAAAGTTTTATTTTTTTATCACTTTTTTAAAAAATCCCTCTTTTTGAAGCATAAAAATGAAATATTCATAATAAATTCCTTAAAAAGCGGAGATAAAAAAATCTTTGAGCGCCTCTATTCGGATTACTACCAGAAACTATGTGTTTTCCTGCTCAACCATTGTCAAAATCGAGCAATTATTGAAGATGTAGTGCAAGATGTGTTCTTAAATCTTTGGATGAAACGTAAGGACATTCACATAAAAACATCCTTAAATGCATTTTTGTACAGGGCAGCATATAATAGATTAATGGACAAATACAGACACTTGAAACTCAAGAACAACATGCTATCCTCTTACTACCATACTGCCGTAATGCTTGCTGCCGATGTCGACTCTGAAACATCCAAAAAAAGGGCAAAACTGTTGGAGAATTGTATGGAGGAACTGCCAGAAAGATGCAAAGAAGTTTTTCATGGAAGTAAAATTCAAGGCTTGAACTACAAAGAACTTTCAGAACGGTTCCAAATCTCCATAAAAACGGTCGAAGGGCATATATCCAGAGCATATAGAATCTTAAAGGAGTGCATGCAATTGGAAAAATTTAAATAAGAAAACACTCCCTAAAACCTTCTTTGATTTTTAAGATAATTTAATACAAACGCTTCTCCTTTTCCCAAGAACCATTACTATCTTTAAGATTGTTAAGTTTTTAACCTTAAAATACTTGAAATATGAAAAAAATTCTTTTCCTAACAGGCGATTTTGCTGAAGACTATGAAACTATGGTCCCTTTTCAAATGCTCTTGATGGTGGGCTACGAAGTACATGCCGTATGCCCCGACAAGAAAAAGGGCGACACCATTAAAACCGCCATCCACGATTTTGAAGGCGACCAGACCTATACCGAAAAACCTGGTCATAATTTTGCACTCAACTACAGTTTTTCTGATGTTGACCCATCGGATTATGCCGGATTGGTCATTGCAGGTGGCCGTGCTCCAGAGTATCTTCGCTTGAACCAGAAAGTATTGGACATCACAAAGCACTTTTTTGATGAAAACAAACCTGTAGCCGCTGTTTGCCATGGCATACAAATACTTACCGCAGCAGGAGTGGTTAAAGGTCGAAAACTTACCGCCTACCCAGCAGTCGGTCCAGAAGTAACCATTGCAGGCGGCGAATACCAAGATATTCCAGTTGACGGAGCTTATGTGGACGGTAACTTGGTAACTTCCCCTGCATGGCCTGCGCACCCAGCCTTTATTCGTGAATTTTTAAAGGTAATGGGGGCTAAAATCTCAATCTAAAACCTAAGATAATCCCAAAGGGATTAAATCAAGGATGCATTGCCCAAGCTTAATTCTTAGGTGATGTCGTCCTTTCTTTTTTTAAAACACGTTTTAGAAAGTAAGTACTCCTTGAACGGTTTCTAAACTTTGTTTGCAGAACTTGGCCTAAATGAAAAGGAACAACTTACATCAGTTTAAAATTTAACCTAAAATTATGTTCCAAGGTTTGACATTTCACTTCATTTTCCCCGTAATTCACCCCAAAATGGCAGAATTACCGTCACTTTTACCAAGTCCGTGTTTTCTTTGCCTACAAATAGATTAATTGAACTGCCTAAGGCAATCAATTCATACATCATTAAAACAGATTTAAAATCATTAGTCATCAATCAACTATGAAGAACAAAATGCTAACCTACTTACTCCTCTCGCTTGGTTTTACGGTTATGGCACAGGAAAAACACACCCTCCGCGGCACCGTAAAAGACAACGAGAATGGAGAAACGCTTATTGGAGCCTCCGTTTATTTGCAGGGTACGGAATACGGGACTATAACCAACGAATACGGATTTTACTCACTCACCGCTCCAGCAGGCACCTACACCTTGTCCATTACTTATATTGGCTATGGGGAAACCACGCAACAAATCACATTAAATAGTGACCGAACTGTAGATTTGGAACTCTCCCCAAATGCAACCGCCTTGGATGAGATTGTTGTGTCGGCTGACGATATCGAAAAAATAAACCTGAAAACACCCCAAATGGGCGTGGCCCAACTAAAAACCCAGACCATTAAGGAAATACCTGCCGTATTGGGCGAGGTGGATGTGATCAAATCCATACAAATGCTTCCCGGCGTGTCCAATAACGGCGAAGGCAGTACAGGTTTCCATGTTCGGGGCGGAGCTGCTGATCAAAATTTGGTGCTGTTGGATGAGGCTATTATCTACAACACTTCCCACTTTTTTGGTTTTTTCTCGGTGTTCAATGCAGATGCCATCAAAGATGTAAAACTGTACAAGGGTGATATTCCTGCCGAATTTGGTGGTAGGGTCTCTTCTGTGCTGGATGTGCGCCAAAAAGACGGTAACAGTAAAAACTTTGCCCTTAGTGGTGGTATTGGCATAGTTTCGAGCAGGTTAACGGCAGAAACGCCAATTTTCAAGAATAAAGGATCGATTCTTGTTGCGGGAAGAACATCTTACGCGCACTTATTTATGAAGTTTATAGATGATTTGAAAGATGATAAACTAGCCTTTTACGATCTTAACCTTAAAGCCAATTACGAAATCAATCAAAACAACAGAATCTATCTTTCGGGATACTTTGGAAGGGATGAATTTATTTTGGCCAACCTAATAACAAACAACTATGGGAACGCGACCGGAAATCTTAGATGGAACCATATTTTCAATGATCGACTCTTTGCCAACCTCTCCCTGATCTACAGCCAATATGATTATAGGATAGTTTTGGATTTTATTGGTCTGGATTGGGTCGCCGATATCGAAAATTACAACCTAAAATATGGACTTAACTACTATGTAAACAACAAGTTCAAGCTCAACTTTGGAATCAGCAGTATTCTCTACGATCTAAACCCTGGCGAAGTAACACCCTCCAACGAGACTTCATCCATCAACTATTTAAAGTTAGATCAAAAAAGGGCGTTGGAATCTGCCGTGTACATTGGTGCCGAAAACGAAGTTACCGACAAACTTACCGTACAATACGGCCTGCGACTCAGTCATTTTTCAAGGCTAGGCGGTCAAAGCATCAATCAATATGCAAACGACCTGCCCGTGGTCTATAATGAGGAGCTCGGCATTTACGAAGCTGGCGAAGTGGTCGGGGAAACATCTTACGGTAAAAACGAGAGCATTAAAACCTATGCGCAGCTCGAACCCCGTTTGACACTCTCCTATCAACTTAACGATATTTCATCCGTAAAAGCTGGTTATACCCGATCTGCACAATACCTTCACCTATTGTCCAATACAACTGCAGTAACCCCTTTGGATGTTTGGACACCAAGTGGCACTTTTATAAAACCACAACTGTCCAACCAATACTCGATGGGCTATTACAGGACTTTTAACGACCAAAAGTACAGTCTTGAAATAGAAGCGTATTACAAAAACATTGACAATCGTATTGACTATATCGATGGCTCCAATCTGATTGGAAACAATACCATTGAAACTGAAATCCTTAACGGTGAGGCCCGTTCCTACGGAATGGAGCTGTTGTTGCGAAAAAACACGGGCAAACTAACAGGTTGGTTGGGTTACACCTTATCCAAATCCGAGCAGCTCACTACAGGTGGACGTGCAGGTGGTTTGGGCATCAACGACGGGAATTGGTACAACGCCCCCTATGATCGTACCCACGATATTTCCTTGACCGCAACCTATAAATTCAATGAAAAGTGGAAATTCAGTTCCAATTTTGTGTTCCAAACAGGGCGTCCCGTTACCTACCCCAACGGGCAATATGAATATGAAGACTTGTCCATAGCAAGCTATTCCAATAGAAATGCAGACAGATTGCCCGCCTATCACCGATTGGATGTGTCGGCCATATACACGCCCAACAGAAGACCCGATAAAAAATGGAAAGGTGAATGGGTTTTTGGTATTTACAACGCCTACAACCGCAGAAATGCTGCATCCATTTCCTTTGGACAAAATTGGCAAACAGGTCAAAATGAAGCAACCCGAACCGCCATTTTCGGAATAATGCCAGCGATTTCCTATAACTTCAAATTTTAATACAATGAAAAATTATATATCACTCATAATCATAACATTGTTAGCAGTCACTTCTTGTACAGATGTAGTAGAGGTTGATGTTCCAACAGCAGAAACACGATTGGTGGTCGAAGCTTCGTTGGATTGGGAAAAAGGTACCGCTGGAAATGTACAGTCAATCGAGCTGAGCACCTCTACCCCCTATTTTGATTTGGATTCCGATGCCGCCGTGGATGGAGCCCAGGTAAACGTGACCGATTTGGACTCTGGAGATGAGTTTTTGTTTGAAGGACAAGGAAATGGCCTGTATACAACCTCTAATTTTATTCCAGTTTTGTACCATCAGTATCAACTAGAGATCATTTATGACAATGAAACCTATTTGGCCACGGAGACGTTGTACCCCGTTAGTGACATTAAAGCCCTAACCCAATCTACCGAAGGTGGTTTTGATGATGAGTTTCTGGAACTAAACCTTTATTTTGACGACCCCGAGGAAGAAGAAAACTTTTATCTGATCAGGTACCAAGAAGAAGGCGACCCGTTTCCCGATTTAGAAGACCAATCTGATGAATTTACCAACGGCAACGAGCAGCACGACTTTTACGAAAAAGACGATGATGAAGACAATAACGAACAACCTTTTGAGCCTGGTGATACCGTTTTTGTTGATCTTTATGGAATTTCGGAGCAATATTACAACTACATCCGCCTGCTGATAGAGCAATATTATAGCGCAGGGGATCCATTTGGTGCCGTACCCGCACCCATAAAAGGGAATTGTATCAACCAGGACAACCCAGCTAATTTTGCTTACGGATATTTTAGGGTAACGCAGGTTTCCAGAGGCTCCTACACATTTCAATAAAGCTCAAAACAATGCAGTATTATTTAATAGTTTTACGTAAAACACCCTTTTTTTGAGGCAAAAACCACTAATTTTAAGAGATGGGAACATCAAAAGAACTAAAACTACGATGCTGGATAGATATTGACGGGAAAAAGTTTTTTGGCTCTGGGCGAGCGCAACTTTTGATGATGATCGATAAGAATGGTTCATTGTCCAAAGCGGCCAAGGAAATGGGCATGTCCTACCGAAAAGCATGGTCCATGGTGGAGGATATGAATTTAAGAGGGCAACAACCTTATGTAGAATTGCACAAAGGAGGCACAACAGGTGGCGGGGCCGAGTTAACGGAAACAGGCAGAAAAGTACTTTCCACCTTCCTTGCTATGAATACTAAAATCACCGCAACCGTTCAGCAACATACTGAGGAAATGTTAGGGTTGATTTAAATCTGAATGCCAAAACCGTGCATTAGAATCAATCGAAAGCCCACGTAAACCACCAAAATACTGGTCAGCACCCCCAAAAACTTCAAATTGAACTTTTTGTTGGACAGATAAGAACCGATACTCCCGCCAATCACAACAGCAACAATAAGTTGTAGCATCAATTCATTGTTCAACTTGAAGGTTCCTGCCACATTTAGGCCAATCAAGCCCGAAATGGAATTCACCAAAATAAAAACAGAAGCCAATGAAGCGATAGTTCTAGGATTGGCCCATTTTAAAAGATTTAGCACAGGTGACAAGAAAATCCCCCCTCCGATGCCAGATACTCCCGAAAGCAAACCAATACTTCCGCCCAGCAGTAGCTTTTTGGTATTAGAGAACTCGTAGGTATCCATTTTTTTTTTCACAAAACGCAATAGCATAAAAATACCAGCCAAGACAAGGGATATTCCCAATACCATAAAAAAAGAGGTTTTGGAAAGTCGCAACAGCGCTCCGAGATATGCCAATGGGATGCTTGCCACTAAAAAGGGCCAAAACTTTTTTAAAGTAAACACTCGATTCTTTATAAAAAATAGCGTCCCAATCGTAACGACACAAATATTTAAAATGAGTGCAGTGGAGCGTATCTCGTAAAAATCGGTCAGGAAAAGACTTAAAATGGCCAAATAACTCGACCCACCTCCAAATCCGACAGAGCTATAAAAGAGCGCAATCAAAAAGAAGACAATGGGTAGATATTCAACGCTCATCCATCAAGAAATTAGCTTGCATTTTATGTAGTCTCCTTCTTTGAGTTGCTCCCCATCATCTATAAAAGCGAGGGCATTCCCCTTGGCCATGGATTGAATCATAGAGGATCCTTGACCATCCAAAATCTCTACTCTTCCATCCAAAATATGGGCTTTTAGAAAGGACGGACGCCCAAAACGGTTTTCGTAAGCATGTTTTATAGGAAACTGATAGATAGGCAAACCTGTGGTTTCGTAACCCGATAATTTTTGGAGCAACGGAAGTACATACACATAAAAACAAGTAAGTGATGATGCTGGATTCCCTGGTAGGGCAAATACAAATTGATTGTCCTTTCGTCCAAAATATAGCGGCTTGCCAGGTTTTTGAAACACCTTGTAAAACAATTCGTTAACTCCATTTTCTTCGAGGGATTGTTTTACAAAATCATAATCGCCCACTGATATTCCTCCCGAGACAATCAGCACATCACAAGACTCCAATGCAGTTTTAATGCCTGCTTTGGTCGCCTCAAAATCATCTTGTATCTGTGTTTTTTTATGGTGCTTAAACCCAAATTGCTGCAGTGCACCCGAAATCGCATAGCTGTTGGATTCATATATCTGTCCCTCGGTCTTAGGTTGCCCTGGTTTAACCAATTCATTTCCCGTAGTGATGATATTGACTTGAGGTTTTGAATAAACTTCCAATTTTTCCAATCCCAAACTTCCCATTAAAGCCAAAGATGGTGGATTCAAAATATGTCCTTTTTCAAATACTTCTTGACCCTCCGTTAACTGCCCACCTTTTTTACGGATGTTTTGTCCAGTTTTAGGCATTTCATCCAAGAAAAGCGTGCTCTCCTTTACCGAGGTTTTCTCCTGCATCATTACAGCCGAAGTATTTTTAGGCACTTTTGCTCCTGTAAAAATCCGAACGGCTTCACCATCACCAATCAATACTTCTTTGGAATCACCAGCGGCGACCTCCCCTACCAACTTATATTCTTGATAAAGTCCACACAAGGCATAGCCGTCCATCGCGGAATTATCAAATTCGGGCACATCAAAAGGCGATACCGTATTTTTTGAAAGTGCATAACCAAGTGCCCCTTCAAGGGGCTTTGTTTCACTTTTTAAACTGATGTTTTGGTCTTCAATAATGCGAAGTGCTTCTTCAATCGTAACCATTAGCCCCCTATTGAAATCATTGAACGGTTTTGCTCGTAGTGTTCGGCATCCATCTTAACATCCATACCATCTCGGGAATGTTTCTTGGATTTTATGGCTTCCAAAATAATTTTATCAATATTCTCCCCATTGCGAAGCGGTGTCAACAAATCCGTTTCCGATGTGGCAAACAAACAATTTTTCATCTTGCCATCAGCAGTTAGGCGAATACGGTTGCATTCATCACAAAAAGGATTGGTAATTGTACTGACAATTCCAAAACTTCCTTTGTGTCCCTTCACCCTAAAATTGGTGGATGTGCTATGTTTTGGATTTTTCAAGGTCTCGATTTCCCCAAACTTGTCTCCGACCGTCTTTAAAATTTCATCCTTGGAAACTCCTTTGCTCCAGTCCCATTTATTGCCTTTAAAAGGCATAAATTCAATGAACTTGGGCGTAATCTTTTTATCCTTGGTCAAGGCGATAAAATCATTGATTTCTTTATCGTTTACCCCCTTTATCAATACAATGTTGAGTTTGATGTCCATATCCATATCGAGTGCCATCTCCAAGTTGCGCATAATGCGCTCGTAATAATCACGCTTGGTTATGAATATCGATTTGGCCTTGTCCAGCGTATCCAGACTAAAGTTGATTTTGCGCAGTCCAATCTTATCGAACAGATCCAAATATTTATCCAGAATAATTCCGTTCGTGGTCAATTTTAGGGTCACACCCAATTTGGCGAGCTCTTCGACCAAAAAGCCAAAATTCTTCCGAACCAAAGGTTCGCCGCCTGTCAAACGTACCGTATCCACTCCCAAATCCCTGAAAGTCCTCGTCATTTCAATGATTTCCTCCAAAGTCATAATGCTGGGCTTTTCCATTAACTCAATGCCTTCTTCGGGCATACAATAAAAGCACCGAAGGTTGCATCTGTCCGTCAACGAAATGCGGAGATAGGTATGTGGCCTACCGAAATTGTCTATTATTTGTGGTTTCTTTTCAATCATGTCTTTTTCCTTCTATCACTTTAAATGCGTGCAGCACGTGCGGAAAAATCGCATCCATGGATTCCGCCGCTCCTTTGGTGGAGCCAGGCAACGCCAGAATGAGTTTACCGTCTTTGATGCCCGCGATGGAACGCGAGAACATCGCATAAGGCATTCGTTCCTGCCCGTAGCTTCGCATTTGTTCTTCTACTCCTTTTAGTTTGATGTCCAACAAAGGTTCCAAGGTCTGTGGGGTGACATCTCGTGGCCCCACGCCCGTACCTCCCGTAAAAATCACCAAGTCTGCGGTGGTACTTCCCATTATTTTGATGATTTCCTCAGCTTCATCAGGTATAATGCTTTTCTGCGATTCCACACCAAAGACTTTTAGCCGCTCCATAATGGCCTCTCCTGCCCTGTCCTCGCCTTTTCCTTTGGAAATGGTATCGGAACAAACGACAACATCCGCAGTCAGTCCTTCTGAATTTATTTTGAAAGAGGATTTTCCTCCTTTTTTCGATTTGAGGCGAATGGTGCTGATTTCAATATTTTTATCAATGGGTTTGAGCATATCGTACATCGTGAGGGCAACAATGCTTGCTCCATGCATCGCCTCTACCTCTACCCCTGTTTTGTAAATGGTCTTCACCGTCATCGAAATGATGATGTCCAACCCATCGATTTTATAATCAATTCCCGTGTATTCAATGGGCAACGGATGGCAATCGGGTAAAAGGTCGGGTGTTTTCTTCACCCCCAACAAGCCGGCTGCCTTGGCCATTTCAAACACATTCCCTTTGGGAACATCGTTGTTTTTGATAGCATCTATCGTAGCCTGACTGCTCGTTTTCACGATAGCTTCCGCCGTGGCTTCCCGTAAACTGGTTATTTTATGTGTAATGTCTACCATTTACTTGTTTACTTTCCATTGATGGGTTTCGTCCTCAAAAATCTCTTTACCGAATACAGGCACTTTCGCCTTGATTTCCTCCACAAAAAAGTTGGTGGCTTCAATCGCAATCTTTCGGTGAGCGGAGGATGTGAACACAAATAAACAGAGTTCTCCAACCTTCACCTTGCCCAAACTGTGATAAATATGGGCGCAAGTTATGTCGAACTTGGCAAATGCGGTTTCCCGTATTTCGTGGAAGACTTTCTCCGCCATTTCCTCATAGGCCGTGTAATCGATAGCGGTCACGGTTTTTCCATCCACTTCGTCGGCCCTAATTTGCCCCAAGAAAATACTGTGGGCACCAATTTTGGTCTTGCTTTGATGATTCGCTACCGAATTGGCTATTTTTTCGGGAGGAATTGCTCCTTGTACAAATACTTTTTTTGGTTTCTTCTTATCCATCAATTATTGTTTCTATTCCGCCTTCCACATTTTTGAGGTTGTGAAAGCCAAATTCATTTTCAAGGATTTCAATTGCGTTTTTGCTTCTTTTTCCTGACTGGCAGAACACAAAAACTTCTTGATTGTTCGGTATTTCCTCGTGCCGAGTTACCAAATCGTTCAAAGGGATACTCAACACGTTTTTCCCTTTTGGCTTGGGCTGCTCGAACACTTCGCGGACATCGAGGTACCAATGCTCCTTATGCTTTAAATCGCAATCAATATAAACAGGGGCAATCCCTTCTTTGCGTATTTTTTCAACTTCTTCGGGGCGCTTGTTTATTTTGATGGTCTGCTCGCTGGCCTGCATCATGTTGATAAGCTTAATTTTGCCCGAAAGCACCTCACCTGCACCCAAAATAATTTTGAGCACTTCCGCAGCTTGCAGGGTTCCCAGAATACCTGGCAGTACACCCAATACACCCGTAGCTTCGCAACTGATATTCTGTCGCGTACTTTTCGGGAACACACAGCGATAAGTCGGCCCATCGTTATAATTGAAGACTGATAATTGTCCTTCATTTTTATAAATGGAGGCAAAAACCCAAGGTTTGTCCACTAGTATACAAGCATCGTTGATGAGATACTTGGTTTCAAAATTGTCGGTTCCATCCAGGACAACATCGTATTGGTTGATGATTTTTTCTGCATTTTCAGTGGTCAACGGCTCTTCATAAATCTCAAACTGTACCTCACTGTTCTGTTTTTCCAAACGTTGTTTGGCCACCACTGCTTTGGGCCTCCCCACATCCGATTCTTGGAACAATACTTGCCTGTGCAAATTGGACATTTCGACTTTGTCGTGGTCCATTAGACCAATTTTGCCCACTCCGGCTCCCACCAAATACATCGCGGCGGGACAGCCCAAACCACCAACACCAACAATCAAGACCTTGGCATTGCGAAGTTGTTCTTGCCCTTCCGGCCCAACTTCCTTGAGTTTTATTTGTCTATCGTATCTGCTCATCCTCCTGCGAACGGTGGCAATAAGGCCACTTCGTCCCCATCTTTTAGGGTTATTTTATCGTCCAAATTTTGATTCACCGCAATCTGCACGGAATCTTTATCCGCAATGGCAAGTCCGTTCAGGCATTGTGCTTTCAGCTCCGAGGCCGTGAGCTCTCCGTTGAACTCCAAAACCTCTTCGAACTTGTCGGCTGCTTCTGCCACCAAACCAAAATATTTGACTGTCACTTTCATACCTCCATTTGCTTTAGTTGCTGTACATCTTCTTCGGTATCCACATCAAATCCTCCATTTTTGAAGGTTTCCGTACAGAAATTAAACTCTTCTAAGTGCATTAGTTTTTTAGCTCCTTCGTCACCTTTCAATTTCAATAACAGCGGAAACGCTGCTTTACCAAAAATGGCCGGCACTCCAATATTATCACCATACTTTGAATACGTCGCTTTAGGATTCTTGGTCAGTTGGGTGTGCACCAACTTGATTAGATTGGTAGGCTCCAAAAAGGGTTGGTCCGAGACCAAGAAAAGTATGTGGTCCAATCCATTTTCTTCTGCAAGCGCAGCTTCTAGTCCAATTTTAATACTAGAGGCCATTCCTTGCTCCCAATCAGGGTTGGTTGCAACTTTAAAACCATCCGAGCTTATCTTTTGCTGAATTTTGTCTTGATTGGCACCCAGCACCAAAATCTTGATCTGGAAACCTAACATATCCACCTGGTCCAAGGTGCGTTCCAAAAGGGTTTTTCCGTTGAATTCCACCAATTGTTTGGGTCGACCCAATCTAGATGAGCCTCCTGCCGCCAAAACAACAACTGCTATGTTTTCTTCTGCACTCAAATGGATATTTTTTGAAATTCGTTTGCTGTAGTATCGTGAATGGGTTCGGTTTTTTGCTTTAAGGGTCGGGCATCTTTTTGCTTCAAAACACTTTGAATTTCAGCCAAAATGGACAATCCAATCTCTGCCGGTGTCTCTGCTCCGATTTCCAAGCCTACTGGTGCGTGAATTTTGTTCAAATCGTCCTTGGAAACTACTATTCCTTCGTCTGCAAGCTCGTTGAGCATACGGTTGTATTTTTTTAATGGCCCGAGTATGCCTATATAGGGTGTCTCCGTTTTTCCCAACAATAGCTTTAGCACTGATAGATCATAATTATAATTATGGCTCATCAATACAAAACAAGTGTGCTGGTCTATATTAATGTTTTCCAAAGTTTCCTGAGGTTTGGCGACAATCACTTGGCAAGACCCGACAAATCGCTCTTTGTTGGCGTGCGTGGGACGTCCATCGGTTACGGTTACGTTCCAGCCCAATAAATCGGCTTGTTGCGCCAAAATTTGGGCATCGTTCCCTGCTCCAACCAAAACCACTTTAACGGGTGGTTGATGCATTTGAATAAATAGATAATGCTTCTCATCATCAATCTCTAGCTCACCAAAACAGGAATAACCTTCATTGATAACCTCTTTGCCTTTTATAAACAAAGCTTTGTGCAAATCATTATGGATTTGTTTGCTCAAAACAACCTGATTTTCATCGGACACTAAAACTGTTCCTGATTGCTTTTGGGTTTTATCCAAATTAAAAAGTACGGAAATAGCCATGGGTACTTCCTGTTCGGAAACGGCTCTCAAAAGCTCGCAGGGATTATTTGCATCAGTATAATCAATAGGCTCAAAAAGCACCTGAATGATTCCATTGCAGCCTAATTGTGCTCCGATTATTGCATCATCTTCGTCGCTGGTATCATAAGTCACCAGTTTGTTTTCTTGTTTGTCCAAAGCAAAAAGTGCCTTTCTTAGTGCATCTCCTTCCAAACAACCTCCGCTGATGGCTCCCGTAATATTCCCGTATTCGTCCACCAACATTCGTGCACCCGGCCTACGGTACGATGAACCATCAACATGAACCACAGTGGCCAATACGCAGCGAATGTGCTGTGATTTCAACTCCAAATAACGTAATATGATGGTATCCAACTCTCTCATAGACTGACAGTTTTTAGTTGGTTGACGGCTTTTTTGATTTCGTACACGGCCTTTTCAATATCTTCGGAAGTGGTATTTAGCCCTGTGCTGATGCGTAAGCTCGCCAAAGCTGTTGCATCATCGTACCCCATGGCTTTTAGCACGTGCGATGGTTTTACAAGGTTCGCATTACAGGCTGAACCGCGAGATACGGCCAACTTGTTGAGATACCGCAGCAATTTAGAACCGTCCATATTTGAAAAAGAAACGTTGGTAGTATTGGGCAAGCGTTCCTCTACATTACAATTAATTGTTGCTCCCCCGATAGCCAAAAGCTCTTGCTCCAATTGGTTTCGCAGGTTTAATTGCTTTTGATGGTCTTCTTCAATGCTTTGTTGGGCAATGGCACAAGCTTTTCCAAAACCGACTATTCCAGGAACGTTTAAAGTTCCTGGTCGAACTCCTTTTTCATGATTTCCTCCGAAAAGATGTTTCGCAATTGATATTTTGTTGTTTTTGTTCAAATAAAGTGCTCCGACCCCTTTAGGACCATATAGCTTGTGAGACGAGAAAATGGCTAAATCAATTCCTAAATCCTGAAGATCAACGGGAATTTTACCAACAGCTTGCGTAATATCGGACATTACAGAAACTCCTTTGGAATGCGCTAATTCGGTGATTTTTCTTATGGGGTGAATCAGGCCTGTTTCGTTGTTGGCCAACATGATGCACACCAAAATTGTAGATGGTTTAAGAGCAGTTTCTAACTCGTTCAAATCAATATTTCCATGATTGTCCACATCCAGGTAGGTGACCTCAAATCCATCGGCTTCCAACGCATCCATACATTCGAGTACGGCTTTGTGCTCTGTTTTACATGTAATAATATGATTGCCTCTACTCCTATTCCTCCTGCAAAACCCAAACAAGGCCAAGTTCGCAGCTTCCGTTGCGCCCGAAGTAAAAGTTATTTCTGTAGGTCTGCAGCTCACAAGCTTTGCCACTTGGTTGCGCGCAGTCTCTACCGCATCATCAGCACACCACCCAAAGGAATGGTCGCTACTTGCATTACCAAAATTCTCGGTAAAATAAGGCAGCATCGCCTCCACTACCTCCGGGGTCGTAGGAGTAGTTGCATTATAATCCAGATATATTTTTTCGGTCAGAGACAAATTATTATCGTTATGTACAGATATGCATAACGCAATTTAATAAGAATAACAATGAATTCATTACATTTTTCAAACCATTATGAAATTAATTTCATTTTTTTTTGGCTCGTCAGTTATTAATCGTAATATTGCAATGAATAAATATTAAAAAGTGGGATTAACCAAGACTGAAATATTCACCGATAAGCAGAACCAGATTGCACTGTACGCCAAAGCTTTTGGTCACCCTGCCCGTGTCGCCATATTGCAGTACTTGTTTAAACTGAACGCCTGTGTTTGTGGGGATTTAGTGGATGAAATCGGTTTGGCCCAGCCTACCATTTCACAACATTTAAAAGAACTTAAACATTTGGGCTTGATTAAAGGCAACGTTGAAGGTACTAGCGTTTGTTATTGTATTGACGCTGAAAATTGGAAAAAGATGAAATCGGTAATGTTCGATTTCTTGGACCAAGACCTCACCTCAAAAGAGTGTTGTTAAAAAAATTTGAATCTATTAATCGCAATATTACAATAAATATATATAATCATGAAGTTAGAAGAAGTAAAATCAGCCTTGCAACAATTGAATACCATCGCCTTTCAATTACCTAACGGCGAATTGGTCCCCAATCATTTTCATGTTACCGAGGTGGGTAAAATAACAAAACATTTTATCGATTGTGGCGGAACTGTCCGTAACGAAGAAGTTGTCAATTTTCAACTTTGGAACGCGAATGATTATGACCATAGGTTACATCCTGAAAAATTGGTCCATATTATTGAACTATCCCAAAAAACTTTGGATATTGGAAATTTAGAGGTGGAAGTGGAGTACCAAGGGCAAACCATAGAGAAGTTTTCTCTTGATTTTGACGGTACCAACTTTTTGTTGACCACCAAGCAAACCGATTGCTTGGCTAAGGACAAATGTGGTGTGCCCGACGAAAAGCCCAAAGCAAAATTGTCCGAATTACAAAGTTCTGAATGCTGCACCCTGGGTAGCGGATGCTGCTAATCCCACTAAAACACTCTGGACTTGAGGTTCATAGGTTTAGAAAGACAATGAAATTGCCGTGGTTATTAGGTTTTTGCCTGCTTGCCGCAAGCGGGAGTTATTCAGCAAGCACAGATTAACCCAGTCACCTAATAACTTAATAACTCATAGGATGCACAAAATAAACCATGTATTTGAAATCCATAGTTTAAAGAAAAGAATAAAATTCTTTGTCCATCCAGTATCAAGTCCTCCCTTAATCCCTCCCTTTGGGGGGGCTGGAGAGGGGGCATCTATAAATTTATAGTAACCAAAGTAATATGGCACTTTTTAAAGTATTGACCGATTTTGTCTTAGCGTTGGACATACAATCCATTGCAACGGAAAGAAAACAAACCTTATCATCCCTTGTAGATTATATTCAGCAAAAGGTAGATGATGGAAAATCCATACGCATCAATTTTATTTGTACACACAATTCCCGACGGAGCCATTTGTCCCAAATCTGGGCACAGACCCTGGCGTATCAATTTGGAATAGAAAACGTGACCTGCTACTCTGGAGGAACCGAAGCTACCGCCCTATTTCCAATGGTGGCAGAAACCTTGACAAATACAGGGTTTGAGGTGAAAACGCTTTCCGAAGGAAACAATCCCGTGTACAGCATTAAATTTTCAGAGAACGAGCATCCCGTAATAGGTTTCTCCAAACGAATGGATGATGATTTCAACCCAAAATCAAACTTTGTAGCCATTATGACCTGTTCCCAAGCAGATGAGGGATGCCCTTTTGTTCCAGGGGCCGAAAAACGGATTCCAATCACTTACGAAGACCCTAAAGCTTTTGACAATACTTCCCATCAAGCTGAAAAATACAGCGAGAGGAGTACTCAAATCGCAGCGGAAATGTCGTATGTTTTCTCTCAAATAAAAAAATAATGGCAACCAAGAAATTAAACTTTTTAGATAGAAACCTGACCCTTTGGATTTTTGTTGCAATGGCCTTTGGTGTTGCAATAGGTTACTTTTTCCCCAACTTTCCGGATTTTGTGGATTCTTTTAGCAGCGGAACAACAAATATTCCCATTGCCATTGGGTTAATTTTAATGATGTACCCTCCATTGGCCAAGGTTAAATATGCATTGTTGCCCAAAGTATTCAAAAACACCAAAATCCTATCCATTTCGCTTATTTTGAACTGGATTGTAGGACCTATTTTAATGTTCGCTTTGGCCATTATCTTTTTAAGGGATTATCCGGAATACATGGTTGGGCTTATTTTAATTGGTTTGGCCCGTTGCATTGCCATGGTGCTGGTCTGGAACGATTTGGCCGAAGGCAGCAGCGAATATGGGGCTGGATTGGTGGCGCTCAACAGTGTTTTTCAGGTATTTGCGTATAGTTTTTATGCCTGGATTTTCATCACTGTTCTCCCTCCCTATTTCGGGTTTGAAGGAGCCATTGTCGATATTTCCATCGGTACCATTGCCGAGAGCGTGGCCATCTATCTTGGCATTCCGTTTTTAATGGGAATTTTAAGTCGACAAATTCTGGTGAAGCTAAAAGGCGAGACTTGGTATACGGAAAAGTTTATCCCTGCCATTTCCCCTATTACATTGATTGCCCTGTTGTTCACCATTGTGGTTATGTTTTCGTTGAAAGGAGAACTGATCGTTGAGATACCCATGGACGTTTTGATTATAGCGGTGCCATTACTGATCTATTTTGCGTTGATGTTTATTATCGGTTTTTTCACCACCAAAGCTATGGGAGCCGAATACGACAAAACAGCCTCGGTCGCCTTCACGGCTGCAGGTAACAATTTTGAATTGGCCATTGCCGTTGCTATTGCCGTATTTGGATTGAATTCAGGACAGGCCTTTGCTGGAGTAATCGGTCCATTGGTAGAGGTACCTGCACTCATTTTATTGGTAAAGGTTTCATTCTGGTTGAAAAAGAAATACTACGGCAGCGCTAAAGTCAAGGCTTAAAGTCAAATCATCATTTTAAAAATGCGAAGAGTTTAGTAAATTCAACCCTGTAAAAATTTCAAACAAACTAATTTTATCATGGGTAAAGGAGTTACTATTCTTGGAGTCCTGGCATTACTGCTGTCCTGTAATTCAAAAAAGGACACTTCCCAACACGAATTGGGGCTGGTTTACAATGTTTTAAGGGATGTTGATATTGATAATTACGAGGTTTACTCGATGAATCTTGATGGTTCCAACAAAAAAAACATCACAGACCTTTATAATGTGGAGTGGACCTATTATTCTTACGAGGACACTTTGTATTTTATTTCTGATAGAGGTTCCTGCAAGCGTTGCTACTTTTTGTACAAGAGCAATTTTAAAGGAGAAAATCCAAAGAAAGTTAGCGATTTGGAATTGGCCGATAGCTGGATGAGCTCTAGAAAAGATGGAGATGAACTTATTGTAAAGCCAAAACTGATTACCGAATCCACGTTTTATATTCTTGACAGAAATGGGAAAATCATCAATCGATTGGATACCGGACTACCTTTTGCCGCAGACCCGTTGTTCGTTAATGATGGAAAACAAATAGTGTTCAGGGGCGGCAAAACTGTAGGTAAACATATTAATGGGTTTGAAGAGGAACTTTATATTATGGATGAAGATGGGCAAAACCGTAAACAATTGACCCATTACCCCGAAAAGGATACCACCGCCGGGAAATTTGGTTACAGGGCGGGAGCACCTAAATTACACCCAACGGAAAACTTCGTTTCTTATCAAAGCAAACAGAACGGAAAGTACAGTTTATATGCCGTTAGCTTGGATGGTAGCAAAACATGGAAATTGACAGAAAATAGCGAGAACGAAGGATGGCATGATTGGAGCCCAGATGGCAAATGGTTGGCTATAGAACTTTTCGACGATGGACAACAATTTCATATTGGTTTGATGAATTGGGAAACAAAGGAAATGGAAATTTTGACCGATACTACCTTTCAATATCAACAGGCTCCACATTTTATATATAAAAACTGATTGTCCGCAATCAATCATATAGAACTCGTCTTGAGTTTTCAGATTCATGCGAAAATCCCAGATTTTGGGTCCAGATGAAGGCTTTTTCGAGGTGCATAGCGGAGCTACGGACCGAGAAAAAGACAAAATATGGGCGCAAAAGAGGTATTTGCAGCGAATTATGGAAACTTAAGACGAGTTCATAAACAAAAAATGTCAGGTCGAGCGCAGTCGAGACCTCATTTTTAAGACGTTGGATCCAATAACTTCTCGACTTAAGTTTATCTTGAGCGGAGTCGAAAGGCTCGAAGTGACAGTGTACCATGATTGATTGCGGATATTAAATATAAAAATTAATTTTTGTAGGAAAAATACCTCTTTTTAAGCATCTAAAGTGCATTTCGTCGATAAAATTGACATTTTTTATTAAAAAAGTAGGGTTTTTTAAATTTTGATTGTTTAACACATATAAAATCAGAACAGGGATAGTTATGCCCTGAAAAATTTAAAACCCCATACTATGAGAACAAAGTTAATTTTTAGTTTACTAACGACGCTGGCCCTAATTATAATGGGCTGCTCAGATGGTGAAGGTGAAGGATCAGGAAATGCTGAAGATACAGGTACATTATCAGTACAATTAACAGATGCTCCTTTTCCTTACGAACTGATGGCCGAGGCCAATGTAACAGTTTTTAAAGTTGAAGCTCGCCTAGTAGACGACGATGAAGATGATTCCGGAGATGATTCAGACGACAGCTCCGATGAAGGCTCCCCTTTCATAACATTAATGGAAGAAGAGATTGAAGTAAACCTATTGGAACTTACCAACGGATTAACACAACAATTGGCAGAGATAGATGTTCCTGCCGGATCCTACGATCTTATTCGTGTTTATGTTAAAGGAGTGAATGTGGTTTTGACCGATGGAACAGTTTTCGATTTACAAGTTCCGAGCGGCGGTGCCTCTGGAATAAAGGTTTTTGTTGACCCAGCTATCACGGTTGCCGGTGGTCTTTCTTCCGATTTGTTATTGGATTTTGATGTAAGTCAATCTTTTGTTGCCAAAGGAGACATTAGCACGCCAGCAGGAATCAATGGATTTAATTTTACCCCAGTGATCAAAGCAAGTAACCTATCTACTTCGGGTACACTTTCTGGTAATGTAAGTACCGTTGAAGAAGAAGCGTCAGTTGCCTTGGAAGGTGCCCAAATCTCTGTAATTGCGGCAGACACTTTGAATACGACTTCCTTTTCCGATGTAGATGGCAACTATGCCATTCTTGGACTTGAGGCCGGTATGTACAAAGTAGTGGCAGAACTCGATGGCTATCTGGCAAGTGATACTCTTGATGTACAAGTCGATGCTGCCAACATTACAACTCAAGATTTTGTACTGGAAGTGGATCCTGAAGCCACCGAAGGTGAAAATACTGATGATGGTTCTACCGATGGTGGGAACTAATAAATTCTAGATATAATTATAGAAGAGCCCCGATAATTATCGGGGTTTTTCATTTTAACGTAAACTACCTCGGGATAAGCCCACGAGGCACTTGCCTACCGGCAGACAGATTGGCAGGAAAACATATTTTGATTTCGAGGCAAGCCTCGGAGCATTTATCCCGATACCTATCGGGACGATTATCGAGTAAAAAATCAATCTAAAGATTGATAGTTTAATTCTTCTCCATATAATCATCCACAAAATCAATCAAATCCTGCCCATGAAGGTTTTTTGCCAGTACCCTGCCCTCCTTATCCAGTAGAAAATTAGCTGGAATCGTTTTTAAACGCAATGCATCCATAAAAGGATTTTGATCGCCCTCCAAATGAGAAGCATGCAGCCATCGATGGGCTCCATCTTTTTCAATGGCATTATTCCAAGCTTTTTCGCTGCTTTCCAAAGCATAAGCAACAATCTGAAAATTTTGGGGGTTATATCTTTCCCAAAGGGGCACCAAGATGTCTCGGTTCTCCACTCTGCATGGAGCGCACCAAGACGCCCAAATATCCAACAGGATTAATTTTTTACCATTGATTACTTCTTGCAATGAGACATCTTCCCCATTCTTCATCGGGAATTGTAACTCAGTAATTGTGTCTCCGATCAAAATGGGAAGTGCTCCCTTATCGGCCACGGAAACAAGTTCCTTTACCCAATCATGTTCAAGGAATATGGCATTCCATTTTTGGGCCTGAGCGTAAATAAGTTCAGCAATGCGTTCATAATCCCCTTCGGGACTTGCCCACCTCAAGGCCATCAAAGCCGGTAATAATTCTACTGTGGAATCCGAAAAATGAATTAATTTTTCTTGATAAGAACGGAGGTTTTCTTCGCGCTCCAATAAATTGTCATCAACATTATGTTCACTTGCTTGTCCTTTTAAATACTTTTTAAAAGCGGCCATTCGCTCGTCCCTTAATTGCAGCATGGCTTTATTTGCTTGGGACGGCTGTTCCAAGGAAAAAGAACTTTGAAAACTAGCGATAGCTGCATCTATTTTAATTTTAGCATTGGGTTCATAAACCAATGGGAAATAATTATCTGTTTCAGGGTTTTGGTTGATTAACCTATTGGGAAACTTTTCATTCTTTCTTTGGACCACGACTTTCAGCAATACTGGTTCTTGAAATCCCGGCGAATTCACAAATTGAAATTGACCATTGCCATTTACTTTGGCAGAATCCAAGATTTTAGCTCTAAAGCTTTGGGCAACCTCATTAAATTTTTCAGGCTGCACCAAATATACCATCGGCTTCCAATCGGTTCCATCCGACATGTTTAGCGTACCTGTCAACCATGCTTCTTGCGAGCAGGATATCAAAAAAAATATGAGCAATATTGAGGCTCTGAACAAATATTTCATACCGATAAAATTAACTTTTTAAAAGATAGTATTTCTAATTTCCTGCCTTTAAAAATTGCCCTTGTCTCTTTATACTTCTTGCATAAAGGTTATTTAAGCGATAAAACAACGACCAATTCATCAAACAAACTATTCAGTAACATTATGACAGCTAAGTCCATAGCAACTACAATTTTGAGAATTATCCCAGCAGTTATCTTATTGCAGACCTTATTTTATAAGTTTTCCGCAGCCCCGGAATCCGTTTATATTTTTGAAACATTGGGGCTAGAGCCTTGGGGACGAATAGGCTTGGGCGTATTGGAGCTGATAACGGCCATTCTTATCCTTGTTCCTAAAACTACATGGCTGGGCGCGCTGTTGGGTATTGGCATTATGGGCGGTGCCATTTTTTCGCATTTTGCTATATTAGGAGTGGTCGTCCAGAACGATGGAGGCACATTGTTCCTTCTTGCATGGATCACCTTTGTTTGCTGTGTGGTTTTGGTTTGGATTTCCCGCCATCAAAATCCATTGTTGAAAAAATAAACCTCAAAACGACCGTAATTGAAAAATATACAATCTGGTTTATAAAATGTTAATTGGTTTTTCTTATTTGGAACAGAAGAAACTCTGGGCATATATTTATAAGCATAAATATATTTTAAACCGTAATCATCTTCATAGGAATAACTAATGAAATCAAGAGTTTTGATACCAAACACTGGAACAGATAATACTGTAATTCAACGATTAATGGATTATCTGTTTCAAAACTCTATCCCCAAAGAAAATTTTATAGGAGCACACGAAAAACTTATAGAGCAGTATAAAGTTATGGCCAAAATAGCTGAAATACCTCTTGTACTTTTAAATTATTGGAAAGTATTTGGCTGCAATAATGGTGGACTTTTTAATGAAAAATTAATAGACACAAACTTAGAACATATCCTTGACCTCTATCAAGAAGGGTTAAAGTGGGGGTATGATCTAGAAAAATTTCCTGTCTTTGCGTTTTATTTAATTGGAGGTGAAATCTCTTTGGATATCAAAAAAAATGCGGACAATCCCCCAGTACTGTCAACAGACCAAGGTGAGGTTTTTGAAATAATCTCTAGTTCTCTTGAACTCTATCTGATGCGTTCCGCAATAAAATATGTTGAAAAAAGAAAGCGAAAATATGGAATTTGGTTTTCCAACTCCTGTAATTCTGCCAAAAAGCATCTCCCATATAGAGAAGGAAAGCAATCTGCTAGTGATGAAATAAATCGTTTGGCCAATAATTTAGCTTTGAAGAAAGTATGGGTCAGTGATCCCTATTGTCAAATATTTATGGACAATAATATTTGCCTTTTCAGCCTTATTGAAGAAGAAAACAGAATCATGATCTATTTATTTTCAGACATTGAATTAGATGATAGCACACTTCACAATATTGAGGTAACATTTGGTGCTACTAAAGGAACAACTCATATATTAGGAACATAAAAAACTACTAATGTAAATCCTCAACTAAATGTAGGTGAACTTGTTTTAGGTTTTTGTTACCTGTAATCAGAACGATGGGGGGCACTTTGTTCCTTCTTGCATGGATTACCTTTGTTTGCTGTGTGGTTTTGGTTTGGCTGCACCGTTCCCGTATTCCTATTAATAAAAATTATTCTGATTTATAATACCCTTGGCCCTGTCGTTTTTACCTTTGGGATAAAATTATTCGGAAGTGAACAAAAAAATGCCCAACGAATTATCCTGGAGCGACTTTACAAAGGTAGAGATGCGAATAGGAACCATTATTGAAGCTGAAATTTTTCAGGAAGCGAGAAACCCTGCCTATAAAATGATCATCGATTTTGGAGCCATCGGCAAAAGAAAAACCTCTGCGCAGGTTACAAAACTATACACCCCTGACGCACTTTTAGGAAAACAAGTGGTGGCTGTGGTCAATTTTCCCCCTAAACAAATTGCCAACATAATGAGCGAGTGTCTTGTTTTAGGTGGTGTTGTCGGGAATGGGGAGGTAACGCTGATCCAACCGGAAAGGGAAGTGAAAAATGGAACAAAAATCGGGTAAGCCTATATAGCACACTTTACGCAGAGTACACTCTCAGGGCGAATCATAAGACGGCCATCGGGAATGGGCTGCTTACATTTACGGCAAATGCCAAAATCTGGCTCTTTGACCTTGTCGAGTACCAATTTCAGTTTTCTTTGACGAAGTTCGGCCTCCCGAAGAGCTGCATCGTTCACACTTTTATTGTTTTATGGCATCCATCCGCGACACACGCCCAATGGCATCATTGGGTGCAATCGGGTTGGTCATATCTTTGTACATGGAAATGGTTCGCTCCAACCTTTCAAGCTCCTTTTTTACGGTCGCTTTAAATTTCTCCTTATCTTCCAAACCAGCAAAAAAATGGCACGTTCACGGGTTATTCCAAGACATTGACATTGATCATCTTGTCCGCTTTGATCAACAGCTTGTGGCTCGCGCTCGATAGATTGGTAATATATACCTTTTTGTCCACTTTGTGGTACCGTTCGGTAAGCTTGTTCACCGCCTCGATTGCGGACATATCCACGATACGGCTTTCCCTAAAGTCGATGATGATTTCCTTGGGGTCGTTGAGCACATCGAACTTTTCATTGAACATTTTTATGGAACCAAAGAACAAGGGGCCATAAATTTCGTAATGCTTGATGCCCTTTTCGTCGATTCGCTTTCTGGCACGGATACGTTTGGCGTTGCCCCAGGCATAGACCAAGGCAGATATAACGACTCCGATTAAAACAGCAAGTGCCAAGTTGTGCAAAAATACCGTTACAAGTATCACGATGACCATGACGATGATATCCGATTTGGGGTATTTATCGAGCACTTTTAAGCTTACCCACTCAAAAGTTCCGATGGCCACCATGATCATTAGCCCGGTCAAGGCCGCCATGGGCAATTTTTCGATCAAGGGTGCGCCAAACATGATAAAGATAAGCAGGGCCACAGAGGCTATAATTCCAGATAGTCGAGCACGTGCCCCATTGGATATGTTGATCAAACTTTGTCCCAACATGGCACATCCGCCCATTCCTGAGAACAGACCAGAAGCAATATTGGCAAGGCCCTGGGCGGCAGCCTCTTTGTTGGTGCGTCCCCTGGTCTCGGTAATCTCGTCGATAAGTTCCAAGGTTAGCAAACTTTCTATCAAACCAACACCGGCCACAATGGCCGCATAGGGGAAAATAAGCGTCAAAGTTTCCAGTGTAAAGGGAATGTCGGGGATATGGAACGGGGGAAACCCACCTTTAATGGATGCAATGTCCCCAACCGTCTTGGTGTCTATCCCAAAAACGACCACAATACCAAAAACCACCAAAATAGCGGCTAAGGATGCCGGGAATGCCTTCGTGATCTTGGGCAGTCCCCAGATAATCAGCATGGTCAATACCACAAGTCCCAAAATAATGTACAGTGCATTGCCAGTGAGCCAATTACCGGAGGGATCCTTGAACTGATCCAATTGAGACATGAAAATGATGATGGCAAGACCATTTACGAAGCCATATACCACAGGTAATGGTACCAATCGCATTAACGTACCCAATCTCAAAGCTCCTGCAAGAGCCTGTATAATACCTGCCAATACCACGGTGGCAAACACATATTCTACTCCGTGGCTATTTGCCAAAGTTACAATCACTACTGCAACGGCTCCTGTTGCCCCAGAGATCATCCCGGGCCTACCACCAAAAACAGAGGTCACCAGACCCATAACAAAGGCGGCGTACAGCCCGACCAATGGAGACAAGCCCGCGATTAAGGCGAAGGCTACAGCTTCGGGAACCAATGCTATGGCAACGGTAAGCCCTGAAAGCACCTCGGTCTTATAGTTTACTTTCTGTGAGAAATCAAATAGTTTTAAATATTGTTTCATAATGATCGTGGATGATGGTCAAGACCAAACGGTCAAAACCGTATGTAATATGGTTAAAAATATTAAACTGAAATGCTTTGGACGATAATGTCCAATAAGGGAGAAGCTTTAGGGCGGAGTCGCCACTGGCAATACAAAATGATATGTAACTGAGGGCTTACTCATTTTTTGAAGCTGCAAATTTAATACAATTAATAAATCTTCAAAATAAAAATGACAAATGCTTTGCGGTGTAAAAACCTTGCCAGCCAAATCCCCGAATAGGAAAAGGTGCGAATGAGTTCTATCCTTGATGCTATCATTTTTTATTCCTCGGTACCATCCAGCTATTCAGCTCTGGACAGTGAGAGTGAAGCATACACTTTCTCCAAAATTTCTGGTTTGTCCGTAAGCACCACCAATTTATCATTTGCCTTTATCACCGTTAACCCATTTGGGGTAATGTAATTGCCATCACGTTCTATCATGGCAATGATCGCTTTTTTGGGAAAGTTCAAGTTTACGATTTTCTCCCCAGTAGCCGGGCAAGATTCACCAATCATAATTTCTTTCATAATTGCTTTGGGATGCTCGGACAATAGTTCGTCTGTTGGTGAAAGGGGCTTGGCACTTTCTGGAAGCCCAACATGCAACCATTTTGCAACAATGGACAACGTACTACCCTGAATAAGTACTGAGGTCAAGGAGACAAAAAAGACAATATTGAATATAATGTTGGCCTTTTCAATTCCTGCCAAAAGTGGGTAGGTAGCAAATACAATGGGTACTGCTCCACGCAAACCTACCCAGGAAATGTAGAATCTTCGTCTCAACTTCATCTTAAAAGGAGACAGAGAGATAAAAACCGCCAACGGCCGGGCGACAAAAATCAGGAACAAAGAAATTAACAAACCTATTCCCATATAAGGAACAATTTGAGTGGGAAATACCAACAATCCCAATGTTAGGAACAGTACAATTTGCATTAACCAAGCCAAGCCATCAAACATTCGCATAATGGTTTTCTTGTGAATCAAATTTTGGTTGCCCAAGTAAACTGAACATATATATATGGCCAAAAAACCGTTGCCTCCTATAAAATCCGTTGCAGAAAAAGTAATGAACATTAGGGCTATGGTAAGCACGGGGTAAAGTCCCTCAAAATCCAACCTAATCTTATTTATTATAATTTTACTGAGTTTTCCAAATAGGAATCCTGCCGCTCCACCCAGTATCATTTGAAGGAAAAACATGGGCAAAACGGATGCAATATTTTTCTCGGGGAACTGCACAAGAGTCAAAAAAGCAATGGTAAGTACATAGGCCATGGGGTCGTTACTTCCACTCTCAAGTTCCAGAGTGGGCCTTAAGTTCTTTTTTAAAGCCAGATTCTTACCTCTTAAAATGGAAAAAACCGCTGCAGCATCGGTAGATGATACAATGGCACCCAACAACAAACTTTCATAAAGGCCAAAGTCGGTAATCAAATAAACAAAGTACCCCAGTCCCACCGCCGTGAGCAATACACCTACGGTTGAAAGTACAATTCCTTCCCGAAGTACGGGTTTTACCGATTGCCAGTTTGTGTCCAGCCCTCCGGAGAAAAGAATAAAGTTTAGGGAGACCACACCGATGAACTGCGCGATTCTTGGGTTGTCAAAATAAATACCACCAATACCGTCCGATCCCGCAAGCATCCCAATGGTCAAAAACAACAAAAGGGTGGGCACACCAAAACGATAGCTCGTTTTACCAGCCAAAATACTGATCAGCAGGAGTACAGAACCAATTAAGATGATATTTTCAATGGTAATATTCAAAGGATGGTCTATCTAGGTTTGAGGTTACTTTAAAGAAGTTAATGAAATAGCTTCCTAATAATAGAAGATATTTATCAAAAAAAGCGAAGTTAATTCAATTTGTATGATTTAAAGTCCAAAAAATGTCGTGGGCACCATGAAAAATAAATATATAATCCTTTAATGTTGATAAAATTGACCAAGGTTTCTACAATCAAGATCAGTCCGTTAAAACACACAAAAGACCGTTTAAACGCATTTTTGATACTCCAAACATGTTAAATTCCGAAAAAATATTCGTTGAAATACACTTTTTAGTCGTTAAAAGTGAAAACCTATGAAAAATTGATAAGTATTCGCTCCGATTGTTTTTGATCTTTGTAATGTATTAACCCCCAAATCTATACATCATGACACGATCTATTATTTACAGTCTACTTGTTTCAGGAACTATGCTAGTCAGTCAAACTACTTTTGCACAGGCCAATGAAAAAATAATCAATGACACTATGAACGGTAGTGTTTCCACTATTGATGGATACGTACCAAATATGTCCATTACCGAAGATGGGAAAACGGCATACTTTAGTAAGGGCACCTATGAAAAGCCCCTTTATGGTGTATTCTCCAAAAAAGAATTGGTGTACCACGTTTACCGTGCTGAAAATATAAACGGCGAATGGACCAATGTTACCCAATTGGATGTATGTCCAAGATACTATTCGGCCAAACACCCTACAGTTACTTCTGATGGATCTCGTTTGTTCTTTGCGTCCAACATGAAAGGCACTTTTGGCAAATACGATATTTATGTAGCTGATATCGCTGCAGATGGAAGCCTTGGTGTATCTAAAAATCTTGGACCAAAGGTAAACACCAAAGAAGACGAGCTTTACCCTAGCATATACAACGAAACCCTATTGTTCTTTGCCTCAGAAGGTAGAGATGGTTACGGTGGATTGGACCTTTATGCTTCACAGGTTGTTAATAACACACTTACCACATCTGTAAACTTAGGTGGACACATCAATAGCAATAGCGATGAGTATGCCATTCAATTGAGCCCAGAGAAAAAATTAGGATTTGTAGTATCCAACAGAGGATTCAATAACACCATTTCACAATATACTGTTGCTTATGGACGTTCAAAGAATCAGGATCAGTACAACGATGTTGCTAAGAACGATGAGGAACTAGAGACTGTTATGAACAATGAAGCCTATGAATATGTAGGTACCTCATTCCAAGACGAAGAATAAACTACTTATTGAATCGGTCAATAAACCTGAAAAGTGTCTTATGATGTTGTTTCATAGCCGAACTTAGAAACACTCATGGCAATGATAAGAAAGACAGGGGGAAACTGACAGACTATCATTAGAAAGCGGGTTGTATTATTTCAATCTGACCGATTTACACCAAGAATAGGATGCCGATGGGACGGCATCCTATTTTTTTATGCAAATAACTGAAATACAGCCACCTACAATTTAAAGGATTGCTCCTGCCCTCCTCTATTTCAAGCAAATCGAATTTTCCAGAAGTGCATTTGAACGAAAACAACTACAAAAATTGCCCTCAATTGTTAAAAAATTCTAATTTAACTCTTGAAATAATACAATCCCAAATCTATTATGTCATGAACAAAAACTACAACATTCGAAAAAAAGGCGTCCCAAAACCTCTTTTCACCTTACTTTTTTGATGAGGCAACACCTCAACTAAACAGAAATTTTAGCGCTTAATCCCTTTAGGGATTACACCCATTTTTGAAGTAAACTTAAATGGAACTGTGATTGTTTTTGCTCCAAGGGCAAAGCGATGGTTTTTCATTTGTTTATCCCAACTTCAATAATGTGAAGCAGGACATTATGTCCTAAAACTTAACCTACAATACATTATGTAAGAGTATTAATCCCCCAAATCTTTCTTATCATGAAAACAAATTCATTAAAAATTGCCATTATCGACAATGATGATGCTATCGGCGGCATTTACAATCAGTATTTTGAGGAAAATGAAGCATACGAACTTCTTGGCACTTACAGCTCCGTTCAAGACTTGCTTTCCAATTTTGGGCGTTCCCATCCGGATATTATTATCTGCGAAGCCATGCTCAACGGAATTTCGGGCATTGACGGTCTGGAATATTTTTACCGCAAGAACAAAAACCTGAAGGTATTGATGATGAGCCAAAAAAATGATTTCAAACTCATAAAAGAAGCCTTTAAAAAAGGGGCTAGCGGCTACCTCATTAAACCAATCACCAAGGATAGATTGTTCAATGCATTGGACGCGCTTAACCAACACGGGGTTGCTTTGGAACTGGACGTGGCTAAAAAAATCATTGATTCCTTCCAAACAAAGTCGTTCGATGTGTTCTCGAAAAAGGAAAACCAAATCATTGACCTCCTTACCCAGGGGTTTACTTATAAAATGATTGCGGACAAGCTTTTTGTAACACCCAGCGCGGTCAATTTTCACATTCAGAACATTTATGTAAAGCTCAACGTAAATTCAAAATCGGAAGCTTTACGAAAACTCAAGGAAATGGAAATGCAACAATTGAATGCGGCGTAAACCCAGTTTATTCCTCTTTTAAAACAAAAAACCCTGACGAAATCGTCAGGGTTTTTCTATTTATATGAATTAAGTAAGCTTATTTCACTTCTTCGAAGTCAATCCTTCGGCTTCGCTCAGGACAGGCTACTTGACTTCTTCGAAGTCTACGTCTTCCACGTTGTCTCCTTCAGAGGCTCCCTTTCCAGCGCTATCGCCACCGGTTGCGTCTCCTCCAGCAGCTCCTGCTCCTGCAGCGCCGCCTTGTGCTTCAGCTTGTGCTTTGTACATTTCTTCGGAAGCTACTTTCCAAGCTTCGTTGATTTTTTCCAAAGCAGGCTCAATAACTGCTAGGTCCTTGCCTTCAAAAGCTTTCTTCAGTTCTTCCAAAGCATCTTCGATCGGCTTCTTCTTGTCATCGGACAATTTATCGCCAAACTCGCTCAATTGCTTTTCAGTTTGGAAGATCATGGCATCTGCCTCGTTCAATTTATCGGCAGTTTCCTTAGCTTTTTTATCCGCATCGGCGTTAGCTTCTGCTTCAGCTTTCATCTTTTCGATTTCTTCCTCGGTCAAACCTGAAGAAGCTTCGATTCGGATGTCCTGTGACTTGCCAGTGGCCTTGTCAGTTGCTGAAACCTTGATTATACCGTTCGCATCAATATCGAAAGTCACTTCAATTTGAGGTGTTCCTCTTGGTGCTGGTGGAATACCGTCCAAGTGGAATCTACCAATGGTTTTGTTATCTGCCGCCATAGGTCTTTCCCCTTGCAACACGTGGATTTCAACCGAAGGTTGATTGTCAGCCGCAGTGGAGAACACCTGTGATTTCTTGGTTGGGATGGTGGTGTTCGCCTCTATCAATTTAGTGAACACGCTTCCCATAGTTTCGATACCCAAAGAAAGTGGGGTTACATCCAACAAGAGCACGTCTTTTACATCTCCCGTCAAAACACCACCTTGAATAGCAGCACCAATGGCCACAACTTCATCTGGGTTTACTCCTTTGGATGGTTTTTTATTGAAGAACTTCTCCACTGCTTCCTGCACCGCAGGGATACGGGTAGAACCACCTACCAAGATAATTTCGTCGATATCGCTTTTGGAAAGTCCCGCAGATTTCAATGCTTTCTCACAGGGCTCAATGGTTCTTTTTACCAAATCGGCGATCAATTGCTCAAATTTAGATCTGGACAATGTTCTTACCAAGTGTTTTGGTCCTGAAGACGTTGCTGTTACGTAAGGCAAGTTGATTTCTGTCTGTGCAGAAGAAGACAACTCAATTTTTGCCTTTTCGGCAGCTTCCCTCAAGCGCTGAAGTGCCATTGGGTCTTCACGAAGGTCCATATCTTCATCTTTCTTGAACTCTTCGGCCAACCAATCAATAATTTTTTGGTCAACATCGTCACCACCTAAATGGGTATCACCATCTGTGGCCAATACTTCAAACACACCGTCACCCAATTCAAGAATGGAAACATCGTGTGTACCTCCACCAAAGTCAAACACCACTATTTTTTGCTCGGTATCTTTTTTATCGAGTCCATATGCCAAAGAAGCGGCGGTTGGCTCGTTAATGATTCGTTCCACGGTAAGACCTGCAATTTCACCAGCTTCTTTGGTGGCCTGTCTTTGTGAATCGTTAAAATATGCTGGAACGGTAATTACCGCTCTTGTTACATCTTGCCCCAAGTAATCCTCAGCAGTTTTCTTCATTTTTTGAAGAATCATCGCTGAAAGCTCTTGAGGTGTGTACATACGTCCGTCAACATCCACTCTAGGAGTATCGTTGTCTCCCTTTACCACTTTATAAGGAACCCTTTTGGCTTCCTTGCTGGATTCTGAGTATTTGTTACCCATAAATCGCTTAATGGAATAAATCGTTTTGTGAGGGTTGGTCACGGCTTGTCTTTTTGCAGGGTCACCGACCTTGATCTCCCCTCCTTCAACAAATGCGATCATCGATGGAGTAGTACGTTTACCTTCGGCATTTGGAATTACCACAGGCTCGTTACCTTCCATAACAGAGACGCAGGAGTTGGTCGTACCTAAGTCTATACCTATAATCTTGCTCATCGTATCTAAAGTTATATCTGTTTAAAAATTCGTTTTCGTTTCGTTCAGTAAAATGTCAATGATTATGCCACGAGCAAGAATATGACAAGGTGTCAGATTGTTGTCAAAACCCTTGAATATCCCAGCATAATTACTGATGTCATAAAAATTATGGGGAAAGCAGCTTAGATATTTAAATATTCAAATTTTTATACCGTTTAGCTTCCTATATTTGACACTGTAAATTGAGTTTATGGAGTGCATAAGTTTGTTTGATATGCTTAAGATTGGTGTAGGACCTTCCAGCTCGCACACCCTTGGGCCTTGGCGTGCCGCCGAACGCTGGACAGCCGAACTTGAAGAACAAGCGGTTTTTGATGATGTTCAATCCATCAAGGCATACCTCTATGGGTCACTCTGCCTCACAGGAAAAGGTCATGCCACCGATATTGCCGTGGTGATGGGATTGTTGGGTGCTGACCCTGAAACTGTTGACATTGACAGCATTTCAGGAAGTATTGACAGGATTAAGGCTGAGAACAAACTAAATCTTGGTGGAAAAAGAGCGATTTCTTTCAGTTTTGCAAACGATATTGTGTTCAAAAAGGAGTTTTTACCATTTCATGCCAACGGTATGCGGTTTGAAGCTGAATTGGCCAATGGCGAAACCGTTGCCGAAACCTATTACTCCATTGGTGGTGGATTTGTGGTGAAAGAAGAACGCATTCACGCCAAAGAGAACAAGGAGACTTTTAAAACCTTTCCACATCCTGTAAGAACCGGTGAGGAGCTACTGCAACATTGCAACGCCCAAAACAAGTCCATCTCCACTATTGTGATGGAGAACGAGCTTTCTCTACGAACCGAATCAGAAATAAACGAAGGCATTGCCCGCATCTGGAATACGATGTTGGAAAGCATCTATGTTGGTTGCCACACCGAAGGTAAACTCCCTGGTGGATTAAATGTGAAGCGACGTGCCTTCGAGATGCATCAAAAACTTAAAGGGGATGTCCCCTACTCCAATCCACAGGAATGGTTGGAGAGTATCCGTGATACCGAAGTTAGGTTTAGGCAAATCATCAAATGGGTCAGTTGTTTCGCGCTCAGTGTAAACGAGGTCAATGCATCATTGGGGAGAGTGGTTACCGCTCCCACCAACGGAAGTGCTGGGGTTATTCCTGCCGTTTTAATGTATTATATGGTTATTGAAAACCACGATGCTAATTTTGACGACGTAAAACAATTCTTATTGGTGGCCAGTGAGGTGGGAAGCATCTTTAAAAAAGGAGCTACCATTTCAGCGGCCATGGGTGGCTGCCAAGCAGAAATTGGGGTATCCTCGGCCATGGCCGCAGCTGGATTGACAGAACTTATGGGTGGTTCTCCCGAACAAGTATTGATTGCTGCTGAAATTGCCATGGAACACCACTTAGGTTTAACCTGCGACCCTATTGGCGGACTGGTACAGGTTCCATGCATTGAAAGAAATGCCATGGGGGCCATTAAAGCCATCAACGCAGCAGAATTGGCACTGGACACCGACCCAAGTGAGGTGAAAGTACCATTGGACAAAGTGGTAAATACCATGTGGGAAACAGCAAAAGACATGAGCTCCAAATACAAAGAGACCTCCGAAGGTGGGTTGGCCGTAGGCGTATTTTTAAGTGATTGTTAATCCATACAGCCTTCCTTGCCCCTAGTATCAATCAAGTAAATAATCTTCCACTTCCCATCAAAATTGACGAGTTGGAACGAATTGATACCACAGTGACTGAACTCGCCGTTCACCCAAAATTCGTACCCCACCCAAGCATTGGCCATCGTCCTATCCACTTGAATGGAAAAAGACGTGAGTTTTTCTTCAAACCTTGTGGTTTCAGGTATGCCGACAATGGACTTTAAAAATTTTGAAAATTCTTCCGTTTTGAAAAGTGTTTTACCTTCTGGGGTTCTCCCCGTTGTCTGCAGTACAATCTCGTCCGCAACGGTACTTTTAATTATTGTTGAATCTTGCTTGTGAAAACCATCAAAAAAAGTTTCGATTACTTGTTTTACTTGGTTTTCAGCTTCTCCGTTTGATGGATTAGGTCCTTGGGCATATCCTAACGTACCCAAAGCAAACAGTACTACGCAACTTAACAGTTTTCTCATTTGATTAGTTTTTTGATTGAAGCCTAAATTAAACAAATCTGCTTACTTTTAGCCATCAAATACAATTACGATGTCTACAGCTAAAAAAGAATATAAAAGGGTAACAGTAAAATCGCTGGTGGAAATGAAAAAGCATGGGGAGAAAATTAGCATGCTCACCAGCTACGATTATTCCATGGCCAAGATTGTGGATGGAGCCAATGTAGATGCCATTCTGGTAGGTGATTCCGCCAGTAACGTAATGGCCGGCCACGAAACCACCTTGCCCATTACCCTAGACCAAATGATTTATCACGCCACTTCCGTGGTCAGGGCTGCCAAAAGAGCACTTGTAGTTGTAGATATCCCTTTTGGAAGCTACCAGAGCGATTCCAAGGAAGCCCTGCGTTCGGCAATCCGGATCATGAAAGAAAGTGGCGCCCACGCCATCAAAGTAGAGGGTGGCAGTGAAATCAAGGAATCCGTAACACGAATTCTTCAGGCAGGCATTCCCGTGATGGGACATTTGGGGCTTACCCCACAATCCATTTATAAATTTGGAACGTACACCGTACGTGCTAAAGAAGAAGAGGAAGCCGAAAAGCTAAAATCTGACGCCAAACTACTGGAAGAATTGGGCTGTTTTGCCATTGTTTTGGAGAAAATTCCAGCCAAATTGGCCAAACAAGTTGCGGAAAGTGTTTCCATTCCCATTATTGGAATTGGCGCTGGCAACCACGTGGACGGACAGGTTTTAGTAGTGCATGATATGTTGGGTATGACACATGAGTTCCATCCAAGATTTTTGAGGCGATACCTCAATCTTTATGATGAGATGAGCAATGCCATATCCCAATACGTGGATGATGTAAAAAGTCAGGATTTTCCGAATAAGGATGAATCTTATTAAATGTATAATAAAACCGTCAGTTCGAGTTTTTTCGGAAGAAAAAAGTATCGAGAACCAGGTTTGAGTTAGCATGAATTCTTTTCTCGATACAATTTTTTGAACTTGGGTTCAAAAAACCACTCGAAATGACAAATTTTTCATCAAAGTGATTTCTAAATTCAAATCCTCGCTAAAGTGAAATCCAAAAATCCAAAAATCGAAGAATCCAACAGGTCCACTCCCTCCAACCTTCAAGTGCTCTTTGAGGATAACCACCTAATTGTTATTAATAAGCGAGTTAGTGATATTGTACAGGGTGATAAAACTGGCGACGACCCCCTCAGCGAAGTGGTAAAGCAATATCTTAAAGAGAAATACAACAAACCCGGAAACGTGTATTTGGGCGTGGTGCATCGATTGGACCGCCCTACTTCGGGAATTGTGCTTTTCGCCAAAACATCCAAAGCCTTGCCCCGACTCAATAAAATGTTTGCCCAAGGGGAAACCAAAAAAATGTATTGGGCGGTTGTTAAAAATCCCCCAGTCCCAGAAAGTGGAACCTTGACCCATTGGTTGGTGCGCAACCCCAAGCAAAACAAATCCTACGCCCACACCAAAGAAGTGTCCAATAGCAAAAAAGCCGTTTTGGATTATAAAATCATAAAAAAACTGGACAGCTATTTTTTGTTGGAAATTGACTTAAAAACGGGCAGACACCATCAAATAAGGGCACAATTGGCAGCCATTGGCTGTTCCATCAAAGGAGATTTAAAATACGGTGCCGACCGTAGCAATAAAGATGGTGGCATTCATCTACATGCTAGAAGTTTGGAGATTGTGCACCCCGTAAAAAAAGAACCCGTTGCTTTTTTGGCGCTTCCACCAGAGGATCCTGTTTGGAACGCCTGTATTAGCGAGTAAGTGCTAAGGCTTTTTCTCTGATTATCTGTCCTACGGGCTTGTTCTGCAAGTGACTTTCCAACCACGAAAGGATATCCAAATACAAGAATGCCCTTTTCTCATAAGGATGGTTCTCGTATTTCTTTAACTCGTTGTACAGTTTCTGAAATTCACTCTTCAAATCGGTTGGGTAGATGTCCCCAAGGTTTCTCAAGAATTTGATCATTTCCTTTTGCACCTCGTGTAAGTCGTTCATTTTCAGCAAGAATTTGTAGGTGCTCTTAAGCTGCACTTCCAAATGATAGTCCATTCCTGCTTCGTAATGTGCCACAAGGCTCAACACCCTCGCAAAACACATCAAATCCTCGCGCATCTTTAATTTTTTGTTGGAAATTATTTTTTTGAGGTAGGCAATACAGTTCTTATTGTCCCCATTTCCAAAGTAAAGGCAAGCAATCTTGTAATAGAGCAACATAACATGATGCTCATCTATTTGCTGTCTGTGCTTTTTGATGCCATAATCAATAATGTTCACCAAATAAATGCCCTTATCAAAAGTTCCCTCTAAAAAATGAAGGTTCAATTTGTTTGTGTTGATATACAAAAAGGCCAATGAGCTTATGTTATCATTTTTGGGAAACTTAGGGTCTTGCACCTGATTCTCCAATCGCTCCAAGGTTTCCCTAAACTGCGATGCGTATTTTACAAAGAAAAGCGACTCCAACAAGTAATGATTGCCCTTTTAAAAAAACACAGGGTTCAGTGGAATCATGTGTTTGTTTTCGTAAAATAGGTCCACCCATTTACTGGCGTATTTGTAGGCTGACAAAAAGTCCTGAATCAAAAGGCTATACCACAAATGTGCCTTGTACAACCATAGTTTTTCACGGAAACCAAGTTTTTCAATTTCGTATTTGGGCAAATGTTCATCAAAATAACTTTTTACTTTTTGAAGATCCTCGTCACTTCTGACATAACCCACTTTCAACATCATTCCATACAACTGCAACGAAAGATTGGAAAGTTTGCTTGTCATTACGTTTAGTGCAGAAAGTTGCTTGGCCTCTATCGCAAGTTCATCCGCCCTATCCGGGATACTTCGGGTGATGTATTGTGTTTCAATCACCTTTTCCAGTTCCACAATTTCATAGGCAACGTTTTTCTCTTCATTCTCAATGGCGAAACTCTTTGCCTTTTCCAAAATCTTCAAGCTTTGCTTGTACAATCCCTTTTGATAAAGAATGGTGGCAAAATCCAGTTGTTCCCTAATCTGAATCCGCACATTTTGGTTCACGGGATTCAAACGTAAACTCACCAAAATTTGCTTGTACAAATGTGCCTTAAGATTGGAAAGCTGTGATTTCTTGACAATGCCACTGTCCAAAATCTGACGCTCATCGTACTTCCGCATCTTATCCAACAAATTAAAAAGAGCCAAAAATTTAGCATCCGTATTAACCCCCAATCGGCCAACATAAAGCTTAAATTGCCGTTTTTCTGATTTGGAAAGCGAATTTACCAATACAAACAAAGCGTCCTTATGGGCATTTGTCATCGTAAAAAATGTTATTTAAACTATTGTTTATCAGTTATTTAAATCCTGCCAAAAGCAGTTAAACGTTGTAACATGCTCTCAGCTGTTTTTCGTCTTCAGCCTTCCTTTACTACTTTCGTTAGCCATAGTAAAAAACAGGTTGAGATAATGGGTAAAGATAAGGTAGAAATTTTTGACACAACACTAAGAGATGGAGAACAGGTACCAGGTTGCAAACTGGATACCGAGCAAAAATTAATCATTGCCGAACGATTGGATGAACTAGGAGTTGATGTAATCGAAGCAGGGTTTCCCATATCCAGTCCCGGTGATTTCAAATCCGTGAACGAAATTGCCAAATTGATCAAAAATGCAACGGTCTGTGGATTGACCCGTGCAGTGAAAAAGGACATTGAAGTAGCCGCTGAAGCTATCAAAGATGCCAAAAGACCAAGAATACACACGGGAATCGGAACTTCCGAATCACATATCAAATACAAGTTCAACTCTACACAGGATAAAATTATAGAACGTGCCGTTGATGCCGTGGCTTATGCCAAAACTTTTGTAGAGGATGTTGAATTCTATGCAGAGGATGCTGGCCGTACCGACAATGAATTTTTAGCCAGAATCTGTGAGGCTGTTGTAAAAGCCGGAGCAACCGTACTTAACATTCCTGATACTACAGGATACTGCCTTCCAGAAGAGTATGGTGCCAAAATGAAGTATTTGAAAGAAAATGTAAAAGGTATAGACAGGGCCATTCTTTCCTGCCATTGCCACAACGATTTAGGATTGGCCACCGCCAACTCCATCGCAGGTGTTGTGAACGGTGCAAGGCAAATTGAATGTACCATCAACGGTATTGGGGAAAGAGCCGGAAACACTTCCTTGGAAGAGGTTGTGATGATAATGAGACAACATCCGCACTTGAATTTGGATACCAACATCAACAGCAAATTGCTTTGGGACACCAGTACCATGGTTTCTCAAAAAATGGGAATGCCTGTGCAGCCCAACAAAGCGATTGTTGGTTCCAATGCATTTGCACACAGTTCCGGTATTCACCAGGATGGGGTAATCAAACGCCGGGAAACCTACGAAATCATTGATCCTAAAGATGTTGGGGTCAGCGAATCTTCCATTGTATTGACTGCAAGAAGTGGACGCGCGGCATTGGCTTACCGTGCCAAAAATGTAGGTTACGAGCTCACAAAACTTCAATTGGATACGGTTTATCAAAACTTTTTGAAGTATGCCGACGTTAAAAAAGAAATTTTGGATGAGGACATCCACGAGATTGTTGAAACCAGCAATATCGGAATGAAGAGCATGGCTTAAATCATGGTTGCTGCTATATGGTATTGAAAATCGCGTTGCTTGCTGGAGATGGAGTTGGACCTGAAGTGTTGGCTCAGGCGGTAAAATGCCTAAAGGCCGTTGAAGAGACCTTTAATCACCATTTTATTTTTAAAGAAGCTCCTGTTGGCGCCATTGCCATGGACAAAAAGGGAGTACCTCTACCCGACTCCACACTCAGATTATGCCAAGAGTCGGATGCCGTTCTTTTTGGCGCCATTGGCGACCCAAAATACGATAACGACCCCGATGCAAAAGTGAGGCCCGAGCAAGGATTGCTTCAATTGCGAAAGGAGTTAGGGCTATTTGCCAACATTAGACCAGTGTTGTCCCATCCAACTTTATTGGATAAATCCCCTTTAAAGAAAAGGGTAATCAAAGGAACCGATTTTGTAATCTACCGAGAACTTACTGGAGGTATTTATTTTGGGGAGAAAAAATCGAACCCAGAGGGCACCGTAGCTTCTGACCTTTGCGAATACTCCGAAGATGAAATTAGCCGTATTGCCCATTTAGCCTTTAAGGCTGCAAAGGGTCGCAAAAAGAAGCTTACTTTGGTAGATAAGGCCAATGTACTTGAATCTTCAAGACTTTGGCGCAAAGTTGTTACACGAATCGGTGAAAGTTATCCCGAAGTTACCTTGAATTTTTTGTTCGTGGACAATGCCGCAATGCAAATCATCCTCAACCCCAAACAGTTTGATGTTATTTTAACGGAGAATATGTTCGGGGACATTATTTCTGATGAAGGTAGCGTAATCGGTGGTTCCATCGGATTATTGGCTTCAGCTTCTGTTGGTGAGGAAAATGCGTTGTTCGAACCTATTCACGGTTCCTATCCGCAAGCCACAGGTAAAGATATTGCCAACCCGATTGCTTCCATTCTTTCCGCAGCCATGCTATTGGAGCATTTTGGACTCGCCGAAGAAGCGATGGCAGTTAAAATGGCCGTGGACAAGTCTTTAAGGAAAGGGGTTGTTACTCCAGATTTAAGAGAAAACAGTCAATACGGCACTAATCAAGTTGGGGATTTTATTGCCCATAATATTGTGGATATTGAAGATGACTCCCTAATGAACGATGAAAACATCGATTTGGGTAAGTCTACGATTATCTGATGCCCTTATCAAGTGTAAGCACCAAGCTCCAAATCCCCAAATTCCAAACTCCAAATCCCAAATAACTCACCCCCTTGAGGGAATCTTAGGGATGTTTCTTCCGGAATGGACACTCCCGTATGCAGTGGACACGAATTTCACTAATTGCTCGAATCAGGTTTAAGTGCAAGAACAAAAGAAAGAAAAACATGAACCAAGACTCACGACTAAGTTATTGAGTTACTGTATTACTGCCCACTGCAACTGAGAACTGCTAACTGGCTTCCGACATCCAACCTCTAACACAAAACCCAAGCCGTAGCCTTCTTCACTGGTAAGTCCACAATATTTTAACTAGCTCTCAGTTTCAGGTGCTTCAGAAGTCAGCTCTTTGATTATTTTATTGAACTCTTTTTTGAATTCCACAAATTTTTTGCCTGTTGCGGGGCCATTAAAACCTGTATGGATTTTACGTACCTCTCCTTTTTTATCAATGTAAATAGTAGTAGGGTAAGAAAGTATATGGTTCAGCATCGGCAATTTTTCGTTGGCCTTTTGCTTGTTAGATGTTCCGTATTGCGCCAATAGAACTGGATAAGGTACTTCCTCTCGCTCCTTGAGTCTTTTTATGCCCTCAAAGGCTTTCTCCTCCGTTTTTGCGTATTCGAACGCCAATCCCACAAATTGCAAATCCAAATCTGGATTGTTTTTGAGGAAATCCACATAAAACCGTGTTTCATCCAAACAATTGGTACACCAGGTTCCCATTATCTGAACCAGCACTACCTTGTTATCAAACATTGGGCCGTCCAAACCCACCATCTCTCCATCTGAATTTGGAAAAGAAAAATCGAACTTATCATAACCTTCACGCAAATAAGTGAGGTCGTTGGAATCTGGAAGTTCAAAAGCTTCATTTCTGGCACCCATAAATTCTTGGACAGCATGTTTTCCAGAATAAAACTTACCATCCAAAGTGCTATCGGTCACTTGTGCCAAAAACAAAAATACGTGCGAACCATCAAAAGCGGAAAGTTTCATACTATCCCCGGTAACAACGCCATCCAAATAGCGATAATCCCCTGTTTTGGTCCTAAAAGTACCTTTAACCTTGTTCCCGTTCTGCATAAAAATGCCTTTTGCAGGATATTCATCTTCAGTATTTACCTTAAAATAGGTTTCCCAAATACCCGAAATATTAACAACTGCGTCCTTTTCTGCCTCAAAACGATCTTTTGCTCCGTAAGTGGCCCTAAAGGGAACACTTCGCTCCTTACTTTCCTCAATAAACTTCCCTATTATTTCATTGGATGTATAGGTGCCAGATATATGACCTTCAAAAATCGGCATCCGAATATCGATGGAATCTCCATTAAAGGTGAATTCATCAATAGTGATAACTTCTTCTGCATTGAATACTTTCATCTCGTATCCGCCATCTTCATTTTGTGAAAGCGTAAATTCAAAAGGCAACTGTTGCGATTCGGAAACTTCAATTTTTCCCAGCCAATCGCCCACCTTCAATTTAGTTTTTCCATCATTTACACAAGAGGTCAATAAGACTATAAGTCCTACCATTGCCAACCCTATCTTATTCATACAGTAAAAGATTTTACCTAAATGTAGGAAATACATTTTAAAACAAAACAGACCTTACGGTTTATGGTTATTATTATCGTTGAATCTGTTCCCCTATTGTTATATATTTGTCCCCTCTAAAAATGGGGTATGAAGATTTCTTACAACTGGTTGAAGCAATTTTTGCAAATTGATTGGGATGCTCAAAAAACAGGCGAACTTTTAACGGATTTAGGTCTGGAAGTTGAGGGCATATCACAATTTGAATCAGTTAAGGGTGGTTTAAAGGGCATTGTCGTGGGACATGTGCTTACTTGTGAAAAACACCCAAATGCGGACAGACTTAAATTAACCACTGTTGATGTTGGGCAAGAAGCCCCGTTACAAATAGTTTGTGGTGCACCCAATGTGGCAGCTGGGCAAAAAGTGCCTGTGGCCACTGTTGGCACTACTCTCTATACCAAAGAAGGTGAGGCTTGGGCAATCAAAAAAGGAAAAATTCGTGGCGAGGTGAGCCAAGGCATGATTTGTGCCGAAGACGAAATAGGACTTGGAGAAAGCCATGATGGAATTATGGTGCTAAACGCAGAGCTGGTGCCCGGCACGCCTTGCTCCAAAGTTTTTGAAATTGAAAACGATGAGGTTTTTGAGATAGGACTCACCCCCAACAGATCCGATGCCATGAGCCATTTTGGTGTGGCTCGCGACCTTAAAGCAGGTTTGGAGCAAAAAGAAATTCAAAAGGAGTTGGTAACCCCTTCGGTCAGTAATTTTTCTATTGACAACCGCTCGTTAAAGGTTGATGTAGAGGTTCTGGAAAGTGACCTTGCCCCAAGATATTGCGGGGTTACGATAAGTAATCTTGTAGTTCAAGACTCTCCAGATTGGTTAAAAAACAGATTGAAGGCGATTGGATTGGCTCCGATAAACAATATTGTGGATGTTACCAACTACGTACTTCACGAATTGGGTCAGCCGTTGCACGCTTTTGATGCATCCAAAATAAAAGGGAACAAAGTAGAGGTAAAGACCTTGCCCTCTGGCACCAAGTTTACGACCTTGGACGAGGTAGAGCGCGAACTGCATGAAGATGATTTGATGATCTGCGACGCAGGTAGCCCTATGTGTATTGCTGGTGTTTTTGGTGGGCTTCACTCCGGAGTTACCGAGCACACTACCTCTATATTTTTGGAAAGTGCCTATTTTGACCCAGTTTCCATAAGAAAAACAGCTAAAAGACATGGCTTGAACACGGATGCCTCCTTTAGGTTTGAAAGGGGCATTGACATTGAAATGACCAAGTATGCCCTTAAAAGGGCTGCACTTTTAATCAGGGAAATTGCAGGAGGGTATATTACTTCAGAAATTGCTGATTTATTCCCCAAAAAACCACAGGAGAGACAGGTCTTCTTAACTTTCAATAAAATCAACTCACTGATTGGGCAGGAAATTCCGCAGGATACCATAAAATCCATACTTTCCGCATTGGAAATACGAATCAACAACGTTACGGAGTCTGGACTGGGCCTTACCATACCAACATACAGGGTAGATGTTACCAGAGAGGTTGATGTGATCGAGGAGATTTTAAGGGTTTATGGTTACAACAATATTGATTTTAAGGAAAAACTGAACGCCTCCATTGCCAAATCATCACGTTTTGAAAACTACAGGATTCAAGATGTGATCGGAGATACATTGGCCGCGAAAGGGTTCTTTGAGATTATGACCAATAGCCTGGTCTCGTCCGATATTGCTTCAGAAGATGAAAGCGCCGTACAGATGTTGAATCCGCTGAGTTCAGATTTATCTGTTCTTAGAACATCAATGCTACATTCTGGGCTTCAAACGGTCAGCTACAACCACAACAGGCAAAAAACAGACCTCAAGCTGTTCGAGTTCGGTAAAACCTACCACAAAGTGGGTGGAAATCACCAAGAAAAACAGCACTTAGCCATTTTCATTTCTGGGGAACGCACACAAAGTAGTTGGGCCGTTGCCTCAAGAAGGTCAGAGTTTTTCTATTTAAAAGGTATTGTAGAGAATGTTTTTGAGCGTTTGGGCATAAGGGATATTGACACAAAACCACTAACGGACTCGGATTTTGCCGAGGGAGTTTCCTATGTGAAGAACGACAAGGTTTTGGTGTCTTTGGGACTGGTCGGAAAGACAGCTCTAAAGCGATTCGACATTAAGCAAGAGGTATTTTATGCTGATTTGGATTGGGATGCCATTCTGGAATGTGTCAGCACCCAAAATATAGCTTTCAAGGAAATTCCTAAGTTCCCAGAGGTAACAAGGGATTTTGCTTTGTTATTGGATGATTCCGTTTCTTTCCAAAAAGTGTACGACATAGCCTGGAATACCGAGAAAAAACTGCTTAAAAAGGTAAACCTGTTCGATGTGTATACTGGTAAAAACCTTCCTGAAGGAAAAAAATCCTATGCGGTGAGCTTTACTCTAATGGACGATAAAAAGACTTTGACAGACAAGCAAATCGAAAAGATAATGGGTAAACTATTGTCGCAATACCAAAAGGAATTGGGGGCGGAACTTCGCTAATTACATTTGTGCAGGTAGGATAACACTATCAATTTCGTGAACCACACCTTCATTTTCTAATTTTAGATCGGCCGCTGTGATTCTAGCAGTATTGCCAATGGGGTCGGTGAGCACAATATCATACCCATCCAAATGTGCAGTTAATTTTTTCCCCTGAACGGTTGTGAAACTGGCCATTCCATTGCCTCTTCCAATGGCACGCAACATACGGGAAGCCGTAAGTTGCCCAGCAACAATATGGTAAGACAGCAAAGATTTTAAGGCCCTTTTATCTTCCGATTTGATCAATTCCGCTATTTTATTGTTCGAAAATTTCTCAAAGGCGGCATCTGAAGGTGCAAAAATGGTAAATGGACCTGATTTTTGAAGCAAAGCACCCAATTCGGTGGCGTTTACAGCACTCAATAAAATTTTATGATTGTCCAGCTTACTGGCGTATGATAATGCGTTGGAAGTATTTTGAGCAGTAGTCGTATAAATAGAAAAAGCCAAGCAAAGGCCGAGCAAAAATTTTGTTACGGGGGTACTCATAAAGTTGGTCGAATTTTAGGGCTTGTTCTTTTTAGTATGCTTATACGATTAACTACCAAAAACTTCGATAAGATACATTTTTTTTAATGATATCACTCACATTTTTTACCCCTAAAATCCATTTAACACAAACTTAACATTGTGTTTTTCTGACAAATGTCAGAATCGAAAATTCAATTCCTTAAATTTGAGTGTATTACTAAAAAACTGCGCGATTTTGAAAGGAATAAACATAGAGCACAAACTTCAAAACAGGAGAGGTAAGAAATGGGATAGCGAGCAAATTTTGGCCGAAGTCCAGCAGATTTTGAGCGAAGATTCCAAAAAAGAAGAGCAAATAGCCCATCAATTGGGTTCAAAAAACAATGTTCGCGCCAATGATTTTGATTTTGACCTATTGAAAACGGAAAAAATCTTCCATATTGATCAAATCAAAGAAATCTGTATTGATTACCGACTGCGATTTTTGAACAGCTCTTATTTTAAAGGTAAGATTCCACAAGAAGCTATTTCCAAAATCAAACTCTTAGAAACTATCCACAATACATCGCTAAAAGGTTTCAAAGTTATGGCTCCTTCCAAATTGTTTAAGCTGGAAGACAAGGACGACCCACTCCTCTTTGCCCCAATCGGAAACGATTATTACTATTTGATCCACAAATGGGGCAACGACCTTCATCCATTGAGAAAACTGTTTGTTTGGCCCTTTAAAAACATTTCGAATTTGGTTCTCGTGGTGCTATTGATCAGTTACTTTGTAACGCTTATGGTTCCAGAGGGGCTGTTCTCCAAAAAAAATTCTACGGCAGAGTTTTGGATCATCTTCTTTTTTATGTTCAAATGCATTGCGTCCATAGTAATTTTCTATGGATTTGCACTGGGCAAAAACTTTAACCCAGCCATTTGGAAAAGTAAATATTATAACGCTTAAACAGTAACGGCGTACATTTTTTCACGCTGCTCCTTAATGGATTTATCGGACATATAATCGTCAAACGTTAAGTAGCGATCAATGGCTCCATTTGGCGTCAACTCGATAATTCTATTGGCTACCGTGTTCACAAATTCGTGATCATGCGTAGTAAGCAGAATGGTGCCCTTAAAGTTTTTCAATGAATTGTTGAAAGCGGTAATACTTTCGAGGTCCAAGTGGTTTGTAGGCTCGTCCAACATAAGAACATTGGCACGAAGCATCATCATGCGGCTGAGCATACAACGCACTTTTTCACCTCCAGAAAGTACCGTACATTTTTTAAGTGCCTCTTCACCGCTGAAAAGCATTTTTCCCAAGAAACCTCTAATGTAAACCTCTTCTCTTTCTTCTTCGGTCTTGGCCCACTGACGAAGCCAATCCACAAGATTAATATCTTCTTGGAAATAGGATGAGTTATCCGCAGGCAAATAGGATTGAATGGTGGTCACGCCCCATTGAAACTTGCCGCTATCGGGCTTAACTTTATCTGCAATAATATCGTAGAACGCTGTTGTAGCACGCGAATCTTTAGACAGAATGGCCACTTTATCGCCTTTGGCCAAGTTGATGTTCACATCTTTGAACAACAAATCTCCATCCTCTGATGTAGCAGATAGCTTCTCTACGTTCAAAATTTGATCCCCAGCTTCTCGCTCGCGGTCAAAAATAATGGCAGGGTATCTTCTACTCGATGGTTTTATATCCTCTATCTTAAGCTTGTCCAACATTTTTTTACGGGACGTGGCCTGCTTACTTTTGGCTACGTTGGCACTAAAACGCTGAATAAACTCATTGAGTTCCTTGGCTTTTTCTTCGGCCTTTTTGTTCTGTTGGGCTCTTTGGCGGGCAGCCAGTTGGCTACTCTCGTACCAGAACGTATAGTTTCCGGAGAAAAGATTGATTTTTCCAAAGTCGATATCCGCAATAGTAGTACAAACGGCATCCAAAAAGTGCCTGTCGTGAGAAACCACAATTACCGTATTGTCGTAATTGGCCAAAAAGTTTTCTAACCAGTTGATGGTATCGTAATCCAAATCGTTGGTAGGCTCATCCATGATCAGCACATCTGGGCTACCAAACAAGGCCTGGGCCAAAAGCACCCGTACCTTTAATTTAGAATCCAAATCGCCCATATTGGTATAGTGCAGGTCTTCCGTAATTCCAAGATTGGATAGCATGGCGGCGGCATCACTATCCGCGTTCCAACCGTTCATTTCCTCGAACTTTACCTGTAACTCACCAATCTTTTCTGCATTTTCATCGGTATAGTCAGCATACAGGGCATCTATTTGCTTCTTTATTTCGAACAATGGCTTGTTTCCCATCACCACAGTTTCCAAAACAGGGTATTCATCGTGAGCATTGTGATTTTGCTCCAAGATGGACATTCTTTTTCCTGGCTCTAAATGTACATGGCCCGAAGTGGGATCCATCTGTCCAGATAAAATTTTAAGAAACGTGGATTTACCAGCGCCATTGGCGCCAATAATGCCGTAACAATTCCCTTGGGCAAAGGTTACGTTAACTTCATCGAACAAAACTCTTTTGCCAAACTGTACGGATAAATTCGATACTGATAACATGCAACTATCTTTATTTTTTGCAAAAGTAGCTAAATGTGATTCGTAATTCTAATTTTAAAACGCATATTTAAACGATGTAAAATAACCGTTCAGCAACATTTAACTACCCCTTAACAAGTTTAGCTTCTTGGGTTGCTTACTTTTGGTTGTCAAATGAATCGTTCCCTGTATATGGTAAGATTTTTACTCGGCCTCACCTTAATGTCAACTTTTGTATCGTGCTCTGATTCTTCAGAAAGCGGTTCCTCAGTTTTTTTTGGTGGTGAAATTGTAAATCCGACTAGCGATTATGTGGTACTTTACCACAACGATTCTTATGTGGATTCCGTAAAGCTCGACGATAAAAACCACTTTTCTTTCAACTTGAATAACATTGAGGATGGGCTCTATCATTTTGATCATGCCCCAGAACTTCAGTATGTATACTTGAGCCAAGGCGACAGTCTTTTGGCCCGCTTGAACACTGTAGAGTTTGATGAATCTTTGGTGTTCTCGGGAACAGGTAGCGAAATCAATAACTTTTTGATAGAGATTTTCTTAGCCACCGAAAAAGAGGAACCGATCATAAAAAGGTATTACAGCCTAGATCCTGAAGGTTTTAGTAAAAAGATAGACTCCTTGCATGCCCTAAAAATCAAACAGCTTGAAGAGTTGTCAACGGACAATTTGCTCTCAACCAAAGTTTTGGCCATGGCAGAGGCTTCCATAGATTACAACACCTATATCAACAAAGAAAAGTATCCCTTCTATCACAAAAAGGAAACTGGTGAGGAAACCATTCATGAACTTGGGGATGATTTTTATGGTTATCGAAAAAGAATAGACTTCAACAATAAGGACCTTACCTATTTTAGGCCCTATTTTGATTTTATGAAGTGGCATTTTGGCAATATGTCCTACATGATATGTTTGGAAGATTGCTCCACGGATAAGAAACCTGTAAGTGACCGTCTGCACTTTAACAAGCATAAACTTGCCCTAGTGGATAGTTTGGTGAACCAAACAGAGCTTAGGGACATTCTTTTTAGGAACGTTGCCGTGGACTACCTACTACGGGAACACAACCCAAGTAAAGAGGCCACTATTTTTATTGATAAGTTTAAATCCCTCTCCACCAACGAGGAGCACAAGGAAGAAATTGAACTGTTGTACAACGGCATCAAAAACTTACAGCCAAACACAACACTTCCAGACATCATGGTCAAAAATTTTAATAACGAAGAGGTCTCTCTAAAAGATTTGGCCAATAAAAGGAAGAGTACCGTATTCTATTTTTGGACCGCCGACCAAAAGAGACACTTTATTAATGTAAACAAGCATATTATTACTCTGGAGGAAAAATACCCACACTACAACTTTGTAGGCATTAACCTAAGAACCAGTCACTCGCAATGGAAACAACTTATGGACGAGTACAAGCTGGACAAAAACAAGCAATTTTACGGGGAAAACTTCAAAGAACTACAAATGGCCATGATCATTGACGGGCTCAATAAGTGTGTTATTGCAAAAGACACAGTAGTAGTTGATGGCTTTGCCAACCTTTTCACTTCTTTATAAATAAAAAAACCCCGAATTTACATTCAGGGCCTCTTTTTAAATTTTTTCTAGATTCCTTATTAGGAATTTCCTTTTTTGTAATCTTCCAGAAACTTGGCCAAACCAATATCGGTCAATGGATGTTTCAACAATCCATCAATAGAAGATAGTGGACCTGTCATAACATCGGCGCCCAATTTAGCGCAATCGATCACGTGCATGGTGTGGCGGATGGATGCAGCCAATATTTCGGTTTCAAATCCGTAGTTATCATAAATTAAACGGATTTCTGCGATTAGGTTAAGACCGTCTGTGGAAATATCGTCCAATCTTCCCAAGAAAGGGGAAACATAATTGGCACCTGCTTTGGCTGCCAATAAGGCCTGACCCGGCGAGAACACCAAAGTACAGTTGGTACGGATACCCTTATCCGAAAAATATTTCAATGCTTTTACACCATCTCTGATCATGGGAACCTTCACCACAATTTGCTCGTGCAGTTCAGCTAGTTCCTCGCCTTCTTTGACCATTCCATCAAAATCGGTGGCCACTACTTCGGCAGAAACATCTCCATCAACAATATTGCAGATGTCCACGTAGTGCTTTAAAATATTATCTTTTCCGGTAATACCTTCTTTCGCCATAAGGGAAGGATTGGTGGTTACACCATCCAACACACCCAGTTCTTGGGCTTCCTTAATTTGATCAAGGTTGGCAGTATCAATAAAAAACTTCATTTCTAAGTATTTATAAATTGTTCACTAATACGTGTAAAATTACAACTTATAATGGTTGAGGAGTAATTTTTCGTAGACTTTGTCGGGTAATATCTTCTTTAACCTAAGGGAAAACTTTTGCAAAAATGCTCCGACAGGGTTGTGTACTTTTGGTTTTTCCTGGTTGATGATTCTATGTACGGCCTCAGCTACCTGTATAGGGTCTCCCCCACTATCCACATCGTTATTAATGGCTTTTAAGGTTTGAGAATACCTTTCTTCGTAGGCCGAACCTTCTATTACGGGGGAATGGTACCTGCCCGATGCAATGTTTGTTGCAAAATCCCCTGGCGCCACATTGGTTATAGTGATGCCAAAATCCTTGGTCTCCATACGCAACGCTTCGGTAATAAGTCCTAAAGCACCTTTGGTGGCGGAATAAAATCCGCGATAAGGCAACCCCATATATCCGGCAATGGATGTTATATTGATGATGGCTCCCCCACCCTGTTTGCGCATTTGTGGCAAAACGGCCTTCATCACATGTACGGGGCCATGAAAATTAGTATCAAAAACATGAAGTATTTCCTCGTGTGGTGTTTCTTCAATAGGACCTGTAATGCCAACACCTGCATTGTTGATCAACACATCCAATCTGTTTTCTTTGGAAATTACATAGGAAACTGCCTTTTGAATGCTTTCCACATCCTTTACATCCAACTGAACAAGTTCAAAATCCTTAAAATCGGGATAGTTTTTTGGATTGCGTGTAGTACCATAAACGGTAAATCCTTTTTGGGTCAAATATGTTCCGATGGATTTACCAATACCTGAAGAACCGCCGGTGATCAGTACAATTTTTTTATCCATGATCATCTGATTTTTGGGTACAAAAAAAGGCAAGCTACCTACATCGCACCGCTACGACCACATACCCTTGCTGCGTTCCCGCCCTGGGGGATTCTGCAGGAGCTGGTCGTGTAGGACTTGCCGACTGCAAATATACGACCTTTTATATTTGTGACAATCCCAATTCATTCTTAATTTCGGTGTTTTGGATCAATAGCGTCCTAAACGTTTTTTATACCCAGCCTTGTATTTTACTAGTGATACCAGTATATCAAGAGGGTAAGGGGGGATTTTTAGGCCGCTGACTTATGACTTCAAGACTTAAGACGTATGACTTATATGTTTTGTAACACACAAAACATCAATATATTATCTAGGCTCAGTCATATATCTTATGTCCTACAGTCCTATGTCAAAAATATTTTGGACATTATCAGTTTTAGGATTAACAACTTATGATACAAGCAATAAGAACAATGGGCAAACTTTTTTCTATAACCGGGGTATTGCTCTTCTTTTTGGGCTGCGGTGGCAATGCCGATCCTGCCAAGCATTTTTCCATTCAGTTGGAAAACAAAAATATACAGCAAAACCAGCAAGTGGGTGTGACACTGAAGAACAAAAAGGACATTGAAATTTCCGATCTTCGTTATTATATGGACGGGAAAGAATTACTCGTTGAAAACGGAAAACTGACCTTGGATCTACCAACTTTGGGAAACAAAACCTTGGTGGCCAAATTCAATATTGAAGAACAAGCCGTAGAAGTTGAAAAAAAACTAAGATTACTGGCTGCCGCTGCCCCAGAAGTATATACCTACGAAATCATAAACAGTTATCCGCACGATACGGGGGCTTACACACAAGGACTGGAGTTTTACAAGGGAACACTTTATGAAAGCACTGGTAAACGAGGCGCTTCAACAGTGAGGAAAGTAAATTTTGAAACTGGGGAGGTGGTTACCAATATTCCCATGGACGATTCCGTATTTGGAGAAGGCATCACTATAATGAACGATAAATTGTACCAACTTACTTGGCAAAGTGGCATGGGGTATGTGTACGATATCTCCAACTTGGAAAAGATAAAAAACTTTACCTATGGTAAAAGTCGTGAAGGTTGGGGGCTCTGTAACGATGGCAAAAAAATATTTAAAAGCGATGGTACTGAAAAAATATGGTTCCTAGATCCAGAGACCTTGGAAGAACAAGGCCATATTGAAATCGTGACCAACAAATCCATATTTAACAGCGCCAACGAACTGGAATATGTAGCTGGTAAAATCTATGCCAATGTGTACCAAAAAGAAAGTATGATGATCATTGATGCCACTTCCGGTGCCATAGAAGGGGTCATTAATTTTGGTGGCCTTAAAAACAAAGTAAGCAAGGGACCTGAATGGGACGAAGGAAATTCCGTGCTAAACGGTGTAGCTTATCACCCAGAAAGAGAAACCTTTTTTGTTACCGGCAAAAACTGGGACAAGCTTTTTGAGGTGAAAATCCGTAAAAAGGACTAATGAAAAACTACTCCGAAGTTTTTGATGTAGTCCCAGATGATTTGGACGACCTAAACCATGTAAACAATATTAGGTATGTGGAGTGGATTCAGGATATTTCCAAAAAGCACTGGATGCAGGTTGCTCCCAAAGACATTCAAAAATCCATGATATGGGTGGTTCGGCACCACAGCATTACCTACCACAAATCTGCCGTATTGGGCAATACCATTAAAATAAGAACCTATATTAAAAGCAACAAAGGGCCCATTTCTACCCGTGTGGTAGAAATTAAGAACGATAATACCGATGAGCTATTGGTTAAATCGGTTACCGAGTGGTGCTTGTTGGATGCAAAGACTTTCCGCCCCAAAAGGGTTCCTGGGGAAATAAAGGTGTTATTTGAATAATTCAAAATAAACTACATCCATTACTTGTTTTAAAAAAAATTATTAACTTCAGGACATTGAAAAAGTAAAAATCGTGGACTTTTATCTTACCTCAACCTCATAGTCGGTTTTTATTTTTCAATATTCTCAACCTCAACATAATTTAATATAGCCTAGTTTGATTTATCTCAGAGAGGAAACCTATGCTCAAAATTTTAAAAGAAGGCAATTATTAACCTAAATCTTTTATCTATGTCTAAATCAGATGAATTTAAAGTTGAGGAACTTGAACAGCGCCTTGAGATGGCAAAATGGTCGAACACCTCAAAAGCCGCATGCACTAGTGGTGATTGTAGAGGATACATCGGTTTTAAAGTTTCAATTTAATCGATGGTTTTATTCAACAATGGGGTCATTGACCCCATTGTTGCCATAACAAAGATCAATTATTCTGTAGGTATGTTGTCAAAAAAAATATTCATTTATCCCCTGCTATTATCAGTTTGGACATTGTCTTCACAAGTTTTGGTTGATTCAGTTTCAAAGGCTCCAGTACCTTATGTTGAAATTTTCAACAATAGTAAAATAGGTACCATATCCGATGAACAAGGAAGGTTTTCTTTGGAAATGTTCAATCCAACAGATAGTGTTTTCTTCAAACATCTAACATACTTAAACATTGAAGGTACGGCCAATGAGTTTTATCCAAAAGACACCATATTTATGGGTCCCCAAGCAATAGAGTTAAATGAGGTTTTCATAAATAGCTTCAATGCTCGAGATAGTGTAAAAAAAGCAGTATTACTGGCAAAAAAAAACCATCTTACAAGCACATACAAAACTATGGGCTTTTATAGAGAATATGTCAAAGAGGAAGGTGATGGAGTTTTTCTTGCAGAAGCCTCTTATGTCGGAAGTGTTGAAAATTCAAAAAAGGGAATTGACTATCAGATTAAAATTTTAGAAGGCAAAAAAACTGAAAACCTTTCCACTCTTGGAATCAACCTAGAGGGCGGCCCACAAAGACTGTTTGAAATGGGTGATATAATAGCTCAGGAAAACCTACTTTTTGACAAATCCAAAATCGATGAGTTTCAGTTTAATCTCGTTGCTATTAAAAATAAAGATGGTGACAAGATATATGAAATCAACTTTGAACCAATAACCAATAATTTGGAAAATAATCTTATGGGCACCATATTCTTGGAAGCGGGCAATCTATCATTCGTTGAATTTTGTGCAAAACGAGACCCTGTTAAATTGAGGCAATTAGGGAAAATAGTAGAGGCTCGAACTAAAGATAAAAAGTCTCCCGCTCCAAATTTCAATTTAGTTCAATCGGAATTGATGCTCCGTTTTAGGAAAGAAAGCGGTAAGCAAATTCTAAGTTTTATAAAAATATTCAATCAACTTATGGTTCCCCAAAAGAGCAAATATTTTTTAATAGACATTAATGCCGCCACCTTAATAACTTCAATAAGTACCAATAAAAAACAAATCAAAACAAATTATAATCCTGAGCAATCATTTGGATATGAACTTGACAAAGTGCCTCAAGGAGTTTCTTGGAGACCTGACTACACCATATATTTTGGGGAAACCGAAAAAAAAATTCTGAATGATATTACTAGAAAAAAATAATTCAATCTCAAAAACCCAATCCAATGATATGAAAAAATGAATTGAGAAATGCTAAAACAGACCTACTTATTGCAGGATGATTCGGCCTTAAAGGACAAAATTTTTCAAAAAACAAAGCTTCGTCTTTCATCCGCAGCCCTTCCTGCAAAAATTATTGATGCTATCGTAAGCATGGGATTTGTCCTAGAAAACCCCGATTATTATATTTCTTACCCTTACCTGTTCAAAGATGCTTTTGCAGTGGATGATGAAACTCTGGACTTGCTTTCCGTGGCCGGTTTTCTTTACTACCGATCAACGATGGCCATTGACGGTGTATTTGATAATAAAAACAGTGATGGCTCTTTTGACCAATACATCATTGCGAATATCTGTCAAGAGCAGACTATAGCAATTCTATCAAGGATTTTGGGCGGCAACAAAGTATTTTGGCAATCATGGACCAGACGGAAACTGGAATATATTAAAGCATACCAAATTGATTTTAATCCAAATAATGAAATAAAAACCTTCGATGAATTTTTACAACTGGCTGATTTAAAATCAGCTATAGGCAAGATTAGCTTGGATGCCCTCAACATCCTGTCCACACCAAAAACAGATAGAATTGTTTATCAAAACCTTCTTGATTCACACCGTTATTTTTATGGAGCCTTTCAAATTTTGGACGATCTCTATGATTTTGAGGAGGACACCATTTCTGGACAGGCCAATGTGGCAAGAACAATCTTGTTTAGAGAATATCCCAATAGCATAAAATATCCATTAAAGGAACAAAAGGAATGCATCTACACAAAAGGAATTGCCGATTTGTTGTATGACAAAGCATTGGGGTTTATCGACAAATCTCTTGTTGGTATAGAAAAATACAATGTTCCCAGATGGAAATCAGAAATCCAATCACTGCATAATACAATTGTTATACATAGGTCCAACGTTTTTGGTTACTTATTTCACTCCAAAAAGAAACAAATCAATGATTACGACAAGAAAGAATTCACCAGTCAAAAGGACAGTATACAAAGTGCAAAACTCTACCTTGAAAGAAGCTTTGTAAATGATAATGGTTGGAAGGATTACTTAAATGGAGCGGGAGTTAGTGATGTTTGGGTGTCTTACTTTGTTCGTTTCTTTTACCATGAAGCATTTCCCGATGACAGAATCCTTGAAAATGGAGACCCTCATTTGTCACTAAAGTCCGAATCGGGGAAAAGACCTTTATTGGGATATAATAAATATTGGATTCCAGATGCTGACACAACTTCATTCTATATCCTCTCAAGGTATATTCATGATGGGGTAATTGAAAATGAAGTTTTAGAGGAGTGGCTTGGATACCAAAACAGAGATGGTGGATTTAGAACCTACAATAACGATGAGCAGCTTTATGCATCCCTTAACGACAAATCAGCTTCAGATGTTTCAGGTTGGCTCAGTTCCCATTTTTGTGTCAGTGCAGTTGCATTTTATGCCATGTGCCGATTGAACCTTGAAATAGAGCGAAAATCAGCTTTAAGAGGATATTTATTGAATAGTATAACAAATGGATATTATCAATCTTATTGGTGGTGCTCTCCGGTTTATGGCCTTTCATTTATAGTTCTATCCTGTTCTGTTGAAAATGACAAACCCTTGTTGGAATACTCCGTTGATCTTATTAAGGATGAATTTCAAAAAAATCCGGACCTGAAAGAGAATTCTTTTTTTTCCGGCCTTGTACTTTATGCACTTTCCAAAACCCCGAAAAAAGCGAAAATGGCCAAAGACCTGTGCATTATGCTCAAAGAACAATTGATTAACAGTCAAAAAAAGAATGGTTCTTGGGGTCCAAATTTAAGCCTAAGGATTCCTAGTCCCTCAATTATAAATACAACTGAAGTTAATAATTGGTCAACAGGGACAATAGGAACTAACATTATACTAGAAGACTTCAACTGCCTTTTTTCAACTGCTGTTTCAATGGCGGCATTGGAGAGCACGATATAAAATGAATAAAAAAGCAGACAAAATACCACTTAAATCATCTTGTATCTCAATATGTGAAATAGGAGATAAATTTTTGCTCCACGAAACTAATCATGGCCATCGCATTAGGGTCAATCAAACTGTAATCAGACTATTGGAACTTGTGGACGGGAAGTCCAATATAGACTACATAAGAGAGCAAATGAGCTCTTACGGTTCTTTTTCCAATGATGAAATTCATAACCTTTTATATCATACTTTGGGCAAGTTTGGCTTTATTGTTAATGGGAATGTTGAGGTCATTAAAATCAATAAGCCAGAATACCTTAAATTGAGCCTAACTTTGCTCAGTGAAGAAAAAGTATCTTTTATAGCAAGATATTTAAAATGGCTTTTTTCAAAGAATTCTTTTTTTACTGTTTTTTTTCTTTTATTTCTCACTTTGCTATATGTTCAATACAATTATTTTGATAGGGCATTATATTTTTTAGAAACCATGACGATGAAAGAATGGTTAGGAATAATTTTGTTTGCAGGTGCAAGCCTTTTTTTCCATGAGTTTGGACATGCCTCTTCTTGCAAGGCATTTGGAGCAAAACCTGGCGGGATAGGTTTTGGTTTTTACCTATTGAGTCCTGTAATGTATGCTGACGTATCTGATATATGGAGATTACCTGTTAAAGAAAGAATAATAGTGAATCTATCTGGTATTTACATGGAAATGCTATTGAGCGTTCTATTGTTTGGAGTATATATACTTACCAAAGACCTATGGTTTTTGGTGTTAACCTCTTTCTGTTTTTTATCACTTTTTGCTAATCTTAATCCATTTTTAAAATATGATGGTTATTGGGTTCTTTCGGACTTAACTGGATGTCACAACTTAAGAAAACAATCAAACTTTCACCTTAACAGTTTATTGAAAAGTCGTGGCAAAATGGAAAAAAACAACATTTTACTAGCCCTATATGCCGCCATTGCCAATATAATGATAGTTACCTTTATTATTATTGTTTTAATTACCGATTCAACTGGACTTATCGATTTTCCGAAAAATTTGTTTCAGACCGTGACCTCATTATTCGGTACAGAAAAACAGTTTTTCATTAAGGACATTTATCCTCTCTTGGTACCTACAATTTTTTATTTCATCTTAATCAAATTGTTGTTTGTGAATGTCAAGAAATTTTTTAGAAAAGTATAACAATAGTGGTGTTGCAAAATATATTCAAAGTAGTGTTCATCGCTTTGGATGGAATAGAATGTTTTTTCTATGTTTTGTCCTGTTTGCCAACTGTATTGCTGCACAAAAAAATGAAGTGTTACATGGTAAGATAACTAACAATGAAGCCCATGGTATCCATATTCTGAACGCAACCCAGAATGTAGGCACTATTACCGATGACTCAGGAAACTTTTCCATTTCTGCCAAAAAACACGATACGATAATTTTCTCGGCCATAAACCTTGAACCGTTGAAATTGATTGTTACCGATAGGGTTTTGGAAATCGAACTGAACATTACATTAGATCAAAAGGTTATTGAATTGGATGGCGTCACCCTTAATCCATATGGACTGACAGGTTCTCTTTCCAAGGATGTTTTGAACATCCCAAACCCCATAACAGCAGAATCCCTCAACCTTCCCAACTCCTCCACCCCTATCATAACATCTAATCAAAGAAAATTATACGAGGCTGATAGCGGTAATTTTATAGAGTTATATGGTAGTTTTCCGGAAGCTGGCATTGCTATCAATCTACATAAAATTTTAAATAGAGTGTCGGGAAGAACAAATAAAATCAAGAGAATAATCAATTATGAAAAAGGAGAAGAAATTATAAATCAGCTTAATACAAAATTCAAGCATCTTTATCCAAATCTAACTGAATCCGAAACCTATAATTTGGCTTTGATAGAGTTTTATAAAAAATACGATTAGAAGGATGGTATAGGTTGATTCATCCCCATACTACCCAACAGACTAAAAAAACCTACCGGCGTAATCCTAAAGATCAAACAAAATCAAAGTTTTGAAAAGCTGTTTTATTCATTTTTAATAAAAAAGCTGTGCATTTCATCGAATTTTAAACGAATATTTGAAAAAGCACCAACCAAAATTTTGATGCCCACGCAACAAATCGTAATATAGTACATAACCAAAACGCAAACTAAACCTATTTGTTCAACCAATTAAATGCAAAACACCCCCTTTTTACATTTTATATTTCCCTTGATTTGATTCTATAGAAAACAGTTCTTTTTTCGCAGTTGAATATGATGTGGAACAAGCACGCTAAACTTTCAAATTTGGTGTTGTTATCCGTGTTTTAACGATTTTTTATAAGGAATTGTAGGAAAAAAGCCCATTTTAGGGAGAAACCCATAGTTTTTTTAAGGGAAAACTGCAATGAGTTTTTTTTCTACGTTAGTAACTTGCAGTCAGCATTTTGCACATGGAATACACCTATAACATAATCGACTCGGATGCCTCCTCAAAGCTTCAGTTGCAGCTTTATTTGGAAGAGTATGAAGACTTGGTTTGTGCCAGGGTGGAAACCAATGCATCGGCAGGGCTCAATTCCATTTTAAAATACAATCCAGACCTTGTACTTGTCAATCTTGGGGAAGGTGGTATGGATTACTTTCAAATGGTTACGGAACTGAACCAGTACATGCAAAGCCTTCCTATTATAATAGGATATGCCAAATCAAAAAAATATGCCTACAACGCCATTAAATGTGGTTTTTTTGATTATTGGATCCTGCCCCACAACGAGTTCGATATACGCAAAACAATGCTGCGCTTAAGAAAACTGCACCCAAAACAGGAAACTCCGTCCACGATTTGCTTAAAATCTTACAAGGATTACCGGTATTTGGACACCAAAAACATTCTATACCTAAAATCTGATAATAACACCACGGATTTCTTTATGAAAGATGGCAGTGTGATAAGCGCCTTTAAAACCTTAAAATCTTTTGAAGATAAACTCCCCAAGGACTTTATCCGCGTGCACCAGAGTTACATTCTCAATAGCCGCTATGTATCGCGAATCAATTATGGAAAATCCATTTGCAGTTTAAATTATGGGCGAGAGGAAGAGCTTCCTTTCTCCAAAACCTATAAAGATAAGATAGACAGCTTAAAGGAAATGCTCTCCAAAACGGCCACAAAGGCCCTTAATTAGCAAAATTCTTGCAGATCATACAAGAATACTAGCAGATTACACAAGAATACTATCCCCTTACCAAAAATACCCGAGCCACTAAAAATGCCACATACTTTAGCGGTACAAACTTAACATTCATACCTAAAACCTAACATTATGAAAAAAGTATTTAGCATTTTAGCCATGGCATTATTAACAGTTGGTTTCTACTCTTGTGAAACCGAAACCGACGTACAGGAAACCGAAGCGTTGTTCGAGCAACTAACGGTAGACCAGAACGCTACGGATGACGATGAGATGGAGACAGATGGTAGAGGAGATAATGAATAATTAACCATATATTCTTGAGCAGCATAACCAATTTAATTCGAAATATTTTTTTATCGCTGATTTTGTTAGGGATGTTCTTTTATCAAAAAGATGAACCACTAATCAACGATAACACCACCAAATGGAACCAAATCGACTTTTTGAAGAATCATCAAAAAAGATTACTTAAGCACCGAATAAACATTGGTTTTTCAAAACAAAGTGCAATCAGGCTTCAACAAAGTACCAATGATGGCCGCCAACCCTAGTTTGGAAATAAAAATATAACTCAGCCCCAAACCTTGACGGATTTGGGGCTTTTTTGTTACCTTGGATTTATAATTGAACCAAATCAGCTTGAAAAACGGAGCCTTCATACTAATGCTAATACTTTTTTGGGGATGCGCCAGACAAAAACCTAAAGAGAAAGTAACTTCCAGCCCACAGATAGACTCTATTCAAGAACTGTTGTCTATCGCCAAAACAGCCAAAGAACTATCATTGGAAGATCGCAAAGCGTATGTAAAAGAAGCCGAATCCAAGGCCATGGAGTTATCTAAGGACAGTGTTCAACTGGAACAGCTATCCAAGATTTCCCTAGTGTATATGAGACTTAAAGACTCGCTTGGTTTTAGAAAGTCGAACGCGCAACTTTTAAAATTATCCGAAGAAGCCGGTGCAGACAAAACATTGGGGTACTCCTATTGGGACCTAGCAGGTTTTTTACAATCCTACGGCGTTATGGACAGTGCTTTTTATCACTATAAAAATGCATTAAATAGCTTTGAGCAATTACCCGTGGATTCTACCTCGCAATCGCTTAGAGGTCGAATGCTATATGGTATGGCACGGGTTCAAGATTCCTATAAAGATTATTTGGGAGGGGAAATCAGTGCTACCGCTGCCATTAAAATATTTGATGAATTAGAAGATGAATACAGGCTATATAATGCTTATAATGTCTTAGGTGTTCTGGCCAATGGTTTAGGGGATTCCGATAAATCCCTCAAATCTTACGAAAAAGCAAGGGAATATCTTGATAAATCAGATATTGCCAATAAAAGAAACCTACTTTGGAAAAACCAAAATAATATTGCTAGTGTTTATTTGAACGCAGGGGATTTTGTAAAAGCTAAAGAGGCCTATAAAGAATTACTTTCCGATAAAGATTTAAAAGAGGAACTGCCCGGCACATACGAAAAAGCACTGGGTAGCTTGGCATATCTCATTCTTAAAGTTGATAAGGATGAAGAACTGGCCGAGGAACTTTTAAATGAAGCTTTTGCCATTAATTCTGCAACCAAAGACTTATACGACAGGGCCCGACTCAACTACTTTTATGCCGAAATCTTGGCCGCCAAAGGAGATAGTGCACAAGCCATAGCGCAAGCCAAGGAATCCTATGTCGTTGCCAAGGAAACCTATAACAACGACCGTTCGTTGGATGCATTGCGGTTGTTGACCAAGTTGGACACGGCCAATGCCAACTCTTACGCGGAAGAATATTACCAACTCAACGAAACCATTAAAGTTGAGGAACGTACCAAAAGGGACAAGTTTGCCCGAATCCGAATGGAAACGGATAATATTATTGAGGAAAACCAAATCCTTACCAAGGAAAAACAAATTTGGGTGGGAGCTTCCCTACTGCTCGTTTTGTTCGGGACAACCGCTATGATCATTGTTTCGCTCTATGTAAGCAACAGTCAGCTAAAATTTAAACAGAAACAGCAAGAAAGCAACCAGGAAATCTACAACTTAATGCTTTCGCAACAAGGAAAACTGGAAGAAGGAAAACAATTGGAGCAAAAACGTATTTCCGAAGAACTGCACGATGGTATTTTGGGTGAAATGCTCGGGATCCGTTTAATATTGAGCGGCCTAAACGAGCGCGAAGATCAAGCTTCCATTGAGCAACGTGCAGCCCTTATCGAGAAGCTACGAGAGTTGGAAGAAGAAATACGGACCATTTCCCACGAGCTGAACCACGCTTCGTATGAAAAATTTCATAATTTTATCGTGTCGCTGGAAGATATGATCCAGGGCATCGAAAAATCTTCTGGCATTTCGTGTTCCTTTACCTATAACGACAAGGTTCCTTGGGACAATTTGTTGGGAGACATCAAGATCAATGCTTACAGGATTATACAAGAATCGCTCAAAAACTGTGTTAAACACGCAAAATGTCAACATGTGTCCATTTCGTTTCAAGCCATGGACAATCAATTAAAACTCGTTATTACAGATGACGGCGTTGGGTTTGACATCAACAGAAAAAAGAAAGGAATTGGCCTTAGGAACATTATTTCAAGAACAAAAAAGATACAAGGAGTCCTGGATATTGACAGTGAATCCGGAAAAGGCACTACCATTAAGGTAACCATCCCTGTTAAATACGTGGAATTGCAAATTCCCGAGAAAACAAATGCATTAAACGCTTAAATCCCCCAAATAAAGCAATAAACCTACCATGAAAACACTGAGAATATTAGCCATAGATGATCATGAAATGACCATGCTCGGGTATAAGTTTATACTCGAAGGCATAGAGTTTGAAGGCCATAATATTATTGTGGATACCGCTACATCTTACCAAACAGGTAAAAAACTTATTGAGGACTCTGTAAATACGTTCCAGTATGATATTTTGTTCTTGGATGTACAATTGTTTGCACCAAACGAGGAACAACCCTACACAGGGGAGGACTTGGGCATCTTGGCCCGGAAAATTGTTCCTGAAAGCAAGATTGTGTTCATGTCGTCTTTCAGTGATAATTTTAGGATCAACAGTATACTAAAATCCGTTGACCCGGATGGGTATTTGGTAAAAACGGACATAGACCCCAAGACCCTCGAAGATGCGGTGAAGACCATTATGCTAGACCCTCCCTATTATTCATCCAAAGCACTTGGTGCCATTAGAAAAAAAATGGCCAACGACCTCGAAATTGATGAAAAAGACAAACAGATACTTTACCACCTTTCCAAAGGAACCAAGAACAAAGACCTGGAGAAATTCATCAGGCTCTCCCCCTCCTCCATTGAAAATAGAAAACGGCATTTAAAAACCTTGTTCGGCACTGAGAACGAAAATGATATGGCCCTAATATTGGCTGCCAAAAACAGAGGCTTGATTTAAAAAAATTGACAATTGTCATATAACGAACAGTATATTTGTGGCTTGATTAAACCTAAAAAATCGTAAAAATCTTACAAACAAAAGGAAAACCCCAGAATTTTTAAGGATTATCTGCAATCCTATAAAAAAGATTCATCCTAACTTTATGTTGAAAGAAAATTAGAATTCTATCAGCATGGCTTTCCCCAATAAAAACAATGGTAAAAACAACCATCTAGGCCCAAAAGTTTTTCAGGCCACAGAAGGTTTAGATGACTTTATAAAGGATCTGGAAAGATACTTTTTTGCAACTGCGAAGCTTAAATGCAAGCAAGATGTTTTGAACAACCGTCTGGATTTGGTGGTGGAACTACATTTTAATTTTAGTATTTCTGATTGTCTTCGCCATTTTAATAACGGTGATTGGAGCGGTTACACTATTACCGAAGAAAGTAAATCCGATATGTGCATGACAATGGCAAATGCATTGAAAAAATTAAACGAAAAAAGCACCTATCCCGCCGATATTATGGAAACATCCCTTCATTTTACAGATACTTCCATTGTCATATCCAGACTCTATCCAAATAGCATTCCAGAACATTTGGGGAAAATAATATCAATGATCAATCAACACTTTATATATTTCACCAAAGGGTTGACTGAGATGCCCTATGAAATTTTTGTTCCGATTTTTGAAGATAATACTTCCATACTTTCCAAACAACCAAGCACAAGCAATAAATGTGGATATTATAACTATTGGGGGCTATACTTTTTTGATAAAGGACAAGAACACGAAGCCTTAATATACTCCCTTAGAAAAAAGAAATTTTACGAAGAGAATATTTTCCTCTTTGAGTAGAATCCACTAGCAAATACTAAACACTGAACAAAGGTCGCGATTTCATTAAATCGTTGACCTTTTGTTTTATACCAGCTATTTTTTTCTCGTTTTCGGCATCGGTGATAATTTCATCGATAAACCCAACAATGGTCTCCATATCTTCTTCCTTGAGGCCTCTAGTAGTGATAGCGGATGTGCCAAAACGCACTCCAGATGTTATAAACGGCGATTTATCATCAAACGGAACCATGTTTTTGTTGGCCGTAATATCTGCCTTGACCAACACTTGTTCGGCTTCCTTGCCCGAAATATTCTTGTTTCTAAGGTCAATCAACATCATGTGATTGTCCGTTCCACCGGAAATTACTTTGTAATCCTTGTCCATAAAGGCTTTGGCCATGGCAGCGGCATTTTTCTTAACCTGAACCATATAGTGTAAATATTCATCGGTAAGTGCTTCTCCAAAAGCAATGGCTTTCGCGGCTATAATATGTTCCAAAGGTCCGCCTTGGTTTCCTGGGAATACCGCCAAATCCAACAAACCGGACATTTTTCTTAGGTTTCCGTTCTTTAGTTTGATACCAAACGGATTTTCGAAGTTCTCGCCCATTAAAATTAGGCCTCCACGGGGGCCACGCAAGGTTTTGTGCGTAGTGGTGGTAACAATATGGCAATGTGGAATGGGGTCGTTCAAGATTCCCTTGGCAATCAATCCGGCAGGGTGTGAAATATCGGCCAAAAGCAAAGCCCCAACACTATCCGCAATTTCTCGGAAACGCTTAAAATCCATATCCCTGGAATAAGCGGATGCCCCAGCAATAATCAATTTGGGCTTTTCCTTATCTGCAATCTCTTGAATTTTATCATAGTTCAACAAACCCGTTTCCTCGTCCACGCCATAAAAAACAGGGTTGTATAATTTTCCGGAAAAATTGACAGGGGAACCATGGGTAAGGTGACCTCCGTGCGACAAATCAAAACCTAAAATGGTATCTCCCGGGTTTAGGCAGGCATGATAAACCGATGCATTGGCCTGTGAACCCGAGTGCGGCTGAACGTTGGCATAAACAGCCCCGAACAATTCCTTGGCGCGGTCAATGGCCAATTGCTCTACTTGGTCCACCACTTCACAACCACCATAATAGCGCTTCCCAGGGTATCCTTCGGCATATTTGTTCGTAAGTACGGAGCCAGCGGCTTCCATTACCTGTGGACTTACAAAGTTTTCAGAAGCTATCAGTTCAATACCTTCCAACTGTCTGTCCTTCTCTTGCGCTATCAGTTCAAAAATCTTGTGGTCTCGTTGCATGTTGCCCATTGTTTAATTAAGGGCGTAAAATTACGAATTGAAAGGGGATTTTCATTCATAAAAAAACAATTGGAACTTAATTTTATTAAACGACAATTAACAATTTTTAAAACAATCCATTCCCCCTACTACTATTGGTTTTTCAAGCTTTTTAGCCAAAATATACTACCGTCCACGCTTTTTCGTTTAAAGATTAAGGATTTTTGGCACAGCTATTGAATTCCCAAAAATACCAATCCATAAAGTTGACCAGTATGAAAAGATTTATACTCTTAACCGCAATTATTGTTTTAAGCGCCTGTAGCGGCGTAAAGAAAACCCAAGAGGCCCTGAACACGGGCAATTATACCGCGGCAATGAACAAGGCCATTAAAAACCTGACCGAAAACAAGACCAAAAAGGGCCATCAGGAATACATTGTTTTACTTGAAGAGGCTTTTGCCAAGAATACGGCAAGAGAGCAACAGGAAATTGCTTTTCTTCAGAACGATGGCAACCCTGCCAATTTGGAAACCATCTACAACAAATATTTACAGTTGAAGCAAATTCAACAACGTATTCGACCTTTATTGCCTTTGTACATTAATGATGAAGGCAGAAATGCGGAGTTCAACTTTGTGAACTACGACAATCAAATTTTAAATACCAAGGACGATCTTGCCGAGCACTTGTATCAAAATGCTACGAACCTATTGGAATCGGCCAAATACAAAGCGGATTACAGGGCCGCCTACGAGGATTTAAAATATTTGGAGGAAATAAATCCGGGCTATCGCGAAACAGCTGCCAAAATGGATGAAGCCTATAACAAAGGGTTGGAATTCGTAAGAGTCGAAATTGCAAACCAAACAGAACAGATTATCCCAGAGCGTTTGGAATCGGAACTTTTGGATTTTAATGCTTTCGGAATCGATAACTTCTGGTTGCAGTACCACACCAATCCGCTTTCCAATGTCAAATATGATTACGCCATGAACTTGGATTTTATGGAAATCAATGTCTCCCCAGAACGAATCAACGAAACACAGGTAATCAAGGAAAAACAAATTAAAGATGGATGGGAATATCTATTGGATCGTGACGGCAACGTGGTAAAAGATAGTTTGGGCAACAAGATAAAAGTGGACAAAATGCGGACCGTTACTTGTAAATTGTTCCAGTTTACCCAAACCAAGAGCGCACAAATTGGGGCCAAAGTAAGTTTCACAGACTTGAGGAACGGGCAGGAAATCAATTCCTATCCCCTATCCAGCGAATTTATATTTGAGCATATTTTTGCCAATTACCAAGGGGATAAAAGAGCTTTGGAAGATGATTTAATGTTGTACCTCAATGCTCGGGAAGTTCCTTTCCCATCCAACGAGCAAATGGTCTATGATGCAGGTGAAGTCCTTAAATTGCGTCTCAAGAGCATCGTCTCCAAATATCAGTTCAACTAAAAATAATGTCACATCGAGCGCAGTCGAGATGCTTTAAGTTCTCGACTGTGCCCGAAATGACATAAACTTCTTTGTTTTTATTTATAGGTACTGTGTAAAATCCGTATCCGCAATGGCACCGTGCGAAGTGTGAAAAACAACCTCGCCATTTTTTAACACCAATAATTGGGGAGACTCGTGCCGAACACCAAACTTATCTTCGATTGCATTGGATACATCCCTGTGATGCTGAATCGTCAAAAAATAAAGGTCAATATCCAAGTCTGTGTCATATCCCTCCGTAAACATATTCAACACCATTCTGCTGATGCCGCACGTACTGGAGTGTTTGTAAATCACTTGCGTTTTACTTTTTGAGTTTTCCGCAATCGCTTCCAACTGATCCATAGATTCCAATTGAATCCATGGCAATTCCTTCTTTTCCTTTACGGTTTTATCCTTCTTCCCGAAGACACTGTCAAATATTCCCATGTTGCAAATTTACAGCTTAAGTCGTAAGCAAACAAAAAGCTTATAACTGACGAAATGTCCTGTGTTTGTTGAATTCACAAGACATTTTGACGGTGTGGGTGCATTGGTAAGATTGTTGACATACTAGAGGAAAACGATAACTATGAACTTTAATAATTTTACAATAAAATCACAAGAAGCCATTCAAAGGGCCCAGCAATTGGCCCAAGAATTTGGGCATCAACAAATCGAAAACGAACATTTGTTCAAGGCCATTGCCGAGGTCGATGAAAACGTGCTCCCCTTCATTTTGAAAAAACTGAATGTCAACACCAACCTCATCAATCAAATATTGGACAAGGAACTCCAAAGCTTTTCAAAAGTAACAGGAGGAGACATTATGCTTTCCAGAGAGGCTGGAAAAACGGTGAACGAAGCCAATATCATCGCCAAAAGCCTTGGGGATGAATACGTTTCCGTTGAGCACTTGTTATTGGCCATTTTCAAGTCCAAAAGTAAAATCGCTCAAATACTAAAAGATCAGGGCGTAACCGAAAAAGATTTGAAAGCAGCCATTCAAGAACTGCGCAAAGGGGGCAAAGTCACTTCGCAAAGTGCCGAGGAAACCTATAACTCGCTGGACAAATACGCAAACAACCTCAACCAAATGGCCGATAGCGGTAAATTGGATCCTGTAATCGGTAGGGACGAGGAAATCCGTAGGGTTTTGCAGATTTTGTCCAGACGTACCAAGAACAACCCGATGCTTGTGGGTGAACCCGGAGTGGGTAAAACCGCCATTGCCGAAGGTTTGGCACACCGAATCATTCAAGGAGACATACCCGAAAACCTTAAGGACAAGGTCATCTATTCTTTGGATATGGGAGCGCTCATTGCTGGAGCCAAATACAAAGGTGAGTTTGAGGAGCGTTTAAAAGCTGTGATCAAAGAGGTAACTTCATCAGACGGGAACATTGTGCTCTTTATTGATGAAATCCACACTTTGGTAGGTGCAGGTGGCGGACAAGGCGCCATGGATGCCGCAAACATCCTAAAACCTGCCTTGGCCCGTGGTGAACTTAGAGCTATCGGAGCAACTACATTGGACGAGTACCAAAAGTATTTCGAAAAAGACAAGGCCTTGGAGCGTAGGTTCCAAAAGGTCATAGTGGACGAACCCGATACCGAGAGCGCCATTTCCATCCTAAGGGGTATTAAGGAAAAATATGAGGCACACCATAAGGTTCGCATTAAGGATGATGCCGTAATTGGGGCCGTAGAGCTATCCCAACGCTACATCACCAACAGATTTTTGCCCGATAAAGCCATTGACCTTATGGACGAAGCAGCTTCCAAACTTCGAATGGAAATCAACTCCAAACCTGAAGAATTGGATGTACTCGACCGTAAAATAATGCAGTTGGAGATTGAATTGGAGGCCATCAAAAGGGAAAACGACACTTCCAAGTTGAAAACGTTGAATTTGGATTTGGCCAACCTTAAAGAAGAACGAAATGAAATCTTTGCCAAATGGGAAAGTGAGAAAACCGTGGTGGACAACATCCAAAAAACCAAAGAGGATATTGAAAACTACAAAGTAGAAGCCGAACGTGCCGAACGAAACGGGGATTACGGAAAGGTAGCGGAATTGCGCTACGGTAAAATAAAAGAGTCCCAAGAAAGATTGGAAAAACTGCAAGATGAACTTGCTGAACAGCAAACCGCGGGCACTTTGATAAAAGAAGAAGTGACCTATGAGGATATTGCCGAGGTTGTGGCCAAATGGACAGGAATTCCCGTGAACAAGATGATGCAGAGTGAACGCGAAAAATTATTGCAACTGGAAGACGTGCTGCACAAACGCGTGGTAGGCCAAGATGAGGCCATAATCGCCGTTTCCGATGCTATCCGAAGGAGTAGAGCGGGCTTGCAGGACGCCAAGAAACCTATCGGTTCGTTCCTGTTCCTAGGTACTACAGGAGTTGGTAAAACCGAGTTGGCCAAAACCTTGGCCGCCTATCTGTTCGATGATGAAAATTCCATCACACGGATAGATATGAGCGAATACCAAGAACGTCACTCCGTGAGCCGTTTGGTAGGTGCGCCTCCAGGATATGTGGGTTATGATGAAGGCGGACAGTTGACCGAAGCGGTGCGTAGGAAGCCCTATTCTGTCATCTTGTTGGATGAGATTGAAAAAGCACATCCGGATACCTTCAACATTCTATTGCAAGTGTTGGACGAAGGTAGGCTGACCGACAACAAAGGTCGTGTGGCGGATTTCAAAAACTCCATCATTATTATGACCAGTAATATGGGCAGCCACATTATTCAAGAGAAGTTTGAAGATGCCGTAGACTTGGAAAGCGCTTCGGAGTCAGCACGGATAGAAGTTTTGGGATTGCTGCGTAAGACCATCAGACCCGAATTCTTGAACCGTATTGACGATATCATTATGTTTACTCCGTTGAGCAAATCGGACATCAAAGATATTGTAGGACTTCAATTGGACAACTTAAAGAAAATGTTGACCAAGCAAAACATCACCTTGGATGCCACCGAAGAGGCAATAGACTATTTGGCAACAAAAGGTTTTGATCCACAATATGGTGCCCGACCTGTAAAAAGATTAATTCAGAAAGAGGTTTTGAACAACCTTTCCAAAGAGTTGCTCTCAGGAAAAATAACTGCTGATAGCATCGTACTCTTAGACTCTTTTGATGATCAATTGGTATTTAGAAATCAAGATGAACTTGTAGAGTAAGTTCTCAAAATAAATTTCAGTCAGGAAAACCTCTCCCATAGCTTTTTGGGAGAGGTTTTTTTATGAAAAATTCGTCATTTCGAGTGGTTTTTTGAACTGCAAGTCAAAAAAATGTATCGAGAAAAGAATTTTTTAAAGTATCAACCTCGCTCTCGATACTTCTCCTTCTGAAAAAACACGAACTGACGGTTTTTTTATTTCTTTCACAATCTTAAACCATATCCTTAGAAATTCGCAATAATCAATGCCTGTAATATATAAATCCTTATTTTAGCCCAAAACCATATCCTAAATATGCCACTAATCATTGCCGTTCTAGGTATTTTTCTGCTTTTCTTACTCATCGCAAAATTTAAACTCAACGCCTTCCTATCCTTCATTATCGTATGCCTCTTTGTAGGTATTTTTCAAGGAATGGAACTGGAAAGTTTAGTGAACTCCATTCAACGAGGTATCGGGAATACCTTAGGTTTTCTGGTTCTAATTCTGGGACTGGGTGCTATGTTGGGGAAATTGGTCGCCGATAGTGGCGCCGCACAACAAATCACCACCCAACTTGTAGCCAAGTTTGGAGTAAAGCACGTACAATGGGCAATGGTGGTTACGGGATTTATCGTGGGAATACCGATGTTCTATTCCGTAGGCTTCGTTATTTTAATTCCTTTGGTTTTTACCATAGCATTTTCCACGGGACTGCCCTTACTCTACGTAGGATTGCCAATGCTGACTTCTTTATCGGTCACACATGGGTACCTTCCTCCCCACCCTGCTCCTACGGCCATCGCAGCCATGTTTAATGCGGATATTGGAAAAACATTATTGTACGGACTTATCGTAGCTGTTCCCGCTATCATCGTGGCAGGTCCTTTATTTGCCCGTACCATTAAAAATATAGAAGCCAAACCCCTAAAGGAATTTTACAATGCCGAACCTATACCAGAAGAGGAACTCCCATCCACAGCAGTAAGTATTTTAACTGCGCTCTCCCCTATTATTTTTATTGGGATAGGCATCGCAGCAGAACAATTCTTGGAAGAAGGCTTGTTGCAGAACATACTAGTCTTTATTGGTAATCCAGTAATTGCTTTGCTGCTATCCGTGCTCATTGCCATCTATTCTCTGGGATTGGCCAAGGGCAAGGAAATGGGTGATTTAATGAATTCGCTTTCCACCTCGGTTTCCAGTATTACGATGATTCTATTGATTATTGCAGGGGCCGGAGCTTTAAAAGAAGTTTTGATAGATAGTCAAGTGAGCGATTATATCGCCAATAGTTTAAAAGGTTCGAGTGTTTCACCATTAGTGCTTGCTTGGCTCATAGCCACCGCCATTCGTGTAAGTGTAGGGTCCGCCACCGTAGCAGGGCTCACTGCAGCGGGTATTGTACTACCTTTGGCTTCGGGCACAGGTACAAGCCCAGAATTAATGGTACTGGCCATTGGTTCCGGAAGTTTGATGCTCTCCCATGTCAACGATACAGGTTTTTGGATGTTCAAGGAATATTTTAACCTGTCCGTCAAAGAAACGCTCTCCACTTGGACCGTCATGGAAACCTTGGTTGGTATTATGGGACTCTTGGGCGTTTTGGCAATCAACAGTATAATCTAACGATACAATTTATGGAAAAATCACCATCGCAACGTTTGGAGGCGTTAAACCTCCAATTACCTCCTGCCCCACCACCTGCAGGAGTTTATCGACCTGTTTTAGTGGTAGGCAACTTTTTATATGTGTCAGGTCAAGGCCCTGTTAATCTCGATGGCTCTCTGATGACCGGTAGAGCCGGCGATGACCTCGATGAAGAACAGGCAAAATTGGCAGCCAGACAAGTCGGTTTGACCATGTTGTCCACCATTACCACTCACTTTGGCAGTTTGGACAAAATCAAAAGAATGGTGAAAGTATTGGGAATGGTAAATTGCACTCCAGATTTTGGCAAGCACCCCTATGTGATCAATGGTTTTAGTGAATTAATGGCGGATGTCTTTGGACAAGAAAACGGTATCGGGGCACGGAGTGCCGTAGGTATGATGCTCCCCAACAATATTGCCGTAGAAATTGAAGCTATTTTTGAACTTCACCCATAAAGACAGCATATGTTCGTATTTGATGCGCATCTAGACCTTGCCATGAATGCCTTGGAATGGAACCGCGACCTTACCCTGCCCGTTTCGGAAATAAGGGAACGTGAACAAGGAATGATCGATAAACCCGACCGTGGCAAGAACACCGTTTCCCTTCCGGCTATGCGAGAAGGCAATATAGGCCTTTGCATGGCCACACAAATTGCTCGTTTCGTAAAAAAAGGAAGTCCAATCCCTGGTTGGAATTCACAGCATCAAGCTTGGGCACAGACCCAAGGGCAATTGGCGTGGTACAAAACCATGGAAAAGGCCGGTGAGATGGTTCAAATCAAGGACAAGGAAGGTTTGGAGAAACATCTCAAACTTTGGAACAGCGATGAACCCAAAAAGCCCATTGGATACATTTTAAGTTTAGAAGGTGCCGATTCCATTGTGGACTTGAGCTACTTGGAACAATCTTACGAATCCGGGCTCAGGGCTATTGGTCCCGCTCATTATGGGCCGGGAATTTACGCCCATGGAACGGATTCCGTTGGCGGCATTGGGCAAAAGGGTCGTGAGTTGCTCAAAAAAGTGGAGGAACTCAACCTAATTTTGGATGCCACCCACTTATGCGATAAGAGCTTTTGGGAAACTATGGATGTGTACAACGGTCCCGTTTGGGCGAGCCACAACAATTGCAGAGCATTGGTGGACCACAACCGCCAGTTTTCCGATGAGCAAATCAAGGAACTTATCCACAGAAAGGCTGTAATCGGTGTTGCTTTGGATGCCTGGATGATGGTTCCCAATTGGATTCGGGGAAAATCAACCCCAAAAGAAATGAATGTAACCCTGGAGATTGCGGTGGACAATATTGACCATATCTGTCAATTGGCAGGCAACACCAATCACGTTGGTATTGGAACCGATTTGGACGGTGCTTTTGGGAAAGAACAGAGTCCATGGGATTTGGAAACTATCGCAGACCTTCAAAAAATTCCAAATCTTTTGAGAAAAAGAGGCTATAGTAATTCGGATATTGAGAAAATCATGAATCAAAATTTCATCAATTTTTTAAGAAAAGTTTGGTCCTAATTGTTGAATTGAATCAGACGCCTTATGAACAAGTGGGAAAAATACCTTTCCCAAGCCTAAAATTTCACTCCAGAGAGCAAGGAACATGTTAAAATAGGGGCTTTTACCCAGTTAAATACCAAACAGTATTTGATTTTTTATATCTTAGATTCGACCAACAGTAACCCACAAGATGACCAAGAAAGCAGAAAAAACCACCGCTTACATTATTGAGACCGTGGCCCCCATTTTTAACAAGCACGGCTATATTGGTACAAGTATGAGCGACCTTACCGAGGCCACAGGCCTTACCAAAGGTGCGATTTACGGGAATTTTGAAAATAAAGAAGCCTTGGCCCTTTCGGCATTTGAGCACAATCGAAACGTATTGCTTGAAACCATTGATAACAAGCTGGAAATCGGTGTAAAAGCATTTGATAAATTGTTTTGCTTATTGAGTTTTTACAAACAATACGATATGTTTACACTTCCCTTGGGTGGATGCCCCATATTAAATGTTGGGGTAGATGCGCAAGCCAACAATAAACTTCTATCGGCAGCCGTAAAGGAAACCGTCAAAGAAATTGAAGGTAAAATTGCCCTTGTTTTGGAAAATGGAGCCAATAAAGAAGAAATCCGTTTGCCTGTGCCTCCCTTACAATTTGCCAAACAACTGTTCACTATGATTCAAGGAGCGGTAGCGATGAGCACTATTACTCAGGACCGAAAATATTTGGTCAACACCATCACCTACTTGGAGTATTTGGTGAAGCAGGAGCTGAAGAAAAAAGCTAACTTAGATTTTTAATCCATAGTTTTTTTAGAGAATGATGTAAACAAGCTAAAGAATATTAAATGATAGATAATAATTCCAATAGCTATGCGACACTTGAACTTCCTGTACAATGGAGTGACATGGATGCTGCACAACACGTAAACAATACGGTATATCTACGGTGGATAGAATCCGCACGCATACAGATGTTTCGAAAAATGCAGGAAGGTAAGTTAGAGTTTGGGAAAGTTATCCCAATCCTGGCTTGGCAAGACTGTAAATATATTTTTCCGGTTACCTTTCCCGATCAGGTTGTTATTACTTTAGACGTAATAGAATTGCTGGAAGATAGGGTTCTTTGCGAGGGGAAAATCCATAGCAAAAAGCATGAGCGAATTGTAGCCATATCCAAAACGTTGTTAGTTGCTTTTGATAGAGAAGAATCAAAAAAACAACAATTGCCTCAAAAATGGAGAAAATCGTTCACTGACTTTTATGGAGACTCTATTTTGAAATAAACTTAAAGTTTAATTAAATAAAGGATGTAATTCTTTTTTGAGTATAGTTGTCATTCCGACAGAGCGAAGCGACGAGGAATCTCCTATCCTTGAATCTGGGAAGAGATTTCTCACTATGTTCGAAATGACACGATACCTTAAAATCAATTTCCCTTCACACGGAATATCCAAGTTTTATCCTCGTATTTTCCAAAAAACTTACTATCCCGGGCCTTTCTTGCCTCTTCCATGGTGTTGTAGCGCTCCAAATACACGTAATTGTATTTATTGAAGCTCCTGTAAAAAGACTTTGGTTCCAGTCCTTTTTCTCTGAGGGTCTTCATAAAATTATTGAAGTACTTTTTAGTTCCGTACACATTGGCAATCAAATAGAAACCGGGCTCTAGACCGTCCTCGCTTTCTACCTCTTCATATCTTTCGTTGGGTAGCACGGCTACTTTTTGGTTCTGTAGGCTAGCGATACTGTCTTTTACGCGTTGTAATTCCAGTTGTTCGTTAATTCGCTGTACTTCGGCCAAAGAATCCCTTTCACGTTGCAATTGTCTTCTTGCTTCGAGTTCTCTTTGTTCTTGCTCCCTGCGCTGTTGTTCGATTTCTTCTTCCCTTCGATTTAGCTCGGGCAGTACTTTTTCTTTTGATTTTGTTTTCCCAAAGTGATAGGAAGCAATAATTTCGATAGTGGCATCTTCTTCACTCAATGCGCTATCCGTGCCAAATTCCATAAGTCCACCAACTGAAAATGCATTGGAAATTGTAATGCCCAATCCACCAGAAGGTCCATAAAAACTATTATATCCGCCTTGAACCCAAAACTTTGACGTCGAGAACAATCCGTTCAACCCAAATTGGGTATCACCGTTGGGAACTGATTTAAGGTAAAGCACAGGACGAACGTAGCTGCTACCGAGGCTTTGGGACAACATTAAGGGAAAATCATTACTAAGGGTTCCAGTAACGCTTTGAAAGCTCTCTATACTTTCTCTATTATTTCCAGAAACGTTAAAACCAATGGCATTCTCAAAAGCCAATCCTACACTAAATTGGTTGACCGACAAACGTAATCCAGGTGAAAATCGAACTTTAAAACCTTCCAAATCTTCCAAAGCTACGGGGTCTACCTCATCTCCTTGAACAAATTGTTCATCCGCAACGGTCTGTTGAAAAGCAAATGTATTGAGTCCTGCCATTAAGCTCACCCCCTCATCCAATTCAAAAGTCTGGGCAAAATTCAAATTACCTCCCGTGTAGAGAAATAACCCTGTATTGTGTTGCAAAAAGCCGACCGAGGCAACCGAAGCTGTATTTAATTGATGCGTGTAATTGGCAAAAATGGATGTTGGGTCACCATCTATACTTTGCCATTGCCAACGGGTCCAAACGGAAAGGGAATTGGGGTTGTTCCAATCCAGCGCATAAGTTGGATTGAACAAACTGGCATTGAATTGCGTCAAAGAATGTTGCCTAAAATCTGATGGCAACGCAGATTCCTGCCCCCAACTTAGGGTGCAAATTACCATTGTAAACAAACAAACCAGAAACCTTGGCATACGAGAAAATGGAAATTAAACGTTACTTTTAAAACTGATTAACAAAAATACACGGGAACTTTGAATAGAACTATGCGAACCATCAAACCTCTAATCGCCCTTGCAATTATACTCGTTGGATGTATTGGCTGCAAAAAAGATACGAAAATTGGGGAAGACCCCGTTATTTCCACCTTCTATTTTATTCGCCATGCCGAAAAAGACAGAACCGACCCAGAAAATCCAGACCCGGAACTTAACCAAAATGGATTGGACAGGGCAATTCGATGGGCAGAGGTGTTCGACCCCATTCCTTTGGATATGGTTTATTCCACGAATTATGAGCGCACTCAAATGACAGCTGCCCCAACATCTATAAAAAAAGACATCGACATAAAATATTATGATCCAAACGCTTTGGATATTGAAGAGTTTAAACTTGCAAACGAGGGTAAAAATGTGCTAGTGGTAGGCCATAGCAACACAACCCCCATGCTCGTAAACAAAATAATAAGCTTAGAAAAATACGACCAGATGGACGATACGGATAACAGCAGCCTCTTTATTGTTCGGATTATTGATGGAGTGCCCACTGATATCCGTCTAAAAATGGACTAGTTTTTCTCGACAGAAATGTTTTTGAGTTCTATTTTTGATAATAGTTCCAACCCGCCCTCGTTGTATTGCTGACCGATTTCCAAAATTCCTGAGGAATCATTTTTAGGTTTGTAGTTTTCATAATCCACAAAACGGATACCTTTTACGTAACGCTCATTATAGGCTTTCCTGAAACGTTGCCCTCCCCCATCCGCATGAAAGTCATAAGCTAAGTAAGTGGGTTTAAAAGTCTTCAAATCAAACCAATACAAGTAAGTATCTTCAAAGTCATCGCCCCCGCCCTGTTGGTCAAAAGTGACTTTTACTTTGTAATATTCCTTGTCTTCAATAGTTTCTTTGCCCAAAAGCTCTTTGTTAACGGCAGCATCATTTAACCCATAGGGCAATCGCACAAAATAGTGTACGGAATTTATGGAGTTGGCGTATTTCACCGCCATGGTATCGTGGACCATGACCAAAGAATCGTTCATATAACGCTCAAAGTCATCACCGCGCTTGATATCTATAATGGTTGTGGAGTCCAAATCGGATATTCTTTTAAAAACACGTTGACCATCAATACTTTCTGAAACATAGGTCTTGTCCCGGAAATCAAAAGTTACTTTGTGATCGTCGAACAACTTTCCTCCACTATCGGCAATGGAATTGTCAATAATTGCTTGGGCCGTCAAGGCTTTCTTTGGTTCTTGTTTGCATCCAATGGCTAAAACAAGCATTAGGGGGATTAAAATTTTTTTCATGAGTTGGTTTTGGTACTTATTCGTAAAATCTACCATAACATTACAATTTTCTTGGCAAAGAGTTTATATTTTTGTCCACGATGCAGAAAAATATCAATATAAAAAATAGAAGGGCCCGATTTGATTACGAAATATTGGACACCTATACGGCAGGTATTGTTTTGGGTGGTACCGAAATAAAATCACTCCGATTGGGCAAAGCTTCCATTTCACAAAGCTTTTGTGAATTCAATGACAAAGGCGAACTTTTTGTTGTCAACATGCAGATTGATGAATACAGTCACGGAGGACATTACAACCATGCCCCAAAGGCTGTACGTAAACTGCTGCTCAACAAGCGTGAACTAAAAAAGCTTCAAAAGGAGGTGGCCGCCACGGGCCTCACCATTGTTCCGCTCAAAGTTTTTATAAATGATAGAGGTCTAGCCAAAATGAACATTGGCCTAGCCAAGGGTAAAAAACTATACGACAAACGCGAAACCATTAAAAGTCGGGACAGCAAGCGAAACTTGGACCGAATCAAAAAGAGTTTCAACAACTAAAATTGTTGGGGTATTGGAAGTCTGAAGTCAGTATACAGTGCGCAGTCAGCAGTAATTCCTGCCTTTAATGTTTGCCTGCCTGCCGTTCCATGTTTCAAGTTTCAGGTTACTGCCCACTACGTTATTTTGTTATTGAGTTATCGCCTTCTTCATACTACTTCCTATTTGATGCTCGATGTCAGAAATCGGAAGCACGAAGAAAAAGTTCAAGAGCACAATCTATTCGTGGTCATTAGTGAAATCCGTGTCAATTATAACCAATCGTCATTCCGAACTCGTTTCGGAATCCCATAAGAGTGAGACCCTGAAACCAGTTCAGGGTGGCGAGATTTCTCACGCTCCCGTCGGTTGGTTCGAAAATGACAAGATTGTTCGATCACTAAGTTACTGCAACTGCCAACTGCGTACTGCTTACTGCACATACATGGTCAATTAAACAGTTAGCTATCAATTCTTGTCTTCCAGCAAAGGAACAAATCGGAAAGACCCAAATTCCTTTTTCTCAAACTCTTTTTCTGACTTTCTCTCGAACAAGGTCATAATCTGTTCATCCACTCCAACAGGAATTACCAACCTACCCCCTACTTTCAATTGGGACAATAGTGGTCTAGGTACCTCGGGAGCGCCCGCTGTCACAATGATCCCATCAAAAGGAGCTTCTTCAGGCAATCCTTTGTAGCCATCGCCAAAAATCATTTTCTTGGGACGATAATGCATTTTATTGAAAAACAATCGGGTTGTCTTAAACAATTCCAATTGACGCTCAATGGTGTACACCTTCGCCCTTAAATGTAACAGAACAGCTGTTTGATATCCGCTTCCCGTACCAATCTCCAATATTTTGGCATTGGGTTTCACCTCCAACAATTCACTTTGGAAAGCAACGGTGTATGGTTGGGATATGGTTTGGTCCGCACCAATGGGAAACGCTTTATCCTGATAAGCGTGGTCCTCAAAACCACTGTCCAAAAACAAATGCCTCGGAATAGTTTTTATGGCTTCCAATACTTTTTTGTCCGTAACTCCCTTGGCAGCAACAATCTCGGCCAAGTTATTCCGCATTCCCTTGTGCTTGTGCGTATCCTTCATCGTCTGTAGTCTGGTGGCACGAATTTATAAAGTTCCCCCAAATATCAACGTAGTTCCGTTCAAAATTTTGTGGAAACTGCCATCATATCCGTATTTTTGACAAAAACAGGTAATATGCTAAAAGTTGGTGTCCTGGGAGCAGGACATTTAGGAAAAATACACCTAAGGCTCTTAAACCAATCGGACAAATACGAACTCGTTGGATTTTATGATCCAGACGAGATAAATGCTAAAAAAGTAGCTGCTGAATTTGGTTATTCCCACTACGAAAATATCAACAATTTGATTGACACTGTAGATGTTGTTGATATTGTAACGCCAACCTTATCCCATTTTGATTGTGCCAAAAAATCCATCGAAAAAGGCAGGCACATTTTCATAGAAAAGCCTATTACCAACACGCTTGAAGAAGCTGAAGAACTGCTAGAGCTCTCTAAAAAACACGGTGTAAAAGGCCAAGTAGGCCACGTGGAGCGCTTTAATCCCGCATTTTTGGCCGTGAAAGACAAAATCGAGAACCCCATGTTCATCGAAACGCATCGTTTGGCGGAATTTAACCCCAGAGGCACGGATGTCCCCGTAGTATTGGACCTGATGATCCACGATATTGATGCGATTTTGAGCGTGGTGCCTTCGGAAGTGGAGAAAATAAACGCAAGTGGCGTTTCCGTAATCAGTCAATCGCCCGATATCGCCAATGCACGCATCCAGTTTAAAAATGGTTGTGTCGCCAACCTTACTTCCAGCCGTATTTCGTTGAAAAATATGCGTAAGTCACGCTTTTTTCAACGGGACGCTTACATTTCTGTTGACTTTTTAGAGAAAAAGGTGGAAGTGGTAAAAATGAAGGATGCACCCGAAAACCCTGGAGATTTTGATATGATTCTTCAAAATGCCGAAGGAGAAAAGAAACAAATCTATTTTGAAAACCCTGAAATAGATGTCAACAATGCCATTTTGGACGAATTGGAAACTTTTGCCGACGCCATCAACAACGATACTACCCCAATCGTGAGTTTGGAACAAGGAACCAACGCTCTCCGAGTGGCCCTTCAGATAATTGAGTCTTTTAAAGATTAATAGGTGTCGTCATTCTCGACTGCGCTCGAATTGACGACATTTTTTTAAACAACAAACTATGAAAAAAATAGCAGTGATCGGCGCGGGGACCATGGGCAACGGTATTGCCCATGTTTTCGCACAAAATGGTTACAAAGTAAATCTGGTGGACATTGCACAGGCATCTTTAAATAAAGGCTTGGCGACCATTACGAAAAATTTGGACCGTATGATTGCCAAAGAGGTAATCGACGAGGCCAAAAAAGAGGCAACCCTAGCCAACATTACCACATACACCGATTTAAAAGATGGTGTTTCCGATACGGATTTAGTTGTTGAAGCTGCCACGGAGAACTTGGATATTAAACTGAAGATTTTTGAAGATTTGGATGCAATCTGCAAAGCAGAAACCATTTTGGCCACCAACACATCTTCTATTTCAATAACTAAGATTGGTGCTGCAACAAAACGTCCAGAGAAAGTAATTGGAATGCACTTTATGAATCCTGTTCCAATTATGAAATTGGTCGAGATCATACGTGGATATAGCACATCGGACGAAGTAACGGAAACCATTATGGAACTTTCCAAAAAATTGGGCAAAACTCCAACAGAGGTAAACGATTACCCGGGATTTGTGGCCAATCGTATTTTAATGCCGATGATCAATGAATCCATTGAAACCCTGTATAATGGGGTTGCTGGTGTTGAAGAAATTGATACCGTAATGAAGTTGGGTATGGCGCATCCCATGGGGCCACTTCAATTGGCCGATTTTATTGGATTGGATGTATGCCTTTCCATTTTGAACGTAATGTATGATGGGTTCAAAAACCCAAAATACGCCCCTTGCCCCCTACTCGTTAATATGGTGATGGCCGGCAAATTGGGCGTAAAATCAGGTGAAGGTTTTTATGATTATTCCGAATCCAGAAAAGCTGAAAATATTTCCGTTCAATTCAAATAAGATTCAAAGAACTTGGTTGTCATTCCGACAGAGCGAAGCGACGAGGAATCTCATAACCTTAAATTTGTTTTGTAATGAGATTTCTCACTGCGTTCGAAATGAGAAAAAAACACTAAATATTTTTAAAATTAAAGTAGCAATAATAAATCGCAGGGCAGGTGCCCCTTTAACTATATAACGAATTTATGGCCATTGTAAAGCCTTTTAAGGCCATTCGCCCTACAAAGGACAAAGCATTTTTTGTAGCATCACGCTCCTACGAAGAGTATTCCAAAGAGGAATTGAAAGCGGTATTACAGTACAACCCTTTCTCATTTTTACACATCATCAACCCTGGGTTCAAGTTTGAAAAAACCATCAAAGGAAAGGAACGTTTTGGCCTTGTTCACAATCGGTATTTGGAGTTTTTGGAGGAAAACATCTTTCAAAAAGACGATGAACCTAGCTTTTATCTATATCAAATTGAAAAAGATGATTTTAAGAGCTTGGGGTTCTTTTGTGCCTGCAGCGTGGATGATTACCGAAATAACGTCATTAAAAAGCACGAAGATACCATTCAGGATCGAGAAGAGCTTTTTGCGGACTATTTGCATACCGTAGGGTTCAACGCAGAGCCCGTTTTAATGACCTATGAGGACAATGCGCTGGTTGATGAAATCTTTCAACGTAAAATTGAACGGCAGCCAGAATACGATTTTACCACAACAGATAGAGTGAACCATAAACTTTGGAAGATTTCGTATCTCGAAGGGATTGAAAAACTGGAAAAGGCCTTTGGCGACCTCAATGCGCTCTATATTGCCGATGGACATCACCGTAGTGCATCATCGAGCTTATTGGCTGATCTAAAAAAGTCTGAAAACAACGACCATACCGGTGAGGAAGCCTACAACTATTTTATGGCCTACCTTATTCCCGAATCACAAATGAGGGTCTTTGAGTTCAACCGTATGGTAAAAGATTTAAACGGATTTTCTAAAAAAGAATTCTTAATTCGACTGGATGAACATTTCAGAATAGAAAAAAGAGAGGACGGACTGTCCAAACCATCCAAAAAGCATGAATTCAGTATGTGTTTGGAAGGTGAGTTCTACACCCTTCATTTTCGAAAAACCAATCATGAGTTTACCGATGCGTTAAGCAAATTGGATACTCAAATCCTTTACAAAACCATTCTGGAACCTATTTTGGGCATCACAGATTTAAGAAATGACAAACGGATTTGCTACGGGTATGGCAAAAACAACCTTATTCAGATGAAAGATTTAGTGGATTCTGGCAACTATGCCGTCGGTTTTAGCCTAGTTCCCACCACTATTGAAGAAATTAAGGCAATAGCCGATGCAGGTTTGGTAATGCCCCCAAAAAGCACGTATATTGAGCCTAAGCTCCGTAGCGGGCTAGCTATTTATGAATTATAAATTTTAAAACACAGTACATTTTGATAAAAAATTCGTCATTTCGAGTGGATTTCACGACAGCATGAGTGAAATTTGTATCGAGAAAAAGAATTTTTATCTAAAAAAGTTCTCGATATGATTTTTCGTTCCTCAAAATCACTCGAACTGACGGTTTTTGACCATAATATTATCAAAATACACTCACTACGAGTAATTTTATTATCATTCCTGCACCCCGTTTATGGAAGGGATAAAAAAGCAGGAATCCATTAACCAAAAAAGATTCCGTATCAAGTGCGGAATGACATTAATTAAACTATGTCCGTAAAAGATAATATTGACAAAATAAAATCCGAACTTCCCGAAGGAGTCACCTTGGTTGCCGTTTCCAAAACCAAACCCAACGAGGATATTTTGGAAGCCTACGAGGCAGGACAACGGGTGTTCGGGGAAAACAAAGTGCAGGAGATGGTCCAAAAATGGGAAGATTTGCCCAAGGACATTGAATGGCACATGATTGGCCACGTACAGCGCAATAAGGTCAAATACATGGCCGAGTTTGTTTCCTTGATTCATGGGGTGGACAGCCCAAGGTTGTTGAAGGAAATCAACAAACAGGCTAAAAAGCACGACCGAGTAATTCCTTGTTTACTTCAAATTCATATTGCCGAGGAGGATACCAAATTTGGTCTGGACGAAAAGGAATTGTACGAACTTATCGATTCCGATGCGTTCAAAGCGATGGCAAACATCAAAATAGTTGGCTTAATGGGCATGGCCACCTTTACGGACGATATGGGTCAAGTGAAAAGAGAGTTTGCCCAGCTCAAATCCATGTTTGATACACTTGAAGATAAACAGATGGGTATCTCCATCCTTTCCATGGGCATGAGCGGTGATTATGCAATTGCAATTGAGGAAGGTAGCACTATGGTACGAATTGGAAGCAGTATATTTGGGGCAAGAAATTATTCATAAACCATTAATTTTCCATGTACGCCATACTCGACATTGAAAGCACGGGAGGAAAATACAATGAGGAAGGCATTACCGAGATTGCCATCCACAGGTTTGATGGGTACCAGATAGTTGACAAATTCATCTGTTTGGTCAATCCTGAAAGGGAAATACAACCTTTTGTAGCAAAGTTGACAGGTATCAACAACAAAATGCTACGTTCCGCACCCAAGTTTCACGAAGTAGCCAAACGTATTGTAGAAATAACGGAAGGAACTATTTTGGTGGCGCACAATGCCCAGTTTGATTACCGGATCCTCCGAACCGAGTTCAGAAGACTTGGCTACGATTATCAACGAAAAACGCTTTGTACGGTCGACCTATCCAAACAACTGATACCGGAAGCAGAATCGCATAGTTTGGGGAAATTAGCCCGTTCGCTCGGCATTCCCATGAGTGACAGACATCGTGCCAATGGCGATGCACTTGCTACCCTGAAACTCTTCAAGTTGTTGTTGAACAAAGATTCGGACAAAAGAATCATCACCGAAGTTATTCGCGAGGAAACGCATGGAGAACTTTCGCCAAATCAATTGGATATGGTTTTCAGCTTACCGTCTGAAACCGGCGTGTACTATATGCACGACAAAGATGGGGAAATCATCTTTTTGGGAAAAACCAAGAACATCAAAAAAAGAGTGAACCAGCACTTTACCAATGTGGGCAAACTGGCACGGAAACTTCAAAAAGAAACAAAAAAAGTAACATACGAAACCACGGGAAGTGAGCTTATAGCCATTTTGAAGGCTTATTTGGAGCAAAAAAAGAACAAACCAAGATACAACCACGTTTCCAATAAAAAACTTTTTACCCACACCATAGATTTTAGTCAAAACGGAACCGAACATATTGTTTTGGGGGTAGAAAAAAACAAGTTGCTCGAGCCTAAAAAAATGGCATTTAACGGAACTCAGGCGGCAAAGAGCTTTTTAAACAAAATATCAGACGAATTTGAGCTTTGCCCTTCCTCTTTGGGAACAGATGTGTCAAGTTATCATCAAGAACCTGTAGGTGCCAACGCATTAGCCTGTAACGAAAAAGTACTTTCCGCTTTTGATAGGTACAGCATCCGAAATAAAAATATGGCGTTGATAGACCGCGGCAGGGAAACCGGGGAGCGCAGTTTTATATTGATCAAAAATGGTAAACTTCAAGGATTTGGTTATGTGGAACTCAACCATCAAATCAATAATATTCATATCTTGGAGTCTATTATGACCCCAATGCGGAGTGATGAAAACACTACATTTATCGTAGAAACCTATCTGAGAAAAAACAACCGACTTAAAACCATACCACTAACCCCCTGATCATTGAAAGAACACAAGCCACAATCTAAATGGAAAAACAAACTTCATGAAGTTATTTATGAAGCGGACACTCCATCGGGTAAGCTTTTTGACATTGTTCTTTTTATCCTGATCATCATCAGTGTTATTTTGGTGATGTTGGAGAGTGTTGATGAATTTGACCAACGCTACCATAAAACCCTGTTGACCCTTGAATGGGTGATTACAATTTTCTTCACTCTAGAATACATCGCCCGCTTGATAAGCATCAAAAAACCATTAAAGTACGTTTTCAGTTTTTATGGCATCATTGATTTCTTATCAACAATACCGCTTTACCTCTCCTATATATTAGCAGGTTCGCAAGTGTTGTTGGCAGTAAGGGCGTTCCGCTTACTACGGATTTTCAGGATACTGAAACTCGTTAAATTTATGGGCGAAGCTTCCCAATTGCAGTCAGCTTTAAAGGCCAGTCGGGCCAAAATTGCAGTCTTCATCTATGTGGTTTTGATTTTATCCGTGATCATGGGTACATTAATGTATCTTGTTGAAGGAGACAAGGCAGGTTTCACCAGTATTCCAAGGAGTATTTATTGGACTATAGTTACGCTCACCACCGTTGGGTATGGAGATATTGCACCACAGACTAATTTGGGCCAACTTCTCGCCACGGTAATCATGATTTTGGGTTACGGAATCATTGCCGTACCTACCGGAATCGTTACTGCGGAATTTACCCGCAACAAAAAAAACAAAGAGGTAGATGACAAAAGTGTTTTAGTGCATGTAAACACCCAAGCCTGCCCCAGTTGTAGTATAGAAGGGCACCGAGACGATGCTACGCATTGCTTTAATTGTGGACATCCGCTATGAGCACAAAAGTTTTATTAGCTGTGGTAGGACCTACCGCCATCGGGAAAACCTCGCTTGGAATCCAATTGGCGAAGCATTTTGATACTGAAATAATCTCTGCCGACTCCAGGCAGTTTTTTAAGGAAATGGAAATAGGGACGGCTGTTCCGTCCAAAGAGGAATTGAACGAGGCACCCCACCATTTTATACAGCACAAAAGTATTTTTGAACCCTATTCCGTTGGTGATTTTGAGAAAGAAGCCATTAAGCTGTTGGATGGTTTATTTCAAAAAAAAGATATTGCCGTAATGGTAGGCGGTAGTGGCCTGTATGTTGATGCGGTTGTATCCGGATTGGATGAATTTCCGGAGGTTAACCCAAAAATAAGGGAATTGTTGAATCAAAAACTAGAGGAGCAAGGATTGGAAAGTCTTCAAAAAGAATTGAAGCAAAGAGACCCCGACTATTACAAAACTGTTGATCAGGACAACCCTCATAGGCTGATTCGAGCTTTGGAGGTGTCCATAGCCGCCAACAAACCTTACTCATTGTTCTTGGGCCAACCCAAAACCGGAAGGGGCTTCAAAACGCTTTATATTGGTATTGAAGCACCAAGAGAAGTTGTTTATGAGCGGATAAATGCCAGGGTGGACCTTATGATGAAGGTCGGATTGCTGGAGGAAGCTGAAAAACTATATCCTCACAGAAAACTGAACGCCTTGCAAACAGTTGGTTACAAAGAACTTTTTGAATATATTGATGGGCATTGCAGTTTAGACTTTGCTGTTTCAGAAATTAAAAAAAACACAAGACGATTTGCAAAGCGGCAACTTACATGGTTGCGGAAAAATGAAGCTATTTTGTGGGTACCTTATAACGGCGAGCCCGGTCAAGTACTGCAAATGGTTACAGACCAACTAAAAAACAACCTCTATGCCTAACGGTAAAACTGTGATAGTAGTTATGGGAGTAAGCGGCTCCGGAAAAACAGAAATCGGAAAACTGCTTTCGCAAAAACTCTCCCGGCCATTTTACGATGGTGATGACTTTCATCCCGTAGCGAACATAAAAAAAATGAGCTCTGGGAATCCTCTAAATGACGATGACCGTAAAGAATGGTTGATACAGCTCAATAAATTGGCCATAAAACATCGGGACAAGGGTGCTATAATCGCTTGTTCTGCCCTAAAAAAGAACTACAGAAGCATTTTACGGGCAGGAATGGGGGATAGCATGGTCTTTGTTTATTTAAACGGGTCTTTTAAATTAATACAATCTAGATTGAACAAAAGAAAAGGGCATTTTATGAGTGCTCAACTTTTACAATCACAATTTGATACGCTGGAACCCCCATCCAAAGCAATTACCGTTTCCATTGAGCACCCACCAGAAAAGATTGTTGAGGAGATTATGAAAAAGCTTTAAATTTTGATATAAAAAAAGCCGCCAGAAGGCGGCTTTATATTGGGGTGAAACTTGTTTACTGCTCGTTTTCAGCTTTTACAACAAGCCTAAAACCTTCTCCGTGAATGTTAAGGATTTCCACCAAGTCATCTTTTTTGAGATATTTTCTCAATTTGGCGATGTACACGTCCATACTTCTGGAAGTGAAATAGTTGTCATCTCTCCAGATTTTGGTCAACGCCAACTCTCTTGGCATCAAATCGTTTTCGTGAAGTGCCAACAAACGTAACAGTTCGTTCTCTTTTGGAGATAGTTTGATGGGCTCTTCATCCTTATATTTTAAAAAACGAAGTTTGGAGTTCAAATGGAAATTTCCAATTTCGAATTCAAATTGCTTGCTATCGGCCAAAGAACTTGAAGCTTTTCTTTGAAGGATAGCCTTCAGCTTCATTAGTAAAACCTCAGAATCGAAAGGTTTGTTCAGGTAATCGTCTGCTCCCGCTTTGTAACCTTTTAGAACATCCTCTTTCATGGTCTTGGCAGTAAGAAAGATAATCGGAACGTTTTCGTTCTTCTCACGGATTTCCTTTGCTAAGGTAAATCCATCCTTGTAAGGCATCATTACGTCCAAAATACATACATCGTAGTTGTCTTTTTTGAACTTCTCAAAACCTTCCATTCCGTTTTTGGCCAGAACGACATCAAAATCGTTCATGTTCAAATAATCTTTCAGGACAATTCCAAAATTTGGATCGTCCTCTACCAATAGTATCTTCTTTTTCTCTGTTTCCATAGTTTGCTTTTAAATTAAAGGTAGTTTAATGAAGAAGGTGCTTCCTTTTCCTTTTTCACTTTCTGCATAAACTTCACCTTGATGATCATCTATAATTCGTTTTACGTAGGCCAATCCTAATCCATGGCCTTTAACGTTGTGTATGTCGCCGGTATGTTCCCGGTAAAATTTTTCAAATACTTTTTTGAGCACCGCCTTGCTCATACCTGCTCCTTGATCCTGCACTTTTATAATGATGCTGTTTTTCACCACTTCGGTATATACATCAATTTTAGGCGTTTCTGGTGAATACTTTACCGCATTGTCCAGAATGTTTACCATCACATTGGTCATGTGCATATCATTCGCCAATACTTCCGAACGTTCGGCATCAAGGTGGGCGTTTGCATATCCTCCCCTATCCTGTACAATCAGTTCAATGTGGGCGATGGCGTCAGTAATGATATCATGCATATTGACCCTGTCTTTACTAATGTCCAACTGGTTTTTTTCCAATTTGGATATTCTTAGTACATTTTCCACCTGTGCATGCATACGTTTGTTCTCATCTCGAATCATGCCCAAATAACGTAACACTTTTTCCTTGTCCTCAATGGATTTTGGGTTTCGAATTGCCTCTACCGCCAAATTTATGGTTGCAATGGGCGTTTTGAACTCGTGAGTCATATTATTGATGAAATCGGATTTGATCTCAGAGATGCGCTTCTGCTTGATCAATTGGTAAATAGCGCTAGAGTATGCCAGCATAATCACCAATGTAAAAACCAGTGACAGTAATGCCATTCCCATGACCGAACCAAATATGTAGCGCTTCATACTGGGGAATGTTAGCAATAGTGAAAAGTTGGACATTCCTTCACTATCCTTAAAAATGGGTGCCTTGTACATTTTGGAATCGGAAAATTTAAATTTCCTAGATCGCACTTTGGTGGGGTAACCTTGACTGTACACTCCATATTCATAGTCTATATCTATGTTTCTATTGCTGAGTTCTTGACTAAGGAGCAGTTCCAATTCTTGATTGGAAACTCGTTTATGAATAGGTTGAATTTTAGCATATTCCATGAAAACGTCTTCATACTGGGCCTTCTCTATGCTGCTGAGGTTCCCGATTTTCGTTATTTTCTCAATGGGGGTCAAATGAGAAATTCTACCATCCAAACCAGACTCTTCCTTGAAAATTTGTTTGGTTCTTCGGCTTGTAATGTTTTTAAGCGTAGTGGTGTCGTTACCAACTAACGTATTATCAAAGAACGCTGAGTTTATTTTGTAATCTTCTTCAAGAATTCCATGGGAGTAAAAAAGGATTTCGTCGGAATTGAGGTCCCTTTCCACAAACATAAAATTTTTGAACTGGGCACTTTTCGGCTCACCAATACTATCAATCATAGAAGCTATAAGGTCTGAGTAATCCTTCATCTCGCGCTTCTCCACCCTACTCGCTACCTTGTCCAATATGTCCGTGATTGTTCTTGAGAATTGTTCCTCTTTATCGTTTATGGATGTACGTATCCAATAAACTTGCACGAAAATTATCCCTAAAAGGGATAAGCTCATAAGGACAACCAGAAGAACGAATAGCTTCTTGTTCATCGATGTAAAATTAAAAATTTAACATTTAGTAATTTTAGCGTTTAACCAAAACTTAACATAAATGTTAAAATTTAGATGCTAAAGCTAAAAGTTTGAGGTGTAGTTCTTTAACCTTTTTTTGGGTTTTGTCCAATTCAAGGTTTTCTATTGAAAAATTGGTTAAGTCGAGCTTTTGTTCATCTTTCAATTGGTTGTTTATCCGATCAACAACAGCTTGCTTTTCAACTTTATCCCTGTCCATTACTCTTTTAATCCGAGTTTCTACAGGTGCTGTTACTAAGATAGTACAATCATATTTGTCCTGGGCATCATTTTCAAAAATCAATGCAGTTTCTTGTATTACATAGGGCGATTTTTGACGGTTGGCCCACTCCAAAAAATGTTTTCGAACGGCCGGATGTACAATCCCATTGAGTTTTTCGAGCAACTCAGGCTCTTTAAACACCTTGTCCGCTATATACGACCTGTTCAGGCCATCATCGCTATAAGCCTCTTTACCCAACAAATCCATGATGGCTGCTTTAACTTTTGTTGATGTAGCCATCAACTTTTTGGCCTCCATGTCAGAATCATACACAGGAATGCCAAGTTCCATGAACATTGTGGCCACGGTACTTTTTCCACTTCCTATCCCTCCTGTGAGTCCAACTATCATCATTGCTGTTCCAAAACAAAATTTACAGTGTTTTCTTCAAGCCTTATATCGTATACTTTTTGTGGGCTTTGTGTAATCTCCAAGAACAAAGTACTACTTTCAGCTCCATTTAATTGCCCATAATCTGCAACAATTTCAAAGTCGGAGACCGAAATTTCCTTTAAACGCTCAATAGTCGCCTTGCACAATACCGTTACTGAATTGGGAAAGGTCCTTACTTGGTACCCTTCGGGAATATTCAGCACTTGCACAGGTACCTCAAAAATCTTTTCTGAAAACTTTGAGACCTTGCCAAAAACCTTTGCCCTACCTACCGAAAAAATACTGTTGTCCAGTCCTTTTGGGAAAATCAGGGTAACTTCGTTGGAAAAATCGGCATTGACATTGGTTAGTTGTATGGATGATGTTTTTATTGATTTGATGGTATCAATTTCATTTTTTGGTCCTTTCACCTCAACCGAATCTGGTGAAACCTTAATTTCCCCATCAAGAATATAGTTTTGCTGAAGCTGTAAATCCACCCTCGCCTGTATGGGTATCTTCTTGGAATCCACTTGGTAGAGATCTACTTCCAATTGGTTCCTGTCCAAATCCAAAAGTGATATGTTCTGTGATAATTGCTGATCCATTTGTTTGATCAACACCTCTTTGCTCAACACAAAATCACCATTTTGGAATTCTACTTCAGAGACATCAATATCAATACGGCGCTTAAAAATTTTATAGTATAAAAATTGAAAGCCACTGGTTCGGAGTTTGGCCTCAATTTGATCATTTGAATTCTTCCCCAACAACAACGAGTCGGGAAGATTTCGATAATTTAGTGTAAAATAGGCCCTTGACTCATACGTTTCAGAAAGGTTGCTGATAAACCAAGCAAAAAAGGAGCACAACAGGAACAACGAAAATACTTTCGCTTTCTTTTGATTGAGGCCGTTCAATAGCTTTTTTAACACTTTTATTTTTTCTTGAAAAATAGTTTGGGAAACAGTTCCTCTGCTTCCTTATTACTAAAGTTAAGCAACATTGTGGACTTGAAAAAACCAATTCCATATCCCGTAAATTGGACCAAGGCAGCATAAATGGTTAAAATGGCCACCTTTATGTCTTTGTTCCGTATTAAGGCATCCAAGAATAAAATTGAAAAATAGAACACGTACAACATCAAGGGCAACCAAAGTCCTATTATAGCCAAGATTATGGCAACGCACATTCCCAGCATAAACAAAGTTGGAAACCAGTAGGTGGGCTTGGCCGTTCCAGGATGCCATTTATTTAGAATGGGCCGAACCATACCAAATTTATTCACCTGAATATAGAACTTGTTCCAGTCTATGCGTCTTTTATGGTACACAAAAGCTTTTGGAAACAATCTGGTTTCAAACCCTGCTTTCCAAACCCGGAAGGTAAGGTCTGGGTCTTCGCCTGGATGAATTCTGCCAAAACCTCCCGCTTTTTCAAAAGCATCTTTGGAAATGCCCATGTTAAAACTACGAGGTTGAAACTTTCCCACAGTCTTTTCCCCTCCCCGTATGCCTCCAGTAGTTAAAAAAGAGGTCATTACATAGTTTATGGCCTTTTGTACAGTGGTGAACGAAGCATCGGCTGCATCTGGTCCTCCAAAGCAATGAACAAACTCCCTTGCAAGTTCCTTGTCCACTTCGGTCAAATACTGTTTTGGGAGGATACAATCCGAATCCAAAATGATGAAATAATTCCCCTTGGCCTTTTGCATCCCAAAGTTTCTGGAATCCCCAGGACCTGAGTTTTCTTTGAAATAGTAGGAAATGGTGAGTTTGTCCCGAAACTTTTCCACGACGTCCTCCGAACGTTCCGTAGAGCCATCTTCCACAATAACCACTTCAAAATCTTTTTGGAAATCTTGTTGCTGAAGACTCTCCAAAAGCTCACGAACTTCTTCTGGCCTATTGTAAACCGGAACTATTATGGAGAAAAGCATGTTCATTTTTTAAATAGGAACTCTAGAAAGAAGTTTGTCAGTTCGAGCGCAGTCGAGAACCTTTAAAAGTTATAATTAACAAAAGAAATCTCGACTGCGCTCGATTTGACACTATTTTTTAATGCAAAGTGGTTTACTCCGAAAATTCATCAATAACCTCTTGGCTTACCCCTGTATTGGAGAACCCTCCATCGTGAAAGAGGTTTTGCATAGTCACCTTTTTGGTCAAATCGGAGAAAAGTGAAACAGTGTAGTTGGCGCAATCATCTGCTGTGGCGTTGCCCAATGGCGACATTTTTTCCGCATAATTGATAAATCCATCAAATCCTTTTACGCCTTGCCCTGCAGTGGTTGGAGTCGGAGATTGGGAAATGGTGTTCACTCTTACTTTATGTTCCTTTCCAAAAAAGTAACCAAAACTTCTCGCCACAGACTCCAAATACGCCTTATTATCGGCCATATCGTTGTAATCGGGGAAGGTTCTTTGCGCCGCCATATAGGTTAGGGCAACTATACTCCCCCATTGGTTCATAGCCTCCGCCTTGTAAAGTGATTGCATTACTTTGTGGAAAGATAGTGCGGATACATCCCAACCTTTCTCGGTAAAGCTGTAGTTCTCGTCTGTATAGTGCCTTCCCTTTCTAACGTTTACGGACATTCCTATGGAATGAAGCACAAAATCCAATTTTCCACCCAAAATCTCCATGGACTTCTCCACCAAGTTTTTCAGGTCTTCTTCGTTAGTGGCATCTGCGGGAATAATTTCTGAAATGGTTTTTCCCGCAAGTTCATTTATTTGCCCCATACGCATAGCGATGGGCGCATTGGTAAGTACAAATGTACCTCCCTCTTCATGAACACGTTCTGCGGTTTTCCAAGCAATGGAGTTTGCATCCAGAGCTCCAAAAATGATTCCTTTTTTACCTTTTAAAAGATTGTATGCCATAATTTTTTGCAATTGTTGATTGTGCGACAAAGATATTTAAACTATTTGAATGTTAACCCTACACAAATATATAGATTCCAGTCATGCTGAACTTGTTTCAGCATCTCATCCATTCAATGGCTTATTTAATGAGACCCTGAAATAAATTCAGGGTGACGGTCCTTAATTTTAATGGAGAAATTAACATGGAATATAGTTCTACTGCAACAGCTCCTTAGCATGGGCCAAAGCGGATTCGGATAAGGACTTACCACCCAACATTTCTGCCAGTTCTCGCACACGCTCATCAGTGCTTAATTGTTTGATGTGTGTGCTTGTTCCTTCCGCACCTTCTTCTTTATAGACCTTGAATTGGTAGTTTCCTTTTGATGCGACCTGCGGCAAGTGGGTAATGGAAAACACCTGCATGGTACTGCTCATTTGCTGCATAATCTCCCCCATTCGGTTCGATATTTCTCCCGAAACTCCAGTGTCAATTTCATCGAACATCATGGTGGGCAGGTTTTCATACTCCGCTAAAATGGATTTTATAGTCAACATAATACGGGAAAGTTCCCCGCCTGATGCTACTTTTTTCAGTTCGCCATAATTGGAACCCTTGTTCGCGGAAAATAAGAATACCAAATCATCCTTTCCGTTGGTTTTGAACGATTTGGATGGGCTCACCTCAATATTAAACGTAGCTGATGGCATACCCAAAGATGCCAAGTTTGCCTGAAGCCTTTCGTTCAACTTTGGGATGACGGATTTTCTACCGTCGCTTATTTTTTGCGCCCATGCATCCACTTTTTTGGCGATAGCTGAAACCTCTTCTCTTTTTTCTTTGATTTTGGACTCAATATTGGCCACGACATCCACTTTTTGAGCTAATTCCTCCCGAATAGCAATCAATTCTGATACCGAATCGGTATGGTGTTTTTTCTGAAGGTCGTACAATTGTTGTAATTGCCCATTAACCACCTCCAATCGCTCTGGATTGGCTTCCACCTTATCTTTTAATTGTTCCAGTTCAGAAGCGATATCGTCGGTTTCAATCAATACAGATTGAATCCTATCGCTCAACGATTTATAGTCAGCCCCAAAATCCGTTAAACCTTGAAATGCCCGTTTTAAATCGGTAAGCCTGCCTACAATGCCCAATTGTTCATCATTCAATAATTGATGTCCCGCGGACAATTGCTCCATAATCTGCTCCACATTGCTCAATTGCTCATATTCGGCCTCTAACTCTTCCTGCATGCCTTCTTTGAGCTTTGCAGCCTTTAATTCTTCAAGCAAAAAACTGTTGTAATCGTGTTCTTTATCTGCTTCAGTCTGAAAATCCTCCAACTTTTGAAGCTCCTTGGAAGCCGTTCTCAACTTTTCAAGTTCCTGTGTGTACCCCAAAAGATTTTCCGAGTTATCTGCCAAAGCATCCAACACCTTCATCTGGAAATCATTTTCGGTAAGGCGCATGGTCTGGTGCTGGGAATGCACATCCACCAATTGGTCGCCCAGTGCCCGCATCACATCCAAAGTAACGGGAGAATCGTTCACAAACGCCCTGGATTTTCCGCTGGGCAGTATTTCCCGACGAAGAATGGTTTTGTCATCATAATCCAAATCATTATCCTCAAAAAAAGACTGGAGTTGGTATTTGGACACATCGAACTCTGCTTCTATCACGCATTTTTGTGCCGTATTTTTTAGTGATGATAAATCGGCACGCTTTCCCAATACCATGGAAAGGCCTCCCAAGAGTATCGATTTTCCTGCCCCGGTTTCCCCAGTTATTGTGGTGAATCCGTTAGAAAACGAAACACTTACATCATCAATCAGTGCATAATTTTGGATGGATAGATTTACTAGCAATATTGAAGATTTTACCCGTAAAGATAAACCTCTTTATAGAACTGCACTAGTAATTTATTTCATTCCATGTGCTGGAATAAAATGGAGCCACTTTATTGAGGGTTTCCTTGAGTTTTACAATGTCCACTTTGGGACCATCGGAGAAGATGTTTTGGATTTCCTCTGATTTTGCATCAAAAAAAGTCTGAATCAAAAAGGCATTGGGTCTACGGCTAATGAGTGTTTCAAATAAACGTAGGCTTCCTGCTATAATTTGTTTGCCCGTACTGTTGTTGTCCGCCAAGATATCGAGTCCTTTTCTGTGGTAATTGTACATGGCGATTCGATATTCCCTAAAGGAATTGCTCAATAGGTTATCCACCAATTCAAAACGGCTGCGATCACCAGTGTCCTGACTCCATCCGCTATAACTGGAACTTTGTGCCTGTGTTACAATATTTTGGGCCTGACGGTAGAAGTCATTCCCGCCTTCCAGGGAAAAGGTGTCGGCATCCAACCCTAAAATAATATAGACGTAGTACGAAATAACACCTACTAGATTGGAATCGAAATTGTTTGGATTATACACCAAAGGTTGAAATTCCTGATACTGAAAATTAAAGGAATTGTCCTTGTAATTAAACACGGGGCTTTCGTAAGTGGTATTGAACACGGGTCTTGTTGACTGAATTTGGATATTGGCCTCAAAACGGTCCGATTCGTATTGGGTAACGGTAATGAACATCCGAGCATTTACCCGTTCATTATCGCGATATACCCTGTTCGTCCATTTGCTTTTGTTCACAAAATCATTGAGGGAACGCTCCAAAGTCCTAAAAATCTGCTGGTTGGTCTGGCCCACTTGATCAGAGTTCACGGTTACCTCACAATTCAGTTCCTGTGCCGGAAGAGCAAGGGTAACAAGCAATAGAAAAACGGAAAACAGTATTTTACGCATGGATTCTGGAGATGATTTCTTCCCAAATATCGGAAGCCACTTCGGGCTTCGTCTTCAAATCAAACGTTTTTATCTCCGAATTCTTATCTATAAAGGTGATTTTATTCGTGCTGCCTCCAAATCCGGCACCATCATCTTTTAATGAGTTAAGTACAATGCCATCCAAATGCTTTCTTTTGAGCTTGCCTTTGGCATTTTCCAGTTCGTTCTGGGTCTCCAAGGCAAAACCTACCAAAAATTGATTTTTTTTGTTTTCGCCGAGCGACATGAGAATATCCGGAGTACGTTCCAACTCAATGAACATTTCGCCCGCTTTTTTCTTTACTTTTTCCGTTGCGATGGATTTAGGTCGATAATCAGCTACGGCAGCAGCACAAATGGCAATATCCATGTCTGCATAATGATTATGACATACTTCGTACATTTCTTGTGCAGAGGTTACCCGTATCAGTTGAATGGAATTGTGGTTGATATTCAAGTGCGTTGGACCTGAAACCAAAACAACCTTTGCTCCCAAATCGCCTGCTTTTTTGGCCAGCTCAAACCCCATGGTTCCAGTGGAACGATTTCCCAAGAAACGAACGGGGTCAATGGCCTCATGGGTTGGCCCTGCCGTAATCAGTACTTTTTTTCCTGAAAGCGGGAGTCCTTTGCCCAAATCTTCCTGAATGAACGCTACAATGTTCCCAGGCTCTGCCATACGCCCTTCTCCATGCAAGCCGCTGGCCAGTTCGCCAGATTCTGCTGGAATCATCGTATTGCCAAAAGATTCAAGTTTATCCAGAGAGTTCTTGGTGGATGGATGTTTGTACATATCCAAATCCATGGCCGGAGCAAAGTAAACCGGACATTTTGCGGATAGATAAGTGGCCAAAAGCAAATTGTCGCAAGTTCCGTTGGCCATTTTAGATAGGGTGTTGGCCGTAGCGGGGGCAATCAGCATAATATCTGCCCAAAGACCGAGCTGCACATGGTTGTTCCAAGAGAGACTTCCATCTTCTTCGTTCACAAAATCCATCAAAACTGGATTCTTGGAAAGTGTGGACAATGTAAGGGGCGAAACAAAAGAGCTGGCACTCTGGGTCATTACAATTTTGACCTGGGCACCAGCTTTAATCAGTAAACGAACAAGAAATGTGGTCTTGTAGGCGGCAATTCCCCCGGAAATTCCTAAAAGGATATTTTTACCGCTAAGCATTTCTTAGGCGTCTTTCTCTGTATTCCTGTAGTAAATTTTATCCTCCAACCACTCTTGCACTGCCAAAGCGTGTGGTTTTGGCAACTTTTCGTAAAACTTGGAAACCTCGATTTGTTCTTTGTTCTCGAACACTTCTTCCAAGCTGTCGCTGTATGTGGCGAACTCTTCAAGCTTTTCCAACAACTCCTTTTTTATTTCAGAATTGATTTGGATAGCTCTTTTTGAAGCTATGGAAATAGCTTCATATATATTTTCGGTTTTTTCGTCAAACTCGTTTCTGTTGAGTGTTACTGTGGAAACCGGGGCCTTGGTGTTTTTCAAATCTTGCATGTGCAGTGGTTTAAAAACTAATTTTTATTTGGATAAGGAAGTTGTATATACACTCAATTCCTGTTGAATCGTTTCAGCAAGTTCATCAGCTTCTTTTTTGAATTTCGACTCTGGAAAATAGCGCATTAAATTATTATATGAGTCAAGAGCATCTTCCAATCGCTCTTTCTTCTTGTCCATTGTACTGTTCAAAGCCAGCTCTGTAGCTGCTTCAATTCGGTAATAAAGGGCTTCTTCCCTGTATACCGAACCTGGATTATCAGTTATAAAATTATCGAATGCCGTTATAGCAGAAATCAAAACAGGCAGGTTAAATTTTCCTAATTTGTTGAATTGTTTCGCTATTTCTATCTGTTTCTTCTCTTTCTTGGTGGTCAGCTCCTTGGCCATGGCATTGGCTTCCTCAAAATATTCCGATTCGGAATAATTGTTGATAAAGGTTTGGAGCTTCAACAAGGCTTTATCCGTTTCCGTCTGGTCCAAAGAATATTTTGGAGACAGCATGTAGTAACTTTTTGCTCCCAAAAAGCTCGCTTCTTGGATTTTATCACTTCGTGGATAAGATTTTATAAAACGTTCGAACTGATAACCTGACAAATAATAATCACCTTTCTTGAAATAACTGTCGGCAAAAAAGAACATTACCCGCTCTCCTTGGGGTTTACCAACGTATTTGGGCGCAATTTGCTCAAACAAACGAACTGCCCTTTTATAATCACCCTCGTTGTACAATTTCTCGGCCATATCGTATTTAGCCTTCACATCAGTTTCCTTCAGTACCTTTTGGTACTCGCTACAGGATACAAGAAGTGCCATTGCACAACAAAAAAGGAGTATTGACCTCATATTCAAAAACATTTTGCAAAATTAGTGATATTGAATGGATATAAAAAAAGAATTTTTACCACTCAAATGTAAAGGGTACAATAGCCAATCCCCAAGAATTTGGGCAACATTTAACGAATTTTAAACACGAGCCCTATCCAGTGACTTTAGCGACACGCTTATTTTTTCTTTCAATGCAGGGGTTGCCTCAACCAATGGTAGCCTAACAACTGCTCGTGAAATACCTTTGTTTTCAAAGATACTTTTGATGCCTGCTGGATTACCTTCCTCAAAAATAAGGGACATTAAAGCTGATAGTTTATGGTGGATTTCATAAGCATCCTTTGAGTTGCCTTCCAAACCCAGTTTGATCATATCCGAAAAAAGCGTTGGTAATCCCTGGCCCAAAACCGAAATAACTCCGGCCCCACCTGCCAAAACAGTTGGCAATGCCGTGGGGTCGTCGCCAGAAATAATTAAAAACCCTTTTGGTTTGTTTTTGACAATCTCACCTATCTGCACCATATCCCCACATGCTTCTTTGATTCCCACGATATTGGAAAAATCACGGGCCAGCCTTAAGGTAGTTTCGGGCAGCATATTGCTTCCCGTCCTAGAAGGTACATTGTATAGTACAATTGGTATGGGCGATGCTTCGGCAATTACTTTAAAATGTTGGTATATGCCTTCTTGCGTAGGTTTGTTGTAATATGGCGATACGGAGAGAATGGCATCAATCTCGGATAAATCCAATGTTTTTAATTCGTTGGCAACAGCCATTGTATTGTTGCCTCCCACACCAAGCACCAATGGAAGCCTGCCAGCATTGGCACGCACTACAATATCGACCACCAATTGTTTTTCTGCTTGGGAAAGGGTTGCAGATTCGGCCGTTGTTCCCAATACCACCAAATAATCCACACCTCCTTGAATATTGTGTTCAACTATCCTTTCCAATGCATCTACATCTACCGATAAATCTTCTCTGAACGGAGTTACCAATGCGACTCCTGTTCCGATCAACTGTTCCATTTGTTCAAATTTCGTTTAAGACCTTTAAATACTTTTTCAACTCACTCTTGAACAATTTAAAATCATTCAAGGGTATGTTTAAGATTAAATCGTTGACCTTGGAGTCCTGGGCACCTAACCCAACCTTGAGACGAGCGGGGGTTCTCACGGATAACAACTTCATCATTAAATTGTCCTCTTCGTAATAATTGACCAACATATCGTATTCCCTGCCCAAAAACTCAAGAACATAGCCGTTCTCTATTTGGCCTTTCCATCCAAGGTCCTTATCGGAGAACATTTGGATGGCATAAGGTGAATTTTTGTCGTACTCCCGCTTATAGCCAATAATTTTTATAGCGTTGGGCCTTAACCCGAACTCATCAATAAGCTCATAAAAGGCCTCCGCTTTCTGGAAATTGTCAACATCCACTATACAGCCAACGCTGGTTATTCCCTTCTCCCTGGTCACAGACTTTGAGGGCTTTTCCATTTCCCCCTGTAAATATTTAAGCCCGGATTTAACCTTAAATTTGTCTTGGAGTCCTTTCAAAAACATATTTTTGATGATTTTTACAAAGGTAAATAATCTACCAAGACGACTTAACAAAGATACGCACGTGAACAATCTAAAATTCAAACAATTTGTTGCATTTGTAACTTTTTGTTTTTTGATTTCCTGTAAAAATGATACGGGGAAACTTACCGAAATCAAAGGCAAGCAAATTCCCATCAACTCTACCATTGCCCAAACCGATTCCATAGCCAGTTTTGTGGAACCCTACAAAAAAAGGATCAACGAAGTACTGGACAGTACCTTGGCCTATGCCCCTGCTCCTCTTTTGCTGGACGATGGGGAACGTACCTCTTCCATGGGCAACCTAATGGCCGACATTGTTTTTGAGCAGGCTACTCCCATTTTCAACTCTAGATCGGGGGAAAAGTTGGATTTTGTGGTGCTGAATGCCGGCGGGGTACGTTCCGTAATTTCCGAAGGTAACGTCAGTGCCCGTAATGCTTATGAGGTGATGCCTTTTGAAAATTATATTGAAGTGGTTGAACTAAGTGGTTCCGCAACAAGAGAGCTTATCAACTTTGTGGCAAAGTCCTCCCGAAGACATCCAGTATCGGGCATACAGATTGTTACTGATAAAAACCGCTCACTTGAATCCGTAAATATACAAGGACAGCCTTTTGATGAAAACCGAAATTACTACGTGGCCACTTCCGATTATTTGGTAAATGGTGGTCCAAGTGTTGGTTTTTTTGATGAAATTATTTCAACAACCAAAACCGATTACCTTTTACGAAATGCCATAATCGATTATTTAAAAAAAGTAGATACGCTTAAGGCAGTTGCGGACGATCGCATAAAAACATTGAACTAGCAATGAAGAGAAGAGATTTTATAACAAATACAACCGCAGCCTCCACCCTTATTGGTTTGGGGGGACTAAGCTTAAGCTCTTGTTCCAATTTGGGCAAAAAACAAATCACAATACTGCACACTAACGATGTGCACAGCCATATTGACACCTTCCCTTCTTCACACTCTAAATTTCCGAACTTGGGAGGAATTGCGCGCAGGGCCACTTTGGTGGAACAGATTCGAAACGAAAACCCGAACACCCTTCTTTTTGATGCGGGTGATATTTTTCAAGGAACGCCCTATTTCAATTTTTATGGAGGTGAATTGGAGTTTAAATTGATGAGCAAGCTCAAGTATGACGCATCCACTATTGGGAACCACGATTTTGACAATGGCATAAATGGACTGTTGGCACAGATGCCCCATGCCACTTTTGAAATGATTTCCGCTAACTACGACTTTTCCAATACCGTGATGGATGGTTATGTAAAACCTTATAAAATCTACATGGTTGATGGTGTAAAAATCGGAGTATATGGTCTTGGTATTGAGTTGGATGGTTTAGTAACCAAAAAACTATATAAAGAAACCAAATACTTGAACCCATACGAAATTGCCCTAGATACAGAGAAGCAATTGAAAGAGGAAGAACAATGCGATTTGATAGTCTGCCTTTCGCACTTGGGCTACGATTACAAAAATCCCGAAAGACCGTGTGATACCCGATTGGCACAACAAACCTACCATACCGATTTGATTATTGGCGGACATACACATACCTTTTTGGACAAACCCGATGTGCGCACCAACCAAAATGGAAATTCCGTATTAGTGAATCAAGTGGGGTGCTTCGGCATTAATCTGGGTCGAATCGATTTTTATTTCGATACGGACAAAAATGCTTCTGCTAATGGGGTAAGTATTACTGTTTGATGTTTGTAAGAAACAAAAATATCAAATAACCTGAGTTCGATTATTGTTATGAAATTAAATATATTGAAAATCAGCGGTTTATGATGTCGAAGATTATGTCACTTCGAGCCTTTCGACTGCGCTCAAGATAAACTTAAGTCGAGAAGTCTTTTAAATTTTCGAACTGTTAAATAGGTCTCGACTGCGCTCGACCTGACACTTTGGGATTAAAACTCTGATTTACTTTTCATTAACAATCTAACTCAGGTAAATATCTTTTCGAGCGACCGCCTACCGGCAAAGACAGGTTTCAGGGTCTCACAACCTGTGTCATTCTGAACGAAGCGAAGAATCTCACCAACTTTACTGTTTTGGATCTCTATGAGGATGGATTCCTGCCTTCGCAGGAATGACAAACTCAAGCGTCAAGTTCAAGCACTAAGGGAAGAGAAACAATAGCCAAGACCCAAGACTCAAGTTCAGAGTTCAGAGTTCAGAGTTACGAAGTTATTTGGTTATTGCGCTTTGACACTAATTTCTCAAATTTGCACGAACAGGCATGCTTTTGAACTTCGGGCATCGGGCTTCCAACATCTAGCAGCAAATAACCGAATAACGCAGTGGGCGGTCAACAGTGTCATTTTGAGCGAAAGCGAAAAATCTCCACCTCCTTAATGTCTGGGAAATTCTTCAATCGATCTGCTCTTTCAGAATAACAGGTACCAAGTGTCAAGTGCAAACATCAAACTCAGGTAACCTAGTAACGCAATAACAGAGTAACCAAGTGACTGAAAAAACCAAAAAACTAAACCACCGAGAAACCCGAAGGCCTCAGTGGCATGTTTTAAATATAATTTTGCTCACTTTATCATGGACAAGGAGTATCCCCAACAATGGTCCACCCTTTGTTTATGATCAATGAATTTCTTGCAGCAATAATATCAGGGGTACATAGAATGGCCATACCCGAAGCACCCAACTCTATATCAGTGGGCATATTAGCCAAATTATTTGCCCAACCCAACAATGTGGCACTATATGCGGAAGGCGTCATTCCTGAATTATTTAACATGACTTCCAGACCATCCACATTGTTGATATTCCAATTACCCAAATTTCTATTAAATGACGAGGCTCCAGAGAACATAGCGGTCATTTTCACCACATTGCTTACATCCCAAGTACTGATATCCCCATTAAAAACATCCGCGAATTGGAACATACCTTGCATATTGGTCACATTGCTCACGTCCCAATTGCTAAGATCTCCGTTAAAGGATTCGGCTTCATAAAACATATACCTCATATTTGTTACACTTGTTGTATTCCAATCACTAATGTTCCCACTAAAGGAAGTGGCTCCGCTAAACATACTACTCATGTTAGTGACATTGCTTACATCCCAACCGTTAAGGTCACTATTAAAAGAAGGAGCGTTATAGAACATAAAACCCATATCCTTCACATTGCCTAACTTTGTGCCCCAAGCATTTAAATCCTTGTTAAAGGAAGTGGTTCCAGCGAACATACTGTTCATATCAGTAACATTGCTTACATCCCAAGTACTAAGATCTCCATCAAAGGAAACGGCGCCTCTGAACATTTCGTTCATATTGGCAACATTGCCCACGTTCCATCCGCCGATATCCCCATTAAAGGATTCGGCATTTCGAAACATAAAATCCATCTCCGTTACATTGCTTACGTCCCAAGTACTAATGTCCCCATTAAAAGAAGTGGCCCCATCAAAAACACTACTCATATTGGTCACGTTGCTCAGTTTTGCCCCCCAAGCACTTAAATCCCCGTTAAAGGAGGCGGCACCATCGAACATACCGCTCATATCAGTCACGTTGGAAAGATCGGGGACATCCGTGGCATTATAGACCATGTTTTCACAATCGGCAAAAGCACCCCAAAAACTCTTCCACTGAATGTTGCCCCATTGTTCCAAGCTTAAAAGCTTCGAAGAACTTTCTTCTCCCAAACTACCCATTTTAATAGCAGGAAACTCCCCCTGTATGGCCACGGTATAGGTGCCCGATGTGTCGTAAACATGGGTCGGTTTTCCATCTGCATCGGTAAGCTCTTCCTCCGTGCCATCGCCCCAGTCTATAGCGTAGTTGTAGGAGTAGTCACCGTTAATGCCGATAATAATCTCCTCGCCATCGGTCTCGGTCTTCCAAATGGTGATAAAGGAGGTTGGGTCCTCGGCCATGCTCTCATTTACATCCTCCACGGTTATTGTTATTGTGGCCTCGGCGGTCTCCTCTCCATCGGTTACGCTTATGGTAATAGTGTGCTCCGTGGCGGTCTCGTAGTCCAGTGTCTTGCCCTCGGCGAGGGTGAGCTCCCCTGTTGTGGTCAGCAAAAAGAGGTCATTGTCATTCTCGGTCAGCTCAAAGGAGAGCCCGTCCCCGTCTGCATCGGTGGCGGTCACCGTGCCGATGATATCGGCATCCGTAATGCTTTCCCCTGCGGTGAACTCCTGTGCCTCGATTACGGGAGGCGAGTTGGTCTCCTCAACGGGCTCAGGTTCTGGCGTTGGGTTCGGTGCTGGCGGTATAGGGCCATCGTCTTTGCCACAGCTCCAGAGCATGACCGTGGCCATCAGTGCCACACCTAATTTCCTTTCAATGTGTTTCATAACATTTTTGTTTTTGATTATAAGTATTGGGACAAGATGCGATGTTCGCGGGAGAGTTTTGGGCACGATCTTACCAATGCCCCGTTTGGATTGATGGATGCAGGGGTTGGGTTGATGGGGAAGTTTGCAGTATGCAGTGGGGAGTCAAAAAAGTTCAGGCTCAAGCACCAAGTTCAAGAGCGAAGAAAAGAGAGACAAGACCGCTGCGCTTTGGACACAAGAACCAAGACTTCTGAAGTTTGGGGTTTAGAGTTAGGGGTTATTCAATTACTGCGGACTGCTTACTGCGTGCTGCAAACTGCTTACTGTAAATTGATCAAAGGTTAGCCTCGACCAACACTTTCAATTCTTCTTCCAAACTATATTCAGGAAAGGGCTTGTCCGCTCTACCGTACCAATAACCAGCATTCCACTTGTCACCTTCTTTTCGGTGTAAATAGGCGTGAATCCAACTACCCATTGGCGAATGGATATCTTGGGCAATGTCATGGGAAGATTCCCAATCTCCCCTCGCATCAAACCAAAGGGATTGCAAAGCTCTTGGCCATTCTTTTGGAGGTTCGTGTTGATCTAGTGTAGATTCAAATTCTTCGAACGTTTTGGGTTTCATACTTCCAGTTTTTGCAAAAATTCCTGTTCCGAGATTATGGGTACTCCCAAGGTTTCCGCCTTTGTTTTTTTACTTGGACCCATTTTGTCCCCAGCCACCAAAAAACTTGTTTTTGAAGATATGGACGAAGACACTTTGCCTCCGTTGTCCTCGATCATCTTCTTTAAATCGTTTCTGCTGATAGATTCAAACACGCCGGACACCACAAAGGTCTGCCCCTTGAATTTATCCGTTTGGTTTTCCAATTGCTCCTCGGACAATGAGAATTGCAATCCGTAGGATTTTAATCGGTCAATAATCTCCACATTAGCGGGCTCCGAGAAAAAGTTCACCACACTTTCCGCAATCCGCTCACCAATTTCATCCACTGCAATCAATTGTTCTTGAGAAGCAACCATCAAAGCATCAATATTTTTGAAGGCTTTTGCCAGTTTTTTGGCAACCGTTTCACCTACATATCGAATCCCCAAAGCAAAAAGCACCCGTTCAAACGGAATTTCCTTGGATGCCTGTACGCCATTCACCAAGTTCTCGGCCGATTTATCAGCCATACGTTCCAATGGCAAAATTTGTTCCTTGGTCAAGGTATAGAGGTCTGCATAATTACCGATTAACCCTTCTTTAAAGAGCAATTCCACCGTTTCGCCCCCCAAACCTTCAATATCCATGGCCTTTCGGGAAATAAAGTGTTGGATGCGCCCGGTTATCTGAGGGGGGCAACCCATATCGTTTGGACAAAAATGCTGGGCCTCGCCTTCTTTACGGATCAATTCAGTGCCACATTCGGGACAGTGGGTAATATACTCGGTAGGTTTGGAGCCAGCATCCCGTTTGGTAAAATCGACCTTAATAATTTTAGGTATGATTTCACCTCCTTTTTCCACAAATACGGAATCCCCTTCGCGAACATCAAGCTTGGCAATTTGGTCCGCATTGTGCAAAGAAGCACGTTTTACCGTGGTTCCTGCCAACAAAACAGGAGCTAAGTTGGCCACAGGGGTTATCGCACCTGTACGCCCAACTTGATAGGTGATTTTGTTTAAAGTTGTGGTGGCCTGTTCCGCCTTGAACTTGTAGGCCATGGCCCAGCGCGGTGATTTGGCCGTATAGCCAAGCTCGTCTTGGTGCTGGATGCTATTTATCTTCACTACTACTCCGTCTGTTTCGTAGGGCAGATTGTGACGGTTCACTTCCCAATAATCCGCAAACTGCATCACTTCTGTTGTGGATTTGCAAAGTTTGGCCACCGTCGGCACTTTAAACCCCCATGATCTTGCTTTTTCCAAGACTTCAAACTGAGAGCTTACCCCAAGATCATCACCTGCGATGCTGTACAAAAGACACTCCAACGGGCGTTGGGCCACCAAGGCACTATCTTGAAGTTTTAAACTTCCGGATGCGGTATTTCTAGGGTTCATATAAGGGTCTTCGCCTGCTTCAACACGCTCTGCGTTCATTTTTGCGAAGCCCTCGAGGGTTAGGATAATTTCCCCACGAATATCAAATTTTGGCGGATAGTCTCCTTTTAGTTGCAAAGGAACCGATTTAATCGTTTTGATGTTGTTGGTCACATCATCACCTTGAAAACCATCGCCCCGAGTGACGGCTTTCACCAATTTTCCGTCCTCATAAGTTAGACTGATGGAAGCCCCATCATATTTCAACTCGCAGGTAAATTCCACTTCTGCATCCCCAAGAATACGCTGAACCCGTTTCTCCCAATCCTCCAAGTCTTCCTTGGAATACGAATTGTCCAAGGAATACATGCGATGTTCATGTGGAACGGTCTCAAAGTTTTTGGTAACCATTCCCCCCACTCGTATGGTGGGCGAAGTGGGATCGTAAAATTCAGGGTGCTCCGCTTCCAATTTCTGAAGCTCTTCGAGTTTCATATCAAACTCATAATCGGAAATGGAGGGCTCATCGAGCACGTAGTATTTATAATTATGCTCCCTTAGCTCATTGCGTAGGGAGGTTATTTTATCTTGGATGTTCATTTCTTAATTGCTTTTAGCATTCTATCGTTGCCAAAGATGTCTTTTCGCAGTTCAATTTCCGAAAAATTATGGGCTTTGAAAAGTGCTTCGGTTTCCTTGCCCAAATATTGGTTGATTTCAAAGTACAATCTTCCATTTTCCTTTAGATGCTTTTTCGAAAAGTCCATGATGGCTTTGTAAAAAAGCAATGGGTCTTCGTCGGATACAAAAAGGGCCGTGGATGGTTCAAAATCCTTTACATTTTTTTTGATTTTCTCCTTTTCCAACTCCCTAACATAGGGGGGGTTGGATACGATGATGTCGAAATCAAGTCCAAATCCAAGCTCAAATTCAGGGGCAAGGATGTCATGTTTTAAAAAAATAACATCAACTTTGTTGGATTCCGCATTTTTTTGTGCCACTTCCAGAGCTTTTTCCGAAACATCCAATGCATAGACCTGCGCACTAGGGAGGTTTTTTGCTAAAGCAATGGCAATACATCCGCTTCCTGTTCCGATGTCCAGAATTCGTAAAGAACGGTCATTGAGCGGAGTCGAAATGACGCTTCGACTCCGCTCAGCGTCCAATTTAAACTGTTTTTTTACCTGACTATCCTCCAAAATCCATTGTACAAGCTCTTCGGTCTCTGGACGCGGAATCAGCACATTTTCGTTTACCTGAAGCTCCATATCCATAAAATGGGCCGTTCCCAAAATATATTGAAGGGGTGTTTCCAACTTCAATTCTGAGAGTGCTTCAAAAAGGGGCTGTTCTTCTTCTTTGGTCAAAACAAGATTAGGTTGAATGGCCAAAATAAAGCGTTCCAGTTTTAGGTAATGCTCAATACAAGCGTAAAAAAAAGAATCGACTTCTTCTTTGGGGTAGATGTCACCCAGTTCCTTATGGAAAATATCTTTGATTTCTTTGAGGAGCATTACAACTTTTTAAGCATCCAAACCGGGCAGGAATAATGTCCCGTGTTCCCCATTGGGGCGTCTATATATTCAAAACCGTGCTTTTTGTACAGTTTTTGGGCGGCTTCCATATAGGGCATGGTCTCCAAATAGCATTGCTCAAAACCAAACTCCTTGGCTTTTTCCAAGCAGACGGCAATCATTTTGGCGCCAAGACCTTTGCCCCTGGCCTCTTCCAAAAAGTACATTTTTTGAAGCTCGCAAACATTCCAATCATAGTTGTCCAATTGTGCAACACCGGCACAACCAATAATTCGTCCCTTGTGCTCCACCACAAAGTAAACTGCCTTTGGCACATTGTAATTGGAATACATATCGTCCAAAGCTTTGTCCGCATAAGCGGTTCCTACTTTGGGCACACCCATATCCTCGAAAACTTTCCGGATTACTTGGGCCACCTGTGTGTTGTCTTCGGGGGTTATTTCACGAATCACCGTATCTCCCATATTCTGTTTTTAATGTTCTATTTTTGCGGGGTGAATATACATCAAAAATACATCCTTCGTTGCATTGAGCTGGCCAAAAAAGGCCTTGGAACCACGGCTCCCAATCCAATGGTGGGTTGTGTGATTGTTCACAATAAAAAAATTATCGGTGAAGGATTTACCGACCCCTACGGAAGTCCCCATGCCGAAGTGAATGCCATCAACTCGGTCAAGGACAAGAGTTTGCTGAAGGAATCATTATTATATGTTACCTTGGAGCCTTGTTCCCATTATGGAAAAACACCTCCTTGTGCGGATTTGATAGCCAAGCACCAACTCAAAGAAGTATTTATCGGGTTACAGGATCCCCACGATAAAGTGGCGGGCAAAGGCATCAAAAAATTGGAAGATGCGGGATGCAAGGTCACCATAGGTGTTCTTGAGGATGAATGCCGTAAACATCACAAACGATTTTTGACCTTTCAAGAGAAAAAAAGACCTTACATTATCTTGAAATGGGCAGAGTCCGATGATGGTTTTTTGGCACCCGATGCATCTTTACGAAAAGAGAGTCCTGAGCCTTTTTGGATTACCAATGCCCATTCCAAGCAGTTGGTGCACCAATGGCGTAGTCAGGAACAGGCCATTCTGGTGGGAACCCGTACCGTTTTGGAGGACAATCCTAAACTGACCACGCGCAATTGGGCTGGCAAAGACCCGATTCGCGTTGTTTTGGACAAAAATTTAAGGATTGATTCGAGTTTTCATATTTTGGATACATCGGTACAGACAATTGTTTTGACAGAGGTAAGGGACGAATCGTTATATATTAAAGGTATGGATTATGCTGTGCTAGATTTTTCAAAACCATTGGCCGCTCAAATTTGTGATGTGCTTCATCAACATAACATCACCAGCGTAATTATTGAAGGTGGGGCAAAAACGCTTCAAACCTTTATGGATGAAAACCTGTGGGACGAAGCACGCGTTTTTAAAGGCGCCATTTGTTTTAAAAGCGGTCTGCCAGCTCCGAAATTACTAGGAATTTTACTGCATCAAAACAAGATATTGACCGATACCTTAACCGTTTATTCCAATGATTAAAAACATTATTCTTGATTTTGGCGATGTACTCATCAATCTGGACAAACCGGCAACGGCCAAGGCAATGGTACAACATGGTTTTACCGGATTGACCCCTGATCTGGATAATTTATTTCAAACGTATGAGAAAGGGTTTATAAGCTCGTCAAATTTTTTAGACGAAGTATCCGAACATTTTCCCAATGCAAGTAGGGAATATTTAATGCAAGCGTGGAATTCCATTTTATTGGATTTTCCAGATTATCGATTAAGGTTTATTGAGAAATTGGCAGCAGAAAATCAGTTCAAAATGATTTTGTTAAGCAACACCAACGACCTACATATCGAATGTGTGAAGGAGCAAATGGGCATGGAACGGTTCAATCGGTTTAAAAATGCGTTCGATGTATTCTACTTGAGCTACGAAATGGGGATGCGCAAACCAGATTCTGATATATTTGAATTTGTGTTGGAAGAACATAAACTTAACGCTCCTGAAACTTTCTTTGTGGATGATGTAAAAGAGAATACCGATTCCGCGGCAGTACTCGGCATTAATGTCTGGAACTTGCAAGTGGGCAAAGAGGACGTAACCGAGCTAAAATCAAAACTGTAAATGGTATACCTTATCTTGAGTGTTCTGAGCTCCACCTTGATTTTTGTGGTCTTTAAACTGTTTGATGTTTTTAAAATCCAGACGCTATATGCCATTATCACCAACTATGTTGTGGCCTGTACGGTGGGTTTCTTTTTGTATGATGGCCCCGTTGGCATAAGCGACCTCACTAACAAATCGTGGTTTATCGGCCCTATAGTACTAGGTGTACTTTTTATTGTAATCTTCAACCTAATGGCCAAAACTGCCCAAGTTTCTGGTGTTTCCGTCGCCTCTGTAGCTACCAAAATGTCATTGGCCATTCCCGTGGTTATGGGTGTTGTGCTCTATGGGGAACATTTGAGTTGGCTTCAGATTATTGGAATTCTATTGGCATTGGTTGCCGTATACTTGGCCTCAATTAAAGAGAAGAGTATCAGAATCAATAGAAAGGCGCTGATACTTCCTTTATTAGTGTTTTTAGGTTCCGGTGTTATCGATACCAGTATTCAGTATTTTGAGGAAGTCCATTTGACCGACCAAGAGATTCCTTTTTTCTCTTCTATGATTTTTGCTTCTGCCGCTTTGACCGGGTTTATCTTTATTGGAATGAAAGCGGTAAAAACTCCGTTGAAAATCAACTTAAAAAATATAGTGGGGGGAATTGCCCTCGGCGTACCCAACTATTTCTCCATCTATTTTTTGATTCGTGCGTTGCGTGCAGACATTTTGAGCAGCGCTGCTATCTTTACTTTAAATAATGTCGCCATTGTAATGTTCTCTACTATATTCGGAATCTTACTCTTTAAGGAAAGGCTAAGCCCAAAAAACTGGGGCGGTGTTGCCTTGGCCATTTTGAGTATAATATTGGTAGCTTTGTTCTGATGGATAAAAAAGAAGATGTTTACAAGACCGTCAACAAACCTTCACCCGAGATTTTGTACAAGGACCGAAAGAGTAAATTCTATGCTGCGGTACATCCCATTGCTTCGGAAGATGATGTAAAACTGATTGTCGAGGAACTTCGAAAAAAACACCATACGGCCAACCATGTTTGCTATGCTTGGCAATTGGGAACCGAAAAAAAAACATACCGGGCCAATGATGATGGGGAGCCCAACAATTCGGCGGGAATGCCCATTTACGGGCAAATACAATCTTTTGGTGTGACCAATGTGCTGGTTACCGTCACCCGAATTTTTGGCGGTACCAAACTTGGGGTCGGCGGTTTGATTCAGGCATACAAAACTGCTGCACAGATGGCCTTGGAAAGTGCCAAGATCGTCACAAAGACCATTAAAGCTCAATTAAGGTTACAATTTGAATATCCGATTATGGATCTTGTAATGCGAACCATCAAACAGAAAGATTTGGACATTGTTTCCCAAAAAATGGAGTTGGATTGTGAGCTTGTTATTTCGGTTCGGTTAAGTGAATCAGAAGAAATATTTCAACTTTTCGACGAAATGCATGGTGTAGATGTGATCATGATGGATTGATTGGGTCAAGACCGCTTTGCTGTTGGACAAAAGACCGCTGCGCTGTTAGACATAAGAACAAAGACTCCCAACACCTGACTTCTGACTTCTGACTTCCGACTTCTGAAAAAATTCAATCATCCAGTTTTTCCAAAATATAATCCGGACATTTTATGGGCCTCCCTGTTTTTTTATCCATAAAAGCCAAAACGGTATTTGCGGTGGCCAACAACTCACCTGACTCATTGATTAAGGTATAATCGAACTCAATTTTTACCATTGGTTTGGATTTGAGTTGCGTCTTTACAGTTAACAAATCATCGTACAGCGCAGACTTTTTGTAGTTGATGTGTAAGGAAATTACGGGTAGCATTATGCCATTATCCTCCATACTCTTGTAGGTAATCCCCATGGCTCTCAACCACTCTACCCGACCCAATTCAAAATACTGTGCATAGTTTCCGTGGTAAACAACCCCCATTTGGTCGGTTTCTGCATATCGAACCCGAAAAGAATATGAATTTAGACCCATTTTTAACTGAAAAATTATATATTTAAAGGCTTGCTTATTTTGAGAGTAACATGCGAAAAAAAAACAAAACTTTCAATGCCGATTTCATTTTTTT